>NZ_RKQO01000004.1:0-1312600 GCF_003814955.1 Curtobacterium sp. PhB137 | reverse complement strand
CCACGTCCGACCCACGGCTGCGCACGGATCGCGGCGGCCTCCGTCGCACGCACGAGCTCGAGGGCCAGGTTGCGGTCGGGCTGGAGGAACAGGGAACCGGTCTCCGTAGAGGGCTCGTCAGCGAGTGAAGGCATGGCTCCCATCATGTGACCTGCAACGATTTTTGTCTAGACAGTCCAACGCGTATAGACACAAGCAGCAATCTCGTCGTACTGTGTGTCAGCGGCTCGCCCAACGACGTAGCAGTCTCCGGGAGAACGCCCTGAAACGGCGGGTGCAACGCATCCGCGACGCGACTCCCGAGAGGATCAACGAAGATGCGCGCAGTAGTGCTCGACGGCACAGGCTCGATAGAAATCGCGGACATCCCCGCGCCGACGCCCGGCCCGAACGATGTCGTCATCGCCCCCGAGGCAGTCGGCATCTGCGGTACCGACATCCACCTTGCCTCCGGCGACTACCCCACCGGCACGTTCCCCGTCGTCCCCGGGCACGAGTTCGCCGGTACCGTCACAGCCACTGGTGCTGAGGTCACGAAGTTCGCCATCGGCGACCGCGTGTCGGTCGACCCGAACGTGAACTGTGGCCACTGCGAAGAGTGCCTCGCCGGCGCGACGAACCTGTGCGAGAACTTGGACCCGATCGGCGTGACCGTCAACGGCGCGTGCGCCGAGTTCGTCGCCGTGCCCGAAAAGGTCGTCTTCAAGCTGCCCGAAGGGGTCGATTGGGCAACTGGCGCCCTCATTGAACCACTCGCATGCGTGCTGCACGCGTTCGGGCGCATCAAGCCGATCGAAGGCCAGCGAGTCCTCATCTACGGAGCCGGCTCCATCGGACTGCTCGCTCTCGCGGTTGCGAAGGCGCGTGGCGCGAAGAGCATCGAGATCATCGAACCGAGCCCCGTCCGTCGCGACGCCGCGATCGATTTCGGTGCGGACTCCGCTGGGGCGCCTGGTACGAACTCCGGCGTGCAGGACATCGACCTCGTGATCGAAGCCTCCGGACACCCGGCGGCGGTCTCCGACGCTCTGACCCGACTGGCGAAGCGCGGCACGCTCCTGCAGATGGGCGTGGTCAGCCCCACCGCCACCATCGATCTCCGCCCGTACGACCTGTTCGACCGCGAACTCTCCATCGTTGGCTCGCAGTCCCTCGCTACCTCCTACCCCGACGCGGTCACCGAGATCGTCACCCTCGACGACCTCGCCCCCCGCACCGTCACCCACACCTTCGGGCTCGACGACTACGCCGCCGCGCTCGAGGCAGCGAAGTCCGAATCTGCCCGCAAGGTGCATCTCCTCCCGCAGCAGTGACGCTGCCCTCACGGAAGAAACCCGCCATGTCCACCACGCACATCCGTACCAGCGGCCCGGCCTCGACCGGCTTCATCGACCGACTCGGACTTCCCCGCCCGCTCGTCTGGGGCTTCGTCGGCCTGCTCCTCTTCATGATCGGCGACGGCGTCGAATCGGGCTACATCGCGCCGTTCCTCGCGAACAACGGCGCGGGCACCGAGACGAACGCCGCCATCATCATCTCCGTGTACGGCGCCGTCGTCACCATCGGCTCTTGGTTGTCCGGAGCCTTGTCCGACGTCTGGGGCCCCCGACGCGTGATGATCATCGGCGCCGTCACCTGGGCCGCACTCGAGGTGCTCTTCCTCGCCGTGGCACTCCCCACCCAGAACTACTGGCTGATGCTGGTCATCTACGGCCTCCGCGGTATCGGCTACCCGTTCTTCGCCTACGGATTCCTCGTCTGGGTCCTCGCGGGCAGTCCCGCACACCGGCTCGGATCGGCAGTGGGCTGGTTCTACTTCGCCTTCACCGGCGGCCTTCCCACGCTCGGATCCCTGCTCGCGAGCGGTACCGAGCCGCTCATCGGCGAGTACCTGACCCTCTGGATCTCGTTGGTCCTGGTGGCGCTCGGGGCCGTCGTCTCGCTCGTCGGACTGCGGGGCGCCAAGGGAGGGAACCGACTCGCCCGACCAGAGGTCACCACGGGACGCAGCATCGTGAACTCCGTCGCCATCGCCTTCACCCGCCCGCGTGTCGGCCTCGGCTGCCTCGTGCGGATCGTGAACACCGCGCCGCAGTTCGGTCTGTTCGTCTTCTTCCCGACGATCTTCGCGAAGGACCTCGGCTTCGGAACCGCCGGCTGGCTGCAGCTGGTCTTCGTCCTCGGGGCGGCGAACATCTTTGCGAACCTGTTCTTCGGAGTGCTCTCCGACCGGCTTGGGTGGCACCGCACGCTGCGGTGGTTCGGCTGCATCGGGTCGGCGGTCGCGGTCCTCGCGTTCTACTTCATCCCACAGGCCACCGACGAGTACTGGGTGTCCGTGCTGTGCGCTGCGTTCTTCGGTGTGACGTTGGCCGGCTTCACACCGATCTCCGTGCTCATGTCCCTCATGGCACCGGGGCAGAAGGGCAACTCCATTGCAGTGCTCAACCTGGGTGCCGGCGCTGCGACGTTCGTCGGACCGCTGATCGTTGCGATCTTCCTCGCACCGCTCGGAGCTGGCGGTGTGACGATCATCTTCGCCGCGCTCTACGTCCTCGCTGGCATCTCCGTTCGTTGGCTGCGCGTCCCGGAGGAGTCCGCGAAGGTCGTTGCCACCGGCGGCACGCTGCAGGACCTCGCCGAAGATCCTGAGATGGTCGCTGGCACGCCGGCTCCGGGAACGCCGGAGCAGCTGAAGTAACGACTTCTCGGCCGCACCGTTCGGCGGCCGGGAGCTACGAGGGTGGACGCGATCGCGTCCACCCTCGTTTCATGTGCGACCGCGCGCGATGCGACAGGCCACGCAACCGGCTCAGAGGTTGATCATGTGGCCGGTCAGTCCGTGGAACGCTTCTTGGAGCGCTTCTCCGAGTGTCGGGTGGGTGTGCACGTTGCGGGCAAGCTCCGCGGCCGTGAGGTCCCACTTCTGCGCGAGCGTGAGTTCGGGCAGCAACTCTGCGACGTCGGCACCGATCATGTGTGCGCCGAGGAGTTCGCCGTGGGCGGCGTCGGCGATGAGTTTCACGAACCCGCTCGGCTCGCCGAGGCCCTGCGCTTTCCCGTTCGCGGTGAAGGGGAACTTTGCGACGATGATCTCGTGGCCGTCGTCGCGAGCTTGCTGTTCAGTGAGGCCGAAGGATGCGACCTGCGGCTGCGTGAAGGTGGCGCGCGGCATCATCCGGTAATCGCCGAGCGGCAGGGTCTCCGCGCCAGCGATCGTCTCTGCTGCGACGATGCCTTGCGCCTCCGCGACATGGGCGAGTTGCAGTTTTGCGGTCACATCGCCGATCGCGTAGATGTGAGGGACGTTCGTTCGCATGAAGTCGTCGATCGCGATCGCGCCGCGTGTGGTGAGCTGCACGCCGGTGGCCTCGAGGCCGAATCCGAGAACGTTCGGGGCGAAGCCGACGGACATCAGCACACGGTCTGCTGTGATCACGTCAGTCGCCCCGGCCGCGTCGACGTAGGAGACGTCGACGCTCCTGCCGGAATCGGTGACGGTGTCGACGCGGGAGGAGGTCAGGATGTCGATGCCGAGCTTCTTGTACTGCCGGGTGATCTCCTTCGACACCTCCGGGTCCTCGTTGGGGAGGGCCCGGTCCAGGAACTCGATGATCGTGACGTCGACGCCGTAGTTGCGGAGCACGTACGCGAACTCCATGCCGATGGCACCGGCGCCGATGACGATCAAAGAAGCGGGCAGCTCGCGCTCGAGGATCTGGGTTTCGTAGGTGACGACGTTGCTGCTCAGTTCGACGCCTGGGAGGCTGCGGACGGTGGATCCCGTGGCGATGATCGCATCGTCGAACGTCACCGTTTCCGCGCCGCCGCCGGTGAGTTGGACGTCGATGGTCTGGGCATCGCGGAACACACCGTATCCGTCGATCTCGGCGATGCCGTTCTTCTTCATCAGGTAGTGCACGCCCTTCACGCGGCCGTTGGCTACGCGCCGGCTGCGATCGAACGCGACGCCGTAGTCGAACTGGACGGTGCCGGAGATGCCGAAGACGTCTGCTTGGCGTGTGACGGTGTGCGCCAGCTCGGCGTTGCGCAGCAGCGCCTTCGAGGGGATGCAGCCCACGTTCAGGCACACCCCTCCCCAGTAACGGCTCTCGATGACGCCGACCTGCATACCGAGTTGCGCGGCGCGGATCGCGGCCACGTAGCCCCCTGGTCCAGCTCCGAGGATGACGAGGTCGTAGTGAGTGCTCATGGTGCCCTTCCTTCCGGGTTCGCTTACGCGGCGGTTTTCGCTGCGGTGGTACAAGGCAGGCAGGCGTCGACCTGACTGCGGATGTCGGCAAGGACCTCGTCGAGGGAACGCTGCGCGAAGACCGTGGCGGTGGTGCTGACGTGCACGATCGCGGTGACGACGCGAGCAAGCACTTCCGCGTCCTCAGCGGGTACACCACTGCCTTCGAGACGGCGCGCGACGCCCGCCTCCAAACGGCCGGAGAGCATCAGGCCGGTGCGCCGGTGGGGCTCGTCGGGATCTCCGAAGACAAGCTCGTGGAGGTACGTACGGCCGTTCTCAACCTGCTCGCGGACGCACTGCACAACGGGCATCAGCACCGCCATCACACGACACGTCTGCCCCACAGGCTCGGGCGCAGCGAGGCCCTGCTCTACGGCGTCTGCAAACTTGTCGTTCTGCACCATGATCAACAGTTCCGCCTTCGTCGCCGCGTAGAGGTACAAGGTGCCGATCGCTACGTCGGCGCGATCCGCGACCTGCTGCGTCGTCACACCGCTCACGCCACGCTCCGCGAACATCTCACGCGCCGCCCGCATGATGCGGTCGCGCTTGTCGGTCTTGGCCCGTTCGCGCCGCCCTACTGATTTCCCTTGTAGTGCCACAACATCTCCTTGACAAGATAACTGAGTTGACTCAAACTTGAGTCTACTCGGGGTTTCCGACGTTTCGAAAGGTCGAGAGGACTCATCCATGAGGCTCAGTAAGGGGCCCTGGCGCGATGTACCGACGAGAACCATGGCAGCAGCCGGGACACAGTTCGCGGTTCGTGAGTACGGAGCGCACTCGGAAGTCCCGCTCGTACTCCTGACGCATCTCGGTGCGAATCTGGACAGCTGGGATCCTGCCGTCGTGGATGCTCTGGCGCTGGACCGTCGTCTCATCGCCATCGACTACCGCGGCGTCGGCGCATCCGCCGGAGTGGTAGCGGACACCTTCGACGCTATGGCTGCCGATGTGATCGCTGTGCTCGGGGCACTCGAGTACGAACGGATCGATCTGTTTGGGTTGTCGATGGGCGGCATGGTCGCTCAGGCCCTGCTCGGCCAAGCACCCGAGCTGGTCGAGCGGGTGGTCCTTGCTGGCACGGGACCGCAGCACGGCCCGGGGCTGAAGGCGATGACCGGGGTCGCGATCCGTAGCACCGTACGGGCCGCGTTGACGCGCCGGGACCCGAAGCAGCTGCTGTTCTTCACCCGCAGTGCCGCTGGCCGCGCCGCTGCTTCCGCGTATCTCCGGCGGCTGACCGAGCGGAACAGGAACAGGGACAGTTCCGTCACGCCAGCGGTATTCCGGGCGCAACTTCGCGCCGTGAACCGTTGGGGGGACGCGGCAGCGCCGTCGGCGCCGTTGTGGTCCTCCCCAACACTGCTGATCCACGGCGAAGAAGACCGGATGGTCCCCGTCGTCAACGCACACGCCTTGCACGCACTCCTGCCGGACAGCTCCTTGGCCACCTTTCCGGACTCTGGACACGGTGTGGTGTTTCAACACTCCACGGCCGTCACCGACACCATCCGTCAGTTCCTTACCCGCTGACCGCCCGTTCGTATTCATCGCCCCTACCGACAGAGATGGAAGACATCATGCAGGCGTTCGTCCTGACCAAGTACAAGCAGCCCCTTGAACTCCGAGACATCCCCGAGCCCACCGTCGGCGAACGCGACGTCCTCGTCACGGTCGAAGCCGCAGGGCTCAATCAGCTCGACGAGAAGATCCGGGAGGGCGAGTTCAAGCCGATCCTGCCCTACAAGCTACCGACCACTCTCGGCCACGACGTCGCAGGGACTGTGATCCGGGTAGGAGGCAAGGTCAGCCATTTCAAGCCGGGCGATCAGGTGTACTCACGCCCGAGGGACCACCGCATCGGCGCGTTCGCCGAACGTATCGCCATCGACGAAGCCGACCTCGCACTCACGCCGACGACGATCACCACGATCGAGGCCGGATCGTTGCCGCTCGTCGCGCTGACCGCATGGCAGGCACTCGTGGAGCGCGGCAACGTCCAGCCCGGGCAGAAAGTCCTCATCCACGCCGGTTCTGGCGGTGTGGGCACAATTGCCATCCAGCTCGCGAAGCACCTCGGTGCCCACGTCGCCACGACGGCCTCTGCAGCCAACGCCGATTTCGTCCGCCAACTCGGCGCCGATGTGGTCATCGACTACCGCAGCCACGACTTCGAACAGGAACTCTCCGGCTACGACTTCGTCCTCGACAGTCTCGGCGGCGAAAATCTCGCCAAGTCGCTTCGCGTTCTCAAGCCCGGTGGGAAGGCCGTCAGTATCAACGGTGCGCCCGATCCTGCGTTCGCGAAGGAAGCCCACCTGAATCCGGTCGTGAAGCTCGTCGTCGCTGGGCTGAGCCGCAAGGTGCGCGCCCAGGCAGTGAAGCTCGGCGTGACGTACGAGTTCCTGTTCATGCGAGCCGACGGTGCGCAGCTGCAGAAGATGACCGACCTCTTCGAGCGCGGGATAATCCGCCCTGTCGTCGGCGCGACATTCCCGTTCGAACAGATTCCGGCTGCACTGTCGTCGCTCGGGAAGACGAGTATCCGCGGCAAGGCCGTCGTCACACTCTCTTAGCCAGCATCCGACATCGAGACCGCACTCTCTCTTGATCCCAACGAAGAAAGCCCCGTCGTCATGAGCACTCCGACCGAACCCGTGATCACCTCGTACGCGAACGCGCCCGCGAAGACCATCACCACCGGCGGCGACACGTTCGCGTACCGGGAGCTTGGACCCGAGGGCGGCATTCCGGTGGTGTTCTTCACCCACCTTGCTGCGACCCTGGACAACTGGGACCCACGGCTCGTCGACCCGATCGCCAAGCAGCGCCACGTGATCACCTTCGATCAGCTCGGAGTCGGCGCCTCCAGTGGCGCCGTCCCAGCCACCCTCGAACAGGCAGCGGACGACGCCTATGCGTTCATCACCGCCCTCGGCTACGACAAGATCGACGTCTTCTCCTTCTCCATGGGAGGCATGATCGCGCAGGATCTGACTGTCAAGCATCCATCCCTGGTCCGCAAACTCGTTCTCACCGGGACCGGCCCGCGCGGCGGCAAGGACATGGACAAGGTCGTCGGGGCCACCTACTACGACATCCTTCGCGCCGCCCTCACCCGGTCCGATCCGAAGGAGTTCCTGTTCTTCAACCGAGACGTCCCCGGCAAGAAGGCCGGCAAGGCGTTCGTGGAACGGCTCAAGGAGCGCACGGTTGACCGCGACAAGAAGATCAACAACAAGGCGTTCGGCACCCAGTTGAAGGCGATCCAGCGGTTCGGGCGCTCACAGCCGTCGGATCTGTCCGTGATCATGCAGCCGACCCTCATCGCCAACGGTGACCACGACCGCATGGTGCCATCCGTGCTGTCGACTGATCTGCGGAACCGGATCGCGAACAGTGAGCTGATCATCTACCCCAACTCCGGTCACGGCGGCATCTTCCAGTACTGGGAGGAGTTCGCCCCTGTCGCGGTGAAGTTCCTCACTGACTGAGCCCACCTCGGAAGGGCGGCAGTGCCGCCCTTCCGTCTCAGGCGAAGGGCGGCAGCTCTGGGTAGAGCGCTTCGATGGGGCCTGCAAGAGCTGCCTTCACCTTCGCGGTCTGCTCGTCACCGATCACCTCGACAGCTCCAGCCTGCAACGCGTCGAACACCTGCCGGACGAGATCGCCGGGTTGCAGCTTCTGCCCCTGCGCCTGCGCCGCCATGGCGGTGTCGACATAGCTCATGTGCACCCCGATGACGTGCACGCCTCGTGGTGCGAGTTCGAGGCGCAAGGCGTTCGTGGCGGCCCAGAGAGCGGCTTTCGCGGCACTGTACGCGCCGCCATATCCAAGCCAGCTGCCGATGGAGTGCACGTCGATCAGGATCGGGTGCGCTGCCTTCAGCAGCGCTGGGGTGAATGCGCGGGCGAGCAGGACCGGGGCGAAGAAGTTGATCTCCATTGTGGTCCGCAGTTCGGACTCGGCAATGTCGATCAAGCTGGCCGTCGAGGGGCTGGCACCGGCGTTGTTGACCAGGACCGTGACGTCGGTGGCGAAATCAGCCGCAGCCTGAATGGAGGTCGGGTCGGTGACATCGAGTTGCAGTGCGACGATGCGCTCATCATCCCAGGCGCGCGGGGTGCGCGCGGTGGCGTACACCTTCGCCGCACCCCGGGCCAGGGCTTCGGCGACGAAGTGGGTGCCGATGCCACCGTTCGCGCCCGTCACGAGGACGACGGCGCCGTTGAGTGAGGTCATGGAGGCTGCTTTCAATAGTGCGCAGGGTCAGCTGCGGGTGAGCGCGGGGTGGTCGGTGTAGCCGTGGGCGCCGCCGGAGTAGATCGTTCCGGGGTCACCCGCTTCGATTGCGGACGGGATGATCGGCTGACGGTGATGCGGGGTGTTTTCCAGGTGCGACGTGCATTCGACGTGCATCAGCTGGGTGAACAGGTGCCCGGCACCGCAGTGCACCCGTTCGGTCACGCGGCGCCACCCTGCGATGCGCTCCGGCGTGAAGATACCGGGGGTGTCGAGATACCCCTGCCCATCTGTAGAGGGTTGTGTTCCCTCGGTGATGAGCAGCTCGAGCGAGGCGCGCTGGCTGTAGTACTCGGCGGCTAGGGCACCCGGGGTCCCATCGATATTTGCGCGGCTTCTCGTCATCAGGGTGCGAGCGAGCCAGTGCACCAGCTCGATGCGGCCGAGAGTGAAGAGGTGTCAGGGGCGGAGGGTGCGGGCATAAGCGGACTCATCTCGAGGGGTCGACGACGACGGGGAGGGGTCTCCTCGGTGCCTGTGGGAAAGTAGGGCGGTAGGATCTCTTCCCATGCCACTTACTGACTCTGCTCAGCACTGAGCGTAGTCGTCTTCTACTCCCGGAGGGTCGCTCGT
Organism: Curtobacterium sp. PhB137; assembly: GCF_003814955.1. Taxonomy (NCBI): domain Bacteria; kingdom Bacillati; phylum Actinomycetota; class Actinomycetes; order Micrococcales; family Microbacteriaceae; genus Curtobacterium; species Curtobacterium sp. PhB137. Next base: position 1,303,467 of record NZ_RKQO01000004.1, on the reverse strand, counting down.
GACTGTGCCATCGACAGGAGCCGGCCGGCGCGAACGCAACAAGCAGGACAAGCTCGCTCGCATCACCGCGGCCGCGTCGGCTCTGTTTGCCGAGCGCGGCGTCGATGAGGTGACGACGCAGCAGATCGCTGATGCGGCGGACATCGGCACCGGCACGCTCTTCCTTTACGCGAAGACGAAGGGCGAACTGTTGCTGATGGTGCAGAACCACCACTACAAGGCTGCGCTCGAGCGCGGCACGCGACTCGCCGCGGAATCAGACACCGCGCTCGATGCGGTGATGGCAATCACCGCACCCATTATCGAGTGCAACCGTGCCCAGTTCGATAATGGACGGACGTACCTTCGCGAAATGGCATTTGGGGATCACACGGAAGAGAACCACGCCGCGGCGCTCGCAATCGTCGGTGACACGGAGATTGCGGTCAGCAGCCAGCTCAAGCGGTTTGCTGTCACCCCCGAGGCGGAAGCAATGAATCTTGCCCGCGTGGTGTCGGCGGTTCTGTTTCTGACGATGGCTACTTCGCCGAAGACGCAAACGGTGTCCGAGATAATGGCCGCAACTGAGCAGCAGCTTCGGGCCGCGATACGCCCGCGAAGATAGCGACCCTCCAATGTCGCCGAACTGACGTTAGTCGACCACGATCACAATCTTCTGGTGCGGGCGGTGATCAAGATTAGTTGCCCACAGTGGAATGACTGCTCGTCACGTCGGCATGGCTGGTGCGACTGTGAGGTTTCCGTGCGAGATCCGCTGCCGCCTCGTTCTTGACGTAGCCGAGGTATGACATCGCCGCCAGAACTCGATGCCGGGTGACCGGTCGCACGTGCCCAGTTTTGTTGATCACTCGCGATACGGTTTGGTGGGAGACCGATGCCAGGGCGGCGACGTCATAGATGGTCGGAGCTTTTGGCGGCTGATCCTGCTCGGACAGCCAGCGCGGTCGTCGGCTACTCATCTCCGGGCTCAACATCCATGATCGGCTTGTCCTCTCCGAGAAGCGCGAAGCTGAGTTCTCTCCGCTGTTGGGCCAGCAAGCAACGGATCCATGGACCACCGCTCGCTGTATTTCGAGAGCTGAAAGGTCAGGGCTTCGCTTGATGGTGTCCAGGCGACTATTTTGGCGCTCGGATGCTCGTGGTGGAGTCAGTGCTTCGACGACCGACCGAGATGGGGATGATGGCCAGCGCGCCAAGAATCCCGACGATTCCACCGACGATGTACACCGCGGTGTAATCGCCGGTCGCGAGTGCGATGATCCCTCCCGCGACGAGCGGCCCGACGGCCTGCGGCACCTGGTTCGCCAGTTGGATAATGCTCATGAACCGGCCGTTTTCGTTCTCCTCGCGTGGCAGAACGTCCTGCTGAATCGCTTGATCGACTGCGCCGTAGACACCGACGGCGAGCGTGCTGAGCGCGCTGCCCAGGAGGAACTGTCCCTCGCTCTGAGTGAAGGCGACCACGACCATTCCGGCGGCCAGAATGAACGCACTTGCGATCAAGAATGGCTTTCGGCTGTGGAATCGGTCCGAGAGGTACCCGCTGGCGATGGCGCCGACGATCGCCGTGACGATGCCGATGAGACCCGACGTTGCAAGGATCGGGGCGGCCTCCGCGAGCGTGATGTCGAGACGCTGCCCGAGGAGGTAGACGCCGTAAGTCGTGGAGAAGGACAGTGCGAGGAAGACCAGAGCTCGGCTGATCCATACCCAGCCGACGTTGGGGAACTTCCGTGGGTTGAAGTAGAACCCTCGCGCGATGGACTTGATGTCGACGGGCTTGCGCTCGCTCACCGATCGCTTGTCCTTCATCAGGCCCGCGAAGATCAAAACGAAGATGAGCGCGAACGCCGCCGGAGCCGCGAACATGATCACGGGGATCTTCACGAACGCACCAGCGAACAGGATTCCGACGATCGGGCCGATCTGCGTAACTGAACCGGTGAGGCCAGAGACCTTCCCTCGCTGTTCCTCGGGGATGAGGTCGCTCTGGTGCGTCAGGAGCATTGCGCCGGCAGTCGAGTATCCGACGTAGGCGATGGACCATCCGACGATGAGGAGCGGGATGGACGGTGCGAACCCGACGATGAGCGATCCGAGCAAGCCCACGATTACCCCGCCGATGATCCAGGGGCGCCGGCGGCCGAAGCGGGATCGAGTGCGATCGCTGAGGAGCCCGGCGAGCGGGGTGGTGAAGAGGACGATGATGCCCGGGATCGCGATGGCGAGTGCGATCGCGCCGTTTTTGCCGACCGGGTCGATCTGCTGTACCCGAATGGAGAGGGAGTAGCCGATCGGGGTCACCCACGCGACGTACAGCGCGAGTGTTGCCACGACCAGGCCAATGATGTAGCGCGCGCTGATCTTCTTCAGGGGGTCGGCGCCGTGGCGGACCGCGTCGCCAACTCCCTCCGCAGCGATTTCGAGTCCGCTCGGAATTCCGAGTGGGACCTCGTTTGGCTTTGCTGAGGAGTGCGGCGCGGTGCCGTCGGGTGAGGACATATCAGAACTCCGTTGTTGTGATGAGTGACGCAGGCGGTCAAGTAACGCGCGTTACCGAAGTATCGCCAGTGCAGGGTCTAAAAGCAAGAGGTGGTACTGATCTGGCGTAACGCGCGGTACCAGCGGCCGTGCACCCGCTGCTGAGGTGGCGGTCACGCTTGCCGAAGGTGAGAAGACGTCGCTTGGCATGACGTCTTCGTTCCGCTCCTAGTGACCGTGTCGGAGATCACACGTCGTGGATCGACAGGGCGGCGACGAGGTCCCGTTCCATCGCCGATGAGTTCGGGTGCTGCTGCGCGAGGGTGCGCACCGGCGCATCGCCGAGGCGGCTACCCGCGGCTTCGACCGGCACACCCGGGAAGTACGAGCGGAGGACGTCGAGAACGGCGGCCCAGACGGCGTCGTCCTTCATGGTCTCTTTGACGCTGGAGTCGAGTGTCAGCTCTGCCTTCTCGCCGAACCCTGCCGGCGCCGCGTACCGCCATGAGTGCCGACCAGGAGCGACATCGACGGCGAGCTGTTCTGGATGCAGCGGGGGGATGACGGTGGCGGTGGCTCCATCGGGTACGACAACCTCCAGTACGAGGTCACCGTCGTCGACGTACCAGTGGCTTTCCACCCGCCCGAGCACCGTGTCGTGTTTGGCGTGGGCGGATGTGAGTCCTCCACCCGGCTGCGGGGCCACCGTGAATGTCCGCCAGCCCGGCGCAGTTCGGGTGAGACCGCCGACGACACGGTGAAGCCAGTCGGCGACGGCCCCGAGGGCGTAATGGTTGAGCGACGTCATGCCAGTGGCGTTGACCGTACCGTCGGCGAGCACAGCGTCCCAGCGTTCCCAGACCGTGGTCGCACCCATGAGGACGGGGTAGAGGAAGGAGGGACTCTTCGTCTGCATCAGCAGGTCGTACGCGACGTCGACGTGTCCGGTGCTGCTGAGCGCGTCGGTGACGAGCGGGGTGCCGGCGAATCCCGTGGCGATCGTGGCGCCCGACTCACTGATGATCGCTGCGAGCCGATCTCCAGCGACGCGCTGCTGGTCGTCGTCAAGCAGTCCGAACATGATGGGAAGGGCGTATCCGGTTGCCGATTCGCTCACCACGCGGCCGACGGGGGTCACGAAGTGACGCCGGAAGGCCGTCCGCACACGTGTGTGTAATTCGTCGAAGTGCTGAGCGTCTGCATACTCACCGAGAACTGCCGCAGTTTGCGCCATCTCCTTCGTCGTCTTGGCGAGGTACGCCTGGGCGACGAGGTACCGGTCCGTCTTTCCGCCGGCGGGGTTGTCGGACGGAGCGTCGGGGTCGAGCCAGTCACCGAACTGGAATCCGTGGCCCCAGAGCCCGTCGTCGTCGAGTACTGATTCGACTTCGTCGACGAAGGCCGTCATCGATTCGTAACTACGTCGGAGGATCTCCGACTCCCCATACTCCTGGTACAGGGCCCACGGCAGGCTGACCGCCACGTCACTCCACAGCGCGGTAGCGGTTGACGGTGTCGGGAGGACGTCCGGGATGCTCCACGGGACGGTCCCGGTCTCCTGTTGTTCAACCGCGAGGTCCTTCAGCCAGGAGCCGAGCACCTCGCGGACGTCGTAGAGGAACGTGGCGGTGGGCGTGAATGCGTTCAGATCGCCCGTCCATCCGAGTCGTTCGTCACGCTGCGGGCAGTCCGTCGGTACGCCGACGAAGTTGTCGCGCATCGACCAGACGGTGTTCTCGTGCAGCTTCGTGATGCGGGGGTCTGATGCCTCGAACCAGCCGGTGCGAGTCATGTCCGTGTGCACCACAATGGCGCGCAGATCAGCGACTGTGGGTACCCCGGGCCATCCTGTTACCTCGACGTATCGGAAACCGTGGAAGGTGAAACGTGGCTCCCACGTCTCCGCTGTGCCGCCCCGGAGGATGTACTCGTCGGTCGCGGCCGCGCTGCGAAGGGTCTCGGTTTCAAGGGAGCCGTCTGGCTTCAGCAGTTCGGCGTGACGGAGCGTGACGGTGTCGCCGCTTTGCCCGTTCACCGTCAGTCGCACCCAGCCGGAGATGTTCTGCCCGAAGTCGACGATCCACTGCCCAGCGGACTGCTCGGTCACGGAAACCGGCTCTAGTTCCTCCATGCGCCGGATAGGGGGTGCACCGCCCTCGACGAGCGTCTTGGTGTCCCAGTCGAAGGCTCGCGCGGCGCACCAGTTCGCAGCGTCGAACGCCGCTGTCGACCATCCGATCGGTTCACTGCGCGCGTCGTAGCGTTCGCCAGCGTAGATCCCGCTCGAGTGCACCGCTCCGGTGCTCACGAGGACTTGCTCGTCGCTTCCGATGACGTCGATGTGATCGTCGTACTCGAGTTCGAGGCGCGCCCAGAAGGCAGGCCGGTCCGCGTAGTTGTGTCGCCGGTTCTCCCAGGTGAGAGCACCGACCGCCCACCCTTCACCGACGATCGCGCCGAACGCGTTCTCGCCGTTCGTGAGGAGACCGGTGATGTCGTGGCGTCTTGCGACGAGTCGGTGCCGATACGACGTCCATCCTGGGAAGAGCACTTCATCACCGACGCGGTGTCCGTTGACGTACGTCTCAGCGATGCCCAGCGCAGACACCGTGAGCGTCGCGTGGCGGAGTCCTTCGGCGACCGTGAAGTCACGCCGGAAGTACGGTGCCGGGTCGCCTTCGACGCTTGCAGTGTCGGCGCTGACGAAGACGGGTTCGGTGGACTGTGTCATGGCGTTCCTTCTAGGTTCGCAGAGGAGGAGAACGGTTCCGGCGGACGGTCAGTGCACGGTGAGTTCGACGATTGCGGATGCACAACCGGGTGCAGTGACCGTCACGGTGATGACGCCTGCAGCGGTCGGTCGGACGATTGCGAGGGCGGTTCCGTCGAAGGTGCACCGAGTTGTCTCGGCGAAGAGCGACACCGGTGCCGGATCCCCACTGCCGAACGACTGAAGGGTCCCTGTGCCCTCAACGAGGACAGTCACCTCGCGATCCATCAGCGGTCGAACGACGCCCGCGGTGTCGGTGAGTGAGATGTCGATGTATGCAAGGTCGGTCGTGCCGTTGGTGATCTCCGTCCGGTCCGCCGAAACGGAGAGGATCGTCTCATCGGCGGCGGAGCGGAGCGACGTTCGACCGGTCTCGACACCGCCGGTGTACGCCACTGCGGTCAGTTCACCGGGCTGCCACACCGTCTCGATCGTTGCCCGGAACGCCAACTCGGCTCCGACGGCGGCGCGACCGATGATGTCGCCGTCCAGCAGCAGCTCGACCTCGTCGGCGTCGCTGTAGACCTCGACGGTTACGGGAAGGCCGTCGTAGCCGTCCCAAGCCCAGCTCGACACACTGTCGCTCCACGACCAAGGGGTTCCGAGCACCGTCTGACCGTGACGCGAGGGCCGCTGCACGGCAACGTACGGCTCGCGGCGAAGGCCGAACACGATCTCTCGGTAGTACGAAACGGGACGACGGCGTCCGATGATGTCGAGGTCGCCGCTGGCGGCGGCGAGCCAGGGCCAAGCCTTCGCTGCGGCAGGACCGGCTGCCTCGTCGTGATAGCTCACGCCGCCGAGGCCCGCTTCGCCGAGGTAGTCCCACCCCACCCACGTGAAGTCGCCGATGACGTGGTCCAGCCGCTTGACGAGGTCCCAGTTCCGGGCGATGTGCGAGGGGAACGTCTCGCTTCCGACGATGACGCGGTGCGGGAAGAGCTCGTGGTCGAGTTCGTACCGCCCGTCGCCGTAGTTCATGCCGGCGACGTCGAGCACGGAGAACGATTCTTCGGTCCGCGCGGTCACGGGCGGCGAGGCCGAGATCTGGTTCATCATGTCGCCGACCTGGCTCATCATCGCATTCACGCCGCCGGCTTGCGGCTCTGCGGATGCCAGCGCCTCCCGCTGCTGCGCCATACCGGCGGTGACCAGGTCGAGGACTGACACGAATCCGTTGATGCCGTTCGTGACGAACCGGTTGGGGTCGAGCGAGCGGAGCTTCTCGGCGAGACGCCTGCTCCAGATGCCGCCACTGATGGAACCCGTTTCTGGGATTTCGTTGCCGATGGAGTACATGATGACGCTCGGGTGGTTGACGTCCTTGGCGACCATTGACTCGACGTCTCGCTCCCACCACTGGGTGAAGTCGGACGCGTAGTCGAAGTCGGACTTGCTCGAGGTCCAGACATCGAACGTCTCGTCCATGACCAGCATGCCCAGCCGGTCGCACGCTTCGAGTAGCGCCGAACTCATGGGATTGTGCGCACTTCGGATCGCGTTGAACCCTGCGTCTTTGAGCAGCTCGATTCGGCGCTCCTCCGCGCGGACGATCGCGGCAGCACCCAGGGGGCCGTTGTCGTGGTGGATGCATGCTCCGCGGAGCAGGACAGCTCGTCCGTTGATCCGAAGTCCGCGTACGGCGTCGAGCTGCAGAGTGCGGATGCCGAAGGTCACCTGTTCGCGGTCGACCTCGTCGTCACCGTCGGTCAGGACGACGGTCGCGCCGTACAGCGTCGGCGAGTCCACGTCCCACAGCGATGGGTTCGTCACAGGCAGTCGGAGTCGGACGGTGGAGCGCTCGCCAGGAAGGAGACTGACCGGAGCGCTGCTCGTGACGAGGGAAGCGGACGATTCGGCCTGGGTCACCTGCGTGATGTTGGTCGTGAGACGGAGAGTGCGGGTCGTTGTGCCGCCGTTCTCGACCTCCGCAGCAACCTCGACGACCGCTCTGTCCACATCGACGTCCGGGGTGGTGACCTGCACGCCGTCGACTGCGATCCGCGCGGCACTCTTCACGATGAGACGAACGTCGCGGTAGATTCCGGCTCCGGTGTACCAACGGCTGTCCTGGTGAGTGCGGCAGTCGACCTTGATCGTGTTCGTTGTCCCGGCCTCGAGCCACGGGTCGATCCGCACCACGAATCGGGAGTATCCGAACGCGTGTTGGCCGGCGAGTGCACCGTTGACGTAGACCATCGCATCTCGGTGGACACCGTCGAATTCGAGCGCCCAGAGCTGACCACCGAAGTCCGCTGGAACTGAGACCTCGGTGCGGTACTCCCATGCTCCACCCGGGAAGTAGCCAGGCGCGGCGCCGTTCCGGAGATCAGGCGTTCGCGCCGTGGTGATCTGTGCATCGTGCGGCAACGTCACGTCTTCCCAGTCGCCGCCCGCGCCGCCGAGTTCGGCAAACGCGCTGACCTTCGGACGGTAAGACCAACCCTGGTTGAGCAGCTGCACGGTCATCAAGGTCTCCACAACGTCATCGTCTGCGCAGGTATCGCGCGTTACCTAGCCAATCAGCTCGGGTATTGCGTGTCAACCGCCGAGACGGTTCCCCCGCATGCCGATCACTGGGGGCCACTAATCCAGGACGGACGCGGCCGAGCACCCTCGCCGACGACCCGCCAAGCCCAAGGCTCCGGTTCGTTGCGTCGCACCGAAGCACTCGCGGACAACGCGGTGCCGATCGGCATCCTTTTGCACCGGCTGGGAACCTCAACAGCATCCCGCTCGAACCAGATGGCGCGGTTGACGTGGACACGCGACCGCTCTAGCGTCAGTTACGCGCGTTACCAACGAAGGGATGGACACGTGTCCGAGTCGAACAAGCCACTCACTGGCCACACAATGATCGGAGCGTGGCTTGAGCACCCCGCCGGGGGTGCGGTGCTTCGCCAGTTCGGTGAACAGCTCGGCATGCAGGAATCGGCCCTTCGCCTACTCCGCCGTGTGCCACTCGAGACCTTGATCGCTGGGATGGGGGACCGAGGTGACGGAGTGCTCGATACTTTGACTCGGGAGGCGAACGGGCGAGAAGTGTCTCCGGAAGAAGAAGCCGAAAGTGCGGGCTGGGTGGAGCGCATCTCCGCCGGTCGGTTCGACGGCCGCACCGTCATCGTCACGGGCGCCGCTTCGGGTATCGGCCGTGCCGTCGCGGTGCGTATCGCCCGCGAGGGCGGAACCGTTGTCGCTGTGGACATCGCCGAATCGCGCCTCGCCGACCTGGTGGCAGCGTTCCCGTCCGTGCGGCCCGTCGCAGCGGACATCACCGCCGATGACGGCGTCGCGCGGATCGTTGAGGCTGCCGGAGCCCGTATCGATGGGCTCGCGAACGTCGCGGGCCTCCTCGACGATTTCAGTCCCCTTCACGAGACGGACGACGCGATGCTTCGTCGCGTGTTCGAAGTGAACGTGTTTGGTCTGGTACGACTGTCTCGAGCGGTCATTCCTGCGATGATCGCCGCTGGCCGCGGATCAATCGTGAACGTAGCGTCCGAGGCTGCCCTGCGCGGCTCCTCTGCGGGGTTGGCGTACACCGCGTCGAAGAGCGCCGTCCTCGGCGTCACGCGCTCGTCTGCGTTCATGTACGAGCCGAACGGGATCCGCGTGAACGCCGTCGCTCCTGGCGGTACCCTCACCGGCATGCGTCCGACAGCGACGAACACCTTCGGTCAAGAGCGATTGAACAGTCACACCGCCGACGTCCCGATCGCCGTTCCGGAGGCGCTTGCAGCATCCATCACGTTCCTGCTGAGCGACGACGGCGTCAACGTCTCGGGCGCCCTTCTGCCGTCTGACGGTGGTGAGTCCGTGTTCTGACGCATGCGGTGAGCGTCGGATCGTTCTCCTCGGGTCAGGTAGTACCACGCACGACGACCCGAAGCGGGTTCTCGGCCGGCTTCGGGTCGGTCGTTGTGAGCCCGAGTCCTTGGATGACTCGGTTGATACTTGACCGCGCCGCGCTCTCCAGATCGACGTGCACGGTCGACAGGGGCGGGATGGTCACTGCTGAGAGCGGGGTGTCGTCCATTCCGATCAGCGCGACGTCCTCGGGGATGCGGTACCCGCGTCGCGTTCCCGCGGCGAGCAGAGCAGTTGCGACGTCGTCGTTGTAGCAGGCAATCGCGACACCAGGCGCGGCAAGCGAATCAAGGGCGGCGTCTGCGGAGTCAGCGTTGATCTCGACACTCACGTTCAACGGGTCCGGGAGGCCGACGGCGCGGCAGGCGTCTCGCACTCCTGCCTCCCGGGCCTGACCGAAGGGGTCGTCACGCGCATCGTGAAGATGAGCGAACGCAAGGCGTTGGTGACCCTTCTCGATGAGGTGCTCAGCCTGCAAGCAGCCGATACTCCTGTTGACGTCGTCATCTGCGGCGCGCGGTCCCGGGTCGACGGCGAGGACCCCGTTCCGTTCGAGTAGCTCTCGCTCGAAGCTGTCGAAGAGCGTGAATGAGATCACGGCACGTGGATGCAGACCGCGGACCATCCGATTGAGTGACTCGGCCGATGCGGTCGGGAATCGCAGCAGGAGCGTCAGGCCACGATCGGCAAGCTCGTCGGTCGCTCGCTCGAACAGGTCCTGCAGGTTGCCGTGGAATGTCGTGTTGGGGATGAGGGCGATGACGATGTCGCTGGAACCAGTCGCGAGGGCCCGTGCCGCGACCGACGGCTGGTACCCGAGGTCGAGAGCGATCCGTTCGACCCGTTCGCGCGTCGCGGGTGAGAAACGTGCACCGCGACCGTTCAGGATTTGACTGACGGTCGCTCGCGAGACACCAGCGGTACGCGCCACGTCTTCGCTCCTGGTCACCATGCGGTCTCCTCCCGGCCGTGCCCAGCTTAATGGGGCGGTGACGCGCGATACGCGACCGACGAAGATCGTCTAACTGCTGGTGGATCCGACGAGTGCTGGATGGAGCACGGTCCTCATTTCCGTCTCACGCCAGCGTCGAAGCAACGAGTGGAACCGCACGGGACCGGGACTGTAGCTCCCGCCGCCGCGGCGGCGAGTCCCCTCGCCGTTGTAGTACCCAGGCGTGCACTCGGCGAGGAACGCCGCATTGTTCGTCTCGACGGCGCTGATTGTCTCGGCCCAAGCATCTTGCGCCTCTTGAGTCGGTTCGACGAAGCGGGCGCCCTCGCTTCTCGCTCGTCCGAGGATGGCGGCGATGTGGGTTGCCTGCTCCTGGAGGACGTGGACGAAGTTCACTGAGTTGGCGTTCTGCAGCGACCCGAGGTGGAAGAGGTTGGGGAAACGATGCGACATGAAGCCGTGGAGCGTCTTCGGCCCCTCCGCCCACGCCTGGAGGAGCTGGTCCCCGCCGCGACCGAGTACCGGTAGCGTCCCGGAGACGACTCCGGAGACGCCGGTCTCGAATCCGGTGGCGAAGATGACGCAATCGACTTCGTACTCGTTGTCGCCGACGACGACCGTGTGCTCCGTCATGGCGGTGATGCCGCCGCTGTCGGCCGTGTCGATCAGAGTCACGTTCTGCCGGTTGAAGGTCTGCAGGTACGTGTCGCTGAAAGTGGGTCGCTTGCACATGTACCGGTACCAGGGCTTCAGCTTTGCGGCGGTGCCGGCGTCGTCGACGATCGCGTCGACGCGGGCGCGGATCCGGTCCATCTTCTGCGCGTCTGCAACCTCGATGACGAGGCCTCGGTCTGGTGCATCGACCCTCTCGTCACTCTGACCGGTGAGCATCGTCCGTTGTAGGGCAGCGGTGGAGGTCCACCCGTCCTGGACGAGGTCGACGTCTGTCTCCTCGCCGGACACGACCGCGAGGAAGTTCTCCATTCGTTCTTCCTGCCAGCCGGGCGGCAGCGACTGGGTCCAGCCAGGCGGCAGGTCTCGGTTGTCCCGGACATCGACGCTGGACGGGGTGCGCTGGAACACGAAGAGGTGCTCAGCGGAGCGAGCGACCTGAGGAATGACCTGGATCCCGGTGGCGCCGGTGCCGACGACCGCGACCCGCTTGTCACGCAGCCCTCCGAGGTCGCCGTCCTGCGTGCCCCCCGTGTAGCCGTAGTCCCAGCGGCTCGTGTGGAAGGTGTGACCGCGGAACGTCTCGATGCCAGGGATCGCGGGGAGCTTCGGCTGCGAGAGTGTCCCAGACGAGACGACGACGTACCGTGCACGGAAGCTGTCACCACGATCGGTTGCGACCTGCCACTCGGCGTCGTCCTCGTGCCATCGCAGTTCCGTCACACGGGTGTGGAACAGGACGTCGTCGTACAGGTCGAACTTCCGGGCGATGGCCATCGCGTGCTTTCGGATCTCCTCACCCGGCGCGTAGCGCCTGGAGGGGATGGTGCCGACGTCCTCGAGCAGTGGCATGTAGATCGACGACTCGATGTCGCAGTGAACGCCGGGATATCGGTTCCAGTACCAGGTGCCACCGAAGTCGCCGCCCTCCTCGGACATGCGAACGGACGTGAAGCCGGCCTGCCGCAACTTCGACGCGGTGAGCAACCCACCGAACCCGCCTCCGACGACGAGCACTTGGACTGCACCGTGTTCCACGGTCCGTTCCTTGAGCGGCGTGTAGGGATCGGTCTCCCAGTATCCGAAGGACCCGCGGGTTCGTCGGTACTGCCGGAGCCCATCTGGCCGGATGCGACGGTCGCGCTCCTGCGCGTACCGCGCGCGGAGCGCAGGCATGTCGTTGGCGGTGGGGTAGGTCATGTTCCTCCAGAACGGGACGATCGGTGACGATGCGTGACCGCCTCGGTCGACGGCCGGTTGGTCGACGGTGAGTTCGCTCGTCAGTCTTCAAGCGCGATCGCGAGAGCCGGGCAGACCGCGACGGCGTCGCGGACCTCCTCGACTTCTTCTCCGGTCACGTCGTCCTTGAGGAGAAAGGCGATACCGTCCTCGTCTCGTTGGTCGAAGACGTTCATGGCAGCCATCACGCACTGACCGCTTGCGACGCACTTGTCTTGGTCGAGGATGACCTTCATCGGGTCTGCTCCTTCTCTTCCTTCTGTGGGTGAGCCGGGCACCAAGTGACCGGGAGTTCGTACACCCCGTAGACGGATCCGTCGTGCTTGAAGGGGATCGCGTCGAGGGTGGTGGCGAGTGTCAGCGTGGGGATACGTCGGAGCAGCGTGGCGTAGGCGACCTGCAGCTCCATTCGTGCCAGCGGTTGGCCGAGGCACTGGTGCACGCCGAACCCGAACGCAACGTGCGTTCTGGGGTTCCGTCCCACGTCGAGCCGGTTTGGGTCGCTGAACACGGCGTCGTCCCGGTTGCCGAGGTCGGTCGCCACGATGATCCCGTCGCCAGCGCGGATGGTGACGCCGTCGATTTCGATGTCCTCGACAGCGACTCGCTTACGCCCGTCGTGCGTGATGGTGAGGTAGCGCAGAAGCTCCTCTACCGCGGACGCCACGAGCGCGGGGTCGGGATCGTCGCGGAGTCGCGCCAACTCGTCAGGGTGTTCGATGAGCGCGAGCGTGCCGAGGGCGATCATGTTCGCCGTTGTCTCGTGACCGGCGATGAGGAGCAGGATGCCCATCTGCACAGCGTCGGACATCTCCAGCTCGCCGTCGGTGACGCGGCGGCCGAGGTCCGAGAGCAGGTCCTCGCCTGGTTCGGCGATCTTTCGGTGCAGGAGCTGCGCGAGGTAGGCGCCGAGCGATTCGAAGGCGCGACGCTGTTCCTCACGAGCGACACCGCGCTTGATGATGGTTCGACTGTGCTCCTGGAAGTCGTCGTGATCGCCATAGGGCACGCCGAGCAGCTCGCAGATCACCAGCGACGGGAGCGGAAGCGCAAATTCTTCGACGAGGTCGACTGGTCCGGTGCGGGAGAGCATCGAGTCGATCAGGTCGTCTGCGATCCGTTGCACTGCCGGTCGCATGACCTCGATGCGCTTCACCGCGAACGGCGCCGTCACCATCCGGCGCAATCGCGCGTGGTCGGGATCGTCCATGAGGATGAAGCTCAGACCGGAACCGCCGCCGTCGACAGGAGCCGGGGATGGGTAGCCGGGTCGGCTGATGTCCGCGCTGATGCGGGCATCAGCAAGGATCGTCCGCGCTTCAGCATGTCGAGTCACGTACCACGGCGTGGAACCGTCCCAGAGGCGAACCCTTCGAATCGGTCCCTGCTGCTGTTCATGGGTTGCCGCTGGAGATGGGTCGAACGGACATGCGCTCGCTCGCCGCATGGGGAACGCTGGCGGTTCAGCCTGCTGCGTCGATGCAATGACATCAGTCATCGGGTTTCCTTCCTCTCGGTGTTCAGATGACAGCGGCTTGACCGGCGAAGAGGTCAGTGAGCAGCGCGCTCGCGAGGCGTGCCTGCTTCGGCATCCCCCACCCCAGGACACCGACGGGTTGACCGGCCCGTGTGGCGAGCGCGACAAAGCGACCTTCCTCGATCGATCCCTCGATGACTGCGCTGTCATCTGCGTCGCCGGGGAAGCCGTACGCCTGGATCTTGATCCCGTACTGATCAGACCAGAAGTACGGAACCGGCACGTAGGGTGCTGCCGCGTTCGCGTCGAGGATGTTTCGGGTCACTGCCGCCGCTTGTTCCGTTGCGTTGGTGCGGTTCTCGAGCCGAAGGTCCCGGCCGAGGCCTTCGTGACGCCAGCGTGCGACATCACCAACTGCCCAGATCCCGGGTGCAGCGCGACAAAGACCATCACACAGGACACCGTCAGACACATCGAGACCGCTGTCGCTGAGCCACTCCGTGTTCGGTGTCGACCCGATCGCCACGATCACTCGACCAGCCTGAAGCTGTGTGCCGTCATCGAGTACGGCGCCGACCACGCTGCCGCGATCCGGCAGGAGTGATCTGACGCGGGACTCACCGCGCAGGACGACGCCCGCGTCTTCATGGCGGCTGCTGAGCAGGGCAGAACCGACGGAGCCGAGCTGGGCGAGCATCGGAGTCGGCTCCGGGCCGACAAGTGTGGTTGCGGACCCAGAAGCGACTGTCGCCGCGGCGATCTCGCTGCCAAGGACCCCGTTCCCGACGACGAGTGTGGGCACCGTCGATCGGAGCGACTCGCGGAGTTCGCGCGCGTCATCGAGCGAGCGAAGGACATGGACTCCGAGGAGGTCGTGCTGGAGAGGAAGCTGACGAGCACGGACACCGGTCGCAATGACGATGTTGTCGGCTGCGATGGCCTCGTTGCCCGCCGATACTGTTCGGCGCGCAACGTCAAGTCCGGTGGCGGAGTGCCCGAGACGGAAGACCGCGCCGAGGCCATCCAGCGACCGTTGCGGCCGGAGCATCACCTGCTCGAGGTCCCAGTGGCCGCTCAGGTACTGCTTCGACAGCGGCGGACGGTCGTACGGGGTGTGCTGTTCGTTGTCGAGCAACGTCAGCGGGCCGCTGTGCCCTCGTCGTCGCAGCCCTTCCGCAACAGCGATCCCCGCGGCGGACGCACCGACGATGAGCACGCTGCTGTCGATTGCAGATGTCGTCATGTATGCCTCCGCACGGAAGCCGAATCTGCGAGTCAGAGACGCTCCGTCAGGGGTAGTCAACTCCGACGAGCAAGATTTTCAAACACGTGATTTAGATTCTCACCGCTTTCTCACCCGCCCGTGCCCCACGGTCCCCTCAACGGAGGACCCACGGCCCAGGTCACGGCAGACGGTCAGCCGTGGGCAGATCGACGAACCACAGCGCGGAGATCGCGTTGGTGAGTGCTGCTGCGACATCCGACCAGTCGGACCAGATCCTGGGCCCTCCGCGCTCGAGGGACCGTTCGTGCTCCGCGATCATCTGCGTCAACAAGATCCGGCCCATGGCATTGCGTTCCGCCCGCACCTGCCGAGGGAGGTCGGGTAGGCAGCTCCTGATGCCTTCAGCGATGCGAAGGAGGCTCGGAGTCTCGCGCGCCTCGTCCATCGCGATGTCTGCCCACGCCGGGTCGGTGGCGACCTGTGCGCTGAACCGGCCGTACCAGGTGGGTGAGCCGAGTGCTGCGAGATGTGTCGTTGTTGCTCGCACGAAGCATCCGATCCAGTCACGAACGTCGGTGGACCCGTCGATGCGCGCAAGTTCCAGGAGACGCAGCTCGTTGATGCGCCGCTGGTGTCGTCCGAGGATGGCGCGGATGAGTTCGTGCTTGCTGCCGAAGTGGTAGCTGACGACTGCGGTGTTTCCTTGGCCCGCAGCCTCTCCGATCTGCCTGTTCGAGATGTGTGCGATGCCGTACTCCGCGTAGAGACGCTCGGCGGCGGTCAGGATCAGTTCTCGCGTTGCTGTGACGCGCTTGCTTCGAGCGCCTTCTTCACCGGTGGTCATCGCGATTCCTCTCCGCGATGAGATCGTAGCGACTGCGCTCGTTGGGCTGTGCGCGAATGGGACCTGCCGGTCAGTCGCAGGCAGACGACAGCGGGGGTACCGACGAAAGATTCGTCGATACCCCCGCTGTCGGGAATGTCAGGAGGCCTTGATCGCCTCTCGCTGCGGCTCAGTGTTGGCAGCCGTTTCGTCCTCGGTCAGGCTGTGACCCTCGGTGTCGAGATTCGGCACGATTCGCTCCAGCCACTTCGGCATCCACCATGCGGCGCGTCCGGCCAACGCCAGGAGCGCCGGCATCAGGACCATGCGGACGATGAACGCATCCGCTAGCACGCCGATCAGGAGTCCGAACGCGGTCTCCGACGCGAACGTCATCTCGCTCGACGCGAAGCCGCCGAACACGAAGGCCATGATCAGGGCTGCGGCGACGATCACCGGGCCGGACTTGCTGAAGCCCGCGAGGATGGCTTCCTTGGGCCGGAGCCCGGAGACGTACTCTTCGCGGATCCTGGAGACGAGGAAGACCTGGTAGTCCATGGCGAGTCCGAAGAGGACGCCGACGAGGATGATGGGGAGAATGCTGCCGAGGGGGTCGCCCTGGGGTGCGGCGATGATGAAGTCCAGCCACTTCCACTGGAACACCGCAGTGAGTGCACCGAGTGCGGCACCCAACGACAGCAGGTAGCCGAGGGTCGCGAACAGCGGTACGAGGAGCGACCGGAACATCACGACCAGCAGCAGGAACGACAAGACGACGATCACGACGACGTACTGGATCAGTGCCTTGTTCATCTGTGCGGTCGTGTCGAGACCGATTGCAGTTTCGCCGGTCACTTCGAGGTGCACACCACCGACAGAATCGGCTTGGTCGCGGATGTCGTGGACAAGGTCCTTCGTGCCGTCGTCGATCGGGCTGCCGTTCGGGATGACGGTGAACAGGGCCGTGTCACCGGAGGTGTCGATCTGGGCAGGGGTGACCATCCGAACGTGAGCGAGGTCATCGAGCGCGTTCTGCACGTCAGGAGCCTTGTCCTGAACGTCGTTGCCTTCGGCGAGGACGAGGAGCGGTGACTGCGTGCCACCGAACTTGTCCACGATGAGGTTGTACGCGTGGCGCTGTGTGGAGTCCGGGTTCGAGCCGCCCGGGATGTTTGCGGCGGTCTTCATGCTGAACAGCGGGATCGCAACGATGGCGAGAACTGCAACGCCTCCGATGAGCATGAGCAGGGGGTGCCGGGTGTTCGCCGTTCCCCAGCTGCGCAGGAACGAACGCTTCTTCGGGGCGACGTCGATCGTTCCGCCGGCGCGGAGCGTTTCGCGGTCCTTCTTCGGCAGGGCGCGAAGGCCGAGGCTCCGCAGGATGACGGGCAAGAGGGTGAGGGCTGCGAGCACGGCGATCGCGATTGCGAAGGCTCCTGCGAAGCCCATGTCCTCGATGGTGCTGATCCGAGTGACGACCAAGCCGACGAGCGCGATGATCACGGTGAGGCCAGCGAAGACGACGGCTGTGCCGGCCGTGCCCGTGGCGTGAGCGACGGCGTCCTCGACCTTGCGGCCGGCACGAAGCTCAGCGCGGAAACGTGTGAGGATGAAGAGCGAGTAATCGATGCCGACCGCGAGGCCGAGCATGCCTGGCAAACTGATCACGGTGGTGTCGAGAGGGTGGATTGCCGACCATGCGAGCACGCCGAGGATGCCTGCTCCGACGCCGCTGAGGGCGACAAGCATGTTGGCGCCGGCGGTGATGAGCGATCCGAAGGTCAGGAAGAGGATCAGAAACGCAACCAGGAGGCCGACGATCTCCCCGGCTCCGCCGATCGGGTAGCTGTCCTCGGCGATCTGCCCGCCAACTTCGATGCGAAGATCTGCGTCGTGCGAGTGAACGAAGGAGAGGACCTTGTCGTAGGTCTTCTCAGCGTTGCTGTCCGTGATGCCGCTGAACGTCAGCGTGGACACGGCGGTGGTCTGGTCCTTTGACACGTAGGGCTGCTGCTCGTCGAACGGGGAGGTCACGGACTCCACGTGCGGGAGGTCCCCCGCGGCGTCCACGATGCGAGTGACTCGGGACACGGAATCGGCGTCCGTGATGTTGGCGCCGTTGCGGCCTTCCATCACCAGCTGCAGGGTCTTTGCCTCCGAGCCGGAGGATTTCATGCCCGGGAACTTGTCTTGGAGTGTGTCCAGCGCCTTGGACGCGGGGGTGTCAGGGGCAGTGGTCTTCCCGCCGCCCAGGTCAGCTGATGTGGCGGTGATTCCGGTGAAGACGGCGATGATCAGCAGCCAAGCTGCGATCACGATCAAGCGGTGTCTGGCGCTGAATCGCCCGACAGCCGCGAGGAACTTCGGCATGAGTGCTCCTGAAGAATGAGGTGCCGCCCTGGAGGAACTCGGGCCGGCAGTTGATGTCTCAATCCTCGGGTGACGCAGTCGTCGGGGCGTCGTCCGTGCGAAGCGCCGTTCCTACTTCATCTGCAGTAGATGACGCTCCGATGTCCGGAGGGTCAGACGAGTCCAGCGCGGTAGGCGAAGGCGACGAGCTGAGCGCGGTCGCGCGCTGCGACCTTCGCCATCGCGCGGGTGGCGTGAGTCTTGACGGTGAAGGGTGAGACGAACATCGCTGCGGCGATCTGCTCATTGTCACCGCCCGCGGCGACGGCGATGACGACGTCGAGTTCGCGGGGCGTCAGCGCTGCGAAGCGCTGTGCGAGTTCGGCGTCGACTGGTCGTCGGGGACCAGTTTGGACGTGTCCCACGACCGCGCTCGACGCAGCTGGGGAAAGCACTGCATCACCCTGCACCGTTTGCCGGAGTCGCTCGAGGAGCGCGGCTGGGCCGACGCCTTTGCCGAGGAACCCGTTGGCACCGGCCTGGAGTGCGTCGAGAACCACGGCGTCGTCCTCGAAGGTGGTGAGGACGATGATCGGGAGTTGCTGCGCTGATCGTGTCGCTCGTACCCGTCGGGTTGTCTCGACTCCGTCGATCCCAGGCATCCGTACGTCCATCACGATCAGGTCTACGGCCTCGTGGTCGAGAATCCGTAGGGCCTCGAATCCATCGGATGCTTCGGCCACGACAGCGAAGTCCGGGCTGGAATCGATGATGGCTCGGAGACCGAGAAGGATCATCTCCTGGTCGTCGACGAGTAGTACGCGACAGGTCATGCTTGCTCCTCGGGGATGGTCACGAACACTGCGAACACGTCATCGTCGACGTCAATCCGAACGGTGCCACCAACAGATTTGACGCGCTCCTGCATGCCCATGATGCCGAACCCCGTTCCGTGAACATTCGATGCGTCCGGTCGGGTTGGGTTCGTCACCTCCACGTGCAGCGCACCGGCGGCAGCGTGGAGCGTGAGTGCTGCCTCGCCGGCGCCGTATCGATGAGCGTTCGTGAGCGCCTCTTGCACGACTCGGTAGACGGTCACGCCCACCGCGTCCGAGGTTTTCGGCAAGGGAGTTGGGATCTGCGCGTCGACGTCGAGACCGATCTCGGAGAACGATCGAACAAGCGCGGCCATGTCCTGGAGGTTCGGCAGCGGGCTCGATGCCGCGGCTGCGTGCTCGTCTGCGCGGAGAACCCGCAGGGTGTGCTGGGTTTCTGCGAGGATGCGTTGCGTGGCGGTCTGTGCGGCCTCGACGGATGCGGCAGTCCGTGAGTCAGTCGCCAGCCCGGATACGGCAATCGCCCCGAGATGCATGTTCACGACCGCGGTCTGGTGTCCGATGATGTCGTGGAGATCACGAGCGATACGGATGCGCTCCTCAGCGACTCGGCGAGTTGCCTCAATGTCTCGGGTGACGATCGCGTCCTCGGCACGTGCTCGCAACGCCTCCCAGGACCTGTACTGCTGGAACAACGCCGATCCGATGGCGCCTGCCGCGACGACGCTCAGAACTCCCGCAGCTCCGTCCCACTGGACAACCCGACCGTGGTCGAGGTAGCCGCTTGCGGCGACGATCCCGGCAACCACTCCCGCCGACAGCAACGTCGTTCGGAACGCCGGGGTGCCGGTAGCCGTGATGGCGAACAACGTGAATGCCACCACCGTGAACTCAGCGAGGGCGTCACGGTGCCCCAGTGTTGCCAGTGCGGTCCCCAGGAGGACTGCCCCGATGCCGACGTGAGGTCGCCGACGTGCCACTACGGCACCGACCGCGCAGACCACGGCTCCCGTGTATCCGAGGAACGACCCGCCGAGAATGATCGCGGTGGCGATCTCGACCAGCATCGCCGTGAAGCTGATGTACGGCATGGAGCGAGGTACCGCGCGCTGCGCACGCAGCCATCGGGGCGACTCGATCTCAGGTCGCTGAGGTTCGTCGTTCACGGTTTGATTGTGCCTGGAGAAGATCGGCGTGCGGCCTGCAGACGTCACATGCCTCGGATGTTCGGACGATGTCGTCCTCTGAGCCCTGTTCACCGCCGCGCGCCGGACCGTTCACCGATCGCCAACGGCAGCCTCGCGTTCGTCGGAGACCGGGGTGGCTGAGATGGTGTCGCGCGCCGTGGTCTCTCGCTCTGACGCTCGGCGCTCCGCGGGTTCCGCGGGTTCCGCGGGTTCTACGGATTTCGGGTACTCGAGCAGCACGGCAGTCATGTCGATCGGAACGGTGTCCTGCAAGAAGAGATCGTCCGGGCGGACGGTCTGTCGCAGCAGTACGGATTCCGCATCGGCGCGGCCGAAGCTCATCGTCATCGCGAGATCACCGTCACAGCGAGCTTCTCGACACCCATGGCGACGAGCACAACCATGAATCCGGCGAACCGGACCACCTCGGAAACGGTCATGAGTGTCCCCCAGGCGACCAGCTTGGGAACTCGGGCAGTGCGCGCCACGGCACCCTCAGCGGGACGGATGCGTTGCACAGTTGACGGTGTGGCGGACTGGATCGCGGTCATGATGACTCCTTTGTGCAGGGTCTAGCCCCGATGAGTTCATCCTCAGCGCCGGACGGCGGCTGGTCGTCGTCCGGCAAGACTCGATCGCCTACTGCAGATGGAGTAGACGGCTCCCGCGACCCCGTCTACCCCCTGATCTCGACCCCACCGACTTCGACAGAGTCACCGGCGGAGAGTTCACGGTCTGAGTGCAGGTCCGACGAGTGGCGTGGCACGAAGGCCGAACGCCCTCGGCTCCGCCTCCAGGATTCGAACCCGGACCTAACGGCACCAAAGGCCGTCGTGCTGCCATTACACCAAGGCGGAACGCACCCGTGGGTGCTCGTCCATCCTCCCATGACCGACGAGGCTGGCCGTCCGCCCCGGGTTCGGCCAAGATGGAGGGATGCCGCACCAGGACGAGGTCGACCGGATCGTCGCGGCGTGGGGTCGTGAGCGTGCCGATCTCGACTTCGGGCCGCTCGAGGTCCTGTCCCGCGTCGACCGGCTCGCGCGGCACCTGGACCGCGCCCGGCGAGCGGCGTTCGATGCCGGTGACATGGAGCCGTGGGAGTTCGACGTGCTGTCCGCCCTGCGGCGTGCGGGTGAGCCGTACGAGCTGAGCCCGAAGACCCTGCTGCAGCAGACCCTGGTGTCGAGCGGCACCATGACGAACCGGGTCGACCGGCTCACTGCGCGGGGCCTGGTCGGTCGGCGGACGGACCCGAAGGACGGCCGCGGCATCCTCGTGTCCCTGACGACGGAGGGCCGGGTCGCGGTCGACGCCGCCATCGCGGACCTGTTGACGGCCGAGCGGGACATCCTGTCCGGGGTGTCCGACGCCGAGCAGGACCAGCTGGCCGGGCTGCTCCGACGACTCATCCTGGGCCTCGGGGACTAGTCTCCGGCCCATGCACGCGATCACCCTGGCCGTCGCCGACGTCGCACGATCGGCGGACTTCTACCGCGCCCTGCTCGGGATCGAGGGCAGCGGCGTCATCGGCACCGAGTACCCGCCGACCGAGACCGAAGCGGGCGGCACCACGGCGATGTTCACCCTGGACGACGGTCTGATCGTCAGCGTCTACGGGCGGGACGACATGGCGAAGGACTCTGGTGTTGCCCTCGCCGACGGCCCCGCGGCGACGATCGGGCACTTCGTCGACAGTCAGGCCGACGCCGAAGCGTTCCTCGACCGGGCCCGGATCGCCGGCGCGACGATGCTCGCGGCGCCGTACACACGGCCGTGGGGCATGTGGTCCGGCTTCTTCCAGGACCCGGACGGCCACCTGTGGGAGGTCGTTGCGAACCCCGGCGGCGGGGCTCCCGAGGACGCGAAGCCAGCGGAGTAGACCCACTCAGACCCCGAGCAGCTCCGCGACCTCGAGCCAGCGCTCTTCGAGCTGCTCGATCTCTGCCTCGTGCGCCGCGAGCTTCGCCTGCAACTCCCCGAGCCCGGCGTAGTCCGACTGGTCGTGGGTGGCGAAGTCGTCGAGCAGCTTCTTCCGGTCCGCACCCACCTTCGCGATCTTGCGGTCCAGCGCCGACATCTCCTTCTCGGCCGTCCGACGCTCCGCGCCCGACAGGCCCGAGGCGGCCGCAGCCGACGCGCCGGAACCGGCTGACGCACTGGACCCGGCCACAGCACCGGCCGAGCCGGTCCCGCCAGCGGTGTCGGGCCTCCCGGCAGACGCGGCGGCAGCCGCAGAGGCGGTCCCGCCACCGGTGCCGGCCGCACGGAGCCGCATGTACTCGTCGACGCCGCCGGGCAGGTGCCGCAGGTGCCCGCCGAGCACGGCGTACTGCTGGTCGGTGACGCGCTCGAGCAGGTACCGGTCGTGGGAGACGACCAGCAGGGTGCCCGGCCAGGTGTCGAGCAGGTCCTCCATGGCCGCGAGCATGTCGGTGTCGAGGTCGTTCGTGGGCTCGTCGAGGATCAGCACGTTCGGCTCGTCGAGCAGGATGAGCATGAGCTGCAGGCGGCGCTTCTGGCCACCGGACAGGTCCTTGACCGGCGTGGAGAGCTGCTCCGCCGTGAAGCCGAGGCGTTCGAGCAGCTGCGCCGGCGTCATCTCCTTGCCGTCCGCGACGTAGCTCGTCTTCTTGCGGGCGACCACCTCGCGCACGCGGTCGTTCGCGAACTGGGCCAGGTCGGCGAGCTGCTGGTCGAGGATCGCGACCTGCACGGTCTTGCCGGTCTTCACCCGGCCGCTCGTCGGCGCGAGCGTGCCCGAGACGAGGTTGAGCAGCGTCGACTTGCCGGCACCGTTCGGGCCGAGGATGCCGGTCCGCTCCCCCGGTGCGATGCGCCACTCGATGCGGTCGAGGATCTGGGTGCCGTCGAACGAGACGCTGACGTCGAGCAGGTCGACGACGTCCTTGCCGAGGCGGGCGGTCGCCGTCTTCGCCAGCGCGACCGTGTCGCGGATCGGCGGCACGTCGTCGATCAGGGCGTTCGCGGCGTCGATGCGGAACTTCGGCTTGCTCGTCCGCGCCGGTGCGCCGCGGCGCAGCCACGCGAGCTCCTTGCGGGCCAGGTTCTGTCGTCGCTGCTCGCTGGCGGCGGCCTGCCGGTCGCGCTCGACGCGCTGCAGGATGTACGCCGCGTAGCCGCCCTCGAACGGGTCGACGACGCCGTCGTGGACCTCCCACGTGTCGGTCGACACGGCGTCGAGGAACCACCGGTCGTGCGTCACGACCACCATGCCGCCCTGGTTCGACGACCAGCGACGGTTGATGTGTTCGGCGAGCCACTGGATGCCCTCGACGTCGAGGTGGTTCGTGGGCTCGTCGAGGAAGAGGACGTCCCAGTCGCCGACGAGCAGCCGCGCGAGTGCCACGCGGCGGCGCTGGCCACCGGACAGCTCGTCGACGCTGACGTCCCACGGGATGTCCGACACCAGGCCGCCGATGACGTCGCGGATCTTCGGGTCGCCGGCCCACTCGTGCTCTTCGAGGTCGCCGACGACGGTGCTGCCGACGGTCGCGCCCTTGGGCAGGATGTCGCGCTGGTCCAGGTAGCCGACGGTCAACCCGCGGCGGTGCGTGACGCGGCCGTCGTCGGGTTCGAGGCGCTGGGACAGCAGCGCGAGGAGGGTCGACTTGCCGTCGCCGTTGCGTCCGACCACGCCGATCCGGTCCCCCTCGTCGATGCCGAGGGTGACGTTGTCGAAGACGACCTTGGTGGGGAACTCGAGATGCAGGTTCTCGGCGCCGAGGAGATGAGCCACGCGTCAAGGGTAGGCGGCGTGGCGGGGTGGTCGGTGCGGGGCGGTGATTCGGGTCGTCCGGCTGGTCGCACGGTGCGCGCTTGTTCGGGTGGTGCGAGGTTGACCGCTCGGTGCGAGGTTGTAGCGGCGCACGGAGCGCACAACCTCGCACCAGCCGACGGACCGCGCACGGTGCGCTGGCGCGTCGGCACGTCGGCCTGGAGGCCCGGGTCAGCTCCCCGGGGCCGGCTCGGCTCCGGCGCGGGGCTCGGTCTCCTGCAGGAACGCTCGCCACTGCCGCCGCTTGCGGACGGTCCAGAGCAGCATCGCGAAGAAGAACACGGTGAGGAGTGCGTACAGCAGCCCGAACCACGTCATCCAGTTGAGCAGGAGCTGGGCGAACGCGAACGGCGTCCACCCGAGGGCGAGCCAGGACGTCGATGTCGATTGGCTGAGTCGACGGCCGGCGAGCGTGACGAGCGCGGTCCGGTGCTGCGGGTCGGCGGGCCGCTGCCCACGAGCCATGCGCTCGATCCGTCGGCGGTCGGCACGGGGAAGCCCGAACGTTGGGTCAGAGATCGCGCTCTGGAACTGCCCACCGCCCCGGACGATGGCGATCACCCAGCAGACCGGGCCAACGATCATGAGCGGGACGATGACGAAGAACGCCCAGTCCGGCAGGCCACTTCCGGTCGAGGGCAGCTCGAAGCGCGGCAGGTGTTCGGCGCTCAGCCACCCGGCTGCAACCGCGGCGACCACGGCCAGCACGATCCAGATGACCCGCCGGACCATCGAACGGCGGACACGCGGTTCGACTGGCGCCCCCGCGAGACGGTCCTCCACCTGCTGCCAGGTCTCCTCAGAGACCGTGGCTCCGGCGAACTCATGCGGGGCCGGCGTGGACACGATCAGCTCGCGGGGGCGGTGTCGCCCTCGCCCGCGGCTTCCTTGGCACGCTTCAGGCGGGCCTGCGCCTCCCAGTACTCGATCTCGCGCTCGAGCTCGGCGAGCTCCTGCTCCGTGCTGGTCACGCGCTTCGAGCCGTGGGCACTGCGGGCGTCGCCGAGGGTGGCGTACCGGTCCTCGTGGCGGGCGGGCTCGATGTAGCGGCCGTGGTTCCGTTCGCCCGGTGCCCAGTCGTGGCCGATGGCGAACCAGACGATGCTGCCGACGACGGGGACCAGGATCACGAGGATCACCCACGCGATCTTCGGGAGTCCGCGGATCTGGTCGTCGTTCTTCGTCAGGATGTCGATCAGGGCGAAGACCAGCAGGATGACGGTGATCCCGGGCAGCAAGACGCTCATGTTCGCGATTCTATGGAGAACCTGAGGGCTGTCGCCACGCCCCGAACGCGTGCCGGTGTTGCGATCCGGCCACGGTCAGCTGCGGGGCCGTACAGGGTCGACGTCCATGCGGTGCGGGGCTGCGAGACAGCGCCGGGCGAGCACGGTGCGACGCACCGACCACAAGAACTGGGCGACCGTGAACAGACTTCCGGTCAGGTAGACCGGCCAGAAGGCCGTCCCCGCGACGGCGATCGACGACCAGACGACGAGCAACCCGGCCTGCATCGGGAGTGCGGCACCGCTCGCCAGGTCGGTCGCGACGGCGTCGACCACGATCCGTCGATCCGCCGGCGCTTCCGCCTGGCCGACCGCCGCACGGGAGACCGCACGCTGCTCACGCTGCAACAGGGAGGCGACGACTTGCTCACGGACGACGGTGCGTCCTGCACGGCGCCGGAACCGGACCGCTCGGATGATCTCCACCACCAGGATGAGCACCGCGATGCTGAGTCCGACGGTCGAGAGCATCAGCCGTGCATCGGAGTCCGGGGGCAGCGCGACGCCGACGAGCACCAGCAGCGCGATCACGAGGGCCACCGCCAGGACGAACCCGCGGATGGGCAGGACACGACGGTCACGCGGCTGCGCGAGGTACGCCTTCGCCCGGATCTCCGCGTCGGCCCACCGCCGATCGGCGGCCGTCTGTGCTTCGGTCACCGATCTGAGTGAACCAGCTCGACCTGAGCATCCGTCACAGGGCCGCGACCCACTCGTCCGTGCCGTCAGTGAACCGCTGGTGCTTCCAGATCGGCACCCGCTCCTTCACCAGGTCGACCAGCTCCCCGCACGCTGCGAACGCCTGCGCCCGGTGCGACGACGCCACCGCTGCGGCGAGCGCGACGTCCCCGATGCCGAGCGACCCGACGCGGTGCAGCACGGCGATCCGGACGTCGGGGTGGGCGTCGGCGACGGTGCGGGCGACCTCGGCGATGACGTCGCCGGCGCTGGGGTGTCGCTCGTAGTCGAGCGCGGTGACGCCCTTGCCGCCGTCGTGGTCGCGGACGACGCCGGCGAACGTGACGACCGCGCCGTCCTGGTCGGTGGCGACGACGGCGGAGACCTCGTCGACGGTGATCCCCCGGTCGACGACGTCGGCGAGGACGACGCGCGCATCCGGTGCCGGGGACGGGGTCGGCGACGCGGTCACGAAGCACTCCGGGGCGCATGGCCCTCGCCGTGCACCTGCGCGAGCACGTGCTCGACCAGCCCGTCGAGCACGGCCAGTCCGTCCGCCACCCCGCCGCGAGACCCGGGCAGCGTGACGATCAGGGATCCGCCGGTGCTGATGCCGGCGATGCCGCGGCTCAGCAGTGCGGTCGGACCGGCCCCCGCGAGCCCGCGACGACGGACCTCTTCGAGGACACCCGGCAGCTCCAGGTCGATGAGGGGCGCGACGGCCTCGGGCGTCCGGTCGGTCGGGGTGACGCCGGTGCCCCCGGTCGTGATGACGATCCGGGCCCCGGCCAGCAGTTCGGCGGTCACGGTCTCGGTGATCGCCCCGCCGTCGGGGACGATCACGGGCTCGGCGACGGTGAAGTCCCGCTCGCGCAGCCACCCCGCGATGACGGGCCCGGTGCGGTCGAGCGCGGGATCGGCGGCAGCCTGCGTGGACACCACCACGACGGCGGCACGGCCCCTGGTCGGCTGCGAGGTCATCGGTTGCTCCAGTCTCCGGACCGACCGCCGTGCTTCTCGAGCACACGGACGTCCGTGATCGAGGCCGCCCGGTCGACGGCCTTCACCATGTCGTACACGGTCAGCGCGGCGATGCTCGCGCCGGTCAGCGCTTCCATCTCGACGCCGGTGCGCGAGGTCGTTCGGACCGAGACCTCGATCAGCACGCGGTCGTCGGCACCGGTGATCTCGACCCGCACCCCGGCGATGGGCAGCGGGTGGCAGAGCGGGATGAGGTCGGAGGTCTTCTTCACGGCCATGATCGCGGCGATGCGGGCGGTGCCGATGACCTCGCCCTTCGGCAGGGAACCGTCGAGGATGCGGGCGACGACGTCGGGCCGGGTGACGAGCGTGGCGGTGGCGGTCGCCGAGCGGTCGGTGACGTCCTTCGCGGACACGTCGACCATGTGCGCGGACCCGTCGGCGCGCACGTGCGACAGCTCGGCCGCGTCGGACGGATCGGCCTGCTCGGACGTGTCGGCGGGTGCGGTCATCGGAGGCTCCAGACGGTCAGGACGTCACCGGGTTCGACGGCGTCGACCCCCACCGGGACGTGGACGAGGTGCGTGGCGGCGGCGTAGTGCGCGAGCAGGTGGGAACTCGGTCCGCCCACGAAGTGGACGACTCCGTTGGCCACCCGTCCACGTCGAACCTGGTGCTTGCCGCCCGGTGACTGCGCAGCCGAAGCAGCGGGCAGGTGCAGCACGGGGCGGTCGGCCGGCAGCCCGACGAGGGGCGCGAGCAGCGGACGGAGGAAGACCTCGAACGAGACGAGCGCCGACACCGGGTTGCCCGGGAACGACACCACCGGCACCGGTCGACCGGCGAGCTCCACGCTGCCGAACGCCTGCGGCCCGCCGGGCTGCATCGCGACCGGGGTGACGGCGAGCCCGCGGGGTTCGAGTGCCTGCCGCACGACCTCGTACGCACCGGCACTGATGCCCCCGGTGGTGAGCACGAGGTCGGCCCACTCCCCCACGGCGTCGTCGAGCGCGGTGACGAACGCGTCGACGTCGTCGGGGACCCGGACCGTGCGGGACGAAGCACCGACCTCGGCGAGCGCCGCCTGCAGCGCGATGCCGTTCGCGTCGCCGATCGTCGCCGCGTCGGTGTCGGCTCCCTGCAGCTCGGACCCCGTCGAGACCACGAGCACCCGCAGTGGTCGACGAACCTGCACGGTGGACACACCGGCGGACGCGAGCGCGCCGAGCAGGGCTGGGGTGATCGGGGCACCGGTCGGAGCGATCGACGCACCGAGGGCCAGGTCGCTGCCGGTCGCCCGCACGAAGGTGCCCGGCACGAGGTCAGCGGGCACCGTGACGTGCCCCAGTTCGAGCGCAGCCGGGAAGGACCCCGGCGACGTGGCCTCCACCGGGAAGACGGCATCGGCACCGTCGGGGATCCGCGCGCCGGTCATGATCGGTGCCGCTGTGCCGGCGGAGAGCGGTGCGGGGACGACCCCGGCGGGGATGGGCGCGACGACCCGGACGTCCTGCCCGGCATCGGCCACCCGGATCGCGAAGCCGTCCATCTGACTGTTGTCGAAGGGCGGCAACGGGACCGGCGAGGCGACGGGTGCAGCGAGCACGCGGTGCCCGTGACCGGCACGGCCGTCGACGGCCAGGTCGTCGATCCGCCACGGCGCACCCCCGAGGCCCGCCAGGACCGGCGCGAGCAGCGCTGCCAGGTCGTCGCGGTGCTGACCGATCGTTCGCACAGGTGCCTCCGAACAGGGATGGTGTCGCCGCTCCCGGTTCGTCCGGGGCCGGCGTCAGTAGCGTATCCAGCGCGCAGACCGCGCCGACGACCTTTCGGAGGACCTGTGGAGAACGACGAAGCCGTGACGATCGGTGTCATCGGGGGCTCTGGCCTCTACCAGCTGTTCGAGGAGGGGACCGCCGAGGAACTGGACGTGCCGACGCCGTTCGGCCCGACATCGAGCCCGATCAGCATCGGCACGATGTCCGGACGTCGGGTCGCGTTCCTCACCCGGCACGGTCGTGAGCACTCCGTCGCCCCGCACCGCATCAACCACCGCGCGAACCTCTGGGCACTCCGCTCCCTGGGCGTCCGGGCGATCGTGTCCTCGAGCGCCGTCGGTGGTCTGCACCCCGACTACGCCCCGGGCACCTTCGTCGTGACCGACCAGCTCATCGACCGCACCTTCGGCCGCGCGGACACGTTCTTCGAGGACGACGTCCAGCACCTGTCGTTCGCCGACCCGTTCGACCCGACGCTGCGCCGTGCCGCGGTCGACGCGATCGCCGCCCTCGACGTGCCGTTCCGTCCGACCGGCACGTGCGTCGTCATCCAGGGCCCCCGGTTCTCGACGCGCGCCGAGTCCGTCTGGCTGCGCGAGGCCGGTGGCCACACCATCAACATGACGATGACCCCCGAGGTCCCGCTCGCCGCCGAGCTCGGCATCGCGACCGTCAACCTGTCGTTCGTCACCGACGCCGACGCCGGCCTGGCCCCGACCGAGGACGAAGCCGCCGCAGCGGCCGCCCACGCGGACACAGCGGACACAGCGGACACAGCGGCCACCGCGGCCACCGCGGCCACCGCCGACGACGCCGGCGCCCCCGTCACCCACGCCCTCGTGATGGAGCGTCTCGCCCGCGCCAACGAGGTGATCGTCCGCGCCATCGGCGAGATCGTCGGAGCGATCCCCGCCGACTTCACGCCGCGCGAACTCGTCCCGGCGAGCGCCAGCGCCAGCATCATGCAGACCCAGCCCGCCGCCGCCAGCACGGGCCCCACCGTCACCACGGACCCCACCGCATGACCCGCCTGCTCGTCACCGGCGGCGCCGGCTTCATCGGCTCCGCGATCGTCCGCCGCGCGCTGGCCGACGGCCACGAGGTCCGCGTCCTCGACTCCCTCCGCGACGACGTCCACGGCGACCCCGGCGAGGTCGTGCGCGCCCACCAGCAGCAGGGCATCGAGTTCGTGCACGGCGACGTCCGCGACCGGGTCTCGCTCGACGCCGCGCTCGACGGCGTCGACGTCGTCTGCCACCAGGCCGCCAAGGTCGGCCTCGGCGTCGACTTCCAGGACGCCCCCGACTACGTCTCGTCGAACGACGCCGGCACCGCGTACGTCCTCGCCGGCATGGACCGGCACGACATCGGCCGACTCGTCGTCGCGAGCTCGATGGTCGTCTACGGCGAGGGTGCGTACACGACGTCCGACGGCGAGTCCGTCCGACCGCCGGCCCGCCGCCGCGAGGACCTCGACGCCGGTCGCTTCGACCCGATCGGCCCGGACGGCCACCCCCTGCTGCCCGGACTGATCGACGAGTCCGCCGCGCTCGACCCCCGCAACGTGTACGCGCAGACGAAGGTCGCGCAGGAGCACCTGGCCTCGAGCTGGGCGCGCGCGACGGGCGGCCGGGCGATCGCGCTCCGCTACCACAACGTCTACGGGCCCGGCATGCCCGCGAACACCCCCTACGCCGGTGTCGCCTCACTGTTCCGCTCGGCGCTGGCCCGCGGCGAGGCCCCCCGCGTCTTCGAGGACGGTGCCCAGCGTCGTGACTTCGTGCACGTCGACGACGTCGCCGGAGCGAACGCCGCCTCGATCGCCGCGACCGCCGACCTGCCCGCCGACTCGTTCCGCGCGTACAACGTCGGGTCCGACGTCGTGCACACGATCGGCGACATGGCCGCTGCGATCGCGGGCCCCGACGGCCCCCAGCCGGTCGTCACGGGCGAGTACCGCCTGGGCGACGTCCGCCACGTCACGGCGAGTTCGGACCGCATCAGCGCCGAGCTCGGCTGGCGCGCCGAGGTCGACTTCGCGGCCGGCATGCGCGACTTCGCGACCGCTCCCCTCCGGAGCGCCGTCCAGTAGCCCCACTTCGTGAGCAGGAATGGTCGGGTCACCGGACGAGACCCGACCATTCCTGCTCACCAAGCGAGCGCACCGCGCGCCCCGTGCGCCCCGCGCCCAGCGCAACCACGCTGCGGACGCGACCCGACCAGAACGCCCGCCACGGGCCTCCCGTCCGCTTGTCCCCCGTTCTGGGGACCCCGCCCCGAAACAGTGCGCTGACTGACCAGCGGGTACAGATTTCCTGTACCCCGACGCGCGTCGTCGTGTTACGTCGAGTGCATGACAGGACAGACCCGTCGATCTGACGACCGGCACCGAATGACGGACATGAGTGTCGACGTCATCCTCCCGTGCCTCGACGAGGCCGATGCCCTGCCGAAGGTGATCGCACGCCTCCCGGAGGGCTACCGCGCGATCGTGGTGGACAACGGCTCGACCGACGGTTCCGCCGACGTCGCCCGCGCCCACGGCGCACTCGTCGTCACGGAACCGGTGAAGGGCTTCGGCTCCGCCTGCTCCGCGGGCGTCGCGGCCGCCACCGCCGACTTCGTCGCCTTCTGCGATGCGGACGCCTCGATGGACCCCGCCGAACTGCCGCCGCTGGTCGACCGCGTCGCGAGCGGCCGCGTCGACCTGGCGCTCGGACGACGTGTCCCGACGAGCAAGGGCGCCTGGGCGCCGCACGCACGGTTCGCGAACCGCGTCCTCGCCGTCTTGATGCACCGCGCGACCGGCTACCGCCTGCGCGACCTCGGCCCGATGCGCGTCATGCGCCGCGAGGACCTCGTCGCCCTGGACCTGCAGGACCGCCGCAGCGGCTACCCGCTCGAGATGGTCCTGGCCGCGCACGCGGCCGGCTGGCGCGTCGACGAGTCCGACATCGGCTACGCGCAGCGCATCGGCGACAGCAAGGTGACCGGGACGCTCCGCGGCACCATCAACGCGGTCCGCGACATGACCCGACTGCTGCGTGCGTACCGCCGGGAGGCCCGTGTCCGGGTCGTCGCACCGGCGTCCGTCCGCCACGTGGCCGGCTCCACCGCCGCGACCGGTTCCGTGGCACGGCCCGACTCCGCACCCGTCGCCGCCTCGGTCGAGGGGACGCGCGCATGACCGCCGGCATCACCGTGGCCGTGGTCGCGAAGGAGTGCCTGCCCGGCAAGGTGAAGACCCGGCTGACCCCGGCGCTCTCCCCCGAGGGTGCCGCCCGTGTGGCGTCCGCGAGCCTCGCCGACACCCTGTCGACCGTCCGCGCCCTGCCCGCCGAGCGCCGCGTGCTGTTCTTCGACGGCGATGTCGTCCCGGAGTCGGCCGAGGGCTTCGACGTCCTCCACCAGCCCGGCGGCGGGCTCGACGAGCGCCTCGGATTCCTGTTCGACGCCATCGACGCCCCGTTGCTGCTCGTCGGGATGGACACCCCGCAGGTGTCCACCGACGCACTCGCCCCGGTGTTCGACCAGCCCGAGCGCGACGCGTGGTTCGGCCCCGCCGAGGACGGCGGCTTCTGGTCGCTCTACCTGCAGGCTCCGACAGGCGACCTGCTCCGGGGCGTCCCGATGTCGCAGGACGACACCGGCGCCGTCCAGCTCGCACGTCTGACCGACGCCGGCCTCGACGTCGGGATCCTCGGCGAGCTGCTCGACGTCGACACGATGCCCGACGCCGAACGCGTCGCCGAACTCGCGCCGGACTCCGGCTTCACCCAGGCACTCCGTGCCGAGACCGCGGGGAGTCTCCGATGACCATGCACGCACCCGTCTCCTTCGGCGCCGGCGGCGGCGAGCCCTACGCCCGGGCACTGCGCTCGGACGGACGGCTCCGGCTGACCGACCCGGACCGTCCCGACGTCGTCACGACGATGGACGTCGGCCGGTGGAGCGCCGCGGCCGACCGGGTCGACCGCTCGCTGCTCGACGACGCCGACGGCCCCGTGATCGACATCGGCTGCGGCCCCGGGCGGATGCTCGTCGCCGCGCGCAACCGCGGCATCCCCGCACTCGGCGTGGACGTCTCGGCCGAGGCCGTGGCGATCGCGCAGCGGTCCGGTGGCACCGCGATCCAGGGGTCGGTGTTCGACGCGGTCCCCGACGAGGGCCACTGGGACACCGCCCTGGTCATCGACGGCAACATCGGCATCGGCGGCGACCCCGCCGCCCTGCTCGAGCGCTGCGGCGAGATCGTCCGCGCCGGTGGCCGGGTGATCGTCGAGACGAACCCCGACCCGCTGGCCGACCGGGTGTACACCGCCCGCGTGGTGGACGCCGACGGTCACGAGAGCGCCGGGTTCCCCTGGGCCGAGGTCGGACTCGACGCGCTGCACCGGCACGCGGCGGACGCCGGCCTCGTGGCGCGGCAGAGCTGGACGGTCGCGGGCCGGAGCTTCTGCGAGCTCATGGCCTGATCGCGCACGTTCGTGCACTTGTTTTGCATCATGCAAGACAGTCACGTACGGTCGAGCGCATGACGAACAGCACCTTCCCGCTCGGCGGCACCTTCGTGTCCGGACTCCGCGACCGTGACGAGCGCGCGTCCTTCACGGGCACCCGCTCCACCGAATCGGTGGGCACCTACACGGGCGCGCCGATCACCGGACGCCTCGGGCGCTTCACCGACGTGCAGCGGTCGCGTCCCGGCACCTGGACCGCCTCCACCCGCACGGCCACCGGCTCGTTCCGCACGGCGACCGGCTCCCTCCGCACCGCCTGAGCCGCGCCGTCGCCCCGGTCGGCGGACACGGCTCCGGCCGCGCTCTGCGGCCCCGGCTGTGCGCCGGCCGGACGCGTCCGGGTGCGCGATGCCAGGATGGACCCATGAACGACCGCGCCGGCACCCCCGCGACCGCAGACGACCTCGTCGACATCGACGCGCTCGTCGCCGCCTACTACGACCGTGTGCCCGATGTCTCCATCGCCGAGCAGCAGGTCGTGTTCGGCACCTCCGGCCACCGCGGCTCCTCGCTCGACTCCGCCTTCAACGACACCCACATCGCCGCGATCACGCAGGCGATCGTCGAGTACCGGCAGTCGCAGGGCACCGATGGCCCGCTGTTCATCGGGCGCGACACCCACGCCCTGTCCGGCCCCGCCGAGCGCACCGCGCTCGAGGTCCTGGCCGCCAACGGCGTGCACGTCCTGGCCGACAGCGACAACGGCTACGTGCCGACCCCCGCGCTCAGCCACGCGATCATCCGCTACAACCGCGCCGGCAACCCCGACACGGCGGACGGCATCGTCATCACGCCGAGCCACAACCCGCCCCGCGACGGCGGCTTCAAGTACAACCCGCCGCACGGCGGCCCCGCCGACAGCGACGCCACGAGCTGGATCGCCAACCGGGCGAACGCGATCATCGAGGGCGGCAACGCCGAGGTGCAGCGCACCGAGCACGCCACCCCGGACCGCTACGACTTCCTGCACACCTACGTCGCCGACCTCGAGAACATCATCGACATCGCCGCGATCAAGCGTGCCGGGGTGAAGATCGGCGCCGACCCGCTCGGTGGCGCATCGCTGCCGTACTGGAACCTCATCCGCGACCACTACGGGCTCGACCTGACCGTCGTGAACCCGGACGTCGACCCGACCTGGTCGTTCATGACACTCGACTGGGACGGCAAGATCCGGATGGACCCGTCGAGCCCCTCGGCCATGGCCTCGGTCCTGGCGCACAAGGACGAGTTCGACGTCCTCACGGGCAACGACGCCGACTCCGACCGGCACGGCATCGTCACGCCCGACGGCGGCCTGATGAACCCGAACCACTACCTCGCCGTCGCGATCGAGTACCTCTACGCGCACCGTCCGGCCTGGCGCGACGACGCCGCCATCGGCAAGACCCTGGTGTCGTCGAGCATCATCGACCGCGTCGCAGAATCGCTCGGGCGCCGTCTGTGGGAGGTCCCGGTCGGCTTCAAGTGGTTCGTGCCCGGCCTGATCGACGGCTCCGTCGCGTTCGGTGGCGAAGAGTCCGCCGGTGCGTCGTTCCTGCGCACCGACGGCACGGCGTGGACCACCGACAAGGACGGCATCATCCTGGCGCTCCTGGCGTCCGAGATCGTCGCCGTCACCGGCAAGACCCCCTCGCAGCTGTACGTCGAGCTGACCGAGCGCTTCGGCGACCCGGTCTACCAGCGCGTCGACGCCGCTGCCTCGAAGGAGCAGAAGGCCCGCCTGTCGAAGCTCGACGGCGACGCCATCACCGCCGAGACCCTGGCGGGCGACCCGATCACCGCCAAGCTGTCGAAGGCCCCCGGCAACGACGCGGCCGTCGGCGGCGTCAAGGTCGTCACCGACAACGCCTGGTTCGCCGCACGGCCGTCCGGCACCGAGGACGTCTACAAGATCTACGCCGAGAGCTTCGTCGGGCAGGAGCACCTGGAGCAGGTGCAGCGCGAGGCCAAGGAGATCGTGGACGCCGCACTCGGCGCCTAGTCGGTCACCCGCAGGACCCGCACTGGCGGCGGTCGAGGATCAGTCCTCGGCCGCCGCCAGTGCCAGTTCGCAGAACATCGCGTCGGCCCACGAGAACCACGGTCGCGAGAACTGCGCCGGGTCCTCGACGTCGAACGACTCGTGCATGTCGCCGGTCCCGCCGTCGGTCGCCACGAGCACGTCGAGCAGCTCCCGGCGACGCGCCGGCGACCCGGAAACCAGCCCCTCGACCGCCAGGGCGATCGGCCACACCCGCTGCGGCAACGTGTGCGGGCTGCCGACGCCGGCCGCCGCGGTGCCGCTGAACCAGAACGGGTTCGCCGGTGACAGCACGAAGTCCCGCGTCGCCGCCCACACCGAGTCGTCGAGCACCGACGGCGCCGACAACGGCAGGGACAGCAACGACGGGGTGTTCGCGTCGTCCATGCGCAGCACGCCGCCCAGCCCGTCGACCTCGTAGGCGTAGACGTCCTCCCCCGCGGGCCCGGGCACGACGCCGTGCTGCCGGACGCCGTCCAGGATGCTCGCGCGCAGCACGTCGGCGTCGTCCGCCAGGCCGGTGTCGGACCAGACGTCACGCGCGATGGCGGCGACGGCGAGCAGCGCCTCGGCGGCGAACAGGTTCGCCGGCACGTTGTAGCCGTACGTGCAGGCGTCGTCCGACGGGCGGAACCCGCACCACGTCATGCCCGTCACCGCGACCGGGGTGCCGCGGCCGTCGCGCGCGAGGGTCTCGGTCGGGATGGCCCCGTC
The DNA here is from genome assembly GCF_003814955.1 of Curtobacterium sp. PhB137. Taxonomy (NCBI): domain Bacteria; kingdom Bacillati; phylum Actinomycetota; class Actinomycetes; order Micrococcales; family Microbacteriaceae; genus Curtobacterium; species Curtobacterium sp. PhB137. Next base: position 1,267,810 of record NZ_RKQO01000004.1, on the reverse strand, counting down.
GCGCACGAACCGGTAGGCCGAGGCGTCGTGGTCCTGTTCGGTCCGCCACTGCGCCACGATCGTGCGGAACGCCCGATGGGCCCGCTCGTCGAGCACCGCGGTCGACCCGGTCGCCCGCCACAGCGCGTGTGCGAAGGTCACCGGGTAGGCCAGGCTGTCGACCTCGTACTTCTGCTCCCACACCAGCGGGTCGGCGTTCAGGTCGTCGGGGTCGTAGTGCGCGCCGTTCGGTTCGCGGTTGAACGAGTTGGCGTAGGGGTCGTGCTCGATCAGCCGGAACTGCCGCCGCACGACCGCCCAGAGCAGGTCCGCGAGCGCTGGGTCGTCCGCCACGAACCGCAGGTACGGCGTCATCTGCGTCGTCGAGTCGCGGAGCCACATCGCCGGGATGTCCCCCGTGATCACGAAGGCGCCGTCGTCGTCGAGCGAGATCGTGTCCCGCAGCGTGCGGACGAGCGCGCGCTCCACGCGGTCGCCGACCTCGGTGCCGACCGCGGCCCGGACCCGGTCGGCGGCCGCCACCAGCGTCGGCGTGATCTCCTCGAGCTGCGTCTGCGTCACGACACCCATCGCACTGACTCCTGTCCGTCGGTGACGCGGACGGTCCGCGTCGACCCGGGTGGATCGAGCACGTCGTCCGTCCAGCAGTCGAGTTCGAGCGGCCGTGCACCGAGCCGGAGACCAGCGTCCCACGTGCCGAGCGCATCGAGTCCGAGCGCGTACGCGGTGTCGACGGTCCCACCGGCGGGCACGTCGGCCGTCACCAGGGCGAGCAGTCGTCGTCGCCGCGGACGGACACCGGGTTCACGCCGCCGCCCCCACAGGGGCACCGAGACCCGACGGTGCGTGTCCGACGTGTTGCGCACCGTCACCGGGACGGTCACCGTCCCCCCGGCCAGGAGGCGCACAGCAGTCACCGCGTCGCTCCCCTCCGCCAGGCGGACGTCCACCCCGCCACCCGGTCCGGGTGCACCGGTCACGGTCGAGCGGCTGGTCACGTCGACGTAGCCGCGTGCCGTCTCGAGGCGCTCGTCGTGCGCCACGGGCAGGACGCCGTCGGCGCCGGGCCACGTCGCGGGGAGTCGCCCCTCGGCCGGGGCGCCGAACAGCACGTCCGCGACGGCTCGACCACCGGAAGGCCCCGGGAACGGCACGACCAGCACGCTGTCCGCCAGGGCGAGCACCTCGGTCAGGACCCGCGGTCGACCGTCGACGACGACCGCGACGACCGGCAGACCGCTCTCGCGGGCGGCGCGGAGCACGTCGAGCTGCGCCTCGGGCACGGCGATCGAGGCCAGGTCGACCCCCTCGCCGTTCGTGGTGTCCGGTGCCGGACCGCTGACGGCGCCGTTGTCCTCGAAGCCGTCGTCGTACGCGCGACGACTCGAGCCGCCGAGCACCACCACCGCGACGTCGGCGCCGAGGAGCGCCGTGCGGACCGCGAGGAGCCCGTCGGGGCCCGGCAGGGGCTGTCGGAGCCCGCTGCCCCGGGCGGTGCGGATCCGGGCGGGGCCGAGCCGGGCCTCCAGGGCGGAGCGGACGGTGGACGCACCGGGGTCGTCGGGCGGCCTCGGGGGTGAGTAGTCGCCGAGCAGGGCGTCGACGTCGTCGGCGTTCGGGCCGACCACGGCGACGACGGCGTCAGGTGCGATCGCGGGCAGCGCTCCGCCCAGGGCGACCACGGCGCGGTGGGCGGCACGTTCGGCGAGCGCGATGGTCGCGCGTTCCGGCGGCTCGGCGTTCTCGGCCGGGCCGGGTGCTGGTGCTGGTGCAGGCGCAGGCGCAGGCGCAGGCGCAGGTGTCGCTGGTGGTGCTGTCGGTGTCGCGAGCAGGCCGACGCGGCGCTTCAGGGCGAGCACGCGGTCCACCGCCTGGTCGAGGTCGTCGGTGCTGATCAGGCCCCGGTCCAGCGCCTCGTCGAGGTGCGTGTAGGACTCGTCCCACAGGCTCAGGTCGACCCCGGCACGGAGCGCGAGCGCAGCCGCCGAGGCCGGGTCGGGGGTGACGTCGCGCAGCCGGTCGATGGCGGTGCCGTCGGCCATCACGAGCCCGTCCCAGCCCCACGTGTCGCGGATCGTGGTGGTGAGCAGGTCGCGGTTGCCGCAGCACGGCACCCCGTCGACGTCGTTGTACGCCGCCATGAACCCGGCGACGTGTTCGCGTGCCGCGGCGAGCGCTGGCGGCAGGTGCACCTCGGCGAGCTCACGGCGGCCGATCGGGGCGCCGGAACCGTTCCGCCCACCGATGCCGGCGCCCTGCCCGGCCAGGTGCTTCGCGACGACCGCGACGTGTCGGTCGTCGATCGGGCCCGGACCGCCGCCCTGCATGCCCCGGACGGTGGCGGCGACCATGATCGCGGCGAGCGCGGCGTCCTCGGACCAGCACTCCTCGCTCCGACCCCACCGGGGATCGCGCAGGACGTCGAGCCCGGAGACGAGGGCGACGTGGGTACCGCGGGCGCGGACCTCGGCGGCGACCGCGGCCGCGAGGTCCTCGACGAGCTGCTCGTCCATCGCGGCGCCGAGGGCGAGGTTCACCGGCACTGTCGTGCCGCCGAGGGCCTGCAGCCCGTGCGGGACCTCTTCCACGAAGAGCGTCGGGACGCCGCCGTCACTGTGCGCGACGACGTGGTCCTGCACGGCGGCGTAGGCCTCGGCGGAGCGTTCGGGTGGGATGCCGTTGCCCCAGTGCATGCCGGACCAGGGGTCGGCGCGGAGCACACCGTAGACCGCGCCGATCCCGCCCCACCGGTCGACCTCGGCGCGCAGGACGTCGGTGATCCGCGGGCGGCCGTCGACCCAGCGGACGGCCTCCCAGCCCTTCAGTCGCTGGTTGAGCTGGCCGATGCGGGCGCGGACGTCGAGGCTCCTCGCGGTCTGGTGCCCGGTCGGGTGCTCGGTCGGCTGGCCGGTCATCCCTTGATCGCTCCGGAGACCAGGGCGCGCTGCATCTGGCGCTGCAGGATCGAGTACACGAGGTACACCGGCAGCAGCGTGAACAGCGTGCCGGCCATGAGCATCCCGTAGTCGGTGCCGGCGTCGACCTTCAGCGTCGGGAGCGCCACCTGGATCGTCCGCTGCGCCGTGTCCGGCCCGATGAGCACCAGCGCGTACAGGTACTCGTTCCAGAACGACAGGAAGTTCAGCAGCAGCACCGTGGCGATGCCCGGGATGCAGATCGGCAGGTACACCTGGCGCATCACCTGCCATGCCGAGGCGCCGTCCATCGACGCGGCCTCCTCCAGCTCGCGCGGGATCGTCCGCATGAACTGCGTCAGGATCACGACGGCCAGGGGCATCGCGGTCGCCGGCAGCAGGAGCACGAGGAACGTCCGGGTGTGGAACAGCCCCATCCCGGCGGCGAGCAGGAACGTCGGGAACAGCGCCGCGAACGACGGGATGAGGAACCCGAGCGAGAACAGTCCCTCGACGATCCGTCCGGCGCGGCCGGTGGCCCGGGCGAGGGCGAACGACGCCGGCAGCGCGAGGACGAGGGTCAGCACCAGGGCCGCCACCGTCGTGATCGCCGAGTTCGCGATGGCCGGTCCGAGCGAGGCCTGGCGGATCGCCTCGGTGAAGTTCGTCAGGTCCCACGACGCGGGCAGCGCCAACGGGGACTCGAAGATGCCGTCGTTGTCCTTGAACGACGACACCACGAAGTAGTAGAAGGGCAGGATCAGCAGGGCGGCGTAGATCCACGCCACGGTGCCGCTCGTGATGGAGCCGATCCGGTCACGCAGCCGGATGCCGGCGGTGGGTTTCGCCATGGTGGTCTCCCGGGGTCTGTCGGTCAGGGGCGGTCAGTGGGTCTTGCGCAGGACCCGGCGGATGACGAACATCCCGGCGAGTCCGAGCACGAACAGGACGACGCCGACGGCCTGGCTGTAGCCGAGGTCGGTGTCGACGAACGCCTTCTGGTACACGAGGTACGACAACGTCGTGGTCGCGGTGCCCGGGCCGCCCTGGGTCAGCAGGAGCACGTTCTGCGCCGAGCTGAAGAGCATCGACAGGAACTGCAGCATCGCCACCACCCCGATGAAGTCGCGGGCGATCGGCCAGTACACACCCCACGCCAGCCGCCACGATCCGGCGCCGTCCATGCGGGCGGCCTGCACGACCTCGGTGTCGACGCCGTCGAGCCGGCTCGCGATGAGCACCGCCGAGTACCCGATGCCGGCCCACAGGTCGACGACGATGAGCGCGCCGAGGGCGGTCGCGGGGTCGGCCAGCCAGGCCTTGCCGCCGATGCCGAGCGTCGCGAGCACCCCGTTGACCAGGCCGTCGGGGTTGAGCATCGCGTAGAACATCATCGCCGTGGCCGGTGCCGAGATGAGCGCCGGGATGAAGAGCAGGTAGCGGAGCACCTTGTGCCCGCGCGGCTTCTGCACGACGTGGAAGGCGAGCAGGAACGCCAGCACGATCATGATCGGCAGCCCCACCACGATCTGCACCGTGCTGTTCCGCACCGCGGCCCAGAACGTCTCGTCGGAGAACAGCACCCGGAAGTTGTCGAGCCCCGCGAACGTCGGCGAGACGAGCATGCCGGGCCAGCTCAGGAAGGCGATCACGATCATCGCGACGACCGGCCCGATCATGAACAGGCCGTACCAGACCAGCGCCGGGATCGCGAAGGTCGGGAAGCTGCCGCGGGTGCTGCCGACGGCGCGGGATCCGCGGCGGACAGGTCCGGGCGGGGTCGACGCCGACCGGACGGGTGGTTCCTCGACGAGCACTGCCATGGGGAGCTCCTTCTCGCAGGGTCGGGTGGGTCAGGCGGCCGTGTAGGCGCGCTCGAAGAGGTCGATGATGCGGTCGGCCGAGGTGCCCGAGCCGTACGCCAGGCTGGTCGCACGGATCATCGGCTCGTACGCCGAGTCGGGCACGAGCAGGTCGGGCAGCATCACCGGGGTGACCTGGTCGTCGGTGAGCTTCGACGCCTGGGCGACGAGCGGGAAGTCGCGGCTGACGGTGTCGGTGATCCGGCTCATGTCGCGGCCGGAGTCGAGGACGAACTCGGTCGTCACCGCCGACGAGTACAGGTACTGCACGAACGGCTTGATGAGGTCGAGCTTCGCCCGGCCGTTCTCGCTGATCCAGATGCCGTGCCCGTTGTAGCTCTTGATGACGCTCGGGTGCGCGATGGCCGCGTGCTGCGAGGGGACCGGCCAGCCACCCACGGTGACCTCCTTCGCGCGTTCCTTCGACACCAGCGCCAGGGCGGAGGACATCGCGGGGACGATCGCGGCCTTGCGCGTGGTGAACTGCGTCAGTTCGGAGTCCGAGGTGAAGCCCTGCACCGAGTCCACGAAGACCCCGGCGTCGCGGAGCTCGACGAAGTGCTCGACTCCGCGGACCGCACCGGCGCTCTCCGAGATCCTGCCCGTGGAGAAGACCTTCGCCGCTTCGTCCTGGGACACGAACCCCTGGATCACCTGCATGAGGAGCTTCTGCCCGCTCCAGTCCGACCCGCCGACGGTGACCGGCCCGATGCCGGCGGAGCGCAGGCGGTCGGCGGCGGCGATGAGCGCGTCGGAGGTCGTCGGGATCTCGCTGACTCCGGCCTGTTCGAGCAGCGCCGTGTTGAACGACACCGGCCAGTTCGTCCGGGTGAACGGGAACGCCCGGAGCCGGCCCTGGTCGTCGGTCCACTCCTCGAGCGCCTCGGGGATGATCTTGTCGCGCAGGTCCCACTCGTCGAGGTACCGGGAGACGTCGATCGTGGCGTCCTCACCCGTCCAGGACAACGTCCGCCCGACCATGTTCACGATGGCGACGTCGGCTTCCTTGCCGGCGAGGGAACTCGTCTCGAAGACGATCGGCAGGTCGGACCCGTTCGACAGCAGGGCGACCTTGCGGTCCGTGCGGCGGCGGTAGGCGGCGACGACGTCCGTGAACGTCTGCGCACCCGCGACCGCGCCGCTGAGCTGGGTGTGCACGCTCAGCGTGCCGGGGCCGCTCGAGGCCGGGGTGAGCGCGCTGCACCCGGCCAGGATCGGCGCGAGGATGCCGGCGCCGAGCCCGGCCCCGATGAGGGTGCGCCTACTGATGCCGTCCGTCACGGTGCCTCCCTGGCAGTGGATGGTGGAGCGATCGCGATGCATTTGGTACAGCGGTGTACTTCAGGTGACGAGCAACGTATACCGCTTTACACGACGCGGTCAAGCCTCTACGCTCGACGGCATGAGCGACACCACCGCCGGAGCCATCGACCGACGCCGCGTGACCATCGCGCAGGTCGCCAAGCGCGCCGGCGTCTCGACCTCGGCGGTCTCGCACGTGTTCAACGGGCGGCCGAACGTGTCCGCCGCCACCGCGGCCCGCATCCGCAAGGCCGCCGACGACCTGAACTGGCGGCCGAACCTGGCGAGCCGCAAGCTCTCCGGCAACGCGGGTCGCAGCCTGGGACTGGTCCTCGCCCGCTCACGCGACACCTTCCAGCGCGACCCGTTCACGATGCGGCTGATCGCCGGGCTGACCGAACCCCTCGCCGCGATCGGCTGGTCGCTGTCCGTCACCCTCGTGCAGGCCGACGACGAAGCCGCCGTCTACCGGCAGTGGTGGACCGAGCAGCGTGTCGACGGCTTCCTGCTCGTCGACGTCCGCACAGACGACCCCCGCATCCCGATGCTGCAGCACCTGGCGGCCCCGGCCGTCATGCTCGGCGCACCGATCGCCGGCAGCACCGTCCCGGCGGTCACGGTGGGCGACGCCGACGCGACCGAGTCCTTGCTCGACCACCTCGGTTCGCTCGGACACCGCCGGATCGCCCGCGTCGGGGATGGTCCGGCGCTCGCGCACACCGGCGCCCGCGACGCCCGCTTCACCGCCGCAGCCGCGCGCCGGGGCGTGGACGCGCTCGTGCTCGGGTGGCGAGCCGACGCCGAGGACCCGGTGGCCGACCTGCTCGCCCGGCTGGACCGCGCCACGGCGATCGTCCTGGACGGCGAGGCGATCGCGGCCGAGGTGATCGCGCACGCCCCCGAGCTCGGTGTCCGCGTGCCCGAGGACCTGTCCGTCGTCGCGTGGGAGGACTCGTGGGTCTCGTCGATCGTGCGTCCGTCGCTGACCGCCCTGGACGCCCCCGTCGAGGAGTCCGCCCGCACCGCCGTCGCCCTGGTCGAACGACTCGTCCGCGGCGACGAGGTCACCGATGCCGAGGTCGGCGGGCGCGCCCTGCACGTCCGCGGCTCGACCGGCCCCGCCCCAGCCGCCGCCACCGTTCCCTGACCGAAGGAGACCGATGACCACCGCCACGCGCTTCGGCGTGAACTACGTGCCCTCGACCGACTGGATGTTCCAGTGGCAGTCGGTGGAGGAATCCGCGATCCGCCGCGACCTCGAGGCGATCGCCACCCTCGGCCTCGACCACGTCCGGCTGTTCCCGCTGTGGCCGACCCTGCAGCCGAACCGCACACTCATCCGCCGACGCGCCCTCGACGACGTGGCCCTGGTGGTCGACATCGCCGCCGAGTTCGGGCTGGACGCCAGCGTCGACGTCGTCCAGGGGCACATGTCCGGCTTCGACTTCGTCCCCGCGTGGCTCGTGAACTGGCACGACGGCAACATGTTCACGGACCAGCCGGCGATCGACGCGCAGGCCGCCCTGGTCGCCGCCGTGTACGACGCGGTGCGCGACCGCCCGAACTTCACCGGGTTGACCCTGGGCAACGAGCTCAACCAGTTCCAGCCACCGAACCCCGCCGCGATGCCCGCCGACACCGCGCAGGTGACGCACTGGCTCGAGTCCCTGCTCGGCGCACCCCGCGACAAGGACCCGCGACACGTCGTCACGCACTCCGAGAACGACCACCTCTGGTACCGCGACGGCCACCCGTTCGTGCCGGCGCACGCCAGCCGGCTCGGAGACGTCACGACCGTGCACTCCTGGATCTTCAACGGGGTGGCCGGTCGGTACGGCGCGCTCTCCGACGAGTCCGTCCGGCACGCCGAGTGGATGATCGAGCTCGCCCGCGCCTTCGCCACCGACCTCGAGCGGCCCGTCTGGCTGCAGGAGGTCGGGGCACCCGACCGGCACCTCGCCGAGTCCGAGATGCCCGAGTTCCTCGAGCGCACGGTCGCCGCAGCCCTCACCACCGAGCGCCTGCACGCGGTCACGTGGTGGTGCTCCCACGACGTCTCCCGCGACCTGGGCGACTTCAAGGACCTGGAGTACTCGCTCGGCCTGCTCGACGTCGACAACCGCGTGAAGCCGCTCGGCCGCCGCTACGCCGAGGTCGTCGCCGACGCTCGGCGTTCCGCTCCGACCCCGACCCCGCGGACGAGTGCCGTCGTGGTCGACGTCGACGCAGCCGACCTGCCGGTCCGTCGGGCGGACCTGGCACCGGGCGGCACCGTCTTCGAGCGCTGGCACCGCCTGCGAGCCGCCGGCGAGGCCGTGACCGTCGTGACGAGCCGGACCGCAGCCGACCCCGCGGCGCTGGCGGCACGCGGTGTGACCCGGGTCGTGGAGACCGCAGCGGTCTGACGGGGCCGAGCCGGGCCTCCTGGCCGTCAACCGGGATCGTCACCGAGCCCACGATCCGGGCGTACCGTGACTGCCGATCCACACAGGAAGCCGCTCCTGAGCAACCGAGCACTTGCGGCAGATGTAACTTTGCAGGCAGCGCAAAAATCGTTTCGCCAGCGCATCGGTACCGGGAGACCCTGCTCATGACCCAGACGGCGACCGCACCCGCGGCCCCCACCACGGCGTCCAACGTCGTGATGAACCACCGACAGATCCTGTTGGTGATCTACGGCCTGATGGCCGGGATGTTCCTCGGAGCCCTCGACCAGACGATCGTCGGCACCGCGATCCGCACCATCGGTGACGACCTGCACGGCCTCGACCAGCAGGCCTGGGTCACCACCGGGTACCTGATCGCCTCGACCGTGACGACGCCGATCTACGGCAAGCTCTCCGACATCTTCGGTCGGCGGCCGCTGTTCATCACGGCGATCGGCATCTTCATCGTCGGGTCGTTCCTCGCGTCGTTCTCGACCTCGATGCTCATGCTCGCCGGGTTCCGTGCGCTGCAGGGTCTCGGTGCCGGTGGCCTGATGTCCCTGCCGCTGGCGATCATGGGCGACATGCTCGCCCCCGCGAGCGGGCGAAGTACCAGGGCTACTTCCTGGCCGTCTTCGGCATCTCGTCGGTGATCGGTCCGCTCGTCGGTGGCGTCTTCGCCGGCGCGAGCGAGCTGCTGTTCATCTCCGGCTGGCGCTGGGTGTTCCTGATCAACGTGCCGATCGGCGTCATCGCGCTCTTCATGGTGCTGACGTTCCTGCACCTGCCGAAGTTCGGTGACCGCGGCAAGCCCCGGATCGACTGGTGGGGTGCGACGCTCGTCATCGTCACCCTCGTGCCGTTGCTGCTGATCGCCGAGCAGGGTCGCGAGTGGGGCTGGAGCTCCCCCGGCGCCTTCGCCTGCTACGGCATCGGTGCAGCCGGTCTGATCGCGTTCATCATCGTCGAACGGGCGATGGGCAGCGACGCGATCCTGCCGATGAAGCTGTTCGGCTCGCGGGTGTTCTCGATGTCCGCGATCCTGTCCGTGCTCGTCGGCTTCGGCATGTTCGGCGCGATGCTGACGATCCCGCTGTACCTGCAGATCGTGAAGGGCGTCACCCCCACCGAGTCCGGGTTCGCCATGCTCCCGATGGTGCTCGGTCTGATGATCTCGTCGATCGCCTCGGGCCAGATCATCTCGCGGACCGGCAATTACCAGGTCTTCCCGATCACGGGCACGGCGTTCACGGCCATCGGCTTCACGGTCCTGACGTTCCTGACCGCCGACCGCCCCCTCTGGTTCCTGATGCTCGGCATGTTCGGCATCGGCCTCGGGCTCGGGCAGCTCATGCAGACGCTGACCCTCGCGGCGCAGAACTCGGTGTCCCCGCGGGACATCGGCGTCGCCACCAGCGCCGCGACGTTCTTCCGGCAGATCGGCGGCACCATGGGCACCGCGGTGCTGCTGTCCGTCCTGTTCACCCTGATGCCGACGAACATCACCGCGGCGATGCAGAACGAGACCGACCTGAAGAGTGCCCTCAACGCCGCGCTCACCCCCTCGGTCGCGAACGCCTCCGAGAACAAGGGCGTGATGGACCAGATCTGGACGAAGATCGTCGATCCCGTGCAGAAGAACGTGCAGGACGGCCTGAACGACGGCGCCGTGCAGGCGAAGGAAGCCGCCGACGCCGCCGTCACGAAGCAGGTCACCGCCGCCGTGCAGCAGCAGGTCGCAGCCGGCAAGCTCCCCGCCGCCGCAGCCGACACCGTCATCGCCCAGCAGGTCGACGACGCCAAGCCGGCCGCCGAGCAGCAGGCCCTCGAGACGGCTGCGGCCAAGGCGAACGCGACCGTCGTCGACGGCACGCTGCAGGTCGACTACTCGGACAAGGCACAGCGCGAGAACGTCGTCGACGAGGTCGCCCCGACGCTCATCAAGCAGCTGAAGAGCGGCGATTCGAGCGCGAGCTCGTCCGGTTCCGCGGCGACGAGCGACACCTCGTTCCTGAACGGCGCGGACAAGCGACTCACCCGTCCGTTCCTGGTCGGTTTCAGCGACTCGGCCGTCCGCGTGTACTACGTCGGCCTCGCGGTGATCCTGCTCGCGTTCGTGCTGACCTGGTTCTTCCGGGTGCCGCCGCTGCGCAAGACCTCGGCGCTGCAGGAGCAGGCGGACGCCGCACGGACCGCTGACGCTGACGCTGCGGCTGCCGGTGCGGGCGCGGGTGCTGCCGGCGCCGGATCGGGTTCGGCGGCGCTCGCGTCATCCGAGGCAGTGCCGACCTCGCCCGACGTGCCCGCACAGCCCCGGTCGGCTCGCGCTGCCGGATCATCGGACGTGTCGGTGCTGCCGAACGACGTCGCCACGGATGACACCCGTGCTCCCCTTCCCGACGCCACAACGCACGGCGCGCACTCGGCGGCAGCGCCGGTCGACGAGCCCCCGACGACGACCGGTGCCATCCGGACCCGGGCTGCCCATGCTGCCCCGGTGGTGGACGCCGGCGCTCCTGCGACCGGGGCCGACGCTGCGGAGGCGAGCCGGGCCTCCCGGCTGGACGACGCCGACGACGCGGCGCACCCGCACGGGCGGCACTCGGCCGAGTAGGCGCAGGCGCAGGTCGGCCCTGCCGACTCGGAACGACAAGGTCGACGTCGCACGACGTCGACCTTGTCGTCTCTGCGAGCGTGCAACTGTTGCGGGCGCGCGGTTGCGTCGTCCTCGGTGTCGTACGACGTCGAGGATGTCGCACTGCGCGCGCACTCGGTGCGTGCGCATGTTCCGACGATCCACGCGTCGATCACCTCGTGGATCGTCGCAGCATGCACCCGCATCGTGTGCGTGTGCATGTTCCGACAGAACACGCGTCGATCACCTCGTGGAACGTCGCACGATGCACCCGCATGTACCCACGCGCCCACGCGCACGCACTCGCGCCACCACGCACGCGCACCCGAGCATGCACCCACGCACCGCCGCCGCCCGTCAGCCCGCCGGCACCGCTCCCGCGCGACCACCCGGCCCCGCACCCGCCACCTCGAACGAGGCCGCCGGCAACCGCTTCCGCATCACGTCGATCGCCGCCGGGTTGTCGTCGACGAGCACGTACCGCCGCCCGAGCGCCGACGCCACCGCGCCGGTCGTCCCGCTGCCGGCGAAGAAGTCGAGCACCCAGTCGCCCTCGCGCGACGACGCCTGCACGATCCGCCGCAGCACGCCCTCGGGCTTCTGCGTCGGGTAGCCGGTCTTCTCCTTGCCGGTCGGCGACACGATCGTGTGCCACCAGACGTCGGTGGGGAGCTTGCCGCGCTCCCGCTTCTCCGGTGTGACGAGTCCCGGCGCCATGTACGGCTCGCGGTCGACCGCCGACGAGTCGAACCAGTACTGCGACGGGTCCTTCACGTAGACCAGGATCGTGTCGTGCTTGGTCGGCCACCGCGACTTGGACTTGGCGCCGTAGTCGTAGGCCCAGACGATCTCGTTCAGGAAGGACTCGCGGCCGAACAGCGCGTCGAGCAGGACCTTCGCGTAGTGCGACTCGCGGTAGTCGAGGTGCAGGTACAGGGTGCCGTCGGTGGTGAGGAGTCGCCAGGCCTCGATCAGTCGGGGCTCGAGGAACGTCCAGTAGTCCTCGAACCGGTCGTCGAACCGCATCAGGTCGCCGCGGACCCGCTCGTAGGTCCGTCCGTGGAACCCCATCACCGGCCCGTCGGCGCTCGGCACCGCGGACGAAGCATGCCGCCGCTGGTACCGCCCCGTGTTGAACGGCGGGTCGAGGTACACCAGGGTGAACGTGCCGTCGGCGAGCGCCGGGGTCACGTCGAGGGCGTCGCCGAGGACGACGCGGTCCGGGCCTCGGTCGTCTCCCGTGTGCACCGGACCATTCTGGCGCACGGACCGCAGCCAGCGGCGACTCGGCCTCGCGGCGTAGCCTCACCGCATGGCAGCACCCGAGGTCCGCAACGACACCGACAAGCAGCAGTACTCCCTGGTCGAGGACGGCGAGGTCATCGGCTTCGCGGCGTACGAGGTCGACGGCGACGAGATCCGCTTCGTCCACACCGAGGTCGACCCGTCGCACCGCGGTGGCGGGCACGCGTCGATCCTCGTGCAGCACGCGCTCGACGACGTGCGCGACGGCAGCCTCCGGGTCGTGCCGCAGTGCAGCTACGTCCGCGCGTGGATCGAGCGGCACCCGGACTACCAGGAGCTCACGACGCGCTGACGCGCAAGCACCGGTCAGTACGACCGGTCGTGCGTCCCGATCCGCGCTTCGTGCCGACCGGCGCTCCGCACCGTCGGCACCTTGATGAGCACGCTGCCGCTGAGCAGGTCGTGGTCGTCGTCCGCCGGTGACGGTGCCTCCTTCGGGAGGCGCGACTGCCGTTCGTACTCGGCTTGCGTCTCGTGGCGGGTCGGCGCGAACACCTCGTCCAGCATCCCGCCGATGCCTCCGGATCCGCCGCTGCGCGTGGACTTGTTCGACAGGTCGATCCACCCCACGCGATCGGCGATCCACACCACGACGGCCACCGCGGCCACCGCCCCCAGGAAGATCAACCAGTTCACGCGAGCGACGCTACGTGGACGATCCGGCCACGACATCAGCCGCGCGGGGGATTCTCATGATCCGCACGTGTGGTTCATGGAGTCGGTCGTCACACTGGTCGAGCGGCGGCCGGAGCGTCCCCCCTCTGCTCCGGCCGCCCACCATCCGACCCACCAGCGGACACCGGGCCGTGACAGGATGGCGACGTGTTCGACGACGCAGACCGGGACCTCATGCGGGCCTTCGCCCGCTACATCGACCACGCGAACGAACTCGCGCAGTCCGAGCAGAAGGCGGTCCTGACGCCGATCGGCGAGCGCGTCCGCGATCACCTCGGCGTCGACCCGCAGTCCGTCCCGGTGGTGACCGAAGAACTGCCCGACCACCGGCTGGTCGACGCGGACATCGCCCTCGAGGAGCTCGCGGGTGATGCGCCCGGCGCGCTGATCGGCATCGCGGGCGACGACTCCCGCTTCCACAGCTCGGTCAGCGAGTTCATCGCCAACCCGCACATGCGCTGGGCCCCCGGCCCCGTGAGCTACGCCGACCGGGCCACCGGTCCGGACGCGACACGTCGAGTGGTGTCCTTCGGGCTCCGGCTGCTGACGTTCGACGGCTCCCCGATCGCTGTCGTCCAGCGCTCGGCCAAGCCCGAGTACGGCCGGTCGAGCGCCACCCTCGAGCTCCTCGGCACCGACCAGGACGCGGCGGCTGCGTTCCTGCAGCGGCTGCGGGCGCTCATGATCGAGCGGAGTGTGCTCCGTGGCCAGGTGCTGTCGTTCGTCCGATCCGAGTACGGCTCCGATGCCGGTGCGACCTTCCTCCGCAGGCCCGACATCGCGGCGGACGACGTCGTGCTCGCGGACGGTGTGCTGGACGAGGTCGTCGACCACGTCGTGGGGATCGGAGAGCAGCGTGACGCCCTGCTGGCCGCGGGTCAGCACCTCAAGCGCGGAGTCCTGCTCTACGGGCCGCCCGGCACCGGCAAGACGCTGACCATCCGGCACCTGTTGACGCGGACTCCCGACGTGACGGCGATCCTGCTCACCGGGTCGAGCATCGCCGCGATCGGCTCGGCAGCCGAGATCGCTCGGACCTTCCAGCCGTCGATCGTCGTGCTCGAGGACATCGACCTCGTCGCGATGGAGCGGCACTCGTCACCGCAGCCGCTCTTGTTCGAAGTGCTCGATGCCCTGGACGGCCTCGACGGCGACGCCGACGTGGCGTTCGTGATGACGACGAACCGGGTGTCCGTCCTCGAGCGCGCCCTGGCAGACCGACCGGGCCGGGTCGACCTGGCGGTCGAGGTGCCGCTCCCCGCGCTGCCCGAGCGGGTGCGCTTGTTCCGTCGCTACGCCGGGTCGCTGCCGTTCTCCGACGACGCCCTTGCCGAGGCAGCCGAGCACGCTGATGGCACGACGGGGTCGTTCGCGAAGGAGCTCATGCGGCGGAGCGTCCTCGGGGCGGCACTGCGTGGTGCGGAGCCGGCGGACGAGGACCTCCGTGCGGCGCTCGACTCCCTGCTGACCGAGCGGAGCGCGTTGACGCGGAAGCTGCTCGGCACACGCACCGGCGACGGTGCTGACGACGATGAGCCGGACGACGATGACGATGACGACGGCGAAGCCTTCGCCGCTGGCGAGGTGGGTTGGGTGGCCGTCGCTCCGCTGTCCCGCACCACGTTCCGTCCGGACGGGAGCACCGGAACGCTTGCGACCGGCATCCAGTACGTGGACGAGGAAGAGGACGAGGACGAGGACGACGGCGGTACGCCGAGGCCCTAGGTCGGGCTGCGCCCGCTCACGGGCAGTGCCCACTCACGGGCTGCGCCCGCTCACGGGCAGTGCCCGCTCAGGGGCAGTGCCCGCTCAGGGCACCCGCTCGAGCCACTCCTTCGTCGCGAACTTCGTGCGCACGAGCTCCTGCGCCTTCTCGCGCTCGGCGTCGGTCACCGCGCCGGGAGTCGCCCCGTACAGCTTCGTGAACGTGCCGATCAGCCGGTCGATGATCTCGGCGCGGGACAGCCCGGTCTGCGAGCGCAGCGGGTCCACGCGCTTCGCGGCCGACGTGGTCCCCTTGTCGCTCATCTTCTCGCGCCCGATCCGCAGGACCTGGACCATCTTCTCGCCGTCCATGTCGTAGCTCATGGTGGCGTGGTGGAGCAGGGATCCGGTGCCGAGACGCTTCTGCGCAGCACCGCCGATCTTGCCCTTGGTCGAGGTGATGTCGTTGAGCGGCTGGTAGTACGCGTCGATGCCGAGGGACTTCAGCGCCTCGATCACCCACTCGTCCAGGTAGGCGTAGGAGTCTGCGAACGTCATGCCCTGCACGAGGTCGGCGGGGACGTAGAGCGAGTACGAGATGATCGCGCCGGCGTCCATGAACATCGCGCCGCCGCCGGAGATCCGCCGCACCACCTGCACGCCGAACTTCTCGGCACCGGCCGGGTCGACCTCGTTCTTCAGCGACTGGAACGACCCGATGACGACGGCGGGCTGGTCCCACTCCCAGATGCGCAGGGTCGGACCGCGGCGTCCGGCGCCGACTTCTTCGGTCAGCACCTGGTCGAGTGCGAGGTGCTCGTTCGGGCTGATCGGACCTTCGTGGATGATCTGCCAGTCGTAGTCCTGCCACGACGATGCACGGGACAGCGCGCGGCGGACGGCGACCCCGACGGAATCGGGTGTGAACCCGAGCAGCACGGCGTCGGCGGGGAGCGCCGCACGGACGGCCGCGGCGATGCCGGCGGCGTCGGTCGTCGACGGCAGCCCGTTGACGGCCGCGTCGATGAGCGGCAGCGCGTCGTCGGGTTCGAGGAAGAAGTCGCCGGCGAGCCGGAACTCCTGGATGTCCCCGTCCACCACGTCGAGGTCGACGACGACCAGTTTTCCACCTGGGACCTTGTACTCACCGTGCACGCGTCGAGCCTACGCCCGCCACCTGTCGGACTGGAGGCGCGGGTCGGCGCCGCCACGGGCCTCCCGTCCGCCAGCCGGTACCGTCTCAGGACGCGGCGCGCGCCGTCACCCGGTCCAGCCACGCGACCAGGTCGGCCACGACCTCGTCGCGGTTCGTCTCGTTGTAGACCTCGTGCCGCGCCCCCTCGTAGACCTGCACCGAGACGTCGGACAGTCGTCCGCGCCGCCGGTAGGCCTGTGCCAGCCGCTCGACCGACCGCGGCCCACCGAGGGCGTCGTCGGACCCGACCTGCAGCAGCATGGGCAGGTCGTGCGGGATCCCTCGCCGCGGGACCCCGAGCAGCCGGAGCGTGTCGGGCAGGCCGAACAGGCCGATGACGTCGGCCTCGACGGCGAGCGGGTCGACGGACATCGCGTCGATGATCTTCCGGTCGCGGGTGAGCCACTCGAACTTGGTCGGACCGGAGCCCGCGTGCCGCGCGTTGAGGTCGCCGCTGTTCATCCAGCCGGGCAGCCGGTAGGCGGTGGCGGAGAGCACGACCCCGTCCCACGACTCCGACGAGCTGTTCACGATCCGCTGCGCCATGAGCGAGCCCCACGAGTGCCCGAGCAGGACCAGGGGCACGCCGGGGGTGTCCCCGCGGGCGACCTCGCCCATCTGCTCGACGGCGGCGATCGCGGCGCGCAGTCCGCCGGGGCCGAGCCGACCGAGCTTGGCGTGGTCGCCGTCCCACTGGCCGAGGCCGGTGCGCCCGTGCCCGCGGTGGTCGTTCGCGTGCACGGTGTACCCGGCACGCACGAGGTCCTGTGCCAACGGCTCGTACCGCAGCCCGTGCTCGCCGACGCCGTGCGCGATCTGCACGATGCCCTTGGGGCGCGCCGCTCGCCAGGTCGAGTAGACGATCTCGACGCCGTGGGCGTCGGTGAACGAGGCGTCGCCTCGCGCTGCGGAGAAGGTGGGCACACCCGCAGTTTCGCAGACGCTGCCATCTTCGCAGACAGGCGCCCCCACGAACCTGTTCATCCGGCGTTCACGCAGGGGCTTCGGGGCGGGCCTACCGTCCCCGGCATGGACGTCCTCGTCATCGTCGTGCTCGTGATCGTGGTGGCCCTCGTGTTCGACTTCACGAACGGGTTCCACGACACCGCCAACGCCATGGCCACGTCGGTCGCCACCGGGGCGCTCAAGCCCCGGACCGCCGTGCTCATCTCCGCCGTCCTCAACGTGGTCGGCGCGTTCCTCTCCACCGAGGTTGCCAAGACCGTCTCGCAGGGCATCATCCGCGAGGGCCAGGACGGCGTCCACATCTCCCCCACGATGATCTTCGCCGGGCTGGTGGGCGCGGTCCTCTGGAACCTCGCCACGTGGTACCTCGGGCTGCCCTCGTCGTCGACGCACGCGCTGTTCGGCGGGCTGATCGGCGCATCGATCATCGGCGCCGGGCTGAACTCGGTGGACTGGGCGACGGTGGTGTCGAAGGTCGTACTGCCGGCGCTGCTCTCACCGGTCATCGCCGGGGTCATCGCCCTGGTGGCCACCTACCTGGCGTACGTGCTCACGAAGAACGCCACGACGCACGGTGCGGCGACGGGCTTCCGGCACGGCCAGACCGTCTCGGCGTCGCTGGTGTCGCTCGCGCACGGCACGAACGACGCGCAGAAGACGATGGGTGTCATCACGCTCACGCTCATCGCCGCGAACTACCAGGACAGCGGGACCGGCCCGGCGCTCTGGGTGATCCTGGCCTGTGGACTCGCGATCGGCCTCGGCACCTACACCGGTGGCTGGCGGATCATGCAGACGGTCGGCAAGAAGATCTCCGACGTGCAGTCGCCGCAGGGCTTCGCGGCCGAGACGAGTTCCGCAGCGACGATCCTCATCTCGTCGCACCTCGGCTTCGCCCTGTCGACGACGCACGTCACCAGCGGTTCGGTGATCGGGTCCGGGCTCGGCAAGAAGCTCGCCGACGTGCACTGGTCGGTCGTCGGCCGCATCGTCGTCGCGTGGGTGATCACGCTGCCGGCAGCCGCGGTGGTCGGCGGGTTGGCGACCTGGCTCGCCTCGACCTCGGCGGTCGGCCTCGTGCTCGTGGCGGTGCTCGCCCTGGCCGGCGGGCTGACCTTCTACGTCCTGGCCAAGCGCAAGCCGATCTCGCACGACGACGTCGCCGCCGGATCGACCGAACCCACCGACCAGGCCGAGCCGCAGCCGGCCGGCGCGCAGAACTGAGGGGAACGACGATGGAGATCGACTTCACGAGCATCGGCCTGGTCGCGGGCGTCGGCTTCGTGGCCGCGGTGGGCATCGTGCTCGTCTACACGCTCGGCCTGCGGCTGCTCGGCACCGGGCAGCCGCTCGACACCGGGGGTGAACGCACCCAGTACTCCGAGGAGACCCCGCGGTCCGGGCACACGCCGCCGGCAGCACTGGCGGGTGCCGTCCTGTGCTTCGCGGTCTGTGCGGCAGCCGTGCTCGCTGGCATCTGGCTCACGATCCCCCAGTTCCACTAGCACGTTCCTTCCCATCGCCCCCGCGCTGGGAAACGGAAACGGGCGTACCTGGTCGAAACTTCCGACCAGGTACGCCCGTTTCGACCAGGTACGCCCGACGTCAGTGGGCGCTGTACCCGCCGTCGACCAGGTGGTAGCTGCCCGTGATGAACGAGGCCTTGTCGCTCAGCAGGAAGAGCACGAGCGCGGCGACCTCCTTGTCGGTGCCGAGACGCTTCGTGGCGTGCTCCGCTTCCAGCGCCGAGATGGCCTCGGGCGTCATGGCGTTGCGGAGCAGCGGGGTGTCGATGAAGCCCGGGCCCACGGCGTTGGTGCGGACGCCCTGCGCCGAGTACTCGAGCGCGGCGACCTTGGTCAGGCCGGCCAGGGCGTGCTTCGATGCGACGTACGCGGCGTTCTGCGCGATGCCGACCGTGCCGAGCACCGACGCCATGTTCACGATCGAGCCACCACCGGCGGCGACCATCGCGGGCAGCTCGTAGCGGAGCCCGTAGAAGACACCGTCGAGGTCGACCGCACGGACGCGGTCCCAGGCGGCGATGTCGTACTCGCCGATCTTCTGCGGGGCGGCGCCGATGCCGGCGTTGTTCACGGCGAGGTGCAGCGCGCCGTAGGTGTCGACGGCGTACTGGACCATGCGCTCGTTGTCGGCGGCGACGGCGGAGTTGGCCTCGAACGCGCTGGCGGTGCCGCCGGCCTCCGTGATCTCGGACGCGACCCGCTGGGCAGCGTCGAGCTTGATGTCGGTGACGACGACCGTGGCACCCGCCGCGGCGAGCTCCTTCGCGACGGACTCGCCGATGCCGCTGCCACCACCGGTGACGATGGCGACCTTGCCCTCGAACTCGGACATGATTCCTTCTCTCTGAACAACACCTGTTGTCCAGGACAACGGTACACCCGAAAACCAGTTCGTTCACTGAACTAATGAGCTAGGCTAACGACCTGTGACCGACGCCACCGACCTCCGCATCGCCGTGAACCGGCTGTCCCGGACGCTCCGCGCGCAGAAGGCCGACACGACCGTCACCGACGCCCAGTTCGCGGCGCTCGCCCGGCTCCACCGCGACGGCGCGATGACCCTCGCCGACCTGAGCCGCCAGGACGGCGTCACCCCGCCCTCGATGACGAAGACCATCGCGGTGCTGGTCGAGCGGGGCCTGGTCTCGAAGGGCGGCCACGACGACGACCGGCGCAAGGTCGTCCTCGGCGCCACCCCCGCCGGAGCCGCGTTCGTCGAGGAGACCCGGCGCCGCCGTGACGGCTGGCTCACCCCGCGGCTCGCCGCACTCACCCCCGTCGAGCGCGCCACCCTCGCCGACGCCACCGAGATCATGAGGAGGCTGGCCCAGCAGTGACCGCCATGTTCCGCTCCCTCGCCGGACGCAACTACCGCATCTGGTTCGCCGGTGCCCTGGTGTCGAACGTCGGTACCTGGATGCAGCGCACCGCCCAGGACTGGATCGTCCTGACCCAGCTCTCCGACAACGACGCCGTCGCGGTGGGGATCACGATGGCGCTGCAGTTCGGCCCGCAGCTGCTGCTCCTCCCCCTGACCGGCCTCGCCGCCGACCGCTTCGACCGTCGCAAGATGCTCATGCTCACCCAGGCGCTGATGGGCCTGCTCGGGCTGGGCCTCGGTGTCATGGTCCTCACGCACACCGCGACGCTGCTCGCGCTGTACGGCTTCGCCCTCGCGCTCGGCATCGTCGCCGCGTTCGACACCCCGATCCGGCAGGCGTTCGTCTCCGACGTCGTGCAGGGCGAGAACGTCGCGAACGCCGTCGCGCTGAACTCCGCCTCGTTCAACGCCGCGCGCCTGATCGGCCCCGCGGTCGCCGGCGTGCTCATCGCCGCCATCGGGTCGGGGTGGGTGTTCGTCATCAACGCCGGCTCGTTCCTGGCGGTCCTCATCGCCCTGCGCTTCGTCGACCCCGCGCAGCTCGCCGAGCGGGTGCACGCCGGCCGCGGCAAGGGGCAGATCGTCGCCGGCTTCCGGTACGTGCGGACCCGGCCGGACATCATCGTCGTGCTCTGCATGATCTTCGTCGTCGGCACGTTCGGCGTGAACTTCCCGATCTTCACCTCGACCATGGCCCGGGTCGAGTTCCACCAGGGCGCCGGCGAGTTCGGCCTGCTCAACTCGGTGATGGCGATCGGCTCGGTGTTCGGCGCCCTGATGTCCGCCCGCCGGGACAAGCCGCGGATGCGCACGCTGGTGCTCGCCGCCGGGGGCTTCGGCCTGGCGTGCACGGCTGCCGCCCTCGCACCCACGTACTGGACGTTCGCGTTCGTCCTGGTGTTCGTCGGACTCGCGGCACTGACCTTCATGACCACCGCGAACGCCCTGGTGCAGACCACCACGAAGCCCGCGATGCGCGGCCGCGTGATGGCGCTCTACATGGCGATCTTCGCCGGCGGCACCCCGATCGGCGCCCCGATCGTCGGTGCCATCGCGGACGCGTGGGGTCCCCGCTGGGCCATCGCGGTCGGAGCGGCGTCGGGCTTCGTGGCGCTCGCCATCGCGATCGTCTGGCTCGTCCGCTTCCAGCGCCTCCGGCTCCGGTACGACGCGGACACCCGCCTGCACCTCGCGGTCACGCACGCGATGCCGGTGGTCGGCACTCGCGCCTCGCGCGCTGCGCTCCGCCAGGAGCTCGAGCGCGAAGAGGCGGTCGCCGACCGCTCCAGCGCCGTCTGACGCGTCCGCTCCGCGAACGCGATAGATCTCCGCGACGCGGCAGCGTCCACCTCGCGAAAGCGACAGATCTCCGCGAACCGTTGGCGGGGCTCTGACGCTTCCGCGTGGCGGACGGGAGGCACGGGTCGGGCCCGCCGCGGGCCTCCCGGCCGTCGCCGGTCCGGTCCAGGGCCGCGATCAGTGCGCGGGTTCGGTCACCGCGAAGACGCGCTCGTCGAGCGCCGCGGTGACGCGGTCCGCAGCAGCCGCGAGCCGGTCGCCGGCATCGCCGACGACGCCGAGGGCTGCGTCCGCCGGGACGGCCTCGAGCCGATCGCGGGCGGCGGAGAACGCCGCGACCTCCTCCGCGACGCAGGACGGAGCCACGTCGGCCAGGCACTCGGCGGCCCGTCGGACGGTGAAGCGCAGCGACCGCGGACTGTGCTCGTCCAGGAGCAGGAACGCCGCGGCGTCGTCCGGCACCGGATGGTGGTCCCGGCCACGCAGGAAGGCCTCGCCCGCACCGCAGGCCCGGAGCGCCGCCGTCCACGAGGTGACCGAGTCCGGTTCGAGCAACCCCGAGGCGAGCAGCCGGGCGGTCGAGGCGACCCGGGTCAGGGAGCGGCCCAGGGTGAAGAACTCCCAGACCTCGTCGCGACTGGCGTCCCCTTCGACCACGCCGATCGCGAGGGCGCTCCGTTCCCGAGCCCAGCCGAGGAACTCGTGCGCGCGGCCCGGGGCGATCTTGCGCGGCATGCGCGAACGGGTGACGTCGAGGCAGTCCCAGAGTTCGCTCGAGACGACCTCGCGGGCTCGACGGGCGTGGTCCCGCGCGACGGCGACCGCGGCGGCGATGGACGCCGGCTCGTGGCGGTCCAGCGCCAGGGCGTCGATGGTCGCGGACCGGTCGGCGTCGTTCGCCGGTCCGGCGGTCCCCACCACCGAACGGAGCTCCGCGGCGACGGCCCGGTCGTCCTCGACGGTGCCGGGTTCGCGTCGGGCGACGTAGACGTCGAGCAGGCGTGCGACCACGTCGGTGCGCTCGACCGCGCTCCCCACGTGGAAGACGTTCCCCGCGAGTCGGCTCAGCACGGCTGCTCCTGCATCCCCAGAACCTAACCAGCGGGCGTTGCGGGAGTGTTTCGGAGCCGCGTCACGGGTGTTGCAGTGTCCGATGTCCGCGCACGGGCCTGGGTCTCCGCCGCGATACCGACCCCTCGCTAGACAATCTAACTAGAGCGTCTAGCATTGCAGGATGACGTCCGAGGTCCTGACCAGCACCGCGGGGTTCTGGTACGAGGACTCCCCGGTCACCGCCGTCGACGTCCTGAACGCCCTGCGCCGGTACCGCACCGCCGAGAGTGCCGCGCAACGTCGTGCTCGCGAAGCCCTGGGCATCGGCGAGAACGCACTGCTCGCACTGCGGGTCCTCATCGACGCTGAGCACGACGGCCGGACCGTCAACGCGAAGGACCTGGCCGAGCGCCTCGAGATCACGGCGGCGTCGACCTCGGCACTCGTCGACCGGCTGGTCCGGAGCGGCCACGTCGAGCGGCACCAGGACCCGATCGACCGCCGCGGCGTGATCCTCACCGCGACGGGGACGTCGATGGGCCATGCCCTCCGCGTGATCGAGGAACTCGACGCTCGTGCCCTCGAGGTCACCGAGCACGTGCCGACCGACGAGATGGCCGTCGTCGTGGACTTCCTCGACGAGATGGTCCGCGTGGTCGACGACGTCGACGCATCCGCCCGCACCCTCCGCCGCGCGTAACCTGCTGTCCATGGACCCTCGCGGCGCGCACGACCCCGAGGACGACATGCCGTTCGCCGAACTCGACTCGCGGGCCCGCGCCGACGCCGCACTCCGACGGATCCAGGGCGGGGCCGATCCGGCGCGCGAGGCCTTCGACCTGGCGAACACCATGAACGACGAGGCCGTGGGGCGGCTCACGGCACGGCTGCGACGGTTCCTCCGCCGCGACTGACGCGTCGACTCGCGCGCCGACTCAGAAGGCGGTGCCGACCGCCGCGATGTCGTCGCCGCCGTGCCCGGCTGCGCTCGCGTCGGCGTAGACCCGCCCCAGGGCGTCGAGGAGCGTGGTGGACACGTCGTTCGCCCGCGCAGCCTCGGCGATGAGCCCGATGTCCTTCCGCAGCCCGTCGAGCGCGAACTGTGCCGGGAACTCCCCCGCGATGATCGCCGCGCCCTTGGTGTGCGCGTAGGCCGAGTCGCTCGCGCTGCCGTCGATCGCGTCGAGGAACAGCTGCGGGTCGAGCCCGAGCGCCGCGGCGAGGGCGAGCGACTGCCCCGTGGCTGCGGTGATCGAGGCGATCCAGGCGTTGGCCGCGAGCTTGAGCGCGGTCCCGTCGCCGACCCGCTCGCCGGCGCGGATGGTCTTGGCGCCGATCGCGTCGAGCACGGGGACGACCCGGTCGACCTGGTCGGCGGGGCCGGCCGCCAGCATGGTGAGCTTCCCCTGCTCCGCCGGGGCCTTCGTGCCGAGCATCATCGCCTCGACCAGGGTGATGGCGTACTTCGCGGCGAGCTGCACGACGGTCTCGGTGCCGTCGACGCCGATCGTGGACGCCTGCACCCACACGGCGTCGGTCGGAGCGTCTCCGGCGGCCTGTTCGAGCACGTCGACCACGGCGTCGGTGTCGAAGAGGGTCAGGAGGACCACCTCGGCGTGCTCGACGGCGGTACCCGGGTCCGTGGCGACCGTCGCACCGTGCTCCCCGAGTGGTGCGGCCTTGTCGGCACTCCGGTTCCAGACCGTGACCTGGTGCCCCTCGCGCAGCAGTGATCCCGCCACGCCGGCACCCATCGCCCCGGTCCCCAACACCGTCACTCGCACGTGCGTCTCCGTCCTGCCACGGCGCGGTGCCCCGGCGTTCCCGACGCTACGCGCTCGACCGTCGCCGCTGTCAGAGGAGCCCGCGGGCCTGCAGCCAGGTGGCCGGATCGACCGGGACCCCGCCGACGATGACCTCGAAGTGCAGGTGCGCCCCGGTCGAGACGCCGGTGTTGCCGACCGCGCCGAGGCGTTGGCCGGCCGACAGGACCTGACCGGGTCGCACCCCGATCGCCGACAGGTGGCCGTACCGGGTCTGGGTGCCGTCGGCGTGCTGGAGCAGGACCTGGTTGCCGTACCCGCCCAGGACCCCGGCGGAGACGACACTGCCGGGCATCGCGGCGACGACGGTGGTGCCGATCGGAGCCGCGAAGTCGATGCCCTGGTGGTTCGTCGAGCAGGCGGAGCACCCGGTCACCCAGCGCGAGCCGAACCCACCGGCGGCCGGCACGTTCCCCGCGGTGGGGCGGGCCGCCGCGTCCGACGAGCCGACGGCGGTCGCACGTGCCTGGGCGGCAGCGGCTCTGCCGATCGAGAAGCCGTCGCGGTCGACGGAGAGCCGGGCGGAACCGTCGGCGACGAACTGCTGCACGCCGGGCACGGGACTGCTCGGCGACGGGGTCGATGCCATCGCGGTTTGCGGGGAGCCGACGGCGACGAAGAGACAGGTCACCGCGGCGGTCGCCGTCGCGGGCAGGGCGCGGCGGACGGAACTGCGGAAGGAGGAGGGGGAAGCCGGGGTGGCGGAAGGGGGAGCCACCACCCCGGCGGCTCTGGGGGCGTCCGGACGCGTGCCGTGCCCAGCACGGCGCCGCTCGGACGCTTCGGGACGGCGGGTGCGGAGGCGGTTCGCGGCCCGCCGTTCGGCACCGCGCGGGCGCAGCGGGAGGCCGTCAGCGGGCGTCGTCATCGCTCGGGGACCGCCGGGCTCAGACGCGGACGACGCCGTCGCGGGCGATCCGGTCGAGTTCGGTCGCGACGGCGTCGACGACCGCTCGGGTGATGGCGTCGGCGACGGTCTCGACCAGGACGAGCTGCTCGGGCTGCACGCGGAGCTCGGTGACCACCGACGGGGTGACGCGGACCGTGATGTCGTCGATCGCGGCGACGAGGGCCGCGGGCACGAGGGTCGAGTCACCGGCACGGACGGGAGCGGTCATCGGTGAGGTCGGTGCGGGCGCTGCGGCCGCGCGAGCCGGGGTCGGAACCGGTGCCGGGACGACGTGGGCCTCGGGCTGGTCGCGTCGCTGGGCGATGGAGTCGAAGAGCGGGGTGGAGGACATGCTGCTGACCGTCCGATCTGAGTCGTGGTTGCGGGCCGTTGTCGGGCGACCCGTCGGGGATGCGTGCCGTGCGGCACGTCCCTCATTCAATCATCGATATTTCAGATGTGCAATAGTGACCGAACAGATCGCGATCAGTCGGGGTCGACGGCAGCCGCGGTCGGGTCGTCGGGCTGCAGTGCCCGCTTGACCCGCTCGACGATCGTCGCCGGCGGGTTGTTGTACGTGTTCGCCGGCTCCTGCCCGCTGAGCTCCTGGATCGCGGTCATCACCGCATCGGTCGCGTGACGGCGCGCGCGTCCGGACGATGCCTCACCGAACGAGGACAAGTCGATCGGCTTCCCGAACTCGATCGTCACCTTCGCGAGCTTCGGCAGCTTCGAGCCGACGGGCTGCACGTCCTGCGTGCCCGTCAGCGCCACGGGCACCACGGGCGCGCCGCTCGTCAGGGCCAGCCAGGCCACACCCGTGCGGCCCTTGTAGATCCGGCCGTCCAGGGAGCGGGTGCCCTCCGGGTAGATCGCGAAGGCCTCGCCCTCGTTCAACCGCGCGAGCCCCAGGTCGAGCGCCTGCTGCGCCGCGGCGCCCGCACCACGTTCGACGCCGATCGCACCGATGCCGCCGAAGAACGCCCGCGACACCGCGCCACGGAACCCGGTGCCGGTGAAGTACTCCTGCTTCGCCAGGAAGGCGACCTTCCGCGGTGCCATCAACGTGATCGCCGGGGAGTCGATGAAGGAGCGGTGGTTGCTCGCGAGGATCACCGGCCCGCGCTTGGGAACGTTGCGGCGTCCGATGATCTTCGGTCGCCAGAGCATCCGCGCGAGCGGTGTCACCACTGCGCGGCTCAGCACGGTGGCGAACTTGGTCGAACCGGACACCGGGCCTCCTCGTCGTGACGGCGAACTCCCGAGTGTAATCACGCCTGCGAGCAGTACATGCCCACGGCGGCATGCACGTCCGACCGTGAGGTCAGTCGGCCTCGGACGCGACGACGTCGAGCACCGCGCGGCCGTACCGCTCGAGCTTCGCGGCACCGACCCCGGAGATCTCGGCGAGCTGGTCGACGTCGGCCGGACGCACCGCCGCGATGCCGCGGAGCGTCGCGTCGTTGAACACCACGTACGCCGGCACACCCTGCTCGCGCGCCTGGGCTGCACGCCAGACCCGGAGCGCCTCGAACAGGCCGACCGCCTGCTGGGGCATGTCGGTGACGACGGTCCGGCGGGACGACCGGCTCGCCCGCGTCGCCTTCACCGGGTCGCGGCGCATCCGCACCTGGACCTTGCCGGTCAGGACCTCGGCGCTCGTCGGGCTGAGGACGACCGTGCCGAACCCGTCGCCCGAGACCGCGGCGTAGCCCTGCGCGAGCAGCTGCCTGGCCACCGCGCGCCACTCGCCGTCGGACAGGTCGGAACCGATGCCGAAGGTCGCCAGGGACTCGTGCTGCAGTTCCTGCACCCGCGGTGACTGCTTGCCGACCAGGATGTCGACGAGATGGGCGACGCCGTACCGCTGACCGCGCTCACGCTCGAGCCGGACGACCGTGGACAGCAGCTTCTGCGCGGGCACGGTGCCGTCCCACGACTCGGGCGGGGCGATGCACGTGTCGCAGTTGCCGCAGGCCGTGGACGGCTGCCCGAAGTACGCCAGGAGCCGCACCCGGCGGCACTCGATCGTCTCGCACAGGCTCAGCATGGCGTCGAGGTGGGCGCTGAGCTGCCGACGGTGTGCGGCGTCGCCCTCGGACTGGTCGATCATCCGTCGCTGCTGCACGACGTCGTTCAGGCCGTACGCCAGCCACGCGGTCGAGGGCAGGCCGTCGCGCCCGGCACGACCGGTCTCCTGGTAGTACCCCTCGACCGACTTCGGCAGGTCGAGGTGCGCCACGAACCGGACGTCGGGCTTGTCGATGCCCATGCCGAAGGCGATCGTCGCGACCATGACGATGCCGTCCTCGCGCAGGAAGGTCGACTGGTTGCGCGCTCGCACCCGGGCATCGAGCCCCGCGTGGTACGGCAGCGCTTGGATCCCCTGTTCGGCCAGTGCGGTGGCGGTCCGCTCGACCGACTTGCGCGACAGGCAGTAGACGATGCCCGAGTCGCCGCTGTGCTCGGTGCGGATGAAGGTGAGGAGCTGCTGCAGCGCGCCGGTCTTCGGTTCGATGCGGTACTGGATGTTCGGGCGGTCGAAGTCGGCGACGAAGTGTGCGGCGTCGTCGAGGCCGAGCCGCGCCGAGATCTCCTGGTGGGTCTGCGGGGTCGCCGTGGCCGTGAGGGCGATCCGGGGCACGGTCGGCCAGCGCTCGTGCAGGACGCTCAGCTCGAGGTAGTCCGGCCGGAAGTCGTGGCCCCACTGGGCGACGCAGTGCGCTTCGTCGATGGCGAACAGCGACACCCGCGCCCGGTCGAGGAGCGCGCGCGTGGACTCGAGCCGGAGCCGCTCGGGCGCGAGGTAGAGCATGTCGACCTCGCCCTGGACGACCGCGCGCTCGACCCGGGCACGCTCGTCGGGCCCCTGCGTCGAGTTGAGGAAGGCGGCACGCACCCCGTTCGCCGCGAGGGCGTCGACCTGGTCCTGCATGAGCGCGATGAGCGGCGACACCACGACCCCGACGCCGTCGCGTACGAGCGCGGGCACCTGGTAGCAGAGCGACTTGCCACCGCCGGTGGGCATGAGCACCAGGGCGTCACCGCCGGCGACCACCTGGTCGATGATCGCCGCCTGCTCGCCGCGGAAGTCGTCGTAGCCCCACACGCGGTGCAGGACGTCGAGCGCGGCGGCTCGCGAAGCAGACACGGCGGCGGGCGCGGGCGTGGTGCTCATGCCACGAGCCTACGGGCGACCGGCGACACCCACGGCACTGTCCACAGCGGCACTGTCCACAGCAGCTGCGTCGACATCGTTGGCGTTAGCCGGCGCGACGGCCCAGCCCGTGCCCGCCGGGCCGAGCCAGCGCTTGCCACCCGCCCACACCGGCGGCGTCCCGCGGAACCGCGGCGCCTGGTGCCCGGCGAACGTCCGGTCGAGCTTCCGCCACCACGCCAGGACCTCGACCATGCCCCAGAACGCGAGCGAGGTGCCGAGGGTGACGAGCCAGCCACCGAGCGTGCCGTTGGCGTCCGAAGACGCCAGGTCGATCCCCGACCAGCCCGGCGCCTGCAGCACGAAGATCATGATGTTGTTGAAGGCGTGCTGCAGCACGGTGGCCTCGAGACCGCCGGTGCGGAGCACGATGATCGCCGCGATCAGGCCGAACGAACCGACGTCGAGGATGCCCCAGAGGTTGTAGCCGTTCGGGATGTGCAGCACCGCGAAGACGACGGTCGACACCGCGACGGCGATGATCGTGCCGGTGCGTCGCGGGATCCACGAGGCGATCGTCTGCATGAGGAAACCGCGGAAGATGAACTCCTCGGCTGCGCCCTGGAACGGCACGAGCAGGACGACCAGGACGATCGTGAGCGTGAGGGTGCCCAGGGACACCGTCGACTGCCCGATCGCGGCGTGGTTCCACGCGAAGCCGCCGTCGGTCGTGATCATCCCGCCGTCCCAGAACAGGCCGGTCTGCACCACGAACATGATCACCGCGATGACCAGGGTCGGCAGCAGACACCATGCCGTCCAGGCCCACCGCACCCGGAAGCGCGTCGACGTCAGGATCGCGCCGGGCCCGAGCCGTGCGACCTTGACCGCCAGCAGGATGCCGGGCAGCAGGATGACCAGCGACACCAGGGTCAGCGACAGGATCAGCGGATCGGTCGGGTCGAGGGCTCCGCGCTGCAGGTCGTCGAGCAGGTCGTACAGGCCGGACTCGCCCCCGACCGCCGCGACCGGGACGAAGTACGCGACGGTGATGAGCACCTGCGAGGCGAGGTACCAGCCCGCCAGGAACGCGAGGGCGACCAGCGGGCGCCACCACCTCCATCGTGCGTCGACACGGGTCAGGCGGTGGTAGGGAACACTCACGCCCCGCAGGCTACCGGGCCGGGCAGGATGGGACCCGTGCTCACCGTGCTGTTCGGCCTGACCGGAGCCGTCGTCTACGGTTTCGCCGACTTCCTCGGCGGGCTCGCGTCGCGGCGCATCCGTCCGGTGGCGGTCACCGCCGTCGCCGCGGCGATCGGGATCCTGCCGCTGCTGATCGGTCTGGCCGTGCTCGGGGGGACGCCGTCGTGGGCGGGCACCCTCTGGGGCGCCGTCGCCGGACTGTCCGGCGCGGTCGGAGTCCTGCTGCTCTAAGCCGCGTTGGCGATCGGCCCGATGAGCGTGCTGTCACCCCTGACCGCCGTGTTCGCCGCCGTCGTCCCGGTCCTGGTGGCCGTGGCCCGCGGGACCGTCCTGTCACCGCTGGCCGTCGCCGCGGTGGTCGTGGCCGTCGTCGCGGTGGTGCTGGTGGCGGCGGTGCGGGACACCTCGGGTGGGCGCCTCACCGTGCGTGGGGTCGTCGCGGCCGCGGTCGCCGGGTGCGGGTTCGGCGGGATCGTGCTCGCCTACGACGCGACACCGCCCGGCGCGGGCATCCACCCGCTCGTGGTCGCGCGGGTGCTGCAGACGGTGCTGCTGGGTGCGGCGGCGCTCGTGGTGACGGTGCGTGCCGGGCGCGGGGCGCGGTCTGGAGGCGCGGCAGACCCCGCAGCGTCGGTCGGCGTGCCGGGGTCTGCCGTGCCTCCAGGGCGCTGGTGGCCGCCGCGTCTGCTGCTGACGGTCGCGGCGTGCGGAGTCCTCGACGCCCTGGCGAACGTGTGCATCCAGGCGGGGCTGCACGCGAGCGACGACCCGGGCGCCCTGCCCGTCGTGAGCGTGCTCAACGCGCTCTACCCCATCGGCACGGTCGTGCTGGCCGGGGTGGTGCTGCGGGAGCGGTTGACCGCGCCGCAGTGGGTCGGCATCGCGCTGGCGTTCATCGCGTCGGTGGGCCTGGCCCTGGCGTGACCGGACGACTCAGACGTCGGGGATGAGTCGCTTGCCAAGCGACACGGTGCGGTCGTCGGAGTACCCGAGGGACTCGTAGAACCCGAGCACCCGCTCGTTGCCGGCACGGATCTGCAGGTTCACCTTCGGGCAGCCGAGGTCGGTGAGCAGCCGCTCGAACTCGGCCATCAGCGTCCGGCCGAGACCGGAGCCCTGCAGGTCCGGCTGCACGGCGAGGTAGTTGACCCAGCCGCGGTGCCCGTCGAAACCGGCCATCCCCGCGGCGACGACGGCGCTGCTCTCCGACTCCGCCACCAGGAAGAGCTCGGGCTGGACCGTGGCCTTGCGCGCGATGTCGCGGCGGGGGTCGTTCCACGGACGGACGAGACCGCACGATTCCCAGAGGGCGACGACCGCGTCGGTGTCGTCGGCGCGGAACGGGCGGATCCGGTACTCCATCCCCCCACGTTACGGGGTGTGGAGAACGTCGTCATCGGACCGTCGTCGTGATCTGATAGACCTGTCCGACCGACCAGCCGATCAGGAGCCCCGTGACCGCACACGACACCATCCCGTCGCGCCGCAGCGCGCGGGACGACGACGGCGGCAGACGGTCCGGGCGCCGCTCCCCCCGGCGACGGCAGACGGTCGGTGGCGCGATCGTCTCGCTCATCGCCGAACTGCTCATCATCGCGGGTGCCGGCACCGGGCTGTACGTGGTGTGGACCGCGTGGTGGACGGACGTCGTGGCGGTCAACGAGCAGTCGAAGCTCGTCGAGGGACTCGACCAGTTGAAGACCCCGGACGGGGCCGGCACCGAGCACCGTGGGACCGCACCCGTGCTCGCCGAGCCGCCGGACGTCACCGACGTGTTCGGCACGATGCAGATCCCCCGCTTCGGCAAGGACTACAACCGGCCGATCGGCGAGGGCACCGACCGTGAGAAGGTCCTCAACACCATCGGGCTCGGTCACTACCAGGACACCGCGATGCCCGGGGCTCCCGGCAACTTCGCCGTCGCCGGACACCGCGTGACCTACGGCAAGCCGCTCAACCAGATCGCGGAGCTCAAGAAGGACGACTCCGTCGTCGTGCGGGTCACCGACGCGAAGACGAAGTTCGACGTCTGGTACGTCTACAAGGTCACCGACAGCCAGATCGTCACGCCGGACCACATCGAGACGATCGCGCCGGTGCCGAACAAGCCGGGTGTCGACCCCTCGCGGTCGGACCGCTGGCTGACCCTGACCGCGTGCCACCCGATGTGGTCGGCGGCCGAACGGTTCGTCACGCACGCGAAGCTCGACTACTGGATGCCCGCGTCCGAGGGCACCCCGAAGGAACTCTCGGAGACGGCCAAGTGATCTTCCCTCTGGTCTGGCGGCTGCTGCCCGGCCCCACGTTCCTGAAGGTGCTCGAGCTGCTCGTGCTGCTCGCCGCGACCGTGTTCGTCCTGTTCCAGTGGGTGTTCCCGTGGATCGCGGCGGACATCCTGCCGCCGCCGGACGGCACCGTGGAGTCCACGCCGACGCCGTGACGGCCGACACCCGGGACCAGGACCGGCGGCGGACGGCAGGCGGCGTCAGACCGTTGTCGTCACCTGCGAGCCGCCGTCCGCCGTCCGACGCACGGCGATCCGCTCCGGGATCCGCTGCTTGAGTTCCTCGACGTGGCTGACGATGCCGACCTGCCGCCCACCGGCGGTCAGTCGCGACAACTGCCCGATGACGTCGTCGAGGGTCTCCGGGTCGAGCGTGCCGAACCCCTCGTCGACGAAGAGCGTGCCGAGCGAGACGCCACCGGCCTCGGCTTGCACGACGTCGGCCAGCCCGAGCGCCAGGCACAGCGACACGGTGAACGTCTCGCCGCCGGACAGGCTGCGGGGGTCCCGCACGGTGTCGGTGGTGTGGTCGTGCACGGCGAGTGCCAGGCCGGTCCGGCGTGCCCGTGACCCGGACTCCCGCTCGTCCGAGGTCTCGAGCGTGAACCGCCCCGCGAGCATCGCCCGGAGTCGGTCGTTGGCCGCGGCGACGACGTCCTCGAACCGGCGCATGAGCACGTAGGTGCCCAGGGTGATCCCGGTCGGGTTGGCCGCGGTGACCCCGTTCGCGATGTCGGCGAGTCGGACCACGGCACGGCTGCGTGCCGACGTCTCGTCGCGGGCACGGATCGCCCGGGTGACCTCGGTCGCGCACCGGTCGACCGCGTCGGCACGGTCGACCGCGGAGACGGCGACCGCGACGGCCTCGTCGAGTGCGGCGGCAGCGCGCTGGCGTCCGGCACGGGCACCGTCGAGGTCGAGGCGTTCCGCGGAGTCGTCCGCCGCGGCGACCACAGCGGGCTCGGCCAGGCCGGCCACGACGACGGCCCGCTCGGCCTCGGCCGCGCTGATCAGCGCCCGCAGCCGGTCGGTGTCGTCGGCGTCGAGCCGTCCGGCCCGCGCTGCGGCGACGTCGGCGAAGTCCTGGTCGACGAGGACCCGGTCAACCTCGGCACGGCGGTCGTCGCGGGCACGGGTCGCCGCGGCCACCCGTTCGTCGGCCTGCGCGACCGCGCGGTACGCCTTGAGTCGCTCGTCGAGGAGCTCGACAGCCGTCCGGAGCGTCGCGGGACGCTCGTCGAGGAGTGCTCCGAGCCGCTCGAGCGCCGCGGTCACGGTGCCGAGGTCGGTGTCGAGCCGCTCGTCGTCGGCCAGCGCGGTCGAGACCAGGACGGTGCGCCGTACGTCGAGGTCGTTCCGCTCGCGCTGGAGCCGACCGGTCGTCGTGTCGTGCTCCGCCCGCTGCCGCTCGTGCTGCAGGACGAGCGCGGCAGCGTCGTGCGCGGCCCGGACCCGTTCGTCGGCGGCCGCGGTCAGGGCGTCGAGCGCGGCGGTGTCGACCGTGCCGACGACGTCGACGAGCCGCTGGTGTTCGGCACGTTCGACCGCCAGGTCCGACGCGGCGTCGGCGAGGTGCTGGTCCGCGCGACGAGTGGCGTCGCCGGCGGCGTCGACGGCCGCGGTCGTGGGGTGGTCGTCCTGCGGGGTCGCCACCGACGGGTGCGCCGTCGACCCGCACACCGGGCACGGGTCGCCGGTCGTGAGCGCCGCCCCGAGTTCTCCGGCGAGCCCGGCGATCCGGCGTTCGCGGAGTGCCCGCTCGGCGGCGAGGGCGTCGGTCGCCGACCGGCGCGCGGTGGCGACGGACTGCTCGGCCGTGGCGACCCGCTGCGCCGCGTGGTCGCGCGCCACGAGGTCGGCTCGGAGGAACCGGATCCGGGTGACCTCGTGCGCGGCGGCGTCCGAGTCGGCTGCCGTGCGGGCCGCGGTGCGTGCGGCCTCGACGATGCGGGCCCGCTCGGTGGGACGGGCGTCGAGTGCGGCGTCGCGTTCGAGCAGCTGCTCGGCGATCTGCTCGGCGTCCGCGGTGGCCCCGGCGATGGTGGACCGACGGGCAGCGGCGCCGTCCTCGACCGCGACGAGGTGCCGGACGGCCGACAGGTCGTCGGCCAGGGCGTCGCGTCGCAGCACGACGGCGTCGGCGTCGGCGGTGATCCCGTGGCGGTCACGCAGCGACCGGGCGGCCGCGGTGCTCTCGTCGGCGCGCATGACTGCGGCGTCGAGTCCGTCGGCGACGGTAGCGACCCGTGCGGCGCGTTCGCCGAGGGCGAGGGCCGACCGGGCGGCGTCGACGGCGGGGGCGTCGTCGTCGAGCGTGGCCCGTCGCACGAGCAGTCCCGCGCGTCGTTCGAGGGCGGTCGCACGCGCCGTGACCGCCTGTTCGTGCTCGGCAGCGGTCGTCGCCGCCGCGGCTGCTGCAGCACGGACGGCGGCAGCGGCATCGGCGGCCGCACGGACCGACGCCACCGTCGACGGCACCACGGTCTCGTCGGCGTCGTCGAGACCGGCGGCCTGGGCGAAGCGGTTCAGGGCATCACGTACGCGGTCGTCGGCACCGTCGACCTCGGCCTGCACGGCACGGCGCCGCGCGGCGAGTTCGTCGGCCGTGCGGTCGTAGACCTGCGTGCCGAACAGGGACTGCAGGAGCTTGCGGCGCTCTTCGCCCGGGGACCGCAGGAACCGTGCGAACTCGCCCTGCGGCAGCACGACGGTCTGCAGGAACTGCGCGCGGTCGAGCCTGACGATGCGGCCGATCTCGACGCCGACCTCGGGGATGCGTGACGACATCGGTTCGCCGGCGACGTCGGACGGGTTCGCCAGACGGAACAGCTGCACGGACGCCGGCTGCTTGACGGTGCCGGTCCCCCGCTGCTTCGGGCGGTCGTACTGCGGGGTCCGGCGGACCCGGTAGGTCCCTGCGGTGGTCTCGAAGACGAGCTCGACGAACGGTTCCACCGCGGGGTCGGCGTGCTGGCTGTGCAGGCGGTCGGAGCTGGCGTCGGACCCGGCGAGCCCGCCGTACAGGGCGAACACGACGGCGTCGATGATGGTCGACTTGCCGGAGCCCGTCGGCCCCTCGAGCAGGAACACCCCGGAGGCCGCGAGCGCTGCGAAGTCGATGGACACCAGGTCGGGGTAGGGCCCGATGGCGCGGAGTTCGAGACGGTGCAGGTACATCAGCGGTCCCCCTCGCGCTGCAGCGCCAGCACCGCGGCCTCGTACGCCTCGGTCAGGACGGCGTGTTCGTCGTCGTCGGGGGCGGCACCGGTGGCGAAGGCCACGAAGTCGGCGGCGACCTCGACCGGGTCGGACGTCGCCGTGACCGCACGGGCCACCGAGGCCGGGCCGCGGTCGGCGGGTTCGTGCGTGATCGCCAGCGCGTGCGGGAAGTGGTCCTTCACCCGGGCGTACATGCGCTCGGGGTGCACCGTGTCGGTCACGGCCACCCGCACCCAGGCGTCGGCGTCGGCCCGGAAGACCCCGGCCTCGATGTCGTCGATGCCCCCGCGGACGTCGACCAGGCGGCGCGGCACGGGAGCGGGCACGAGTTCGACCGAGACGGCACCGGCCGCGTCGAGCTCGGCGATGGTCACCGACTTCTGCTGGTGCCTCTCGCCGAACGAGAACGCCAGCGGTGAGCCGGCGTACCGGATCCGTCCGCCGTCGCCGACCCGCTGCGGGCCGTGCAGGTGCCCGAGGGCGACGTAGTCGAAGCCGTCGAAGACCGATTCGGCCACCCGGTCGACACCGCCGACGCGGATGTCCTGCTCGCTGTCGCTCGGGTCCGCCCCGCCGACGAAGGCGTGTGCGACGACGACGCTGCGGGTGCCGCCGCGCAGCGCGAGGTCGGACCGGATCCGCTCGGTGGCGGCCTGCACGACGGCGTGGTGCGACCGTGCGAGGGGCTCGTCCGGCACGTCGGCCAGTGCGTAGCGGGTGAGGTCGGGGTGCAGGTACGGGATGCCGTAGACCGCCACCGGGCCGTCGGCGTCGTCGACGAGCACCGGGTCGGCGATCCGGGCGGGTTCGGCGAGGATGCGGACGCGGCGGTCCATCACGCCGGCGCCGAAGCCCAGGCGTGCGGCGGAGTCGTGGTTGCCGGGCGTGAGCACCACGGTCGCCGTCTCGGCCAGGCGTTCGAGCACCCGGGACAGCATGCGGACCGCGTCGATCGGCGGGATCGCCCGGTCGTACACGTCACCGGCGATCACGACGAGGTCGACGGAGCGGTCCCGCACGAGGTCGACGAGCCAGTCGGTGAACGCCGCCTGGTGCTCGAGGAGGTCGGCACCGAGCAGCGTGCGGCCGAGGTGCCAGTCGCCGGTGTGCAGGATGCGCATGCGGACACGGTAACGCCGGCCGGGGACATCGCCGGACGGCCGCGCGCCGCCTGTGGAGAACTCAGGGCACGCAGCTCGCCGACGCCAGGCCGAGGACCGAGACGACTCGCACCTTGACGGTCGGCGTGCTGGTCGCGGTCCAGTTGTTGCCGAGGTTCGTGCGGAGGTTCAGCGTGTAGGTCGTGCCCAGGTCGAGCAGGCCCGCCCCGCCGTAGACGAGCGAACGTTGTCCAGCGGTCGTGGCGGTCGCGAGCTGGGTCGACCCGTTCATGAGGTCGAACGAGTTCGGCACGGTGGGGTCCGTGTAGGTCCAGGTGATCGTCACGGTGCTCGACGACGCGGCCGTGCAGGTCAGCGTGGGGACACCGGTGGCCGTGCCCGCCGTGAAGTTCGAGACGGGGTTCACGGTCGTCCGCGACCACGGCACGGCAACCGCCTGCGCCGGCACGAGCACGCCGATGCTCCCCGCGATGACGAGGACCGCCGCCGCACCGCCGAAGCGGCGCAGCCGCTGCACGCGACGCTCGTGCACCCGGAGCGAGCGACGGGTGACGACGGTGGTCCCGCCGGACGGGAGGCGCGTGGCGGCGTCGTCCCGCGCCTCCCGTCCGGCATCGGTACCGTCCGACGGCCCGTCACCCGACCCGTGGGCGGTGTCGCCCCCGTCCGAGCCGTCGGCGTCGTCGTCGTCGATCGCCGTGAGGCGGCGGAGCGACCCGTCGACCGTGCAGAGCGCCAGCAGCGCGGTCAGGCCGAGTGCGAGCACGACGACCCTGACCCATTCCCCCTGCCGGAGCCACAAGATCGGCGCCCCGACGAACGGGATGCGCAGGAAGGCGACCCCGTGCACGGCCGAGCGTTCGAGCGGTGTGGAGTCCTGCTGCGGGTTCGCGTCGCCCTTGGTGACCAGGGTGCCTCCCGGGCCGTCCTCGACGTAGCGGTGCATGCGGAGGTGACCCGGCTGGTCCGGGTCGTCCGCGAGCAGGATCTTGCCCGTCCGGACCTCACCGGACGCGACCGGGCGCGAGACGACGACGTCCCCGGGCGTGAGGCGCGGCTCCATCGACCCGGTCATCACCGTCGTCGGTTGCCAGCCGATCAGCGCGGGAGCTGCCGCCCACAGGGCGAGGCCGAGGAGGGTCGCGACCACACCGCGTGCAACGGTGCCGACGACGACGCGCCCCCAGTCGACGACGTCACGGAGCACGGCGTGCGGTGTGGGACCACCGTGCACTGCGATGCTGCTCATGACTGCCTTCGACCGGGGGCGCGTTCTCGGGGGTGGTGACCGGGGCTGGCTCGGGCTCAGCCCCGGTCACCGGGTGGGGAGGGCTCCCGGCTCAGCTGTTCTGGGCCTCCCAGGTGAGGCCGAGGGACGCGGTGCCGCCCTGCACCGTGTTCGGCGCGGTGCTCGAGACCGTGTAGGTGAAGCGGTAGACGCGCGACTCGGACGCGGACCCGGTCGGGGCCCAGGTGCCGAGGCCGGTGGCGAAGTTCGTCGAGCCGGTGCCGAACGCGGCGAGGGTGCCGTTGTAGAGCGTTCCGCTGGTCGCGGCCGGGGTGAATCCGGTGCAGGAGCCGAAGCCACCGCCGGTGCCCTGCTCGACCTGCAGGTTGATGTTGCCCGAGAGGTTGTTCGTGGTGGCCGGGTTCGTGCCGTACAGCTTCACGGTCGAGGCCAGCGAGCCGGTCGACGTGACCGTGATGCAGTTGGCGCCGGTCGAGCCGGGCTTCAGGCCCGTCGCGGTGAAGAGCGCGGTGTTGTTGTCGTCGTCGGTGAGGGCGACGCTGCCGGCGGTCCAGTTGCTGGTCGGGTTGACGGTGGTGGCCGAGAACGCCGAGTAGGACGCGGTTGAGACGACGACACCCGAGGCGACGAGGGCGGCGGGGATGGCGATCCAGGCCGCGAGACGGGCGGCGCGAGGGGTGACACGAGACATTGCGGGAGCTCCTGATCCGGAAACGGTGGCGCCGTGGTCGCGGTGGTTGGTCGCGTCGGTGCCGTGGTGTTTGCTACGACGATCAAGTTACTTTTCCGCCGAGCAACTCACAAGGGAAGGAACCACCCCCGTGCTGGGGGTATCTTGACGAGTGAGATACTTGTTGACTGAGTCTTCCCACCCCCTGCCGAGAAGAGCCGCCGATGACGGACACCACCCAGCCCGTCCTGCCCGACACCCTGCCGCCCGCGCCCGTGTCGCCGACCGTCTCCGTGCCGGAGCGCGTGGACTCGGACACCGACCTCGCGAAGCTCCTCACCGCCTTCCGCCTGCTCCAGACGCAGCACGCCCGCGTCCTGCACCACGAGAGCGTCGTGCGCGGGCTGAACGCCACCGACACCCGCTTCGTGTTCTTCCTGGCCGCGGCCGACGGCGAGGGGATCACGCCGAAGCAGGCCGGCGAGTACCTCGAGCTCACCACAGGCGCCATGACCTCGCTCGTCGACCGGCTCGAGCAGCGCGGACACCTCGAGCGCCGCCCGAACCCGCAGGACCGTCGCAGCGTGCTGCTGCACCTCACCGCCTCGGGCGCCGAGGTGGCCCGGCAGATCGGCGCCGTGTACTCGGACGCCTTCCGCGAGGTCGTCGCCCCCGCCGACCGAGTCCGGCTCGCCGCCGCGTTCGCCGGGCTCGGCGACGCCCTCGACCGCCACTCGCGCGCGGAGACCGCAGCCCGCTCCGCGTGACCTCGTGTGTCGGGGCGCGCGCGTAGCGTGGTGCGCATGACACCGTCCGAAGTCCTGATCGAAGCGTTCTCCCGCGTCCCCGAGACCGTCGAGCGTGCCGTCGACGGCCTGTCCGAGGACCAACTCGCAGCGCGTCCGGCCGCCGGGGCGAACACCCTGGCATGGCTCGCGTGGCACACCGCCCGTGGGCAGGACGTCCAGATCGCCGACCTCGCCGGCACCGCGCAGGTGTGGACCGCCGACGGCTGGTACGACCGGTTCGGCCTGCCGTTCCCGGCCGAGGCCCTCGGCTACGGCATGTCCCGTGACGACGTCGGTCGCGTGCGTGCCTCGGCCGCGCTGCTCACCGGGTACCTGCGTGCCGTCCACGACCGCACCGTCGCGTACCTCGGCACGCTCGGCCCCGACGACCTCGACCCCGTGGTCGACGACGCGTGGGACCCGCCCGTCACCGCCGGTGCCCGGCTCGTGAGCATCCTCGACGACTGCACGCAGCACGCCGGCCAGGCCGGCTTCGTGCGCGGGTTGCTGTTCTTCAACCGCTGACGCGGTCGCGCGGTCGCGAGGGCGTGCTCGCTTCGTGAGCAGAAATGGTCGGGTCCGATTTCGGGACCCGACCATTTCTGCTCACCATGTGACGGACGGGAGGCCCGTGGCGAGCTCGCCACGGGCCTCCCGTCGTGCGTGTGGTCGCGACTAGCGCGCGGCGAGCTCCGACACGATGCCGTCACCAGGGGCGGCCTGCACGAGGTCCGCCGCGATCTCGGCACGCTCGAGGATGCCCTCGATCTTGCGGATGCGACCACGCGGGACGAGGGTCACGACGGTGCCCTCCTTGCCGGCACGACCCGTCCGGCCGGAGCGGTGCATGTACGCCTTGTAGTCGTCCGGGGCATCCGCCTGCACGACGAGCGACACGTCGTCGACGTGGATGCCGCGGGCGGCGACGTCGGTGGCGACGAGCACGTTCACCCGGCCGCTCGTCAGGAGCTGCAGGTTCCGGGTCCGGCGCGACTGGTTCAGGTCGCCGTGGAGCGACGTGGCACGGATCCCGGCGTCCTCGAACTGGTCGGCGAGGCGCTCGGCGTAGGCACGGGTCCGGGCGAAGACGATCGTCTTGCCGTCGCCGGCGACGAGCTCCTCGAGGACACGGTCCTTCTCGCGCTGCTCGACCACGAGGACACGGTGGTCGATGGTCGAGGACGCCTGGTCCTCACCCGCGACCTCGTGCACGCTCGGCTCGTGCAGGAACTGCTCGACGAGCGCCGCGACCTGGGTGTCGAGCGTCGCGCTGAACAGCAGCTTCTGTGCACGGTTGCCCTGCGGGGTGACCTCGGCGGTGGCGGAGAGGATCTCCTGCACCGGCTCGAGGAACCCGAGGTCGCACATGTGGTCGGCCTCGTCGAGCACGGAGATGACGACCTCGCTGAGGTCGAGCTTCCCCTTGTTCATGAGGTCCTGCACACGACCAGGGGTGCCGACGATGATGTCGACGCCACGCTCGAGCGCACCCTCCTGACGGCCGTACGGCACGCCGCCGTAGATCTGCGTCGTGAAGAGGCCCACCGAGCGGGCGATCGGCTGCACCGTGCGGTCGATCTGCAGGGCCAGCTCGCGGGTCGGCGCGAGGATGAGCGCACGCGGGGCGCGGCCCATCTTGCGCTTCGTGCCGCCGCCGTGCTCCATGAGCTTCTCGACGAGCGGGGCGCCGAACGCGATGGTCTTGCCGGAGCCCGTGCGGCCACGGCCGAGGACGTCCTTGCCGGCGATCACGTCGGGGATCGTCGCGGCCTGGATCGGGAACGGGCTGCTCGCGCCGAGTTCCTGCAGGGCGCGGGAGATGTTGCCGCCGATGCCGAGGTCGCCGAAGGTCACGCCCTCGACGTCCGACGCCACGGTGGACTCGGCCTGGAGCTTCGCGAGCTTGACGTCGTCGGCGGGGACGAACTTGCCGCGCTCCGGCTCGTCGAAGGAGCGGCGGGGAGCGCTGCGGTCGTCGCGGTCGAAGCTGCGACGCGGGCGGTCGTCGTTGTCACGACGGGGCGCACGGTCATCGCGGTTGAAGCTGCGGGGAGCACGGTCGTCGCGGTCGAAGCTGCGACGGGGACGGTCGTCGTTGTCACGACGGGGAGCACGATCATCGCGGTTGAAGCTGCGCGGTGCACGGTCGTCACGATCGAAGCGACGCGGACGGTCGTCGTTGTCACGACGCGGCGCACGATCATCGCGATCGAAGCGACGGGGAGCACGGTCGTCGCGGTCGAAGCTGCGACGGGGACGGTCGTCGTTGTCACGACGCGGAGCGCGGTCATCGCGGTCGAACGAACGACGGGGACGGTCGTCGTTGTCACGACGCGGGGCGCGGTCGTCGCGGTCGAAGCTGCGACGCGGGCGGTCGTCGTTGTCACGACGGGGAGCGCGGTCGTCGCGGTTGAAGCTGCGCGGTGCACGGTCGTCACGATCGAAGCGACGCGGACGGTCGTCGTTGTCACGACGCGGGGCGCGGTCGTCGCGATCGAAGCGACGGGGAGCACGGTCGTCACGGTTGAAGCCGCGACCACCGCGGTCGTCACGCTCCGGGCGGCGCTGGCCGCCGCTGTCACGGGGCTCCCAGTTCGGGCGCGCGGGGCGCTCGCCCTGCGCCGAGCGGCCGCGCCGCTCCTCGGCGTCCCAGCGCTGCTTCTGGCGCGGCGCGGTCGGCTCGGCGGCGCGGAACCCGCGGTGCTTGCTGCTGCGTGCGGCGGGGGTGCCGTTCGGGTGGCGGGGACGATCGGAGGCGCGGTTGTCCGCGCCCTTGTTGTACGGAGCCATGACTGCTTTCTCGGGTGCGCAACGAACCGCAGCGCCCGACAGCGACATCGGCGGGGGCTGCTTGCGGAGAGGGGGTTCATCCCGTCGCGATTCGACGTGATTCCAGCCCTCGAGCAACACACACCCAACAAAAAGCCCGTGATCACGATGTCACGGCGTCGAAGGCCGACCGAGCGAGTCTACGCGACCCCGCGCTCTGATGCCAGCCCCGTCGTCGACGGACGGCCGCGAGCCGGACCCGGCCCGTGCCTCCCGGCCGGCCCGTCGGTCAGGACTCGGCGAGCCGCTGTCGTTGCTCGGCCACGTCGAAGTCCGCCTTCGGCCACGAGAGCTGCATGTCCTCGAGGGCGCGGAGCAGGAGCTGCTGCACCGCCAGGCGGGCGTACCACTTGCGGTTCGCCGGCACGACGTACCAGGGCGCCTGCGGGGTCGAGGTCTGGTCGAACACGATCTGGTACGCGTCCTGGTACCGGTCCCACAGCAGGCGCTCGTCGATGTCGGCCGGGTTGAACTTCCAGTGCTTGTCGGGGCGGTCGAGTCGCTCGCCGAGGCGTTCGCGCTGCTCGTCCTTCGAGATGTGCAGCATCACCTTGACGATCGTGGTGCCCTCGGCGGTGAGGCGGTCCTCGAACTCGGTGATCGCGCCGTAGCGTCGTTCGATCTCGTCCGGCGCCGCGAACGCCCGGATGCGCTGGATGAGGACGTCCTCGTAGTGCGAGCGGTCGAAGACGCCGAGCTGCCCGGCACTCGGGAGCTGACGCTCGATGCGCCAGAGGAAGTCGTGCTCGCGCTCCTCGGCCGTCGGGGCCTTGAAGCCCGCGTACCGCACGCCGTTGGGGTCGACCGCACCGACGACGTGCGAGACGATGCCGCCCTTGCCGGCGGTGTCCATCGCCTGCAGGACGAGCAGCACCCGGCGCTGGTCGCCGGCGGTCGACGCCGCGTACAGCCGCTCCTGCAGGGCGGCGAGGCGGGACGCCCCCGCGGCGAGCGCTTCGAGCCCGTCGATCTTGCGGCCGGGGAAGCCCGGCGTCGCATCCGGGTCGACCTGGTCGAGGCGGAAGCCCTGGTCGACGCGGAGCAGTGGTTCGGGATCGGCGTTCCAGGCCTTGCGACGGCTCACGGGTCCTCCTGCGGTCCTGGCGGCGGGTGCCCCCTGCTCTCATCCTGGCACTGTGTCGGTTCCGCCGTCGGGCGGCGCCGTCCGGGTGCGCGGTCGGGTGCGCGGTCGGGTGCGCGGTCGGGGTTCCTCCGCTGGGGTGACGTGGCCGGCCTCGGGTGCGGCTACCGTGGAACCGATGAAGTCCGGCCGCCGCACAGTGCTCGCGCTCGTCGCCGCGGTCGTGGCGCTCGGCGCGGTCGCGTCCTGCAGTACGGACCCCGTCGGCGACGAGAACGCGACGGTCACCGCGGACAGCGTCATCTACCCGCTGTCCCTGCAGTACCACGGCATCGACGTGGTCGCGGATGTGCCGTACGGCACGGCTCCGCTGCAGCGACTCGACGTCTGCCTGCCGGCCGACAGCGCCCCGGAGACGACCGCGACCCCCACGGCGACGCCGTCCGCCACCCCGACGGCCGACCCCGCCGAGGCCGCAGCCAGCACCGGTCGGCCCGCGGTGCTGATGATCCACGGCGGCAGCTGGTCGCACGGCGACAAGGCCACCGCCGCCTACCGGTCGGTGTGCAAGTACCTGGCGTCCGAGGGCTTCGTCACGTTCAACGTCGACTACCGGCTCGCTCCCACCGACCCGTTCCCGGCCGGTCTCGACGACGTCCGACGGGCGCTCGACTACGTGTTCCGCCCCACGACGCTCTCCACGTACGACGTCGACTCCCAGCGGGTCGGGGTGTTCGGCGGGAGCGCGGGCGGCAACCTGGCGGCGATGCTCGCGGTGACCGACCACGAGTCCGCCGCCTACGCCGAGGGCGACCGGATCCATGCGGTCGTCGACCTGAGCGGCCCCACGAACCTGACGTCACGCTCGACCCGGGCCGACGGGGTGTCCGCGTCCTTCCAGCGGAAGCAGCTGCTGTACCTCGGCTGCCGGACCTACGCGAAGTGTCCGGCGGCGACCCGGGCGTCGCCGGAGTACCACGTCACCTCGGACACGGCGCCGTTCTTCATCGGGCACTCGACGGACGAGTTCATCCCGCTGTGGGAGTCGCAGGAGTTCGCGGCGACGCTCCGGTCGCACGACGTGCCGGTCACGTTCGTGCAGGTCGAGGGGACCGCGCACTCGATCGCGCAGCTCGACGAGGCGATGAGCCGCCGCGTGGCGACGTTCTTCCGGACCCAGCTGGGCTGAGGCGCTGCGGGGGCGCCGTGCGCGGGTTCGGCCGCGGGCGGGTTCGGCCGCGGGCGGGTTCGGTCGCGGGCGGGTTGTGTGCCGCCGAAGCGACACTTCTCGCCGACGAGCGGCCGTCCGTGCCGCGAGAGCGACGTTGTGCCGCCGATGTTCGGCGGAGAAGTGTCGCTTTCGCAGAGACGCCAGAGCGGGCGCGCTCGCGGAGCCGCACTGCCGCGTGCCCCGGGTGGGTGGCACCCGGAGTCGGGACTACTGCCGACAGCCACCACGTCGCAGACTTCCGGGGTGACCGACACCTCGACCCGCCCTGCACGCGCCGCCGCGACCCGCTGGGACCGTTCTGCGCTGCAGACCTCCTCGGAGTTGCTGCTCGGTCTGTCGTTCGCCGCCACCATGGCCTTCGGCGGGTACGCGGCCGCGACCGGGCACCTCGCTGTGTTCGCGCAGGGCGCCGGGATCGTCTTCCTGGTCACGCTGACCTGCGTGCTCGTGTCGTGGTTCCGCGCCGTCGAGCGCGAGGAGCGTGCCGACCGTCCCGCCGTCTCGCCCCTCGCCGCGATCGACGCCGAGTACCGCCGCTAAGCCGCGCTGTCGGAACGCGCCGCTCGACGCCGCTGTCGTTCCGCCCGAAGCTCCGCGCGTTCCTGGCGTCGCTCAGCGCGCGCCTGCTTCCGGGTCTTGCCCGCGGCGATCCGGTCCGCGTTGCGCTCGCGTGCCCGCTCGACCACGAAGTACAGCGCCGGCAGCACCACGAGCGTCAGCAGTGTCGAGGACACCAGCCCGCCGATCA
Organism: Curtobacterium sp. PhB137; assembly: GCF_003814955.1. Classification (NCBI taxonomy): domain Bacteria; kingdom Bacillati; phylum Actinomycetota; class Actinomycetes; order Micrococcales; family Microbacteriaceae; genus Curtobacterium; species Curtobacterium sp. PhB137. Next base: position 1,223,271 of record NZ_RKQO01000004.1, on the reverse strand, counting down.
CGACCAGTGCCAGCGGCTGCGAGATGAACCCGGACTTGCCGGTCAGCCCGATCGCCATCGGCACGAGCGCGAAGATCGTCGCCAGTGCGGTCATCAGGATGGGCCGGAGTCGTCGGGTGGCCCCTTCGACCAGGGCCTCGCGCACCCGCAGTCCGCGCCGCCGGTACTGGTTCACCAGGTCGATGAGGACGATCGCGTTCGTCACGACGATGCCGACGAGCATGAGCACGCCGATGAGCGACGCCACACCGAGTGGGATGCCCGACGCGATCTGCAGCAGGATCGCGCCCGTCGCCGCGAACGGCACCGAGACGAGCAGCAGCAGGGGCTGGAGCAGGCTCCGGAACGTCGCGACCATCACCACGTAGACGATCAGGATCGCGACCAGGGCGGCGAGCAGCAGCTGGCTGAACGCCGACGTCTGGCTCGAGGCGACGCCGCCGATCGACGCGGACGCACCCTTGGGCAGGTCGAGCTGGTCGACCGCCGTGGTCACCGACTGCACCGCCGCGCCGAGGTTCGACGCGTCCGGGGTCACGGTGATCGTCGCGGTGCGGACGGCGTCCGAGGTGGTGACGGTCGTCGGCCCCTCGGCACGTTCGACGGTGGCGACGTCGGACAGCGGCACCGGGCCGGTCGAGGTCGGGACCGACAGTGCGCGCAGTGCCGTGATGGTCCCCGGCGGCGAGGGTGCGGCGATGTAGACGTCGAGCGAGGCGTCGCCGATCTCGACCGTCCCGGTGTCGCGCGGCGACACCGAGGCTGCGACGATCCCGCCGACCTGGGTCTCGGTCAGCCCGAGCGCGGCCGCCTTCTCGCGGTCGACCCGGACGGCCAGGTACGGCTCGGCCGACGACAGGTTGCTCGTCGCCCCCGTGGTGTCGTCGACCGTCCGCATCTCGCGCAGCACCTGCGACGCGGCGGTCCGGAGCTGCGCCTGGGTCGGCGCGCTGACGTCGACCTCGATGTCGCTGCTGCCGCCGAAGCCACCACCCGACGACGCGACCGTGAGCTCGCCCTGGTCCTTGAGCCCGTCGAGTCGCTTCCGGGTGTCCGACTGCACCCGGGTCTGGTCGGCGCCCTCGTCGGTGGTCACCGAGTACTGCACCGATGCCGTGCCGCCGCCACCGAACGCGGCCTGGATCGACTCGCCGCTCGTGCCGATCGTGGTCTGGACGGTCTCGACGCCGTCGACCGCGCGGAGCTGGCGCTCGACGGTGCGTGCCGCGTCGGACTGCGACGCCAGGCTCGTGCCGGGCTCGAGGTCCTGCGTGACGGTGAAGGTGTTCTGCCCGGAGTCACCGAGGTAGTTCGTCTTGACGAAGGGCAGCGCCGCTGCGGTCCCTCCGAGCACGAGCACGGCGAGCACGAGGACCACCCACGGTGCGCGGAGCGCCCACCCGAGCACCGGCTGGTAGCCGCGGCGCAGCCGGTCGGGTGCGGACGCGTCGTGCAGGTCTGCCGCACTCGCGAGTGCACCGTCCGTCGCAGAGCTGACGGGAGGCACGGCCCCCGCCGCCCCGTCGGCGTCGGTCCCCGACACGGCCGGCTGCACCGCCCCGGCGTGCTTGTGCCCCTTCGGCGCGCGCAGGAACCAGTACGCCAGCACCGGCACGATGGTCAGGGAGACCAGCAGCGAGGCGACCAGCGCCATCGTCACGGTCAGGGCGAACGGCCGGAACAGTTCGCCGACGAGCTCGGCGACGAACGCGACGGGCAGGAACACGACCACGGTCGTCACGGTCGACGCGGTCACGGCGCCGGCGACCTCGCGGACGCCGTCGAGCACCGCCCGTTGCCGGTCGACGCCGGGTTGCAGGTGCCGCTTGATGTTCTCGATCACGACGATGGAGTCGTCGACCACACGGCCGATCGCGATGGTCAGGCCGGCGAGCGTGATGATGTTGAGCGTGTAGCCGGCGGCCAGCATGCCGATCGCGGCGAGGAGCACCGACGTCGGGATCGAGATCGCGGTGACGATCGTCGACCGGACCGACAGCAGGAACAGCAGGATCACGAGGACGGCGAAGGCCAGGCCGAGCAGTCCTTCCTCGGCCAGGGAGTCGATCGACTGCTGGATGAAGGGCGCCTGGTCGAACACGACGGTGAACCGGGGGTCGCCGTCGATCTTCGCCTCGATGCCGGGCAGGGCGTCACGGACGGTCTCGGAGACGTCGACGGTGTTCGCCTCCTGCGTCTTCGTGATCGCGATGGTGAGTGCCTGTTCGCCGTTCACGCGGCTGATCGAGGTGCGCGGTGACTCCTTGATGGCGACGGTGGCGACGTCGCCGAGGGTCGTCGCCGAGGTGCCGCCCGTCAGCGGCAGGTCCTCGATGTCGGCGACCGAGGCGATGCGTTCGCCGGTCTGCACGGAGAGCGTCGAACCGCTCTGCGTGATCGTGCCGCCGGGGATCAGGGTGCCGTTGTCGTCGAGCGCGTCCGAGATCGCCGTCTCGCTGAGGCCCCGGGCTGCCAGGTCGTCCTGGTCCGGGGTGATGACGACGCGGCGACCGGGGTTGCCGTAGACGTCGGCGGCCCGCACCCCGTCGAGCTTCTCGAGGTCGGGCACCGCGGTGGCGTTCAGCCGTTCGACGAGCTGTTCCTGGTCGCCCTTCGCCGACACCGCGAGCTGCAGGACGGGCAGGTCGTCGAACGACCCGGTCACGATCTGGGTCTGCACGGAGTCGGGCAGCGAGAGTGCATTGACGACGGTCTGGATCTTGTCCTCGGCGCTGGCCAGGTTGGAGCCGTAGTCGAACGAGGCCGACACGATGCTCTGCCCGGTGGACGAGGTCGCCGAGGTCGACTCGAGGTCCGGGACCGCCTGGATCCCCTGCTCGATCTTCGTCGAGACGTCGTTGGACACCACCTCGGGCGTGGCACCCGGGTACGCGCTCACGATCGCGACCTGCGGGAACTCGACGCTCGGGATCAGCTCCTGCTTGAGGTTCGACAGCGCGATGCCACCGAAGATCGCGACGACGATCGTGACGAGCGCGATGAGGGCCCGGTTGCGGAGGCTGAAGACCGAGAGGAGGTGCACGTCATCGATCCTCGCAGCCGCAGCCCGTGCGCGTCCGCATCAGGCCGTCGCATCAGCCACCGAGCAGCAGGTACGCGCCGAGCACGCCGACGGTGCCGAGCACGCCGCTGCCGAGGGCGATCACGCGGCCGACCGACGACCGGGCGGTGGCCACCCCGACGACGAGCACGAGGATGCCGACGACGATCTCGACCACCCAGGTCACCGGGCCGGTCGTGGCCACCACCTTCAGCAGCGCCCGCACCCCCTCGCCGATGAGGATCGCGGCGGTGACCCCGAAGGCTCCGGCACGCCAGCGGGCGTCACGGGAGCGGACGAACACGGCGACCGCACCGGCGAGCAGCCCCGCGGGGACGCCGAGCAGCACCCACAGGTTGGTGACGGACAGGAAGTCCGGGTAGCCGCGCAGGTTCGTCGTGGCCCAGTAGCCGACGTGCATGAGTTCGAGCAGCACGACGCCGAGCAGCATCGCGAGCGGCAGGGCGAACCGGCCGGCACGGGCTCCGGCGCCGATGCACAGCGCGACGGCGACCAGGAACCAGGGGCCGGCCGAGTTGGCGACCGACGACAGTGCGGGCACGGTCTGCCCGAACGAGGTCAGCACACCGGCGAGCAGCGCACCGCTCAGGGCCATCGTGACGCGCACCAGAGCCGGCACCGCGGGGCACGGCTCGGACGGCGACGCGGACGACGGGGACGCAGCAGGCGCCGGAGCACCGGCGGACAGGGTCGCGTTCATGGCATCAGCATCGCGTCGTCCGCCGCCGCGCACATCACCCCACGGAGCGAGAACGACCCCGGCCCATCACCCCAGAGGATGACCCCACGACTGCTCACACCACCGCGGCGAGCGACCCCCGCACCCCGGCGGACTCCCCACCGACCCGCGCCCACGCCCGTTCGAGCACGTCCACCAGACGACCGCGGTCCGCCGGCGCCATCGTGAACGGCACCCGCAGGAACCGTTCGAACCCGCCGTCCGGGCCGAACACCCCGCCGGACGCCAGCACCACCCCCTCGGACCGCGCGGCCAGCACGAGCGCACTCGACACCGGTCGCCCGAGGCCCACCCACGTCGTCAGCCCACCTGCGGGCGACGGGACGTCCCATTCCGGCAGTCGTGCCCTGAGCGCGCCCACGACGTCGTCGCGACCCTGTCGCAGGTACTCGCGCCGCGCCTCCAGGACGGCCGCCGTGCGCGGGACCAGCTCGCGCGCGACCAGCTGGTCGAGGACGGGGGTGCCGAGGTCGCCCGTCGGGCGGGCGGCGAGCAGCCGCTGCAGGAGCGCCGGCGCGGCGCGGATCCAGCCGATCCGCAGGCCGCCCCAGAAGACCTTGTCGGCCGACCCGATCATCACGACCGACGCCCCCGACGGGTCCGCTGCTGCCAGCGGCAGCGACGGCGCGCCGTCGATCCGCAGCTCGCCCATCGTCTCGTCGGCGACCACCGTCGTGCCGACCGACGCCGCGACCGACAGCAGCAGCTGGCGGGTCGACGCGGACATGGTCGCTCCGGTCGGGTTGTGCAGCTCGGGCATGACGTAGGCGACGGCCGGGGCGGTCCGGCGCAGGGTCGTCTCGAGCGCGGCGGCGTCCCACCCGGTCCGCGCGTCGACGGGCACGCCGACGAGTCGTCCGCCGGCCTCGCGGAACGCCTCGTGCGCGTGCGGGTAGGTCGGGGACTCGACGAGCACGGCGTCACCGCGGCGGACGAGCACCCGTGCGAGCAGCGCGATGGCGTGCTGCGCGCCGATCGTCACGATCACCTGGGACGGGTCGGTCGCCAGCCCGCGCTCGGTGTAGCGGTCGGCGATGGCGGCGCGGAGCCCGGGGTCGCCGACGGTGTCGTACCCGATGCCGGCGAGCGCCGCGGGCACGTGTCGCACCGCCCGTTCGACGGCCTCGGCCATCCCCGGCGCCGAGTGCATCGCGGCCTTCCGCAGGTCGAGCAGCTCGCCGTCGACCACCCCGCCGAGCCGTTCCGGGTCGGGACGACCGATCAGGGACGCGGGCAGGTGGACCACGCTGCCGGAGCCACGGACCGACACGACGAACCCGTCGGACCGCAGTCGGGCGTACGCGTTCGCCACGGTCGTGCGGGAGACGCCGAGCGCGGTGGCCAGTCCGCGCTCCGCCGGCAGTCGCACGCCCTGCGCGACCCGGCCGTCGATGACGAGCACCCGGATGGCGTCGGACAGGGCCTCGTACGCGGGGGCGTCGGTGCCGTCGCGCCAGTCGGTGAGCAGCAGGGCAGCAGATCGAGCACTCAGCAGCACGGGTGTCATGGGTCCACGGTAGCGCGATTGGCTCTCGACCAGCAGTCCAATCCCCGTCGACGATGAACCCATGTCCCGCAGCACCGCCCTCACGTTCCGCTTCGTCCAGCTCTTCGTCGGCCTGTTCCTCTACGGCGCCTCGACCGCGCTGCAGGTCCGCGCGGTCGTCGGCGTCTCGTCGTGGACCGTCCTGACGCAGGGCCTCGAGAACGTGGTGCCGTGGTCGTTCGGCGTCATCACCGTCGTGTCGAGCGGTGTGATCCTGCTGTTCTGGATCCCCCTGCGCCAGAAGCCGGGCATCGGCACCCTGCTGAACGCGCTGGCGATCGGGCCGAGCGCCGACCTGGTGCTCTGGCTCGTGCCGGAGCCGTCCGGGCTGCTCGCCCGGATCGCCCTGTTCGTCGCCGGACTGGTGCTGCTCGCCGTCGCGACGGCGTTCTACATCGGCGCGGGGTTCGGCACCGGGGCCCGTGACGGCCTGATGGTCGGACTGCACGAGCGCCTCGGCTGGCCACTCTGGCTCGCGCGCACCCTGGTGGAGGTGTCGGTCGTCATCGTCGGGTGGATCCTCGGCGGGAACGTCGGCGCCGGCACCGTCATCGCCGCCTTCGCGATCGGTCCGATGGTGCAGCCACTCATGCCGTTCTTCCGCCGGTTCCCGTGGAGCCCGGAGCGACGGGTCGTCCGGGAGGCCCGCCCCACCTCCGTCGCGCACGCTTCGTGAGCAGGAATGGTCGGGTCGCAGGGCCCCACCCGACCATTTCTGCTCACCATCCGCCCGGCATCCTTGCGCCGCGTCGAGTCGCGATATAGCGTGACCTCCACAGACGCGATACATCGCGAGTTGGAGGAAGCAACATGACGCAGGAGAAGTGGCTCGTCGACGAGCCCAAGGTCATCGACACCGGCATCGTCCGCACACTCCGTGTCGGACTCGTCGGTGGTCAGGTGGACGTCGTGGCACATGACGAACCCACCGCACGGGTCGAGGTCCACAGCGTGTCCGGCAAGCAGCTGAAGATCGAGGTCGACGGCGACACGCTCACCGTCGACCACCCGCAGATCCGGTGGGACGACCCCATCGGGTTCCTGAAGTCGTTCCGCGGCAAGGCCCACGCGGACGTCAGCATCCTCGTCCCCCGCGACGCCTCGGTGCACCTCGGCGTCGTGTCGGCGGGTGCACTGCTGTCCGGCACGAACCGCGGCGCGATGCTCAACACGGTGTCCGGTGACCTCGTGGTCGACGGTGTCGCCGGCGACGTCACGGTCAACGCCGTCTCGGGCGCGACGACCATCCGCGAACTCGACGGCGCCCTGACGGTCCACACGGTCTCGGGTGACGTCGTGGCCACGGGCGAGATCCCGCGGTTCCAGGCGGACGGGGTCTCGGCGGACGTCGTGCTCGACCTGCACGGCGTGCCGGAGTCGGCGCGCGTCAACACGGTCTCGGGTGGCGTGAGCGTCCGGCTCGAGGACGGTGTCGCCTACCAGTGCACCGTCAGCACGGCGTCCGGCAAGCTGCAGTTCGACGACTCCGAGATCCGCGGTGTGCGCGGCTCGTACGTCAAGCAGGGTGGCGAGCTGGCCGGCCAGTGGCTGGACCTGCGCGTGAACTCGGTCTCCGGCGACATCGCGGTGCTGCACGCCCCGCCGGTCGCCACCGAGCCGACCGCACCCCCGGCACCCCCGACGGCGCCGGTCCCCCCGACGGCGCCCGTGCCCCCGACGGCGTCCGTGCCCCCGACGGTGCCGACCAACGACGGCGAGGTGCCCGCATGAGCCCCGTCTTCGCCCACGGCCACCTCCGCCTGTACCTGCTCGTGCTGCTGGCGGACCACCCGATGCACGGCTACGAGCTCATCCAGGCCCTCGGCGACCGGTTCGGCGGCACCTACGTGCCGAGCGCCGGCACCGTGTACCCGCGGCTCGCGAAGCTCGAGGAAGAGAGCCTCGTCTCGAAGACCGCCGACGGCCGCAAGACCGTCTACGCGATCACCGAGGCCGGCCGCACCGAACTCGCGGCCCGTGCCGACGAGATCGCCGCGGTCGAGTCCGGGGTCGCCGACTCGGTGAAGTCCCTGGCCGACGGCGTCCGCGCCTCGGTCGGCGAGGCGATGCGGTCCCTCCGAGCCGACCTCGCCGCCTCGGCGGAGAGCCCCGGCACCGGTTCCCACGAGGAGCCCGTCTCGGTCCCGTCGGAGAGCGCCCGCGCCCTGCGCGAGCTCGAGATGGCGCTGTCGTCGTTCCGGCAGCAGGTCCGCGCGGACCTGCGCCGACGTGCGACCCGCGGCACGCTCCGTGCGGACACCGTGACGCGCCTGCGTGACGGCCTGGAGGCCCTGCGCAAGTCGCTCTGACGGCCCGCGGCCGACAGGCGGTCGCGACCAGAGCCTCCCGGCCGCCCGTCGCACCGCCCCACCCACGGAACCAGGTTCCGGACACAGCATCACGCCGATCCGTGGTGTCGTGACCGGAACCTGGTTCCGTCTGCGCACGACGGCCCGCGGTCGGCGCGCTACAGCCCGCGTTCGGCGAACGCGACCATCGCGTCGCGCAGCGCACGTGCCGCACCCGCTCCGGCCCAGTCGTAGGCGTGCGCGAACCGCTCGTCGTGCACGTACATCTCGGCGAGGGTCCGGAACCGCTCCGCGGTGAGGTCCGCCGGCGGCGTCGACTCGGCGAGCCACGCGAACTGCCGCCGCGCCAGTGCCTGCGCGGCCGGTGAGTCCGGGCCGTCGCCCGACGCGGCGAGCGCTGCGGCGGCCTGGGCGATCGCGCGCAGCTCGTCCTGGAACGCCTGCTTGCCTGCGGTGTCCTTCGCGTCCCACCAGGCGGTGCCGCGCTGCCAGGCGTCCGCTCCCCAGCGCTCCTCGACCTCGTGCTTGAAGCGGGTCTGGTCGAACCCGTCGAAGGTGTCCGTGGCGTTCATGGTGTCCCCGTTCTCGATCCTGGTGATGGTGGTGCGCACGGCGGCGAGCTGCCGGGCGAGGCGGTCCCGCTCGCGTTCGAGCCAGGCGACGTGCGCGGTGAGGGCGGCGACGTCGTCCTGCTCGCCGTCGAGGACCCGGCGGATGTCGGGCAGCCCGAGGCCGAGGCCGCGCAGCAGCAGGATGCGCTGCAGCCGGACGAGTGCCCGGTCGTCGTAGCGGCGGAGTCCGCCGTCGCCGACGGCGGTGGCCGGCAGCAGCCCGATGGCGTCGTAGTGGCGGAGCGTGCGGCTCGACACCCCGGCGGATCGCGCCACGTCGGCGATGCCGTGGGGTGCTTTCGCAGCTTCCGTGGCGATGTCTGACGGATCCCTCATGCAGCCCACCGTAGAGGTTGACGCCACGTCAACCGCAAGGGGTGATCGGGGTGCGGAGTCGACGACACGCGACCGACCGGGAATGACCGCCCGGGGACCCGTGTTGACTCCCGCCCGGAACTGAGTAGGTTTGCCGCTCGTGACGAACGAGGTCCGGTCGCTGAAAGCGCGACTGATCGGGGATCCGCTCCCCTCTGAGAAGCTCGAAGGACAGCTCCTCCCGAAGCACCTGGCACTGCCGATCTTCGCGAGTGACCCGCTGTCCTCCGTCGCGTACGCACCGCAGGAACTCCTGATGATCCTGCTGCTCGGCGGGATGTCGTTCCTGACCTTCGCACCGTGGGTGGCCGCGCTCGTCGTGCTGCTGCTCGTGGTGGTCGTCGCGTCCTACCGACAGCTCATCAAGGCGTACCCGTCCGGCGGCGGCGACTACGAGGTCGCGCACCGGAACCTCGGCGAGAAGGCCGGGCTGGTCGTCGCGAGTGCGCTGCTCGTCGACTACGTCATGACGGTCGCGGTGTCGGTGGCCTCCGGCGTGGACAACATCATCTCGGCGCTGCCGATGCTGAACGACGTCCGCGTCGAACTCGCGCTCGTGTTCGTCGTGCTCCTCGCCGCCACGAACCTGCGCGGCGTGCGGGAGTCGAGCAAGGCGTTCGCCATCCCCACCTACCTGTTCGTGGCGTCGGTCTTCGTGATGGTCGTCACCGGCCTGGTCCGCGTCGCCGCCGGGCACGCCCCGGTCGCCGAGTCCGCCGGGTACACCGTCGACAACGTCGAGCACACGACGCAGGCGGCGTTCATCCTGCTGCTCCTCCGGGCCTTCGCCTCCGGCTGCTCGGCCCTGACCGGCGTCGAGGCCATCGCGAACGGCGTGCAGGCCTTCCGACGCCCGAAGATCAAGAACGCGCAGGCGACCCTGGTGGCGATGGGCGGCATCGCGATCGTCCTGTTCATCGGGCTCATCACGCTCGCGCTCGTGTCCCGCGTGCACTACGCCGAACGCGCCTGCGACCTGCAGGGGTTCGCGGACTGCGCCACGACGCCGCAGCGCTCCCTCATCGCCCAGATCGCGGCGGCGACGTTCGGTGACAACTCGGTGCTGTTCTTCGTCATCCAGGCGACGACGGCCGCGGTCCTGCTCCTCGCCGCGAACACGGCGTTCAACGGGTTCCCGCTGCTCGGCTCGATCCTGGCCCGCGACTCGTACGCCCCCAAGGCCCTGTCGACGCGCGGCGACCGGCTCATCTACTCGAACGGCGTCATCGTCCTGGCGCTCGTCGCCGCGGCGCTGCTCGTGGTGTACCGGGCGAACGTCACGAGCCTCATCCAGCTCTACATCATCGGCGTCTTCGTGTCGTTCACCCTCGGGCAGACGGGCATGGTCGTGCACTGGACGCGACTGCTGCGCGCGGACCGGGCCGGCACCGCCGATCCGTCCGTCAACCGCGCGCAGGTGGTGCGCTCCCGCACCATCAACGCGATCGGCGCCACGTTCACCCTCGTCGTCCTGGTCATCGTCACGATCACCAAGTTCACGCACGGCGCCTGGCTCGTGTTCCTGATCATGCCGATCCTGTACGTGCTCATGCTCGGCGTGAACCGTTACTACCGCGACGTCTCGCACGAGATCGAGGCCGACGTCGAGACCGAGTTCGGTGCCACCGGCGACCACGCCGTCGTGCTCGTGAACAAGCTGCAGAAGCCCGTGCTGAAGGCCCTCGACTACGCGATCGCCGCCGAGCACGCCAGCTGCGAGGCGGTCCACGTCGCGATCGACGACGCCGACGCCCAGAACCTGCGCGACCAGTGGGCCGAGTACGGCATCCGGATGCCGTTGACCATCGTGCCGAGTCCGTACCGCGACATCTCGATGCCGCTCATCAAGTACATCAAGGCGCACCGGCTCGAGCACGGCTCCGAGGTCGTCACCGTCTACACCCCGATCTTCATCGTCGGTCACTGGTGGGAGGGCCTGCTCCACAACCACCGCGGTCGTCGCATCCGCAAGAAGCTCCTGCTCGTGCACGGCGTCACCGTGGCGCTGGTGCCGTGGCTGCTCGACTCGTCCGAGCTGCTGTACGGCCGCCGGTCGCGTCCGCTCCCCGGCCAGGAACGTCGCGGCGAGCCCGTGCGGCCCCCGCTCCGCCGGTCCCTCGCCGGCTCGGCCGGAGCGCCGGTCGACGGTGTCGTCGATGATCGCCTGGCCCGGTCCGCGCAGCGGAACAGCCTGCAGCCGCGTCGCGCGACCCGACCGGCCGGTCCCGCCGAGGGCGTCGACCCCGCGCAGTGCACCGGTGAGCTGCACGCGCTCGTGCCGACCTCGCCGCGTCGGGGCGACGAGTCGTAGCATCTGACGTCATGACGATCACCGACCTGCGGACGTTCGCCACGTTCGACGGCCACGGCGGCAAGGTGTCGAAGCGCGTCGAGGTGCTGGACCACGAGCCCGTCGCGGGCAGCCGCCACGAAGGACTCGTCGCGGTGCGCGGCGAACACCCCCTGGGTGCGCTCGACGAGCGCGCCGCCGACGAGTCGGCAGCGCTGTCGCGCGGCGTCCCCAGCGTCGGGTGGGTCGACCCGTCGACGCTGCGCGACTGGTACCGCCCGGACCGCGTGGTCATCACCCGGCTCGAGGCGCGGCAGTCCGGCATCGAGCCCGGTCTCTACGCCGATTCGCGCGGTCGCGGACGGGTCCGGATCGACGGCCTGGAGGCACGGCTCGCCCCCGACGGTCGGCCCGCCTTCCGCGCACTGGCCGGTTCCGAGGCGCCCTGGGTGGTCGACGTCCCCCTGCCGACGGACCAGGCGGTGCGGCTCGTGGCGGTCGCCGAGGTCGACGAGGGCTTCGAGGTCGTGACCGCTCCGGTGTCCCCGTTCCTGCAGCCCGGCGAGTACGCGGCGTACGACGACGACGTCCCCGGTCTGCCCCCGCGGCCGTCCAGCGGCCGGGTCGTGGTGTCCGCGACCGTGCTGCTCGACGGCTCGCTGCACGAGGTCGAGCGGATCGACGAGCAGGCCGCGACGATCTGGGTCCGTCGCGAGGGACGGACCGTGCCGATCGCCACGAGTGCGGTCGGCCCGGACCTGGTGCGGTACTCGGCCACGCCGGTCTGACGGGGGACACACCGTCTGCGGGGTGCGTCGGAGGTGCGGCGTAGCGTCCTCGGCATGAGTGATGCAGAAGAGACCCTCGGCGGCGCCCGTCCGGACCCGTCGACCGACGCGAGGAAGGACCCCGAGCAGTGGGTCACCGGTGACGAGCCGATGACCGGACCCCAGCGCAGCTACCTCGACACCCTGGCCCGTGAAGCCGGCGAGGAGCTCTCCGCTGACCTGACCAAGGCCGAGGCCTCGGAGCACATCGACCGCCTGCAGCAGCAGACCGGCCGCGGCACCGACACCACGGGTTCCTGAGAGCGGGTCCGCCCTTCGGCGGACCCCAGCCTGGGCATGTTCTGGTGATGTCCGGGCAGACCCCCGGACGAGGGGCATCGATGACGTGTCACCGGTTAGCTTCGTGGCCATGCGAACGACATCGACCTCCATCGGCCTGACCGCGCTCCGCATCGTCCTCGGGGTGGTGTTCATCGCCCACGGCGCGCAGAAGTTCGCCCAGGGCATCCCGAACGTGGCCCAGGGCTTCTCCGGCATGGGTGTCCCGCTCGCCGACGTCGCCGCGCCCCTGGTGGCGGGCCTCGAACTCGTCGGCGGCGTGCTGCTCGTGCTCGGCGTCGCGACCCGCGTCGTGGGCGTCCTGCTCGCCGTCGACATGGTCGTCGCGGGGCTGCTCGCGCACGCGTCGTCCGGCTTCTACTCGCAGGACGGCGGCTTCGAGTACGTGCTCGTCCTGGCGGTCGGTTCGCTCGTCGTGGCGCTGACCGGCCCGGGGCGGTTCTCGCTCGACGCCGTGTTCCTGGCGTCGTCCCGTCGCCGTCGTGGCGTGCAGGAGCCCCTGCCCGCCTGACCCGCCCTGCGCCGCCCTGCGCCCCTGGTGCGAGGTTGATCACTCGGTGCGCCGAAAGAACCTCGCACCGGGTGGTCAACCTCGCACCAGGCGGAGCGGCTCAGGCGGCGGCGAGCACGTCCATCACCTGGCGGGCGATGAGCCGTCCGGCCCGGTTCGCCCCGATCGTCGACGCCTGCGGCCCGTAGCCCGCCAGGAACAACCGCGGCTCGTCGACCGAGCGCCCGTCCGCCACGACGACCCCGCCGGCCGCGGTCCGCAGGTGCAGCGGCGCGAGGTGCCGCAGGTCGGCCCGGAACCCGGTCGCCCAGAGCACCGCGTCGGCGTGCACGTGCGTGCCGTCGGCCGTCACCACGCCGGTCTCGTCCATCCGCGTGAACATCGGCTGGTCGCGCAGGACCCCGCGGTCGATGCCCGCGCGGATCCGCCGCGAGACCGGCACGCCCGTGCCGCTCACGATGCTCGGCAGCACCTCGCCGGCACGGGCGGCACGGTCCTGCTCGTCGACCGCTGCGACCGCCGACTCGAGGTCGAGCGACGACGAGTCCGCCCACACCATCGGCCGTCGGGTGAACCAGTGGGTCGACCGGGCGACGCCGTCGAGTTCGAGCAGGAAACCGATGGCACTCGTCCCGCCGCCGACCACGACGACGTCCTGCCGGGCGAACTCCGCGGCGCTGCGGTACTCGGTCGTGTCGAGCTGTCGTCCGCGGAACGCGCCTCGGCCCGGGTACCACGGCACGAACGGCGTGCCCCACGTGCCCGATGCGTTCACCACGACGTCGGCGCGGATCCGGGTCTCGGTGCCGTCGGCGGAGCGGGTCGTGACGCACAGTCGGCCGTCCTCGGTGCGCGAGACCGACGGCACCGAGACCGGACGCCGGACCCGCAGGTCGTGGTGCTGCTCGAACCGCCGGTAGTACTCCCCCACGACGTCCCGGGCGGGTCGTGACCGATCGGCGTCGTCGAACTGGAGCCCCATCGCCCGCATCCCCGGCAGGTCGTGCACGCGGTGCGCCGCGCCGAGCCGCAGGGCCTCCCACCGGAACTGCCAGGCACCACCCGTGCTCGGGGCACGATCGAGCAGCACCAGGTCGGTGCCGGGCACGAGCCCCAGGCGGCGCAGGTGGTATCCCACCGACAGTCCGGCCTGCCCCGCACCGATGACGACGACACGGGCGGACTGGTCGACTGGGTTCTCGAGGGGTTCGGTCATCACTTCGATTCTCCTGTGCGCGGAGCCGTCGCGGCGACGTCCAGATCGAGGTACATGGTAGAGTGATCGGCAGATTTCAAACCACGAACCGTCTGGTTCCCCGAGTGATCTTCCGTCATTCGCCAGGACCGGACCAGAGCCGAACGAGGGGGTCACGCATGGGGCGCGGCCGTCAAAAGGCGAAGCACACCAAGGTCGCCCGTGAGCTGAAGTACTTCAGCCCGCAGACGAACTACGGTGCACTCGAGCAGGAGCTCTCCGCCGGACAACACTCCGATGACGATCTTGTCGACCGCTGGGCGGACCAGTACGGTCCCGAAGCGGCAGACGAATCCGACGAGTTCGAGACCGAAGCGGACCAGAACAAGTCCGCCTGACCGGCACAGCCGTCACGCCGCGCGCCTCCGGGCAGCGCGGCGTTTCTGCGTGCCCACGCGGATGACGCGGACCGGTCACGACTCCCCACGCGGGGAATGCCGAGTGGTCACGAAGTGCCACCCGCGGCCGGACCGAGCGGCACTTCGTGACCGCTCGGCGGACACCTGACGGCAGGTCGTGCGGCCTGGAGGCACGACGAACGCCCGCCATGCGGCCTGCGTGACGGGCGTGGCCGGCTCGCTCAGGCGGCGTAGCTCCCGACGAGCCGCACGGCACCGCCGTCGACGCCCTTGGCGCCCTGCTCGAAGCCGGTCAGGTCGCGGGCCGACGTGGCGATCGTGCCGACGGGCCACGCGGGCATCCCGGCCACGCCGAGCGACTCGATGACGTCCACCGCGGCGCTGGCGGACACCACGGCGAACATGCCGATGCCCAGGTTCCAGGTGCCCTCGGTGTCCTCGATCGGCGTGCCGGCCATGTCGGCGAGCACGCGGAAGACCGGAAGCGGCTGCCAGGTCGAGCGGTCGACCTCGATCCACGAGCCGACGGGCAGCACGCGCGCCAGGTTCGCCGCGATGCCACCACCGGTCACGTGCGACAGGGAGTGCACGGCGCCCGGGTGCTGCTCGAGCAGCTCCAGCAGCGGCGTCGTGTACAGGCGGGTGGGCTCGAGCAGGGCTTCGCCGACCGAGACGCCGCCGAACTCGGCCAGCTGGTCGGTGTACCCGACCCCGCGCGACGCCAGGATGTGCCGGACGAGCGAGTACCCGTTCGAGTGCAGCCCGGACGACTCGATGGCGAGCACGACGTCGCCGTCCTGCACCAGGTGGGCACCGAGCTGCGAACCGGCCTCGACGACACCGGTCGCGGCACCGGCCACGTCGTAGTCGTCCGGGCCGAGCAGCCCGGGGTGCTCGGCGGTCTCGCCACCGACCAGCGCGGTGCCCGTCGCCGAGCAGCCGCGGGCGATCCCGGCGACGATGTCGGCGATGCGGTTCGGCACGACGCGCCCGCAGGCGATGTAGTCGGTCATGAACAGCGGCTTCGCACCGACCACCACGATGTCGTCGACGACCATGCCGACCAGGTCCTGCCCGATGGTGTCGTGCTTGTCGATCGCCTGGGCGATGGCGACCTTGGTGCCGACGCCGTCGGTCGAGGTCGCGAGCAACGGGTGTGAGAAGTCCTTCAGGAAGGACACGTCGTAGAGTCCGGCGAAGCCGCCCACGCCGCCCAGCACGTGGCTGTTGTGCGTCGCCGCGACTGCGGACTTCATGAGTTCGACGGCCAGGTCACCGGCAGCGGTGTCCACTCCGGCTTCGGCGTACGGGTTGGGCATGCGGAGTCCTTCGCGGTGACATGGCAGACTTGTTCGGTACCCCCCGATTCTACGGTCTGGAGCACACCCGCGAATGTGCGGCATCGTCGGCCTCGTTGCACAGGGCCCCGCCAACCAATCCATCTACGACGCACTGCTCCTCCTGCAGCACCGCGGGCAGGACTCGACGGGCATCGCCACGGTCGAGGGTCACGTGCACCACATGCACAAGACCCGCGGCCACGTGCGGGAGTCGTTCCGAACCCGTGACATGCGCGCCCTCCTCGGCACCATGGGCCTCGGCCACGTGCGCTACGCCACCAAGGGCGCGGCGAGCAACGAGGAAGAAGCGCAGCCGTTCTACGTGAACGCGCCCTACGGCATCGTCCTCGTCCACAACGGCAACCTCACCAACACGCGGGAACTGACGCGTGAACTGTTCGACATCGACCGTCGGCACCTCAACACCACGTCGGACACCGAGCTCCTGGTGAACGTGCTGGCGCACGAGCTGCAGGGACAGGTCCGCGGCACGGACCTCGATCCCGGGCAGGTCTTCGACGCCGTCGAGCGCGTGCACGAGCGGGTCGAGGGCTCGTACGCCACGATCGCCACGATCGCCGGCCACGGGCTCCTGGCCTTCCGCGACCCGTTCGGCATCCGGCCGCTCATCCTCGGCCACAAGTTCGACGAGGCCGGCCAGCCCGAGTGGGTCGTCGCGAGCGAGTCGCTGGTGCTCGAGTCCGGCGGCTACGAGATCGTGCGCGACGTCGCCCCGGGCGAGGCGATCTTCATCGAGATGAACGGGCAGATGCACGCCCGGCAGTGTGCGAAGAACCCGCGGCTCGTGCCGTGTTCGTTCGAGTACGTGTACCTGGCTCGTCCCGACTCGGTCATGAACGGCATCTCGGTCTACGACGCCCGCCTGCGCCTCGGCAACCGGCTGGCGGACACAATCGAGCAGTACGCGCCGACCGGTGACATCGACGTCGTGATGCCGATCCCGGACTCGTCCCGACCGGCTGCCATGCAGGTCGCACGGAAGCTCGGCATCGAGTACCGCGAGGGCTTCTACAAGAACCGCTACGTCGGCCGGACGTTCATCATGCCGGGCCAGGCGGAGCGCAAGCGGTCCGTCCGACAGAAGCTCAACGCGATGTCGTCGGAGTTCAAGGGCAAGAACATCCTGATCGTCGACGACTCGATCGTGCGCGGCACGACGAGCAAGGAGATCGTGGAGATGGCCCGCGCCGCCGGTGCGAACGAGGTCACCTTCACGAGTGCCGCTCCCCCGGTCCGGTTCCCGCACGTCTACGGCATCAACATGCCGACGCGCGACGAGCTCATCGCGCACGACCGGAAGATCCCGGAGATCAACCGCGTGCTCGGCAGTGATCACCTGATCTACCAGGAGATCGGCGACATGCGGGACGCCATCATCGAGGGCTCCGACGTGACCGACCTCGAGATGAGCTGCTTCACGGGCGAGTACGTCACGGGCACCGTGAGCCCGGAGTACCTGTCCTGGGTCGAGGCGAACCAGCTCAGCTAGGTCGCGTCCGAGACGCACCCACCTGACAGACGGGAGGCCCGTGGCGGTGTCGCCACGGGCCTCCCGTCTGGAAGCGGTTGCGGCTACGGCCGCTGGTCGCCGTGCTCGTCGATCTCGCCGTCGACCGTCTCGGGCGGCAGCTCGACCTCGACACGCTCCGCCGTCAGGCGGGCCGCGCGCCGGGCGAAGACCCGGTCGAACACGACGGCGACGACCGCGCCGACGAAGGCGCCGATCGTGACGCCCCACAGGCTGAAGTAGCCCACCAGGCTGCCGAAGCTCGACTCCTCCTGCTGGCCACCGAGGTTCATGGTGAGCGAGACGACGATCAGGGTCGCGATGAACCCGAGCACCGCACCGCCGACGATGAACACCCCGAACTTCGGGGCACGACGGATCGTGACCTCGTCGGAGGTGGAGACGGCGTTCGGCGCAGGGGCCGGGACCGGCTGGTCGTCGGGTCGATCGGTGTTGCTCACCCACCCATTGTCCCCCACTGTGGGACGTCTCCCGGCCTGTCCGCGCAGTCCGATCCAGGAGAGGATGATCCGTACGCGTTGGTATCCCAAGGGCTGGAGGTGACACGGATGCGAGAACGGACCGTACGGGGGCGAGGTCGCACCCCGAGCACCCCGGCGCGCGTGACCTGGCCCGTGATGCAACGCCACGAAGAGGACCGTGCCGTGTCCGTCGTCGCAGAGCACCAGTGGAGCGTCGCGCTCGTCGGCGCCCCGGGTCTCGGCAAGAGCACCGTCGCCGCCCGCGTCACCGACCGCGTCGCCGGACGGGACGCCACCGGGCGCACGGTCGTGGTGCCCATCACCGCCGTCGCCTCCGGGCGGTCGATGCCCTTCGGCGCGATCTCGGACCGCTTCGGCGAGCTGCCGGCGACCCTGTCCGAACTGTCCGACGACGCCGGGGCCGAGCAGCGCCTCCGGGCGATCGCCGACCTGGCGGACCGCGACGTCCTGCTGCGCGTCGACGACGCCGACCACCTCGACGCGATCTCCGCCCGGTACGTGGCGTGGCTCGTCCGGCACCAGGGTGCGCGACTCGTCCTGACCTGCCGTGACTTCACCGCGCTGCCGGAACCGCTCCGCGCCCTGTGGCAGGACGACCTGCTCGAGCGCATCGACCTCGAGCCGCTCACCCTGCGCGAGACGTCGGCCCTGGTGGCCGAGGCACTCGGCTCGCAGCTCGAGAACGCCTCGGCCGAACGAGTGCACCGCGCGACCGCCGGCAACCCGCTCTACCTGCGTGAGGTCGTCCGCGCCGCTCGCACTTCAGGTGCGCTCGAGCACACGGCCTCCGGGTGGTACTGGCGCGGCCGGGTGACGGCGTCGAACAGCCTCGCCGACATGTACCGGACGGAGCTCGGCTCGTTGCCGGAGGACCTGCGCGACGTCGTCGACATCGTGGCACTGGCCGACCCGATCCCGCTCGCGCGGCTGCTCGGCCTGGTCAGCGGCGGCGACGTCGACCGCGTGGTCGCGCTCGGGCTGGTCCGGATCGACTCGCTCGACGACGGCGCCGCGGTGGCCCGTCCGCAGCACCCGCTCGTCGGCGACGTGATCCGCGGCCTGGTACCGGTCGCCCGCCGCACGGCACTCTTCGCCCGCGCGAACGCCTTCCGCACCGACAGTCCCGAGGGCGCCCCGCCCGCCGCACGCTTGCGGTCGGCGCTCTGGGCGCTCGACTGCGGTGTCGTGCCCCCGGTCGAGCAGCTGCTCGACGCGGCGCAGGTCGCGGTGCGGCTGCAGGAGCACGAGAGCGCGATCGCCCTGGCCTCAGCAGCGCTCCGGCGGACACTGCACCCGAACGAGCAGGTCGCCGCGCGCTGCCTGCGGTCGCTGGCGTACTCGTACACCGACGGGCGCGAGGCCGGTCGCGCCGACGCCGAGGCTGCCTGGGCCGTCGCCCGCGCGGACCCCGGCACGGTGGACGACGCCCTCGTGGTCGAGGCCTGCGAGATCCTCGCCAACATCCGGCAGTTCCACGACGACGACGTGCTGGCAGCGGTCGCGCTCACCGACGTCGCCAGCCGGCTGGTGTCCGGCGACGCGGTCGAACGGCTCCGCCTGCTGCGACTCGCACACCTCGGGTGGGGCGGACGGTTCGACGAGGTGCGGGCCGAACTCGAGCACAGCGGCATCGTGCACGCCCCGACCATCCCGTTCGCGTTCCTGTGCGTCGCCCCCTGCGCGATCATGGCGCTCGCCACGGCCGGCCGGCTCGACGACGCCTCGGCCCTCGGTCACCGGGCACTGGCAACCGCGATCGAGCACCTCGAGGACGCACCGTGGAGCGTCGGCGAGATCTTTTCAGTGCTGCACCAGGTGCAGGTCTGGCGCGGCGACCTCGCCGACCTGCTCACCGAGGTGCCGGTCCGCCGGTCGAACCCGTACCTGAAGTACGACTTCACCCTCGAGCTCATCGGCGACGGCAACCTCGCAATCGGCCAACGGCGCTGGGACGACGCGATCGCGGCGTTCTCGGCTGCCTGCGAGCGGTACGACGTCGCGGACCACGGCGGCTTCGCGGCCTACCCGTGGGCACGACTCGCGATGGCGTACGCCTACGCCGGTCGAACCGAGGACGCGACTCGTGCGCTCGACCGGGCGAGGGCCACCCCGCAGCGGGCGATGCGGATCACGGGCGAGCAGGTCGCGGTGACGATCGCCTGGACCGAGGCGGTGCTCGGCAACCCGGCCGGGCTCCGGCACGCCGACGACATCATCGACCGCGGGACGGCGAGCGGTGGGTGGACGCACGTCATGTACGCGCAGACGCTGCACTACGCGATGGACATGCTGAACGGACGCGAGACCGGTACCTCGCTCGGTCGCATGCGCGAGGCAGCGGCTCGGGTCGACGGTCCGCTCGCCGCGGCCATCGTCGAGTACGCCGACGCCCTGACCGCACGCGACCGGACGCGGGTGATCGCGGCGCAGGGGGTGCTCGCGTCGCACGGCATGGCGGTCACGGCCGGCCGGCCGAAACCACCGCTCACGAACCGCGAGTACCAGGTCGCCGAGCTCGCGGCTCAGGGGTTGAGCAACCGCCTGATCGGCGAGGAGCTCGGGCTCTCGACGCGGACCATCGACGCGCACCTGTCGCGGGTGTTCGGCAAGTGGGACCTGCACGCCCGGTCGGAGCTCGCCGGACTCTTCTGAGTCCACTCGTGACGCAAGAACGTTGCGCATTGCAGCACGACGCGCCGCGGCGGTTGACACGTTGTGTGGAACATCGCGTACCTTGGTCCCTGTCGCCGGGTTCGGACCCGTTCGGGTCGGGTCCGAATCCCGGCGACTTCAAGCGTAGGTTCGCAGTGCATGCGCCCGCATCGGTAGGGACTACCTAATTCGGTTCGACCGGCTAGGTAATCCTCGGTGTGACTCCGGCGTGAGCCGCACCGGCCTCGGTGTGACTCCGCGCGACCCGGACTACGGCGCGACCCGCACCGGCAGGAACGCCGTCAGGTCCGCACGTGAGCCGGAAGCGCTGACGCGTGACTGCGCGACGGCTTCGTCCCAGGTCAGCTCCGCGGTCGCGAGCGCGAGCCACGTCGTGGCGTCCGTCTCGACCACGTTCGGCGGCGTGCCACGGGTGTGGCGCGGGCCGGGGACGGCCTGGACCGCGGCGAACGGCGGCACCCGGACCTCGACGCTGTTGCCCGGCACGTCGTCGGCGAGGCGCTGCAGGGTCCACCGGACGGCCGTCGCGACGGTCGCCCGTGCCGTGTCGCCCTGCTGCACCGCGGTCAGTGCGGCGCGGCCGGCGGCGTCCTCGATCCTCCTGGGTGGCATCTCCACAGGCTAGCCGTCGCCTCGCGGGGGGCGAGTCCTGATCGGTAGGGTGATCGGGTGCGAATCCTCGTCCTCGGTTCCGGTGCCCGCGAGCACGCGATCATCACGGCCCTCCTCGCTGAACAGGCGGGCCACGTCATCACGGCTGCTCCCGGCAACGCCGGCATCGCCGCCGATG
Organism: Curtobacterium sp. PhB137; assembly: GCF_003814955.1. Lineage (NCBI taxonomy): Bacteria > Bacillati > Actinomycetota > Actinomycetes > Micrococcales > Microbacteriaceae > Curtobacterium > Curtobacterium sp. PhB137. The sequence continues at coordinate 1,202,233 of NZ_RKQO01000004.1, read as the reverse complement.
TCGAGACCGTCTCCCTCGACCCCACCAACGGCGCACTCGTCGCCGAGTACGCGATCGAGAACGGCGTCGAACTGGTCGTCGTCGGGCCCGAGGCGCCGCTCATCGCCGGTGTGGCCGACCCCGTCCGCACCCGGGGCATCCCGGTCTTCGGGCCGGGCAAGGCCGCCGCGCAGCTCGAGGGCTCGAAGGCCTTCGCCAAGCGCATCATGTCCGAGGCGAACGTGCCCACCGGCCGCCCGGTGTACGCCGGCACGGCGGAAGAGGCCGTCGCCGCGATCGACGAGCTCGGCGCACCGTACGTCGTGAAGGCCGACGGGCTGGCCGCGGGCAAGGGCGTCCTCGTGACCGAGGACCGTCAAGCCGCGATCGACCACGCCACCTACTGGCTGCAGCACGGGCACGTCGTGGTCGAGGAGTTCCTCGACGGCGAAGAGGTCTCGTTGTTCTTCCTGAGCGACGGCCACGACGTCCGCCCGCTCAGCCCCGCGCAGGACTACAAGCGCCTGGCCGACGGGGACCTCGGGCCGAACACAGGCGGCATGGGCGCGTACTCGCCGCTGCCGTGGCTGGCCGATCGTTGGGCGTCCGAGCAGGCCTTCGTCGACGAGGTCACCGAGCTGGTCGCGCTGCCCACCGTCCGTCGCCTCGAGCACGAGGGCACCCCGTTCGTCGGGCTGCTCTACTGCGGGCTCATCGTCACCGAGCAGGGTGTCCGGGTCATCGAGTTCAACGCGCGCTTCGGCGACCCGGAGACCCAGGTCGTCCTCCCCCGCCTGGCGACGCCGCTGAGCGGACTGCTGCTCGCCGCCGCGACGGGACAGCTCGGGGGCACCCCGGCACCCTCGTTCCGTCCGGACGCGGCGGTCACGGTCGTGCTCGCGAGCGAGGGCTACCCGGAGAACCCGCAGACCGGCCGTCCGATCACCGGCATCGACGCCGCGAACGCCCGCGACGGCGTCTCCGTCGCACACGCCGCCACCGGACTGCTCGACGGCTCCCTCGTCGCCACCGGCGGTCGTGTGCTCAGCGTCGTCGCGACCGGGGCCGACTTCGTCCAGGCGCGGGAGCGCGCCTACGCGGGCCTCGGCGACATCACCCTGCAGGGCGCGCAGTACCGCACCGACATCGCCGCGAAGGTCACCCGATGAGCGCCGCGCCCGTGATCGAGGGCTGGGACCACGTCTCGTCGGGCAAGGTCCGCGAGCTGTACGTGCCGACCGGCACCGCCGACATCCAGAGTGCGTCCGAGCTGCTGCTCGTGGCGTCCGACCGGGTCAGTGCCTACGACTTCGCGCTCGAGCCACCGATCCCCGGCAAGGGCGAACTGCTCACCCGCTTGTCGCGCTTCTGGTTCACGCAGCTGAGCGACGTGCCGAACCACATCATCGGCCCGTCGTCCGGCGGCACCCCCGTACCGGCCGAGGTCGAGTCGCGGTCGATGCACGTCATGCCGCTCGAGATGTTCCCCGTCGAGTGCGTCGTGCGCGGGTACCTGGTCGGCAGCGGCTGGGCCGAGTACCAGCAGACCGGCAGCGTCTGCGGCGTCGCCCTGCCCGACGGGCTGTCGAACGGCGACCGCTTGCCCGAGCCGATCTACACCCCTGCCTACAAGGCACCGCAGGGCGAGCACGACGAGAACATCTCGTACGAGCAGACTGTCGACCTGGTCGGCGCCGAGGTCGCGGCGACCCTGCGCGACCTGTCGCTGCACGTGTACACCGAGGCGGCGGCGATCGCCCTCGAGCGCGACGTCGTGATCGCGGACACCAAGTTCGAGTTCGGGCAGGACGCCGACGGCCGGATCCGGATCGCGGACGAGGTCCTGACCAGCGACTCGAGCCGGTACTGGGACGCCCGGGCCGACGGTCGGACGGACTCCTTCGACAAGCAGATCGTGCGCGACTGGCTGAGCGCCAACTGGGACCGCCAGGGCACGCCCCCGGTGCTGCCCGAGGCGATCGTGTCCCGCACCGCCGCGCGCTACGCCGAGCTCATCGAGCGCCTCGGCGCCTAGGGCGTGTTGATCAAGCCATCCGTTTGGATCGCGGGGCTCACGCAGAGTGAGATGCTGGCATCGTGACAACCATCGACTCGACATTCGCCCCCGCGATTCGCGGCACCTTCTATCGCGCCATTGATCCGAACTTCCGCGAGTTCGCGATCGCGGGATCACGTTCGGCAGGCCGTTACTCGAGGGCGCACGAACCAACGCTCTATTTGAGCTCATCGGTCGACGGGGTCGAAGCTGCGATGATCGCTCATAAGGACGCCCGGTCGGCCGCGCTGGAGATCATCGAGATCGACGTCGAGGCTTCTCGCATCGTCGACCTGCGCGACGTGAGCGCGCTGGAGTCGGCCGGCATTGACCTCGCTAAGGCCGTAGCTCCCTGGCAAGACATCGCTACCGCCGGAGGAACGCCGTCGTCGTGGACGGTGCGCGACCACCTCCTGGAGGCTGGCGCGAACGGGTTGATCGACCCTTCGCGCAAGAGCCCGGGCCTCTGGCACTTGGTGCTGTTCCGCTGGAACGAGTCCGACGCGCCAACCGTCCGACTGGGCGGGCAACCGGCACCCGCCGCGGACTAGCGCGGAGCGAAACGGTCCGTCTTGATCCAGTTCAGCGTCGTGGCGAGGCTGACGGCGGCGCGGTAGTTACGGGCGAGCTTGTCGGAGCGCATCGCGATGCCACGCCACTGTTTGAGCTTGTTGAAGCAGCGTTCTACGACGTTTCGGCCCTTGTAGCGCTCCTGCTGCTCGTCGCCGAAGTCGATCGGACGGCCCGGCTTTTTGCGGCGGTGCGCGATCTGGTCGTCACGCTCGGGAATCGTCGCCGCGATCCCGCGATCGCGGAGCCAGGCGCGGTTCGCCTTCGACGGGTAGCCCTTGTCAGCCAGCACCCGGTCGGGGCGAGTGCGAGGCCTGCCCTTGCCGTCGCGGGGGACATGGATGTCCTCGAGCACCGCGGTCATCATCGTGGTGTCGTTGATGTTCCCGCCGGTGATCATCATGCCCAGCGGCCTGCCGCGCCCGTCGCAGACCAGGTGCAGCTTGGTCGTCAGGCCGCCGCGGGAGCGGCCGATCCCGTGATCAGGCGGCTCAAACCACGGATTCTTGTGATTTGGCAGCGCCCCCTGTGTCCCGCGCGAGGGTCGCGCCATGCTGATGCACTCGCGCGATCGTCGAGTCGATGGAAACGACCCAGTCGATCTTCCCCGCCGCATCGGCCTGCTTCTGCACCTCGGAGAGCATCTTCTCCCAGGTGCCGTCCTCAGCCCACCGGTTGAACCGCTTATAGATCGAGTTCCACTTCCCGAACCGCTCCGGCACATCCCGCCACGGCGCGCCAGTCCGGTACTTCCAGGCCATCCCCTCCACCGCGAGCCGGTGATCCGTCCACGGCCGCGACCGACCCGACACCCTCGGCATCAACGGTTCCATCACGGCCCACACCTCGTCAGAGATCTCCTGTCGCGTCACCCCTCAAGACTCACCCAGCCGAGCGAGAAACCTCTTGATCAACACGGCCTAGTCGGTTCCTGCTGCGGGCCTGCTGCGCGGGCCCCGAGCGGGCCCCGAGCAGGCCCCGAGCGGGCCCCGACCGGTCACGACACCCCGCTCACGTCCGGCGACCGGTCACGAGCCGTCGTTCAGCCCCCCGGTACCCGACCGTTCGTGACCGTCCGGCGGCGCGCCGACGGCACGTCGTGACCAGTCGACGAGCGACCAGTCCCGACCTGCCGACGACCGGCGTACGGCCTGCCGACGGCCTGCCGACGGCTCGTCGTCAGAGGTCGCGCGCGACCACGACGACGGTCAGGTCGTCGCCCGGGTCGTGGTCGACCGCACGTGACCGCACCCGCTGCAGGAACGTCGCGATGTCCGGCGAGCCGCGGTAGAGCTCCCCGAGCTGCGACAGCGACGCGAGCGTGGAGTCCCACAGCTCGAGCGCGCCGTCGCTCACCACGATGACCACGTCACCCGGACGCATGACGAGCGACCCGGAGGCACGTTCGATGCCCGCGGGGTGCAGCCCGATCGGCAGGTCCGACGACCGCAGGATGCGCTCGGCGCCGTCGTCGCGGAGCTGCAGGACGAGGCCGTGTCCGGCGTCGGTGAAGTCGATCCGGCCGGTCGAGGGCGTGAGCCGGCCGTGGAACATCGTCGCGAACGACTCGGCGCGGCTGAGGTCTGGTGCGACCTGCGCCTCGAGCTCGGCGACGGCGACGTCGGGTGCCAGGTCGCCGCGGGCGAGCAGTGCGCCGCGGATGTTCGCGGCGAGCAGCCCAGCCGACATGCCCTTGCCCATGACGTCCGCCACTGTGAGGTGCACGGCGTCGTCGCCGGAACGGTGCCAGTCGTGGAAGTCGCCGGAGACGACGCCGTGCGGCACCGACAGCCCGGCGATCCGGTAGCCGGGCACGTCGACCGTGCCGGGTTCGAGCCCCGCGAGCACGGACCGCAGGCGGTCCTCGTCAGCGCCGGCTGCCAGTTCCCGTTCGGCCCAGACACCGAGCTCCTGGAGCAGGGCGACCTCGTCGGCGTCGAGGGTCCGCGGTTCCGGATCGATGAGGCAGAGCGTGCCGACCTTGACGTCGTCGTCGCCGAGCCGCAGCGGGACCCCGGCGTAGAAGCGCACGTTCGGGTCGCCGACGACCATCGGCATGTCGGAGTAGCGGGCGTCGATGCGCGCATCCGGCACGAGCACGGCGCCGCGCTCCCCCAGCGTGCGCCCGCAGAAGGTGTCCTGCAGCGGGATGACCGGTCCGAAGTGGCTGTCGCTCTGCTGGGACTTGATGGTCAGCGAGGTCTCGCCCGCCAGGTTCAGGAAGGAGCCGGAGACGCCGAGGGCTTCACGCGCGATGCGGGTGATCCGGTCGAAGCGCTCTTCGGCGCCACCCTCGACCACGTCGAGTGCGGCGAGCAGCGCTGCTCGGCGCACGGCGTCGGGCGCGCCGGTGACTGGGACGGTCGTCGCTGTCTCCGAGTGCATGCACCCACGCTAACGCGCCAACCGGACAGGTCCTGTCCCCACTACGGAGGACGCACCACCCCAGTCCGCGGGGCAGGCGCGCCGAGTGTTCGGCGGCCGACCCTGGTCCGGCGCGGCCCGGTGCCGGACTACCCTGGACGCGTGTCCCGCCGTGTCCTGTCCGCTGTCGCCCTCGCTGCGGCGGCTCTGGTGACGCTCGCGGGGTGCGGCGCCCACGACTCGACCGGCCAGGTCTCGGTCACCGTGTCGGACAACGCCGCCGACCACCCGTACGAGGTCAAGGTCTTCGCGTCGACGGGCAAGCTCTCCGAGCACCAGCGGGTGTTCCCCGGAGGCACCGCGGACTTCGCCGGCGTGCCGCTCGGCAAGGTCACCGTCCGCGCTGGCTCGCTGTGCCCGCAGACGACGACGGTGACGAACGACGCCGTCGCGACGGTCACGCTGACGACGACGGGCTGCTGAGCGCGGCTCGGTTCAGACCGCGCCCGGACGCCGTGCGATCGTCTCGTGCGGCTGCTCGCCGAAGCGTGCGCGGTAGTGGGCGGCGAAGCGCCCGAGGTGCGTGAACTGCCAGCGCCGGGCGACGTCGCTCACCAGCAGCGCGCCCGAACGCGACCGGCCGAGTTCGAGGTGGACCCGGTCGAGCCGGACCTCGCGCAGGTACTGCATCGGCGTCACCGCGAGCCGCCGGCGGAAGAGGTCCTGCACGCCGCGCTCGCTCAGGCCGCACGAGTCCGCGATGTCGCCCACCGAGAGCGGCCGGTCGGCCTGGTCGTGCACGAAGCGGATCGCACGACGCATCCGGTGCTCGACGTCGGACCGCGACGGTGAGAACGTCGACAGCACGACCGTCGCGATGCGTCGGTTCAGGGCGGCCCGCTCGTCGGCCGGCAGCGCGGGGTCGAGGACGCGACCGGTGACGTCGCGGAGCAGTGCTCGGAGGGGTTCGATCCGAGGGTCGGCGGCGTCCGGTTGCCGGAACTCGGCCGCTGGGCCGCCGCCGCGGTCGCCGCCGCGGTCGCCGCCGCCGCCGTCGCGGTCGCCGTCGCCGTCGCGTCCGCCGAGCAACGCCGGCGACAGGTGCAGCAGGGTCATCGCCGTGGCGTCGGTGTCGAAGCCGTACGCGACCGAGGCGGAGAGCATCATCGGGCGTTCGGCGCCGACGTCCCAGCTCGAGCCGTCGTCCGCGGTCAGGCGGGCACGGCCGTCGGCGAGCCAGAAGACCACGTGGTCCGGTCGGGGGCCGATCGTGCCGGAGCGGTGTCCGTGCGTCCCGATGCGCCGGATCGACAGCTCTGCGTCACCCCCGGTCACGTAGTCCATGGGCACAGCGTCCATGGGCACAGCGTCCATCGGAACAGTGCCTCCGCTCACCCCGCTGCGGACGGTCCGACACGGGAATCGGAACGCTACCGCACCGGACGACCGGGGCGGGCAACGACCGCCCCGGACCGCTCAAGGCCGCTCAGGGCAGCTCGGGGCCGCTCAGGACGGGTCCGGCACCTGGTCCCACTCGTCGGCGTACCGCGAGAGCACCGTCCACCGTGACACCGGCCACGTGGTGATGAACGCACGACCGACCACGTCGTCGACCGGCACCGTGCCGTGCACGCGGGAGTCCGCCGAGTTGTACCGGTTGTCGCCCATCACCCAGATGCGCCCCTTCGGCACGGTGATGTCGAAGTCGGTGCCGGAGACCCGGTCCGACCCGATCTCGGGCACCACGTAGGGTTCGTCGACCGGGTGGCCGTTCACCGACAGGTGTCCGCCGGTGCCGCAGCACGAGACGGTGTCGCCGGGCAGTCCGATCACGCGCTTGATCAGGTCGTCGCCCTGCCCGGTGCCGAGCCAGCCGCCCGGGTCCTGGAACACGACGACGTCACCGCGCTGCAGCGGCACGGCGCCGGGGACGAGTTCGTTGACGAGCACGCGGTCGCCGATCAGCAGCGTGTTCTCCATCGACGCGGACGGGATGTAGAAGGACCGGACCAGGTAGGTCTTCACCAGGAACGACGCCAGCAGCGCCACGACGACGATGACGACGAGGTCGCGGAGGAACTTCCAGCCGGCCCGCTTCGGCTTCGGCTCGGACTCGGTGGCGCTCAATGCGTCAACACCACCTTCACGAGACCGATCACGAACGCCACGGCGGCCAGCACGATGCCGCCCCAGAGCCCGAGGAACGTGGGCCGCTTGCCGCTGAACCGCTGCATGAAGACACCGACCATCCCGATGCGCACGACCAGGATGACCAGGGCGGCCGTCTGCGCCCACCCCGTCGGGATCCACCCGATCCACGCCACCGCGTACAGCACCGCAGGAATGAGCCCGGACGTCGCGATCGGGTTCGCGTTCCGCATGATCGTCACGACCGATTCACGCCGGGCGTCGTCCGTCTGGGAGTCGTCGCCGCCGAGGCCGTGCGCCACCAGGTGTGCGAGCACGTGCGCCAGGTAGGTCAGGACCGCGGTCGCCAGGACGGCCCAGATCGCCGACCCGTGGTGGATGGCGGCCGGGTCGACGGCGATCGCGGCGGCGAGCACCGTGATGTTGCCGTAGATGTAGGACGACATCCGGTCGCGGACGTGCTCGATCGGCAGGTCGCGCGGGTCCGGACGACCGCCGCGGGGTCCGCGTCCGCGTCCGAGCGGTGGTCGTGTGCGTGGCATCCGTCCATCTTGGCCCTCGCGTGCCGGTCCTCGCCGACAGGACACCGAGTGCGATGGCCACGCGCGTGGCCGGTTCCGGCAGACTGGGTGGCGATCGGTGCGACGGCGCACCGGACAGGAGGCCCGTATGACGTCCGCACGACCACTCGCCCTGGTGACCGGTGTGGGCCGCAGAGCCGGCATCGGCGCGGCGCTCGCCACCCGTCTGGCGACCGACGGCTGGGACCTGGCCATCTCGTGGTGGGGCCCGTACGACGACCGCGTGAGCGGTGGGGCGGATCCCGACGGGGTCGAATCCGTCGTGCAGGAGTGCGAGTCGGTGGGTGCACGCGTGACGCGCCTCCCGGTCGACCTGGAGGACCCGGACCAGGCGGCCGCCCTGGTCGGCCGCGCCGAGACCGAGGCGGGCGCCCCCGTCACCGCGCTGGTGATGTCGCACTGCGAATCGGTCGACTCGGACGTCCGGACCACGACGGTCGAGTCGTGGGACCGGCACTTCGCGGTCAACGCCCGCGCGCCGTTCCTGCTCGTGCAGGCGTACGCGGCCGCACTCGAACGAGTTGGCGACGCCGCACCGCGGGACCGCCGGCGGATCGTCGCGCTGACGAGCGACCACATCGCGTACAACCTGCCGTACGGGGCGTCGAAGGGGGCGCTCGACCGTCTCGTGTTCGGTGCCGCGAAGGAGCTCGGCAGCCTCGGTGTCAGTGCGAACGTGGTGAACCCCGGCCCGAACGACACCGGGTGGATGTCCGACGACGTCAAGCGCTGGGCGGTCGAGGGCACGCCGCTCGGCCGACTCGGACGACCGTCGGACACCGCTGCACTCGTCGGGTTCCTCTGCTCGGAGCAGGGACGCTGGGTGAACGGGCAGCTGCTGACGTCGGACGGCGGGATCTCGAACCGCGCGTGACCCGGGCGGCGGCAGCCGGCGCCGAGTCTCGGGGTCGGCGACACTTCTCGTGGCTGCGGGCGCGAGAAGTGTCGCGCAGCCCGAGTCTCGGCCGCCCCGCGGCGGACAGCGTCAGCCGCGACCGGGCGCGGTCACCTCGATGCGGTTCGCCCACGGGTCCTCGAACGCGACCGTCCGGCCGTCGTCGGCGGTCTGCACCCCGGTGTCGTGCATGCGTGCGACGAGGGCACCGAGGTCGTCCGACCCGGGCACCTCGATCCGCACGAGCCCCAGCCCGAGCGCGAGCTGGCGGCGCCCGGCCCCACGGGAGTTCCAGGTGTTCATCGCCATGTGGTGGTGGTAGCCGCCGGCGCTGACGAACAGGGCCTCGCCCCACCCGGCCGTCGTCGCGAAGCCGAGCTTGTCGACGTAGAAGTCCTTCGCGCTGGCGACGTCGCCGACCGACAGGTGCACGTGACCGACCCGACCCGGCGCGTTCGGCGCGGACTCCAGCGCCTCGGCCGTCAGGTGCTCCTGCAGGAACGCGTTCGGGTCGACGTACTTCGTGTCCATGTCGACCATGCCGTGCGTCCACGACCACTCCGTGCGGTCACGGTCCCAGTACAGCTCGACGCCGTTGCCCTCGGGATCGGTGAAGTAGAACGCGTTGCTGACCAGGTGATCGGCACTGCCGGTGAAGGTCTGCGGGAACTTCGTCGCGACCGAGTACAGAGCGGCGGCCAGGTCGGCCCTCGTGTCGAACAGGATCGCGGTGTGGAACAGGCCGGCGTCGTGCGGGCCGGCGTGCTGCATCGACGGCGCGTGCTCGAGGATCACGATCGGGATCGCCAGACCACCGGCGCCCGGTCGCCCGAGGACGGCGACGCCGCCCTCGTTCGAGAGCAGCGAGAGCTGGACGCCGTCGCGGTAGTAGCCGATCATCCGGTCGAGGTTCGCGACGCGGAGGGTGACGGCACCCATCCCGGTGTCGGCGGCGAGGAGGTCCTGCGTGTGCATGGCACCAGTGTGCGCCCATTTGGTTGACGCGTCAACCAAATGGCGTCGGTCGCCCGCGCCAGAGCGACAGATCCACGCCATCCCGGTGCGAGGTACCCGCCAAAGCGACAGATCGCCGCGAACAGTTCGCGGCAATCTGTCGCTTTGGCGAACGGGGCGCGCAGCGGACGGGGCGCGCAGCGGACGGGGCGCGCAGGCGACGGGAGGCCCGGTGCGCCTCCGCCCCGCCGGCCGCGGTCAGCGGGAGCGGAAGTAGCGGTGCAGCGCGCGCTCGCGGATCGCGGCCGCGGCGAGCGCACCGCCGAGCAGCGCGCCCACGAGCCCGAGGGACACGATCGCGATCGCCTCGCGCACGATCGGCAGTGCGTCGTCGACGTCGAGGCCACGCACCGACACCACCGCGACGCTCGTCGCGACCAGAGCCCCGACCGATCCCCAGACCAAGTGCTGCAGGACGATGCCGAGGACCTGCGCGCTCCGCGGCACCCCGACGTGCCGGTCGGAGGCCAGGGCGAGCCGGCGCCGTGCGACCGCTGCCGCGCCGATCGTCAGCCCCACGAGGGCCGCTGCACCGAACGGGACGAGCACTGGCTGCCGCGCCGCGGGGGTGAAGACCGCGCCCAGGGTCGGGTTGAGCTGCCCGGCGGTGGGTCGGTCTCCGCCCTCGGCCCCGCTCGCCGGCAGGACGGTGCGCCGGAGCATCGAGACCGTGTCGTCGCGCTGCGGCCACACCGTCGCCCAGCAGGCGTCGAACGGCGACCCGTCGTCCACCGTCGGCGCGAGGACCGCGTACTCCAGGTCGGGGTCCCGGCCGTCGTCGGGGTGGTCGTACACACCGGCGACTCCGGTGCCCGCGCCGCCCACCCTCACGAGGCGATCGCCGGCAGCAAGCCCCAGGGTCTCGTGCACCGTGGGCGAGATGATCACTCCCGCGGCCCCGTCGGCAGCGGAGCCGCCGAGCAGGCCACGCACCCCGGCGGTCACCTCGTAGGTCGGGATCGCCGAGCCCGGCAGCGCGGCGGGGACGACCCCGGCGTCGAGGCGACGGAACGCACCGGACGCGATGACCCCTTCGGCATCCGCGAGGGCATCGCACACGCGGCCGTCGATCCGCCCCTCGGCTCGCTGGACGGTCGTCGCCGCACCGCTCGCGACGAACACCGCAGCCGCTCGGACGTCACCGGCGACCGCTGCGGCGCGCAGGCCCACGACACCGCTGAGCAGCACCGCGAGGACGGCAGCGGTCACGGCTGCCCACGAGGCTCCGGAGGCGATGTCGCGCCACGCCTCCCGCCAGACCTCGGTCACCTGCATCCGGCGGGGGCTCATCGGTACCGCCCGAGGTCGAGCACTCCGTCGCAGGCGTCACGGGTCGCGTCGTCGTGCGTGGCGACGACGACGACCGTCCCCGACGCGGCGAGCGCACCGATCCCACGGTTCACCTCGATCGCGGTCGCCCGGTCGAGTTGCGCCGTCGGCTCGTCGACCAGCATCAGACCCGGCGCACTCGCGATCGCGCGCGCGAGCATCAGGCGTTGCGCCTCGCCACCGGACAGTTCGGCGAACCGCGCGTGCGCCCGCGAACCGAGCCCGAAGCGCTCGAGGACCCCGAGTGCCCGGACGTCCGCGGTCCGACGATCCGCGCCCTGGGCGACGAACGGCAACGCGACGTGGTCGAGCACGCGGCGGCGGGCCACCCCGTACGGGTTCTGGAAGACCCAGAGCGGCCGACAGCCCGGCGGGCGGACGGCGGCACCGCGCGTCGGACGGAGCATCCCGGCGAGGATCGCGAGCAGCGTGGACTTACCGGAGCCACTCGGCCCGACGACCGCGGTCACGCTCCCCTCGGCGAAGGTGCGGTCGACGCGGTCGAACAGCACGGTGCCGTTCGGCCAGACGTGCCCGACGCCCTCGAGCGTCACCGACACGAGCTGGACCGGTCCGGCGCGGCACGGATCCGGTCGAGCGTTCGTCCGCCGGGCACCCGAACGAACGACTGCCCGAGTTCCGACCCGAGGACCTCGACCCGGAGCGGCCGCCCCGTCGTCGGTTGCACGCACGCCCGGTCGCCCTCGAGGTCCCAAAGAGCCGTCGGTGGCACCACCTGGACGGTCCGCGGGCGACTGAGCGTCCACGTCGCGGCCACCGTCGGTACGCCGTCCGCCGAAGCGACCGTCGCCGCGTACTCCGGCAGGGCGGTGATCGCGGCGAGGGACGTCGGCGACGAGACCACCCCGGCGGCGTCGATCGGGACGTCGGCGTTCCCGATCCGCAGCACGCGCTCCCCCGGCGCCGGATCGACCGGGAGCGCCTCGATGCGCGCACCGCGGAGTTCGGCCGGGAGTTCGACGAGGACACCGTCGGCGTCGACCGCCGCCCCGACGACGGCCACGCACGCCAGGACGGCGTTCTCGGCGGCTGGCACCCATGCGAACGGGTCACGCGGCACGACGTCGTCGGGCAGGTCGTCGCGGTCGACACCTCGGTCGACCAGGAACTGGTGCGCAGCTCGGAGCGTGCCCGGGCCGAGGACGCCGTCGATGCTCAGTCCGGCACCGAGGCGCGTGAGTTCCCGCTGCAGCCCCGTGACGTCGGCCCCGCGGTCGCCGAGCTCGAGGTCGCGCCACAGCGGCTCGTCACTGGCGAGCGCGATCACCGGCCGCCCGTCGACCCGCGCGAGGACGTCCCCGCTCCGCACGGGCGCCCCGGTCGAGCACGTCGACGTCGTCACCGTGCCGGTCCGCGACGTCACGACCGCCCGTGGGGCACCGGTGGCGAGTGCGAGCTGCACCTGTCGTTCATCGGCATCGGTGCGCTCGGTCACCCGGACGGTGCTCGCGGGGGCCGCCGTCCGGAGTGCAGCCGGGACCTCGGCCGGCACAGCGACCACGATGGCGGCGGCCGTCGCCGCCGCGACCACCATCGCCCCGAGCGCCAGGAGCGCGGCAGACGGGAAGCGCATCACTGCCGCCAGAGCCCGAGCGGATCAAGGGCGCACTGCTTCGCCTGCTCGCCCATCGAGTCGAACGGGAAGGCGTCGGCGTCCTGGTCCTTCCGCCACTGTTCCTCGGTGTAGTCAGGTCCGACCAGACCGGCCCTCCGCAGACACGGAACGGTGATCTTCGCATCATCGAGTCGGTCGGGGTTCCGCCGCGTCTCTTCGTAGAGGTACGTCACGTACTCGTCGGCGGTTTCCTCGCATTTTCGGAGGATCGGGTCCGAGCGCTCGAAGAAGCCGTCGGGATAGCGTCCATCGAGTGATTCGAGGCCGAATCCACCGTCCGGGTCGTAGTCGATCCGCAGTCCGGAGTCCGCGAGGCACCGGCCCACGCGCTCGTGCGCAGCCTCGAGCTCCGCAGTGGTCACCTCACCGTCAGCGAGGACCTTGAACTCGAAGTCCGAAACACCGTCATCGAGCGCAGCTCGGAACTCTTCGGCCCACGGCCCGGCCATCGCAAGGTGCGCATCCGACGAATTCGTGGCTTCCACAGCGGGGGTGCATCCTGACAAGAGGAGAACTGCGGCGGCCATGACGCTCACTGCGCCACGGCCGCCGAGCGGACGGCGCATCTACCGCGCCGTCATCCCGTAGGAGACAGCATTGGCCCAGCAAGCGGTCTGCTGTGAGATCGCTCCCCTGCCGACCCACTTTCCGTACTTCGACGGCGCGTTCCTTATCGCGTTCCAGTGTCGCGCGCCGTTGCCACACGAGTTGTTCTTTCCCTTCGTCCAGGTCACAGACCCGTAGCAGGCAGCACTCGCCTCCGGCGCCGTCACGGTGTCGACCGCGATCCCGCCGCCCACGACACTCCCCAGCACGACCGCACCCAGTACGACGTTCTTGATCGACATCGATCTCCCCTTTCATCGCGACATCGCCCTGATGTCACCGTTAACGTATTACCGGTCAGTACGAGAACGCAACGACCACCACCACATCCGTGCAGGATGGACGCGTGACTGATGACATCCAGTGGGAGGTGGTCGAGGAGAGCTCCCTCTCACTCCCGGACCACGAAGCGATTGCAGCACTGCTCGCGCAGGCGTTCCCGGACTGGTCCCACTGGTACGTGGGCGGCCGTAGCTGGTCCGGCATGCAGCCCGAACGCCGGGTCCTCGCCCGCGACCAGGACGGCGTCGTCCTGGCGCACGTCGGGATCCGCCGCATGTTCATCACGGTCGGCGGGCGCGACGTCCTGGTCGGTGACACCGGCCTCGTCGCCGTGTCGCCCAGGCTCCAGGGATCGGGCAAGGGCCGGGAACTCATGGAGCGCACGCACGCCGTGCTCGACGGGCTCGCGGTGCCGTACGGCTTCCTCGGCGCGGGCGAGAACCGCATCCCCTTCTACGCGAAGCTCGGCTGGCACGAGTTCCCCGAGGTCGTCGGCACCTTCTCGGCGTTCACCGCCGAGGGCGCCGGCATCACGAACACCGAGCAGGGCGGCTGGATGGTGCGGCCGGTGGCCGCAGCCCTGGAGGACTGGCCGGCCGGCCCGATCTGGCTGAACGGCCAGGAGGTCTAGGAACAGACCACGAACGGACGGGAGGCACGGTGCCAGCTGGCACCGTGCCTCCCGTCCGTCAGGTGGTGGACCGGGGCTCACGCCCCCGCGTCCACCGGACTACGCCTCGACCGCCACGGTCTCCGGGTCCTCGTTCGAACCCGGCGCGCTCGGCACGACCGCAGCGCGCACGCGCGCACCGAGGTCGGCGTCGACGTTCGTCCAGTACGCGAACACGCGCTCGCGCAGGTCGTCGCGCGTCACCTTCGAGACGTGCCCGGCGATGTTGCCGACCAGGCGCTCACGGGCGGCGTCGTCGAGGACCTCTCGGACGAGCGTGCCGGCCTGACCGAAGTCGTCGTCCTCCGGGTGCAGGGTCGCAGCGGAACGCTGCAGCGCACCGTCCGACTCCCAGCCGGGCACGTCGTCGGTCGCGGTCGGGTCGGCGTGTGCACCACCGAGCGAGTTCGGCGCGTACACGGGCACCTCGGACTTCTGGAAGTCGAAGCGCATCGCGCCGTCCTTCGAGTACGAGTGCACCTCGTTCTTCGGGGCGTTCACCGGCAGCTGGGCGTGGTTCGTGCCGACGCGGTAGCGGTGGGCGTCCGCGTAGCTGAAGATGCGCGCCAGGAGCATCTTGTCCGGGCTCGCCGCGATGCCGGGCACGAAGTTCGAGGGGGCGAAGGTCGCCTGCTCGATCTCGGCGAAGTAGTTCTCCGGGTTGCGGTTGAGCTCCATCGTGCCGACCTCGATGAGCGGGTAGTCCGCGTGCGGCCACACCTTCGTCAGGTCGAACGGGTTGAAGCGGTAGGACTCGGCGTCCGCGTAGGGCATGACCTGCACCTTGAGGGTCCAGCGCGGGAAGTCTTGACGCTCGATCGCGGCGTGCAGGTCACGGATGTGGAAGTCCGCGTCCTCGCCAGCGATGCGGTCGGCGTCCTCCTGCGTCAGGGTCTTGTGGCCCTGCTCGGTGATGAAGTGGTACTTCACCCAGAAGCGCTCGCCCTCGCCGTTGATCCACTGGTAGGTGTGCGAGCCGAAGCCGTCCATCTCGCGCCACGAGGCGGGCAGACCGCGGTCGCCCATCAGCCACGTGACCTGGTGCGCCGACTCGGGCGACAGGGTCCAGAAGTCCCACTGCATGTCGTGGTCGCGCAGGTGCGAGCCGGGCAGGCGCTTCTGCGAGCGGATGAAGTCCGGGAACTTGATGCCGTCGCGGATGAAGAAGACGGGGGTGTTGTTGCCGACGAGGTCGTAGTTGCCCTCGGACGTGTAGAACTTCAGCGCGAAACCGCGGGGGTCGCGCCACGTGTCGGGCGAACCCTGCTCACCGGCGACGGACGAGAAGCGCGTGAGCATCTCGGTCTGCTGACCCGGCTGCAGGAACGCGGCGCGGGTGTACTTGCTGACGTCCTGCGTGACGGTGAAGGTACCGAAGGCGCCGCCGCCCTTCGCGTGGACGACCCGCTCCGGCACACGCTCGCGGTTGAACTGGGCGAGCTTCTCGACCAGGTAGTGGTCGTGCAGCGCGAGGGGGCCGTCGGCCCCGACGCCCATCGAGTGCTCGTCGCTCGAGACGGGAGCGCCGGAGTTGGTGGTCGTGGTGGGGGTGCCGGCCGGCTGGCCGGGCGTCGTGTTCTGGTCGGACACGGTTCCTCCTTGGGTGGAACGGTTGGTTCGGTCAGGGGTGCTCGGGTGGTTCAGGGGACGCGCGGGGCGTCGGGCGCGGCTGCGTCGCCGGCTGCGTCATCGCCCGCGTCGTCGCGCTCGGCCGCAGCGCACCGCTCGCAGATGCCCCAGTAGGTGACCTCGGCGGTGGTGACGGCGAAGCCGTGCGCGTCCGACGGGGTCAGGCAGGGCGAGTGTCCGACGGCGCAGTCGACGTCCTCGATCGCGCCGCACAGGGTGCAGACGATGTGGTGGTGGTTGTCACCGGTGCGTCGCTCGTACCGCGCGGGGCTGCCGGCCGGCTCGATGCGTCGGACGAGGCCGACGCCGGTCAGCGCGGCGAGCACGCCGTACACGGCCTGGTGGCTGGTCGTCGGGAGTTCCGCCGTGAGCGCCGTGACGATGTCGTCGGCGGTGGCGTGCGGCATCGATTCGGTGGCCCGCAGCACCGCGAGTCGCGGCGTCGTGACCCGGAGGCCCGAGGTGCGGAGCAGATCGGCGTCGGCGTCCATGCTGAGCCTTTCTTTTGCAGGAATCAAGACAACACGTTCACTGTACACGAGCCGTCGTGGCGCGTACTCGTCGGAACACATTCCGCGACCGGTATGCGACGTGTCACGATCTGGCGGCGATCACCTGGAGGGACGCTGGAACGATCGGTCTGCACGCTAACGTCCCGACATGTCCACGAGCCACGGCCTGTCTGAACAGGCGAACAGCGCACCGGACGTCCGGGGGATCATCGCGAGGCGGGACCTGGTCGTCGACCTCATCCGGACGGCCTGCGTCGTCCTCGTCGTCATCGTGCACGTCACGATGGTCGGCGTCGCGTCCGACGACCAGGGGGTGCGGGTGACGAGCCCCCTGCAGGAGCTCCCGTGGTACGTCGCCGCCACCTGGGTCGGGCAGGTGATGCCCCTCTTCTTCGTGGTCGGCGGCTTCGCGAGCGCAGTCGGCTGGCGCAGCACCGTCGCCCGCGGTGCACCGAGCCCCGCGCGCGACTACCTGGCCACCCGCCTCGTGCGCCTGTTCCGGCCGGCGATCCCGCTGTTCGTGTTCCTCGCGCTCGGGCTCGGTGTGGCCACGGCCGTCGGCACCCCGCCGGGCCTCCTCGCCGAGGTCGCGTTCGGCATCGGTTCGCCGCTCTGGTTCCTCGCCGCGTACGGCATCACGCAGTGCTGCGTGCCGCTGATGATGCGGTTCCACGAGCGCGCACCCTGGGCAACCCTCGGCGTGTTGCTCGTGCTCGCCGCGGTGGTCGATGCGGTCCGCCTGGCCACCGGGGTCGCCGAGGTCGGACTGCTCAACCTCGGGCCGGTGTGGCTCTTCGCGCAGCAGCTCGGGTTCCTCTGGGCCGACGGGTGGTTCGCACGGCGGTCGAAGGCGCTCCTGCTCGCGGTGGCCGTCGCCGCCTACGCCCTGCTCGTCCCGATGACCTCGATCGGCTTGTGGGCACCGGACATGCTGCAGGACCTCAACCCGCCGATGCTCCCGCTGGCGTTCCTCGCGATCGCGCAGGCCTGCCTGGTCCAGCTCGTGCACGCCCCGCTCAGTCGCCTGATGCGCACCAGGGCCGCGCTCGGAGCCGTGTTCGTCCTCGGCCGCGACGGTATGACCATCTACCTGTGGCACCTGCCGCTGTTCATCGCGCTGAACGGGGTCGCCCTGCTGGTCGGGGTGCCTTTCCCGTCGCCGGGCTCGGGTGGGTGGTGGGCGTCCCGGCTGATCGCGCTGGTCGCGGTGCTCGCCGTCGCGCTCGGGGTTGCTCGCGCGCTCCGTTGGTTCGACCGCCCGCTCCCCCGGCTGCTGCCCCCGGCCGACCGCCCGTCCTGGCCGGTCGTCGCTGTCGCTGCGCTCTGCACGATCGGTCCGGCGTTCCTGGTGATGCAGCTGCACCTGTCCTTCGGGGTCGCGGTCATCGGCGCCGTGGCCGTGCCGATCGGGGTGTGGTTGCTCTCGCGGACCACGCCGGCCAGGGGCGCCACCCGGATCTGAAACGGTTCTCACCGTTCGGGGCCACTCCGGCCTGCACCGGCACACGCGCCGGGCAGAGGATGGCGGCAGGCCGATCCCCTGGAGGCACCCGACGCCGTCGACACCCGAGTTCTGGAGCACCTGGCGGTTCGATCCCCTGTCCGCGGTGATGATCGCCGTCGCCGCGGTCGCCTACGGCTGGTGGGTCGTCGGCGCCGCACGTCGCGGCGCACGCTGGCCCTGGTGGCGCACCCTCGCCTTCGCCGCCGCACTGGTGCTGTTCGGCATCCTGCAGTTCGGCATCGTCGGCGTGTACGACCAGCAGCTGCGCTGGGCGTTCGTGCTGCGGTCGGCGCTCCTCTTCTTCGCGGTCCCCACCTTCGCCGCGCTCGGTGCGCCCGTCTCGTTGCTCCGGACAGGAGGCCCGGATAACCTCGCGCACGCTGCCGACGCCGCCATGCGGTCGCGTCCAGTGCGCCTGCTCGGCAACGCGATCGTCGCGCCGCTCGTCGCCCTCGTCCTGTTCGGCCTGTTGCTGACACCGTTCGCGGCGACCCTGCGCGAATCGTCCGTCTGGGCCGTCGTGATCACGGTGACGGTCCCGATGCTCGGGTTCGGGTTGCTCGCTCCGCTGTCCGAGCCCGGGGTGCTGCGGTCGTCGACGTTCGTCACCGCGGAGTTCCTGCTCGCCTTCGTGGAGCTGATGATCGACGCGGTGCCGGGCATCGTGCTCCGGATCACGAACCACGTGCTCGACGGGTCGGTGGTGCAGGCCGTGGGGCAGCCGTGGTTCCCGTCGCCGCTGCGCGATCAGCACCTGGCGGGCGACCTGCTGTGGTTCATCGCCGAGGTGGCGGACATCCCCGTGCTCATCTCGCTGTTCATCCGGTGGCAGCGGACCGATCGCCGCGAGGCCCACGCCGTCGACGCCCTGACCGACGAGCAGATCGACGAGCTGACGCGGGAGCACCTGCAGCGCCGGGGTTGAGCGCGCGGGCGGGGCGGGGCGAGCGGCGGGTTTCACATGGTGAGCAGAAATGGTCGGGTGCCCGCAGGCGACCCGACCATTTCTGCTCACGAACTGTGCGCGTTCCTACTTCGACGGGGCTCCGGCGGCCTCGGGCTGCGTTGCGACCGAACCGGTCTGCTGCCAGGCGACGGTCTGCTTCGGCTTCGCCAGGAACAGCGCCGCCACGATCGCCGCGATGAGCACGATCGCCGGAAGGAACAGCGACTCACCCATCGCCCGCGAGAACGGCTCGAGCAGGAACCCGGGCAGTCCGCCGACCTGCTGCTCGGCACCACCGGCGGAGGTCCCACCGGTCGACGCCGGGAAGTTCGCGGTGATCCGGGCCTCCATCAGCGCGGCGATGCCGGCCGAACCGAGCACGGCACCGATCTGACGCGTGGTGTTGTAGACGCCCGAGCCGGCACCGGCCAGCTTCGGCGGCAGGTTGCGCGTCGCCGAGACGGACAGCGGACCCCACATGCAGGCGTTGGCGATGCCGAGGAGCGCGCTCGGCAGGAGCACCCATCCCCAGTCGGCACTCGACGACAGCAGGGCGCCGAACCAGAACAGCCCGGCCGAGAAGCACGCGAGGCCGAACGCGGCGACCCAGCGCGGGTTCCACCGGTTGAGGTTCTTGCCGACGAGCGGTGCGAGGCCGGCGGACAGCACGGCCTGCGGCACGAGGAGCAGTGCAGCCTGGGTCGGCGAGAACCGCAGGACGTCCTGCGCCCAGAGCATGATCGGCAGCGCGAACGAGGCGATCGCGACACCGACGGCCGTGATGGCGACGTTGGCCAGGGTGAAGTTGCGGTCCTTG
Source organism: Curtobacterium sp. PhB137 (assembly GCF_003814955.1). Classification (NCBI taxonomy): domain Bacteria; kingdom Bacillati; phylum Actinomycetota; class Actinomycetes; order Micrococcales; family Microbacteriaceae; genus Curtobacterium; species Curtobacterium sp. PhB137. Next base: position 1,182,695 of record NZ_RKQO01000004.1, on the reverse strand, counting down.
AACAGGCCGAGGGGCAGCAGCGGCTCACCCTTCTGCACGCCCTGCCAGACGACGAACCCGGCAAGCACCACGAGCCCGACGATGATGAGCGACCACACCGAGATCGGTCCGGCGATGACGCCCCAGTCGTAGGTCTCGCCTTCCTGGATGCCGAAGACGAGCAGGAACAGGCCGGCCGCCGACAGGAAGATGCCGAGGTAGTCGAAGCGGTGCCCGTGGCGGTCGAACGACGGCACGAAGCGCTGCGCGAGCACGAACGCCACGACACCGACGGGGACGTTCACGAAGAAGATCCACTCCCAGCCGAAGCCGTCGACGAGCAGACCGCCGACGATCGGGCCGACGAGCGAGGCGACACCGGCGACGGCGCCCCAGAGACCCATCGCGGCACCGCGGTTCTGCGGCGGGAAGATGCGCGTGATGACGGACATCGTCTGCGGGCTCATCATCGCGGCGCCGAGGCCCTGCACGACGCGGGCCACGATGAGCATCTCGATCGAGCCGGCCAGACCGCACCAGAGGCTGGCGAGCGTGAAGACGACGAGGCCGATCTGGTACATGACCTTCGGGCCGAAGCGGTCACCGAGGCGGCCGGTGATGAGCAGCGGCACCGCGTAGGCGAGCAGGTACGCGCTCGTCACCCAGATCACGGAGTTGATGTCCGCGTCGAGCTTCTGGGCGATGGTGGGGGTGGCGACCGACACGATGGTCGAGTCGACGAGGATCATGAAGAAGCCGACGACGAGCGCCCAGAGGGCGGGCCACGGCTTCTTCTCGGTCGTCCGCGGAGGCGTGACGGTGGTCATCGAGTGGTGTCCTTGCTGTTCGTGGGGAAGTCAGTGTCTGTGGGGACGGCCGGGCCGTCCCAGGGGAGGTCGCCGCTGGCGATGCGGTCGACGGTGGTGCTGAGCCACTCGATCTGCGCGGCGAGCATCGCACGGACGTACGACACGTCGAGCCAGTACCGCTCGGTCAGCTGCTTGGCCTGCACGCGCTGGAGTGCCTGGTCGTAGTCGTCGCGCTCCTGTTCGAGTGCGACGATCCGGGCCCGGACGGCATCGACCGCCTCGGTGTGCGGCAGGTTCTCGAGCACGGAGAGGGCCAGGTGGAACTCCGGGTACTCGTCCGCGGGCTCCGCCACCATGCGGCGGAGGCCGTCCGCGAGCGCTGCGCGACCGGCGTCGGTGATCGTGTAGGTGGTGCGTTCCGGCCGGTTGCCGTCGCGGTCGGTGCCCACGACCTCGGCGAACCCGAGCTCGGCGAGGCGGCCGACCTGGTGGTACAGGGTGCCCGGGCGGACCTTGACGTTCCGCTCCTCCTGCCGGTGGACCATCGTCTGGAACATCTCGTACGGGTGCATCGGTGCCTCGTTCAGCAGGTCGAGCGCGGCGAACGCGAGGGGCGTGAGCGACGCCATGCGGGCCTCCTGACGGATCGATGCGGCAGTCTTCCGACTGGACTATTCGACTTCGAATATACGGAGTCGAACACAGGTGAGCAAACGCACAGCACGTTCTCCACAGGAGGCCCGGATCCGTCCCGGCGTGTCGCGCGCGCCCCGTAGACTGGTCGCGTCCCCCACCCCTGAAGCGCTGGAGAGAACACGTGCCAACGATCGTCGTCGAGGTCATGCCCAAGGCTGAGATCCTCGACCCCCAGGGCAAGGCGGTGGGCAACGCCCTCGCCCGTCTGGGCAAGGCCGACCTGACCAACGTCCGCATCGGCAAGCGCTTCGAGGTGACCGTCGACGGCCCCGTCGACGACGCCAAGCTGGCCGAGGTCCGCGACATCGCCGCCGACGTCTTCTCGAACGCGGTCATCGAGGACGTCGTCTCCGTGACCGTCGAAGGTCAGTGACCCGGATGCGCATCGGCGTCATCACCTTCCCCGGCTCCCTCGACGACCGTGACGCCCAGCGCGCGGTCCGTCTCGCCGGTGCCGACCCCGTCGCCCTCTGGCACGGCGACCACGACCTGCAGGGCGTCGACGCCATCGTGCTGCCCGGCGGGTTCTCGTACGGCGACTACCTGCGCGCCGGAGCGATCGCCGCGAAGGCGCCGATCATGGCCGAGGTCATCGACGCCGCCGGCAAGGGCATGCCCGTGCTCGGCATCTGCAACGGTTTCCAGATGCTGGCCGAGGCCCGCCTGGTCCCCGGGGCCCACACCCGCAACGCGCACCAGCAGTTCATCCGCCGCGACCAGAAGCTCCGCGTCGAGACCACCTCCACCGCCTGGACCTCCGGGTTCACCGCGCAGCAGGAGATCACGATCCCGCTCAAGAACGCCGACGGCCGGTTCGTCGCCGACGCCGACGAGATCAAGCGCATCGAAGACAACGGCCAGGTCGTGTTCCGCTACGTCGGCGTGAACCCGAACGGGTCGATCGACGACATCGCGGGCGTCTCGAACGAGCGCGGCAACGTCGTGGGCCTGATGCCGCACCCCGAGCACGCGACCGAGCCCGGCTTCGGCCCGGACACCGCCGCTGCCATGGCCTCCGGCACGGACGGCCTCACCTTCTTCACCTCCGTGATCGAGTCGACGCTCGTCAAGTGACGGCCGCGACTCCAGTGACAGGGAACGACAACACCGTGACGACTTACGTGCGCCCGAAGCCCGACACCGTGCAGGATGCCGCGGCGACTCCCGACAAGGACCAGCCGTACGACGCGCTCGGCCTGAAGCCGGACGAGTACGCCCGCATCAAGGAGATCCTCGGCCGCCGCCCCACCTCGGGCGAGCTGGCGATGTACTCCGTCATGTGGTCCGAGCACTGCTCCTACAAGTCCTCGAAGAACTACCTCCGTCAGTTCGGCAAGAAGGTCACGCCGGAGATGACGAAGAACCTGATGGTCGGCATGGGCGAGAACGCCGGTGTCGTCGACGTCGGCAACGGCTGGGCGGTGACCTTCAAGGTCGAGTCGCACAACCACCCGTCCTACGTCGAGCCGTACCAGGGCGCCGCGACCGGCGTCGGTGGCATCGTCCGCGACATCATCTCGATGGGCGCCCGCCCGGTCGCCGTGATGGACCAGCTCCGCTTCGGCGCGATCGACCACGAGGACACCGCACGCGTCGTGCACGGCGTCGTCGGTGGCATCTCGTTCTACGGCAACTGCCTCGGCCTGCCGAACATCGGCGGCGAGACCTACTTCGACCCGGTGTACCAGGGCAACCCGCTGGTCAACGCCCTGGCGGTCGGCGTCCTGCGGCACGAGGACCTGCACCTGGCGAACGCGTCCGGTGCCGGCAACAAGGTCGTGCTGTTCGGTGCCCGCACCGGTGGCGACGGCATCGGTGGCGCGTCGATCCTGGCGTCCGACACCTTCACCGAGGGCGGCCCGACCAAGCGTCCCGCCGTCCAGGTCGGCGACCCCTTCGCCGAGAAGGTCCTGATCGAGTGCTGCCTCGAGCTGTTCCAGAAGGAACTGGTCGAGGGCATCCAGGACCTCGGCGCCGCGGGCATCTCCTGCGCCACGTCCGAGCTCGCGAGCAACGGCGACGGCGGCATGCACATCTCGCTCGACGACGTCCTGCTGCGCGACCCCACGCTCACGGCCGAAGAGATCCTGATGTCGGAGAGCCAGGAGCGCATGATGGCGGTCGTCCGCCCCGACAAGCTCGACGAGTTCCTCGCCGTGGTCGGCAAGTGGGAGGTCGAGACCAGCGTCCTGGGCGAGGTCACCGGCACCGGCCGTCTCGTCATCGACTGGCAGGGCCAGGAGATCGTCAACGTCGACCCGCGCACCGTCGCCGTCGACGGCCCGGTCTACGACCGCCCGGTCGCCTACCCGACCTGGATCGACGCGCTGCAGGCCGACACCGCGGCGTCGCTCGACCGTCCGGCCGACGGCCCCGCGCTCAAGGCGCAGTTCCTCAGCCTGCTCGGTTCGCCGAACCTGGCGTCGAAGAACTGGGTCACGAACCAGTACGACACCTACGTGCTCGGCAACACGGCCCTGTCCTTCCCCGACGACGGTGGCATGATCCGCGTCGACGAGGAAACGGGTCTCGGTGTCGCCATCGCCACCGACGCCAACGGCCGCTACTGCCAGCTCGACCCGAAGCAGGGCGCGCGTCTGGCCCTGGCCGAGGCGTACCGGAACGTCGCCGTCACCGGTGCCGTCCCCGCCGCGGTCACCGACTGCCTGAACTTCGGCTCCCCCGAGAACCCCGAGGTCATGTGGCAGTTCTCCGAGGCGGTCGAGGGACTGGCCGACGGCTGCATGGAGCTCGGCATCCCGGTCACCGGCGGCAACGTGTCGTTCTACAACCAGACCGGCTCGACCCCGATCCACCCGACCCCGGTCGTCGGTGTGCTCGGTGTCATCGACGACGTCGCCAAGCGCGTCCCGTCGGGCTGGCAGGACGACGGCCACAACATCTACCTGCTCGGCACCACGAGCCTCGAGCTCGACGGTTCGGCCTGGGCCGGCACGGTGCACGGACACCTCGGCGGTCGTCCGCCGGCGGTGGACCTCGGTCGCGAGAAGGAGCTCGCCGAGCTGCTCTTCGCAGCGAGCGGCGAGCAGCTGCTGACGAGCGCGCACGACCTGGCGGACGGTGGCCTCGGCCAGTCGCTCGCCGAGTCGGTGCTCCGCTTCGGCCTCGGCGCCCGCGTGGTCCTCGACGAGCTCGAGTCCCGCGACGGCGTCGACACGGCGACCGCGCTGTTCTCCGAGTCGACCGGTCGCGTCATCGTGACCGTCCGGCGCGAGGACGACGTCCGCTTCCAGGGCCTGTGCGCCGGTCGGGGCTTCCCGGTCCTGCGCATCGGCGTGACCGACGCCACGTCGAACGCGCTCGAGGTCCAGGGTGCGTTCACGGCGACGCTCGACGAGCTCCGCGGCACGCACAACGCGACGCTGCCGGCCCGCTTCGGCGACGTGATCGTCGAGGACGTCACCGAGGGGTACGTCGGCCGTGGGCCGCTCGACTCCGACGGTGCGTTCTCGCCGCGCACGGACTCCTAGGCCCGGCGGACACCGCGTGCCCATCGTCACCCTGCCCTTCGCGGAGCTCGTCGACCGGTTCGGCCCCGTGCCGGACGGCATCGAGCTGGACGTGTGGGACGTCGAGGCGCCGTACGGTCGCCCGGACGACGTCGCCATCACGTTCCTGCCGTTCTACTTCGGTGGACGGCACCGCTGGCAGTTCGTGCACGACCTGCCGGCGCTCGAGCTCCTGCAGCTGCCGAGCGCCGGCTACGAGCACGCGGTGCCGCACGTGCCCGGTCACGCCCAGCTGGCGAACGGTCGGGGGATCCACGACGACGAGACCGCCGAGCTCGCCGTCGGCCTGGCGCTGACCTCGCTGCGTGAGCTCGGAGCATTCCAGGCCGATCGCGCCAACGGTGTCTGGGACGCCCGGAAGACCCGTTCCCTGGCCGACCGCCGGGTCACGGTCGTCGGCTACGGCGCGATCGGGTCGGCGATCGCCACCCGGTTCGAGGCGTTCCGCACCGAGGTCACCGTGGTGGCCCGCACCGCTCGCGACCAGGACGGTCGCCACGTGCACGCGTTCGGCGAGCTGCCCGAGCTGGCACCGACGACGGACGTCCTCGTGCTCATCGCGCCGCTGACGGACGAGACCGAACGGCTGGTCGACGCCGAGCTGCTGGCCGCGCTGCCCGACGGCGCCCTGGTGGTGAACGTCGCCCGTGGCAAGGTCGTCGACACCGATGCGCTGGTGGCGGAGCTGCAGTCCGAGCGGCTGTTCGCGGCGCTCGACGTCACCGACCCCGAGCCCCTGCCCGACGGCCACCCGCTGTGGACGACGCCGAACACGGTCCTCACGCCGCACGTCGGGGGCAACACCGACCTGAGCGTCCCGCGGTCGATCGCACTGATGCGTCGGCAGGTCGCCGCGCTGGCCGAGGGTCGCCCGTTCGAGAACCTGATCGAGCGCTAGCGCCCTGTCGGCGTCAGTCCAGTCGGAGTGCCATGCCGAGACTCGGCGCGACGTCGTCGAACCCGAGCGATCGGTACAGCCGCTGACCGGGCGGATCCCCGACGAGCGTGACGTAGGCCCCGGCGGGTGCTCGGTCGCGGACGTCCTCGAGCAGCCACTCGACCACACGGCGTCCGAGCCCACGGCGCTGGTGGTCGGGATCGGTGGCGATGTCGGCGATGTGGAAGTACCACCCGCCGTCGCCGATCGTCCGGCCCATTGCCACCGGTGTGCCGCCGGCGTCCACGACGTGGCACGCCGACCAACTGCCGGCGATCGCCCCGGCGCCCTGCTCGGCGTTCTTCGGTGAGAGTCCGGAGTCCTGGCGCAGACGCAGGTAGTCCGCCAGCGGCGGCGCCCCGACGACCAGGGTGTACGGGTCGACCTCGGTCACGGTCAGAGCGGCACGATGCACGTCGGGGTCCCGACGGCGATCTGTTCCACGGCCTCGCCCGGCACACCGTCGGCACCGACCGGCAGCACGGCGATGGCATCCGACCGCTCGTTGGCGACGAGCACGTACCCCGGCACCCGGGCGAAGTGCCGCGGCCAGGCACCCCCGCACGAGGCGGACCCGACGAGCGCGAGCCCGTCGTCGGCAGCGTCGAGCACGACGATCAGGTCGCGGCCACGAACGGCGACGGTCACGAGCCCGGCGTCGTCGACCTCGATGTGGCTGAGGAGCGACTCCCCCACCGCACCCTCGAACGTCGGGGTCGAGGCGATCGTCACGAGCGAGCCGGACTCGTCGCGGCGGAGTCGGTGGACAGCGCCGTCGAGCTCACCGGCGACGAACAGGTCGCCTGCGTACCAGGCCAGGTGCCGCGGGCCGACGCCGGGCGCCACGTGGTGCACGCGCAGCGCCTCGAGCGTGGGGACGCCGTCGGCCGACACGGTCACGCGGAACTCGTGCAGCGCGTCGCCACCGAGGTCGGCGACGAGCACCGTGCCGTCCGGCGTCGCGACGGACTGGTGCGCGTGCGGCGCATCCTGCCGGTCCTGCACCGGGCCGGTGGCGGCGGGCAGGGTCGCGACGGCGATGGCCGAGGCGGGGACGGCGAGCCGGTCGGTTCGGCCGTGCACGCCGTCTGCGGGCAGGACGACGCCGTCGCTCGCGAGGACCGAGGCGGAGAACGACTCGGCCGCCGCCAGGGACACGGCGGTGACGGTGCCGGAGACGTAGTTGGTGACGATGAGCGCCCCGGACGGGTCGACCCGCAGGTGGCACGGGGCGTCACCGCTGGCGGAGGCGTCCCACAGGTGTTCGAGCGCGCCGTTCTGCATCCGGAAGGCGGAGACGCCGCCGTCGTTCGTCTCGGACACGGCGTAGACACGGTCGCCCGACACAGCGAGGAACGAGGGATCGTCGAGCACCGCGACGGTACGAGCGACCGCGCCCGCGCGGGCAGCCCCGCCGTCGACCAGGGAGATGCCGGTCGCGTTCCCGCCGCCGGTGGCGGTGTAGGAACCGACGAGCAGGGTCGGCAGGTCGACGCTCATTCGTCGCGCCCGGCGATGCGCTCGTGGTGGTGGATGACCTCGGCGACGATGAAGTTGAGGAACTTCTCGGCGAAGGCGGGGTCGAGGTGCGCCTCGGCGGCGAGGCTCCGGAGCCGTGCAACCTGGATCTGTTCGCGGTCCGGGTCGGCGGCGGGCATGCCCGATTCAGCCTTAAGGTGCCCCACTCGCTGGGTGTACTTGAAGCGCTCGGCGAGCATGTGGATGACGGCGGCGTCGATGTTGTCGATGCTCTGCCGGATGCTCCGGAGTTCGGCGACAGCCGTCGCTTCGGCCGTCGCTTCGGGCTCGGGCGGGGTGACGTCGTCGCTCATGCCCCGAGCCTACTGGCGGACGCGCAGCCGAACCCCGCCGACGCCTGCGAGAATGAGCACATGTCGGTCTTGCTCGTGATCTCGGGCGTGTGTGCGGTCCTCGCTGGCCTCGTCCACGTGTACATCTGGTTCCTCGAATCCATCATCTGGACGAGTCCACGCGCCCGCAAGGTGTTCGGCATCGCGACCGAGACCGAGGCCGACGCGACCCGCTCCCTCGCGTTCAACCAGGGGTTCTACAACCTGTTCCTGGCGATCGGCGCGATCCTCGGTGTCGTGCTGGTGCTGGCGGGCAACACCGCAACCGGCTGGACCCTCGTCGTGTTCTCGACCGCGAGCATGCTCGGCGCCGCGGTGATCCTGGTCGGCTCCGGCCGCAAGTACGTCAACTCCGCGTTCAAGCAGGGCACGCTCCCGCTGATCGCGCTGCTCTTCGCGCTGCTCGGCTCGAGCTTCCCCGTCTGAGCCGTCTGAGCCGCCTGAGCCGTCTGCGCCGTCTCGACCAGACCGTCAGCCCCGCCACGCAAAAGCGACAGGGTGCCGCCGAACATCGGCGGCACCCTGTCGCTTTCGCGGGTGAAGACCGGCCAGGTCAGCCGAGCTTGTCCTCGAACTGGGCCGGCAGCTTGTCGAGCGCCCACTCGATCGCGGCGGTGGTGCCCATCGAGAACGCCGACGACACGTCCTTGTCGTCGAAGACGATGGAGTGACCGGCCTCGACCGACGGCACCTTCTGGAACAGCGGGTCAGCCTCGGCCTTCGACGCGTCGACGTAGATCGGCAGGATCAGCGTCAGGTCGGCGTCGAGCAGGTCGAGGTTCTCGTCGGACAGCGTGACGGAGAACGCCTTGCCGGCTTCCTTGTCGATGGCCGACGGGATCGTGAACCCGAGGTTCTTCATGAACGACGAGCGACTGTCGGTGGAGGCGTACGCCCCGAAGCCCTCGGAGCTGTACGCACCGACGACGGCGGTCTTGCCCTCGAAGTCCGGGTGCGCCTTGCGCGCCGTGGCGTAGGCATCGTCGAGGTCGGAGAGCAGCTTCTTGCCCTCGGACTCCTTGCCGAGCGCCTTCGCGATCATCGTGGTCTGCTGCTCGGTCGAGGCGAGGTAGTTCTCGCCGCCCTTCGGGATCGCGACGGTCGGCGCGATCGCGGACAGCTTGTCGTACCGGTCCTTGTCACCAGACGACTTCACGTCGAGGATCAGGTCCGGGTTGAGCTTGAGGATGTCCTCGTAGCTCGGCTCGAGCGTCTGGATGATCTTCGGCGACTTCGTGTAAGCGTCCTTCAGCCACGGTCCGACGCCGTCGCCACCGAAGGCGAGCCAGTCGCTCGCGCCGACCGGCTGCACGCCGAGCTCGAGTGCGGTCTCGGCGTCACCCCAGCCGAGTGCGACGACGCGCTTCGGCTGCGAGTCGATCGTCGTGGTGCCGAGGCCGGTCGTGATGGACACCGGGAAGGCGCCGTCGGACGAGCCGGACGAAGCCGTGTCGGTGGACGAGCCGGAGCCCGAGGCACAGCCGGCGAGGACGAGGGAGGCTGCGACGACGGCACCCGCAGCGGCGAGGACACGTCGGAGACGAAGGGATGAGCGGATCACGAAGGGTAGCCTAACCTAACGGGGCGTACAGGAAATCAGCTGGATAGGCTGGGTGATCGTGGCCGCCCCAGATCCAGACCGCACGCGCCTCGCGGTGCTCGGCTCCCCCATCGCGCATTCGCTCTCCCCCACGCTCCACGAAGCGGCCTACGACGCGCTCGGGTTGGGGTGGTCGTACGGGAGGCACGAGGTCGCGTCCGGCGGGCTCGACGCGTTCGTCGCGGGGCTGGGTCCCGGATGGCGCGGGCTGAGTCTCACGATGCCGCTCAAGCGCGAGGTGCTGCCGCTCCTCGACCGCACGACCCCGTTGGTCGACGAGCTCGGGGTCGCCAACACGGTGGCGTTCCGCCACGAGGGCGACAGCATCGTCCGCGCGGGCGCGAACACCGACGTCCAGGGGCTCGTCCGTCCGGTCGAGGCCCTCGGGCACCTGCCCGGCGAGGCCACGATCCTCGGCGGCGGGGCGACTGCGGCGAGCGCTCTGACCGCAGCCGTGCGGCTCGGGGCGTCACTCGTGCGGGTGTTCCTGCGCGACACCGCGAAGGCCGGGTCGCTTGTGGAACTGGCTGTGCGGCTCGGCGTCTCGCTCGAGGTCCTGCCGCTCACCGACCTGCCCGGCACCCGCCACGGGTTCGTCCTGTCGACGCTTCCCGGCGGCGCGGCCGACCCGCTCGAGCTGGTGCCGTCGGGGTCGGACGCCGTGCTGTTCGACGTCGCCTACGAACCGTGGCCGACCGCCGTCGCGTCGCGCTGGGCCGGTGCGGGCGGCCGGGTGCTGAACGGTCTCGACATGCTCACCGAGCAGGCCATCGGCCAGATCCGCTTCTTCCTGACCGGTGACGAGGACGAGCTGCTGCCCGACGAGGCCGCCGTCCGTCGTGCGATGCGCTCGGCTGTCGGCCTGCCCGCCGTCATCAGCAGCTAGCCGACGACGACACCGGCGACCCGCGGTCAGCCGCGGGTCCGCGCCTCGGCGTCGAGCAGGGCGACGGACACGTCCCACAGCCGGTCGGCCTGGTCCGGGTCGAGCGCCCAGGGCAGCACGCCGTGCAGGCCGTCCTCGATCCGCTCGACCACCGCTGCTTCGTGGCAGTCCTCGAAGTAGCGGCCGGTGATCCCGTCGAGTTCCGGTGCGGTGGCGAGCAGGACCGAGGTCGCGGCTCCCTGCTCGGGGGTCTTCACGGCGTCGGCCGCGGCGATCTTCGTGGCGGCGAGGACCTCCGGGTCCCAGTGCTTCTGCAGGCCGGTCCAGATCCCGCCCGGCATCAGGGCGTTCGCGGTGATGCCGTCGGCGGCCCACCGCCGGCTGGCAGCGACGGCGAACAGCACGTTCGCGGTCTTCGACTGGCCGTAGGCGAGTCCGGGTTCGTAGGGGCGCCGGCGGAAGAACAGGTCGTCGAACACGACGGGCGAACCGCCGTGGCCGCTCGACGACACCGAGACGATGCGGGCCGAACCCGAGGCCGCCAGCGCGTCGTGCAGCCCGAGCGCGAGGGCGAAGTGCCCGAGGTGGTTCGTCGCGAACTGCGCCTCCCACCCGGCGGGCGTGTAAGACTCGGGCGCGTCCATGATGCCGGCGTTGGCGACGAGCACGTCGAGCGGCCCCGACCACGCTGCGGTGAACGCCTCGACGGAGGCCGGGCGGTCCAGGTGCAGTTCGACGACGGCCGGTGCGTCCGTCCCCGTCGACCGGGCGATGTCCTCCGCGACCCGGCGGCCGGCGTCGACGTCCCGCACGGCGAGCGTCACGCGTGCTCCGGCTCCGGCGAGTGCTCGGGCGGTCTCCACCCCGATGCCGGAGGCGGCACCGGTGACGACCGCCGTGCGTCCTGTCAGGTCGAGGCCGTCGACGACGTCGGCGGCCGTGGTCCGGTCGCCGAAGCGGGCGAGGTCGCGTGCGGGCATGTCGACTCCTGTCAGCTGGCGTGGTGCGGAGCCGTCAGGCGACGACACCGTCCACGTAGAACCATCGTCCCCGCTCGCGGACGAACGCGCTCGTCTCCTCGAGCGTCCCGCGGTCGTCGTCGGAACGCCACCACGCGCGGAACGCGACCGTGCCCTGGGAGTCGAACGGGCCTCCCGAGGTCGTCGTCAGGATGTCCAACCGGGTCCAGCGCTGGGACGCGTCCAACTCGAGGGCTGCCGGACGGGTGCGCGGGTGCCAGGTGAGCAGCAGGTACTCCGGCAGTCCCAGGGCGAACGCGCTGAAGCGTGAGCGCATCAGGCGCTCCGCGGTCGGCGCGGCCGCGCCGCGGTGCAGGGGGCCGCAGCACTCGCCGTAGGGGTTGCCGCTCAGGCAGGGGCAGCGCGTCTCGTCGGTGACCACGCCGGAACGCTAGTCGACGATCGACAGCGCGACGGTGATGTTGCCGCGGGTGGCGTTCGAGTACGGGCAGATCTCGTGCGCACGCTCGGCCAGGCGCTGGCGCTGCTCCTGCGGGGCGGCCGGTGCGTAGACGTCGAGCTCGACCGCCAGGCCGAAGGTGCCGTTGCCGGCGCCGCCGATGCCGACCTCGGCGGAGACCTCGGCGCCGGTGGTGTCGAGGTCGAGTTCCTTGCCCGCGGCGTGCAGCGCACCGAGGAAGCACGCGGCGTACCCGGCGGCGAACAGCTGCTCGGGGTTGGTGCCCTCGCCGCTGCCGCCCATCTCCTTCGGCGGTCGGGTGTCCAGGTCGAGCCGGTCGTCCTCGCTGCGGACGTGCCCGTCGCGGCCGCCTCCGGTGGCGTGGGCGGCTGCGGTGTAGACGATGTCGAGACTCATGGAGCCGAGGTCATCGCGCCCACCTGGACGTGTGCTGCGCGTGCCCGGGGTGCCGGGGCCGGGCGCCAGCGCGTGCCCGCGCCGCCGGGCGTGTCCGCGGCGCGCGTGCCCACACCGCCGAGTGAGCAGAACACGACGGGTCACATCACCGCACCCGTCGTCTTCTGCTCACTCGATGCACCGCCGACCCGGCCCACGACACCCCGAACCCGGTAGACATGACACGTGTTCAAGATCGGGTGGCAGGTGTACCGGGAGCGACTGCCCGAGGTCATCGGTGAGCGCATCCGCCGACGCATGGTGGTCGTCGGCGCGATCGTCGCGGCGACCGCGTTCGTCGTGCTGCTGTTCGTCGGCGTGCTCCTGGACCGCCTGGACGACCCCGTTCCCGGTCCCGCCGGTGTCGTCGTCGCGGTCGTGGTGGCCGCCGGCTTCGGGTGCTTCGGCGCATCGCTGACGCCGGTCGGTCCGAAGGGATGGGCCGTCCCACCGATCCCGGGCATCGGCTGGCGCACGCAAGAGGCCATCGCCCGTTACTACGGCAGGAACCCTCCGGCGGTGGACCCGCAGCACCGCGATGCCGTGCTCCACGGTCTGCTGGAGAGCCGCGACCAGATCGTCCGCTTCGCCACCCGTTCGTTCCTGCAGTTCGCCAGCTGGGTGGGTCTCGTCCTCGGCACGGTGGTCTTCGTCCTCACGTTCCCCGTCGACGCCGACCGGATGATCGTGTTCCTCGGTGTGTGGTCCATGTGGCTCGTCTTCTCGAGCGGCACGGGCGTCATGGGGATCCGCACCCTCGGCCGCCAGGAGCAGTTGCGCGTCGAGGCCGAGGCCCTCCCGCCCGTCCCGCCGGCACCGCCCGCCCGCGGCCGGCCCGGCACCCCGAAGGGCAGCAAGCTCTCGCTGCCGGGCGACTGAGCCGTGTTCGCACTCGGTTGGCGGATCTTCTTCCGGCACGTCGACGACGTGTTGGACCCACGTCGTGTCCGCCGCGCAGCAGCGTGGTCCGGCGCAGCGGCCGTGGTCGCGTTGGTCGGCATGCTCGTCCTGGAGGCCCGGCTCGGCTGGACGGCACAGCCTCCGCTCCGCAGCGTGGCGGCCATCGTGCTGCTGGCAGCCGGCGTGGGTCTGCTCACGTTCGCGTGCTTCCCGACGCGGCGCCTGCCGGACCCCTCGGCGACGATCAACGGGCGGCAGGTGCGGGCCTCGTGGCAGAACTCGGTGCGGTGGTCGGTGCAGCCCTACCTGCTGCGACGGCCACGCCCTGTCCGTCCAGAGGACCGCGAGGCCGTCCGCACCGACACGGTCCTGCTCCGCCGCGGCCTGATCGGCACGCTCGCCCGCGTCACCCCGCTGCTGGGGGCAGGGGTCGCCGCCGTCGGTGCTGGCCCGTTGCTCGACGTCGCGCCCTGGTGGCCCGTGGTGTCCGTCGCGCTCTACGTCCTCGTGCTGCCCGAGTACGTCGTCCGCCTCGGCCGCTCCGAACGCGCGCGGGTCGCCGCCGAGGCCGCCGAGGCCGCCGAGCCGTTCGAGGTCCCCGCCGGCCCGACTTCGTGAGCAGAAATGGTCGGGTGGCGTGACGGGACCCGACCATTTCTGTTCACGAAGCGGGATCCGGGGCAGGGGAACGACACCGCCCGCGCGACTGTCGGGGGCACGGGGCACACTGGGCGCATGTGTGGAAGGTTCGTCGTCTCCGACACCACGGCCGATCTGTTGCCCGAGCTCCTCGGTGAGCTCGCCGGCCGGACCGAGCACGTCGACCAGGACACCGGCGTCGTGGGGACCGGCCTGGTGCCGAGCTGGAACGTCGCCCCGACCGACCCCGTGTCCGCGGTGCGCCAGCGGCACGGCGAACGCGAGCTGCCGCAGATCAGCTGGGGCTTCGTGCCGAGTTGGGCGAAGGACTTCCAGAAGCAGCGCCCGAAGCCGATCAACGCCCGCATCGAGACGGTGGCGACGAGCGGCATGTTCAAGCGGGCCTTCGCGACGAACCGGTGCATCGTGCCGGCGCAGGGCTACTACGAGTGGGTGGTGCGCGAGGACGGCAAGGAGCCGCACTTCGTGCACGAGCCCGGCGGTGCCCTGGCGATCGCCGGGGTCGTGAGTGCCTGGCCGGACCCGACCAAGCCCGAGGGCGACCCGGACAAGTGGCGGCTGTCGCTGGCGATCATCACGCGCGACGCCCACGTGGCCCCGGGCGAGGTGCACGACCGCATGCCGGCGTTCCTGACGCCCGACGGCTACGACGACTGGCTGGGGGGCGAGTTGCAGACCGACGACCTGCTGGCCCTGCTCGACCACGAGTCACTGACGGTCGCGGCCGGCCTGGAGCAGTACGAGGTCGCCCGCACCGTGAACAGCGTGAAGAACGACGGCCCGCAGCTCATCGAACCGGTGGCGTAGCCAGCGAGACGCCGCCCTACTCGACGCTCGGACGCACCCACAGTTCGGCGATCTGAGAGTCCCGCGGGGCGTCGATCACGAACCGCACGGCCGAGGCGACGGTGGATGGTTCACTCCGCACCACGTCGGGGTCGGCCGGACCGTACCGATCGCCGGTGTGCGCGAGCGGGGTGTCGGTCGGTCCCGGCGCGACGGTGCTCACCCGGATCCCGTCGGCGCTGACCTGCTGGCGGAGCCCGTCGGTGACGGCCTGCAGCGCGTGCTTCGACGCGGAGTACACGGTGCTGTTCGGCACGGCCCGTCGCGCGGCACCCGAGCTGATCACGACGACCGACCCGGCGGCCCGGCGCAGGTGTGGCAGGAACACCCGGCTGAGCTCGGCCGGCGCGATGACGTTGGTGGCGAAGGCGCGCTGCCAGTCCTCGGCGCGGGCGTCCTCGACACGCAGGCGTTCGACGATCGCTGCGTTGTGCACCAGGACGTCGAGCTCCGGTACCGAGTCGGCGAAGGCCGGGAACCCGGCGGCGTCGGTCAGGTCGAGCTGCACGGCGGTGACGTGGTCGAGTGCCCCGACCTCGTCGAGCCGCACGCGGTCACGCCCGACGGCGATCACCTCGTGGGTCCGGCGGAGCTCCTCGACGACGGCGCGTCCGATGCCGCTGGTCCCACCGGTCACGATCGCGGTGGGCCGGCCGGGTGCGGTGGGTCGGTCGCTCATCCTCCGAGGCTAGCGAGCGGCGGAGCCGCACCGCCCCGCGTGACGGCGTGCGTCGGACGCGACCACGGCAGGAAGACGGGAGGCCCGGATCACGTGCGCCTGTCGGCTGACGTGATCCGGGCCTCCCGGTCGACCGCGGTGGTTACGGACGCGCGCTGCGTCGGATCCCTGGGGCGGCTGCGATGCCCGCCGCGATGCGGCGACGCGTCACGAGCAGCACGCCGGCCAGGAGCAGTGCGATCGCCGCGAGGCCGAGGCCGACGAGGCCGGTCGCACCGGTGAAGGCGAGCTCCGCGGTGTGGACCGCTGCCGCGATGCCGGTCGGGTAGGTGACCGTGATGGTCGCCGTCACCGTCTGGCCGTTGCTGTCCGTCACCGTGTACCCGATGAACGCGGTCCCGATGAACGCGGTGCCGGTGTGGCCCTTCGCCGGGGTGAAGACGACCTTGCCGTCGCGGACGGTCCAGGTGCCCTCGTGGCTGACGACGACGCGGTCGGACTGCTTGCCCGTCTCCGGGTCGATCAGGTGCAGGGTGCCCGTCTCGAAGGTGGCGCCGCCCGAGGCGGAGTCGTTGTCGAGCGGGTCGATCGTGACCTGGTGCCCGACGGTCCCGGTGGCGGAGTCGTCCTTCGCGACCGCGGCGGCGACGACCGTCATCGTGGCGGTGGCTGTGGTGGTCTGCCCCGAGGCGTCCGTCACCGTGTAGGTGAAGGTGTCCGTGCCGGTGAAGCCGGCGGCCGGGGTGTAGACGTACGCGCCGGTGGGCTGGACCGTCACCGTGCCGTGGGCTGGCTTGCGGTCCAGCGCTGCGGTGAGGCGGGTGCCCTGGTCGTTGGTGAGCAGACCGTGGGCGGCGTCGCGGGCGATCGGCGTGCCGGCGATGGTGCGGCCGGCGTCCTTCGTCGCGTCGATGCCGACGGTGACGGTGACGGTGGCGTCGACCTGCTGACCCGAGCCGTCCTGCGCCCGGTAGGTCACGGTGTCGGTGCCGGAGAAGCCCTTCGCCGGGGTGTAGACGAACGTGCCGTCCGCGGCGATCGAGACCGTGCCGTGCCCCGCCTTGCCGGAGGTCACGACCGTCAGGTCGCTGCCGTGGTCGTTGCCGAGCACGCCGGGGCCGGCGACGGTGACCGGCTTGCCGGCCTTCGTGGCTGCCTTGTCGTTCGTCGCCGTCGGGGTGACGGTGATCGTCACCAGGCCGGTCGCGGTGTTGCCGTCGTGGTCGATCGCCGTGTAGGTGAAGGTGTCGATGCCGGACCAGTCGCGCTCCGGCGTGTAGACGTACGAGCCGTCCTTCGCCAGTGCCACGGTGCCGTGTGCCGGCTTGCGGTCGATCTTCGCCCACAGGTCGGTGCCCTCGTCGTCGGCGAGGACGCCCGTGCCGACGGTCGCGGTCACGGTGCCGTTGGTGGCGGTGCGGCCGGTGTCGGGGGTCGCCATGGTGCCGACCAGGACGGTGACGGTCGCCGTCGTGGTCCGGCCGGAGCCGTCCGTGACGGTGTACGTGAACGTGTCCGTGCCGGAGAAGCCCTTCTTCGGCAGGTAGACGAGCGAGCCGGGCTCGGTGCCCTTGGTCACGGTGCCGTGCGCGGCGTCGCCGTGGCCGGTGACCGTGAGCGTCGTGCCGTGGTCGTTGGCGGTCAGCGTCGTGCCGGCGATCGCCAGCGCGGTGCCGGCGCTGGTGCGCACGGTGTCCGCGACGGCGACGGGCTTGACCGTCACCGTGACGGTCGCCGTCGCGGTGCCGCCGGTCGGGTCGGTCACCGTGTAGGTGAACGTGTCCGTGCCGGAGAAGCCGTCGGTCGGCGTGTACGTGACGGTGCCGGTGCCGGTGTTGCCGGTTCCGGCTCCGCCTCCGCCTCCGGTGATCGCGACCTCGCCGTGACCGGGCTTGGTGACCGCGGTGACGGTGAGCTTCGTGCCGGAGTCGTTGCCCGTGACCACGACGTCGACCGGGGTCGAGGCGGTGGTGGTCGCGGTGTCGGCGACGGCCTTCGGGGCGACGACGATCGTCACGGTGCCGGTGGTGGTCCCGCCGGCGCCGTCGGTGACGGTGTAGTCGAACGAGTCCGGGCCGGAGTAGCCGGGCTTCGGCGTGTAGGTGTACCCGCCGTCCTTGTCGACGACGACGTCACCGTGCGACGGGTCGGTGTTGTCCGTGACGTGCAGGTCGGTGCCGGTGGCGCCGTCGAGCACGCCCTTGTCGGCCGGGACGGTGATGGATCCGTCGGCGTCGGTGGACGTGGAGCCACCCGCCGTGACGGGGGTGACCCGCACGGAGACGGTGCCGGTGTTCGTGAGGCCGTTGCGGTCGGTGACCGTGTACGTGAACTCGTCGGTGCCGGAGAAGCCCGGCTTCGGCGTGTAGGTGACGGTGCCGTCGTCGTTCCGGACCGCGGTGCCGTTCGTGCCGCTCTTGCCGACGGGGATGTCGAGCACGGACAGGCCGGTGCCGTGGTCGTTCCCGGTCAGGTCGGCCGAGGTGACCGTCTTGCTGCCGCCTGCCTTGACCGTGATCTCGTCCGGCTCGGTGCCGGGCTCGACCGTGATGGTCACGACACCCGTGGCCGACCCGCCGGAGGGGTCCTTCGCCGTGTAGGTGAAGGTGTCCGTGCCCGAGAAGCCGTCCTTCGGGGTGTACGTGTACGACCCGTCCTCCGCCAGCTCGAGGTCGCCGTTCGCGGGCTCGAGGTCGACCGTGGCGGTGAGCTTCGTGCCCTCGTCGTTCCCGAGCACGCCCGTGCGGTCGTCGCCGTCCCCGCCCACGGTCAGCGTGGTGCCGGCGGTGGCGGTCGCGGTGTCCGGGGTGGCCATCGGGCCGACGACGACGGTGATCGTGCCGGTCGTGGTCTGGCCGGAGTCGTCCCGCACCGTGTAGGTGACGGTGTCGGTGCCCGAGAAGCCGGGCTTCGGCGTGTACGTGATCGTGCCGGTGGCCGGGTCGATCGCGACGTCGCCGTGCGTCGTGCCGTCGGCGTCCGGCACGGCGGCCGCGTCGGTGACGGTCAGCTTCGTTCCCTTGTCGTTGCCGGTGAGCGTCTCCGGCGCGATGGTCAGCGTCTCGCCGGACTTCGTCGCCACCGTGTCGCCGTTCGCGACCGGCTTGACGGTGACGGTGACCGTCGCCGGGCTGGTGGTGACCTTGTCGCCGTCGGTCACGGTGTAGGTGAACGAGTCGGTGCCGGAGAAGTCACCCGTCGGCGTGTACTCGACGGTGCCGTCCTCGGCGACCACGGCGGTGCCGTTCGCCGGACCGGTGACGATCGTGGTGACCAGGTCCGAGCCGCGGTCGTTGTGCTGCACGTCGACGTTCACCGGGGTGCCGGCGCTCGTCGTCGTGGTGTCGTTCGCGATCGTCGGGTTGACCGTGATGGTCACCGTGGCGCTCGTCGGCACACCGGCGGTGTCCGTCGCGGTGTACCGGAACGAGTCCGTGCCCGAGAAGCCGTCGGCCGGCGTGTAGGTGATCGCACCGGTCTCCTTGTCGAGGGTGAGCTCGCCGTGCGCGGGCTTCGTGTTCGACGAGACGGTCAGGCCGGTGCCGAGGTCGTTGCCCAGGACGCCGGTGGCGCGGGTGTCGGCGGTGTAGGTGGTGCCGGCGGCGACGCGGACGGTGTCGTCCTTCGCCAGCGGGGCGACGTTCACGGTCACGGTCACGGTGTCGGTCCCCCCGGTGCCGTCGGTGACGGTGTACGTGAAGGAGTCGGGGCCGGAGTAGCCGGTCGTGGGCGTGTAGGTGTAGCTGCCGTCCTTCGCGACGACGACGTCACCGTGAGCGGGCTTGGTGTTGCCGGTGACCGTCAGGTCCGAGCCGAGGTCGTTGGCGAGCAGGCCGGGGGCGGTGCCGGGGGTGCCGGTGCCGGGGGTGCCGGTGCCGGGGGTGCCGCTTCCGCTTCCGCTGATCGGCGAGCCGGCCGTCGCGGTGACGGTGTCGGCGACCGCTGTCGGCAGCACCGTGATGGTGACCGTGCCGGAGATCTCCGCGCCGTCGCCGTCCTTCGCCGTGTAGGTGAAGGAGTCCGGGCCGGAGTAACCGGCGGTCGGGGTGTACGAGTACGAACCGTCCTTCTCGACGGTCAGGTCGCCGTGGGCGGGCTTCGTGTTGCCCGTGACCGTCAGGCCGGTGCCGTGGTCGTTCGCGAGCAGACCCGTCTTGGCGTCCGCAGTCGCGGTCTGGCCGGCGTGCACGCTGAACGCGTCGTCGGTGCCCGCCGGGGCGACGGTGATCGTCACCGTGCTGGTCGATGTCTGGCCGGACGAGTCCTTCGCCGTGTACTGGAAGGTGTCCGTGCCCGAGAAGCCGGCGGCCGGGGTGTACGTGTACGAGCCGTCGGAGGCCACGGTCGCGGTGCCGTGGGCGGGCGTGGTGTTCGACACGACGGACAGGCCGGTGCCGCTGTCGTTCGCCAAGACGCCCTTCGCGGGCACGGTGAGCTTCGTGCCGTTCGGCGTGTTGCCGGTGTCCGAGGTCGTGGAGACGTGGACGGCCTGCACGGTGTTCGTGAAGGTCACGACGATGTCGGTGCCGTCCGCGGACGTCGCCGACGGGAAGTCGAACTCCGCCTTGTTGCCGTCGCCCGAAGCGACGACCTGGTCGTTGTTCAGGTTCACGGCCTTCCACGTGGTGGCGTAGTTCGCCGAGTCCGTGGTGCCGGCCGCGGTCTGCGTCGCGGTGTACCGGTTCTTCGGCGTCGACAGGATCGCACCGGCCTTCTGCGGCTGGTCACCGTTCGCGGTGCCCGCGGTGGTCGCGGTGTTGCCGGTCGTCACCCCGCCGCCGGTGACGGCGAGAGCGAACTGGTCGCCAGACGCCCAGCGCTTGTCGACGTTCGACTGCGCGGCGAGGGTGTTGGCGTAGTTGCAGGACGCCAGGTCGCTGGCCAGGTAACCGCCGGCGATCGGGAAGGAGGTGACCAGGGCGCCGGAGCCCGGGTCGATCTTGTACATGGTGCTGTCGACCGACGCGAACAGGTAGCCGTCGGACGAGAACGCGATGCCGGGGCTGCCGTTCGCGGCGGCGTCGATCGGCAGGGTCGCCACCTTCGACGTGGTCAACGCCGTGGTACCGGCCGTGGTCGGGACAGTCTCGGTATCGACACGGCGGATCTCGTTGCCCGTGACGACGAAGAGCAGCCCGCGCGTGCTGAACGCCATGTCACCGTTCTTGCCCGTCAGCAGGTTGCCGATCGTGCCGACCTGGCCGATCTTCGTGCCGGTCTTGGTGTTGTAGGCACCGAGGTACGCCGGGTTCGCGCCGCTGGCGTAGTAGTAGATGCCCGTGGAAGGGTTGATGGCACCGCGCAGGAGCTGGTGGGCACCGGCAGGGTCGGCGTCTGTCACGTCGGGCAGGCGCGCACCGTTCACGGCGTCGTACCCGCTGATCGTGTTGCCGTTGTTGACCGAGCCGTAGGCCGCCACACCGTTCCGGGCGAGCGCGAGGGCGTTGTTCGCGGGAGCCATGCTCGTCACGTTGGTGACGGCACCCGTAGTCGCGTCGATGGCTGCCAGCTGGTTCGCCGCCGTGTTGATGGCGTACAGCGTGTTCTGGTCGCAGGACAGCGCGCCGGCGGCCGCAGCGGGGTCGGCGACGACGGCTTGCGTCAGACCGGCGCCGACGAGCAGCGCGGCGCCGAACATGGCGACGGTTCGGACGCCGAAGCGGCGTCGAGGCACAGCGGTGCCCTGGTTTCCAGGCAGCATGATCACTTTCGGGTCGAGACGATGCGGGCGCTGATCAACAGCCGCCGGTTCAGGGAGAACGGTCGTTGGCGCCGGGTCGATACTGGCAGGTCTCGATACCGAAGTGGGGACGGAACGGGTCCCCAATAGGGGGGACCACTCGTTGTGGGGGTAGGCGCGTCACAGGCCCACGTCACCCGCTCGGGGCATAAGTGAACCCCACCGGGATCCGGTGGGGTTTCAGGGGTTCGAGCGTGGTCCGGATCAGGCGGTGGCGCGGATCACGTCCGGCAGCAGCACGTGAAGCCGTTCGGCCAGACGGCCCTTGGCCTCGTCGAGGGAGCGGAAGTCCCCCACGTACTCGCCGAACGTGTCGGCGACGAAGAAGTGCGTGCCCTGCCGGTCGACGGTGCCGCCGTAGTACCCGCCGTAGTTGGCGACCCAGAGCCCGGTGTCGGGCTGCGCCCAGCTGATGCGGACGCGAGCCGGCGCGGTGTCGGCGACGACCTGTGCCTCGATCTCGGCGATGACCTCGATCGTCCGGGTGTCCAGCGTCACTTCGGTCTGCTGGTGGTGATCGGCGGTCATGCTCATGGTCGTGCTCCTTCGGGCTGTGCTGCGTACTGGTGCTGCGGGCGTCGCGGACGCCGATGGTGCGTGGTGGGACGGGCGCCGACGGCGCCGCTGGTGCCTACTCGACCGGTCGGATGACCGACGGGAGCATGACGTGGAGCTGGTCCTCGAGCTTGGTCTGCGCTTCTTCCAGCGATGCGAACTCACCGACGACCAGGCCGAAGGTGTCCGAGGCGACGAAGCGGCCGTCGCGCTTGTCGACGCTGCCACCGAAGTACCCGCCGTAGCCGGCGATCCACTCGCCCTGGTCTTCCTGCACCCAGGTGACCTTGGCGCGGGTCGGACGCGTCGAGGTCGCCACGTCGGCTTCGAGGATCGCGATGGTGTCGACCGTGTCGGTGTCGAGGGTGACCTCGGCCTGCGTCGCGTTGTTGACGGTGATGCTCATGTCGCTCTCCTTCACGATCCGGGGTACATCTGCTGACACCAGAACGCTACGAGAACCACGGCCCGAACCGCCAGCGATGCCCGTTGATTCACGGGTTCCGTCAATGCGACCCATCGGCATCCCCCGGGTTTCCGGGGTGGTGTGACGTCTTTCCGGGGTACACGCGTCAGATCGGGGTACTCGTTTTCCGGACCTCCGAGATGCGTCACGGAATGACGGAGACGCCCATCCGGGAGGCCCGACTCACTACCGTCGGTCGGGTGACCTCCGACAGTCCCCGCGATCCAGGGCGCGCCCCGGCTACCGGCCGCAGCCGTCGGGTCGCGACGTGGCTCGCCGCCGCCTACGGCGTCGCGGTGGTGCTCGTCGGGTTCTGGGGTTCACCCGTCGACGCGGCAGCCGGTCCGACGCTCGACCGGGTGATCGCGATCGCTCATCGCCACGGGGCCCCCGACTGGTTCGGCTACGGCACGATCGAGTCGCTGTCGAACGTGGTCTTCTTCGTCCCGCTGGGCCTGCTCGTGGTCCTGCTCGCGGGCGCTCGGTGGTGGTGGGCCGGTGCGGCTGCGGGCGTGGTCGTCAGCGTCGGCATCGAGACCGGCCAGGCGCTCTTCCTGCCCGCTCGCACCGCGTCACTGGCCGATGTCCTGGCGAACGGCCTGGGTGCGGTCCTCGGGGCAGTGGTGGGCACCCTGGTGCTCACGTGGGCGGCACGGCGGGATCACGCGTGACCGTCCCGCAGATTCCCTTGCGGACCTCCGCACGGTTAGTCCGAGCATCTATCACTTCGAGTACCTGCTGAATACGTTCAACAGGTGACCCGAACACACCCTCATCCTCCGACTCGCCCGCGTTCGCGCCGAGCCGCGTCGTACACCCGCCCGCTCACCCAGCGACCGCGTGCACCGCACGCAGCGCTCGCCGATCAGCCGCCGCGCCACGTCCAGGTCTTCCCGTGGTGGGCCTGGCTCGCTGCACCACTCCTCACCATCGGGATCGTCTTCGGACTCCTGCAGGCGATCTGAGCCTGAACGCGAAGAAGCCCCCGGAGCCGAGGCTCCGGGGGCTTCTTTCAGTCGATCGAGACTCAGACGGTCTCGCGCTGGCGACGCACCGAGGTGCGGACCAGGAGCAGGCCGCCACCGAGGACGACGGCGCCACCGGCGACCCAGATCGCGAGCATCGAGATCGTGGAACCGGTGAAGGCGAGCTCGCCGTTGCCGTTGGTGCCGGCAGCAGCGGCCGGGACGACCGCGGTGCCGTCAGCCGGAACGACCGTCAGGGCCGAAGTGGCGACGTTGCCCGAGGTGGCGCCGGTCGCGGTGAGCGAGTAGGTGCCCGATGCGCCCTGCGGCAGGGTGACGGAGACTGCAGCGGCGCCGGTCGACGAGGCCGTGTAGGTCTTCGAGACGGTGGTGATGGGCAGCGCGCCCAGCGTCGCGGCGCCTGCGCCGGTCACCGAGACGGAAACCGTCTCGTTGGCGACGAACGAACCGGCGGCGAAGCCGACGGTCGCGGTGCCACCGGCAACAGCCGAACCCGAGACGCTGACGTTCGAGGCGGGCACGTAGCCGGCGGCGTTCGCAGCGGACGGAACGGAAACGAACGCAGCAGCAGCCAGAACGACTGCAGCGATGATCTTCTTCATGGAGGAGTCCCCTAGATGCTGTGGTCTTCGCGCGGATGGAAGTGCGACCAGCCCCAGGTACTTGCAGGCGCGATTGCGAAGTTCCCTCAATCTAGCGGAGATTCACAGCTTGTGGACAGGGGCTGCGTAACTTCCTGATGAACTCCCGGAGTGGACACTGCGTCGACAGCGGTCTTGGCCCGAGCAGCCGCCCCGAGGTACTGGACGCGGATCGTCGTGCTTTTCCCAGGTGAGAGCAGGGTCTGGAACTGTGCGACCGGGTGATCGCCGTCCGTTGCCGTCTGCGGCGAGGCCGCCTTGCCATCCTGAGAGGACGCAACGTAGACCCCCGAAGAGGGGGCGTAAATCGCGACGTTCGTCCGAACGGCCCCGGGCGACACGCCGAACATTCCTCCGCCCGTGACGTACTCCGGCAGGCTGGTCGCCGCGTCCGCCGGAGCAGTGCTCTTGAGCGTGACCTCGACCGTCCACGTCGGTCGACCGTCCTTGCGGCACACCTCGCTTCCGACCGCAACGGACTTCTCGAGGTAGTAGTCCATCTTCGCGCCGGTGGCGTCGTTCAGGTAGACGCCGAACCGCTGCGAGCGGTCATCGCTCACCGGCAGTTCCCCGGCGATCGCCGTCCCTGCGAGCTTGGCCTGCTCATCCTTGTCGGCGCTCCAGAGCTTCACGCGTCCTTCGTCGACGCCTGTCGTCAGCGCAGCGATGAACTCCTTCGGGTCGAATCCGCCCTCGGACACCTTCGTGAACACCGCACTGGCTGCTGAAGCGAAGAACAGGTCTTGCACCGCCGGGTCCGGGTACTTCGCGTACGCCTCGCTGAGCAGCACCTGCACCGCATTGTCCGACGTCAGCTCGTCACCGGTGGCGAGCTTCACGGGTCCGGTCGCCTTCAGGATGTACCCGAGCGTCACGGGGTCGAGCGATAGCACACCGTCGACCCGCGATCGATGCTCCTGCTTCCACATCTGCCGCGCGAGCTCGGCCGAAGTGTCAAATCGTGGAGTCAGTGTCACGTCCTGCATGTACTCGCCAGTGATCGATCCGTAGAGCCCTCTCGTCTCGGTTTCGAGTGGGAGCACCGGGTTGTCGTAGGGACCAAAGGAAGCGCCCGCTGCCTGCTGCGACAACGACATCTTCCCGTCCTCGACATCAAGCAGCGCGACCGCGCCGGGAATACCTCCACCGGCCCGGAGTTCGGCGTTGTTCTGGAAGAGCACGAGGTACTGCTTCGCACCGTCCTCGCCCATCATTCCGGGGACGAGCGACACCACCTTGTCCGCCACGGTTGCCTGCTCGGTCACCGATGCCAGCGACGTTCTGAGATGCCGAACCGCGTCGGTCACTCCGGAGACGGTGTCGGTCGTGTCGATACCGTCGGCGGCCTTCGTCGCGTCGCTGAGAGCACTGGTTGCCCGCGCGACCGCCGGCTGCGCCGTCACGAGCGGCTGCAGATCGATCTTGCCATCCTGGGGCTTGAAGGCATCGACGTCCACATCGCCGAGTACGCCAGCGACCGGGCGCACCGCGTTGCTCGCGACGTCGTCGACGATCACGGAGACCTGCCGAACCGCTGCGAGGTTCTCCCCGATGAACGGCGTCCGCTCGAAGAGTGCCCAAACGGGGTCGCCCGTCAGTGCACGAGCTCCAGCAGCGCTGTCCTCGAGCTCGTTCGCCGTGCGCTGCGCACCCTTGGTGTCACCCTTCGTCAGCTGCGACTTGAGCGTTTCGACGTGCGAGACCGACGCCTCGAGATCTCGCTTCGCAAGCAGCCCGCGGACGCCGACCCACGCGACCGCGAGGATCACCAGGACGATGAGTGCGAGGACGCCCCACAGGACGTAGCGAGGTCGGGACCGCTGACGTCGTGCAGCGCGTCGGGACTTGGGTAGGGCCGACATTGCTTCATCCTCACGTTCGGCCGTGCCCGGCCGGGCGGTCCGCGTCACTCGCGGATGTGGTCGACGTTCTCTCGGTACCAGTCGATGGTGCTGCGCAGGCCGTCCTCGAGACCGATCCCGGCGCGCCAGCCGGCGTCACCGAGCTTCGAGACGTCCAGGAGCTTCTGCGGCGTGCCGTCCGGCTTCGAGGTGTCCCAGACAGTTTCACCGTTGAATCCGACGACCTTCGCGATCGTCTCGGCGATCTCCTTGATGGTGACGTCCGAGCCCGTGCCGACATTGACCTGCTCCGGGCCGTCGTAGTGCTCCATGAGGTGCAACACGGCGGCTGCCAAGTCGTCGACGTGCAGGAACTCGCGGCGTGGCGAACCGGTCCCCCAGTTCTCGACCTTGTCGGCGCCGTCGCGCACGGCCTTGTCGTACCGACGGATCAGCGCAGGCAGCACGTGCGAGCCGGTCGGCGAGAAGTTGTCTCCGGGCCCGTACAGGTTCGTGGGCATCGCCGAGATCCACGGCAGCCCGTGTTGGCGGCGGACTGCCTGCACTTGCATGATGCCGGCGATCTTCGCGATGGCGTACGCGTCGTTCGTCGGCTCGAGGTGCCCCGTCAGCAGGGAGTCCTCGTGGATCGGCTGCTCGGCGAACTTCGGGTAGATGCACGACGAGCCGAGGAACATCAAGCGGTCGGTGCCGTGCTCGACGGCCGCATCCATGACGTTGACCTGGATCTGCAGGTTCTCGCTGAGGAAGTCGTGCGGGAACGTGTTGTTCGCCATGATCCCGCCGACCTTCGCGGCGGCGAGGACCACGTACTTCGGCTTCTGCCCGGCGAAGAAGGCGAAGACAGCGTCGCGGTCCTTCAGGTCGAGCTCGCTCGACGTTCGGCCGACGAGGTCGGTGAAGCCCTCACCCTCGAGCCGCCGCCACACTGCGGAGCCGACGAGGCCGCGATGTCCGGCGACGTACACACGCGCTGCACGATCAAGCGGACCGGCGGCGAAGTTCGTTTCGGGCATCAGGACTCCCAACTGGCGAGCTTGACCTTGTCGATCCACGGTCGGCCTTCACATTTGAGCGCCTCGATGTCCGCATCGACCATGATCCGCGCGAGCTCGGCCGTATCGACCGTCGCTTCCCAGCCGAGCTTCTCCTTGGCCTTCGATGCATCGCCGACGAGTGCGTCCACCTCGGAAGGCCGGAGGTACCGCTCATCGAACTTGACGTGGTCTTCCCAGTTCAACCCGGCATGCGAGAACGCTGTCTCGAGGAAGTCCTTGACGGTGAAGTTGCCGCCGGTCGCCAGGACGAAGTCCTCGGGCTCATCGGCCTGGAGCATCCGCCACATGCCCTCGACGTACTCCGCCGCGTATCCCCAGTCGCGAACGGAGTCGAGGTTGCCGAGGTACACGAACTGCTCGCGCCCGGCCTTGATCCGAGCAACTGCGCGGGTGATCTTGCGCGTCACGAAGGTCTCACCGCGACGCGGTGACTCGTGGTTGAACAAGATCCCGTTGACCGCGTACATGTCGTAGGCCTCGCGGTAGTTGCGGGTGACCCAGTAGCTGTAGACCTTCGCGGCTCCGTAAGGGGAACGCGGCCAGAACGGAGTCTCCTCGTTCTGCGGCGGCGGGGTCGCTCCGAACATCTCCGACGACGACGCCTGGTAGAAGCGCGTGTGGATTCCAGACATGCGCACCGCTTCCAACATCCGCATCGAACCGACACCTGTCACGTCCCCGGTGTGTTCCGGTTCATCGAACGAGACACGCACGTGTGACTGCGCGGCCAGGTTGTAGACCTCGTCCGGCTTCAGCGCGCCGATGAGACTCACCAGCCGCGCCCCATCGCCCAGGTCGCCGTAGTGCAGGAACAGCTTCGCCTCTGGGTTGTGCGGGTCCACGTAGAGGTGATTGATGCGCGATGTGTTGAACGTCGAGGCCCGGCGGATGAGACCGTGAACCTCGTAACCTTTGCGGAGCAACAGTTCGGCCAGGTAGGAGCCGTCCTGTCCGGTGATCCCCGTGATGAGCGCGCGCTTGTTCAACCTTGCTCGTTTCGTCGTCGCCGGCCCTCGGCCAGCAGGTCATTCGACCCTAGCGCCTGTCCAGCCCCCCGCGGCCAATGCACAACGAAAAATACCCGCAGGTCGCCCGGACTCCGGCCATATCGCATCGGGCAAATCGATAGCTTGAGCCTAACCCAAACCACCCCCGTCATTAAGCATCGCTGATCAGAGCCCCGGCTCGCCCTCGTTTGAATAAAAATTCATCACAATGGTCCAACACTTCGTCGCTACCGTCGAGTGAACTACTACTGCCTTTCAGCCCGTCGTCTCAGAAACGCGAGGGCAATCCTATCGCGAACGTTCAAGTGACGGACAGCGGCGGAGAGTTCGGGCTGGATCAGAAAGCGCTTGGACCTCAGCGACGTCTCTGAACGGAGCCGGAGACGCGTAGCCGGCGTGTCATCAATTAGGCCCTGCTCCGCTGCGAGGGAAGCGTAGGACTCCTGCCATTCAGGCTCGACCGCAGCGCGTTCCGCCCAGCTACCGTCCGCCGTGACTTGGCCGTTGTGCCTGCGAAGACCGAGTACCGGATTTGACAACCTTGAAAGACGAAACCCGCTTGCCGCGGCACGCATCCACAGATCGTAGTCTTCGGCTAGGCATTCCCTATAGCCGCCGAGATCAGTAATGACAGCCCTACTGGCGACCATCGTTGAATGAGCAACCGGATTCTCAATCAGAAGCGCGATTGGAAAGGCGGCCGGGGATATCGCGAACGGGGGCGAGGGGTACGGATACCTCAACTTGGAACCGAAGTGAATGACACCCCCGAAGACAATGTCCACCGATCGCGAAAGGGCGGCGATCTGCGTCTTGAAGCGGCCCGGCAGAGCAACATCATCAGCGTCCATCCTCGCAATCAGCCTGCTACTTGACTCATCCACTAATCGGTTAAGTGCCGCCGCAACTCCCGAGCCGGAGTCAGACGTAATGACCCGAAGGCGACGGTCCTTCACACCGCGAGCGCGCTCGGATGTGTCGTCGATGCTTCCATCATCGAGCACGACGACTTCCGAATCGTCCGGGAGTGCCCGCAATGTCGACAGCACACTGCGTTCGATCGTCTCGGCCGCATTACGCGCTGGGATAAGGACAGACAGCTCCATGAAAAACTCCTCCCGCTCGCTCTACGCCGAGATCCGGCCACATGCAACGTATTCTATAGCAGATCGAGAGTATCTCAACCAACGAAATCGAGCACATTGGGACCAATCCGGCAACAATTGCAGCTCGCTCGAGAGTCGACCCGGGCGCTCAACAAAAGACCATGCAGAGTTAGCCGCCGGGGTATCAATATCTGGAACCGCAGTCCGACACCCGTCGCACGAATCTTCGACCCCGTCGGCTGATTCAATCGAGACACAAGCGCTCGTGAGGCCCCCTGGCAGCACTGCGGAGGGCCTGAACGAAAGACCTCGCTTGCATCGGCAGCGGCTAATTCGCAGCCTCTGTACGAGTCGGCTCCGCCATCCCTGACTTCTCCGTCAGGGACTCACGCGGACAAACCGCCTCCAGAATCGGAACCCATCGTTCGATCCCCCCGGCATGAAGCCTCGCGGTTGGCCCAGACGGCCCTCAGCTTCGCATCCTGATCGCGGCGCAAACTTAGCCCTATCACCGACCCAGCGATCATCACCGTGTATACCGTGATCATCACGTTGTCCGTAATGGACCCCAGGAGCAACACGAGCATCGACAGCAAGGCTCCAACGTGCAGAGCCCTGTCCTGTACATCGGAAGTGCGAATCACGGCGCGCGCCGCGCGCACTAGCAAACTGCTCATACCAAGCCCCCAAAGCGCAAGCCCGATGATGCCAGTATCGTCCAGAAAACGTAGATACTCATTGTGCGGATGCGCGATCCACCCGGGGAATAGGCCCGAAATCATGGTTTGCGCCGATCCGGGGCCGTTCCCCAACCACGGGGAGAGTTTCCACTGCTCGATCGTCAGCGACCACAGCACAGATCTGCCGGAGGAATTGATTTCGATCCCACCGACGGAGAAGCCATCTCCATCTGTGAACCGGTCCCGTATTGCGGGGACACGAGAGACTAATATGTACGCAATCGACCCTACGGCCGCAACCATAACCACTACGCGCACAGCCACGCGACTGGCCGAGGGACGAACTCCGCGCCAAGGACGGGTTGCCGCCACCACAATCAGCAAGACCGCTGCAATTGCAAGAGAAGCACGGGAAAGGGACAAGGTAATCGCGGCAACTAACGCAATCGTCGGCCACCATGATCCGCGACGAACGACGGTAACTGGAAGAACCGTTACAAGCGCTATGGTGCACACCCAGCCGACACCCCTGGCTGAGTATGGAAAAGTGCCCGCGCCTACACCGTCTAGCACAACTTCCATGAGATAGATCAATGCTGCCACGAAGGCAGCACCTCTCCACCACGGGTAGATTCGCTCGAAGGTCCCTTGCTCACCACGTGAGTAAACCACCGCAACTGTAGCAGGAAAGATAAACCAGACAAGTAGATTCTGCAACCCAATCTCGGAAGGTTCCATCACGAAACGTGTCGTTGCCCAGACGAGAAAAAGTTGCATCGATAAAGGCACAGCACGCATAGAGAGCGCACTGTGGTCCGACGCGGCCGTGGACGCCACGATGATTGCAAGGGCGCCCGCAAGAAGAACCGTTACGCCGCCCTGAATGTGAAAGATCGTGTTCAACGTGTCCTGTACCACGAGGAAGCCGACCGATATTGCTAACGCGATCGGGATCCGCGGTCTCAGCTTCTCAGGTGCCACGAGTTGACGATAGCAGCCTCGGCGCGATTCGGGTCCGGAGGCTCTCAACCCCGACAGTTTCATGTACATGCCCCACCAGTAGTAGCCGCGGGCTCATCGGAGATCAGGGCGTTTCCGAGATAACGGAACTTCCGCTTGCCTGGCCCGTCTGCCCGACTCAATCGCGAGACGGAGACCTTTTAGGAGGCACTCAACGATTGTCACCCCACGTCCAAAACGTCTCAACGTTAGCCCTCGCCACAATACCGCCGATGAGAAAACTATAAAGTTCATTCTCACCCGGCCACTGCGACCGAAACGACGTGCTCGCTCGAAATCTACACGGGCTCTGTTCCGTGTAGCGAAGCGCAGCCGCCTGACATCAGAGGCCATAAGAAGCCTAGAGATACCGGAACGCTCTTCGCCGTCAATCCATTTCCCGTCACCATCGTCGATGATCGAACTCGCTACAAGAAGGATTCTGCCCCCCTCTCGAGTCAGTCTCTCGGTGTAATCCGTGTCGTCCTCGTAAAGATAGAACTCCCTATCTGGGAGACCGATTTTCTCGAAAGTTGACGAGTGTGCAAAGAAACCCCCGTACGGAGCAAACGGCACGCTCAGCCCTAGGTGCAGCTGTTCTGCGCGTTTGCCAGCTAACCCGCGCCATTGTCGGCGATTTCCTCGATATAAGAACCGCCGAGTAAGGTCGATGCCGAAGAAATCACCCGGCTGGGGATAGACTGCGTTCGCGGGTTCGCCCTGGGCTACTCGATACTGGAGAACGTCAGAAGTCCGGAGTGAGCAGAGTGCGGAACCTGCCGGTAGCAGTTGCGCGCGACGGGTGAGTTCATACAACGCATTTGGATGCACCCAATTATCGTCGTCAAGTAGCCAAAGGTATTCGGCGCCTTGCTTCAGCGCAATCTGGATACCATCCCCAAAGCCGACGGCAGAACCACGATTCGGAGCTGGTTCGGATATGAAAACTCGGGCATCACCCGCGAATTCTGCGACAACACGCGCTCTGCTCGACGCACTGCAACCGTTGTCCACGACAATGACGTTAGTCACGCCGGCCTCCAAGACTTTCACAACTGTCGCGATCAGGAGGTCCGCTCGCGCCCCGTACGAAACCGTAACTGCGGTAGACCGCGCGAGCCGATTCAAGAAGCAGCCCCCTTTCGTCCTGCCGAACGGGCTCTCAGCCTCAGTCCAAGCGCAATGGCTTGGTACGCCACAACCAGAACCTCTGAAATGGCCACACTCCAAGCCGCACCGTTCGCCCCATAAACTGGAACTAGGACGACTAGGCCGACCGCCGCGATGCAAGCCCCTGCAATCGCCGACCGAGACACGGCGCTAATTCCACCGAGGGGCACGAGACTTGCCACGCCCAAACATTGCGAGAACAGTGTTGCGGCCAGCGCGATCCCAATCGGTAGCATTAGAGCGAAGGACGCAACCGCTTTGTTGTCGGTAAGGAGAGCAGACGCACCTGGACCAAGGCCAAACAAAAGACTTCCGCTTACAACCCCGAGCCCAAGAGCTATCGAGCAGCCCTTAACTATCCGTCGATCTAGATTCTGTGAACTCGCCGGTATCCAACCCTGGATTACCTGAATGAATGGCTGTCCGGCTGTATTCGAGAGTTTGAGTAGCCGATCGGATATTGCGTATACGCCCGTTACCGACGGCGCTAACGCGGAAACCACTATCAGCGGTAATGACTGATAGAGCGTTGCCACAGTTGCGGTCACGGAGCCGTGGACCTGATTACGAGACGCTTGGATACCCGCCCGAATACCAAGCTTGCCCAATGGGTTTCGGTGGGTTTGTGTGCCCACACGAACGAAAGCACAAGCAATCGAGAGCACGCCTCCTACCAGTTGAATTGTAAAGAAAACAACTGGATTTGAGGTGAGCATGATCGTGATCGCCGCAATCCCAAGCACGCCCGCACGGACCAGCGCATCGCATAACAGGATGCCCACCGGATCATTTGCTCCAACAAAATACCAATTGGAATTCAATCCTTGTAGTGCGAGCGTAAGTGCCGCGAGAACGGCTATCAGAGCTGAATTGGGGGCCAGGAGCATTGCAACCACCGCCGCCGCCACGATTCCCGGTAGCATCAGGAGAGTTCGGGAAGAAACAGAGGATGCAAAGAAGATCCCACGATCAGTCTCGGCTAACGAAGCGGCTGCGGAGATGCCGGTAATCGGCCAGCCGAGCGACACGATCGTCGCAACAATCGCACCCACCGACATGCCTACCGCTGCGTCTGCCCAAACATCCACTCCGGCGTAGCGAACCGTGATGGGGATTGCAACGACGGCGGTCAGGCCGGAAATTACAGTCGAAGACCCAAAGAGGGCCACCCGCGCAGCCATGCCGCGGGCACTTCGATTCACTTCTCGCCGAGACGGCGTCTCGTTGCCGGTGCTCATCGGGCTAGACTCCGCGCTGGGTTTCCGACGACAGTATCGCCGTCACGAACATCTCGAACGACCACGGCACCAGCTCCGACCTGAGCGCTTCGTCCAACCGTGAGCGCTCCTATGATGAGGGCCGCTGCTCCGACGTTCACCCCGTCACGGATGAAGGGCGCGCCTTCGCCTGGTCGCTGGTGGCCAATGACTACGCCGTTGCGCAACGTGACCCCGGAGCCGATCAGAGCATGGTCGTTTACGACCAGTCCGAAGCCGTGATATATCGTTAGCCCAGGTCCAACCCTAGTCCTCGGCCGCAGCTCGATGCCGAGGACGAACTCGGTGGCGAAGCGGTAAAGCGCAACGGCCGGCAACGATCGCAATCGGGGTTGTACTCGGTCGTGCATCAAGAACTGACAAACACGAAAACCGACCATTACAAACTGCGACTTCAAATCGCGTCGATTGGCCCGAATGTCAGCGCGAAGCGCCCGGCGAAATCCCGCGGCAGAGCGGAAGGAAGCAAGCGCCGCTTCCTCTTCCGGTGTCCCTGCGCCCGACGACCTCTCGAGTTTCTTCATTCTGTCACTTCCTCATGCCCGCGATGACACGGGACCATTCTGCGCGGAAGACTTCTCGAGAATACATCTGCTCAAATGTGCGACGTGCGCCGACGGCCAATCGGTCTGAGGTTGCTGGCTCGCTTGTGGCTTTCAAGACGGCCTCCTTTACGGAATTGACATTGGCCTCAGCGACCAGCCACCCGTTCACCCCGTCTTCCACTAGATCGCCGATCGAACCAATGTTCGTGGCAACGACCGGCACTCCGACGCTGAACGCCTCGATGATGGTTAGTGGTTGCGCTTCAAACCGATAGCGCGTCGGGAAGACCAACACCTCTGCCGACGCGAGAGCATTCCACTTTTCTGCCCCGAAAAGCGGTCCGAGAAAAACGATTCGGCCCGAGAGCCCCGATTTTCTCACGCGTTCGCGAAGTTCCGCCAATAGACCATCATCCACGGGTGCCCCAACCAACGAGAATCTCCGATCAGGAGAGATTCCGCACATTTCGATCGCCATTTCGACAAAAACGTCCGCACCCTTCTCCTCCAGTAGGTTCGAAAGGAACAGGATATGCCCCCGCTGACGCATACCAGCTTCCGGAGGGGGCACTTCTACCGTGTTCTTGACCACCGAGATCGTCCCTTCTGCGACGAACGGGAGCAAATCAGCCTTGAGTGTTTCACCGAGGCAGACGTTGGCAATTGCTCCCCGCAGCAGCCGGGAAACGAGGAATCGCCAGATACGACCTCGCTCAGCGAGTTCCGAGTACCCACGCGTGTGAATATAGTTCACAGTCGGTATGCGGAAAAATCGCAAGAGTTCGCCGAGAACGACATCGACAAGAAACGAGAACGAGCGGTTTGTGCAGAAAAACACACAGAATCGCGGTCGTTTCAGCAGTACTAGAATCAGACGCACCGCCAGAGCGGGGGCCGCCGCAATTTTGCGTGCCGAGAGCGCACCAACTTCGCCGATCTCACGACTGAATCGCCTGTCGATCAGGACTGGCGCCTCGCCCAACTCTGCTAGAACCTCGAGGAGGATCTTGGTGATCAAAGTTGAGCCGTGCGTGGGTGGTGGCACTTGGCTAATGACGACGGTCGGGTGGACTTTCATCGTCTCCTATTCCCAACTACCGCCATGACGAAGATGAAATTGCCGATCAGGTATCGCTTCCATAGTCGCCTGGGTTCCGACAGCAGTCGGAATAACCACTCCATACCCACCCGAGTCATCCACGTCGGTGCCTCACGCTTTGTGCCCGCAGCGAAGTCGAAGGCAGCACCTACAGCACACGCGACGACGGGGAGTGAGTAGGCCAAGCGCTGGACCTCATGGTCCTGCTTTGGCGTCCCGAGTCCGACCCACACGATGTCGGCGTCAGCCTCCAGAATGAGTTTGTCCTGCGAGGCCACCTCTGCCGCCGTCAGCGGCCGGAAGGGCGGGCTGTGTGTTCCGGCTATCGTGAGACCCGGGTACTTGACTTCGAGGTTTCTTCGCAGCGCCACCAGCAACTCGTCAGACCCGCCGAGCAAGAAGTGTCGGACTCCGGACGCCCGGCCTTTGTCGAGCACATCCTGGAAGAACTGCGGACCACGAACCTGCGAGAGTCGCTGGCGCGTTAGCCTCGTCACCCAGCTGAGCGGCTTGCCGTCCGGGAAGTTGTGCGCGTCTCGGGAAAGGGAGTCTCGGAAAGCCAGATCCTTTTGCGCAAGGGCGATGGAGTAGGCGTTGATTAGGTGCACAGCGGCCCCGCGGCGCGGCTCTGCCTGAGACGAATGAATGACAGCTGTGGCCGCTAGCTCGGGCGACGCAGCGATAACGGGCAAGCCCCCGAGCAGCCGACGAGGAAGTGCGGAAAGCGAGGACGGGCTATTCTCGAGCATTATTGCTTTCTTTGAGGGATTATGGCGATCAGGCGTCCGCTACACGATCAATAGGCACCGTCTTTAGTCGTCACCGCGCGCACCGTGCGCCACAGCAAAACGACGTCGCCCACGATGGACCAGTTCTCGACGTAGTAGAGGTCAAGACGCACCGAGTCCTCCCAAGAAAGATCCGAGCGGCCGCTGACTTGCCAAAGGCCCGTTATCCCTGGCTTCACCAAGAACCGACGATGGACGTGGAGGTCGTAGCGTTCGACCTCGCGTTGCAGCGGTGGCCGAGGCCCGACGAGGGACATGCTTCCGGCCAGCACGTTGAACAACTGTGTGAGCTCGTCCAGGCTGAACCGGCGCATGAAGCCACCGACACGCGTGACGCGGGGGTCGCTCTTCATCTTGAAGAGCACGGCGTTACCTTCGGCCCGGTCGAGCGCGCTGAGTTCCTGTACCCGTTCTTCGGCGCCGACGACCATCGAGCGGAACTTGATCATGCGGAATTGCTTGCCGTTCAGGCCGACGCGTTCCTGCAGGAACAGCACTGGGCCCGGTGAACTGAGCTTGACGACGATGGCGAGCACGAGGAAGACGGGCGAGAGCAAGACGATGAGGAGCGAGGACGCGACGATGTCGAAGGCGCGCTTCGTGTAGAGCTTCCGCCCCTCGTACGTCGGAGTCTCGACGTGGATCAGCGGAAGGCCCTGCACCGGGCGCGTGTGGATGCGCGGACCACCGATGTCGGTCAGGCTCGGCGCGACCACGAGGTGCTGCTTTCCCGGTTCGAGGGTCCAGCTCAGTTCACGGACTCGTTCCGGGGGAAGGTCGTCAGCGCTGGTTATGACGACGGTGTCGGCGCCGCTCTCCGCGAGCGCTGCGTGCAGGTCGTCGAACCCGCCGTAGCTGCGGATCGAGGAACCAGGCAGTTCTCCGACGTGACCGCTCGACACCGCGGCTCCGAGCACCCGGTAGCCGGCCTCCGGCGTGCGAGCGAGTTCGCGTGCGATGTGCAGGACGCTGGGGATCGACCCTACAAGCAGCACCTTCGCGGAGTACCTGCCGGCCTGTCGCTGCGCGACCAGCCATTGACGCCACATCCACCGTGAGAGCAACAGGAAGGCGATGCCGACCGGGAAGGCGATGAGGACGTACCCGCGCGCGAGATCGATGTGGAACAGGAAGGCCGCGATGGCCAGGATCCCGAAGACCCTGATGCTCGAGTCGGCAACGAGCCGGTACTCGACGCTCCCGACGCCCAGGACGCGGGCACCACGAGTCTCGTAGACCGCCAGGGCCGCGAGCCAGAGGAGGATGACGACCACCGAGATACCGGTGTAGCTCAGTCGCAGATCATTCTCGTTCGCCGCCAGGTTTGAGTCGATTCCGAGCCATGCGATCTGGACACCGAAGACGACCCAGAACAGGACGAGGAAGTCGGTGAACAGGACTCGCCGACTGTAGGCGCGGCTCCAGTCCGTCGTCGACGCCTCGATCGTGCGTGGCTCGGCCGCACGGTCGGTCTGTCGGTTCACCACGTCACACCGCCGTCGCTCGACACGAGCACGTCGTCACCAGCCCAGAGCCAGACGTCCGCTCCGGCGCGAGTGAGGACGATTGGGTCGTCCCCATCGGTATCGTCGGCGCATCCGAGCGGAGTGACCGTCGTCGCCGCGGTCACACCGCTCGCGGGTATCGACACGATCTGCACGCCGTCGCAGACGTCCGCCCCACTGCGAGCGAGCGTGTAGCTGCTG
This sequence comes from Curtobacterium sp. PhB137, assembly GCF_003814955.1. Lineage (NCBI taxonomy): Bacteria > Bacillati > Actinomycetota > Actinomycetes > Micrococcales > Microbacteriaceae > Curtobacterium > Curtobacterium sp. PhB137. The sequence goes on along the minus strand of NZ_RKQO01000004.1, from coordinate 1,145,742 downwards.
CCGTTCACCGCGAGTGAGCGGACACCCTTGACGGGTACCTCGACCCAAGCCGATGAGCCGGTGCGCCACTGGACTGCTCCGTCGCACACGACAGCGGTGGTCCGCTCCCCCTGGAACGCTTCGACGGGGTCGGCACATGGGGAGTCGACGGTGCCGGAGGACAGGATGAGGCCGTCGGGTCCGATACCTGCCCCCGCGGCCCCGACCATGCCCGGCTGCCAGGTCACTCCGTCATCGGTCGAGGTCTGAACCGTCGGCGTGCACTCGTCGCCCGTGCCGACGATGACGGAGATGGTCGCGTTGCCGGCGCGCAGCGCCAGCACCGCACCGGTCTCGGTCCCGAGATCGACGCGAGTCCACGTGGCCCCGCCGTCCACGGTGTGTTCCAGCACCCCGTCGGTTCCGTCACACATCCCACTGGAGGCGCGCCATGCCTCCAGGCTGTCGACTGCGGACAGCAGACGGCGGGCGGGCGCGACCATCCCTGCGGGATCTGCCGTTGCGGATCCGGACGGCTTCACGGACGTGGACGGCGTCGACATCGGCATCGGCGTGTTGGAGAAGGTCGGGACGGGGCCCGTGGTGCCGTTGGAGGAGGGCGCGGTGCGCGCGAGCGCAAGGGCGACGAGCAGCACGTCGACGATCACCAGGACGACGACGGCCACGGCGACCCAGACGAGTAGGCGGCGCGAGAAGACGCGGCCGAGGCTTCGGGTACCTCGGCGGCGACTCACGCGGGAACCGCCGTCATCACTCGGCTCCGCGGAAGGCGCCGATCCGGCCGCGCTTCGGGGGCTTCGGGGTGGTCGCGTCGTCATCGTCCTGCAGGCCGTACCCGTACCCGTACGCGTAGCCGTATCGGCCGTAGCCGTACGCACCCGGTCCCTTGGTCGGCATCATCGTCATGACGAAGCCGGCGATCGGGGCACCGACGTTCTCGAGCGCGCTGACCGCGCCGGCGAGCTGGCCCTTGTGGGTACGGCCAGAGGCGACGGCGACGATCGCGCCGGAGGCCTTCTTCGAAAGGATCGCGGCGTCCGTGACCGGCAGCAGGGGCGGGGCGTCGAACAGGACGTAGTCGAACTGCTGCTCCAGGCCGGCGATCAGGTCCTGCATCGCGCGGGAACCGAGGAGCTCAGATGGATTCGGCGGGATCTGGCCGGCCGGCAGCACGACCAGGTTGCCTCGGCCCCACGGGACGGCGACGTCTTCGACGGTCGCTCGTCCGATGAGCACGTCGGTCAGGCCGGCGTTGCCCTCAAGGTCCATGTAGGTGGCGACCTTCGGGCGCCGGAGGTCCGCGTCGATGAGGATCACCCGGAAGCCCGCGCTGTCGAGCGCGATGGCGAGGTTCGCGACCGTGGTGCTCTTGCCCTCCGACTCGACGGAGGAGGTCATCACGAAGGTGCGCGAGCCGGTGCCGAGGTCGAGGAACTGCAGGTTCGTGCGGAGTGTGCGGAAGGACTCGGCGCGCGGGCTGCGCGGGTCCACCTGCACGATGAGCGGGCGCTCCGAGGCCTTGCTGTCGTAGGCGATCCCGCCGACGACCGGCTTCTCGCTGATCTTCTCGACGTCTGACTCGGAGCGCACGCGGTTGTCGAGCGTCTCGCGCAGGACGGCGACGCCGACGCCGAGTGCGAGCCCGACGAGCAGACCGAGCACCACGTTGACCGGCACGTTCGGGCTGACCGGCGCGCTCGGGACCTGGGCTTCCTTCACGCGGGTGAGCTTGACGGTGCTCGTACCGTCGGCGTCGGTGGCCTCGATGCTCTCGACGACGTTGGTCAGGCTCTCCGACGTCGCGTTCGCGATGTCGGCGGCCTGCTTCGCGTTCGTGTCGTTCACGGTGATCGAGATCAGCGTGGTGTTGAGGGGCGCATCGGACGTCACGATCTCGGCGAGCTCGTCCGACGTCATGTCGAGCTTCAGGCTGGAGATCACCGGCAGGAGCACGATCGGCGTCGACACGAGGTTGGAGTAGGTCAGCACGCGCTGCTGCGTGAAGGTATTGCCTTGGGCGAGATCGCTCGCGCTCCCGCTCGTCTCTGTCGAGACGAAGACCTGCGCCGAGGCGGAGTACACCGGCTGCTTGAGCAGTGAGAAGCCCGCCGCAGCGGCCACCCCGACCAGTGCCAGCACCAGGATGAAGACCCATCCCTTGCGCAACACTGCGATGTAGTCGCGTAGCTCCACGCGGCACCCTTCCCCGAATGTCGCCGTGTCCTGCAATTTCCCTGTCGCAGGTCGGCCAGGATTGTCCCAGCGGTCGGCATGGAAATACTGCCACATGGATGAGACTCACTCGGGTCGACCGACGCTTCGTCTCGCCGCGTGTCCCGTACGGTGTCGACATGCAGCCCGAACCGGACGTGCCCGCCGCCGCCCGCCCTTCCTCGGCGGTGCGGGACCTGCAGGTCATCGTGATCGCGCTCCTGGTCGCCGTGCTGCTGTCCCGCATCGTCGGTGGCGTCGCCCGGACTGGGGGTCTGCCCGCGCCGATCACGCAGGTGCTCGCCGCCGACCTGGCGGTGTGGGTGCCGCTTGTGCTCGGTGTCGGGTGGGTGCTCCGGAAGTCCAGCCCGGCCGTCCTCGTGCGGCGGCTCGGGCTCGGATGGGCCGACGTCGTCGCGGCGATCGGCATCGTCGTCGTGTGCCGCGGGCTCGACGCCGTGCTGTCGGTCGCGTTCTTCGGTGCGACCGGGCTCACGCCGCAGCCGACCCTCGGCACCCCGGACGTGCTGCTGCTCGTGGTCTCGGCGATCGGGGTGTGCCTGGTCAGTCCGGTGCTCGAGGAGATCGTGTTCCGTGGCGTCATGCAGCGTCGGCTGTCGGCCGAGCTGACGCCGCGCACGCGGTTCCTCGCGGTGCTGGTGACCGCGCTCGCCTTCGCGCTGATGCACCTCGCGATCAGCACGACCACCTCGTCGGTCGCGGGCTTCGAGGTCTTCGTGACGACGTTGGTGCTCGGCCTGCTGACGGGGACGCTCGTTGCCATGACCGGACGCATCGGCGGGGCGATCCTGGCGCACGTCCTGTTCAACACCGTGGCGGTCGTGCTCACCTGGCCGCGCTGATGAGCGAAGACGAAAACGGGCCGGTCTCCGAAGAGGCCGGCCCGTTGTCGTGAGGGGACTACTTCAGTTCGTAGGTGACGGACCCGAGGTCGTCGGTGAAGAGGCTCTCGCTTGCGGTGAGCTTCACGGGCGTCGTCTCGTCGTCGAGCTCGTAGGCGACCGCGTTCTCGACGGTGCCACCGTTCTTGATGTCCTCCGTCTGCGAGTCGAGGTACTGGTCGCCCGGGGTGGAACCGATGTCGAGCTTGTTGACCGCGTTCGGGTCGTTGTCCTGGAACGCCTCGAACGAGCCGATCCAGGCAAAGGTGGGGTTGATCGCCTTGTCGGTCAGGTTCGTCGTCGTGTAGACGATCGCGATGACCGGCTTGGTGCCGTACTCGTTGCCGGGCTGGCCGACCGGGATGACGCGGTGGCTCGTGATCTGGATCTTCATCTCGGACGTGGTCAGGACACCGTCCTTGAACGAGGCCGTCGAGCTCGACGTGTCCTCAGCGGCGCTGTCAGCCGGAGCCGCTGACGCGGACGTCCCGGCGGGCGGAACCGTCGCCTTGCTGACCGCTTCTGCGGCACCAGCGAAGATCGCGGTGTAGACGACCGCGAGGATGATCGACAGGACGAGCCCCAGGCCGGAGAGGATCAGCCCGGCGACCGCAGCCTTGCGCGGGCGGAACTTGATGACGAGACCGATGATCCCGAGGACGACTCCGACGACGCCCGTGGCGATCGTGACGTAGTTGAAGAACGGGATGGCGAAGCCCGCCATCGTCAGGATGCCGAGGATCAGCGAGGCGATCCCGAATCCGTTGCCAGCGGCGCGCTGCGGGGGTTGCGGTGCTACCGGCTGGTGGGGTGCCGCCGAGTAGGTGGTGTCGGACACGGAGTCTCCTGGCTAGATACGTGATGAGTGTTGCTCGGGTAGCAACGCGATCAGGAGAGTATCGACTGAGCGGCCTCTCACGGTTCTCGACCCGAGAACATTGCGGAGGTCCGCATTGCCGCACGCCCCCGCACGTCGAAGAACCGACGAGACACTGCGACCGTTCGTCCATCGCACCGCACGATGAGCCGCCCCGACCGGTAACGTCCTTCTCGAATGTCTCGCCCAACCAGCATCCTCGAGAGCCCCCTCGCCCGGCAGGCTCCCCTGAGTGCGCTGTTGGCGCTCGGAGCCGTCCTGAGCATCACGGTGCCGTCGCTCCAGGTGACGGACGACGGCCTGTTCGTCGCGAGCCTCGCGGTCACCGGCGTCGCGACGGTCGTGGCTGCGGTGGCACTGGCGTTGCCGCACTCCGTCGGACTCGTGCCGGCGTTGCTGGTGCTCGACTTCGTGGCGATCGCACTGTTCCGGACCAGCACGGGCGCAAGTGCTTCCGTCTTCACCTCACTCACCGTCCTGCCGGTCGTCTGGTGCGGGTCCCTGCGAGGGCGCCTGACCGTCGTGTACGCGGCGCTGGGCGTGACGCTCGTGATCATGGCGCCCTACTTCCTGACGCCGACGAACGTGCCCGGTGCGAGCGAGCTGGTCCGTCTCGGCGTCACCGTGATCGTGTTCGGGACGGTCGCGGCGGTCGTGCAGGAACTCTCGCGGCGAGCGCGGCGCAACGTCCGCGCTGCCCGACTGGGCGAGGAACGCGTGCGCGCGGAGATCGACCGGGCCGCCGCCGTTCAGCGGTCGCTGCTCCCGACGTCGACCGACCACCTGGGCGCGGACGTCGCGGTGGCGGGCGCCTGCCTGCCGGCGAAGTCGGTCGGTGGTGACTTCTTCGACTGGTACGAGACGAACACCGGGATCGCCGTCAGCCTCGGTGACGTGATGGGCAAGGGCGTGGGGGCGGGGCTGATCGCAGCGGCCGTGCGGGCAACGGTCCGCAGTGCCCGCACCGTCGACGACCCGTCCGAGGCGCTCCTGCGGGCGGCCGACGGGCTCGCGGCCGAGGGCAGCGCGACCGACGTGACCTTCACCACGCTGTTCCACGCGCGCATCTCCACCGACGGGACCTTCCGGTGGGCGGACGCCGGCCACGGGTTGAGCCTGGTGCTCCGGTCGGACGGCGCCGTCGATCGGCTCCGGTCGAGCGACCTCCCGCTCGGGATGGGGCTCCGCGACGAGTGGGCGACGACCGAGGGGTTCCTCGACACCGGCGACCTGCTCATCTCGTTCAGTGACGGCGTGCTCGACCTGTTCGGCGGGCGTGAGGACACCGTCGACGCGGTCGCCGATCTCGCACGGGCCTGCGGCTCCGAACCCACGGCGCTGGTGGCGGCACTGTCCGCGCGGGCGGACGAGGTCGCGCACGACGACGACGTGACGGTGATCGCGATCCGACGAGCACCGGTACCAGCTGACACCTCCGCGCTGCCCGCCCACCCGGCGCGCCAGGAGCGCACGTGACGAGGTCAGTCGTCGACCGGTGACTCCTGCTCGCGCCGGAACCGCTCGACCTCGGCATCGACCTGCCGCCGCGAGAACCGCTTCGCCACGACGATCCCCCACGTCACACCGACCGCGGTGAGCACGGCCCCGAGGACGATCCCCTCGATGCGAAGGTCACCGTCGCCCCGGTTCGGCACGATGGCACCGACCAGCAAGCTCACCCCGATGACCGTGATCGTCGACAGCACGAACGTGGCGACGGGGCTGCCCAGGCGCGGACGGCCAGTCGGCAGTGACCAGCCCGAGGTCGCGAGCACGAACCAGCCGACGAGGACCCCGGCGCTCACCGGGAACCACTGCCCCAGCAGGAGCAGCAGCACGAGCGACAGCACGAACCCGCCGGCGCACCAGCGCCACCACCGGTTCCGGTCCCGCCGCTGCTGCCCGGCCACGTCGTCGTTCCCCATGTCTCGACCGTAGCCCAGCGACTCCGCCTCAGAGCGCCCGCGAGAAGCAGACCGACTCGGGGTCCTCGCGGTACGGCCCGAACGGCTGGATCCGCACGAACCCGTTCCGGACGAGCAGCGCGGCCGCGTGCGGCTGCAGCACCCCCATCTCCGCCACGACCGCCGGTGCCTGCAGCTCTTCGGCCTGCGCGAGCAGTTCGAGCACCAGCAGGTCGCCGACGCCCTGCCCGCGGGAGTCCGGTCGGACGAACAGCCGGCGGATCTCGAAGACCCCGTCCCCCGCGGCGCTGAGCGATCCGGTTCCGAGCGCCAGGCCCGAGGGGTCGCGGGCGATGACGTGCACGGCGGCGGTCGCCCCGGTGAGCGGCCGTCCGGTGTCGGCGGACCGCCCGTAGATCCGGTCGACCTCGATCCGGGCCGCGGCGCGCAGCCGGACGGCGTCCTCGAGGTCGAAGGGCTCGGCCGCGACCGAGATCGTCAGGTGCTGCATGTGCTGTGCGTTCCTCGCCGGCACGGCGTCGTCGCGGTGCCACGTGGGTGGTCGGTGTGCGTGCCGCCGCTCGAACCCGAATCGAGCGGCGGCACGGTGGGTGCGCTTCCGCTCGAACCCGAATCGAGCGGTCTCGCATGCAGACGGCTGCGTCTGCCCTCGGACGCCCTAGCGTCCGTGGTCTGTGGTGGGTCTGGGTCAGCCCACGAGGTCTGGGTCAGCCCACGAGGTCTGGGTCAGCCCACGAGGGTCCGGGTCAGCTCACCAGGTCGAGGTCCCAGACGGGCGCGACGTAGGTCCGCGACCATCCTTCGCGCAGGCGGGTCACGGCCCGGTCGAAGGACTCCAGCAGGTCCATCTCCGGCCGCACCATCGACTGCAGCTGCAGCCCCTCGTAGGTCGCGAGCAGCTGCTCGGAACCACGTGCGGGCTCCATGGTCCGCGGCTCCCGGCCGAGCAGGATGTCCCGCTCGAGGGAGTGCTGCACGAACGCGTGGAACCGTCGCCAGCGGGAGTGCAGCATCGGCGCCAGCGGGTGCTCCGGCGAGGCGGCGATGTTCAGGCTGGCGGTGAGGAACCGCATGAGCGACGGGTCGGCGATGTTGGCGGTGACGATCGCACGCAGGAACGGCACGGTGCCGTGCTGTTCGGCGAGCGGCATGAGCGGCGTGGTGCGCTGGTCGTTCCAGCGGTCGATCGTCGCCAGGAGCAGGCCGTCCCAGCTCGGGAACGTCTGGTCGACGACGTCGACCGACTCTCCGGCCTCGGCCGCGACGACGGCCGGGTTCACCTCGTGCAGCGGGCGGGCCCGGAGCGCGCGGATCATCCCCTCGACGACCGTCGAGCGGAGCGACGCCGGATCCGGCGTTTCGATGTGCATGCATTCACCACACCAGGCACACGCGTCCCGCCAAAGCCCCCGAACGGGTCCTGTTCGCATATCGGACCAGCACGATCCGGTCACGGTGCTCCCGACGGAGCAGCGTGCGAGCGATACTCATCCCATGGGTTGGGGACGGATCGTGCCGGTCGTGGTGGTGGCCGTGCTCGCGAGCGGCGTGCTCGCGGGGTGCGGCGCCGATGGCCGGATCCAGGGGATCGGGCCGGGGACCTCCGTGAGCTCCTGCATCGACTACGTCCCCCTGACGGCGGCCGAGCGCCGGGACGCCGCCGACCTGGTCGTCGACGCCCGGGTCACGAGGACCGACCGCACGGTCGAGCTCGGCGGCGTCTACGACGTCCACGACGCCGAGGTCACGAAGGTCGCCAAGGGTGACGCCCCCGGCACCACCATCGAGGTCGTCAGCACGTCGGACAAGTGCACGACGAGCGGCGAACCCGTCGAGTACCTCGACGGCGACGTCCTCGCGGACGAGGGCCGCTTCCGCCTCTACCTGACGAAGGCCGACCCCGACGACGACGACAGCGTCTGGCAACTCGTCGTCCCCGGCGCCGCCGACCCGCTCGCCACCGGCTGACGCCGCCGGTACACCCCGGGCGTCATGCCCACGAGCGGCGTGAACTGGTCGATGAACTGACTCGTCGTCGCCCATCCGCACGCCGCCGCGACGTCGGTCACCGAGGCCCCGCCTGCAAGCAGGACGAGCGCCCGGTGCACCCGCAGCTGCAACCGCCACTGCCGGTATCCCATCCCGGTCTCCTGCCGGAACAGGCGGCTGAGCGTCCGCTCGCCCACGCCGACCTCGCGCGCCAGCTCGCCGAGTCCGCGCGGCCGGGTCAGGTCCCGTTCGACCTCGCGCACCACCTGCCGCAGCCGCGGATCCCGCGGCTGCGGCAGGTGCAGCGGCTGCTCCGGCGCGGACGCGAGCTCGTCCACGACGACCGCCCGCAGGTGCTCGATCGCCGTCTCGGAACGGCGAGCGTCCGTCGTCAACGCGAGCAGTGCCTCCCGGGCCAGCGCCGAGACGGCGAGCACCGCCGGACCGGACGGGAGGCCCGTGGCTGCGTCCGCCGACAGGAACACGACCCGCATGTCGGTCGCCCCGTGGGCCCGGTGCCGGTGTTCGGCACCGGCCGGCACCCACGCGACGCGGTTGGGCGGCGCGATCCACGCGCCGTCGTCGGTGATGAGCGACAGCACGCCGGAGGCGGCGTGCACCAGGTGACCGAGCGGGTGCGTGTGCGTCGGGACGGTCTCGGCGTGCGCGAAGGCGAAGGCGGCCTCGGTGCGCAGGTCGACGGTCCGCGCGTCGACCGGCACCTGGCTGGAATTCGACATCGGGCGGCAGTCTACGTGTTCCGGGCCGGTGGCGAGCAGTGGTGGGATCGACCCATGACCACCGCCTCGATCCCCGTCACGACCACCAGCCCGCGGCTCCTCGCCGGCTGGTACGTCGGCGCAGGCCTGCTGCTCATCGCGATCAACCTGCGGATGGGCGTGGCCTCGGTCGGGCCGGTGCTCGGGGCGATCGAGCGGTCGTTGGGGCTGTCCCCGTCGGCGGCGAGCCTGCTCACGACGATCCCGGTGTTCGCGTTCGGGGCGTTCGCGTTCCTGACCCCGGTGCTCAGTCGGCGCATCGGCCTGCACCGGCTGCTCGGCCTGACGATGGCGGTGCTGGCGATCGGCATCGCGCTCCGGCTCGAGCCGCACGGCTGGGCCCTCTACGGCGGCACGGTCCTGGCCGGAGCGGCGATCGCGGTGGCGAACGTCTGCATGCCGGCCGCGATCAAGAGCGACTTCGCACACCGGGTCGGGCTGATGATGGGCCTGTACTCGACGGCGCTGTTCCTCAGTGCGGCGATCGCCTCGGCGGCCGTCGTCCCGCTGATGGCCGTGTTCGCCGGGTCGTGGCGTCCGGCGCTGGCGTTCTGGGCGATCCCGGCGGCGATCGCGTTCGTGGTGTGGCTGCCGCGAGCGCTGCAGCGCCCGGACACCCCGACCCGTGCCACCGGCGCGGGTGCCGCCGACGAACCGACCTTCGCGCGGCTGCTCCGCGACCCCGTGGCGATCGCGGTGACCGGCTTCATGGGGCTGCAGAGCCTGTCGTACTACGCGTTCCTGACGTGGGTGCCGACCGTGCTGCAGGACGCCGGCGTCTCGGCACACACTGCCGGCCTGATGCTGGCCTACTCGAGCCTGCCGGGGATCCTGACCGGCATCACCGGGCCGGCGATCGCCCGACGCCTGCGCCCGACCTGGCTGCCGGTGCTCGTCGTCGTGGTGCTCTGCGCCGCCGGGTTCGCCGGACTCCTCGTCGCGCCGGCCGCGGGCGCCTGGGCGTGGATGACGCTGCTCGGCCTCGGGCAGGGCGGCGCGATCAGCCTGTCGCTGAGCTACATCGTGTGGCGCTCCCCCGATGCCCGGCACACCGCCCACGTGTCGACGATGGCGCAGGGCATCGGGTACCTGCTGGCGGGCCTCGGGCCGCTCGGTCTCGGCCTGCTGCACACCGCGACCGGGGGCTGGACCGTGCCGATCGTGGTGCTGCTCGTCCTGCTCGTGCTCCAGTTCGTGGCCGGTGCCGCTGCGAGCCGCGACCGTCACGTGCTCCGCCGGTAGCGCAGCGTCCTACGGCTCGGGGACCGCCACGATCCGGTTCTGGTACGCCCACACCACGGCCTGCAACCGCGACCGGACCCCGAGCTTCGGCAGCATCCGTGCCAGGTGCGACTTCACGGTCGAGACCTCGAGCACGAGTGCGACCGCGATCTCCTCGTTCGACATCCCCTGCGCGAGCAGCAGCAGGACCTCGCGTTCGCGGGCGGTGAGCACCCCGTCGGCCCGGTCCCCCGACACCGGCTGCAGGCTCCGCCGCGACACGAACTCGCGCAGCACCCGCCGCGTCAGGGCCTGGTCGAGCGTCCCGTTCCCCGCGGCGACCTGCCGCACGGCGTCGACGATGGTGTCCGGCTCGGCGTCCTTCAGCAGGAACCCGGAGGCACCGGCCTCGAGCGCCCCGAACACGTAGTCGTCCAGGTCGAACGTCGTGAGCATCAGCACCGGGATCGCCGGGTCGGCGTCGGGAGCGCAGAACAGCCGCGCGAGCTCGATGCCGTTCACCACCGGCATCCGGATGTCCAGGCAGGCGACGTCGGGCCGCAACGAGCGTGCCAGCGCGAGCGCCTCGCCGCCGTCGGCGGCCACGCCGACCACCTCGATGTCGGCCTCCGCGCCGAGCAGGGCGGACACCCCGGCACGGACCAGCGGCTGGTCGTCCGCCACCAGCACGCGGATCACGCGACCACTCCGCCACCGGCGGCGGCCTGCGCGGGTGCGGCAGGTGCCTCCCGTCCGAGCGCCAGCTCCACCAGCCATCCGCCGGTGGCGGTGGGACCGGTCTGGAGGCTCGCCCCCACCAGGTCCGCCCGCTCGCGCATCCCCCTCAGGCCGTTGCCGCCCGACGGTGAGGTCGGCGCTGCCGGAGCGGCAGCCGGTGCGTTCTCCACCCGGATCACCACCCGGGTCGGGTTGCGGTCGTCGACGGTGACCGTGCACGGGGCGGACGGGGCGTGCAGGGCGGCGTTGGCCAGCGCCTCCTGCACCGTCCGGTAGGCGGCGAGCTGCGCGAGCGGGCCGACGCCGTCGGCGAGCGCCGGCGCTCCGCGCGGGTGGTCGCCAGCGAGCACGTCGAGGCGCACGTCGCTGCGGAACCGGGCACGCTCGACCAGGTCGACGATGCCGGCGACCGTCTCGACCGCACGTTCGGCGGGGACGTCCTCGCGCAGCAGCCCGACCAGGCGGCGCAGGTCGTCGAGGACGGCGGTGCTCTGCTCCCGCACCTGACGGGCACCCTCGTGCGCGCGCTCCGGGTCGCTGTCGATCTGCCGGTCGATCACGGCGGCCATCAGGGCGATGCCGGACAGGTGGTGGGCGGCGATGTCGTGGAGTTCGCGGGCCATGGCGGCCCGTTCACGGGAGACCGCGGCGTCGACCAGGGCGTCCTGTTCACGGAAGACCGCGCTCGCCTCGGCAGTGCGGGCGGCGCGGACCTCGCGGCGGGACCGCACCAGCAGGGTGACCAGGAGCGGGAGCCCGACGGCGCCGATGGCCTGCAGGACGCCCTGCCCGAGTGCGCCGGACAGGACCGCGCTGCCGGCTGCCACCAGCGCGCCGGCGACCATCAGGGTCGGCCACAGGCGTGCGAGCGGGACACGGAGGGCGGCGAGGACCACGGCGACGACCACCGGCAGGGCGGTGAGACCGAACAGGTCGAGCGACTGCGGAGCGAGCGCGGCGACCAGCACCGGCAGCGCGGACACCGCGACCAGCACGGTGCGCGGTGCTCGACGGGCGGCGAGCAGGGCTGCGGACTGGACCAGCAGGCCGATCGCCAGGACGGTCCACGCGGCGGTGAACGGTGCCGGCACCCGCAGGGCCAGGGCGGGGCCGTCCGGCTCGAGGGCGTCGAGCGGCGGCAGGCCGAGCAACAGGCCGAGGGCCACGACGGCCGTGCCGAGCGCGACGAGCACGTCGACGCGGCGGTCGCGGGTGCGCGGGTCGCCGTCGCGCGACGTGCGCGTGCGCGGGTCAGCGGAGGCCATCGTGTGATCCTACGAGGCGGGTGCGGGCGGGGACCGGGGCGTCGATCGGCAGCGCGCGGCGAGCCGGGTCGTAGCCCAGGCGGCCGCGGGTCACGACGAGCAGCACGGCGGCCGCGACGGTCGAGGTGATGGTCAGGCCGAGCATCAGCGTGCCGGCGGTCATGCTCGGGTACATCTCCGGGAACAGCGTCGAGATCGTGTTGTTCACGCCGACGTGCAGCAGCAGGGCCAGGGGCAGACTCTCGCCGGTCTTGTTGAACACCTGGATCATCACGACGTTGAACGTGATCGTGAACAGGGCGAAGACCACGGGCTCGCTCCAGTGTGCGTTCGGCCACCCGCCCCAGTCGCTCAGGTAGAGCGGCATGTGCCAGAGCGCCCAGATCGGACCGAGGATCGCAGCGGCTCCGAGCCCGCCGAAGCGGTGCTGCAGCCGGGGCAGGGCGAAGTCGCGCCAGCCGGGCTCCTCGCTCAGGCCGGTCGAGAACAGCTGGATGAGCAGCCCGGGCACCAGGGCGGCGAACGCCAGCGCCGAGGGAGCACGCACGTCACCGCCGGCGAAGGGCAGCGCGGACGCGACGATCACGGCCGGCACGACGACGAGCGCCAGGGTGTACCAGTACCAGGCGACCCGCCAGCGGAACAGCCGGCCGACCCAGCGACGGAGGCCCGGACGGCCGTCGGCGACCGCGGTGACGATGAACGCGCCGCCCAACGGGCCGAGCAGCGCCCCGGGCAGCACGCCGGTGAACTGCGCGGAGCCGAGGACCTCGGGGAAGTGCAGGTCCCACACGCCCAGGCCGTGCGGCGACAGGATGTACGGGATCCACGCCAGCCAGCTCAGGCCGAGTGCCAGGGTGAAGAAGGACACGAGCGGGTGCCGGGCGATGACGCCGCTGACTCCCCCGCGCTCCTGCGGAGTGGTGCCGGCGGTGGGCCGGACTTCGGTGGTGTTCGTCATGCACACGACGCTAGGAACTGCGGCGTCGCGGGACGACCGGCGCAGGGATGCACCTGCCGGACTTGCATCGAAGGATGCAGGTGGTGGCGGTGCGGCGGCGGCTGCCGCCTGGTGCGAGGTTGATCACTCCGTGCGCGGACAGAGCCCTGCACCGAGTGGTCAACCTCGCACCAGGCGCAGCGCGGCGGCTGCCGCAGCGCGGTGTCAGGCGCAGCGCGGCGTCAGCGCAGCGCGGCCCGGAGGGCGTCGGCGATCAGCGCGAGCGCGGCGTCGATCTCGTCGGCGACCCGAGCGTGGGTCGCCTCGGACCGGCGGTAAGGGTCGTCGACGTCGTCGTCCGCGGGGTCGGCCGGCGGCGGGACGGTGCCGCGCAGGCGTGCGACCCGTTCGACCAGGGCCTCGGGCGAGTGCACGTCGGCCAGGTCACCGGGCTCGAGCCCCGCGAGCACCCGCGCGAACTGCTTGATGGTGAACGCCCGCTTCGTCGCCCGGGGTGCGAGCGACACCACGGCCGCGCGGTGCGACCGTTCGGCCGTCAGCACCAGGTTGGCCTCCTCGACGATCGCGGCCGTCAGGTAGCGCGAGCCGTGCCCCGACGGGTCACCGCCGAGCCGGACGGACTGTGCCGCGGCGGCGCCGTCCATCGCGGCACCGTCGTCGGCGATGGTGCCGGCGGACTCGACCACGAACGCCGCAGCGTCCGGGCCGAGTCGCGCCGTCAGGACCTGCGCGCCGAGCGGTGAACGACAGATGTTGCCGCTGCAGACGAACAGGACCCGCATCGTCAGGCGCCGGCGCCGAGCAGGTCGTGCCGGACGACGATGGCGTCGCGGCCCGGACCGACACCGATCGCGGAGATCCGCGCGCCGGACATCGCCTCGACCGCGAGCACGTAGTCCTGCGCGTTCTTCGGCAGGTCGTCGAACGAGCGGGCGCCGGTGATGTCCTCGGTCCAGCCGGGGAACTCCTCATAGACGGGCTTCGCGTGGTGGAAGTCCGACTGGTTCACGGGGACCTCGTCCACGCGGACGCCGTCGACCTCGTACGCGACGCAGACGGGGATCGTCTCGAGCCCGGTCAGCACGTCGAGCTTGGTCAGCACGAAGTCGGTCACGCCGTTGATGCGCGCGGTGTACCGGGCGATCGGGGCGTCGTACCAACCACAGCGGCGCGGACGGCCCGTGGTGGTGCCGAACTCGAAGCCGTTGGCGCGCAGGAACTCGCCGGACTCGTCGAAGAGCTCGGTCGGGAACGGACCGGCACCGACGCGGGTCGTGTACGCCTTGACGATGCCGATGATGCGCTCGAGCTTGCCCGGGCCGATGCCGGAACCGGTCGCTGCGCCACCGGCGGTCGCCGACGACGACGTCACGAACGGGTAGGTGCCGTGGTCGACGTCGAGCATGGTCGCCTGACCGGCCTCGAACAGGACGGTGTCGCCGCGCTCCAGTGCCCGGTGGATCTCGAGGGCGGTGTCCGCGACCATCGGGCGCAGTCGCTCGGCGTAGGACAGCAGCGACTCGACCACTTCTTCGGCGTCGATCGCGCGGCGGTTGAAGACCTTGACGAGCAGGTGGTTCTTCTGGTCGAGGGCCGCTTCGACCTTCTGCCGCAGGATGTTCTCGTCGAAGATGTCCTGGACGCGGATGCCGACGCGGTTGATCTTGTCGGCGTAGGACGGGCCGATGCCGCGACCGGTGGTGCCGATCTGGCGCTTGCCGAGGAACCGCTCCGTCACCTTGTCGATGGTGCGGTGGTAGTGCGTGATGAGGTGGGCGTTCGCCGACACGAGCAGCTTCGAGGTGTCGACGCCGCGGGCCTTCAGCGCGTCGAGTTCCTGGAACAGCACCTCGAGGTCGACGACCACGCCGTTGCCGATGATCGGCGTGACGCCGGGCGTGAGGATGCCGGAGGGCAGCAGGTGCAGCGCGTACTTCTCGCCGCCGACGACGACGGTGTGGCCGGCGTTGTTGCCGCCGTTGAACTTCACGACGTAGTCGATGCGGGAGCCGAGGAGGTCGGTGGCCTTCCCCTTGCCCTCGTCGCCCCACTGGGCTCCGATGATGACTGCTGCGGGCATCTGGTTCTCCTCACGTTGGCGGAGGACCTCACGCGACCAGGCGGGCCGGTGGTCCACCCGAGTCTATCGGCTGGTCACTCGCGCGCCACCCATCGGACACGGTCGCCCGCACCGTCGCCGCGTCGGTGAATTGTCCTCATTACGCGTCGGTGCATGCCGAACGTCCCCACAAGGGGGGACAAATAGTTCCAGGCCGGAACATCTCGGGAAGCACGACGTATCGTGCACCGCGACGTCGGTTTCCCTGTCGGCGTCACGTCGGAGTCCAACCCACTCCGTTCAGCCAGCGCGAGATTCGCGTGAGCACCACCGGACGCTGCAACGCGCCCGGATGCATCAGAACAGTCGTGCCCTCATGCAGCACGGAAAGAAGAGTTCGACGATGAACAAGGCTCTCTGGAGCAAGAAGGCGCTCGCGCTCCCCGCGTGCGCCGCGATCGTGATCGGTGGCGTCACCTTCGCCGCCGCCCCCGCGATGGCCGACCCGGCCGACCTGTCCATCACCAGCCAGTCGGTCTCCGGCCGCGTGCTGACCGTGAGCGGCACCGGCACCCCCGGTGAGAACATCCAGCTCGACGAGGACTTCCGCAACACCCGCCAGGAGATCCCGGCGAGCGGCACCTGGACGATCTCGTACACGATCCCCGGTACGGACACGACTGCGCAGACGTACACGTTCGAGCAGCTCAAGGGCCTGAACCAGGACGGCTCGGTGACGGTCACCGCCGCCCCCGAAGCCACGGACAAGCCCTTCGCCGTCACGTCGCAGTCGGTCTCCGGCCGCACGCTGACGGTCTCCGGCACCGGCGCAGTCGGCAACACCGTCAACTTCGACGCGGGGTTCCCGGTGCAGCGCACCGCCATCAAGGACGACGGCACCTGGACCATCTCGTACGAGATCCCGGGCACCGACACCGACGAGCACACCTACACGATCAACGAGCAGCGCGCGAACCTGTCGACGGTCGAGTCGCTGACCGTGACCGCTCGTGCGGAAGCTGCCGTCCTGCCCTTCGCCGTCACGTCGCAGTCGGTCTCCGGCCGCACGCTGACGGTCTCCGGTACCGGCGCCGTCGGCAACACGGTGAACTTCGACGTGGGCTACCCCGTCCGCCGCACCCCGATCTCCGACGACGGCACCTGGACGATCTCGTACGAGATCCCGGGCACCGACACCGACGAGCACACCTACACGATCAACGAGCAGCGCGCGAACCTGTCGACGGTCGACTCCGTCACCGTCACGGCTCGCGCCGAAGCCGCGGTTGCGGACTTCAACTTCTCGCTGACCAGCCCGACCGACGGCGACACCGTCGACTCGCGCACCGTGACTTTCACCGGGACCGGCGCCGTGGGCGACACCGTGAACGTGCTGGACACCGATGGCAACCGCGCTGCTCCGCAGACGATCGTGGACGCCGACGGCAACTGGTCCACCACGGGCACCTTCTCGGACTCGGCTGCTGTCGAGCAGGACCTGAGTGTCAACCAGGTCGGTGGCGGCCAGGGCCAGGGCAACATCGAGTTCTCGATCACGCTGCCCGCCGTGGCAGCGGCCCCCGGTGACGGTGGCGACGAGGGCACGACCCCGGGTGACGGCGGCGACGAGGGCACCACCCCCGTCGACGGCGGCGACCAGGGCGCGACCCCCGGCACCGGCACCGGCACCGGCACCGAGACCGGCGCTGGCGCCGCTCCGGCCGTCGGCCGCACCCCGGCCGTGGGTGCACTCCCGGTCGTCAGCGGCTGACACCGGAACCATCCACCGAGCGGGGGCGCGACGGATCGTCGCGTCCCCGTTCGCCGTCCCGACCCGGAATCCGCACATGCACGCAACCCGCTCAGCTCGCCTCGTCCTCGCCGTCGCCGCCGGAGTGCTGCTCTCGCTCGGCCTGGCGTCCTGCCACGCTGATCCCGCCCCGACCGCTGCGAGCAGCACGGGTACCGCCACGGCGACCCCGACGGCGTCCGCCGCGCCCTACCGCGCACCGTCGACGAAGACGGTTGCAGCACTCCCCGAGGCCCGGTACGACGCGGTCATCGGCGGGCTCCTGCCCTCGTACGACCCTGACGTCCCGAAGGCCGCAGGACACGCGTACACGATCCAGCGCGACGCGCCGCTCTACGGCGACGACCGCACCGAGCCGGTCGCGAGACTCGCAGCCGAGAACTTCCTCGGCGACCCCACCGTCGTCGTCCCGCTGCGGTTCCAGGGCGACTGGGCCCTCGTCATGACCCCGAGCCGACAGGCACTGCCGTCAACTGCACCGGGCGGCGCTCCAGCGCAGACCGCCGGCTGGATGCGCCGCGACCTGCTGCACCAGGGCGACGCGCTCGACGACCACGTCGTCATCTCCGTCGGTGACCAGACCGTGTTGATCGTCGCTGCGAGCGGCAAGGTCGTGCACGAGTTCCCGGCCGGCGTCGGTGCCGGGGACACTCCGACCCCGACCGGTGTCGTCGGCTACATCCAGGCGAGGTACCTGGATCCCGCCCAGGACCAGACGGTGCACCAGATCAACCTGACGACGCTGCACTCCGCAGCGGCGGACGAGCCGTTCGGCGGTGACGACGGCGGGCTCATCGGCGTGCACTACGAATCCGTCGCCCGCGGAGCGGTGTCCCACGGGTGCGTCCGCCTCGACGGTGATGCCGTCGATGCGATCAACGCACTCCCGCTCGGCACCGTCGTGCAGATGGTCGCGTAGTCACCGGTACCGCGACCTCTCGTCCGGACCACACAGGCTGTGTGGACGCTCGGTGGCTCCGGAGCACCGTCGTACCGGTCAGATCCACCATCGGAAGGAGCACGACATGAGTGACCTCGGTGACAAGGCCAAGGACTTCGCGAACAGTGACAAGGGCGAGCAGGCGTCCGACGCCGGCCTCGACAAGGCAGGCGACGCGGCCGACAAGGCGACCGGCGGCGGCCACGGCGACCAGATCGACAAGGCCCAGCAGGCGGCTGACGACAAGGTCGGCGAGTAACGCCCGGTACGCACCCAGGTGACGGACGGAAGGCCCGGTGCCAGCTGGCACCGAGCCTCCCGTCCGTCCGTTTCGCACGCCGCGTGATCAGGCGCGGAAGAAGTCCTGGTACGACGGGTCGCCGACGGGCTGCGAGTAGCCGGGCTCGGCGAGACGCTGCTCGATCATCGCCTGGACGACGTCGGGCGGGGTGAGCCCCCGGCGGCGCCACTCGGTCGGGTTGGCCCGGAGCTGGCTCAGCGTGTTCTGCATGATGCAACCTTGGCACCCGATAACTAGTTTGTCTAACTACCTGTCCCGATTCCGCGTCTGCGGTCCGCCGGATCCCGTTCCGTGAACAGAAGATGTCGGGTCCGAACGCGGGACCCGACATCTTCTGCTCACCATGTGCGGCGCGCGGACGCGCTCGCGGCGACTACTTGCGCGACACCTTCGCGGTCGACTTGGACGTCGCGGTTCCGTCCTTGTAGCCCGAGGCGTGCGCGGTCACCTTGACGGAGAACTTGTGTCCCGCGTCGGACGTGCCGAGCTTGTACGTCGCACCGGTGGCCTTCTTCACGACCTTGCCGTCGCGGAGCCACTGGTACTTGTACGTCGCCTTCGTCGTGCTCCACTTGCCGTGGTTCGCCGACAGCTTCGAGCCGACCTTCGCCGTCCCGCTGACCGTCACCTTGCTGCCCGCGGCGAGCGCGAGCGTGGGCGGGGTAACCGAGATGGTCGACGTGCCGGCCTGCTTGCCCGACGCGTTGCCGAGGTGCAGGAGCAGCACGGTGGCCTTCGTGACACCCGACGCTCGGGTGACCCGGAGGGCGCCGGAGTCGGCGAACAGGACGCCGGTGCTGCGGCCCTGCGCGAAGGAAAGTGCCGGCTTCGACGGGTCGAACGAGGCGCTCTTCGTCTCGTCCACCACGGAGGAGCCCGTGGTCGCGGCACCCGGGGCGTACGCCGACTCGGTCAGGACCGAGTAGGTGAACTTGCCCTTCGCGCCGATCAGCGCACCCGTGGTCGTGAGCACCTTCACCGAGCTGTCGAAGGTGTTGACGTCCTGGCCGGGTGCCCCGCCGTTCAGCGGCTGGACGTCGACGACCGGGTCGACGTCCGGGTCGTCCGACGCGGCCTTGGCCAGGTCGATCGTCGTCGCGAACGTCGCGTCCACCGCGGCGGACTTGGCGTTGTAGACCAGGTAGTCGGGCTCGCCGTCACGGTTCGTGTCGATGAGCACCTCGACGTTGGTCACGGCGCCGGGGTTGGCGTCGGGACCGGCCGTCTGGATGCCGAACGCGATCGTGTCCGAGGCCTTGTCGTAGCTCGCGCCGTAGGAGCGGATGTCCGCTGCCTGCAGCGAGCGCTTCGCCGAGCCCGCCGGGAACGACTCGACCGGGTCGGTCCCGCCGAGTACGAACGGTGCGACGGCGGCGTGGTAGCCGGTCGTCAGGCCGCCCTGGTCGACCGTGCGCCCCTTGAGCGTCAGGTCGGCCGACTTGCCCGGGCCGGTGAAGGCGACGGTGGAGCGACCCTGCACGGAGCTGACGGGCTTCGGTGCGAGGTACGCACCGACGCGCAGCGGCACCGCGGTCGTGTCGGTCGGCGTGAACGCCACGATGCCCGAGGCGGCGGTGACGAACTCGCGCTGGTAGCCCTGCTGCACCGACTCCTGGGTGGGGTCGATGACGCGGCGGAGCTTCGTCGGGTCGGCGATCGTGAAGGTGAGCTTCACCGTCGCGGTGCGGTTCGCCGGAACGGTGACACGCTTCGTGTTGAGCGCGAACGTCACGCCGGGCTGCGACACCTGCGGCTGGTAGGCCACGTCGTAGGTGTGCGCGACGCCGTCGGTGTTCGCGATCTGGAGGGTGCGGCTCTCGGTCGTCGCGCTCGAGACCTCGACGACACCGAACGAGGCGGTGACGAGCAGGTCGTTCTCGACGCTCCGCACGGTGGTGCCGGCGGTCACGGCCTGCAGGGCGTCGACGCGGCCGGTGCCCTGCCGGAGCAGGGTCGCCGATCGGGAGCCGTCCTTGACGTCGTGCGTCGCCGTGTTCATGAGCGCCGCCTTGACCTGCGGTGCGCTCCACTCCGGGTGCGCCTGGAAGGTCAGCGCCGCGATGCCCGCGACGTCCGGCGTGGCCATCGAGGTGCCGCTCATCGACATGCGGCCGTCACCGGTGCCGTTGGCCGCCGAGATCACGTTGACCCCGGGGCCGGCGATGTCCGGCTTGACGATGTCGTTGAACGACCCGTGGACGCCCCGGCTGGTGAACCCGGCGAGCGTGTTCACGGCCTCCGGGTCGGTGGCGAGTTCGAAGCCCTTGAGCTCGTCCGCGAAGCGCACGTGCAGGGTCCCCGCCTTGGCAGCTGCCTGGAGGCTCGTGGCGGCGTCCAGCGTCAGCTCGGCTCCGGGGATGGTCGCGTTTCCGGCGATGCCCGAGTCGAAGGTGTTGATCGTGCCCGCGAGCAGGACGCCGATGCCGCCGGCGGCCTGGACGTTGTTGAAGCGCACGCCGGAGCCGCACTCGAGCGCGCCGTCCGTCCACTTCAGCCAGACGACCTTGCCCGCGATCTTCGCGGCGTCGGCGGCGCTGAACGCGGCGCAGCCGTCGATGTTGCTGGTCGGGACGACGACGTCACCCTCGACCGGCAGGGTTCCCGTGAAGTTCTGCGAGTACTGCGACCGGTAGGTCTTCGCGACGTTCGCGGGGGCCGTGGCCTGCACGCCGTCGTAGAGCGACTGACCGGTGGCGCTCGCGGCGACGGTGAGCGCGCCCTCGGCGTTGCCCGGCGAGCCACCGATGTCGGTGAAGTCGTCGGCGTTGCCCGAGGCGATCACGGGAAGGACCCCGCGTGCGGTCAGCGCGTCGATCTTGGCGTTGTCGGGGTCGTCCGGTGCGCCGTAGTCGGAGCCGAGCGACAGGTTCAGGACGTTGATGTCCTTGCCCTCGGTGAGCGCCTGGCCCACCCAGTCGAGCGCGGCGCCCGTGACGTCGGTCGAACCGCCGCCGTCACCGAACACCTTGAGGGCGTAGAGGCCGGCCTCGGGCGCGGTGCCCGGACCGATCCACATGTCCTGCACCTGCTGCGTGGTGAGCTTGGTGTAGTCGCCGTCGAACTGCTGCTTGTCGGCGGTCAGGCCGTAGCCCGCGATCGAACCGGACACGTGCGTGCCGTGGTCGCCACCCTTGCCGTCGATGGGGTTGTCGTCCGGAGCCGGCACCGGGTCGTAGGCCGGGTCGGTCGGGTCGGCGTTGTAGGTCGCACCGGCGAAGTCGTACCCGCCGAGGAACTTCGACGCGTCGTACAGGCTGGGGTCCGGGGCGCCGGAGCTCGCGTTCGCCAGGGCCTGCTGGTAGGCCGCGGTGGTGCCGGGTCCGCCGAAGTCGGCCTGCGTGTAGTCCAGGCCGGTGTCGAGGACGGCGACGTTGACGTCCTTGCCGGTGTGGCCGGTCTGCTGCCAGGCGTTGAGCGAGCGCGTGTAGACGTCGCTCGCGGCGTTCTTCGGCGAGACGCCGTCGGCGCCCGGCTTCACGAGGCTCGGGTCCACACCGGACGGTGCGGCGCTCGCGTCGGCGTTGACCGTCGGCTCGACGATCTTCTTCGGCGTGAGCGGGATGATGCTCTCGACGTCGGAACGCTTCGCGATGTCCTGCAGCGCGGAGACGTCGGCGACGACCGCGACACCGGGGACGGTGTACTCGGTCGAGTAGAGCTCGGTGGAGTCGGCGTCGGCGCGCTTCACGGCGGCGCGGACGGCCGCGGTGGTCGACTCGATCGCCTTGACGCGGCTCTTCGCTGCCGAGGACTGCGTCTTCGACTTGGTCAGGTCACCGCCCTTCGCGTTCGCGTCCACCTCGAGGGCACCCTGGCCGGTCGTGCGCACGAAGGCGGCGACGGTCTTGGTGGGCTTGGCGTCGCGCAGTGGTGCGGAGAGCTTCAGGTCGGCCACCGACACCCCGGCAGGAGCTGCGGAGGCCGCGCCCCCGACTGCGAGGCCGCCGCACGTCAGGGCCACGGCGGCGATGCCGGCGGTCAGGACGCGTGCGATGCGATGGGAGTTCGGGGTCGGGTTCGGGTCGTGGTTCGGTGTTGCACGGTTCAAAGAGGGCACTCCAGGCTCAGTCCGTGGTTCGCATGAGATTGCTGTGAAGTTATGCGCTTACATTCAGAAAGGGCAGTCCGCACTTTGGGGGACACCCCCGTTCGAGGGCCGGTCTTCCTGTTAAGTTGCACACATGTGTGCACGTTATTACGATGGGGTCCGTGACCACTGCTCCCCACCCCGCACGCGCACCCCGCCGCGACGCGACCGAGAACCGGGCAGCCCTCCTCGACGCAGCACGGACCTGCCTGCAGCGCGATCCGGACGCCTCCATCGAGACGATCGCCGCCGCCGCGGGACTCTCGCGCCGCGCGGTGTACGGACATTTCCCGTCACGTGACGACCTCGTTCGCGAGGTCGTGACGTCCGGTGCCGCTCGCATCGCCGCGGCCATGCCGACCACCTCGGACCTGCAGGAGCTGCCGCCGGCCGCCCGGCTCGCCGCGATCGCGGTGACGCTCTGGACCGAGGTCTCGCACGTCCGGTCCATGGCCCGGGTCGCGGTGCGCAGCCCGTTCGCCGAGCCCGTCGCCGAGGTGTTCGCACCCCTGCGCGCCCAGGTCCGCCAGGCGTGCACGCTCGGGATCGCCGAGGGCGCCATGCGCGACGACGTCGACCCCGCCACCCTCGGGCGTCTGGTCGAGGGCGCGTGCATCGCCGTCCTCGACGAGGCGACCCGGTCGGGCACCCCGGACGAGGCCGGACGGCGCATGGTGGTGCTGTCGGCGCTCGGCATGGCCGGCATCGACTGGCGCACCGCACTGCTGTCCGAACCCGCGGCCCCGGCCACCGGCTCCGCTGTCTCCCCCGTGAAGGACCCCGCATGACGCTCGAACTCGACCACGTCGGCATCGGCGAGGAGCCCGGCGCGGCACTGCCCGTCGTCTCCGCCGTCGCCGCGCCCGGACACCCCGGGGTCGTCGCCGTCGAGACCGAGCAGGCCCCCGTGCTCGCCTCGCTCGTCGCCGGCGGCCGGATGCAGCCCGACACCGGGCGGCTGCTGCTCGACGGGCACGAGGACGCCGCCGCCGTGCGCCGCGCCTTCGCCCTCGTCGACACCCCGGGCGTCGCCGAGCCCTTCCCCGTGATGGCCGTCAAGCAGATCGTGCGCGAGGAGCTCGCGTTCGCCGCCCAGCGCCCCTCGCGCGACCACGTCGACACCGTGCTCGAGGAGCTCGGCCTGCGGCACTACTCGGACACCCCGGTCCAGCGGGTGCCGACCGCCGTGCGCGTGCGACTGCTCGTCGAGCTCGCCCTGCTCCGCGACGGCGTCACCGGGCTCGTCGTCACCTCGCCCGAGCGGCACGGCGGCGCCGTCGAGGAGTGGTTCGCGGTCCTCCGCGACGTCGCACGACGCGGCGTGACCGTCGTGCTCGTCACCTCGAAGGCCGCAGCCGCGACCGTCGAGACGCTGCTCGACACGACCGAAACCGTCCAGACGCACGACGACGCCGCGACGCACGTCGCGCTCCAGACCGAGGGTCCCGACGACGCGGCCCTGTCCGGCGGAACCGAGCCGGGCCTCCCGTCCGGCCCTTCCGTCACCGCAGAATCCGCAACCGTCCCGACGGAGGCAACCCCGTGACCACCACCTCGCTCGTCCGCGCCGAACTGGCGCGACTCACCGCGACCCCGCTCGCACGGCTGGCGTTCATCGCCCTGATGATCGTGCCGCTGCTGTACGGCGGCGCGTACCTGTGGGCGAACCGCGACCCGTACGCCAAGCTCGACCAGATCCCGGCGGCGATCGTGAACCTCGACGCCGGCGCCACCCTCGACGGCGACCACGTCGACTACGGCACCGACGTCACCAAGGAGGCGATCGACGGCGCCGACTTCAAGTGGACGAAGACCAGCGCCGCCGACGCCCGCTCCGGTGTGCGGAACGGCACCTACGACTTCGTGGTCACGATCCCGCACGACTTCTCCGAGCACCTGGTGTCCGCGCAGTCGGACGACCCGACGCAGGCGAAGCTCGTCATGACGACGGCCGACACGAACTCGTACCTGGCCTCGACCATCGCGGAGCAGGCGGGCAAGACCATGCGCACGGCCGTCGCCGAGCGCGTCGGCAAGCAGGCGGCGAAGACCCTGCTCGTCGGGCTCGCTGACGTCCGCGACAGCCTGGGCGACGCCGTCGACGGGGCCGACCAGCTCGCCTCCGGCACCGCGAAGGCGGACTCGGGGGCCCGCAAGCTGGCGGACGGTACGGGCAAGTTGTCGTCCGGAGCGGCGGGGCTCGCGTCCGGTACGGCGTCGTTGCCGTCCCAGACCGCGCAGCTGGACAGCGGGGCGCAGCAGGTTGCCTCGGGTGCTTCCACGCTCGCCTCCGGGCTGGCGAGTGCGCAGCAGCAGACGGCGGCGCTGCCGTCGCAGACGCAGCAGTTGGACAGTGGGACGCAGCAGCTGCAGACCGGGCTGCACCAGCTCCGTGACCAGACGTCGACCCTGCCTGCGGACTCGGCGACGCTCGCGGCCGGTGCATCGAAGGTCGCCAGCGGCAACGCCGACCTCGCCGACAAGGCCGCACCGTTCATCGCGGGTGTCCAGCAGCTCTCTGCGCAGTCGCCGGAACTCGTCGCGTCGCTGAAGCCCGTCGTACAGGCGTCCACGGTGCTCACCGCTGACCAGAAGACCAAGCTGCTCGCCGGGCTCGACAACCTGCAGACCGGCAGTGCCAATCTCGGCACCGGTGCCGGAGCGCTGTCCGGCAACCTGCAGAAGCTCAAGACCGGCAGCGCGCAGGTGTCCGCCGGAGCATCGCAGCTCGCCGAGAAGGCTCCGTCGCTGACGAGTGGCATCCAGCAGCTCTCCGACGGCTCGGACACGCTCGCCGCCGGGACGTCGAAGCTGGCTGCAGCGGCGCCGACGTTGACCTCGGGCATCTCGTCGGCGGCGGACGGGGCGTCGACGCTCGCAACGGGTGCCTCGAAGGTCGCAGACGGTACGTCTGCGCTCGCGACCGCCGCACCCACGCTGTCGTCAGGTGCTTCGTCACTCGCCACGGGCGCAGCGTCCGCCGACAAGGGTGCTTCGTCGCTCGTCTCCGGCTTGGACAAGCTCAAGACCGGGTCGTCGAAGCTCGCCGCGTCGCTCGACGAGGGCCGCACGAAGATCCCCGCCTCGAACGCGTCGGAGCGCGAGTCGCAGGCCTCGGTCATCTCCGACCCGGTGAAGGTCGGGGACGACAACGTCGCCGCGGCGTCGAACTACGGCGCCGGCCTCGCGCCGTTCTTCATCTCGCTCGCGGCCTGGATCGGCATGTACGCGCTGTTCCTCATCCTCAAGCCGATCTCGAAGCGGGCGATCACCGCGGTGCGGAAGCCCCTCGCGGTGGTGTTCGGCGGCTGGCTGACCCCGGCGCTGCTCGGCCTGGTGCAGATGGTCGCGCTGTTCTTCATCGTGCGGTTCGCCCTCGACCTCAACGTGGTGCACGTCGGCGGCACGATCGGGATCATGGTGCTCGCCTCGGCGACGTTCGCGGCGGTCATCATGGCGCTCAACGTGCTGCTCGGGTCGGTGGGACAGTTCCTCGGCCTGGTGCTCATGCTCGTGCAGCTCGTCACCGCCGGCGGCACGTTCCCGTGGCAGACGCTGCCCGGACCGTTGGCAGCGCTGCACTTCGCGCTGCCGATGACGTACTCGGTCGACGCGATCCGGCAGACGATGTACGGCGGGAACCTCGGCGCCGCGTGGTCCGACGCGGGCGTGCTGCTCTGCTGGCTGCTCGGGGCGCTGCTCGTGTCCTTCGTGGTCACGGCGCGGCAGACCCGCTCCCGCACGCTGCGCGACCTGCGCCCGAGCCTGATCGGGTAGCGGGGGCGCGGGGCGGGCGCCGGCAGCGTCGCGCGCCCCGCGTTCGCCGAGTGAGCAGAAGACGACGAGTGGCCCGAGGCGACCCGTCGTCTTCTGCTCACTCGGTGCGACCGGAGCGAGGAGCGAGACGAGTCCGATGCGCAAGCAGCTCCCTCAGGTGGTCGACGGCGCCGGACACGTGCACGCCCAGGTCCGACTTCGTCCACCGCACGACCGCCCAGCCGAGCCGCTCCATCTCGCGGTAGCGCCGCAGATCACGACCCCACTGCTCGGCGTCGGTCCGGTGCTGGTCCCCCTCGTACTCGATGACGATGCGCTGCTCCGGGTACGCCATGTCGACGCGCCCCACGAACCGCCCTGCCTCGTCGAGCACGTCGACCTGCAGCTCCGGCTCGGGCAATCCGGCGCGCACGATCGTCAGTCGCGCCCGGGTCTCCTGCGGTGAGCCAGCACCGACCCGCACGAGTTCGAGTGCCGTCCGCAGCTTGCGGACGCCACGGCGGGTGCCGGCTGCGGCGAGCGCGACGGCGAGGTCGCCCGGAGTCGTCGCACAGCGGCGCTCGGTGACGATCGCGTCGCCGAGCACGACCAGCTCGTCGGCGTCGAGCATCGCGCCGCACTCGACCCAGACCGCGTCAGGCGCGCTCGCCGGCATGCCGCGACGAAGTCGGACCGACGCGCGCTCTGCCGCGATGCGGTGCCCGACCACCCCGCTCCGACGGGCTTGGGTCTGCGGCAGCACGCTCGTGATGTGGACCGGATCGTCGTCAGAGCACATGATCGGGAGCCCCCACAGGACTGCGGCCGACAGGTGGCTGATGAACTGGCCAGGCAACAGGACCGGTCGCAGTGCCTGGATTCGCTGGACTTGGTCCGGCTGACGGTCACGCGCCCAGCGGATGGACCGCGTCGGGCAGACGAGGTCTCGGCGCTGGAGCCGTTCACGCGGAACACCCGCACGGTCAGCGGCTCCGACGTCGAACGCTCGCCCGCGGAGCGATGGCGGAAGTGCGCGTGGTTGCATGCGCACCACGCTCGCGCCCCGCGCCCCGCCTCCGCAGGCCGAACGTTTGTTCTGTGCACAACGCACACCGCGCCTCCCGTGTGGAGGACTCGCACCGCGCACCGAGTGAGCAGAAGAAGACGGGTGAGCATCCAGCACCCGTCGTCTTCTGCTCACTCGACGCACCGAACGGAACCCCGCCGCCCGCTACGATCGACGGACGAACCAACGGAGGTCGAAGCGCATCATGGGAGACGGCAAACCCGCGACCATCTACGACGTCGCCGCGCGCGCCGGGGTCTCGAAGTCCCTCGTCTCCCTGGTGCTGCAGCGCTCCCCCCGGGTCAGTGACCAGCGCCGGGCCGCCGTGCTCACGGCGATCCAGGAGCTCGACTACCGGCCCTCCACCGCCGCGGTGTCCCTCGCCGGCACCCGCAGCCGCACCGTCGGCGTGGTCCTCGACGACTTCCGGAACCAGTGGTTCGTCGACCTGCTCACCGGGCTGCGCGAGGCCCTGCAGGACCAGGGTCACCGTCTGGTCGTCGCGGACCGGTTCCTGAACACGGGGCTCGACGCCTCGCCGGTCGAGGGCTTCCTGTCCATGCGCGTCGAGGGCATCGTCATCGCCGGCGAACCCGACACCGACCTGGCGATCCCGGCCTCGATGCCGGTCGTCATCGCCGGCGGGCGCGTGTCGATCCCCCGCGCGGACACCGTGGCGAACGACGACCGGGCCGGCGGCGGGATGGCGGCGGAGCACCTGCTCGCGCTGGGCCACACGCGGCTCGGCTTCGTGGGGGCGAGTTCGGCGGCATCGAAGGAACGCCGCGCCGGGTTCGAGGCAACCGTCGCGGCCAGTGCGGGTGCAAGTCCCGCCGTCGTGGTCCTGCCCGGCGAACCCACCGAAGAGGCCGGATCCCGCGCCCTCGGCGCCCTGCTCGACGAGCACCCCGACGTCACCGCGGTGTTCGCCGCCAACGACGTGATGGCCCTCGGCGCACTGTCCGAACTCGCCGAACGCGGACTCCGGGTCCCCGAGGACGTCTCCGTCATCGGCTACGACGACACCCCCGTCGCCGCCACGCGCTACGTCGGCCTGACGAGCATCGACGACCGCAGCGTGGAGATCGGCCGCGGCGCCGGCGAGCGCCTGCTCGCCCGCATCGCCGACCCGGGGCTGGCCGCCACCGAGTCCCTGGTCGAGCCCCGCCTGGTCGCTCGCCGCACGACCGCCCCGCGCTGACGCGGCTGCCGGGAGGCCCGTCCCGCGTCCGTCACGCCCGCTTCGTGAGCAGAAATGGTCGGGTCCAGGGCCCGTACCCGACCATTTCTGCTCACCAAGCGCACGCGCGCCGCCGCGCGCGCCGCGGGCGCGCCGCGCCGCGCCGCGCTACGCGAGCAGCCCGAGCGACCGGCCCTGCTCGACGGCCTCGCGGCGCGTCGAGACCCCGAGCTTCCGGTACACGCTCCGCACCTGGGTCTTCACGGTGTTGACCGACACGTGCAGCTCCGACGCGATCTCCGGCACGCTGTCCGGTGCCGCGAGCAGCCCGAGCACGACGGACTCCCGCTCCGACAGCACCACCGACACGTCGGGCCCGGGCAGCACGGACCGCAGCCGACCGATCGAGGCGAAGAGCTCCCGCGCCCGCTCGTCCTCGGCGACCTCGAGCAGCTGCAGCACGTCGTCCCGCGGAGGCGTGAGCAGCTCGCCGCGCATGCCGTACCGGTCGAACAGGTCGATCGCCTCGCGGAAGGCCGCGACCGCCCCGAGCACGTCCCCGGTCCGCCGCAGTGCGACGGCGCGCAGCAGCACGAGCAGCGCGGTCGTCCTCGCCTCGTAGCCGCCGAGCACGGCCACCGCGGTGACGATCTCCAGCGCGCGCTCCGGTTCGGCGCGGGCGAGTGCGACGCCCATGTGCTCGGCGGCGTTCCAGCCGCGCACCGGCCCGAGCGCGTCGAGTCCCCGTTCGGCGTGCTGCAGCTGACCGGCGGCGAGCTGCAGCCGCACCCGGGCGCGACCGAGGAGCCGGGCGCCGACTCCCCCGGCGGTGCTCCGCAGCCGGTACCGCAGCACCTCGGCGTCGTGGGCGGCGAGCTGGTCGGCGGGCGGGACCCGGCCGGCGATGGTGGTGGCGCGCGCCCGCAGTGTCAGGACGATGGGCCAGTGCTCGAACGCGCCGAACAGCGGGTCGACGCGGTGCAGCAACGCGAGCACCGTGTCGGTGTCGCCGTCCTCGAGGGCGACGACGGCACTCGCGAGCGTCCCGGTGGGCAGGTCGAGTGCGCCGTCGTGGGCGAGCAAGCGTCGTGCGACGTCGACCTCGCCGGCCAGGGCGTGCACGAGGGCGGTGAGGCCGTCGACGGCGGCCCGCTGCAGGACGCCGTCGGGGCCGTCCACCGGTTCGATCGTCGCCAGGGTGGCGAGCGCCGTCTCGACGTCGCCGTCCGCCAGCGCGGTCGCGGCGAGCTGCTGCAGGACGAACGGGAGGCGCGGTGCCAGCCGGTCGGCGGCCGTCGCGTCGAGCGCGTGCAACCGTTCCCGGACCGTGGTCGCGACCGCGCGTGCGCCGGCGTCGTCGCCGGTGATCCGCCGTGCCTGGCTCTCGACGGCGCCGAGGAAGACCGCCTCGGCGGGGTGCGCGCTGCCCATGGCCGCGGCGACCGACGGCACGATCGCGGCGTTCACCCGTGATGCCCTGGCGTGGTGCCGGTCGGCAGCGGACTCGGCGCGGGCGATCGCGGCGAGCACGACGGGGTGCCGTGCTGCACGTCGGGGCCGGATGGGGTCGAGGAGCCGTGCGATCGCGGGCGCACCGGGGCCGGTCAGGCGGGTCCAGGACGTGGTGAGCACGTCGGAGAGCAGGTCGAGGTCGTCGAGCTGCACGGCGGCGTCGACGGCCGTGACGGTGTCGTCGTGGGTGATGGCCCAGGCGGCGGCGCGGCGGACGACCTCGCGGTGTCGTTCGGGGTGCCGGATCGTCCCGGCGGCTCGCAACGCCCGTGCGACGGCGTCGAACCAGGTGAACGCGGAACCCGCACCGGCACGCGACCCGGAGCCCGCCGAGCCCAGTGCGCCGAGCCCGGCCGCGGCCGCAGCCCGGTACGCCGACGCGGGGTCGTCCACCGGCCCGACGCCGAGTTCGGTCAGGAACGCGATCGGCGCCGACTGCACGACGGCGGCGTGTTCGCTGAAGGTCAGCAGTCCGGGGTCGTCGATCGTGTCGATCCACGCGGCGGTCGCGTGGTCGACGGCGCCGTGGAACCGGGTGCCGAGGTCGACGGGCGGCCGGTCCTCGGCGGCGACGGCACCGGCTGCGGCCGCGAGCACCCCGACCAGACCGCCGACGCCCTCGACCGTCCGGGCGACGACCACGGGGGCGACGACCACGCCGACGGCCCGGCCGAGCAGGGTGGCGGTCTCGGTGGCGTCGAACGCCAGGTCCCCGGCACCGAGGACCACGGCGCCGGTGTCGTCCGCGATCTGCTCGAGTGTGGGCCCCGCGGCACCGGCGAGCAGCACCGGCACGTGCGATGCCTGGTCCAGGAGCGCCCGGATGCCGTCGACGCCGAACAGGTGCGCGTCGTCGACCACCAGGACGGCGTCGGCTTCGGGGCGGTCCGGCCGCAGCCCGACGGCGACGGCCCGCGTGGTCGATCCGGTCCATTCCCGGACGAGCGTCGTCACCCCGGAGGACGGCGGCCCGGACACCACCACGGGACGTCCGGCACGCAGCGCGGCCTCGATCCGGGCGACGAGTCGCGGCCGTCCGATCTCCGGGGTCGGCGCACGCCGGACGCCGCTCACGGGAGCGGTGGTGTGGGGCCGGGGCAACGGCGACACGGAAGCAGGTCGGCCGCGCTCAGGCGGCGAACCGCTCCACGCGCAGCACGCAGGACAACCCGCTCTCGGCGGTCCCGATCGTCGTCGACCACTCGTCCGAGGCGCCGGCGGCGACCGAGGCGACGTCGACCTCCTTCACCGCGCGGGTGTCCGACTGGCCCTTGAGCAACGACACGTAGATGCGGTACCCCTGCGCGCTCTTCGCGGGGTTCTCGACGGTGCCGGTGACGGCCCAGTCGGACCCGGACTTCTTGCACGAACTGACCTGGACGTCCTTGAGCGCCCCCACGTAGTCGCCCGTGCCGCCGGCCGGGGTGTCCACGTCGGTGATCGCCGGACGCTCGGTGGCCGAGGCCTTCGGGGTCGACGAGGCGCCGCCGTCCGGGGTGTCGCCGCCGGAGCAGCCGGCGAGGCCGAGGCCGAGCGCGGCGACGCCGGCGATCGCGAACAGACGGGCGGACAGGGAGCGCGTGGGGCGCAGGGTCATCGGTGTTCCTTCCGGGTGCGGCGACGGCTCCCGATGGCCGCCGTGGCGATGCCGAGCGCCACCAGGAGTGCGGCGACGGCGATGGCCGGTACGGGGTCAGCGCCGGTGAACGCGAGGGCAGGGACCCCCGCGGCCGGGCGGACCACGATCCGGACGGTGTCGGGCGCGGACACGATCGGTTCGTCACCGGGCAGGGTCCCGGGCTGTGGCGTGCCGATCGCCGTTGCGCTGTTCTCGACGCTACCGGACGCACCGTCGGACTGTCCGACGGTGTACGTCGCGGTGGCGGTCACGCGCTGCCCCGGGGCGAGGGTCCCGGTCGCGCCCGGCCACTGGCCGTACACGACGTCGGAGAGTCCGGGCATGCGGTCGTCGACGCGGACGTCGCGCAGCGTGACGGTGCCGGTGTTCACGACGGTGAAGCCGTACCGCAGCTCCTGCCCGACGGTGCCGTCCGTGCCCGCGGCGTACTGCACGGTCTTGGTGATCGTCAGCGCGCCGTGGCCGCCGAGCGGGGTCCCGGCGGTGGACGGCTCGCTGCCGACGACGATGCCGCCGGGTGCGTCGCCGTGCACGGTCGCCGTGTTCACCAGCGAGCCGGCGTCGACGTCGGCCTGGGTGACGACGTACGTCGCCGTCCCGACGGCCTGCTCACCGGGCGCGAGCACGCCCGGTTCGTCCGGCCAGCTCCAGGTGATCCCGGACAGTCGTGCCATCGGGTCGTCGATCCGGACGCCGCTGAGCGGGACGTCACCGTCGTTCGTGACCGTGAACGTGTAGTCCACGCGGTCGCCGAGCGTTCCGGTGGCACCGGGGGCGAGCGTGCTCCGCTTGTCGAGCGTCAGGTGCGGACCGGCCGGCGGCGTGGGCGCGGCCGTGGTCGGCACGGTCGCGGCGCCACCGCCGGCGGTCGCCGTGCCGTCGGGTGCCGTGCCGGTCGCACGGGCCGTGTTGACGACCCCGCCGGCACCGACGTCGGCCTGCGTGACGACCGAGGTGCCCGAGACCTGTGCAGTCTCGCCAGGTGCCAGCGTGCCCGCGGCGGCGGGCCACGTGGTGCCGGTGGTGGTGAAGCCCGCGAGCTCGTCCGAGACGGTCACGTCGGTGAGCGTCACCGTGCCGGTGTTCGCCACGTCGATCGTCCAGCGCACCTCGGCTCCGCCGACGGCGTCGCCGACGGTCGAGCCGCGCTTCGTGACGAGCAGTGCCGGCGTGCCGGTGACCGTCGTGGTGCCGGCGTCGGTGTCCTGCACGGCGGCGCCGTCGGGTGTGGTGCCCGCGGTGGTCGCCGTGCTCGTGATCGAACCGCGGTCGACGTCGGCCTGGGTCAGCGTGTACACGGCGGTGGCCGTCGCGGTCTCCCCCGGCCGCAGGACACCGCTCGCGTCCGGCCACCGGACCGTGACGGCGCCGAGGCCCGGCTGGCCGTCGGCGACGGTGACGCCGCGCAGGGTCGTGCTGCCGGTGTTCGTCACCGTGAACGTGAAGGTCACGTCGTCGCCCGCACGTCCGGTGGCGCCGTCGGCGAGCTGCTGACGCTTCTCGATCGAGATGCCGGCGGTCGCGGCGGCGAGCGGCACGGTGGTGCTGCCGGTGGCGGTGACGGGTGCCCCGGTGGGCGGGTTGCCGATCGCCGTCGCGGTGTTCACCACGCTGCCGGCGTCGACGTCGTCCTGCGTGACGGTGGCGGCGGCGGTCGCGGTCACCGAGTCGCCCGGTGCGAGTGTCCCGTCGAACCCGGCCGGGAACGTCAGTGCGCCGAGGCCCGGCAGCGGGTCGCTGACGGCGAGGTCCCGCACCGTGGTCGTCCCCGTGTTGCGGACCGTCACGCGGTAGTCGACCGTGTCACCGACCGAACCGGTGGCGCCGTCGGCCAGCGTGCCGGTCTTGGCGACCTCGAGCTCCGGCGACCCGGGCAGCACGAGCGTCGCCTCCGTGGTGGCCTCGACGTCCGTGCCGGCCGGCGGGGTGCCCGTCGTCGTCGCCGTGCTGCCGACCGTCCCGCGGTCGACGTCCGCCTGGGTGAGCGTGTAGCTCGCGGTGGCGGTGACGACCTGCCCGGGCGCGAGCGTGCCCGGGGCCCCCGGCCAGTCGAAGGTCGGTCGGCCGGCACCGTCCTGCGCGTCCGTCACGCCGACACCGGTCAGCGTCGAGGTGCCGGAGTTGGTCACGCGGTAGGTGAAGGTGACGACGTCCCCGGCCCGCGGCGCGGTGTCACCGTCGGGCAGGGTGGCCGACTTCGTGATGCCGATGCGGGCGTCGGCTGGTCCGGTCTCGACCGTGGCCGAGGCATCGGCGGTCGCGGTGGAACCGTCCGGTGCCGTCGCCGTCGTGGTGGCCGGGTTCGTCACGCTGCCCGCGTCGAACTGCGCCTGCGTGATGACCGACGTGGCGGTGGCGGTGACGGACTGCCCGGGCGCGAGGACCCCGGAGTCGGCCGGCCAGGTGCCGAAGGTCGCGGTGCCGCCGAGCTGCTGCTGCAGGGCGGTGCGGTCGAGGGTCACGGACCCGGTGTTCGTCACGACGTAGGTCCACTGGACGGTGTCACCGACCGCGCCGGTCGCGCCCGGTGCGAGCGCACCCCGTTCGGTGAGCGCGACGGCCGGACGGCCGGTGATCGTGACGGCGGCCGAGTCGGTCGCGGTGACGGTCGTGCCGCCGGGTCCGGTGCCGGTCGTGGTCGCACGGGAGGCCTGGGTCCCCCGGTCGACGTCGGCCTGCGTCAACGACGTGGTCGCCGTCGCACGCGCGCTCTCGCCCGGCGCGAGCACACCGGTCCGCCCCGGCCAGGTGATCGCGATCGCCTGGGTGCCGGGTCGTTCGTCGGCGAGGGTGACCCCGGTGAGCGTCGACGTGCCGGTGTTGGTCACGACGTAGCCGAACGCGACGGTGTCACCGGCCCGTCCGGAGGCGTCGTCGGCCAGGCGCGCGGTCTTCGTGACGTCGATGCGCTGGGTCGCGCTCCGCAGGGCCACGGTGGCGCTGTCCCGCTGCACGCCGGGGTCGGTGACGCCCGACGGGACGGCAGCGTCGGATGCCGCACGGTTCACGACGCTCCCGGCGTCCACGTCCGTCTGGGTGACGGTCGACCGCGCGGTGGCGGTGACGGACTGTCCGGGCAGCAGGGTGCCAGCGGTGCCGTTCGGCCACGTGACGACGGCGGGGTCGCCCACACCGGGCAGCGCGTCGGTGACCGCCAGGTCGGTGAGCGTGACCGTGCCGGTGTTCGTGACGCGGTAGGTCCAGTCGATGCGGTCTCCGAGCACGCCGGTGGCGCCGCCGGCCAGTGCGCCGGTCGTGTCGATCGTCCACGCGGCGGTCCGGACCGTGTCCACCCCACCGGCCGCGGTGGCCGTGACGACGTCGCCCGAGGGCACGGTGCCGGTCGTCGTCGCGGTGCTCGTGACGGAACCACGGTCGACGTCGGCCTGGGTCAGCGTGTACGTGGCCGAGGCGGTGACGGTCTGCCCGGGGGCGAGCGAACCGACCGCTCCGGGCCAGCGGCCGTACGCCACGGTGCCGAGGCCGCGCTGGTCGTCGTCGAGGGTGACGTCGGACAGCGTGCGGTTGCCGGGGTTCGAGATCGTCCAGGTGAACGTCACCGTGTCGCCCGCGACGCCCGTGCCCGAGGTCACGCGCTCGTCCTTCACCAGTGCGATGGCGGCGTCCGGGTCGACGGTGCGGACCGTCACGCCGTCGGTCGCCGTCACCGGGGCACCGGCGGGCGGGTTCGCCCACGCGGTCGCCTGGTTCACGATGCTGCCGGCGTCGACGTCGGCCTGGGTGACGGTGTACTCCGCGGTGGCGGTGACCACGGCTCCGGGGGCGAGGGTGCCCTCGGCTGCCGGCCAGTCGGCGTCGAGCGGCGAGAGCCCCGCCAGGCGGTCGGTCGCGGTGACGTCGGTGAGCGTCACGGTGCCGGTGTTCTCGCCGCGCAGCGTGTAGCGGACCGTGTCGCCGACCCGGCCCGTGCCGCCGTCGACGTAGGAAGCCGTCTTCGAGAAGGCCAGTTCCGCATCCGGTGCGATCGTCACCGAGCGGGTGTCGGTGTCGCGGACCCCGACGCCGCCCGGAGCCGTGCCGGTCGCGGCGACCGTGCTCGTCAGGGCGCCGGAGTCGACCTCGGCCTGGGTGAGCACGTGCGACGCCGTGGCGGTCACGGTCTGCCCCGGAGCCAGCCGGCCGGTGGTGCCGGGCCAGGTGCCGAAGGTGATCGCCGACACGTCGGTCTGGTCGTCGGTGGCGCCGACGCCGGACAGCGAGACGTTGCCGGTGTTCGTGACGTCGTAGCGGTACTCGACGCGGTCGCCGGCCCTGCCGGTGGCGCCGTCGGCGAGCGTCGCGGTCTTGACGACGCCGATGCGCGGACCGGACGCGGCGGTCTCGACGGTCGCACCGTCGGTGCCGGTGACGTCGGTGCCGTCGGGAGCACGCCCGACGACGGTCGCCGTGTTCGCGACGGAACCGGCGTCGACGTCGGACTGCAGGATCGTGTAGGTCGCCGTCGCGGTGACGGTCTGTCCGGGTGCGAGGACCCCGACCGAGCCGGGCCAGTCGCCGACCGTCGGGTCGGTGAGTCCGGCCAGACGGTCGCGGAAGTCGAGGAGCTCGACGGTCACGTTGCCGGTGTTCGTCGCGGCGAAGGTGTACTGGATGCCCTCGCCGGCGGCGCCCGTGGCACCGGGCGCGAGCCGACCCTGCTTGCCGAGCGACAGCCCTGGAGCCGCGGCGAGGTCGACGCCGGCGGTGTCGGTGGCGCGCACCGTGCCTCCCGTCGGGGTGGTGCCGGTGGCGGTGGCGGCGCTCGCGACGCGGGCCGCGTCGACGTCGGCCTGGGTGAGGGCGTACGTGGCGGTCGCCGTCACGGACTCCCCGGGGGCCAGCCGGCCGACGGTGCCGCCGGACCAGGTGCCGTAGGTGACCGTCGAGGTCCCGATCTGCGCGTCGGTCGCACGGACGCCGGTGAGCGTCTGGTTGCCGGTGTTCGTGATCGTGTACCCGAGGCGCACGGTGTCGCCGACCGAGGGTGCTCCGGACCCGGTCAGGCGCTCCGTCTTGACGATGTCGATCGCGGGCGCACCGTCCGACGTGCGGACGGTCGCGCTGTCCGATGCCGACACGTCGTCGCCTCGGGCCGGGGTCGCGGTGACCGTGGCCTGGTTGACGATGCTGCCGGCGTCGACGTCCGACTGCGTCACGGTGTACGCGGCGCGGGCGACGAGCGACTGTCCGGGCGCGAGCGAACCGTCGTCCTGGGGACCGGAGCCGACCGAGACCGTGCCGAGGCCGGCGAGCCGGTCCGTGACGCGGGCGGCGTCGAGCGTGACCTGCCCCGTGTTCGTGACGGTGAAGGTGTAGTCCACCGTGTCGCCGACACGACCGGTGCCGCCGTCGGCGTACGCGGCGCGCTTCGCGACCGACACCCCGGCGGGTGCGGTCAGCGTGACCGCCGCCTGGGCGCCGTCGGCGACCTCGGTCCCCTTCGGGCTGGTGGCGGTGGCGGTCGCGGTGCTGCCGATCGACCCGCGGTCGACGTCCGCCTGGGTGAGCGTGTACGTGGCGGTGGCCGTCACGGACTCGCCGGGTGCGAGCGTGCCGGTGCCGGACGGCCACGTGCCGAAGGCGATGTCGGACAGGCCGGCCTGGGCGTCGTCGAGAGCGGTGCCGGACAGCGTCGCCGTGCCGGTGTTGGTGACCGTGTAGCCGAGACGGACGGTGTCGCCGGCCACGCCGGTGGCGCCGGGCGCGAGCTGCTCGGTCTTGTCGAGCCGGATCCCGGGCGCCGCTGCGGCGAGGGGCACGGTCGCGGTGTCCGAGGCCGTGACCGGGTCGCCGGCCGGCGTGCGGCCGGTGGCGGTGGCGTCGTTGAGCACGCTGCCCGCGTCGACGTCCGCCTGGGTGACCCGGTAGGTCGCGGTGCCGGTGACGGTGCGCCCCGGCTCGAGGCGGCCCGCTGCTGCGGGCCAGTCCGCGATCTCGACGTCGGAGACGCCGGACAGGACGTCCGCGACGCCGACGCCGGTGAGCGTGACGGTGCCGGTGTTCGTGATCCGGAAGCCGTAGCGGACGGTGTCGCCGACCGCTCCGGTCGCGCCGCCGAGCGTGCCGGTCTTGTCGATCGACAGCGTGCCGCGCGGGGTGATGGTGACGGAGCCCTCGTCCGAGTCGGACACGGCGGCGCCGCGCGGCGGGACACCGGTGGTCGTCGCGGTGCTCGTGACGGTGCCCCGGTCGACGTCCTGCTGCGTCAGGGTGTACGTGGCGTGGGCGACGACGGACTGGCCGGGCGCCAGGCGGCCGGCGGTGCCGGACGGCCAGGTGTCGAACCGGACGGCGGAGACGCCCTGCTGCGAGTCGGACACGTCGACGTCGGTGAGCGTGACGTCGCCGCGGTTCGTGACGGTGAACGTCAGGTCGACCGTGTCGCCGGCCCGGCTGGTCGCACCGGACGGCAGCGTCTCGGACTTCTGCACCGTGATGCCGGGAGCGCCCGACGTGGTCACGACCGTGCGGGTGCCCGAACCGGACGCGGTCGTGCCGGCCGGGGTGGTCCCCACCGCGGTCGCGGTGTTCGCGATCGACCCGGCGTCGACGTCGTCCTGGGTGACGGTGCGGTCGGCGGTGACGACGACGGCCTGCCCCGGGGCGAGCGTGCCCGCGGTGGTGTTCGGCCACGTCGTCGTCGGCGTGCCGAGGCCGGCGAGCGGGTCGGACACGGTGACGCCGGTGAGCGTGGTCTGGCCGGTGTTCGTCGACGTGACGGTGTAGCGGACGACGTCGCCGACCTGCACCGCCCCGATGTTCCCGGTGCCGACGGTCGCGGCGGTCTTCCGCGTGCTGAGGCCCGAGGTCGGCGTGAGCGTGACCGTCCCGTCGTCGGTCGCGGTGACGGCGGCCCCGCTGCGACGGTCGGTCGCCGTGGTGGTCGCGCCGCTCGACAGCGCGATGCCGTCGGCGGTGTCCGTGGCGGCACGGTCGACGTCCGCCTGTGTCAGCCGGTAGGTCGCGGACGCCGTGACGGACTGTCCGGGCGCCAGCGACCCGACCGTGCCGGACGGCCAGGCGCCGTACGCGACGGCGCCGAGGCCGGGCTGCTCGTCGGTCAGGGCGACCCCGGTGAGGGTCGTCGTGCCGGCGTTCGTGATCGTGTAGCCGAACCGGACGGTGTCGCCGGCCACACCCGCGTCGCCGTCGGCCAGGGCCTCGGTCTTGTCGAGCGTGATGGTCGGCGTGCTGGCGTCGACACCGGTGGTGCTCGTCGCGGTCCGGGTGATCGCGGACCCGGTCGGCGGGCTGGCGACGGCGTTCGCGCGGTTCAGCACGCTGCCGGAGTCGACGTCTGCCTGGCTGATCGTGTACGCGGCGGTCGCGGTCGCGGCTTCGCCCGGCCCGACGACGCCGGGCTTCGCGGGGTCCGGCCAGCGGTACTCGAGCACGCCGACGCCCTGCAGCTGGTCGGTCATCTGCAGCAGGTCGAGGGTCGTGTTGCCGGTGTTGCGTGCGGTCAGCGTGAAGGTCAGCGCATCGCCGACGCCGGCGGTGCTGCCCGAGGGCGCTCCCTGCTTCGAGAAGACGAAGGAGTTCACCTGGGTGATCGGCACGGTGCGGTAGCTCGTCGCGGTGACGGCCTCGCCGCCGTTCGACGGGGTGCCGGTCGTGCGCGCCGGACTCGTGACGAAGCCGGCGTCGATGTCCGCCTGGGTCAGGGTGTGCACAGCGGTGGCGGTGACGGTCTGCCCGGGCGTGAGCCGGCCGGTGGTGCCGGACGGCCAGGTGCCGTAGGCGATCGCTCCGGTGCCGCCGGGCCCCGGGTCGGCTCCGGCATCGGCTCCGGCGTCGGTGATGCCGACACCGGTGAGCGTGAAGTCGCCGGTGTTCGTGACGGTGTAGCCGAGCAGCACCGGGTCGCCGGGCGCCGGTGTCCCGGTGCCGGGGACGGTGGCCTGCTTGACGATGCCGATCGCCGCGGTGTTCTCGGCGTCGGTGGCGATCGTGACGGTCGCGTCGCCGCTGGTCGTCGAACCGGCCGGCGTCGCGCCGGAGACGGTCGCGGTGTTCGTGATGCTGCCGGCGTCGACGTCGGCCTGCGTGACCGTGTACCGGGCGGTGGCACGGACCCGCTCCCACGGCGCCAGGGACCCGGCGCTGCCGCCGGACCACTCGACGTCGCGCAGGGTGGCGGAGCCGTCGACCGGGGTCGCCTGCGCGAGACCGAGCAGCTGGTCGCGGAGCGCGAGCCCGGTGAGCGTCACCGATCCGGTGTTCGTCGCCAGGAACGAGAACACCACGGTGTCGCCGACCTGGCCGCTCTGCACCGCACCGGAGGGGCCGGTGCCGTAGCGGGCGGTCTTCGTCAGCGTGACGGCGGGCTGCGGGGTGATGGTCACGCCGTCGGTGGCGGTCGCGGTGACGCGCACCCCGGCGGGCGTGGTGCCGAACGCGGTCGCGGCGGAACGGATGCCGCCGGAGTCGACGTCGGACTGGCTGATCGTGTAGGTGGCGGTCGCCGTGGCGGAGCGGCCCGGCGCGAGCGTGATGGTGGTGTCACCGTCGGCGAACACGACGCTCGAGATGCCGCGCTGCGCGTCCTGCACGCCCACGACGGTGAGCGTGACGTTGCCGGTGTTGGTGACGACGTACCGCATGTCGACCTGGTCGCCGGCGGTCGCGGCGCGGGTCTTCGAGCCGTCGGCGTCGAAGGTCTGGACCTTGCTGACGGCGAGCCCGGGGGCGGCGTCCGAGGTGCGGACGGTGGCGGCGGACGTCGCGGTGACGGTCGCCGGGTCGGTGCCGCTGGGCGCGGTGCCGGTGACGGACGAGGTGTCGACGAGGGACCCGGCGTCGACGTCGTCCTGGGTCACGGTCGAGGTGCTGGTGGCGGTGAGCGTCTCACCCGGTGCCAGGCGGTTCGGCGCGTTCGGCCACGCGTACGTCACGGTGCCGCCCAGGGCGTGCACGACCTCGGGGACCGACAGCGTCACGGTGCCGGTGTTCGTCGCCTGGTACGTCCAGGTGACGACGGAGCCGACGCCGCCGTTGCCGGTCGTCACGGATCCGGTCTCGGTGAGCGCGACCCCGGGGACGCGCTTCGGCACGACGGAGCCGGTGTCGGACGCCCGCACGGTGGTGCCGCCGGGCGAGACACCCGTCGTGGTCGCGTCGCTCGACACCCGGCCGCGGTCGACGTCGGCCTGGGTCAGCGTGTACGTCGCCGTGACGGTCACGGACTGTCCGACGCCCAGCGTGCCGGCGGTGCCGGACGGCCACGTGCCGTACGTGAAGGCGGAGTGGCCGGACTGGTCGTCGGTCAGCGCCACGTTCGTCAGGGTCTGGTTGCCACTGTTCGTGATCGTGTAGCCGAGCCGCACGGTGTCGCCGGCGACCCCCGTGGCCGTGGTGGCCAGGCGCTCGGTCTTCGCGAGGGCGATGGCCGGGGCACCCGAGGCCGGGGTGACCGTGGCGGTGCCGGTCGCACGGACGGTGCCGCCACCGGGGGTCGTCGCCGACGACGAGGCGGTGTTCACGATGCTGCCGGCGTCGATGTCCGACTGGCTGATCGTGTACGTCGCCGTGCCGCGGACGGTCTGCCCCGGCGCGAGTGTGCCCGCGGTGCCCGAGGGCCAGGTGCCGTACGTGATGCCGGACAGGCCGGACAGCGGGTCGGTGACGGCGATGCCGCGCAGGGTCGTGGTGCCGGTGTTGGCGACGTCGAAGCGGTAGGTCACGGTGTCACCGGCACGACCGGTGCCGCCGACGACCGCGCTCTTGGTGACGGTCATCCCCGGCGCCGGCGCGATGGTCTGCGCGGCCGTCGCGGGGGTCGCCACGGCGGTGCCCTGCGGGTTCGTGCCGGACACCGTGGCGCGGTTCGACACCGTGCCGCCGTCGACGTCCGCCTGCGTGACCGTGTACGGGGCCGTCGCCGTGACGGACTGTCCGGGGGCGAGTCGCCCGGCGGCCCCCGGCCACCGGTATGTCAGGGTGCCGAGGCCGGCGTGCGGATCGGTGATCGTGACGCCCGTGAGCGTCTGGTTGCCGGCGTTCGTGGCGCGGAACGTGTAGTCGAGCGTGTCGCCCGCCGCGCCGGTGTACCCGGCGCCCGTCGCCACGGACTTCGTGAACGTCAGCGCCGGGTTGCCCGCGAGCGGGATCGTGCCGGAGCCCTGCGCCGTCGGGGTCGCCGTGCCGGACGGACCGGTGCCGGTCGCCGTCGCGGTGTTCGTGACCGACCCGGCGTCCAGGTCGGACTGTGTCACGGTGCCGGTCGCCGTCGCGGTGACGGTCTGCCCCGGCGCGAGCGTGCCCGCCGTGCCGGACGGCCACGTGCCGTAGGTGAGTGCCGAGAGCCCGGCGAGGGAGTCCGTCGCCCGTACCGTCGTCAGCGTGGTGTTGCCCGTGTTGGTGATCCGGAGTGTCCACGTGCCGGTGTCGCCGGCCGTACCGGTCGACCCGGCAGCGAGCGCGCCGGACTTCGCGACGCTGATCGCGGCAGTGCGGTCCACCGACACCGAGGCAGCGGCGACCTGGTTCACGGCCGTGCCGTTCGGGGTCGACCCGGCGATCGTCGCGGTGTTGCGGACGGTGCCGGCGTCGATCTGCGCCTGGGTCAGCGTCGAGGTGGCCATCGCCGTGACGGTCGCACCGGGTGCGAGTCGGCCGGTGGCCCCGGGCCACGAGTACGTGACCGCGGACAGGCCGGGCAACTGGTCGGCGATCGCGACGCCGGTGAGCGTGACGTTCCCGGTGTTGCGGGCTGTGAAGGTCCAGTCGACCCGGCTGCCGGCCGACGGGGTGCCGGAGCCCGCGACGACGCCGGACTTCGCGAACGACAGGGTGCCGCTCGAGGGGATCTGCAGGGTGTTCGGCGAGCTCGCCGTGATGGTCGTCGTCGCGGGCGTCCGCGCCGAGCCCTGCGCCGTGTTCACCACGCTGCCGGCGTCGACGTCGGCCTGCGTGAGCGTGTAGCGGGCTGTCGCCGTGACGGACTGCCCGGGGGCGAGCGTGCCGACCGTACCGGAGGTCCACGTCCCGTACGTCACCGCGGAGACGCCGGCCAGGGCGTCGGCGACGGTGACCGAGGTCAGGGTCTGGTTGCCGGTGTTCCGCGCGGTGAACGTGTAGTCCACGGTGTCCCCGGCGGCTCCGGTCGCGCCGGCCGCCAGGGCACCGGTCTTCGACACGGTGAGCGCGGGCGACGCCGGGACCGTCGTGGTCGCGGACGCCGCGTTCGTGGCGGTGGTGCCGTCGGGTGCGGTGCCCTTCGCGGTCGCGG
This sequence comes from Curtobacterium sp. PhB137, assembly GCF_003814955.1. Taxonomy (NCBI): domain Bacteria; kingdom Bacillati; phylum Actinomycetota; class Actinomycetes; order Micrococcales; family Microbacteriaceae; genus Curtobacterium; species Curtobacterium sp. PhB137. The sequence goes on along the minus strand of NZ_RKQO01000004.1, from coordinate 1,103,294 downwards.
TGTTCCGGACCGCACCCGCGTCGACGTCCTTCTGGGTGAGCTGGTAGTTCGCCGTCGCCGTCGCGGTCTGCCCCGGCGTCAACCGGCCGCTGGTCCCCGGCCACGAGTACGCGATCGACGACAGCCCGGTGAGCGGGTCGCTGACGGTGACGCCGGTGAGCGTGGTGTTGCCGGAGTTCCGGACGGTGAACGTGTAGGTCACGGTGTCGCCGACGGCGCCGGTGGACCCGGCCGCGAGCGCGCCGGACTTGGCGATCGCGATGCCGGGTGCGCGGGAGAGCGCGACCGCCGCGGTCGTCGTCGAGGACGCCGACTGGCCGGAGCCGTCGGCGCGCGTGGTGCCGGCTGCCGTCGCGGTGTTCACGATGCTGCCCGCGTCGACGTCCGCCTGGGTCAGGGTCGACGTGGCGGTCGCCGTGACGGTCTGGTTCGGGTCGAGGCGTCCGGTGGCGCCCGGCCACGAGTACGTGCGCGCTGAGATGCCGGCGAGTTCGTCGGCGATCGCGACGCCGTACAGGGTCGTGTTGCCGGTGTTCGTCGCGGTGAAGCGCCAGTTCACGGTGTCGCCGACGCCGCCGGTCGCGCCGCTCGCGAGCGAGCCGCTCTTCGTCACGGCGATCTTCTGCGCGGCGGCGATGTCGACGGTCTTCGAGGTCTGTCCGCTCGTCACGGCGGTGCCGGACGGGTTCGTGCCCGAGGCGGTCGCGGTGTTCGTGATCGCTCCGGCGTCGACCTGCGCCTGCGTCAGCGTCGACGTGGCGGTCGCGGTGACGGACTGTCCGGGAGCGAGCTTCCCGGTGGTGCCGGAGGCCCAGCTGCCGTACGCGATCGCCGAGATCCCGGCGAGCGGGTCGGCGATGGTCACGCCGGTCAGGGTGCGGTTGCCCCCGTTCGTGACGGTGAAGGTCCAGTTGACGGTGTCGCCGGCCCGACCGGTCGCGCCGGACGCCAGGCTCCCGTCCTTGACGATGGTCAGCCGGGAGGCGTCGGTCACCGCCACGGTCGCCGTCGCGTCGGTCGCGGTGACGGTCGACCCCGTCGCCCCCTTGGCAGCGGCACCGGCCGTGTTCACGACGCTGCCCGCGTCGACGTCGGTCTGTGTGAGGGCGGAGGTCGCGGTCCCGGTCACGGACTGTCCCGGTGCGAGCGTGCCGCTCGTGCCCGACGGCCAGGTGCCGTAGGTGATCGCGGAGACCCCGCTGAGCCGGTCGGTGATCGATGCGGTCGTGACGGTCTGGTTGCCGGCGTTCGTCAACCGGAACGACCAGTTCACGGTGTCGCCGGCCTTGCCGGTGGACCCCGACGCGATCGCACCCGACTTCGTCAGGGTGAGGGCGTTCGCGGCCGGGACGGCGACCGATGCGCTGGCCGTCGGCGCGGTGACGGTGCTGCCCGTGGCGCTCCGGCCCGACGCGGTCGCGGTGTTCGTCACCGTGCCGGCGTCGACCTGCGCCTGGGTCAGGGTCGCGGTCGCGGTGGCGGTGACGGACTGCCCGGGACCGAGCCTGCCGGTCGTTCCCTGCGGCCACGTGCCGTAGGTGATCGCTGAGACCCCGGCGACCTGGTCCGTGATGGTCGCGGCGGTGACGGTCTGGGCACCGGTGTTGGTCAGGCGGAAGGACCAGTTCACGGTGTCGCCGACGCGGCCGGTCGACCCGGAGGCGAGGGCGCCGGACTTCGTCAGGGCGAGGGCGTTGGCCGCGGTGAGCGGCTGGGTGCGCGAGGCGGTCGCGGTGGGCTTCGGGCCGCCGTCGGGGTCGGTGCCCGTGACGGTGGCGGTGTTCGCGACGGAGCCGGCATCGACGTCGGTCTGGGTCAGCGTGTAGGTACCGGTCGCGGTGACGGACTGTCCGGGCTGGAGCGACCCGCTCGTGCCGGACGGCCAGGTGCCGTAGGTGAGTGCGGAGAGTCCGGAGAGCGGGTCGGTGATCGCGACGCCGGTGAGCGGTCCGGTGCCGTTGTTCGTGGCGGTGAACGTGTAGTTCACGGTGTCGCCCGCCTTGCCGGTGGCACCGGAGGCGAGGGCGGAGGTCTTCGTCAGGGCCAGCGACGACAGGTAGGTGTTGGTCGACCCGGTGTCGGCGACGGTGACGCTCGTGTCGCCGGCGACCTGGCCGGTCGCGGTGACGGAGCTGGTGGTCGACGCCGCGGTGGGCGGTGGGCCGGTGCACCGCACGGTCGCGGTCGCACCGGACGCGAGCGGCCCCGCGATCGTGGACGACGGCGTGCAGGTTTCGGTGTCCGGGAACGTCAGCTGGATGTTCGACAGCGCCACCGACCCGTTGTTCGTCACGGTGACCGAGTACGCGGTGTTCTCGGTCGCGGTGCGGTACTGGTCGTTGACCGTGCCGTCGAGGGTCTTCACGACGCTGAGCGCGGCGGTCGGCACCGACAGCACGGCGTTCTGCAGCAGGTACGAGTCCCCGCTCGTGCCGACGGTCAGGGTCATCGAGGTGTCGCCCTTGTCCACGCCGGACAGGGTCTGCGTGTGCACGTCGACGCTCTGGTTCGTGAACGTCGACGTGTCGCTCGTCTGGGTGTACCGCGCGGAGCCGTCTGCCTGCCCGACGCCGATGTTGCCCGCGGCGTTCTTCGTGTTGAGCACCTCGGTCGGGGAGCCGCCCTGCGGGGTGTACCGCATGTAATCGCCGGTGATGCCGCGGTCGCCCTCGTAGAGCGTGTAGCCGAACTTCACACCGGACTGCAGCGCCGAGAAGCCGGTGAAGTTCACGGTGAGGGGGCTGTCCGACGCCGCCTCGCGCACGTGCCCCTGGTAGTAGATGACCTTGTGCGGGGCGGAGTTCGTGTTGCCGGGGATGTACTTGCCGTAGTCGTAGACGACCGTCAGCGACCAGCCCGCGTAGCACCCGGCACCGACCGCCGCCCAGATGTTGCCGGCGCTGACCGGCAGCGCCGACCCGGTGGTGGCGCCGGCGAAGGCGCTCGTGACGTCAGCGGAGCCCGAGTAGTACAGCGCGCTGGCCTGCGATGCGGGGTCCTCGAGCAGGGCGTCGGGCGTGACGGTGCGGATCGCCGCGGAGCCGACCTTGAGCTGCACGCCCTGGGTCCGGTAGCCCGAGGCCGCGTCCGGACGGGTGGCGTACCACTGCGAACCGTTCGCCGAGTTGCCCGAGCAGGTCACGTTGCCGGAGCCGGTGAAGACCCCGGTGTTGGCGCTCCAGTCGAGGTACGCCTTCGCCACGGTCGCGCCGGACGGGATCGTGATCGAGCCGGTCGACGAGTTCGTGCTGAACCCGCTGACGGTGTTCGAGTTCACCATCTTGAAGTAGTCGTTGTACGACGTGGAGACGCCCGAGCCGGGGTTGTTGGCGTGCAGGTCCGTGCACGAACCGCTGGTGTTCGTCGCCGTCAGTGCCGCACCCGAGCACGCCAGGACCCCGTTGCCGGTCATCGTGAAGTCGCCGTTGACCGTCGCCTGGTAGTTCGGCGCCTGGTCACCGCCGACACCCCACTGCACGACGGCGGCCTGGGCGATGCCCTCGGTGCCGAGGGCGACGCCGGCCGTCGGGATGAGCACGGCGAGCGCCATCGCCAGACCCCGGAACCAGCGGGGTCGAACGGCGGTCTCCGCACGGTGGCGGGGGCGTGGTGCGAGCAGCAAGCAGTGACCTTCCGGGCACGTCGAACAGACCCTTGGGAGTGGTCGGGTCCACGCTGCCGGGTGGGATCAGGAAACGGCGACCGCCTCACAGGTCGCCAGGTCCATCCTGTGCATGCTCACGGACACGTGTCGCCCAAACGAGGGTTTTTCACCCTGCCATTCACCCCGTCCGGGGGACGCCGGCGTGCTGCACGATCCACGAGTGCATGACGATCGCAGCCGCCGCCGAGGCGTTGATGCTCCGCGTCGACCCGAACTGCGTGATCTCCAGGTGCCCGGACGCCCCGGCCACCGCTTCGTCGGTGAGCCCGGGGCCCTCCTGGCCGAACAGGAACACGCACCGCTCCGGGATCGCCGCGGTCTCGATGCGATCGGCGCCGGGGGTGTTGTCGATCGCGATCACCGGGCGCTGCTCCTCGGCCATCGCGGCCAGGAACGCCAGCACGTCGGGGTGGTACCGGACGTGCTGGTACCGGTCGGTCACCATCGCGCCGCGCTTGTTCCAGCGCCGCCGCCCGATGATGTGCACGGTGCCGGCCAGGAACGCGTTGGCGCTCCGCACGATCGACCCGATGTTCAGGTCGTGCTGCCAGTTCTCGATCGCCACGTCGAACGCGTGCCGGCGGGTGTCGAGCTCGGCGACGATGGCGTCCATCGACCAGTACCGGAAGTGGTCGAGCACGTTCCGCGAGTCCCCCGCCGCCAGCAGCTCCGGGTCGAGCCGCGGGTCGTCCGGCCAGGGCTCCGGGTGCGGGCCGACGCCGTTCGTCGTCAGTTCGTGCGTCGGGGCGGGCTCGTCGGTCACGCCTCCAGGGTAGAGCCGCGGCGAACCGGGCCGGTCGGCGCGAGTCCGACGAACGTGGTCCAGCCGAACGCCCGCCGCGTCACGGTGTCACTGCGTACCCGGGCGGAGGAAGTCCTCCGGCACGGCACCGGCGTTCGTCGCCGCGAAGATGCGCTTCCGATCACTCGGACGGGTCGGGTCGAACACGACGACGACGGTCGCTCCGAGCACCGGGCCGGTTCCGTCGCCGAACCCCTCGGTCCGGTCGACCCAGCGCTGTTGTCCCTGGAGGTCCGTGAACGTGAAGGTCCAGCGCAGCAGCGTGAAGGAGGCGTCGTGGGCGGTCGAGCCGCTGACCGCGGTGACGATCCCGTCGACCCGGCGCCCCGCACGCAGCAGCTGTTCGAGCCGACCGCGTCGGCCGCCCTGCCCGCGGCGTGCAACCGTCCCGCCGATCAGGGCGACCAGCGCCAGCGCGGTGACCAGTGCGGGGATCCACCACGCAGCGGCGTACCAGATCCAGCCGCCGATGCCCCAGACTTCGTCGCGGCCGAACGCCGGGTCGACGGTGGTCCCGACGCGGTCGACGGGCGCCCACTGCGTCGCGGTCGTCCACCAGAGCCCGGCTGCGGCGCCGACGAGCCAGATGCTCACCGGTCCCACCCCGACGAACTCCGACGCCCGGCCTGCGAAGCGGTGGTTCCACTTCGAGTACATGCCCAGCGTGACGATCGACCCCGTGACCGCGACGGGCATCGCCCACCACGGGTACTCCGGGTCCGGCGTGTCCGAGAACACGCTGTTGACGGTCATGTCCCGGATGGTGCCGAGGACGGACCCGAGCGCGTACCCGACGACGACGCCGACGGCGAGCAGGAGCGCCGCCCACACGATCGTCATGACCAGTGCACGGGCGCTGCCCTGCTGCGCGGCGGCCTTCGCACGGAGGGCGGCGGCCGGATCGGTGGTGCTCATGATCGACGTGCGTGGTCGGTCAGTACGAGTACGTCGGATCGGGGGCGTTCGCCGCGAGGACCGCGATCGTCACGAACAGCCCGATGTACAGCAGCGTGACCACCCCACCGACGATGACCGCGGCGAGCGCGAGGCCGCGGCCCCCCTCGGATCGTCTGCGCGCCTGCGACATCGCGACGAGACCGAGGATGAACCCGATCAGCGGTGCGACGAACGCCGCGACGAGCGAGATGATCGCGAGGGTGTTCGTGCGGTGCGGGACGGAACCGTAGGGCTGCGGAACGGAAGACTGTGGGGATTGGTACTGAGTGGACATCGTGAAAGACGGTATCTCACATCTTTTTTTGTTGGGAAGCGTACCGAAATTCAGCGGACGCGCGATTCGATCCCGGCGACGAGGACGTCGAGCCCGAGCGCGAAGCGTGCGTCGTACGAGTGCTCCCCCAGGAGCTCTCCGACGAGCGCATGCCGCTCGGGACGCCCGGCCTCGGCATCGCCCCGCCCGATCTCCACCGAGGTGTGCCCGACCACGAAGTCGTACACGACGAAGAACGCGTACATCGCCTCGGCATCGGGCAGCCCGGCAGAACGGAGCGCCCCGACGACCTTCGCCACGACAGCGTCGGACTCGGTGGACACCAGGGCCCCGCGCCGGCTGTGCGACTCGAGCACCAGGGGGTGGGTGCGCATCAGGTCGCGGAACGTCGTGGCGAAGGTGCGCACCACGGCGTGCCACTCGTCCGGCCAGACGAAGGTGGCGGTGAACTCGTCGACGGTGCGACGGACGAGTTCACCGTGCAGGTCGTCGAGGCCGCCGATGGTCCGGTGCACGGTCATCGGTGCGACGCCGAGCCGCACCCCGAGGGCACGGAACGACAGGCGGTCGAGGCCGTCCTCGTTCGCGATCGCCGTCGCGGCGTCGATCACCTGCTCGCGGCTCAGCACGTTGGGCCGGCCCCGACGTCGTCGCGGTGTCGCCTCGACCAGATCGGGAGCCGCTTCCAGGTCCGGCACCGCAGCGGGGCGGGGCGTGGCGGTCGGGGATCCGGGTTCGACGAGCACGGCGGGTTCTCCTTGATTCGGTACGTGTCCCGAAAAGCCTAGGGCAAAGCCGAGTGGCGTTCGGTGACTCGACCATCTCGGGTCCGCGGGCGACGCGCAAGAGCCGATCCGCGCCTCCCGGCCCCTTCGAAGGAACCCGGCCGACGGGCCGGCCCGTCGGCCGTGCGCAGTAGGGTGAGCCCATGGCGACCCGCGACGACGTCGAGTGCTGGCTGACCGACATGGACGGCGTGCTCGTCCACGAGAACCAGGCCCTCCCCGGTGCCCCCGAGCTCATCCAGCAGTGGCTCGACGAGGGCACCGAGTTCCTCGTCCTGACGAACAACTCGATCTTCACGCCGCGTGACCTCAGCGCCCGGCTCCGGAGCTCGGGCCTGCACGTCCCCGAGGAGCGCATCTGGACGAGCGCCCTCGCCACGGCCGACTTCTGCAAGTCCCAGATGCCCGGCGGCTCCGCGTTCGTCATCGGCGAGGCCGGCATGACCACCGCCCTGCACGAAGCCGGGTTCATCATGACCGAGACCGCCCCCGACTACGTCGTCGTCGGCGAGACCCGCAACTACTCGTTCGAGGCGATCACCAAGGCCGTCCGCCTGATCCGCGACGGCGCCCGCTTCATCGTCACCAACCCCGACGCCACCGGCCCGTCGGCCGAGGGCGTCCTGCCCGCCACGGGCGCGATCGCCGCGATGATCGAGAAGGCGACCGGCAAGCAGCCGTACGTGGTCGGCAAGCCAAACCCGATGATGTTCCGCTCGGCGATGAACCGCATCGGCGCGCACTCCGAGAACACCGGCATGATCGGCGACCGGATGGACACCGACGTGCAGGCCGGCATCGAGGCGGGGCTGCACACCGTCCTCGTGATGACGGGCATCAGCGACCAGGCCGAGATCGACCGCTACCCGTTCCGTCCGAGCGAGGTCATCTCCGGCGTGCACGAACTCGTGCGCACCGCCCCCTTCGAGGTCGAGCTGTAGCGATGCGCTGGGACCCGTCACGGTACGCCGCGTTCGCGGACGACCGTGGGCGCCCCTTCCACGACCTGGTCGCGCAGGTCGCGTGGCCAGCGGACGATGGACGGGAGGCCCCGCGTCGCGTCGTCGACCTGGGCTGCGGTCCCGGGTCCCTCACCGCCACGCTGGCAGCGCGATGGCGTTCGTCGCCGGTGGTCGGGATCGACAGCTCGGCGGAGATGCTCGCGTCGGCTGCGGCCGACCCCGCTCTGGCGGGCCTGCCGAACCTGTCGTTCGAGCTCGGTGCGATCGAGGACTGGACGCCCGGGCCGACCGACGACGTGGTCGTGACGAACGCGGCGCTGCAGTGGGTACCGTCGCACGTGGAGCTGCTGCCGCGGTGGCTCGACGCGATGCCGTCCGGATCGTGGTTCGCGATGCAGGTGCCGGGCAACTTCGGGTCCCCGTCGCACGCCCTGATGCGGTCGATCGGGACCTCCGGTCCCTGGGCGTCAGCGCTCGACGGTGTCCTGCGCGAGGACCCGGTGCTCGACCCCGCCGGCTACCTCGGCATCATGCTCGACGCCGGGTTCGCCGCCCGCGCCTGGGAGACGACCTACGCGCAGCTGCTGCCGGGAGAGGACCCGGTGCTCGACTGGGTGCGCGGCACCGGGCTGCGACCGGCACTGGCGGCTCTCGACGCCGCCGACCCCTCCGGTGCGCTGACGGCGGAGTACGTCGACCGGTACCGGGCGGCGCTGCGCGAGGCGTACCCGGCGAGCGCCCACGGCACCGTGTACCCGTTCCGTCGGGTCTTCGCGGTCGGTCGCAAGCCCTGACGGCCCGCGCCACCGGGCGCTGCTGCGCGCGCCCGCGCGCCCGCGCGCCCGCGCGCCCGGCTCTGGAGCCGGGCCGCTACCGGTCCGCAGCCGGCGCTGCCAGGTCGCCACGGGCCTCCAGGGCGAAGGCCGCCATCGGCGGCACGGAACGCCACCGCTTCGCCAGGCGACGCGGCCGGTCGTCGCGCCACGCGACCATGCCGCCCGCGACGATCCCGAAGCCCAGGACGACGAACGAGAACAGCCCGATCAGGCCGAGCACCACGACGCGACCCGTGTCCGACGGGTCAGCGGTCGCGGAGTACCCGATCGACCCGAAGTCCCAGAACGCGTGCAGCAGCACCGGGACGAGCAGCGAACCGGTCACTCGGCGGGCGACGTACAGCGTGGAGCCGAACGACGCCGCGAACACGACCTGGATCATCGTCGGTCCGATCCCGGCCCCGGCGAGCGCGTTGAGCAGGTGCAGCAGCCCGAACAGCACGCACGACAGCGCCCACACCCCGAACTCGGGCACCCGGCGACGCAACCCGACCAGGAGCATGCCCCGGGCCATCAGCTCCTCGAACACCCCGACGAACAGCACCCCGACGGTGAGCAGCAGGAAGTAGTGCGCGGGCAGCGCCGTCCAGTCGATCAGGGGCAGCCGCACCAGGCACACCACGAGCACCAGCGCCGGTGCGAGCGCGGACCAGCGCAGCGGCGTCCGGGTGCGGTCGACGGTCGCGATCCGCCACCACCCGAGCCCGGTGACGACCACGGCGAGCGCGACGGCGGCGATGCCCTCGGGGATCACCAGGGCACGGACGACGCTGTCGACAGTCTGGCCGAGTGTCGGGTAGTCGTCGCTCGGCCGTGACCGCCACGCGCTGATCGCCGCGAAGACCACGAGGGGCGCGAGGCCGATGAGCAGCGAGGGCGGGACCGGCCAGCGGCGACGACGGGGTTGGTGCACGTCCCGGTTGTACCAGTGCAGCCGTACGATTGGCGGTATGCGCCTGCCCTCGTTGTCGACCATGGCCGAGGACTACGTCAAGCTCATCTGGAAGGCCGGGGAGCGCGGCGGCACCGGACTGGCCACGCGGGACATCGCGGCGACGCTGAAGGTGTCGGCCTCGACGGTGTCGGGCAACCTCAAGAAGCTCGACCGCGACGGCCTCATCGAGCACACCCCGTACTACGGCGTCGTGCTCACCCCGCTCGGGCAGCAGGTCGCGGTCGCGATGGTCCGACGGCACCGGCTGATCGAGTCGTTCCTGGTGTCCCGCCTCGGCTACACGTGGGACGAGGTCCACACCGAGGCCGAGGCGCTCGAGCACGCGGTGTCGGAGCGGTTCCTCGACCGGGTCGACGCCGATCTCGGGCACCCGACCCACGACCCGCACGGCGACCCCATCCCTGCCGCGGACGGCACCGTCCCCGCCACGCTCGGCACGCTGCTCGGTGCGATCGAGCCCGGCGCGTGCGGCACCGTCGACCGGGTGTCCGACGACGACCCCTCGCTGCTGCGGTACTTCGACGAGCTCGGGGTCGGCCTCGGCACACACCTGCGGGTCGAGCGGGTGCGGGACTACGCCGGCGTCATCGCGGTCTCCCGACGTGGGGCGGACGGCGCCGAGGCGCTCGTCGACCTGCCCGCCGCCGCCGCGACCGCGATCTGGCTGGCTCCCGACGCCGACTGAGCGGGCCCGCCCGCCTCCCCGCTCACGTCCGCCGAGCGGTCACCATCTGTCGCCCGGCAGCCCCGCAACCGACGGTTCACGACCACTCGGCACCCAGGGCACGGGGCGTCGCGACCGCACCGCGGCCCGCGAACGCGCGTGGTGTCGGACGGGAGGCCCGGTGCGCGGCCGCCACGCGCCTCCCGTCCGTCGCCCCCACTGGTCACGACACCCCGCTCACGTCCGCCGAGCGGCCAGGGACCGCCGCCCGACAGCCCCGCGACCGACGGTTCACGACCACTCGGCGCCCAGGGCACGGGGTTTCGTGACCGCGCGACGCGCCCGCCCCACCACCGCAACGCCGACGGTTCTCGACCACTCGACGCGCCCAGCCGGGCGCGCCCACCGGCCCTAGCCCTTGGCAGACCGGGTGCGGCCGAGCGCCACCTCGCGCCGAGCCCGCTCGAGGGCGAGCGCGGACGCAGCGTCCGGGTCGTGCAACAGCCGCTCGGTGTCGGCGACGTGGTCCCGCACGGCGTCGGAGCCCCGGGCGGCAGCCGCTGCGAGCACCGGCGCCACCGTATCCTCGCCCAACCCGACCAGTGCCCGCGACAGGCTGAGCCGCCGTTCGCGCGGACCGACCCCGAGCTGCACCGCCAACGTCCGGGCCAGGTCGCCCCGCTCGTCGTCGGGCACGAGCGCGACGGCGGTCCGCCAGGCGGCGCGGAGCACGTCGTCGTCGTGGTCCGCAAGCAACGGGCGCACCGACGGCCAAGCCGACGGGTCGCCGACCTTCGACAGGGTGTGCAACGCCTGACTGCGGGCCTGCGGCTCGGAACGGGTGAGCGACGGGACCACCCGCGCGACGACGTCGGCCGACGGGTGCCGGGTCAGCGCCCAGGTGAGCATGTCGCGGACGAAGAAGTCCGGCTCGACGGCGCACTGCTCGACGAGCACGTCGAGGTCGGCGGCGTCCGGGGTGGTCCCGGCGGCCATCACGGCCTGCAGCCGCACCGAGGAACGGGGGTCGGCGAGGGCATCGGTGAGTGCGGTCATGGGTCCATGCAACCCGCTGCCACCGGGGCCGTGTCAAGCCTCGGGGCATAGCGTCGGCCGAGGAGCGGTTCGCATCGAGGACCGCTCGCCCGACCACGAAAGGACCCCCGTATGCCCCGCATCGGTACCAGCGACCTCCACGTGTTCCCCCTCGCCCTCGGCGGCAACGTCTTCGGGTGGACGGCGGACGAGTCGACCTCCCACCAGGTCCTCGACGCCTACACCGCGGCGGGCGGCGACTTCATCGACACCGCCGACGTGTACTCCGCGTGGGCCCCCGGCAACGAGGGCGGCGAGTCCGAGCGGGTCATCGGTTCGTGGCTCGCGGCCTCGGGCAAGCGCGACGACGTCGTCATCGCCACGAAGGGCTCGCAGCACCCGCAGTTCCAGGGCCTCGGCGCGGACACCGTCGCCGCTGCCGCCCGTGCCAGCCTGCAGCGCCTCGGCACCGACCGGATCGACCTGTACTACGCGCACTTCGACGACCAGTCGACCCCGCTCGAGGAGACCGTCCGCGCCTTCGACCAGCTCGTCAAGGACGGCATCGTCCGCTACACCGCGATCTCGAACTACTCGAAGGACCGCGCCGAGGAGTGGATCCGCATCGCGACCGAGAACGGCCTCGCGCAGCCGGTCGCGATCCAGCCGCACTACAACCTCGTCACCCGCGAGCCGTACGAGTCCGAGATCGCCCCACTCGCCCACGCGCACGGCCTCGGCGTCGTGCCGTACTTCGCTCTCGCCGCCGGGTTCCTGACCGGCAAGTACCGCTCGAAGGAGGACTTCGCCGGCAAGGACCGCGAGGGGCAGGTCTCGGGCTACTTCAACGACGAGGGACTCGCCGTGGTCGACGCCCTGTCCACCATCGCCGAGGCCCGCGACACCGAGCTCGCGACCGTCGCCCTGGCGTGGCTGCAGGCGCAGCCGGACGTCGTCGCGCCGATCGCCAGCGCCCGCAACACCGAGCAGCTGCCGGCGCTGCTGGCCTCGGCGGAGCTCGAGCTCAGCGCCGACGAGCTGCAGACCCTGTCCGACGTGTCGGCGAAGGTCCCCGCGGCCGCCTGACACGCGCCCGCCTCGACCCCGGCCTGGCTCGCGCGCCACGGATGCGTGTGCATGTTCCGACGATCCACCAGACGATCAACTCGTGGAACGTCGCTCATTGCACACGCATCCGATGCGTGCGCATGTGCCGACAGAACACGCGTCGATCACGTCGTGGATCGTCGGAAGATGCGCCCGCACGCACCCCGTCCAGCCGACACCTGCAGCCGACCGCCGCCGCAGCAGCAGCAGCCGCAGCCGCAGCCGCAGCCGCAGCCGCAGCCGCAGCCCTACGCCCCCGGCGCCAACGACGCCGTGAGCTCCTGCCCCGACGACCGGGTCACGAAGCACGAGATGAACCGGTCGCCCTGGTCCCACGTCGCCTGGTCCGGCGCGTACGACCCCTGCACCTGCACGTCCCCGACGGCCGCAGCCGCCGAGGCGTTCAGCGCCGCGTCCGACTGGCACTGGTCGGCCGCCTGCGTCGCGAGGGCCTCGGCCCCCGGGTAGGCGTCCCCGTCGACGGCGATCCGTGCGGTGAGCTGCCCGATGTGCGGCGTCGCGCAGTCGACGACCGTGAAGCTCTGCGCCCAGGCGTTGGTGAACGGCGACAGGCACTCCCCGCCGGCCAGGTCGGTCCAGGCGTGCTCGCCCGGCAGCGCGGGCGTGGTGGCGAACTGGAGCGTCGCAGCCGGAGCAGCGGCCTCGTCCGAGGGAGCGGCAGACGCCGCAGTCGAAGGAGTCGCCGGAGCCGATGACGCTGCCGCCGGGGACTTCGTCGGCGCGATCTCCTGGTCGGAGATGTTGTTGCCGAGGATCCACTTCGACAGCAGGAACACCAGGACGATGAGCACGACGATCAGGGCGATCGAGCCGTAGACGAGCAGCTGCTTGCCGCGCTTGCCCTCGCTCCGCAGGCGCGCAGCGCCCTGGTTGATGAAGTTGTCACGCTCGACCGGCTGGCCCGACGGAGCGGGAGCAGGTGACGACGCACCGGCACCGGCACCGGCACCGGCACCGGCAGCAGCCGACGGCACCGCGGCCGCCGGCATCATCCGCGTCCCGGTGTCCTCCGGGTCGTAGCCCGTGCCGCCGAGCTGCCCGACGGCCTCGGTGCCGAACAGGTCCTTGATCGCACTCGTGTCGCTGGTCTCGCGGCCGTCCCACTCGGACTGGTCCAGCTCGTCCGGCGCCGCGGCCGGCAACGCCGTGGGCTGCGCCCCCGTGTCGTCCCGGCGCAGGCCGAGGACGGCGTCCAGGTCCTGGCCCACCGCGGGCGGCAGGTGCGCCGGGTACGCGGGCGACGCAGCGGGCTCGACGAGGGGCGGCGCAGCGGTCGGCGGCACGGTCGCGTCGGGTTCGGACCACCAGGGCGTCCCGGCGACCGGCAGCGCGGTGGTCGCGGCGTCCGGGAGACCCGTGGCCGCGTCCGCCCCGTCGCCCTCGGCAGCCGAGCGGGTCGCGTCCAGGGCCTCGGTCGGCTCCGCGGGAGCCACCGGCCCGGCACCGGCCACCGTCGGCGGCACAGCAGCAGGCGGCACGGCGGCAGCCGCAGCAGCCGCAGCAGCAGCAGTCGGCACCGCCGGCGGCACCGGGAACGTCCGTGGCGCTTGCGGCACCCCGTCGACCGGGGTGTCGACCTCGCCGGAGACGACCTCGTCCTCGGCATCGGTCTCGTCCGCCAACGACCACGAACCGCCGCCACCGAACGCCGTCGTGTCGAAGGAGTCGCCGGTCAGGGTCGTCGGGACCTCGCCGGTCTCGTCGTCGCGGATGGCCCAGTCGAACGGCCGGTCCGGTCCGGCGCCCTGCGTGGGCACGGACCCCGTGCCGGCGATCCGGAGCAGGTCGGTGAAGCTCGGCGGCTCCTCGGACGGGGGCAGCACGTTCTCGACGCCGAGCGGCTGGTGCGCCACGGGTCCGGCGGGCGGGACAGGTGCGCCGGAGCCGGTCGCACGGCCGAGCCAGTCGACGTCGGCACGGCCCTCGCCGAACGGGTCGACGCGGCGACGTTCGTCCTCGATGGCCTGCGACGCCGCGGCGCGCTCGTCGCGGTGGGTCTGCGCGGTCGGGAGCACGATCGACGAGGGGTGCGGCGCGGTGGGGTTCGGCGGCACGACGGCGGCCGGCGGGATGCGGTCGTGCAGGGTGGAGCGCTCGTGCTCGGCGGCGGCGTCCGGGCTCTCGGACGGCGCCGACAGCTGCTCGGGCATCGAGATGGCCTGCGTCGCGCCGTCGTCCAGCACCGGAGCAGCAGGCGCGGTGGGCGCCTCGGGCGCCGACGCCTCGGGGGCCGAGGCCTCAGGGGTCGCAGCCTCGAACGGCTCCGGCAACGGTGCGCCCGTCTCGCGTGCGGTGCGCTCGGCCTCGCGGCGCTCCCGTCGCGAGGGCCAGTCCTCCTCGCCCCGCGGGGCGCCGAAGATGTCCGCGGCGCTGCGGAGACCGTGGAACGGAGCGTCCGGGTCGGACGCGCGCCGGGCCTCCTGGCCGTCCACCCCGTCGGCACCATCGGCCGCCGCTGCGGGGCCGGCCGTGTCCTCGGGGTCGCGCGCGTCGTCCGGACGCTCCCCGCTCACGCGGTCAGCCCCAGATCAGCCAACCCGATGGCCGCGAAGTAGGGGTACCCGGCTGCCTCGATGGTCTCCTTGGCGCCGGTGTCGCGGTCGACGACGACCGCGACGGCGGCGATGATCGCGCCCTCACGCTCGAGCGCTTCGGCCGCCTTGAGCGGCGAGCCGCCCGTGGTGGAGGTGTCCTCGAGCACGACGACGCGCTTGCCCTTGAGGTCCGGGCCCTCGACCTGCTTGCCGCGGCCGTGGTCCTTGGGCTCCTTGCGGACGACGAAGGCGTCGTAGGTCAGGCCCTGTGCGGCGGCCTGGTGCAGCACGGCGCTGGCGATGGGGTCGGCACCCATGGTGAGTCCGCCGACGGCCGAGACGTCCGGCACCTGCTGCACGAGCTCGGTCATGACCTGCCCGATCAGCGGCGCGACCCGGTGGTCCAGGCTGACCTTCCGCAGGTCGATGTAGTACGTCGCCTTCTTCCCGCTGGTCAGGGTGAAGTCGCCGTGGAACACCGCTTCGGAGGAGATGTACTGGATCAACTGTTCGCGCGCGTCGGTCACAGCGCACAAGGGTAGCCGGTCGGACTCGCAGCGCGCTCCCCCGTCCTGTGGGGTCGTCCCGAGCAGCCCTCGGTACGCTCCGGGACATGCCCCGAGCACCGCGTCGCTCCGCCGTGGCGCCGGCTCCGTCCGGCGGCCGTCGGTCCGGCGGTGTGGCCGGGGCGATCGGACGGGAGGCCCTGGGCGCCCTGGTCGCACTGGCTCTGTCCGTCATCGCCCTCCGCCACGTCGTCGCCACGGAACGGGTCGCCTTGCTCTGGTACGACGGCGACTCGGTGCTGCTGCCCCTGGTGCACCGGTCGATGCAGCTCGGGCAGCCGTTCGAGTGGGCGATGTCCCCGGCGCTGTTCTTCTTCCCCGAGTTGCCGGTCTACCTGCTCTGCGCCCTCGTCACGGGTACCCCGCAGCAGGCCCTGGCGCTGAACGGGGTGCTCGTCCTGCTGGCCGTGTACGCGCTGGTCCGGGCTGCCGCGAACGAGCTCATGCCGTCGGCCGGACGAGCGGCCCGCATCACGGTGTCGGCGGTGAGCGTGGCGTTCGTGACCCTGCTGGTGCTGACGGAGTCGTCCGGCACCGCGACGTCGCTCGAGCTGGCGTCCCTGCTGCTGACGACGACGTACTACTACGGCGTGGTGCTGGCGATGCTCGGCACCGCGGTGCTCGTGCTCCGCGCCGTGCGGGTCGGGCGGGCGTCGGTCGTCGTGCTCGTGGTGCTCGGGCTGGTGGCCTTGTGCACGACGGCGTCGAACCCGCTGTACGTGCCGTGGTCCGCCGCACCCGTGGTGGTCACGCTCCTGCTGCTGGCGGCGGTGCGCCGGGTGCCGTGGCGTCCCGCGCTGCTGCTGTCCGGCACCGTGACGGTCGGGTCGCTGCTCGGGTACCTGGTGCGGATCCCGCTGCAGCCCTTCGTGTCGCTCGACCCGTCCGCCTACGTCCGGCCGTCGCGCGCGGTGGAGACCCTGCAGTTCTTCGCGGCGCTGACCGACGTGCGAGCCGGCACGGCGGCGGGCGACGCCGGGCTGTTCCTGATGTTCGTCGGGGTGCTCGTCACCGTCGGCGGCACGGTGTGGGCCTGGCGGGTCCGGACCGCGCGTACCGTGCTCGTCGCGACCGCGTTGCCCCTGGTGACCGTGGTCGCGGCGTCGATCGGGGTCGTCCTCGTCGGGTCGGAGACCCCGCGGTACCTCGAGCCCGTCGTGACCGCCCCGCTGCTGGCCCTCGTCGCGGTGGCCGAGCTCACGCGCACCGCGGTCCGTCGCACCCGCGTGCACCGGCCGTTCCGCGGGGTCCGCGCCACCGTCGCGATCGCCGCCGTCGCCGTCCTCGCCGCCGGGATCGCCACCGCACCGAGCACCGCGCACGCCGTCGCCACCGCCCGGTACACGCCGTCGTCCTGCCTGGACCGCTGGGCCGACGGACGATCGGTCACCGGGGTCGGCCAGTTCTGGACCGTGCGGCCGCTCGCCACGTACTCCGCGACGAACGTGCAGCTGCTGCAGGTCCGCGACACCTTCGACACGTACCCGTGGCTCGTCGACCTCGGGGCCTACCGTGACGCCGACCCGACGTTCGTGGTGGTCGGGTCGCACGACCTGTGGACCACCGCGGTCGAGGACTCCCTCGGTGCCCCGGCGACGATCACGCACTGCACGGGGTTCGACGTCTACGACTACGCGGGGACCTCCGGCGCGGACGTCCTCCGGCGCGACGTGGTCGGCAGTGCGGACGAGATCCGGCAGGAGCGCGGGTTCTAGGAGTTGTCCACAGCGGCGCGTCGGCGTCCGATCATCTCTGTACGGATGTATAGGCTCGTGGTCGATGTCTCGCCCCACCAGCCACCGCACCCCTCGTGCCTCCGTGCGCCTCCGCCTCGCCGTCACCGGACTGGCACTCGCGGGCCTCGTCGGCACGGTCGTCGTCGATGCACCCACTGCCCAGGCGGTGACCTACCCCACGTGGGACGAGGTCAAGAACGCCCGTGGCAAGGAATCCGCCAAGCAGGGGCAGATCACCGAGATCAAGGGCATCATCAGCGACCTCGACGCCAAGGTCGAAGCCGCCCAGGCGAAGGCGAAGGAACTCGGCGACGTCTTCTTCGACGCGCAGTCCGACGCGCAGGAAGCCGCCGAGAAGGAGCAGAAGCTCCGCGCCGACGCCGACGAACACGCGAAGGTCGCCGACCAGAGCGCCGCGCAGGCCGGCCAGTTCGCCGCGCAGATGGCCCGCTCGGGCGGTGCCGACGTCACGACCTCGGTGCTCACCAAGGGCGAGGACGCCCGCGACCTGCTCTACGACCTCGGCGCGCTGAGCAAGCTGTCCGAACAGGCCGAGCGCGTCCAGGCCGCCGCCAGCGTCGACGCGGGCGTCGCCCGCTCGCTCGAGGCACAGGCGGACCGCGCTTCCGAAGAACTCGACAGCCTCGCCGCGAAGGCCGAGGCCCGCATGCAAGAGGCGCAGGCCGCCTCCGACGCCGTGCAGACCGCGTACGACGAACAGCAGTCGAACAAGGCCCGTCTCGACGCCCAGCTCGCGACCCTGGTCTCCGGCCGTGTCCGGACCGAGGCCGAGTTCGCCAAGGGTGAGCGCGTCCGCAAGGCGGCCGAGGCGAAGGCCGCGCGCGAGGCCGAAGCCCGTGCCGCCCGAGAACTGGCCGCGGCGGCAGCGGCAGCAGCGAACGCCGGCGGCGGATCGTCCGGCGGCGGTGGCGGCTCCGGCAGCAGCGGCTCGGGCAGTGGCGGCTCCGCCGGCTCGGGTGGCGGTCAGGGCTGGGTCCGCCCGGCCAGCGGCTACGTCATCAGCCCGTACGGCTACCGCGTGCACCCGATCTACGGCACCGTCATCAAGCACGACGGCACCGACCTGGCCAGCGGCTGCTCGACGCCCATCGTCGCCGCGTCGGCCGGCACCGTCGACTACGTCGGCTGGTACGGCGGCTACGGCAACTACGTCCGCATCAACCACGGCAACGGCGTGCAGACGGCCTACGGTCACATCGTCAACGGCGGCTTCCGGGTCGGCATCGGCCAGCAGGTCTCCGCGGGGCAGCTCATCGCGCTCGTCGGGTCGACCGGCCAGTCGACCGGGTGCCACAGCCACATCGAGGTGCACATCAACGGCGCCACGACCGACCCGGTGCCGTTCATGTCCGCGCGGGGCGTCGCCTTCTAGTCCCCGAGGTCGTCCACGTCGGCGTTCCACAGCGCCCGGTACCACGCCGTCCGCTCCGGATCCTCGGGCACCCCGTACGCCTCGTGGAACAGCGACTCCCATCCGGGCCCGTAGTTCCACCCGAGCGCCATCGTCGCCACCCCCAGGTCCGCCCAGCGGTCGGCGACACCCGTGGCGTCCAGGTCGACGTGCCCGCTCCACCGACCGTCGGCACCGATGAGCGTGTTCGGCGTGCACGGGTCTCCATGGCACACCACCGTCAGGTCGCGGGGAGGCTCCGGCCCGAGACGATCCGTGTCGGCACCCGCCGCGCGGGCCCGGTCGAGCCGCGCCACGGTCGACCACACGAAGGGGCAGTCGTCCACCGGCAGGGTGTCGTGGAACGCGCGGAGGCCCTCGCCCACCGCGACCACCGCGGTCCGGGGTTCGTCGTGCCACCGCGGGTCGACGGCACTCCACCCGGGGACTGCACGGGTGTGCAGCCACACGCCGTCGTCGTCCGCACCGTGGTCGAGCACCTCGGGCACCCGCACGTACCGTGACGCCCACTCCAGTCGCGCGGCCTCGTTGCCGATCCACCGGCCGTAGGCGTGCGGCAGGACCTTGACGAACTCGTCGGCGTGCTCGTCGGGGCCGATCCGGAACGTCGTGCCGCCGATCTCGTTGTGCCAGACCAGGGCGACCTCGCGGCCCCGGGCGGCCTCCACGACCACCCGCGGCACGGGGACGACGGAGTCCGGCCCCGGCAGCCCGCCGATCGACCGCACCACGACGGCCTTAGTGCACGCGGTCCGGGCGCGAGGACCCGGCCCCACCGCGTGCGATCTCGAGCAGGACCGGCAGTCGTTCGCCGAGCAGGGCGTCCAGGTCGGCCACGACGGCCTCGACCCGTTCGGTGACCTCGCGCGGTGAGGCACCCCGGCGCGGACGGACCCGCACCCGGATCGCCCGGCCGCCGCGGACGCGGTAGACGTCGACCGCGAGCGAGGCCACCTGCGGCAGCTCCCCGATCGCCGACGACAGCGCGTGCTGCACGGCCGTGGACTCGACGCGCACCGAACCGGCGACGCCGTCGGAGGATCCGTCGCTCTCGACGACGGTGCCCGCACGGCCACCGCCGAGCGTCGTCAGCACCACGATCGCCAGGATGCCGACGACGACCCCGCCGCCGAGCACCCACGTCCACGACAGCAGGGAGTCATCGCGCGACGTGTCCGTGCCGAGGCCCGCGAGTGCGTCGCCGGCCGTGCGCCACCAGGACGCCACGAGCGGCAGGCCCTGGGCCGTCTGCACCAGGATCGCACCGACCCCGGCGACGAACAGGACGAGCCCGACGACGACGAGTGCCGTCCGGCCGAGCCCACGGTTGGTCGCGTTCATCCGTCCACCCGTCCGGTCGGCTGGACGCGCACCCGTGCAGCGAGGGCGGGCAGCGCGTCGATCCCCGCGAACTCGTGCTCGACGGCCTCGGTCGCGGCCACTGCGGGAACGTCGACGCCGGCGGCGGGACGCAGCACCACCTCGACGGTCCGGCGGCCCACGGTGCCGACGGCGGCATCCGGCCCGAGCCGCGTGACGGAACGGGCGGCACGTGCCGCGGCGGAGGCGAGCACCTCGTCGTCGACCACGACGGCGAGCCGGTCGGATGCCATCGCGTGGCGCGGACGCCGCTGCGGCAGGAACCCCTGCAGCAGGAGCACCAGGCCGACGAGGGCGACGATCGCCGCGATCCCGACGACGAGCGTGGTGTCGAGGCCGTCCGGCGCGGCGAGGGCGGCGTCCACCACGGCACGCGGGTCGACGCCGAGGACGTTCTGGTCGAGCAGCACGAGGGCACCGGCGAAGACGGCAGCGGCGGCGAGCACGAGGGTGATGAGCATCGCGATGACGACGGCACCCGACCGGGACACGTGGGTCTCGCGGCGGAGCAGACGGCGGTAGGTGGCGGCGTGGTCGGTCGACGGTGCGGGGCCGGCTTCGGGGACCGATGCGGTCCGGTCGTCCACGGCGGTCACCGGACTCTCCGCGGGACGTCGACGACCGACGACGCGAACGTCACGGTCACCCGGGACACCTGTCGGCCGGTGATGGTCCGGAGCCGCTCGGCGATCGTGCCACGGGCCCGGTGCGCGCTCGTGACGACGGGTTCGTCGGGGACCGCGTGGCTCCCCAGCACGGGCAGGGTGAGCGGGGCGGTGATCTCGACCGCCAGCGCGCCGCGGCCGTCGTCGGAGACCCGGGCACGGACCTCCCGGAAGGCCACGCGCAGCGATTCGGCGGCGACCGCCTGGGCGGTGTGCACGAGCGCCGACGTGCCGATGCGGTCGGAGCCGCGGAGCCGGACGCCGCTGTCGCCGACCGTGGCGACGGCGGCGTCGGTCACGACGAGCTCCGGCGTCCGCGCAGCACGTCGACCAGGCGACGCACGTCGACGTCACCGGCGACGATGCGGGCGACCAGGCCGCCGACGGCCATGCAGACGGCGACGACCACGAACGCCCAGAACCCGAGGGTCACCGCGACGATCGCGAGGAGGGCGCCGACGCCCATCCCGACGACGGTGGCGTTCACCGGACCCGGCCCTCGCGGACGTCGCCGTCGAGGTCGTCGGCGGTGCCGTTCAGTGCCGGGATGTTGACGTCGTTGATCGCGATGTTGACCTCGGTGACCTCGAGCCCGACGAGCTCGGTGACGGCGCTCGTGACGGCGGCGCGCACGGCGGACGCGACGTCCATCATCGGGATCGGGTAGTCCACGACGATCGTCAGGTCGACGGCGACCTGGGTCTCGCCGACCTCGACACGGACACCCTGGCCGAGCGCGCTCGAGCCGATCGCGTCGCGGATGGCGCCGAAGGCCCGCGAGGCGTTCCCGCCGAGGGCGTAGACGCCGGGGACGTCACGCGCGGCGATGCCCGCGACCTTGGCGACGACGGTGTCGTCGATGATCGTCTTGCCCTTGGCCGTGACCTGCGTGGTGGTGGTGCCGGTCGTGGTGCCGGTCGTCACGGTCCCGTCGACGCGGTTCGTCGTCGATGCCATCAGTGCCTCCTGCGCTCGCTTGCTGGACTTCCAGCGAACACCATCGTGCCGCGCTGCGCCCGAGAGCGGCAGGCGGCGCGCTGCACGGCGGGGTCGGTCGTCCCCGGTAGGTTCGATGCCATGCGCGTGGCGACCTGGAACGTGAACTCCGTCCGCACCCGAGTGGGGCGGGTCGTCGACTGGCTGGTGCGCGAGGACGTCGACGTCCTCGGCATGCAGGAGATCAAGTGCAAGCCGGAGCAGTTCCCGGTGCAGGCGTTCGAGGACGCCGGCTACCACGTCGAGGCGCACGGCCTGAACCAGTGGAACGGTGTCGCGTTCGCCAGCCGGCTGCCGATGGAGGACGTGACCCGCGACTTCCCCGGCCAGCCCGGCTTCCTCAAGGGACACGAGGGGCCGGACCTGCCCGTCGAGGCCCGGGCCATCGGCGTCACCGTCGACGGCGTGCGGCTCTGGAGCCTGTACGTGCCGAACGGGCGCGAGGTCGGCGACCCGCACTACACGTACAAGCTCGACTGGCTCGCGCAGCTGGCCGACCGCACCGCCGAGTGGATCGCCGCGTCGCCGGAGACCCCGCTCGCGCTGATGGGCGACTGGAACGTCGCACCGCTCGACACCGACGTGTGGGACGTCCGCGTGTTCGAGGGCCACACCCACGTCAGCGAACCCGAGCGCGCCGCGTTCCGGGCGTTCGAGGCGAAGGGGCTGCAGGACGTCGTCCGGCCGATCGTCCCCGACGGCTACACCTACTGGGACTACAAGCAGCTGCGGTTCCCGCGCAACGAGGGCATGCGCATCGACTTCGTGATGGGCTCGCAGGCCTTCGCCGACGTCGTCACCGATGCCTCGATCCACCGCAACGAGCGGAAGGGCGACGCCCCGAGCGACCACGTCCCCGTGGTGGTCGACCTCGACCTGGACACGTCGCTCGACGACGACCGCCCGATGATCTTCTGAGCGATCACGCGGTCGTGACGCGTTCTGTTACGCCCGGCGTCCGCCCTCGTTGAGCAGGTGACGGCGCCGACGTAGATTTCCTGCACCGAACCCCTTCGAGAGCAGGTGAAGCCATGTCCCGCACGACGATCCTTCCCATCCAGCGCGTCATGGCGAACGCGGCCCCCGGCGCCTGGCGCGACGGAATCGTCGTCGAGACCCGTCCCGCCGACGCCGTCGTGGTGTTCCTGGACGGCGGCGTGACCCAGCTCCGGGTGGCGGACGCCGACGCCTTCTTGTCGGTCGGCGATCCGGTCGCCCACCACCCTGTGGCGGAGATCCTCAGCGCCGGCGGTCGTCAGACCACGGCACGCAGCGCGTAGCCCGTCGGCTCAGGCAGACATCGAGGCAAGCATCGCCTCGCACTTCGCGACCATCTCGTCGCAGGCCATGGCGCAGTACCGGCACGACTCGTCCATGTCCATGTGCTTCCGGCACTCGGCGGCACACATCGTGCCCATCGTCATCACGGCCATGAGCATCGCCTGCATGCTCGGCAGGTCCATGCCTGCCGGACGCATCATCATCCGCATGCCGGTGTCGGCCATCATCGCCGTGTTGGAGCACATCGCGGCGCACGTGGCCATCTCGCCGCCCATGCGCATGTCGCTCGCGGAGCACATCGTGGCGGCCATCGACGCGGCGTTCATCGCCATCATCGTGTCCTGCATCACGTCCATGTCCATCTCCATGGGCATGTCCGTCATCGACATGTTCTTCATCATCGCCATCGTGTCCATCGGAGGTCTCCGTCCGTCGTGGTCCCGAGGCGGGTCCGCCCCGTGGGTGTCAGCGTACGCGCGCCCCCGATGCGCTTCGTGAGCAGCAATGGTCGGGTCGGTGACCGCGACCCGACCATTTCTGCTCACCATCCGCGGTGCACGCGACCCCACGGCGGACGGGAGGCACGGGGCGGCCCCGCCACGGGCCTCCCGTCCGCCTCGCGGTGCGTCCAGGGCGCGCTACGGGTGCAGCAGGGCCGCGATCGCGACCAGGACGGGGACCGAGCCGATCGTCGAGATGAGCACCACGTCGCGGGCGACGGGGACCGCCGCGTCGTACCGCTGCGCGTAGTTGAACACGTTCTGCGCCGCCGGCAACGCCGCCAGGGTCGTGAGCACGAAGACGTCCTGGTCGCCGAGCCCGAACACGAACCGTGCGAACACGTACGCGACCGCCGGCATCACCACGAGCTTGATCGACGACGCCACGATGACGTCCGTCCGGATCGCCGGGTCCCGCAGCGGCGCGGCACCGTGCAGGCTCATCCCGAACGACAGCAGGACGACGGGCACGGCAGCAGCGCCGACCAGCGAGAACGGCTCGAGCACCGGGTCGGGCAGCGTGGTGCCGGTCGCCGAGAACACCAGGCCGACCAGCGAGGCGATGATGATCGGGTTCCGGAACGGCCCGGAGATCCGGCGTCCCCAGCCGCCGGCGCCCGAGGTCGCGGCGTCGAGGATCGTCAACGCGACCGGCGCGATGACGATGAGCTGCAGCAGGATCACCGGCACGACCGCGGTCGCCTGCCCGAGCACGTACACGGCGACCGGCAGGCCGATGTTGTTCGCGTTGACGTAGCTCGCGGCAAGGGCCCCGACCGTCGTGGTGGTGACCGGTCGCCGCAGCACGAACCGGAAGACGGCCGCCGCTCCGAGTGCGACCACGGCGGCGCTCAGCAGCGAGACCCAGAGCATCGGGGACAGCAGCGACTCGATGTCGGCCGAGGCGATGGTGTGGAAGAGCAGGCAGGGCATGAGCACGAAGAACGCGAGGCGACTCATCACGAACTGCGCGTGCGGGCCGAGCAGTCCGATGCGCCCGACGACGTACCCACCGGCGATGATCGCGCCGATGATCGCGAAGCCGGTCAACACGCCACCCATCGCGTCCATCCTTGCACCATGTGACGTCGCTCAGGTCGGAAATGCGTTCGCATCGAATACCGTTGCAGGCACCATGACCTCGACGAACGCCGACACCCTCACCCGGTCCACCGACTCCAGCCAGCCCCTCGTACCCCTGCTCGAAGAGCGCTGGAGCCCCCGTTCCTACGACGAGACCGCGACGATCTCGGACGAGCAGTTCGACGCCGTCCTCGAGGCCGCCCGCTGGGCCGCGTCGGCGATGAACTTCCAGCCCCGCCGCTTCATCGCGGGCCGTCGTGGCACCGAGACGTTCCGCAAGATCAACGAGAACCTGCTCGGCTTCAACGCCGCCTGGGCCTTCCGTGCCAGCGCCCTCGTCGTCGGCGTGCTCGAGACCGTGACCGAGGACGGCGACGAGCGTCCCTTCGCGCAGTACGACCTCGGCCAGTCGCTCGCGGCGCTCACCGTCCAGGCGCACGCCGAGGGCCTGCACGTGCACCAGATGGCGGGCATCGACGCCGCGGGCCTGCGCGCCGCGTTCGACCTGCCGGAGCGCTTCCTGCCCTTCACCGTGACCGCCATCGGCACCGTCGCGCACCCGTCGCAGCTCGACGAGAAGGCGGCCGAGCGCGAGGTCGCACCGCGCACCCGCCTGCCCCTCGACGAGGTCGTGCTCGTCAAGGAGTAGTCCGCGGTACCAGCACGCGGCCGCGTCCCCACCGGGGCGCGGCCGCTGCCGTACCCGCTGCCGCGTAGAATGTCGTGACATGCAGCCCGAGATGAACTTCTACACGCGCAAGTGGGTCCGCCCCGAGGACCTCAACGCCAACGGCACCCTGTTCGGCGGCAGCCTGCTCCGCTGGATCGACGAAGAGGCCGCGGTCTACGCGATCATCCAACTCGGCAACGGCAAGGTCGTCACGAAGTACATGTCGGAGATCGAGTTCGTGTCCTCGGCGAAGGAGGGCGACATCGTCGAGATCGGCCTCGTCGCCACCCGCTTCGGCCGCAGCTCGCTCACGATGCGGGCCGAGGCGCGGAACCTCTTCACGCACCGCAGCATCCTCACCATCGACGAGGTCGTGTTCGTGAACCTCGACGACGACGGCAACCCGGCGCCGCACGGCTACACGGACATCACGTACGACCGCGACCGGGTCCCCGCGACGCACCGCGCCTGACCCGCGTGACCGCGCGTGACCCCGCAGACATCGCGCACGTGCCGGGCGCGGTGAGCACCGCACCCGGCACGTGATCGGTGGCCTCTGGCAGGATCGGGGCATGACCACGCCCCGCCTCGTCGCCTTCGACCTGGACGACACCCTCGCCCCGTCGAAGTCCTCCCTCGACCCCCGCATGCTCGAGACCTTCGCGTCCCTGCTCGAGGTCGTGCCGGTCGCGGTCATCTCCGGCGGCAACTTCACGCAGTTCGAGCAGCAGCTCGTCACCCCGCTCCGCCACCGCGACGGCCTGACCCTCGACGACCTGCACCTCCTGCCGACGTGCGGCACGCGGTACTACCGCTGGGCCGACGACGACTGGGCCCTGCAGTACGCCGAGGACCTCACCGACGACCAGAAGGCACGCGCCCTCGCAGCGGTCGAGTCCGTCGCGAAGGACGCCGGCTACTGGGAGTCCGAGACCTGGGGTGACATCCTCGAGGACCGCGGCTCGCAGATCACGTTCTCCGCGCTCGGCCAGGCCGCTCCGGTCGACGTCAAGAAGCAGTGGGACCCGACCGGCGCGAAGAAGGACGACCTCCGTCGACGCGTGCAGGCGGAGCTCCCCGACCTCGAGGTGCGATCCGGCGGCTCGACCAGCGTCGACATCACCCGCAAGGGCATCGACAAGGCGTACGGCATGCAGCGTCTCGCCGAGATCACCGGCATCGCGCTCGACGACATGCTCTTCGTCGGCGACCGGCTCGACCCCGAGGGCAACGACTACCCGGTGAAGGCCCTCGGTGTGCCGTGCCACGCGGTCGAGGGCTGGGAGGACACCGACGCCTTCCTGACCGAGCTCATCCCGACCCTGCGCTGACCGCGCGGCAGCCGACGGCGCGGCAGCTGACCCCGCGTCAGCCCAGGCTGCGGACGGCCTCGACGAACGCGCGGATCTTGGCCGGGTCCTTCACGCCGCGCTCGGACTCCACGCCGCTCGACACGTCGACACCGTCGGGGTCGAGCGCCTCGACCGCGGCGACGACGTTGGCGGGGGTCAGGCCGCCCGCGAGGATCCAGGCCTCGTCGATCCCGCCCTCGATCACGGCGGGGTCGATCAGCCGACCGCTGCCCGGCACGGCGGCGTCGAGCAACAGCAGGTCGTGGTCGTACGAGGCGCGCTGCTCGGCGGTCTCACGCAGGTAGTCCTCGGCCGCGAGGGCCCGGATGGTGAAGAAGCCGGCGTCGCGGGCCCGGGCGAAGTCGGTCGCGGCTTCGCCACCGTGCAGCTGCAGGGTGGTGAGCCCGACCTCGGACGCGATGCCGACGATCTCGTCGATCTTCTGGTCGCGGAAGACCCCGACGGCGTCGATGCCGTCCGGCAGCCGTTCGACGAGTTCCTTCGCCAGGTCGGCCGTCACGGTGCGGGGGCTGTTCGCGGCGAAGACGAACCCGACCGCGTCGGCGCCCGCGTCGACGGCGGCGTCCACGGTGTCGGGCGTCGACAGGCCGCAGATCTTGATCCAGCGCTGGTCGGTCATGCTGTCCATCCTGCCAGGGACCACGGACGAACGGGACGAGCTCGCGACGTCAGTGCAGCATGCCGGCGACGTAGGCGGAGCCGCACGCGACCAGCACGCCGAACGCCGCGAACGAGCCGACGAGCACGTTCCGCCGACGCCAGCGGCGGACGGCCGAGAAGGTCCCGCGCTTCGCGTGCCGGTGGGCCGCACGGTGCATCCGGTGGTCGCGCTGGTGCTTGACGCGCTCGGGTCCGAGCGGCACCGGGCCGGTGACCTGCGTGGAGCCGCCCCGCAGGGCGTTCGCGATCGCCACCGCGGTCGGACGACGCTCCGGGTCGCGGGCGGTCATCCGGCTGAGCAGTTCGCGCCACTCCGAGGCGACGTCGTCCGGGATCTCGGGGTCGTGCCGCAGGCGGGCCAGTGCCGCCTCGATCAGGGTGCCGGAGTACTCCTGCTTGCCGGTCAGGGACTCGAGCAGCACCAGTCCGAGCGAGTACACGTCGGTGGCGAAGCTGATCGGCTCACCCGCGACCTGCTCGGGGCTCAGGTACGCCGCCGTGCCGATGATCGTGCCGTCGTTCGTCAGGCGCGAGCCGTCGACGAAGTGCGCGACGCCGAAGTCGGTGAGCTTCACGGTCCGGGCGAAGCCGGACGAGCCCTCGTCGCTGATCAGGATGTTGGCGGGCTTGACGTCCCGGTGCACGATGCCGCGCGAGTGCACGTAGGCCAGGGCGTCGGCGAGCTGGGCGCCGAGGTCGGCCACCTCGTAGTTGTGCAGGGCCCCCTCGGACAGTCGGCGGAGCAGCGTCGTGTCGGCGATGAGCTCCATCACGATGAACCGGTGCGGGCCGTCGGGGAAGTCGTGCGTGCCGGCGTCGTAGAGCGGGATGAGCCCGGGGTGGGACAGCATGCTGAGGAGCCGGATCTCGCGCTCCTGCCGGACGCGGTCGGCCGTCGTCATCTTGTCCGGCGTCGCGAAGAGCTTCACGGCGACGGCGCGGTAGGTGTGCTCGTCGCGGGCTTCGTAGACGGTCCCCATGCCACCCGTGCCGATGAGCTTCACCAGTCGGTACCGGCCCGACAGGACCGTCTCCGTCCGCAAGCCGTCGAGCAGGGTCATGGTGTCCGTCGTTCCGTCGGGAGCCGCAGGTTCCGCGGCTGCTGCCGGCGTGTTGGCTCACGAGAAACGGTACGCGTCCGACCCCGCTTTTGGGCGGGTGTTATGACATCGTGATCGGCGTACTTCCCTGTGTTCATGCGGATGCATCAGGGTACCGTTCGACCTCCGACCAGGGTGAGCGATCACGCAAGGAGGACAGCGATGGCACTGACGAAGGGTGACGAGGTGCACTGGAACACCTCGCAGGGACGGACGACCGGGAAACTCGTGCGGAAGCGCACGAGCGACTTCGAGTTCGACGGTCAGACGTTCAAGCCGACCGACGACGATCCGTACTGGATCGTCGAGTCGGAGAAGAGCGGGAAGCAGGCCGCGCACAAGGAGTCGGCGCTGACCAAGGCCTGACGACGACCGACTCAGTCGCGGGCGGGCTCGGCGCGACGACGACCTCGTGCGCCCCCGCTCGCGGCACCGTCGCCGTTGCCACCTCCGTCCGCGCGGCGGTCTGCCCGCCACCGTCGGACCCGCCGGACCACGAACGTGACCACGACGACCGCGATCGCGACGTAGAGCACCCGGTCGATCCACTCGGTGTACTGCTCGACGCGGTCGTACTGGGAGCCGAACGCGGCACCGAGCAGCACCAGGGCGCTGTTCCAGATGCCGCTCGCGATGATCGTGAACACCGAGAACGTGCCGAGGTGCATGCGGTCAGCACCGGCGGGCAGTGAGATGAGGCTCCGCACGATCGGGACGAACCGGCCGAAGAACACGGCGCTCTTGCCGTGCCGGTGGAACCACGCGGCGGCCTTGCGGAAGTCGTCCTCGTCGACCAAGGGGAGCTTGCCGAACCACCGCGTGGTGCGCTCGAACCCGATCTTCGCGCCGAGCCAGTAGAGCACCAGCGCACCGAGGTAGGACCCGAGCGTCGCCAGCACGAGGACGAGGACGAGGTTCATCTGGCCGGCGCCCGCCAGGAACCCGGCCAGCGGCAGGATGAGCTCGGACGGGATCGGCGGGAACACCGTCTCGATGAAGAGCATGAGCGCGACGCCCCACTCCCCCAGGGCGTCGATGATCTGGAGCACGAGGCCGGAGAGTCCGCCGAGGTCCGAGGGAGCGGTGGAGTCGCCGGTGGCGACGGTCATGGCACGGGCGGTCACGGCAGTCGTCATGCCCCCAGCATCCCTGAGCGCCCTGTCAGGACCCGGCGCGGTACCTGAACGTCAGCCGAGTCCCATGTGCGAGGTCCGCACGTGCGTCAGCGACCGCGCGAGGGCACCGCGGGCGACGGCGTCGCGACCCACCGTCGACGGCACGATCTCGACGGGGTGCCGGAGCTGGGGCATGACCACCGCGGCGAGCGCCTCGGCGAACACCGACGCCGCCGGCAGGACCTCGCCCCCGACGACCACGATCTCGGGGTCGATCGTCGTGACGAGCTGCACGACGCCCGGTGCCACGTCGTCCGCGAAGGCGCGGACGACGTCGACCGCCGCCGGGTCCGGACCGTCCTCGCCGACGCGACCCGGCGCTGCGCCCCCGCGCCCGGCTGCGGCGAAGACCGACTCGAGGTCCGTGTCGGACGTGATCCGGGCCTCCAGGCGGGCGGGCGCACCGGGCCACCCGGTCGAGGCCAGGCCGCCCATCTCGCCAGCCGCACCACGCGCCCCGCGCGCCAACGCCCCGTCGATGACGTAGGCCGCACCGATCTGCCGACCCATCACCAGGTACAGGCCATCCTGGACGCCCCGGAAGCGCCCCCACATCGCCTCGGCGGTGGCGGCGAGCTTGGCGTCGTTGTCGAAGAACGTCGCGATGCCGGGGAAGAGGTCCTGGATCCGGCCGGGCACGCGGCGCTCGACCCACTCGGGCACCGCGACCGTGTAGTCGATCTCGCCGGCGCGGTCGACGACGGCGGGGACGCCGAACGTGGCGGCGAGGACCGGGGACGCCTCCGAGTCGGCCGTCAGGCGGCGGACGACGTCCTGCACGCTCGTCCAGGCCTGCTCCGCGTCGGCGAGGTCGGCGTAGCGCTCCTCGACCCGGGTGAGGGTGTTCCCGCGCAGGTCGGCGCGGATGCCGACGATGCCGTGCAGTCCGAGGTCGACGCCGAGCACGGAACCGGCGGTGGCGTCCGCGGCGAAGCGCTTGGCCCGGCGGCCGGCCTTGTTCGGGGTGGCGATCGCCTCGGCCTCGGTCACCCAGCCCTCGTCGACCAGGTCTGCGAGCGCCGCCTCGACCGTGGGGCGGGAGAGCCCGACGGTGCGGCTGAGCTCGGTCACGGTGCGCGACGCGTCGTCGCGCAGGAGCTCGTCGAGGATGGCCCGGGAGTTCATGAGTCGGAGCACACCCGGCGTCGTCCCCACGACACTCGGGATCGTTGACACGGTCTCGTCCACGGCCATAGCCTCCACATTACGAAAGATCATTGAGGAATGGTGGACTCCGACATGCTCATCCCACGACCGCGCCGCGCCGTCCCCGGCACCGGCGCCTTCGAGATCACCCCGTCGACCCGCATCGCAGCGGACGCAGCGAGCGGATCGGTCCGACTGTACCTGCAGCAGACGCTCCGGGCGTCGACCGGCCAGCCGGTCCGCGACGCAGCGGAGGACGTGGCCGTCGACGGGGCGGCCTCCGCCGACGGGTCGGTGCGGACGGGCGTCATCTCGCTGCGCGTCACCGACGACCCCTCCCTGCCCGCCGGTCCGCCGTCGCCCGAGGGCGAGCGCGCCGAGTCCTTCCGCCTGACCGTCACACCCGACGGTGTCGACGTCGCGGGCGGCTCGGCCGCCGGCGTGTTCTACGGCGTCCAGGCGCTCCTCCAACTGCTGCCCGCCGACGTGTACCGGAGCGGCCGCGTCGGCACCGGGCCGTGGTCCGTCCCGTCCACCATCGTCGAGGACGCCCCCGCCTTCGCCTGGCGCGGCGTCATGCTCGACGTCGCGCGGCACTTCCGCACCAAGCACGAGGTCATGCGCGTCGTCGACCAGCTCGCGGCGCACCGGATCAACCGGCTGCACTTCCACCTGACGGAGGACCAGGGCTGGCGCATCGAGATCCGGAAGTACCCGCGCCTGACCGAGGTCGGGTCGTGGCGCCGCGAGTCCCAGGTGGGCGCACACGTCCCCGACGCCGACGGCGTGCTGCGCCCGGCATCGTTCGACGGCCGCCCGCACGGCGGCTACTACACGCAGGACGACATCCGCGAGATCGTCGCCTACGCGGCAGACCGGTTCGTCACCGTCGTCCCCGAGATCGAGACCCCCGGACACGTCCGTGCCGCGCTGGCCGCCTACCCGTCGCTCGGCGTGCACCCCGAGACGCCGGTGGAGGTCTGGACCGAGTGGGGCATCGCCGACGACGTCCTGAACGCCGACGACAGCACCGTCGACTTCTTCAAGGACGTCCTCGACGAGGTCATCGCGCTCTTCCCCTCGCGCTACATCGGCATCGGCGGCGACGAGTGCCCGAAGGTGCAGTGGGTCGAGGACCCCCGCACGCAGGAGCGCATGCGTTCACTCGGGCTCGAGGACGAAGAGCAGCTGCAGGCCTGGATCATCGGGCAGCTCGCGGCACACGTCGCCTCGCTCGGGCGGCAGGCGTTCGGCTGGGACGAGATCCTCGAGGGCGGCACCCTCGACCCCTCGGCGACCATCGTGTCGTGGCGCGGTCTGACCGGTGCGCGGACGGCGGCGAAGCGCGGGCACGACGTCATCTCGTCGCCCGACGACCAGGCCTACCTCGACTACCGCCAGAGCGACCTGGCGACCGAACCGATCCCGGTGTCCATCGTGCTGACGGTCGACGACGTCTTCGGCTTCGACCCGGTGCCGTCCGGCCTGACCGAGTCCGAGCGCGCCCACGTCATCGGCGGCCAGGGCAACATGTGGACCGAGCACGTCGACACCGCCCGGAAGCTCGACTACCAGCTGTTCCCGCGGGTGGCGGCGTTGGCCGAGGCGCTCTGGTCGGCGGACGTCACCGGACCGCGCGACGTCGCCGAGTTCCGCGGGCGGTTGGCCGAGCACACCGCGCGGCTCGAGGCGATGGGGATCGAGTACCGGCACGAGGCCGGGCCGTTCCCGTGGGAGCAGCGGCCGGGCGTCCCGGGGCGGCCGCACTCGCGCGAGGACCGCGCCGCCTACATCGACGCGATCACCGCGAACATCGCCGAGTAGCGGGACGCGCGTGCTCCTCGCGTGGTCACGACACCCCGTTCAGTGCCGGCGCGCGGTCACGTCTCGTCTTTTGGGCGCCACGCCAGCGACGGAACGTGACCGCCCGACGTGCGGCCGGCGGTGCGTCGCGACCACGGACGGACGGGAGGCCCGGTGCCAGCTGGCACCGGGCCTCCCGTCCGTCACGCGGTGACGTCGACTACACGGCGACGGCCACGCGGTCGTCTGCCGTCTCGGACACGGCGGCGTCCGCCGCCGGGGCCCGACGCACGAACTTCTTCAGCCCGACGAGCACCAGCGCGGACACGATCGTGCCGGCCAGGATCGCGACGATGAACATCGCGACGTCCCCGATGGCGAAGAACACGAAGATCCCACCGTGCGGCGCCCGCGAGGTCACACCGGCAGCCATCGAGATCGCACCCGTGACCGCGGCACCGACCATCGACGCCGGGATGACGCGCAGCGGGTCGGCCGCGGCGAACGGGATCGCTCCCTCGGAGATGAAGGACGCCCCGAGCAGCCAGGCGGCCTTGCCGTTCTCGCGCTCGGGCTTCGTGAAGCCCTTGCGGTACAGGACGGTCGACGCGAGTGCCAGGGCGAGCGGCGGCACCATGCCGGCAGCCATCACGGCAGCCATGATCTCGAACGGCACGACGTTGGTGGCGGTCCCGGCGCCGAGCCCGGCGACGGCGAACGCGTAGGCGACCTTGTTGACCGGGCCGCCGAGGTCGAAGGCCATCATCAGGCCGAGGATGATGCCGAGCAGGATCGCCGAGGCGCCGGACAGCGAGTTGAGGAACTCGGTCAGCTGGGTCATGAGCCAGGCGATCGGTCCACCGAGCACGAGCAGCATGAGGCCGGAGGCGATGATCGAGGCGAACAGCGGGATGATCACGACGGGCATCAGGCCACGCAGCCAGCGCCAGGTCGGGATGCGACCGATCCAGTACGCCGCGGCACCGGCGATGAGGCCACCGATCAGGCCACCGAGGAACCCGGCGTTCATGAAGACGGCGATGGAACCGGCGACGAAGCCGGGCGCGATGCCGGGTCGGTCGGCCATGGCGTAGGCGATGTACCCGGCGAGCGCTGCGACGAGGAAGCCGAGCGACACGGAGCCGATCTGGAACGCGGCGGCACCGAGGTAGTAGCGCAGCCCCTCCGGAGGCAGGTCGACCAGGTTGTAGTGCTGGAGCGCGAAGACCGCGTTGTTCACGCCGTCGTCACCGTGGGTGAGCGCGATGCCGTAGCCGGCGAGCAGGAAGCCGAGCGCGATGAGCAGCCCGCCGCCCGCGACGAACGGGATCATGTAGCTGACGCCGGTGAGCAGCCAGCGCTTGAGCGCCTGGCCGAAGTGTTCGTTCTTGGCGGTGGACGCACCGTCGACGGCTGCACCGCCCTGGACGCGTGCGGCGTTCGGGTCGTCCGAGGCACGAATGGCCTCGGCGATCATCTTGTCGGGCTCGTCGACGCCGCGCTTGACGGGTCCGGAAACGAGCGGCTTGCCGGCGAAGCGACCGCGGTCGCGGACGTCGACGTCGACCGCGAACACGACGGCGTCGGCACGGGCGATGAGGGCGGGGTCGAGGGGCTCGACCTGCGAGGACCCCTGGGTCTCGACGTGCATCTCGGCACCGGCGCGCTGCGCCGCGGCGACGAGGGCGTCGGCCGCCATGTAGGTGTGCGCGATGCCGGTCGGGCAGGCGGTGACGCCGACGAAGACCTTGCGGCCCGGCGCGGGTGCGGCGGTCGGACTGGAGGCGCTGCTCGCCTTCCCGACGCCGGCTTCGGACACCTCGCCGCTCACCTCGCGGTCGACGAGCTGGACGATCTCGTCCGGGGTGGCTGCGGCGCGCAGGGCGGCGGTGAAGTCGTCGCGGATGAGCGCACGGGCCAGGGTCGAGAGGACCGTCAGGTGGTCCTTGTCGGCCCCTTCGGGCACGGCGATCATGAACACGATGTCGGCGTCGCCGTCCGGGGCGCCGAACGACACCTTCCGGGCGAGACGCGCGAACGCCAGGGTCGGCTCGGACACCGATGCCGAACGGGCGTGCGGGATCGCGATGCCGCCGGGCACGCCGGTGCCGACGCTGGCCTCGCGCTTGATGGCGTCCTCGGCCAGGACCCGGCCGTCGGCGGCGCGGCCGGTCGCGGCGACGCGGTCGGCGAGGACGCGGATGACGTCGGCCGAGGTGGCACCGAGGTCCTCGTCGAGGCCGACGAGCTGGGCGCTGATGAGGCGCGGACTCGAGTCTGCGGACATGTGCTTGCTCCTTCGCAATGGCGCTGATCGCGCGGGTCGTGCAGGTGTTCGGGGAGTGGGGGTGTTCGAGCTGGGGCGGGGGTCAGGCGGGCTCGGGTGCCGGGTGCGTCGTGAGCACCCGGACCGAGATCGCCGTCGGGTCGGTGTGGTCGAGGGCGGGCACGTCGCTGCCGGGCAGGGCTGCTGCGGCGGCTCCGGTCGCGACGGCCTGGGCGAGGCGCTGCTCGGGCGACGCTCCGGCCACCTCGGCGAGCAGGTAGCCCGCGAGCGAGGAGTCCCCCGCGCCGACGGTGGAGCGGGCGACGATCCGCGGTGCTGCGGCGGCGAAGGCACCCTCGTCCGACACCAGCACGGCTCCGGCGCTGCCGAGGGTCAGCAGGACCGAGCCGACGTTCCGGTCGCGCAACCGCTCGGCAGCGGCCACGGCGGCGTCGAGGTCCTGCTCGTAGGTGTCGGGGTCGCCGCCGACGACCTCGGCGAGCTCCTCGGCGTTCGGCTTGACCAGGTCGATCCGCTCGCCGGACTGCAGCAGTGCGGTGAACGGGACGCCGGACGAGTCGACCGCGATCCGGACGTCCTCACCATGGCGTGCACGGACGGCGCGGACGAGCACGGCGAGCGCGTCGTCGGGGAGTCCGGGCGGGAGCGATCCGGCGAAGACCACCCAGCGGGCGGCGGGTCCGGTGGCGGTCGCCGCGGCCGTGTCGGCGACCAGGTCGGCCAGGTCGTCCAGCCGGCCGGCGAGCGAGGGACCGGGCTCGTTGAGCTTCGTGGTGGTGCCGGTCGGCTCGGTCACGGTGACGTTCGAGCGGAGCGGCGCGCCGATCGGCAGGGCGGCGGTCGGGATGCCGCGCGTGGCGAGGCCGAGCAGCACGGGGTCGAGCTCGTCGCCGGGCAGCACGGCGATGGTGTCCCCACCGCTCGCGACCACGACGCGGGACACGTTGACGCCCTTGCCGCCGGGCTCCGCGGTGGAGCGGATGGCACGCTGGACGGCGCCGCGCTGCAGTTCGCCGGAGAGCTCGATGGTGCGGTCGAGGCTCGGGTTCGGCGTGACGGTGACGATGCGGCGGCTCATGCGACGACGACCTCGACGTCGGCGTCGGTCAGGGCGCCGGCGAGGTCGGCCGGCGGCTCCTGGTCGGTGACCACGGTGTCGATCTCGTCGAGCCGGGCGAAGCGCATCAGGGCCTCGACCCCGTGCTTCGCGGCGTCGGCGAGCACGACGGCTCGGCGGGCGGCGAGGACGTAGGCGCCCTTGACCGCGGCCTCGTACTCGTCCGGGGTGCTCAGCCCGAAGCCGGCGGACAGGCCGTTCGTGCCGACGAACGCGATGTCGGGCCGCAGGGCGCTGATCTGCTCGACGGTGGCGGTCCCGACGGCGGCGCTCGTGACCCCGCGCACCCGGCCACCGAGCAGGTGCAGCTCGACGTGCTCGCTGTGCTGCAGGGTCGCGGCGATCGGGACGGAGTTCGTGATGACGGTGAGGGTCGCGCCGGCGGTGGCGGGCTCCCAGCGTGCGAGTTCGGCGGCGACGGCGGCGCAGGTGGTGCCGGCGTCGATCGCGATCGAGCCGGTGAAGGTCGAGGGCACCAGGCGCATCGCGGCTCGGGCGATCTCGGACTTCGCGGAACCGTGCTGCCCTTCGCGCTCGGCGACGGAGAGTTCGACGACGCTCGAGCGGCCGATGGGCACCGCTCCCCCGTGCACGCGGCGCAGGACCCCGGCGGACTCGAGGGTGTCGAGGTCACGGCGCACGGTCTCGGTGGTGACGTCGAAGTGCTCGGCCAGATCGGCGACGGAGACCCGGCCGGCGTCCTGCAGCGCTGCTGCGATCGCGTCGTGCCGCTCGGTTGCGTACATGCCCGAACTCCTTCGTTCCCGTGGGTTTCAGGAACCATAAGCCACAAACCCACACAAACACAACCACCCGCACTCGTCCCGCTCCCCCGCTCCGTCCCCGCCCCCTCCCCCGAGGTTCCGAAATCTCGGCATCTCGCGGCGCCCACAGCCCGTCCGTGGAACCTCGGCGTCCAGCACGCGGCATGTCGTGGAACCTCGACGGACGGCACACGCACGAACACCCCACACGCACGAACGCCCCACACGCACGAACACCCCGCCGCGTGTGCGACGGGGTGTTCGGTCGAGCACGTCAGCCCTTGACGGCTCCCGCGGTCATGCCACTGACCAGGCGACGCTGCACGATGAGGAAGAAGACGACCACGGGGATCGAGAACAGCACGCTCGCCGCCATCAGCCCGCCGAAGTCCGTGCCCTTGTTCGTCGAGAAGCCCGCGAGCCAGACCGGCAGCGTGTACATCCCCTGGTCCTTGAGCATCACGTACGCGATCAGGTAGTCGTTCCACGCCGCGATGAACGCGAACACGCTCGTGGCGATGACTCCCGGCATCACGAGCGGGAACAGCACGCTCCACAGGATCCGGAAGGTGCCGGCCCCGTCGACCTTCGCGGCCTCCTCGATCTCGACGGGTACAGCTACGAAGAACCCGCGCATCACCCAGATCGAGAACGGCAGCACGCTCGCGACGTACGCCAGGATCAGCCCGACGTAGCTGTTGAGCAGACCGAGCGTCTGGAACGACAGGAACAGCGGGATGAGCAGTGCGCCCGACGGGATCATCTGCACGAACAGGATGCCGACCAGGATCGCCCGCCGCCCGCGGAACCGGAACCGCGACAGCGCCGCCGATGCCAGGAACCCGACCACGATCGACAGCAGCACGGCGGCCACCACGACGATGGTCGAGTTCCGCAGGTAGACGAGGAAGCCCTCTTGGGTGAGCGCGCGCGTGAAGTTGTCGAGCGTGGGGTGCAGTGGTGCCCAGATCGGGGTCATGGTGGTGACCTCGTCCGCTGGCTTGAAGGCGGTGTTCACCATCCAGTAGATCGGGAACACCCACACCAGGCAGAACACCACCGCGATGGTGTTCGCCACCACGCGCGGCTTCCGCTTCCGCGCCCGCACCGGCGCAGCATTCGAGACGGTCACAGGTCCTCCTCCCCGCTGCGGACGAGCCGGCGGATGTAGTAGCTGGTGAGCGCGCCGAGGATCACGGTCGAGATGACGGCGATCGCGGCACCCTGGCCGTACGCGTTGGAGACGAACGACTTCACGAACGTCCAGATGCCCAGCGTCAGGGTGGCCTCTTCCGGACCGCCCCTCGTGAGCAACCAGATCTGGTTGAAGACGTTGAAGTCCCAGATCACCGACAGGATCGACACGAGCAGCAGCGTCGGGGCGAGTGCCGGCAGCGTGATCGCGCGGTACATCGTCCACGTCGAGGCACCGTCGAGCGCCCCGGCCTCGTAGTACTCCGGCGCGATCTGCGACTGTGCGGCGTACAGCGTCAGGGCGACGAACGGCACGGCCTGCCAGATCACGAGCGTGAGCACGATCGTGTACGCCTGCCCGGGGTGCGACGCCCAGTTGTCCTGCGTGTGGTCGCCGAACACCCGCAGCTGCGTGATGAGCCAGTTGAGCACCCCGTAGAAGGGCTGGAACAGCCACTGCCACACCAGGCTCGATGCGACGTTCGGCATCGCCCAGGCCAGCACGAGCACGACGCTGACCACGGTGCGCATCGCGACGCCCAACCGGGTGAGCAGCTGCGCGACGCCCATCCCGATGACGATCGTGCCGAGCACCATCGCCCCGGTGACCAGGACGGTGCGCAGGATGACCGGCCAGAACGACGCGTCGGTCAGGACGTTCGTGTAGTTCGAGACCCCGGCGAACCCGGCTTCCCCGGTGAAGATCGCCCGGAGCCCGTAGTCCTGGAACGAGATGACGACGAGCCGGACGAGCGGGTAGACGACGAGCGCGAGCAGCAGGATCGCCGCGGGCGCCAGCAGGACGAGCGGTGCGCGCGACGCCACCGCCGACCGACGACGCGCCCCGCGGCCGGGACGAACCGGCCGCCCGAACCCGGCACCGCCGCTGCCCCCGGTGCCCCCGGCGCCCGCGCCCCCGGTCCCCCCGCCGCCGGCGACCGGCTCGGACTGCTCCGAACCGGTCGCCTGCTCTGCAGTGGAGGTCATCGACTACTGCTGCGCGTTCAGCGCGGTCGTGAGGTGCTTCGAGAAGCCCTCGGCGGCCTGCTCCGGCGACTTCCGCCCGGTGGCGATGTCCGCGAACATCGACTGGAACGACGCGTCGCCCTCGATGGTCGCCCAGCCCGGCGTCGCCGGGGTCGGACGGCTCGTGCCCGCTGCCGCGAAGTACGGCTTGTGCAGGGTGTCGACGTCGTCGGCCACGGCGTCGAGCAGCTCGGTCGAGTTCGGCTCCCAGCCGTCCACACCGAACACCTGGTCCTGCTGGAACTCCTTCGAGGTCAGGATCTTCAGGTAGTACAGCGCGAGGTCCTGGTTGGCGGCCTTCGCCGGGATCCCGAGGTCGGAGCCACCGAGGAACACCGGCTGCGTCTTGCCGTCGGTCTGCGAGGGCATCGGGAACGTACCGATCTGGTCGGCGAGCGCCGGCTTCGCCGTGGTGATCGAACCGATCTCCCACGCCGAGCCGAGGAACGCCGAGGTGTTGCCCTGCGCGAAGACGTCGCTCTGCGAGGGCTTGTCGGTGTTGATGTCCTGCGTCGACTTCGCGGAGTAGTCGTTCTGGAACGTCTTCCACGCCGTCAGGCCCTGCACGGCGTCGTCGGAGTCGAGCTTCCCGGTCCACTTGCCGTCCTTGTCGGAGGCGATCTCGCCGCCGGCGTCCCAGACCCACTGCAGCCCGCCGTACCAGTACTGGCCGGGCATGTAGAAGGCGGAGAAGTCGCTTGCCGTGTTGGCGGCCTTGACCTTGTCCAGGTCGGCGGTGAGCTCGTCGTAGGTGGTCGGTACGTCGGTGACGCCGGCGTCCTTCCAGACCTTCTTGTTGTAGACGACGGCGCGGTTGCCGGCGAACAGCGGAGCGCCGTAGAGCTTGTCGTCCACCGTGGCCGGCCCCTCGAGCCCGGTGAGCCAGGTCTGGCCGTCCTTGAGTTCGTCGCGGTACGGCGTGAGGTCCATGAGACCGCCGGCCGCTGCGTAGACCGGCACCTGGGTGTTGCCGAGGTCGACCACGTCCGGGGCGTCGTCCTGGGCGAGCGCCGTGGTGAGCTTCGTGGTGATCCCGTCCCACTGCTGGGTCTGGATCTTCACCTTCGCCCCGGTGTCCTTCGTGAACTGCTTCTGAGCTGCGTCGAGGACCTTCTCGCTCAGGTCGCCGTTCATCATCCAGACGGTGATGGTCTTGCCCTTGCCATCGGGTGTGCCGATGGCCTTCGTGCCACCGTCGGAAGCTCCGTTGCTTCCGGCGGAGCACCCGGTGAGGGCGAGCGCGGCCGCCAGGCCGAGCGCACCGAGTGCGGCGAAACGCGTGCGTGTCACGTTGACTCCCTTGGTCCGGCCTTTATGAAAGGTCGTTGCGTATTCGCAATAGAAGACCTTCCGAGAGCCCTTGTCAACCGTTGGATCGGTCCCTGTGAGCGGGTTCGATCCGCGTGTTTCCGGGGGATCACGGATGGCGAACAGATCGTCGCCAACGCTTGACGCGACTGGTCATGACCAGGCATGATCTGCGCCACGCGTCGACGGGGTGGACGGAACGACCGGGAGGCCCGGTACCGGTCCCGCAGACCGGCACCGGGCCTCCCGGATCACCACCACGGCCTCAGACGGCCGCCAGGGCGGACGTCGGTGGGATGCGCGCTGCGCGCGCGGCCGGGTACCACCCGGACACTCCGCCGATCACGACGGTCGCGCCGAGCCCGCCGCCGACGGCCCACAGCGGGATCGCCACCGGCCACCCCTGCGCCAGGGCGAAGGCGACCGTCACCCCGACCCCGATCACCACACCGGCCACCCCGCCCAGGAACGACAGCAGCAGCGACTCGACGAGGAACTGGTCGCGGATGTTCCGCCGCCGCGCTCCGAGGGCTCGCCGCACCCCGACCTCGGCACGACGTTCCAGCACGGTGATCACCATCGTGTTCGCGACGCCGATGCCGCCGACGAGCAGGGCCACGCCGCCGATGCCGACCAGCAACCCGGTGAACGAGTCGTCGGTGGCGTCCTTCGCGGCGAGCGCGTCGGACGGCCGGGTCACGCCGACGTCCTGCGGGGACCCCGGACTGATCGCATTCGCCAGGACATCGCGAGCCGGTGCCACAC
The DNA here is from genome assembly GCF_003814955.1 of Curtobacterium sp. PhB137. Lineage (NCBI taxonomy): Bacteria > Bacillati > Actinomycetota > Actinomycetes > Micrococcales > Microbacteriaceae > Curtobacterium > Curtobacterium sp. PhB137. The sequence goes on along the minus strand of NZ_RKQO01000004.1, from coordinate 1,062,671 downwards.
GCGACGGGTCGACGCGGGTGTAGACGGCGGTCGGCGCCCCGTCGAACCCGAGCTGCCGGCCGAGGCCGCGGGGGACGAACACCTGGCTGTCCAGGTCGTCGGCGAGCGCGATCGGCTCCAGGATCCCGACCACCTGCACCCACTGCCCGCCGATCCAGACGCGGCTGTCGGCACGGACCCGGTCGATGCCGAGTGCCGACGCGGCGGCCGCACCGAGCACCACCTGCGGCGGAGCCACGACCGAGTCATCGATCCAGCGCCCGGACCCGAGCTCGCCGCCGAGCACGCGCGGCACGTCGCCCCAAGCCGCCATCACGCCGATGCCCTTCGTCTCCGGCGGCGGGATGAACTCGTTGCGGTAGACGGCCGCGTCGACCACGGTGCCGACCGCGGCAGCCGACTGCACGTCGTCCTGGCGGAGTGCCGACTCGAGTGCGGTGGACGGCAACGGCGGCACGTCGCCGAACCCCTGGGCCTGCGTGGCGGTGAGCACGTTCGTGCCGAGGGCGTCGAGCACCTGGTCGAGCTTCGCCTTGCTCGACGACGAGATCCCGACGACGGCGATCATCGCGGCGATGCCGATCGCGATGCCGAGCGCCGACAGGACGACACGGCCGGGTCTGGTGCGCAGCCCGAACACCCCGAGCCGGAGTAGGTCAGCGGCACCCAACCGTGCTCGCACGCCGGTCACCGGCCACCACCGATGGCAGCGGCGATGTCCCCAGTCGGCCCGACCGCCGAGTCGTGCTCCACCAGACCGTCGCGCATCCGGACCTGCCGCGGCAACGAGGCTGCGAGGCCCAGGTCGTGCGTGATGACGAGGACCGTGGTGCCAGCGGCGTTCAACGCACGCAGGAGCGTCACGATCGCCGCACCGGAGGCGGAGTCCAGCGCGCCGGTCGGCTCGTCGGCGAGCAGGATCGTGGGGCTCCCGACGATCGCGCGGGCGATGGCCACGCGCTGCTTCTCACCCCCGGAGAGCTGGGTCGGGCGGTGGTCGGTGCGGTGCCCGAGGCCGACTCGTTCCAGGGCCTCGTGGGCGCGTCGGCGCCGTTCACGTCGCCCGGTCGCCGAGTACAGGAGCCCGTCGGCGACGTTCTCCGCCGCTGTGGCACCGGCCTGCAGGTGGAACTGCTGGAACACGAAGCCGACGTGCTCGGCTCGCAGCGCGGACAGGGCGTTGTCGGACATGGTCGCGACGTCGTTCCCGGCGATCGACACGAAGCCCTGCGTGGGACGGTCGAGGGTCCCGACGATGTTGAGCATCGTGGACTTGCCGGACCCGGACGGACCGACGACCGCGACGAGCTCCCCGGCGGCGACGTCGAGCGTCACCCCGCGGAGCGCGCCGACGTCGCCGTAGGTCTTCGTGACCTCGCGCAGGGCGAGGACCGGCCCCGTGCCGCTCATCCCGGCACCACCACGCGGTCGCCTTCCGCGACCTTCCCGGTGATCGCGATCCGGCCGTCGGCGATGAACCCGGGGGTCACGGGAACCCGCTTCGTCGTGCCGTCGCGCCGCACCACGTCCACCGCGTACGCGCCGTTCCCCGTCGTCACGAGTGCCGCGACCGGCACGGAGAGGACGTCCTTCTCGGTGGCTCCCGCGGCGTCGATCTGCGCGGACGCCGCAGCGGGCAGCCGTCGCGAGCCGGGGTCGAACGCGACGGACACGTCGACCTTGGACCCGGCGTCGTCTCCCGAGCTCGGTTGGACGTCGGTGACCTCGCCCGTCATCGGTGCCCCGGCGCCGTTGATCCGGACCCGCACCTCCGTGCCGACCGCGAGCCGTTCGGCGTCGCGCTGTGAGACGGTGGCGACGACGATGCGCTTCGTGCTCGTGACGGAGAGCACGTCGCCGCTCCCTCCCTCCGCCGGCTGGCCGAGCTTCCCGTCGACGGTCGCGACACGCACGTCCCCGTCGACGAACGCGATGTCCGCCGAGGTCAGCACGCCGGTGACCTCCTGCCCCCGGTCCTCCTGCCACTGCCGCACGGCGCGCTGCGTCCGCGGGCCGAAGGAGTCGTCCTGCGCGACGTCGTACCCGAGCGCGGCGAGGTTGTCGTTGAGCTGCTGCACATCGGTGCCCGTCAGCCCGCGTTCGAGCGAGCGCCACATCGGCACCGTGCCGTGCATCGCCCGCACCCCGCGCTCGTCGACCGCGTACAGGAACTCGTCGCTCCCGATGACCTGCCCGGGCGCGGGGAGCCAGGTCAGCGTGCCCGAGGCGGCGCCGGGGACCCCGGTGGCCGTGCCGTACCCGAGGTTCCCGGCGAACACCTTCGAGTCCGTCAGGTCGCCCTTCGTGACCGCGGCGGTCGGGTGCTGCTGCTTCCCGGACTCGGCTGCTGCCGAGGACGGCGCAGCCTGCAGGTCGATGAACGACCACGTGCCAGCGCCTGCGGCGAGCACCGCGACGAGGCACGCGCTCGTGACGAGCGCTCGACGCCTGGTCAGGACGGTGGTCACGGCTGCACCGTCGTGTTCGAACCGGAGCTGCCGCCCTTGCCCAGGACCTCGTCGAAGCACGTCGACGACGCGTCCTGGAATGCGTCCTGGTCGTCGGGCCGGTACGTGGACATCGCATCGTCACCATCGGGGTAGTCGGCGAACCCGTTCTCACGGATGCACTCCGCGATCTGCTTCCGCTGTTCCGGCGTCCCGGCGGGCTTCGCCGCCTGGAACCCCTCACCGGCTCCGGCGTCGCCCATGCACTCCTGCAGGTCCGCCTTCCACTGTTCGTCGTCGATGCCGTCGGGAGCCGACAGGGACAGGGTGCTCCCACCCGACGACGGATCCGGCATGTCGTACCCGTGGTCACGCATGCAGGACGCGAGCGAGGCCCCGGCCCCCTTGCCGCCGCCCGAGGCCGTGTCGGTCGAGTCGGTCGACGGCGCTCCGGAACAGCCGGCGAGGAGGCCGGGCAGGAGCACGACGGCTGCGGCGACGGCGATGATGGTGGTGGAGTGTTTCGTGGATGGCTTCATGGGACCAGCACAGCGGACCCGGTGTTTCGTCCCCGGTACGCGTGGGGTCACACCGACGAAACGTCGATGCGCAGGCCGCCCGCACGGCGCGCGGTGACGACGAGTCGCCACCCGTGCGCGTGCACGATGGACGCGACGATCGACAAGCCGAGGCCGCTGTGCCGACCGCCGGATGCGACCTCGGGGCAGCGTCGGAACGGTTCGACGAGCAATGGCGCGACCTCGTCCGGCACGACCGGCCCGGAGTTCTCCACGACGAGGCCGTCACCGCGCGTGGTGACGCGGACGAAGCCGCCGGCTTCGTTGTACTCGACGGCGTTGCCGACGAGGTTGACGAGCAACTGCCGGACGAGCATCGGCTCACCCGTGATGGTGGGTCTGCCAGGAGGCGCGGCTCGGCCCTCGCGGGTGATGGTCACGCCCGCCTCGTGCGCACTCCCGGCGGCTCCCGCGACGACCTCGTCGGCGATGGCCACGAGGTCGATCGACGTCCCGACGCCTGCGAGCCCTCGATCGGCCTCCGCGAGCACGAGCAAGGACTCGACGAGGTGCTCGGTGCGCCGGTTCTGCGCGAGCAGTTCCTCGCGCACCACTCGGACGTCATCGGCGCCGGCACCGTCGTGCAACCCGATCTGCATCGCGGCACGCTGGACCGCGAGCGGGGTCCGGAGTTCGTGCGACGCCTGCGCGACGAACCGTCGCTGGCTCTCGAACGCGGTCTGCAGCCGGTCGAGCAGGTCGTCGACGGTGCCGGACAACCGTCGGAGTTCGTCGTCCGGGCCCTCGAGTGCGATGCGTTCGTGCAGGTTCGACGCCGTGATCCGGTTCGCCGTCGCGGTGATCCGGTCGATCGGTCGGAGCATGCGCCTGCTCACCAGCCACCCGACGCCACCGGCGACGAGGCCCGCCCCGGCGATGCCGATCGCGGACCACTGCCACTGCTGCACGGCGACGAGCCGGACCACCGCGACCGTGGTGGAGGGTGGTGCGTCGTTCGCTGCCGAGCGCTCGCCGATCGGCACCGGCGAGGCGGTCACGAACGTCTCCGCCGGGGAGGCACCGCGGATCGCCGTCGTGTCGAGACCCGCACCGACCCCGGCCAGGGACATCACGTTCGAGAACACCACCACCCCGGTGGCGAGCGCCATCGCCGCGAGCGCGAACGTCAGCGCCGTGCGGGCCCGGATGCTCCAGGTCCGCCTGAGCCGTCTCACAGCGCGTAGCCCTCGCCCGGGACCGTCCGGATCGGATCGGGGCGGCCGAGCTTCTTGCGGAGCTTCGACATCGTCACCCGTACGGCAGCGGTGAACGGGTCGATGTTCATGTCCCAGACCTTCTCGAGCAGTTCCTCGGCGGAGACGATGCGACCGTCGGCTCGCAGGAGCGCCTCGAGCACCCCGAGTTCCTTCGAGGTCAGGTCGAGCGGTCGGCCGTCACGGGTGACCATCCGACGGTTCGTGTCGAGGACGATCCCGACGCGTTCGAGCACGGGCGCGACCGGGGCCACGCTGCGCCGACCGAGCGCGCGCACGCGGGCGACCAGTTCCGGGTACTCGAAGGGCTTCGCGAGGTAGTCGTCCGCGCCGAGTTCGAGCCCGTTGACGCGGTCGGTCAGGGTCGCCGCCGCCGTGAGCATGAGGATGCGGGTCAGGCTGCCGCGCGACGCCAGCCGACGTGCGACCTCGTCGCCGTGCACCCCCGGGACGTCACGGTCGAGCACCACGACGTCGTAATCGTTCACCGCCAGCAGTTCGTCGGCGTCGTCGCCGCGGTAGGCGACGTCGACGGCCATGTCCTGCCGCGACAGGCCCTTCGCGACGAGGTCGGCGAGGGCCGCTTCGTCATCGACGACCAGGACCCGCACGGCTGGTCACGCGGCGGTGAGGTCGAGTGACACGACCCCCGCCGCCTCGTCGATGTGGACGATGAACTCGAGGCCGCCGCGGGCGGGAAGGCCGGTCAGGGGAACGGTGTCGGTGCTGAGTCGATCCATGGGACGAGCATTTCACGTACCGCGTTTCGTCCACATAACGTTTCCGTATCAGTGGTCACGCGTCGAACGGCACCTCACCGTGGTCGCTCACACCGGCACGCTGGCGGTAGGCCAGGTGTCCGCCGAGGTACCCGCCCACCCCCACGACGCCGAGCGCGGCGAACCCGAGCAGCTTGCCGGCGCCGTGGTTGCCGTTCTTGCGCTGCCACCACGACAGGCCGTACAGCGAGATGCCGACCCAGTTGACGGCCTGGTGCACCCAACCCGTGCGCAGCTGCTCGCGGTCGAGTTCGGACCAGTCCACGTACCCGGCGAGGCTCGCACTGCCGGACGACACCAGGCCGACGCCGACGAGGGTCTTCGCGGCCTTCGCGTTGCCCTTCCCGCCGAACACGTCGAGCACGGCGGCCGAGATCCAGGCCCCGAGCGGCACCTGCACCATGAGCGGGTGCAGCGGGTGCCCGAACGGCACACCGTGCAGCAGCTGCCGCAGGGCCTTCGGCCGGGCGAGGGCGTTCACGACCGAACGGTCGATGTCGACGGCCTTGTCGAGCACGCTCGCGTGCTCGACGGTGTCGGTGAGGCGACGGATCGCGCGGATCTCAGGCATGCCCTGCAGCCAACCCGGGAGGCCCGTGCCGGGTCCCAGGAACCGGCACCGGGCCTCCCGTCGGTCACCCCACCCACCGCGGCCGCCGCCTACTCCTCGACGACCTCCGCCAGCTGGAACGGCTCGACGGTCAGACCGTCGCCGTCCTCGGCGACGTCCACCCGGACGGTGTCGCCGTCGCGGACGTCACCGGACAGGATCGCCCGCGCCAGCTTGTCGTCGATCTGCCGCTGCATGAGGCGGCGGAGCGGCCGCGCGCCGTAGAGCGGGTCGTACCCGCGTTCGGCGAGCCAGCCGCGCGCCTCGGGCGTGACCGCGAGTTCGAGCCGGCGGTCGGTCAGGCGTCGGGCGAGCCGGTCGACGTACAGCGACACGATCTGGCCGAGGTCGTCGGCCGTCAGGGCCTGGAACACCACGATGTCGTCGAGACGGTTGATGAACTCCGGCCGGAACGCCTGCTGCACGAGCTCGCGCACGGCGTCCTCGCGCTGCTCGTCCGTCAGCGTCAGGTCGGTCATGAACTGCGAGCCGAGGTTCGACGTCAGCACGAGGATCGTGTTCCGGAAGTCGACCGTGCGCCCCTGCCCGTCCGTCAGCCGGCCGTCGTCGAGCACCTGGAGCAGCACGTCGAACACCTCGGGGTGCGCCTTCTCGATCTCGTCGAGCAGGATGACGGAGTACGGGCGACGCCGGACGGCCTCGGTGAGCTGCCCGCCGGACTCGTAGCCGACGTACCCGGGCGGGGCGCCGATCAGCCGCGACACCGAGTGCTTCTCGCCGTACTCGCTCATGTCGATGCGGACGAGGGCCTTCTCGTCGTCGAACAGGAACTCCGCGAGCGCCTTGGCCAGCTCGGTCTTGCCGACACCGGTCGGTCCGAGGAACAGGAACGATCCGGTCGGACGGTCCGGGTCGGAGATGCCGGCGCGGGTGCGACGGACGGCCTCGGACACGGTGTTCACGGCGGTGCGCTGTCCGATGATCCGGCGGCCGAGCTCGTTCTCCAGGTGCAGGAGCTTCTCGGTCTCGCCCTGCAGCAGCCGCCCGAGGGGGATGCCCGTCCACTGCGCGATCACGGCGGCGATGTCCTCGTCGGTGACGCTGTCGTTCACCATGCGGTCGGCGGACTCGGCCTGCTCGGCGGCCGCGAGCTCCGCTTCGATCCGGGGCTTCTCGGCGTACTCCAGGCGCGACACCGTCGCGTAGTCGGCTTCGCGCTGGGCACGTTGGCTGCGCATGTTCAGGTCGTCGAGCTGCTGCTTCAGCTCACCGATGCGGTTCAGGCTCGCGCGCTCGGCCTGCCAGCGCTGCTCGAGCTCGCCCAGTCGTTCCTCGCGCGTGCGCAGCTCGTTCCGCAGGGTCTCGAGCCGCGCCTTCGAGGCGTCGTCCTTCTCCTGCTTGAGCGCGAACTCCTCGACACGCAGCCGGTCGACGTTGCGCTTCAGTTCGTCGATCTCGACCGGGCTGGAGTCGATCTCCATGCGGAGCCGGCTGGCGGCCTCGTCGATCAGGTCGATCGCCTTGTCGGGCAGCTGGCGGCCGGAGATGTACCGGTTCGACAGGCTGGCCGCGGCGACGAGGGCGGAGTCGTTGATCGTGACCTTGTGGTGCGCCTCGTAGCGCTCCTTGAGCCCGCGGAGGATCGCCACGGCGTCCTCGACGCTGGGCTCCCCCACGTAGACCTGCTGGAAGCGGCGCTCGAGGGCGGCGTCCTTCTCGATGTACTCGCGGTACTCGTCGAGCGTCGTCGCCCCGATGAGCCGCAGTTCGCCGCGCGCGAGCATCGGCTTGAGCATGTTCGAGGCCGCAACGGACCCCTCGCCGCCACCGGCGCCCATCAGGGTGTGCAACTCGTCGATGAACGTGATGACCTGGCCGTCGGAGTCGTTGATCTCCTTGAGCACGGCCTTGAGGCGTTCCTCGAACTCGCCGCGGTACTTCGCGCCGGCGATGAGCGAGGAGATGTCGAGCGAGACGAGCCGCTTGTCCTTGAGCGAGTCGGCGACGTCACCGGCGACGATGCGCTGCGCGAGCCCCTCGACGACGGCGGTCTTGCCGACGCCGGGCTCGCCGATGAGCACGGGGTTGTTCTTGGTGCGGCGGGTGAGCACCTGGCTGACGCGTCGGATCTCGGAGTCGCGTCCGATGACCGGGTCGAGCTTGCCACTGCGAGCGATCGCCGTCAGGTCGACGCCGTACTGCTCGAGGGCGGTCTTCTGTCGCTCTTGCGAGTCAGGAGCACCCTGGAGGTTCGCCATGCGTTCCGTCCTTTCGTTGCGGTGGTGTTGTACTTGAGTCTACTGCACTCAACTTACGTCGGCGCCGGGAGATTCCGGATCCCGACGGCGCTGACGACCGCGCCGGCCAGCAGGAGGACCGCCATCACGACGACCGCCCGGTGCAGGCCGGCGACGCTCATCTCGCCGCCGAGGACCACGCCCGCGAGCGCGACCATCACCAACCCGGCGATCCGCGCGATCGCGTTGTTCACGGCCGACCCGACGCCGGCCTCGGACTGCGGCACCGACCCGAGCACGGCGCTGGTCAGCGGTGTCACCATGAGCGCGATCCCGAACCCGATGAGCACGAGGCCCGGGAACACCGCGATCCAGTACCCGTCCGGCTGCGCACCGACCAGCAGCATCAGGAGCGCACCGACCGCCGCCACCGCCGGGCCCGCGGCCATGAACCAGCGCGGCCCGAACCGTCCCGCCAGCCCGCCCACGGCCGAGGACACCAGCAGCAGGACCACCGTCGGGGGCAGCGTCGCCAGACCGGCGAGCCAGGCGGGGAACCCCCAGACCTCCTGCAGGAACAGGGTGACCACGAAGAAGACCATGCTCAGGGCGCCGTAGATCGACAGGGTGGCGAGGTTGCCCACCGCGAAGTTGCGGGCCCGGAACAGCGCGAGCGGCACCAGCGGCGAACCGGTCGTCCGGGTCACGTGGAGTTCCCACGGCACGAAGGCCCCGAGTGCCAGGGCACCGAGCACGAGCGCGGTGACCACCACGGGCGCGCCCCACCCGAGCCGCTCCTGCTCGATGAGCCCGAGCACCGCCCCACCGACCCCGACGACCGCCAGCACGGCGCCGACCACGTCGATGCGCGGTCGGATCGCGGGGTGCACGTCACCGGTGATCCGCAGCACGAGCGGGATCGTCACCGCGATCGGGACCGCGGTCAGCACGAAGATCCACCGCCAGCCGATGCTGTCGACCACCAGCCCGCCGACCACGGGTCCGAGGATCGTCGACGCGCTCGACCAAGCGGTCCACGTGCCGATCGCCTTCGACTGCGCTGCCCCGCGGAACGCCGCCACGATGAGGGCGAGCGCGCTCGGGGTCACCAGGGCGCCGCCGACGCCCTGGAACGCCCGCGAGACGATCAGGAACTCCCCCGTCGGGGCGATCGCACACGCGACCGAGGCGATCCCGAACACGACGAGCCCCCACGTGATGATCCGGACCCGGCCGAACACGTCCGACAGCGATCCGGCGACGAGGATGAGCGAGCCGAGCGTCACCAGGTACGCGTCCACGGTCCACTGCTGCACGACGAGTCCGCCGCCGAGCTCCTGCCGGATCGCGGGGAGCGCCACGTTCACCACGCTCGAGTCGAGCCCGACGACGAACGACGACAGGATCGCCACCACGAGCACGGTGCGCCGGTCGTCCCGGAGCGGCGCGGTCGCGCGCGGTGCGGCAGTGGTCATGTGCTCATCCTGCGCCCCCTCGGACCGCTGCGCGCCCCGCACGACGAAGCCCCCGCGACCGGAGTGGTCGCGGGGGCTGCCGACAGGACGGGGCTGGGTGTCCTGAGCTGGTGTTCTAGCGCCGGGAGTCGGTGTTCGGCTGCGCGCTCGGGCCGGGGTTCAGGATCGGACCGGCAGCGGGCTCGGCGGGAGCGTTCGGCACGGTGCTGGTCGGGGCCGCGGTGTTCTGCACCGTGGTGTCGCCAGCCTGAGCCTTCTTCTCGTCGTCGGTCATCTCCTTCTTGAAGATGTTGATCGACTGCCCGAGGCCCTTGGCGAGCGCCGGGAGCTTCGTCGCGCCGAACAGCAGGATGACGATCCCGAGGATGATCAGCAGGTGTACGCCGCCGAGGTTTCCGAGCATCATGACTCCTTGATCTGGAACTGGTCGCCGTCCGCAGGTCTTCTTCGACCCACGCGGCGGAAGTCCGTGTTCCCCCCATCGTAACTCTCCCGCTCCCCGATGCCCAGGCCGGGACCCGGAACGGACACCGTTCGCACAGGGAAGGCGCCGGGCCGATCCGCCGCAGCGCCCTCAGTACGCGCCGCGCGACCGGAGCACCGACGGCACCGTCCGGGCGAGGATCACCAGGTCGTGCAGGAACGACCAGTTCTCGACGTAGTGCAGGTCGAGCCGCACACCCTCGGCCCAGTCCAGATCCGACCGGCCACTGACCTGCCACAGGCCGGTGATCCCCGGCGTGACCAGGAGTCGGCGGTCGGCGAAGTCCTGGTACAGGGCGACCTCGCGCGGGAGCGCCGGGCGGGGTCCGACCAGGCTCATCGAACCGGTGAGCACGTTCCACAACTGCGGCAGCTCGTCGAGCGACGTCTTCCGCAGGAACGCCCCGACCCGGGTGACGCGGGGGTCGTCCTTCATCTTGAAGAGCGGGCCCGCACCCTCGTTCGCTGCCTGCAGTGCGGCCATCCGCGCTTCGGCGTCCACGCACATCGTGCGGAACTTCAGGATCGAGAACTCCGCGCCCCCACGGCCCACACGGGTCTGGCGGAAGAACACCGGACCGCGGTCGTCGAGCCGGATGACGAGCGCGATCACCGCGAGCACGGGCGCCAGCAGCAGGAGACCGAAGCCGGCTCCGACGACGTCGAGCAGACGCTTGCCCGTGCGACGGCGGTAGTCGGGGGTCTCCACGTGCATCAAGGGCAGGCCGTCGACGGGACGCTCGTGCACGCGACCTGCGGCGATGTCCGCGAGGGGCGACGACACGACGAGCTCGACGCCGTGCTCCTCGAGTTGCCACCCGAGGCGGCGCAGTCGCTCGTGCCCGCCGCGTACGGCGCCGGCGACGACGACCGCCGAGACTCCCTCGGAACGAGCCAGCGCGAGGACGTCGTCGATCCCGCTGACCACCGGGACGGACGCCGAACCGAGGTCGATCGTCGCGCCCACCGGCTCGCAGTCGGTCACGACCGCGCGGACCCGGTACCCGGCGCTGGGCGTCGCGGCGATCCGTCGCCCGACGTAGCGGACGTCCTCGGTGTCACCGACGATCAGGACGTCCTGCAACCGTTGCCCGCGAGCACGACTGCGCGCCAGGACGGTGCGGACGGCCTTCCGCCCGACGGCGAGGAAGAGGAGCCCGAGCGGGAAGGCGATGGCCACGTACCCCCGGGCCAGGTCGAGCTGCGCGGCGTACGCCACGACCGCCACCACGGCGACGGCGACCAGACTCGCGGTGACGAGCCGGCGGTACTCGTCACTGCCGATGCCGGCGATGCGTGGGTCGCGGGTGCGGAACATCGACAGCAGGGCCATCCAGACCAGGATGATCACCGGAGCCGTCGCGAACTCGATCCAGCCGGCCTGGGGTCGCACGGCCGACAGCTCCCAGGGGAAGCGCACGACGTGGGCGACCGCGAACGCCAGGACCAGCAGTCCGACGTCCAGCAGGGCAACGGCGGGGGCGAAGCCTCGGCGACCACCCGCGGGTGCCGACGGCGGCGCGGTGGTCGGTGCGGCGGCGGGGGGAACGGTGATGGCAGCGGTGGGTGGGCGCATCGCGAGCGACATGGTGGGGTCCTCCTGTCGACCGGGCCGACGGGAGGTCGACCGGACGCCGGAGTCGTCGGGTCACGACAGCGAGCGGCGCACCACAAAATATATCACTGTGTCGTTCTGTATATCAATGTTCGAGCGTGCGGTCCAGGCTCCACAGGACGGGTTCGGCACGGAGCGCCGGGATGTCGGCCTCGGTCACACCGGTGACCCGGAAGGTCACGCGCTCCCCGGGCAGCAGGGTCATGAACCCGCGGTCCACCACACCGGACGCGGTCACCCGGTCGGGCTGCACGAGCAGGTCGCGGACGAGCGTCTCGGCTTCGACGGTCAGGTCGAGCCCGCCGTCGACGGGTGTGAACGAGGTGCGGTACCGCGCGGGTTCCCACCGCACGTCGACGTCGGGGCCCGGTGTCCAGACCGCCCGACGCCAGTCCATGTCCGCCACGATGAGCTCCCGCGCGGGGTCGTCGACCACGCCGACGGACTCGGGCAGGGCGACGACGGCGACCCCGGCGGACGACAAGCGCACGGGCAACGACGCCTCGGCCAGGATCGTGCCGGCCGTGGTGACCCGTCGCACGCGCACCACGCTGTCGTGGCCGCCGCGCGTGGACCGGACGGCGACCTCGACGGGCGAGGACCCGAACGCACCGGGCGAGACGCCGAGGGACAGGGTGTCCGCCACGTCGCCCAGATCAGCCGTCTCGCCGGCGGAGGCCGAGTGGCCGGGGTGATCCGGGCCTCCCGTCCGATCCGCACCAGACGCGACCGGCGAGGCGGGCGCGACCGCTCCGGAGACCGGTGAGACGGGCGACGACGCCGGCGAAGCAGCCGGCCCGGAGACGGCGGACGGCGCGACCGCCACCCGCGACACCGGACGGATCGTCAGCAGGACGTCGTCGTACAACCGACGCAGCTCGTGCGCGAGCGGCTTCAGCCGCCCCGCCGAGTCGATCGCCGACCACGACGACACCGGCCACAGGTCGTTGAGCTGCCACATCACCACGCCCGTGTTGCGCGGCCAGTGCGTGCGCCAGTGCTCGACGCCCGTCGCGATGGCCCGGGCCTGCTGCAGCTGCGTCAGGTAGTGCCACGCATCGAACGAGAAGGGCCCCGTGCCGAACCGGGGCTCGATGCCGCGGGCCAGCTTGCCCATCCCGTCGGCAGCCTTCTGGTGGTGCACGACCCCGGGTGCGTCCTGCGACAGCACCTCGTCCGCGACCCCGTCCCGCAGCGTCCGCCACGCGGGCGGCGCCTGCCAGCCGAACTCGGACACGAACCGCGGCACCGAGCCGCGGTAGGCGGTGTCGGGCAGGCGGTTCCAGGCATCCCACGAGTGGTGCGTCTCGTGGTCGACGTCGTTCGCGGGCAGCGACTCGGCGCCCGACCACGGCGACGCCACGGTGTAGAAGCGCGACGGGTCGACCGCGTCGACGATCGTCGGCAGCAGGTCGAGGTAGTAGTCGAGGCCCCACCCGCGGTCACCGAGCGAGGCCGCCCAGCCGTCCACGTCGTGCAGCCAGATGTTCTCGTTGTTGCCGTTCCACAGCACCAGCGAGGGGTGCCGGGCGAGGCGGGCGACGTTGTCCCGCGCCTCGGCGATGACCTCGCTGCGGATCGGTTCGACCTCGGGGTACGCCGAGCACGCGAACGGGAAGTCCTGCCAGACGAGCAGGCCCAGCTCGTCGCAGACCTCGTAGAAGTCGCGCGACTCGTACACACCGCCGCCCCACACGCGCACGAGGTTCGTGCCGAGCGAGGCCGCCGCGGTCAGACGGGACTGCAGGCGCGCGCGGTCGACGCGCGAGATGATCACGTCGTCGGGGATCCAGTTCACCCCGCGCACGTCGATCAGCGTCCCGTTGACGTGGATGCCGAAGGGGCGCCCCATGTCGTCGACCTGCGTGTCGATCCGCGTCGACCGGAAGCCCGTGCGGAACGTGTCGCGGTCGAGGACCTCGCCGTCGACCGTCTGCAGCTCCACGACCACGTCGTACTGCGCCTGCGCGCCGTAGCCGCGGGGCCACCAGCGCAGCGCCTCGGGCACGCGCACCGTGACGACGGTCTCGTCGTCCTTCGGCGTCAGCTGCGCCCGCGAGCGCTGCCGCGTCGGCGTGCCGTCCTCCTTCAGGCCGCTCACGGTCACGACGAGCACCAGGTCGTCGTCCTCGCCGTCCTGGTCCAGGTCGTTGAGGCCGGAGCGCTCGACGGTGATGTGGGCGTCGAGCACGCCCTCGCCGGCCTCGACGTCGACGAGCGGGCGGACCTCGCGCAGTCGCGCGGTCGACCACCGCTCGATCGCGACCGGTCGCCAGGGACCGCTCGTGACGGCCGTGAGTCCCCAGTCCCAGCCGAAGTTCGAGGCGTTCTTGCGGATGTACGGGAACGGCTCGTCGTACGGGCCCGGCATGCTACCGGCCTTCGCGGCGACCCGGCCGGCCTCGCGGTACGGCGACTCGAACAGGATCTCGAGGTCCTTCGTCGTCGCGCCGGATCCGGTCTGCACGCGTGCGTCGAAGCGGTAGCGGCGGTGCATGTTCCGGGTCGTGCCCACGACGACGCCGTCCAGGCTCAGTTCGGACACCGTGTCCAGGCCGTCGCAGACCAGGTCGACACGCTCGTGGCCGCGCGGGTCGACGTCGACCGCGGTCCGGTAGGCCCAGTCGGCCCGGCCGACCCACTTCGCCGCCTGCTCGTTCAGGTGGAAGGTCGGGTCCGGCAGCAGGCCCTCCCGCTCCAGGTCGGTGTGCACCTGCCCCGGCACCGTCGCCGGGATGCTGCGTCCCGCGACGCCGTCCGGCGCGCCGGTTCCTCCGGCCATGGTCACGGTCCAGCCGTCGCGGAGTTCCTCGCGTTCGAGGGTCATGCAGGTCCTTCTCTTCGGCGGACGGGGTGTCCGTCGCCTCGGTCGGGACGCCGGCCGGTGGCCCGCCCCGTGGCCGGTTGGTCGGCCTGGAGGCGCGGCACCGGTTGCCCGGGCGTCGTCACGTCGCGCGCGCGATCGGGTGGCGCTCGCGCGTGGGGGTGCTCGGCGATGCTAGTACGGGATGCTTTCGGCAACCTACGTGGTGACAGCGCGACTTCGTGGTGACAGCGCGGTCTCGCGCGTGCAGGGTGGGGAGGTGATCACCGTTGCACTCGCCAGGACCCTCCGCGACGCCGGCCTGCGCTGGCACCCCGAGACGGGCGACCGCTTCGTCATCGACAAGCCCGAGGTGGACGAGGACGTCTACACCGTGTCCGAGATGACCGTCGAACGACACGACTCCCCCACCGGCACGATCCTCGGCTTCAACGGGACGACCGAGTGGGCGCTCGACTCCGTGACCGCGTCGGAGTCGCTCTGGCTGCCGCGTGAGGACCAGTTGCGCGAGCTCCTCGGGCCGTCGTTCATCGGGTTGACCCGAGTGTCGGTGAGCGGCCGGATCGTCTACACGGTCACCGCGACGATCGCCGGCGCGGACCGGAGCTTCGCGTCCGAGGTCCCCGCGGTCGCCTACGGCCAGGCCCTGCAGGCGTACATCGCCGCCGCGCTGTCCTGAGCGGCAGGCCCGCTCGTCACGAGCGGCACGCCCGGGGTCGCTGATCCTGGACGTTGCCGGAATGCGCGCTGAGGGGCGTTTGGTTGCATGGCACCATGACCGTTCCGAACATCACCCTGAACGACGGCAAGACCATCCCGCAGCTCGGCTTCGGCGTCTTCCAGATCGACCCTTCGTCGACCAAGGAAGCGACGCTCACGGCACTCGAGGTCGGCTACCGCCACATCGACACCGCCGAGATGTACGGCAACGAGAAGGAGGTCGGCGAGGCCATCGCGTCGTCCGGCATCCCGCGTGACGAGATCTTCGTCACCTCGAAGCTCAACAACGGCTTCCACGACCCTTCGGCAGCTGCCGAGAACGGCAAGAAGTCAGCTGACCTGCTCGGCGGCTACACCGACCTGTTCCTCATCCACTGGCCGCTGCCCACCGTCTCGGACTTCGTGCCGACGTGGAAGGCGCTCGAGGAGCTCTACGCCGCTGGCACCTCCCGCTCGATCGGCGTCAGCAACTTCCAGGCCCACCACCTGCGCCGCCTGCGTGCCGAGACGGACGTCCCGCCGGCCGTGAACCAGATCGAGGTGCACCCGTACCTGGCCCAAGACGAGCTCCGCGCCGTGAACAGCGAGCTCGGCATCGCGACCGAGGCGTGGTCCCCGATCGCCCAGGGCCTCGTACTCGACGACGAGACCATCACCCGCATCGCCGGCGCCACGGGCAAGAGCCCGGCGCAGGTCGTGCTCCGCTGGCACATCCAGCGCGGCGACATCGTGTTCCCGAAGTCGGTCACGCGTGCCCGCGTCGAGGAGAACTTCGCGATCTTCGACTTCGAGCTCTCGGACGAGGACATGACGGACATCACGACCCTCGACAAGGGCCACCGAACGGGTCCGGACCCGGACACGTTCGACTACATCCCGGCCTGATCGGTCGGAACACACGACGAAGCCGCCCGGGGAGACCCGGGCGGCTTCGTCGTCTCCGTCGCGTCCGGAGTCGTACCGGTGTGGATCAGGCGTCGGCGTCCGGGCCCACCTCGAGTCGGCGACGTCGAAGCGTCAGGAGCACGCCACCGGCGGCCGCGAGCCCCAGGCCGAGGACCGCTGCGAGGAGGACCCCGTCAGAGCCCGTCCACGCGAGCCGGTCCGGTCCGCCGGACGACGGTCCGCCGACGGTCGACGCGTTCTGGGGACCGTCCCCGGGCCCAGCGGCGGAACCGGCACCCGGTACCGCGGTCGGATCGGCCGTCGGCCCCGCGGTCGGCGCCGTGGTCGGATCCGGCGTGGGTTCCGCCGTCGGCTCCGGCGTGGGCCCCGGCGTCGGGTCGACCGCACCGGCCTCGATCTCCACCCGGAGCTCGGCGGACGCGACCTGCCCGGCGTTCGACGTGATCTCGTACCGCACCGGCGACGCGACCCCGCTGAAGCCGTCCTCGGGCGTGAACGTCACCCGCCCGGCGTCGTCCACGACGTACGTGCCCTCGCCCGGAACGCGCAGCTGTTTGCCGTCGCCGGACAGCTCCGCACCGTCGAGTCCCTCGTCGGTGAGCCGCAGCGAGCCGAGGTCGGCACCGCTGCCGTCGAGCGCGTCGTTCCCCACGACGTCCACGACCACTGGTTCACCCTGCTGTCCGGTCGCAGCGTCATCCGAGGCGACGGCGTCCGGCAGCACGACGTCGAACGCGATCGTGTCCGTGTTGTTCGTCAGGTCGACGTCGCTCACCGAGCCGTCCCGCGCGACCGCGGCCCGCCCTTCGTCGAACCGGCCGGTGGTGAAGTCGGTGACACTCTCCACCGGCGCCGAGTACGTCCCGCTCCTCGTGGTCGCCGGCACGGTCCCGCGGGCCAGCAACTCGATCTGTCCTCCGGGCGGCGCCGTCCAGTCGGTCGCCACGACTCCTGCGCCCTGATCGGCACCGCACGACGCGCCGCCCGTGGCCTCGCACGACCAGGTGACGTCCTCGAGCGGGAGCGCATCGATCAGTGCCGTCGTCCGCGCCACTGCGTCGGTGGGCCCACCGATCGTGGCCGGCCCGTCGTTGACCGATCGGACGCGGAACGACACGTCGTCGCCTGAGGTCACCGGCCCCTCGGTGTCCACTGACGCCGTGGTCACGACGTCGGTCGGCTGTGTGGCCCGCACGTTGCGGATCTCGTGGAACTCGGCCCGCCCGCCGGTCGACGCGCTGAACCCGAAGCGCATCTGGCCGGGCAACGCCGTCGCCGGCAGGTCGGTCGAGATCAGGTGGTGCAGCTCCGCCGGCTCGGAGCCGACGGGGGTGGCGTCCGACATCGTGACGATGGCCGTGATGCCACCGGCGTCCCGGGGCACGACGTCGACCTTCACGTGCCGGTAGGTCGCCGTCTCGGCGTCGACGCCGCGGTCCTCGAGGAACCCGTCGCCGCGGTTGCCCGTCGTCGCCAGCACGGGGTAGCACTCAGCCTCGGCCCCGCGGACGGTGACGGCGTTCTGGATGAACTCCGGCAGCGCGAAGTTGCCGAACCGGTCGAACCCGACGCCGACGACACCGCCGTCC
Organism: Curtobacterium sp. PhB137; assembly: GCF_003814955.1. Lineage (NCBI taxonomy): Bacteria > Bacillati > Actinomycetota > Actinomycetes > Micrococcales > Microbacteriaceae > Curtobacterium > Curtobacterium sp. PhB137. Next base: position 1,045,233 of record NZ_RKQO01000004.1, on the reverse strand, counting down.
AGTCCTGCCGAGCAGGCGGACTTGCCGTCGAAGTAGCCGAGTCCGCCGCCCACGGGGCCGATGGAGTCGAGCGGCATCGCGGCGTCCTGCAGGAAGAACCCGATGCCGTCGGCGTACCCGGTGTCGGTGGGGCTCCACATCCGCTGGTCGAACTCGACGGTCAGTCCGTTGCTCGAGTCGTACGGCACCTCGTTGTACACCGCCGAGGCCATGTACTTGGCGTTGTCGGTCATCCGCAGCCACTTGCCCGCCGAGCCGTTCTCGACGATCGCGGCCTGCTGGTCGTTCGAGGCGATGCGAGCCCAACCCGACGGCATCGTGGTGCCGACGGGCAGGTCCACGAACGGATCGTGGACCGGGAACGGGTCGGCGGCGTGGGCCGGTGGTGCATCTGCGACGACGCCCGCGCCGGCGACGAGCGCGCCCAGGGCGACCATCGGGACCAGCGCGACGGTGACGGCCGCGCGGGACGGACGGGCACGAGGCGGACGGGCCGGCGGTGGAAGAGCACGGGTGGAACGAGTGTGCATGGGAGTCCTCTCTGACGGTGCAGGAGACGACTGTGCACGGGCCGCGGAGTGGTCCGCAAGTATTATCCGTACGATATTCCGCGTTCGGTATGGCGGGCCTCAGTGCGGGGCAGCGACCGACGCCGTGACCGTGAACTTCGGGGTGCGCAGGACCTGCCGGGTCGGCCCGACCAGGCGCTCCAGTACCGGCCGGTAGCGCAGGTGCCCGTTCCACACGCACCACAGTTCGCCGCCGGGCTGCAGGACGGTGGCCGCGTTCCGGAACATCGCCTCGGCCGCGTCGGTGGTCACCGTGGTGTCCGCGTGGAACGGGGGGTTGCAGAGCACGAGCTGGGCGGACCCGGCGGCGAGCTCGTCCCCGGCGTCGGTGCGCAGTGCCGTCACCCGGTCAGCGACGCCGTTCGCCTCGGCGGTCGCCCGTGTGGACGCCACCGCGATCCGGGACACATCGGTCGCGATCACCTTGACGTTCGGCCGCCGCAGTGCGATCGCCGCGGCGATGACACCGTTGCCGGACCCGAGGTCGACGACGGTCCGCGCGGTCGGCACCGCGGCGTCCATCGCCTCGAGCAGCACCCGGGTGCCCTGGTCGAGCGAGGTACCGGCGAACACCCCGCCGTGCGCGACGAGCGTCATGCCGAGGTCGTCGACGTGCACCGATCTGGGCCAGGGATTGGTCGCGGCCGCACGGTTCGCCTGGGCACGCAACGGGTCCTGCGCGATGAGCAGGCGCGACTTCCCCCGCCCCCGCGAAGCCGTGACCTCGCCGAACGAGCGGCGCAGCACGTCGTTCTGCGACAGGTTCATGTACTTGACGTTGCCGCCGCACAGCAGCACGACGTCAGGAGCGGCGAACCGCGCGACGGCCCGGGCGATCTCGTCGAGGCGGTCGTGTGACTTCGACAGCCGCAGCACGACGAGCCGGACGTCGCGGAAGGCGTCTTCGAGCGAGTCCGGGTGGTGGAATCCGCGCAGACCGAACGTGCCAGCGTTGGCCTCGAGCGCGCGTTCCCCGACGAGCGAGTCCTGCACGACGCGGATGTCCGATGCGCCGTACTGCGTGATGAGCCCGAGGGTCAGGACTCCAAGACGGTCATCGACGACCGCCACCTCGCCGGGCTGCCGCAGGGCGTCCCCGTGCACGTGCGGCGCCTCGTCGATCAGGAACCGGTCGGTGCCGTCGATCGCGATGAGGTCCGGGGCGGTGTCGTCGCGGCGGCGGAAGAGGTCGGCGAAGTCTGGCACCGCGTCAGCGTACCCATCCCTTGACGGCGGACCTCGCAGCGGCGCGGACGACCGCGTCCAGTTCACGCGGACCAGCGTGCGACTGCACGTCGCCGCCCGAGCTCCACGACGGCAGGTCGGTCCGGGGGCGCTCCTCGTTGCAGGGGACTCAGCCGGTGGTGCCCTCCGCACGCAGCTCCAGCGACGAGTCGCCCGCGACCGCGTCGGCCGGGACACGGACGACCGGCTTCCAGCGAAGCGTCGAACCCGGGGGCATCGAGAACCCCGAACCCGTCTGCAGCGTGAACCGCATCGTCGTGCCGCCGTCGGCGAGCGTCCCGCCCCGCAGCACGAGGTTCGCGCTCGTCCGCCAGTCCTCGCCCGGCTTCCGGTACATGCCGGCGAGCGTCGACTGCCCGGGTGCGAAGGTCGTGCCGTCCGGACTGGTCAGCGTGATCGCCCCGGTGATCGTCGAGATCTGGGCGTGGACCTGCAACCCGGCCTCGACCTCGACGTCGGCGCCGCGGGTCAGGGCGGTCTTCGGGCCCTGCAGTCCGGACAGGGACTGCCACCCCGGGATCGCCTCGGGCACGGTCAGGTGCAGTTTGCCGTCCGCGATCCGGAACGCCTGGGGCGCGCTCGAGTCCGAGATGAGCGAGTCGGAACGGTACGCGGCGAGGAGCGTCGGTTGCGCGTGCAGGACGAGCACGAACTCGCCGTCCGCGTACGGGCGGTCCCGGAAGGTCTCGTCGAGGACCTTGCCCGTCTGGTTGCCCTGCACCGTGCCCGTGGCGAGTACCGTGCCGTCCGCCGCGAAGTGCGTGACGGTCAGGTAGGCGTTCGATCCCCAGGACCAGTGCGCGTCGTAGGACGTGACCGCCCGCCACCGGAGTTCCTCGTTCCGCTGATCGAGCCACAGGTCGCCGACGACGCGGTTCGACGCCCCGCGCAGGACGATCGAGTCCCCGCCGACGGCCGCAGTCCTGACGACGATCGTGTCCTCGGCGCCGGTGTCGCTCCGGAGCCGCACGAGGAGCCGTCCGGTGTCGGTACCGACGGCATCGGCGACCGCTGCGGCGTCCACGGCGGTCGCGCTCCCTCGGCCGCTCGCGGTCCCGAGCCCGGTGACCGTCGGCGCGGCGACCACGTGCTCGCCGACGGGCACGGGCGACACTGCTCCGGTGACCACGCCGACCGGCGGGTCGTAGTCGGGGACGAGTCGTTCCACGATGCGGTGTCGTGAGTCGACGTTGTCCCAGATGGGCTCCCGCAGGTCGGGGAGCGCACCGATGACGGCGCGGGTCGCGTCCGACATCGGGAACCCGAGCTGGTCGTAGAACGGCGCGAGGTCACGGTCGGCCACCCGCGAGGCGACCTCGACGAAGATCGCATGCTTGTCGTCGATGGTCAGGGCGTTCACGTTCGTCTTCGCCGCCTCGGCACGCAGCGCCGCGAAGAACCTCGGCAGGTAGCCGTCGCCGAACGCGCGGCGCAGCTGTTCCCATGCCAGGAGCCGGACCCGGTCGTGGGCGCCTTCCCAGTCCCGGTCCGCGATCGGTGTGGTGAAGTACCGCTCGAGGAGCGGGATGCTCTCGTCCCACCGGCTCCCGAACCCGAGTCCGTCCTGCACGGCGAGCGCGGACAGGTTGGTGATGGTCTCCGCGGTACCCGGGAAGATGTTGATCGGTGCTTCGTAGGTGTGGCCGATCTCGTGCCACAGCCCCCACAGCCCACTCAACGGAAGCCGGAAGAGATCGGCGGCAGCACCGGTGCCGGTCTGGAACATGATGCGCGCGTTGCTCGCGTTGGCGTACCCGGCACCGGAGTCGGGTGAAGCGATGTGGATCCGGTGCGGGTACTTGTGCGAGGTCCCGACGGCACGCTCGTCGAGGCCGTACGTCTCGTTCGTGAGCTCGATCACCCGGTCCCAGTTCGCGGTGCGCTCCGCGAGGTCGGCACCGGCGATGGCCGTGCCGGTCTTCGGCTTCTGGAAGTCGCCGAACATCCGGTCCGACACCACCTCGACGAACGGTGCATCGGCGAACCGCCGGAGGTCCGCTGCGAACGAGTCGGCGGTCGACTGGCCCCGGACGTAGGTCGGGACGGCAACACCGCCGGCGATCGTGACCGTCGCTTCCCCGGTGTCCGCCGCGCTGACCATCGAGACCATCCCGTCGTGCGGAGCCGTGACACGGTTCACGCCAGCGGTCAGTCGCGTCTGCTGGTACCCGACATCGGCGCCCGAGTTGTGCGCCGCGTACGGGCCGATCAGCCCGATGGCGACGTCCATCGCCGGCGCACCGGTCGGTACCGACACGGTGACGACGTCGCCGGCGGCGACGAACCGTCCGGCAGGCTGCAGATCACTGTGCCGGAACCGCCGTCCCTCTGCTGTGGCCGCGGCCGCCGCATCACCGATGCCGTGCACCAGGACGCTCGTCGCGTCGCCGTTCGCCGAGTGCTCGATCACCGTCTCGTGGACGTCGACTCCGCCGGTTGCCGCTGCGGCGACCCCGCCACCGATGGCGAGTGCCGTGACGATGAGGACAGCAGGGAGGGCAGGAAACAATCGCATACAGATATTTTACATGCGGTATGGCGATTCGGGAAGGGTCAGCGCGGCCCGCGGTACAACACGATCTGCGTGTTCCGCTGCGGCCGCGCACCGGCCCGCAGCGACACCGCGGCACCCGTCGTCGTCGCCGCGAACACGCGCGCGCCGGGCCGGTTGATGAGCTGGTCGGCCAACGCGGTCTCGAGCTCGCGCACCCGGTCGCGCAGGTCCTTGTTCTCGTTCTCCAGGTCGAGCACCCGCCGGATCCCCTCCAGCGACACCCCCTCGGAGCCGAGGCGCGCGATCTCGCGCAGCTGCGCGACGTCGCGCATCGAGTAGCGGCGGGAACCGCCGCGAGTACGGCCGGGTACGACCAGGCCGAGCCGGTCGTACTGCCGCAGCGTCTGCGGGTGCATCTCGGACAGTTCCGCGGCGACCGCGATCGCGAAGACGGGCGAGTTCTCGTCCATGTCGGTCATGGCGTGCTCCTTCCGTCGTTCGCGTGGGGTGAAAACCAGCCTGGAGGCGCGGTGCGGCTTCCTGACGGAGCCGCGCCGCGCCTCCAGGCCGGGTCTACTGCATTCGGTGCGTGACGCTAGTCACGCGCCTTCGCGAGGATGTCCTCGCGCGGGTTCTCGTCGGGCAGGGTCGCCGCGAGTGCCTCGACGGCCTCGCGCTGCTTGTCCGACAGGTGCGACGGCACCGCGACCTGGACGGTCGCGAGCAGGTCGCCCGTGCCGTTCTTCGTCGCGACGCCACGGCCCTTGACGCGCAGGACGCGACCCGACGGCGTGCCGGGAGCGACCTTCAGCTTGACGGGCGAACCGCCGAGCGTCGGGACCTCGATCGTCGCGCCGAGCGCTGCCTCGACGAACGTCACGGGGACGTCCACGCGGAGGTTCAGCCCGTCGCGCTCGAACACCGGGTGCTTGCGGACCGAGACGGCGACCACCAGGTCACCGGCCTCGCCGCCGTCGGGCGAGGGTTCGCCCCGACCGCGGAGCCGGATCTTCTGGCCGTCCGCGACCCCCGCGGGGATGCGGACGTTCACCGGGCGACCGTTGCCCTGCGACAGCTTGACGGTGTCGCCGGCGATCGCCGTGGTGAAGTCGAGCGTCGTCGACGCCGTGACGTCCCGGCCCTTCGTCGGTCCGCCGAAGCCGCGGTAGCCGCCGGAGGTCTGGCCGAAGCCACCACCGCCGCCGAACATCCCGCCGAGGATGTCCTCGAAGCCGCCGGCGCCGCCCGGGCCGCCCTGGCCGCCCTGGCCGAAGCGGACGCGCTGTCCGCCCCCGCCCTGCTGCTGCCCGAACATCCCGCCGAAGACGTCCTCGAAGCCACCACCCTGGCCTCCGCCGCCCGCCGTGAAGCGGGCGCCGGAGCCCATGGCACGGACCTGGTCGTACTCCTGGCGCTGCTCCTTGTCGGAGAGCACCGAGTAGGCCTCGCTGATCTCCTTGAAGCGGTTCTCCGCCGCGGCGTCACCCGGGTTGGAGTCCGGGTGGAACTGCCGCGCGAGCTTCCGGTAGGTCTTCTTCAGCTCGGCCTCCGACGCGTCCTTCGACACTCCGAGGACCTTGTAGAAGTCCTTGTCGAACCAGTCCTGACTGGCCACTGGTACCTACCTTCCGTTCCGGCTCAGGCCGGGACCGCCACCGCGACCTTGGCCGCACGCAGGACGCGCTCACCGAGCTTGTAGCCCGGCTCGACGACGTCCGCCACGGTCTGGCCGGTGGCACCCGGGGTCGGGAGCTGGACGATCGCCTCGTGGATGTTCGGGTCGAAGGCTTCACCCTTCTCGCCGATCTGCACGAGCTTGAACTTGTCGAAGCCCCCGCGGATCTTCTGGCCGATGACCTGCATCGGCCCCTCGGCGAGGTCACCGTGGGCCTCGGCCCGGGTGAGGTCGTCGAGCGCCGGCAGCAGGGCCCGCACCACTTCGGCGATGGCGACCTCGCGGTTGGCCTCGCGGTCGCGCTCGACGCGCTTCCGGAAGTTCACCAGCTCGGCCTGCGCACGGAGCATGTCGGCACGCATCTCGGCGACGAGGTCGCGGTCCGTGTCGGACAGCTTGTCCTCCTGGATACCGCGGGCGGCGTCGTCGAGCAGGGCCTGGTCCTCCGGGGAGAGGTCGTTCGCCGCGTCCGTTGCCGGGCCGCCGGCGGCGGGGCCGTCGGTCGGTACTTCGACGTCGGGCCCCTCCGCCTCGATGAGGTCCTCGGGCTCGGCCGCGTTCGTGGCGTCGCCCTCGACCTGGGGTTCGTCTTCGTTGGGCGCGTTGTCCTTGGGGTCCGTCATCGCTACTTCTTGTCCTTGTCGTCCTCGTCGTCCACGACCTCGGCGTCGACGATGTCCTCGTCGTCCGCCGGCTGCTCACCCGCGGGCTGCTCGCCACCGGCTGCACCGGCTGCTGCGTCCTGCTGGGAGTAGATGGCCTGGCCGAGCTTGCCCTGCGACTCGTTGAGCTTGTCGAAGGCCGTCTTCACGGCGTCCTCGTCCTCGCCGGCGAGCGCGGACTTGAGGGCGTCGACGTCGGCCTGCACCTCGGACTTGACGTCCTCGGGGAGCTTGTCGTCGTTCTCCTTGATGAGCTTCTCGATCGAGTAGACGAGCTGCTCGGCCTGGTTGCGACGCTCGTTGGCCTCACGACGGGCCTTGTCCTCGGCCGCGTGCTCCTCGGCTTCGCGGACCATGCGCTCGATGTCCTCCTTCGGCAGCGACGAGCCACCGGAGATGACCATCGACTGCTCCTTGCCGGTGCCCTTGTCCTTCGCGGACACGTGCACGATGCCGTTGGCGTCGATGTCGAAGGTGACCTCGACCTGCGGGACGCCACGGGGAGCCGGCGCGATGCCGGTGAGCTCGAACGTGCCGAGCGGCTTGTTGTCGCGGGTGAACTCGCGCTCGCCCTGGAAGACCTGGATCGCGACCGACGGCTGGTTGTCGTCAGCGGTCGTGAAGGTCTCGCTCCGCTTGGTCGGGATCGCCGTGTTGCGGTCGATGAGCTTCGTCATCAGCCCGCCCTTGGTCTCGATGCCGAGCGACAGCGGCGTGACGTCGATGAGCAGGACGTCCTTGCGCTCACCCTTCAGCACACCGGCCTGCAGTGCCGCGCCGACGGCGACGACCTCGTCCGGGTTGACGCCCTGGTTCGGGGACTTGCCACCGGTGAGCTGCTTGACGACCTCGGCCACGGCGGGCATGCGGGTCGAGCCACCGACGAGCACCACGTGCGCGATGTCGTTGACCGAGACACCGGCTTCCTTGATGACGTCGTTGAACGGCTTCTTGGTGCGGTCGAGCAGGTCGGAGGTCATCTGCTCGAACTGTGCGCGCGAGATGGTCTCGTCGAGGTTGAGCGGGCCCTCGGCCGTGAGCGTCAGGTACGGCAGCTGGATGTTCGCCGACATCTGCGACGACAGCTCCTTCTTCGCCTGCTCAGCGGCTTCCTTCAGGCGCTGCTTGGCGATCTTGTCCGTGGACAGGTCGACGCCGTGCTCGTCCTTGAACTTCTTGATCAGGTAGTCGACGATGCGCTGGTCCCAGTCGTCGCCACCGAGGCGGTTGTCACCGGAGGTCGCACGGACCTGGATCGTCGAGAAGTCGTCGTCCTTGCCCACCTCGAGCAGGGAGACGTCGAACGTGCCGCCACCGAGGTCGAAGACCAGGATGAGCTCGTCTTCCTTGCCCTTGTCGAGGCCGTAGGCCAGAGCGGCCGCGGTCGGCTCGTTGATGATGCGGAGGACGTTGAGGCCGGCGATCTCACCGGCGTCCTTCGTGGCCTGGCGCTCGGCGTCGTTGAAGTACGCCGGCACGGTGATGACCGCGTCGGTGACGTCTTCACCGAGGTACTGCTCGGCGTCGCGCTTGAGCTTGCCGAGGGTACGGGCCGAGATCTCCTGCGGCGTGTACTTCTTGCCGTCGATCTCGGTGGTCCAGTCGGTGCCGACGTGACGCTTGACCGACGCGATGGTGCGGTCGACATTCGTCACGGCCTGGCGCTTGGCGGTCTCGCCGACCAGGACCTCGCCGTCCTTGGTGAAGGCGACGATCGACGGCGTGGTGCGGAGACCCTCGGCGTTCGCGATGACGGTGGGCTCGCCACCCTCGAGAACGCTGACGACCGAGTTGGTGGTTCCGAGGTCGATGCCTACTGCACGTCCCATGTGTGGTGCTCCTTCTTGCTCGAGGTAAGTCGATGGACTTGCGTCCGATGGACTCAACTCTACTCAGGACCCGGCTCGCGTCAACTCAGGGCGGCCGAAGTTGCGTCGATCCCACTCAACTCCCAGCTAGCAGCGCGCCATGCAATGTTTCGCATGTCATATGCCATGTGATATTCTGGGCTTGCAGGCTGGCCGAGAGGTCCTGGACTGCGATCCCCCACCGTGCCGCGGATTTACGGCGGCCCTCCCCGAAAGAACGTCACATGTCTCGAAAGAAGAGGGCAACGGCCCTCAAGTCCTTCGGCGCGGCAGGTCTCGCCGCAGCCACGCTCGTCTCCGGCTTGTCCTTCGGTCCGGCCGCCTCCGCCGCTTCCGCGGCCCCGTCCCCCACCGCATCGGGTGATCGCCTGACCGGCAAGATCGTCTTCAAATACCCTTTCAACGAGCAGTACGCCGCTGTTGATAAGAACTTCGGCTCCAAGTGGTATTCGACGTACGAAGCGGCACTGCAGAACGCCGCTCCAGGATGGGAGATCCCCGCCAAGGGATCAACAGGCATCATCAAGAACAGCGACGGTCGCTGCGTACAGAATCCTGGCTGGGACTTCGGCGGACGGCTGTTCTTCATGGGAGCCTGCGACTCGGTTCAAGCTCAGAGTGGCACTTACTACTCCACCGGTCAGCTGGCGATGGCCCCGTGGGCGATGTGGCACAACGGTTCAGGCTTGTCGACTGGCAACCAGTCGAGCCTTGAACTTGCGAGCGGCAAGGACATGCGCCCCGCGCAGTCCCCACTCGTTGCGAAGGTCGACTCCGTGGACAACGTCGCGAAGACTGCCGTCGTCTCCGGCACCGCCACCCCCGGCGCCGCGATCTCCGTCAGCGGCACCTCGTTCGCGACCACCGCGGACGGCACCGGCAAGTGGTCCCTCACCGTCCGCGACCTCCCCGTCGGTGCGAACGGCCGCACCATCATCCAGAAGGTGAACGGCACCGAGGTCGACCGCGTCAACGTCACGATCACCATCGGCGCGCCCTCGACGACGCTCGGGACGTACAACCTCACCGGGAAGCCCAACACCGGCGACGCCTTCGCCAACGGCACCCAGGGCACTGTCTCCTGGAACGCACGAGCCAAGACCGGCGAGACCGGCGTCGACATGGAGAGCGGAACCTCGTACTCCTGGCTGTTCACCATGCCCCGCGGCTACGAGGTCTACGACCTCCCCGCCGGGACGAACAACGGCGTGTGGAAGGACGAGTGGATCACCGGAACCAACTCGAACGGCCTCCAGACGCTGACCTACAAGGCCACCAACGTCTCCGCGGTCACGCAGAAGAACGTCGCCAAGGGCGTCGCCACCCGCACCTTCAAGATCCGTGCGACCACGCAGCCGACAGCCGACGCCACCCTGTTCACCGTGTTCACGGCACCTCCGGGATACACCTCCACCACGCCCGTCGCGATCACGACGCTCAAGGCAGCCGAGATCCCGGCCGACCCGGCACCGCTCGTCGTCCAGACTCCGGCCAACGGCTCGGTCGTGGACACCAAGCGTCCGACGTTCTCCGGTACCGGTGACGAAGGCGCGACCATCGAGGTCAAGGGCAACTCCGGCCGTGTCGTCGCCTCGGCGACGGTCAAGGACGGCAAGTGGTCCGCTCCGGCGGACTTCGACCTCGGCGAGGGCTTCTACGACCTCGGCGTGACCCAGACCCCACTCACGGGCTCCGCCGAGACGAAGCGCGTGAACTTCACGATCCGCACCGAGGCCCCGGCGAACCCGGCCCCGCTCGTCGTCCAGACCCCGGCGAACGGCTCCACGGTCGACCAGAAGCGTCCGGTGTTCTCCGGTACGGGTGACAAGGGCGCACGTGTCGAGGTCAAGGGCACGTCCGGCCGCGTCGTGGCCGCTGCAGTGGTCGATGACAACGGCAACTGGTCCGCCCCGGCGACGTTCGACCTCGGCAACGGTGTCTACGACCTCACCGCGACGCAGACCCCGGTCCGTGGCACTGCCGACTCGAAGCCCGTCTCGTTCACGATCAACGCCTCGGAGTTCTCCACGGCGCTGACCGCCACGGGCGCCTTCGACCAGGACGTCACCAAGCCCGCGACGATCTCGGGCGCGGCGACCACCGGCGCGACCGTCGTCGTCAAGGACAGCCTCGGCAACGAGATCGGCCGCGTCGTCGCAAGCGACGGCCGCTACACGATCCCGGTCCCGGCGAACCGCGCACAGTTCGGCGTGAACGAGTTCAGCGTCACCCAGACGCTGAACGGCAAGACCTCCGCAGCCGTGAACGTCTCGCTCGACTACGGCACGCCGACGCCGATCAACATCACCTCGCCGGCGAACGGCGCGACCGTCAACAAGGAGGGCCTGACCTTCACCGGCACCGGTCAGACCGGCGCGAAGGTCACCGTCCGTGGCACCGTGAACGCGATCGCCAGCGGCGACGTCGTGAACGGCGAGTGGACCGCCAAGGTCGACTTCCCGCTGACGAGCAACCTCTACAACCTGTGGGCGGTGCAGACCACCAAGGGCGGTCTGACCACCCAGCAGGCGATCACCGTGACGGTCACGGACGAGCAGGCGGTCACCCCGCTCACCGCGACGGCGGCGTTCAACACCACCGACGAGAACCTGCCGGCGACGATCTCCGGCGCGGCCCAGATGGACGCCACGGTCACCGTGAAGGCTGCTGACGGCTCGATCGTCGGTACCGCGAAGGCGACCGGCGGTCGGTACACGATCACGATCCCGCCGGCCAAGGCCGCGTTCGGTGTCAACACGTTCACGGTCACCCAGACCGTCAACGGCGCCGTGTCCGCCCCGTTGAACCGCTCGCTCGACTACGGCAACCCCGTCGCCCCGGTGATCTCCACCCCGGCGAACGGCGCCACCGTGACGAACGGCCAGATCCGCTTCACGGGCACCGGCGCCACCGGCGCCAAGCTCGACATGCGCGGCAAGACCTCGTCGATCGGTGACACGAAGGTCGCCAACGGTGCCTGGACGGTCGACGTCTCCCGGCAGCTCACCCCCAACCTCTACGAGCTGCACGCGCTCCAGACGAGCAAGGGCGGGCTGACGAAGCAGGCCGAGATCACCGTCACGGTGCAGGACAAGCAGGTCATGGAGCTCACCGCGGCCGGCTCGTTCCAGGCCGACGTCGAGAAGCAGGCCACGATCAGCGGCAACGCCCAGACCGGCGCGACCGTCGTGGTCCGCGAGGGCAGCACCGTCATCGGCACCACCACCGGTGCCGACGGCAAGTACTCGCTGTCGATCCCGGCCACCGTCGCGGGCGTCCGTACCTTCACCGTCACCCAGACGGTCGACGGTGAGGTCTCCCCCGCCAAGACGGCGACGCTCGACTACGGCACGGCGACCCAGGTCGTCGTGAACACCCCGGCCGAGGGCGCACAGGTCCCCGGAACCGGCATCACGTTCACCGGTACCGGCCAGGCTGGCTCGAAGGTCGTCCTCGGCGGCACCACGAGCCGACTCGGCGAGGCCACGGTCAACTCCGAAGGCGAGTGGTCCATCACGATCAGCCGCACGCTGACCCCGCAGGTCTACGTGCTCTACACGAAGCAGATCACGAAGGGCAACCTGATCGGCGACGCGGTGGTCACGACCATCAACGTCACCCAGTAACACCCCAGCAGGACCCGACGGCCCGACCCCACCCAGGGGTCGGGCCGTTCGGCGTCCCCGGCACCTGCGCAACGCGCAACGCCACCGGCACCGGCACCGGCACCGGCACGACAACCCAGCAACCGCAACCGCACCGGCCCACCACCCACCGCCGACCGCCGACCGCCGACCGCCGACCGCCCTGCCACAGCCCACAGCCCACAGCCCACAGCCCACGTTCACCAACGACGAAGGCCGCCGCCCGTCGTGACGACGGGCGGCGGCCTGGCCGCTCAGCGGCGGACTGCGATCAGAAGGCGGCGATGCGGTGCCGCACGGAGCCTGCGAACCGGCCACAGGTAGCGCCGACGCGCGAGGCGGCGGTGATCCGGGCCTCCTGGCCGGTGCCGGCGAGCAGAACGGCTTTGACCGTCGATGCGAGCTCACGGACCCCGTCGACCGCGCGCCACCGTGCACCGGCGGCGCGGTGTGCCCGCAGGAGGCGCGCATCGTCGACGCCGTAGCGGTACGCCTGGCGGAACGCACCGCGGGCCGCGCTGCGCAAGCGGTACTGGACGACCGCCTGCGGGACGAAGACGATGGGCGAACCAGCCGCAGCCACCCGCCAGCAGAAGTCGATGTCCTCGCCGCAGTGCAAGGACTCGTCGAAGCCGTCGACGGCCTCGAGCAGCGCGCGGGTCACGCCGAGCGCACAGCTCGGCGTGTAGGGCAGGTGCCGGAACTTGACGGGCAGCTCCGTCGTCGACGCGGTCACCCGGGCCGCGAGCGCGGGTGCGTTGAGCAGGTCGTACGCCAGTCGGCCGCCGCCGATGCCGTCTTGCTGCACGGCCGCAGCCATCGCCGAGATCCATCCGGGTTCGAGCACGTCGTCCGCGTCGCAGAACAGCACGATGTCGTGTCGTGCGGCGCGCCAGCCGACGTTGCGAGCGTGGCTCGGCCCACGGACGTCCGTCGCGTCGACGACGCGCACGGCCCAGCCGGATGGCCACTCCGTGGCGTCGACGAACGGGCGCAGGACGCTGGGCCTGACGCCGTTGGCAGCGAGGACGACTTCGACGTCGCCCTCGTGCTGTTGCACGGCGATCGCCCCGAGCTGCGCGCTCAGGGCGGTGTCGGGTCGACCGACCGGGACGACGACGGAGACGGGCACGGCGGAGACGGGCACGGCGGACTCGCTCTCTCAGGGTGTGGTTGCGGTGGTGCGTCCGAACCGGGCGGGCACGACGTGGCGCGCCATCGCGATGACGTCGCGGCGGATACCCGGCAGCACGACGGCAAGGGCGAGCACGACGAGCGCAGAAGCGCCGCCGACCGTGATCGCGAGCCAGGGGCCGAGGTCGAGCAGCCGGGTCAGGAGCGTGACACCACCCACCGCCACGGCCACGATGCCGGGGCGGACGATCGGCGCGACGAGGTCACGGAGCCCGAGCCCTGGGCGTCGACCAGCGACCACGAAGCCGGGGACGACGAGGACGAGCGAGCTGACGGAGAACGCCCACGCCATCCCGGTGACGCCCCACGGCAGGCCGACGAAGAACGAGGCGAGGACGAGTGGACGGCTGACGAGCGCCCAGATGGTCTGACGAGCGCCCTGGCCGGTCGCGACGAACACCCAGACGGTGACGTAGCCGAGAGTCTGCGCGATGCCAGCGAGCACCAGCACGCGGAAGATCGGTACCGAGCCCGCCCACGCGGGGCCGAACAGCACGGTGACGACGGCGTCGGCGAGCACTGCCAGCACCGCGAAGGTCGGCCACAGCACGTACCCGGTCACGGCTGTGAGGTGCCGGTAGTAGCGCCGGAAGCGCTCGCGGTCGTCGGCGACCTTGGCGAGCACGGGGACCGCGACGCGCTGGAGCGGCCCGTTGACCTGCTCCAGCGGGATCGTGAGCAGCTGCCCGGCCTGTGCGTACAAGCCGGCGGCGAGCGGGCCGAACGACGCCCCGACGATCACCTTGTCGAGGTTGCGGGCCGCGAAGTTGAGGACCTGGACCGCGGTGACGTTCGCTGCGAAGGCGAGTTCCGGCCGGACGGCGGACCACCGCGCGGGGCGGGTCGGGCGCCAGGGACACACGGCGATCGAACCGATGCCGAGCACGAGCGAGAAGAGGAGCGCCTGGGCGACGAGCGCCGATGAGCCCGCACCGGCGATCGCGAGCACGAGCGCCAGGGCGGCGCCGGAGACCATCGACGCGACCTCGAGCAGGGCGAGGGCACGGAAGCGGAGGTTGCGGGCGAGCAGCGCCGTGGGGACCGCGCTGGCCCCGGCCGCCACGAAGGGAACCGCGAGCAGCATCACGGACCTGCCGGACGCTGGGAAGCCGAGGACGACCGCGAGTGCCGGCGCCGACAGGGCCAGCGCAGCGCCGACAGCGAGTCCGGCTGCGGCGCTGAGGAGGTGGAGCGAGGAGGCGACGCCGGCGGACAGGCGCGGCGCACGGGTGACGAGGGCTCCGATGCCACCGATGCGGAGGAGCTCGGCGAGACCGCTGAGCAGGAGCACGACGACCGCGAACCCGTACTCGGCGGGGCCGAGGATCCTGGCGATCACCACGACGGTGACGAGCTGCACGAGGAACCGGGTCGCGGTGCCGGCGGCGGTGACGATGCCGCCACGGGCTGCCGCGGTCGCGAGCGGAGCGGAGGACTGCCAGTCCGGCAGGGTCGTGCGGGTCATGGCAGTCCTCCGTTCGGGTCGGGTCGGACTCAGCGGGTGACGAACAGGTTCTCGGCGCCCTTGTCCGTGACCTTCGGCTTGCCGTCCGTGGTGACCCGGTTGCCGTTGCCGCTGACCGTGACCTTGCCGATCTCCTTGGCGTCGACGTCGTTGATGGTGCCGCTCATGACGAGCGCGTCGACCTTGCCGAGGTGGACGACCGCGTTGCTCGCGGTGATCTCGACCGAGGCACAGTCGCCCACGGTGACGTCCTTGTTGCTCTGGTCGATGACGACCTTGCCGTCGGCGCACTCCGCCGTCGCCTTCTGGATGTCGGCCGGCGGCGTCGAGAAGCGGTCGTCTGCCTTGGCGCTCGAGCTGGCCGTCGGCTTCTTGGTGGGCTCGTCGCCGCCGGTGCCGGAGCACGCCGTGACGACGGTGAGGATCCCGATCGCAGCCAGGGTCGTGGCGGCGATGCGGGCGGTGCGGGAGGTGTGACGCATGTCGGGTTCCGTTCTGAGATCGCGGCGAGGCGGATGACGCTTGGCACTGTCACCCCGGTGACGTTTCAATGTCACGCTCTATAGAATACTGGTATTCTAGATGCATGACAACCCGGAACCTCCCGCTCGTCGCCATGCTCACCCACAGCGCAGCACTGTCCGGGGCGGAGCTCCTCGTGGCGCGGGTGGCCGCCGCCCGGGTCGAGACCGAGGTGATCGTCGTCCTCGGTGAACACGGGCCACTCGAGTCCCTGCTCTCCGGGCTCGGCGTCGAGCACGAGGTCGTCGCGCTCGACCCGTCCGTGACCGAGCACGCAGCCGATGCGGGTGGGGGCCTCCTCGCGAAGGGAGTGTCGACGCTCCGCTCCACGCGGGCCCTCGCGCGACGGCTCCGCGACGTCGGCGCCGACGTGGTCGTCACACACTCGGCGAAAGCGCACGTGTACGGCGGACTGGCCGGCCGGCTCGCACGCATCCCCGTCGTGGCGTACGTCCACGACGTCGTCGGAGCGGCCGGTGCCTCCCGCGCGAACACCCTGGTACTCCGCGCGGCGCTGACGACGCTCCCCGCAGCCAGAATCGCCAACTCACGGACGACGGCCCGCTCCCTCGGCCGGTCCGGTCCGGCACCCGCGGTGATCGGCTGCCCCGTGGACCTCCCGGACCAGGCCGCCCCGTCGGCACCCGGCCCGTTCACCATCGGCATGGTCGGGCGGCTCACCCGTTGGAAGGGGCAGGACATCGCGGTCCGCGCCTTCGCCGCGGCCCGCGCGCTCGGTCTCGACCCCGATGCGCGGCTCCGGCTGATCGGCGCGGCGCACTTCGGGACCGACGACCACCACGCCGCCGAGTTGCACACCCTGGTCACGGAGCTGGACCTGACGGCGCTGGTCGAGTTCCGGGGACACCGGCAGGACGTCGATGCCGAGATCAGCGCGTGCGATCTGCTCGTGCACGCCAGCCGCCGCCCAGAGCCGTTCGGGCAGGTGGTCACCGAGGCGATGGCGCTCGGTCGACCGGTCATCGCCGCGGACGCTGGCGGCCCTGCCGAGGTGCTCACGCACGGCGAGGACGGGCTCCTCGTCCGTCCAGGCGACGTCGATGCCCTCGCGCACGCGATCCTCCGGTTGGCCGGTGACGAGCAGGAACGGAACCGACTCGCCCGCAACGGGCGCCACTCCGCCGCGCGCTACGCGACGCCGCACATCGTGGCGCAGATCGAGCGCGTCCTGCTGAGCGCAGCCAGGTAGCGACCGCCTGGAGGCCCGGTGCAGGTCCGACGGACCGGCACCGGGCCTCCAGGCGGTCCGGTCCACCCCCGCGGACCCTCAGCCGGTCCGGCCCCCCACCGGGATGCCGGTCCACTCCGCGATCTCGCGCTGGAACCGCTCGGTCGAGAACGCGGTGGCGCGCGCACGACAGGCCGCTGGGTCGAGTCGCACGGCACCGTCGACCGCTGCGGCCAGGGTCGAATCCGCGAGGTCGTGGAGGAGCGTGCCGCTCGTTCCTTCCTGCACCGAGTCGCGAGCCCCGCCCTCGGCGTTCGCGACCACCGGCGTGCCGAGGGCCAGCGCCTCGACGGGCAGGATCCCGAAGTCCTCGACGGGAGGGAACACGTAGACCGCGGCACGCTGCAGGAGCGCCGCGAGCATCGCGTCGGAGGGCGTGCAGACGAAGTGCACCTCGACCCTCGACTCGGCAGCCAGCGCGCGCAGCCGCTCGGCATCCGGACCGTCGCCGGCGAGCACCACCGGACGCCCGGACGCCCGACCGGCATCGATGACGACGTCGAGGCGCTTGTACGGAACGAACCGCGAGGCACCGAGGACGAAGTCGGCAGGCAGCGCCTCGAGGACAGCGCGGTCGCGCTCGTCGAGCACGGACGCCCAGTCGGCGACCGCAGCGAGCCGCTCCACGCCGACCGGCGGGTTGATCACCTGAGCGTCGATGCCCCAGGTGTCGCGGATGCGCTGCTGCACGAAGCGACTGTTCGCGGCGACGTGACGGAGCCCCTGGGCGCGACGGCGGTCGACGGAGCGGAGTGCCGGCGAACCCGCGCGGGCGAGCATGGTCGATCCGCGGGCATCGAGTTCCGGGTTCCAGAGGTACCGGGCCGGCGTGTGCACGTAGGTGAACTGCCGGTCCGGGGCGACCCCGGTCACACGGGCCTGGTGGGCGAACAGGTGCGAGCTCACGATCGCCCAGTCGTACTCGCCGACGGTGCGCAGGCCGTGACTCCACAGGGCCGGGAGGAACGGCATCGACAGCGCCTTCCTGCCGCGGAGGGGCGACCGCGCCAGGACGCTCTCGACCACCCGCCGATCCGCGTATCGCCCGGGGGCGTCGTTCCACAGCCCGAACACGTCGGCGGCAGGGTAGGCATCGGCGAATGCGTCGACGACACGCTCGGCGCCGCCCACCGCCTCGATCCACTCATGGACGAGCAGTCCGCGCACGGTCGGCTCCGTTCTGGTCGGTGGCGGCGCGTTCCGCGCACGCCGCGATGGTCGCGATGGCGGAGATCGCCCGCTCGCGCATGGTCAGGAAGTCGTGCTCGTCGCCGCGTACCGGGTCTGCGACGTCGTCGAGCGCCGGGTCGGTCGGGGCCGTCGCGACCCGGAAGCGGGACACGAGGCGCGGGAGTTCCGCCCAGAACCGCTCGTCGACGGCATCGGCGTCCAGCAGGGGGCGGACGAGGCGGTCGAACTCCGCAATGGTGAAGGTCCGCCGCAGGAGGTGCGGCGCGAGGTCGAGGACCTGCGCTCGGTGCGCGCGCTCGAGCGTGAGCACGAGGTCCCTGTCGCGCAGCACCGCGGCGGTCAGCGGCGTCGAGACGAAGGCGCCCGGGTCGCCGCCGTCCTGTCCGACAGCGGCGGCGGAACGCGGGAACATCGGCGTACCCGCTGTCGCAGCGGTGCCGGCGCTGTCCACGCGGAAGACTCCGGGCAGCACTGCGTCGAGGCGCGCCCGGAGGACGCGTTCGACGTACGGCGAACGGCAGATGTTGCCCTCGCAGACGATGAGGATCGAGATCACTGATGGGCTCCTGTCAGGGTGACGGGTCGTGCACGGGCGGCGTCCGGTCCCGGTTCCGGCGGCTCGGCGACGGGGCGCCAGACGCTCGAGGCACATGCGGCGAGGAGCAGCCAGAGGATCGGCGTCGAAAAGTCCGGGGTGCCGACGAGCTTCGCGACGAGCACCGCGGCGAGCGCGACCGAGGCCGGGACGGTCGCCGGTGACCGCGCCGCGCGCACGAGCACGCCGAGCGCGAAGACGGCGAACGCGATCGTGCCCGGGATCCCGACGCAGGTCAGCAGCGTCATCCCGAAGGACGACGGCCGGTTCGCGCCGAGCCCCGCGCCGATGCCGAGGGTGTCGGCGAGGACCCCCCAGCTGAAGCCGTCCGCGCCGGTCCGGGAGTCGTACGACTGACTGCCGACCTTGTCGTCCACGATCGCCTCGACCGGTGCGGCGAGCTGCGGGCCGGCCGCGAGCAGCACGATCGCGATCGTCAGCCCCCCGAGGACGAACCAGACGGTGCCGCGTCCACCCCGGACGACGTACCGCACGGCGACCACGAGCAGGCCGACGGCGATCACGACGGCGGAGGCGACGACAGCGGTGCCGGACGCCGCCTGCAGGAGGTTCGCGCACGACAACGCACTCGCCGCGGCCCAGATCATCCGCTGCCCGCCGGACGACCGCAGTGCCGTGACGGCGAAGTACGCGGCGGCCGGGAGGGCGAACGCTGCGAGCTCGCTCGGTTCGCTGAAGACCCCCCGCAACCGCTCCCCCGGGAGCGCCCACGCATAGGCGACCCCCGGCAGCGTGTCCATCAGGGGTGCCAGCACGTCCGCACCTGCCTGCACGAGCACCCCGCGCACGGTGGTCACGACCGTGCCGACGACCAGCGCGATCCGGAGCGCGGTCTCCGTCGCCCCGACGCGGACGAGGTACAGCAACGCGCACACCGCGAGCAAGAGGTACCCGAGCTGCGCGAGGTTGCTGATCGAGTAGGTGAGGTACCCGGGGTCCAGCACCTGACCGTCCACACCGCCACGAGGGACGAGGACACGGATGCCGGCGAACATCCAGGGGGCGACGGCGGTGGCGATGGTCGCCCACGCGACGAAGGCTGCGAGCGCGTTCGCCGACCAGTGCGTGGTGCGCAGCGGGCGGGTCCCGAGGAGCGCGATGCCCGACGCGAGCGCCGCAGCCGAGAACAGGGGCACGCCGTTCCCTCCGGCGACGACGGCAGCCGTGTACGGCAGGCCGCCGGCGACGCCGATCACCGCGGGGAGCCACGTCCGACGGGCGATCAGCGCAACGGCGAGCACAGCCGTGAAGACGGCTCCGAGGACCGGCATGATCCCCCTCCATTCCACTGTCGCTTGCGGTGGTATTTCATATCATCTACGATAAGTATCACACATCCGATCGCCTCCCGGAAGGCCCCCAGTGACGCTCTCGCAGTTCCTCGAAGTGATCAGACGGCGATGGATCTCCGCGCTCGCGCTGGTCCTCCTCGCCACGTCGGCTGCCGTCGGCGTCACCCTCGTGCAGGCGCCGGAGTACCGCGCCTCGAGCGAGGTCTTCGTCTCGGTCGCCGCCGGCTCGTCGGTCACCGACCTCAGTCAGGGCAACAACTTCTCGGCGGCGCGCGTGAAGTCGTACACGGCGCTGGCGCTGACCCCGCGCGTCCTCGGCGCCGCGGCGAAGCAGCTCGGACTCCCGGCCGGCACCGACCTCTCGAAGGTCGTGACGGCGTCCTCCACCGACGAGACCGTGATCATCTCGCTCAGCGCGACGTCCACGTCCCCGGCCCGTGCGGCGGCGATCGCCAACGCGGTCACCACGCAGCTCGTCGCCGTCGTGGACGAGGTCGAGCGCTCATCGCAGCAGAGCGACCTCGTCCACCTGAGCGTGTTCCAGCAGGCGAAGGCACCGACGATGCCGTTCGCTCCGCGGATCCCGGTCAACCTCGCGATCGGCGTCCTCGCGGGCCTCGCACTCGGTGTTGCGCAGGCAGTCCTCCGCGAGGTCCTCGACACCCGGCTGCGGTCGTTCGACGCGCTCCGGCGCCTCACCACGGCGAGTGTGCTCGGCGAGTTCGGGGTGGACGACACCATCGCGAAACACCCCCTCGTCGCCGTCGACAACCGCTACAGCACCCGGGCCGAGAGCTTCCGGCAGCTGCGGACGCACCTGACGTACACGAACCTCGACGGCGGTCCGCAGAGCATCGTCGTGACGAGCGCGACCCCGGGCGAGGGCAAGTCCTCGACCGCCGTGAACCTCGCGCTCATGCTGGCGCAGAACGGGTCGCGGGTCCTGCTCGTCGACGCCGACCTGCGACGCCCGACGACCGGGACGTACTTGGGGATCGAGAGCCGCGTCGGCCTGTCCACCGTGCTCACCCGACAGGTCGCGCTCGACGATGCCATCCAGGAGGTCGGTGGGGACAACCCCCTGCACGTCCTCGCTGCGGGGCGGGTGCCGCCGAACCCGAGCGAACTCCTGAGCTCCAGCCGGATGGCGGACCTCGTCCGCGAGCTCGAATCCCGCTACGACGTCGTGATCGTCGACGCCCCGCCGCTCCTCCCGGTGACCGACCCCGCCGTCCTCGGCGCCATCTGCTCCGGGGTCCTGCTCGTCGTGAGCGTCAACGGACAGACACGGCGCGCCGACTTCGTCGCGGCCGAGCAGACCCTGCGGCAGGTGGGCGCACGACTGCTCGGGCTCGTGGTGAACCGCCTCCCAGCCCAGCGACGCATGAAGACCTACTACAACTACGAGCCCTCGGCGCCGGTGAGCGAGAGCCCTCGCCGCTCGTCACGCGCACGCAACGACTCGACCGCCACCACCGAACAGAAGGAAACCCGATGACCCGCAGCACACCGCCCCGATCGTTCGTCTACCTCGGCTGGCAGGGGTACGGCAACTTCGGCGACGACCTCCTGCACGAGACCTGGCGTGCCGCGCTCCGTCACCCCTTGGACGTCGAGGCGCCCCTGACCCGGCGGGACTACGCTCGCCGCTCACCGCGCTTCGTTCGCGACCGCGCCCGGCTGATCGGCCGCGAGCGGCTCGTGCTGCTCGGTGGCGGCACGACCGTCGGGTTCGCGTCCTGGGCCGGACACGTCGACCGTGCGACCCGGTACTTCGGCGCGACCGGCACCATCGGACTCGGTCTCGGGGCAGCTGCCGCCGACGACAGCTACTCGCTCGGGACACAACCGCAGCAGTGGGACGCCTGGCGTTCGCTCGACCGGTTCGCGCTGCACGGTGTCCGTGGGCCGCTCACCGAACACGAGGTCACCACGAACCTGTGCCCGGTCGACGTCGTGGGCGATCCGGCGCTGCTCTACCCCGAGCTCGTCCACGTCCAACGCACCGTCCGGCCCGACGGCCGGATCGGCGTCAGCATCGGATCTGATCCGACCACGAGGTTCGACGTCGACACGATCGCCGAGGCGGTCGACCGGCACGCGGCCGCGACCGGCACCACCGAGGTCGTCGCGTTCGCGCTGTCCGGGGCCGACCGCATGGCGGCGCACGGGTTGGCCGCCCGCCTGCGCACACCGGCGGTCGTGCACGAGTACATCGACGTCCCGACGACGATGGCCGCCATCGCGGGATGCGACCTGGTCGTGTCCGAACGACTCCACGGCGCCATCGCGGCGGTTTCGCTCGACGTGCCCACTGTCCCGCTGTCGTACGCGTCGAAGTGTGACGACTTCTGGCGCAGTGTCACGGACGGCCCCGCGCCGCTCACGGTGGGCCACGACGTCGACGAGCTCGTCCACGAGATGCAGATCGCCACCCGACACCGTGACGGGATCCGCGCCCGGACGGCCGAGCTCCGGGAGCGGCTGGGCTCCGTCCAGCAGCGCCTCCTCGACTGGCACACCGCAGGCTCGCCGACAGCCGAGCTCTTCGCCCGCACGAAGGCCCACGCGTGAACGCCGACCACCGCTTCCACCTCGTCGTCTCGACGATCCGGACGCCGGACCACCTCGCCCGCTGCCTCGAGACGATCGAGCGCGCCGGGGTGTCGGTGTTCGTCACCGTCGTCGAGCAGCGACCGACTCCGGATGCACTGGCCGTGCTGCAGCCGCTCATCGACGCCGGGCACGCCGAACACGTGCACCAGCCGGACGTCCGTGGCGTCAGCCGGGGCAGGAACGCCGGGATGACTCGACTCCGCGGTGAGGTGATCGCGTTCCCGGACGACGACTGCTGGTACCCCGACGGCGTCCTGGCGACGATCTCGCACCGGTTCGCG
This sequence comes from Curtobacterium sp. PhB137, assembly GCF_003814955.1. Taxonomy (NCBI): domain Bacteria; kingdom Bacillati; phylum Actinomycetota; class Actinomycetes; order Micrococcales; family Microbacteriaceae; genus Curtobacterium; species Curtobacterium sp. PhB137. Next base: position 1,022,650 of record NZ_RKQO01000004.1, on the reverse strand, counting down.
ACGCAGGGGCTCGACGCGGCCTCGATCCCCTCCCGCGGAAGCGACGAGCAGGGCACGATGCTCCGCTGGCGCCGGCGCCCGGGTGACGTCACGAGTTGGCGGGTGCCGCGGACCGTCGTGAGCTCGGGGATCTTCATGCGTCGCGACGTCCTCGAACGCCTCGGCGATTTCGACGAGGACCTCGGTACGGGCTCCGGAACGCCCTTCGGGGCCGGCGAGGAGACCGACATGGTCCTCCGCGCCCTCGCCTCCGGTGCGCGGATGCGCTACATGCCGGACCTTTCGGTGCGGCACCCGGACTTCCGTGACGCCGGTATGACGACCGAGACCCTCGCGAAGGTCCGCCGGTACAACCGCGGCTTCGGTCGGGTCCTCCGCAAGCACGGTCTGTACGGGCAGGCCGCGTACTGGATCGGTCGCGGCCTGGTCGGGACCGTCGTCCGGACCGTCCGTGGCGACCGGCACGGAGCGCGCTTCCAGCACACGCAGATGAGCGCTCGGTTGCAGGGATGGCGGGGCCGGGACGACGAGGGCCGGGTGTACCCGGCCTGTGGACCCGTGGTATTTCGTCCACAACATACCGAGAAGTAGGATCCCGACGAGATGCGCCACGACACTGGCCCGATGCACCATCGATTCCACTTGATCATCGCCACGAACCGGCCGCCCGAGTACCTCGACCGAGCGATCCGGTCGATCCAAGCCGAGCCGTACCGGGTCTTCCTCTCGGTCGTCGCGCAGCGCCCGGTCCCCGAAGTACCCGACCGGCTCGCGGCGATGATCCGGGACGGCGACGGTGAGTACATCCACCAGCCCGGCGCCAGCGGTGTGAGTACCGCCCGGAACGCTGGGATGCGAATGCTCCGCGCTGACCTCGTCGGGTTCCCGGACGACGACTGCTGGTACCCGACCGGCGTGCTGTCCGCGATCGATGCCCGGTTCAGCAGGGTGGACGAAGAACCCCGGCTCGGCGGTTTGTGCATCCCGACGAAGGACGCGACCGGCCGAGGCACCATGCTCCGGTGGCTCGGGCGATCCCGACGGATCCGGGTGCGGGACGTCCCGCGCACCGTCATCTGCTCCGGGGTGTTCTTCCGGCGAGAGGTCCTCGACGACATCGGGGACTTCGACGACACGCTCGGGTCGGGTGTGGAGCCCTTCGGCTCCGGCGAGGAGAACGACCTGGTCATGCGCGCGGTCGAGGCCGGGGTGCGGGTCGACTTCGACGCGGACCTGTACGTGCACCACGGCGACTTCCGCGACGACGGACCCACCACCGCGGTCCTCGCAAAGGTCAGGCGGTACAACCGCGGGTTCGGGCGAGTGCTCCGGAAGCACGGTTGCTGGGGGCAGGCGAGCTACTGGGTCAGCCGATCGGTGGTCGCGCTCGTGATCGCTCGCGTCCGGCGCGACGCCGCCGCGGTCGAGCAACAGCACGCCCAGCTCGCCGGGCGGTGGCAGGGGTGGTTCGGCCGCGATGACGCCGGGCACCGTCACCCCGTGCACCCACGCACGCGCTGAGGTGCGCCGGCCGCGGGACGGGTCGTGGGGTGTCTGCCCCACGACCGTGTCGCGCGGAGCACCGGCCGCTCGAGCAGGTACCACGATGCCGAGGCCACACCGATGCCCACCAGAGCGAGCCCCAGGCGCACCACACCGGTGGACGGGTCACCCCCGGGCTCGATTCGGAGCAGCGGGTAGTGCCACAAGTAGAGCCCGTACGAGATGGTCCCGAACCAGCGGGCGATCGCCAGGTCGAGCGCGGGAGCACCACCGAGCGCCCCTGCGACGACGACGAGCGCTGCGACCGCCACCGCTGCCGTCTCGACCCAGCGAGCCGCACCGGGCAGGGACCCGACCGTGATCGGCAGCGTGCACGCCGACAGCACCACGAGCAGTGTCGCGCCCACGCCGCCGACCCCGAGCACGACGGCGCTCGGACGTCCGGTCCGCAAGTCGATCTGACCGAGACCGCGGAGACTGCCCGTGCGCACGGCGAACGCGGCGAGCGCACCCACGAGCAGGGCGGCGGCGCTCGTGTCGAGCCCGTACGCCAGGCGGTCGTACGGCAGCACGACCGTGCCGACGACCCGCCAGGTGACCGCAGCACCGACGAGTCCGCAGAGCGCGACCGCGGCAGTGCGGGGCCGAGTGCGGGCGAGGACGCCGAGCAGGATGAGGACGAGGGGCCAGACGAGGTAGAACTGCTCTTCGACGGCGAGCGACCAGGTGTGCTCGAACGGTCCGAGCTCGACGCCGAGTACCCGGGCGTGGTTGCCCGTGTAGGACCCGACGGTGGCGAGGACGCGGGGCAGATCACCGCGGATCGGGTCTGCCAGCACGATCACCGCGACGGTCACCACCACCAGGACGGCCGTCCACGCCGGGAGCAGCCGTGCCGCGCGGCGGAGCCAGAACCGGCCGAGGTGGATCCGCCCGGCACGCTCGGCCTCGTCGAGGAGCGCCCGGGTGATCACGAAGCCGGAGAGCACGAAGAAGGTCGTCACCCCGACGACCCCGCCGTAGGGGACGACCGACTCTGCGGTGTGCGACGCGACGACGAGCAGGACCGCGAGGCCGCGGAGCCCGTCGAGTTGCGTGAGGCGGTCCGCCGGTTCACCCATTCCAGACCACGAACCGGGGCTTCCACGTCGCCGACATCGCGAGCTTGCCACCGGTTCCCCGGACGGCTTTCGTGCCCCCGTAGGCGTCGACGATGGTGCCGTCGCCGGGCAGACCCACACTGATGGGCAGTTCGTCGAACCGGTCAGCGGTCTGCCACACGACCCGCACCGAGCGTGTGCCGTCGGCCGAGACGAACCGGGCTTCGCGCACGGCACCCGTCACGAACTGACCGGCGAACCGCATGCCGGCGAGCTGGCGCTGCATCGTCGCGTACGCAGCGGCAGCGGGCTTCGGCTCGTACGCGCGGCTCGGCGCGTCGACGAGCCCGAAGGTCCTGGCACTGCCGTCCGGATCAGGTTGGTCCGGGGCGGCCATCTCGAACGAGAACACCCGCTCGACGCCGTACTGCGCGGCGAGCACGTGGGTCCGGACCAGGAACGCCGCCTGGTCGTCCTCGGAGACCCAGCCTGGCCTGCCGTTCGGGGTCGGCCATCCGACCTCGGTGATCCAGATCGGCAACGGTTCGCCGTTCGCACGGGGGTACTTCGCCGCTTTGTCCCGGAGCCAACGAAGCGCGTTCTCGATGCACGGGTTCGTCGCGACACAGTGCTCCGGCGCGTACGGCTGGTTGTACGGGTGCACGCTGATCGCATCGATGTGGTCGGCACCACCGAGCCGGAACCACTCGTCGAGCCAGCGGAGTTCGCCCGACGACACGGCGTTCTCGGCCGGCCCGACGATCCGTGCATCCGGGTCGACGCTCCTGATCGTCGCGGCCGTGACCCGTGACAGCGCGATGTACGCGGCAGGGTCGGCGGACCGGGTGCCGTGGGTGTTCGTCCACTCGTTCCAGATCTCGAACGAGCGGTCGGCGTCCGGGTACCGGTCGCGCATGTGCGTCACCGCCTCGGACACGAACCGGCGCCAGGCTGCTGTCTGCGCCGGGTCCGAGACGTCCGGCGGGGTCATCGCGCCGCCGGTGTACGCCATGTGACCGTAGTCGAGGACGAACAGCGGAGCGACGCCACGGTCGCGCACGATGGGGTCCACTCGCGCATCAGTGCTACGGAAGTCGAACACGCCCGGCACCTTCTCGACGGTGGACCACTGCAGGTCCTGGCGGAAGCCCGCGGCGCCCAGCCCGTCGAGTGTCGGGAGCGCCGCGGCGACCGGCCCGGGCGAGCCGTTCATCGTGACGTTGAAGAAGGCGTCACGGTGCTCGACGCCCGGCGTCCGGACGAACCGGAAGGACGTCTCGGGCAGAGCGGGGCCGTGCGCCGTCACGCGGTACGTGCCCGCGTTGAGACGTCGAGTCGGACGGATCTCCGCTCGTCCGGAGGAACCGACGACGGCGTCGCCGGCTTCGACGAGCACGCCTCTGGCGTCGGTGATCCGCCAGCCCACGTCCGCGAGCGCCGGTGTCCCCGCGGCACCGACTGCGAACGTGACCGGTTGATCCGGTGCGAAGAGACCGTTGGCCGACATCGGCTGGATCGTCGGTCGAGCGGTCGCCGTCGATGCTCCGGCGGCGTGGGCCGGCTGCCGCACAGTCGCTTCGGCGAACAGCAGCAGGGTCGTCGCCGCGGCGAGGACGACGACGCCGGAGGCTCTCCTGCGGGGACGGGTCGCGGGAGGTCGGGAGTCGGACGGGACGTGGGTCGATGGCATCCCACCACGCTCGCCCGGTGCCGGTACCGACGCCAAACATGTTGAATGACGCCGAGTTCGGAAGTGGCGTCAACTAGTCTCGGGCCGTGCGATGGAGTCGAGTGAACTGGCCGTCCGTGGGCTACGTCTCCCTCGAGGACTTCGACGGGCAGCGGGAACACGTCGCCCGCGTGCTCGAGGACGCTCCCCCGGCCGTCGCCGCACTCCTGACCGTCAAGTGGACGGACTCCCGCATCGCACGGTGGGACGTCGAGCACCCGGACCCCGCGCACCCGGACGACGAGGACGACGACGACACCGGGACGGCGGTCGACCTGCCGGGCCACGGCGTCCCCGACCCGGTCGTCGTGCACACCGAGGTCATCGTCCGCAACGACGAGGTGCTCGACACCCCCGACGGCCTGTGGCGCCGGTGGAACCACGCCAAGGTCACGCTCCGACTCCGCGACGCGGTGGTGGACCCACCCCACACCGACCCCGCAGCACTGCTCGCCGGGGACGCCCACGTCGTGCGCGGTGAGCTCGAGTACCTGCACGAGCTCGACCAGTGGGAGCTCCGCCTGCTCGTCTCCCCCGTCGGCGAGGTCGCGATCCGCTTCCGGGGCGTCCGGGTCGCGATCCGCAGCGTGCCCGAGTCCGTCTACACGGAGCTCGATGCACGGCCGGCGCGCGGCTGGCACGGTCCGGTGCCGGACGGCTGGGTCGAGTACGCCACCGAGGTGGTGCGTGCCGCCGCGTACGGCGACCTGGGCGGACTGCACCTGGCCGACGACGCGAGTGACGTCGACGACGTCGACCCGCGCTGGGGCGTCGCCCCGCTGCACGCCGCCGCGTGGTTCGACCGGCCCGAGATGCTCGAGGAACTCCTGCGCCGCGGCGCGTCGCTGCAACTCACCGACACCGAGGGGCGGACGCCGCTGACGCTGGCGATCGACCGCGATGCACGTCGGGCGATCGACGTGCTCGTGGCTGCGGGCGCCGACCTGGAGGCCCGGGACACCGACGGCAACACCCCGATCGTCCGCGCCGCCTGGGGTGGCCACGCCGCGATCGTGCGTTCGCTCGCCGCCGCGGGTGCGGACACCAGGGCGCTCGGCTCACGGGGCGCGTCCCTGCTGATCGCCGCGGTCGACTCCGGTGACCTGGACACGGTGCGGTCCGTGCTCGCCCTGGACGTCGACGTGAACGCCGAGGACGACGAGGGCTCGACCGCCACCGCTCGCGCAGAACTGCTCCGCGACCGAGCGGTCGCGGAGCAGTTGGCGCACTACTACTCGGGGAGCTGATCGAGCCGGCGGGCTACTCCGCCGTCTCGATGGCGTTCGCCTGGGCGACCTTCCCGTACCAGTGCGCGGACGGCTTCGGCGTGCGCTCGAACGTCTCCGGGTCCCACGACACCAGGCCGAAGGTCGGACGGAAGCCGGACGCCCACTCGTAGTTGTCCAGGAGCGACCAGTGCTGGTAGCCGAGGACCTCGATGCCGTCGTCGATGCAGCGGTGGATGCCCTCGAGCGCGCCCTGCGTGTACGCCTGTCGACGGGTGTCGTCGGCGGTGGCGATGCCGTTCTCGGTGATCATCAGCGGGACACCGCCGGACAGCTCCCACGCGCTGCGCAGCCCGTCGGCCGAGGCCTCCGGGTAGAACTCCCAGCCGGTCAGGGTCGTCTCGACGTCGTCCGCCACGGGCAACGGGCCGGAAGCGCCGATGAAGGTCCGGGTGTACGCCTGCACGCCGAGGAAGTCGTCGCCGGCGGCGTTCTCCAGGTACCAGTCGTCGCGCGGGTACCCGTACTCGCGGAGCATCGCGTCCGCGCCGGGCTCACCGTTGGACTTGAACGCCTGCGTCGCGACGGTCCAGCCGCTCTGGATGCCATCCACCTGGGAGAGCACCTCCCGCGAACGCTTGTGGGACTCGAGCAGGGCGTCGGCGACGCCCAGGTCCGGGTTCGGCAGGCCGTACGCCACCAGGTTCGACGCGTCCTCGCCGCCGGCGAGCATCGCGGCGATGTTCGGCTCGTTGATCGTGCAGACGTACCGGACACCGTCGGACACCACGGGCAGCGCGGCCTCGGTGTAGCGGGCGAACAGGTCGGCCGCGTCGGGTGCGCGCCAGAAGCCGTCGCGTTCGAACCAGCGGGGCACCGTGAAGTGCATGAGCGTGACGATCGGCTCGATGCCGAACTCGTGGCAGGCGTCGACCATGCGGCGGTAGTGGTCGATCTCGGCGCGGCTGACGGACCCGCGTTCCGGCTCGATGCGCGCCCACTCGATGCTGAACCGGTACGAGTTCAGGCCGAGCTCGGCGGCGATCCGGATGTCCTCGCGGTAGCGGTGGTAGCTGTCCGCGGCGTCGCCGGACGGCTCGACGATGGTGGTGTCCGGCTCGTGCTCGTGCACCCACCAGTTCGAGTTGACGTTGTTGCCCTCGATCTGGTGCGCGGCGGTGGCGGCGCCCCAGAGGAAGCCCTTCGGGAAGTCGAGCGTGCTGATGACGGGGTCCTTTCAGTGGGCGTTCATGAACGCATCGAAGACGGCGACCGTGCCGAGCGGGTTCTCGATCTGGGGGCCGTGGTAGCTCTCGGCGATCACCTCGTACGACGCACCGAGACGCGACGCCATGTCCGCCTGCCACGGGATCGGCCAGGCGCCGTCCCAGACGCCGTGCGCCACGAGCACCGGCAGTCCGGTCGCGCGGAGTTCCTCGGTGGTGTCGGCGCGGTCCTCGAGGACCGCCGCGCCGCCGAGGACGCTGAGGACGCTCGTGTGGTCGAAGCGTTCGCGGACCATCCGGGCGTCGTCGGGGAGTTCGGCGTCGGGGCGGCCGGCCCAGAGCGGGTTCTGCGCGTCGAACAGCGCACGGTTGGAGCCCGTGTCGGCGACGATCGTCTTCTCGGCGGCCTTGCGGTACGACCAGCCGTGCGGGCCGGAGCAGAACATCGTCACGTCGCGGAACGACGTCGGCGAGGCGATCGCTGCGGCGCGGACGATCACGCCGCCGAGCGAGTGGCCGACGAGGTGGACCGGAGCGCCGTCGTCGAGCAGTTCGGCGACACGGACGACGTCGGCGGCCTCCTGCTCGAGCGTGTACGCCGTGCGGTCGTCGGGCGAGACCGAGTCGGCCTGTCCACGGCGGCTGATCGCCACCGCCGACCACCCGGCGTCGCGGAGGAGCGGCAGGAACGTGCGCCAGTCCTCCTTGGAGCCGGTGTAGCCCGGGACGATGAGCACGACGCCCTTCGACACCCCGGACGGCACGATCCGGTACGCCGTGAGGCGGCCGATCGGCAGGTCGATCCCGACGACGTCGACCCCGTCCGGCGTCGGCAGGTGGCCGAACGCCGGCACCGCCGGGAAGTCGTGCAGCGTGGTCACAGCCGGCCCTCCGCGAGGGCGCGGCGGGGGTTCGGCACGGCGTCGAGCAGGGCGATCGTGTACGGGTCCTGCGGGTTCTGCAGCACCTCGGCCGTCCGTCCCCGCTCGACCACGGCACCCTCGTGGAGCACCATGATGTCGTCGGTGATGAGCCGCGCGCTGAGCAGGTCGTGCGTGATGTAGAGGAGCGAGACGCCCCACTGCTCGCGCAGGTCCTCGAGCAGGGCGAGCACGCCGGCGCGCAACGTCACGTCGAGCATCGAGACCGGCTCGTCGGCGATGATCACCTGCGGGTCGGACGCGAGTGCCCGGGCGATGACGACGCGCTGCCGCTGCCCACCGGAGAGCTGGTGCGGGAGCTTCTGCGCGAACTGCTCGACCGGGGTCAGGCCCACGGTCTCGAGGAGCTCGAGCACGCGGCGCCGGGCGTCCTGCCCCGTCAGGTCCGTGTAGTTCGCGATCGGGCGGGACAGCGTGTACTCCACGGTGTGCAGCGGGTTGAGCGCCGCGTACGGGTCCTGGAACACCATCTGCACCTCGGAGCGGAGGTCCCGCAGGCCGCGCTTGCCCAGGCGTGCGACGTCGAGGTCGCCGAACCGGACGGTGCCGGTCGTCGGCTTCTCGACCCCGGTCAGGAGCTTCGCGATGGTCGACTTGCCCGAACCGGACTGGCCGACCAGGGCGAGCGACTGCCCCGGCTCGAGGGTGAACGACACGTCGCGCACCGCCTGCACGGGCTGCTCGCCGCGGCGCGGCGCCGGGTAGGTCTTCACGATGTTCGAGACGACGATCGGGTTCTTCGCCGCCGAGCGCTCACGCGACCCGACGGTGCTGAACGACGACGTGGCCTCCTGCCGCTTCTCGCCGGACGTCGCACGCTGCGACCGGTCCGGGAACCCGGGCAGGGACACGATCTCGGCCCGCGGGTCGGCGTAGTGCGACAGCAGCATCTGCGTGTACTCGTCCTGCGGGTTGCGCAGGAGCTCCTTCGAGCCGCCGTCCTCGACGATGCGGCCCTCGTGCATGACGAGCACGCGCTCGGTGGCCTCGAGCACGATGCCGAGGTCGTGGCTGATCAGGATCGCCGTGAAGCCCTCGGCCTGCTGCAGCTCGATGATCGTGTCCATGACGGCGTGCTGCACGAGCACGTCGAGTGCCGTGGTCGGCTCGTCGAACACCATGAGCTGCGGTTCGAGCGACAGGGCCAGGGCGATCGAGACACGCTGCCGCATGCCGCCGGAGAGCTCCCCGGGGAACCGGGCGAGCATCGACGTCGGCAGCTTCACCTTCTCGATGAGCTCCTTCATCCGGGCGTCCCACCGGTCGCGCGACACGTGGCCGTGCGCCTTGAAGATGTCGATGAAGTGGTTCCGGACGGTGCGCACCGGGTTGAGCGCGTTCATGCCGGACTGCAGCACCATCGCGAAGCCGCCCTGGCGCTGCTGCCGGAGCGCTTCCTCGTCGAGGTCACGGATGTCGTGGCCGTTGAAGACGATGCTGCCGCCGTTCGTCCGCGCCGGCGGCTTCTGCAGACGCGTCAGCGCGTAGCCGAGCGTCGACTTGCCCGAACCGGACTCGCCGACGAGGCCGACGAACTCGCCCTTCCGCAAGCTGAACGACACGTGGTCGACCGCCTGGACGGCCGTCTGGCCGGCCGATTCGTACACGACCGACAGGTCGCGGACGTCCAGCAGGACGCTCTGGGCGTCACCACCGTCGGACGGGAGGCCCGTGGCGGCGCCGTCCCGCGCCTCCAGGCCGTCTGCTGGTTGCGTCGTACGCGAGCCGCTCATGCGGTCGCCTCCTTGCGCTTCGGGCGCGCGCCTTCGCGCAGCCGCGGGTTGGACACGGCGTCGACGCCGAAGTTGATCAGGGTGAGGCTCATCGCGAGCAGCGCGATGCAGAGGCCGGGGGCGAAGAGCAGGATCCACTGGCCGGTGAGCAGCGCGTTGGAGTTCTGCGCCCAGTAGAGGATCGTGCCCCAGCTGACGATCGACGAGTCGCCGAGCCCGAGGAACTCGAGGCCCGCCTCGGCCAGGATCGCGCTCGTGGCCGCTCCGAAGAACGAGCCGACGATGAGCGAGGTCATGTTCGGCAGGATCTCGCGGAACACGATGCGGGTCGCACCGTCACCCGAGAACTGCGCCGCCGTCACGAAGTCGCGACCGCGCAGGGACTGCGTCTGGCTGCGCAGCACGCGCGCGCCCCAGGCCCAGCCGGTGACGACGATCACCGCGATGATGACCGCGATGCCGCCGTTCTGCAGGTACGCCGCGATGACGATCATCAGGGGCAGGCCCGGGATGACCAGGAACAGGTTCACGATGAAGCCGATGACCTCGCCGATCCACCCGCGGACGTAGCCCCAGCTGAGGCCGATCGCGACGGCGACGAGCGTCGACAGGATGCCGGCGACGGCACCCACCATCACGGAGATCCGTGCGCCGTAGATGATCTGGGACAGGACGTCCTCGCCGGCGGCGGTGGTGCCCATCCAGTGGTCGGCGGTCGCGTCGGCGGACCGGGCGAAGCCGTTCTGGCTGGCACCGTACGGGGCCAGGAGCGGCGCGAAGATCGCGACGAGCACGAACACCGCGAGGATGATGATGCCGATCCGGGCCTTCGAGTTCGACCAGACGACGCCGAACTGGCGGGCGATGCTCTTCCACTTGGAAGGAGCCTGTTGTTCGTCGGTGTCCTGGGTCCGGACAGCGACAGTGGCGTTGTTGGTCATCGGCGCGTCCTCGGGTCCAGGACGCCGTACATGACGTCCACGATGAAGTTGGCGATGAGCACCGACACGGTGATCATCAGGAAGAGGGCCTGCATCAGCGGGTAGTCCTGCCCGATGACGGCGTTGAACAGCAGGTAGCCGATGCCGGGGTAGCCGAAGACCTGCTCGACCAGCACCGAACCGCCGACCACGCCACCGAGTGCCAGACCGAAGCCGGTCAGGTTCGGCAGGATCGCGTTCCGCGCCGCGTACCGGACGGCCACGGTGCGGCCGCGCAGACCGTTCGCCTCGGCGAAGGTCACGTAGTCGTCACCGAGGGTGTTGATCATCGCGTTGCGCATGCCGATGATCCAGCCGCCGAGGCTCGTCACGAGGATCGTCACCGCTGGCAGCACCGCGTGCTGCAGGGCATCGGCCGCGAACGCGCCGTTGAGCCCCGGGGTGGTGGTCGCCGAGTAGGCACCCGTCGTCGGGAACCAGTGCAGCACGTAGCCGAGGAAGAACAGCAGGAGCAGGGCGGTCCAGAAGTACGGGAACGTCGACATGAAGGAGCCCGACAGCGTCGGGAGCGAGTCCAGCCAGGTGCCGCGCTTCCACGCCGCCGCGACGCCGATCAGGGTGCCGAGGACGAACGCGAGGATCGTGACGACGCCGACCAGGATGAGCGTGTACGGCAGGGCCTTCGACACCAGGTCGCCGACCGGCTGCGGGTAGAACGTGTAGCTCACCCCGAAGTCGAGTGTGACGACCTGGTGCAGGTAGTTGACGTACTGGTCCCACAGGTTGCCCGTGGGGACGCCGAGCTGGGCCTCGATGGCCTTCTTGGTGGCTTCGGTGACGGGGCCGTTCTGGCTGAGCTTCGCCAGCGCGGCGTCCGACGGGCTGCCCGGCATGAGGCGCGGGAGCACGAAGTTCAGCGTGACCGCGGCCCAGAGGGTCAGGACGAAGAGGACGAGTTTCTGGAGGATGTACTTCACTTCTGGTCCTCTTGCTGCTTCAGGATCTCCTGGCCGGCTGCGCTGTCCCGGAGCCGGAGCTTCGAGAAGATGAGCAGCGGTGCGGAGTCGTAGTTCTGCGGGGCCATGTACGGGTCCTCGGCGCTGGGCCAACCGACGAACTTGCCGGTGTTGAACAGCCCCCAGAGCCCGCCGTAGTACATGCCGATCACGGGCAGCTCGTCGTACACGATCTCCTGCAGCTGGTTCAGGATCTCCTGCTGCTTCGCCGTGTCCGTCGTCGCCTTGTACTCGTCGAGGAGCTTCTGGGTGTCGGCGTTCTTGTAGCGCTCGTAGTTGTTCACCGTCGACTTGCCGACCGGCTGGTAGAAGTCGCTGCTGAGCAGGGAGTTGAACGCCTGGTAGACGTCACCGTTCCCCATGCCGCCCATCGCCATGTCGAACGTGCCGTTGTTGATGTTCTGCTGGTAGCCGGCGGGCTGCGGTGCCTGGATCGTCACCTTCACGCCGATGGCCGTCAGGTCGCGACGGACCTCCTGCGCGGCACGGAGCCAGTCCGAGTAGCCGTTCGCGGTCATGATGGTGATGGACAGCTGCTTGCCGTCCTTCATGATCTTCCCGCCCTGCTCGGTCCAGCCGGACTTCGCGAACGCGGCCTTCGCAGCGTCGACGTCCTGCGTGATCATGCCCTGGTCGGGGATGTCCGGGTTGAGGTACTTCTCCTGGTTCGGCAGGATCAGGCCGGTCTGGCCCGCTGCCGCCAGGTTGCCCTCGGACGCGGTCTCGGCGATGTCGTCACGGTTCAGCGCGAGCGAGATGCCCTTGCGGACGTTGACGTCGTTGTACGGGGCCTTCGTCAGGTTCGGGATGAGGCCGATCACACCACCGGCCGGGAACCACCACTGGTTGGTCTTCGACGCGGCGCCCCAGGTGCCCTTGACGTCCGAGATGAACGAGTACGCCCAGTCGTAGCCGCGGGTGACGGTGTCGAGCTGCGTGTTCGTCGCCGGCAGGATGAGGTGCTTGATGGCGATCTTGTCGGCCTGCCAGTACGTCGGGTTCTTGTCCATCGAGTACTGCTGGTCGGTGTAGTTGCCGAGCACGAACGGACCGGTGCCGACCGGGTTCGGGTCGCGGAACGTCGTGGGGTCCTTCACGCCGCCCCAGTGCTGCTCACCGAGGATGTACGTCGCGCCGATGATGTTCAGGCTCGGCACGTCGTCGCTCTTGAGGTGGAAGACGACGTGGTCGCCGTCCACCTCGATGCTCTTGATGTGCTGCCAGGCGCCCTTGACGTCCATCGCCGGGAACTTCTTCAGCAGGTCGAAAGTGAAGGCCACGTCCTTCGCCGAGAACGGCGAGCCGTCGGACCACTCGACGCCCTGGCGGATCGTCATGTCGATCGTGCTGGCGTCCGGTTGGCTCCACTTGCTGGCCAGCCACGGGGTGCCCTTGCCGTCGAGCGGGTTGATCTCGATGAGCGGCTCGTACATCCACTTGGAGGCCGTGCGGGCGTTCGCGATGTACGGGTTGAAGTTGCGGTCGAACAGCGGGTTGCCGTGGTCCGCGTTGATGAGCATCGTGTCCTTGCCGATCGTGGGATCGGGTTCGGACCGGACCTGGATGCTGCAGCCGGTGGCCATGAGGGCCACGGCTGCGAGCCCGGCGATCGCCGCGACGAGGCGGCCGCGTCGTCGGGTGCTGCCGGGGCGCGTTCCGGGAGCGCGGGTCCCGGGGTCGCGCTTGCCGCGCGTGCGCTGTGGGGGAAGCGTCATTGCTCGGTCGACCTCCGTGTCGAATCGGTACTGGGTCAATGTATGCGCTTACATCGCGTCGCGCAACACCGGGGTTCCGTGCCGGGGTGGTACGCAGTGGCGGGCGGCGGCAGTGAGGGTCGGAGCGAGGGTCGGAGCGAGGGTCGCTGCGCACGGTGCGCGTTCCGTCGCCGGGTGCGAGGCTGCCCGCTCCGTGCGCGGTTACAGGCCCGCACCGGGCGGTCAACGTCGCACGGGATGACCAAAGCCGCACGGTGCGGACGCACCGCCGCGCCGCTCGCCGCACCGCCGCGCCGCTCGCCGCGCCGCTCGCCGCGCCGCGCGTCACAGCGCCGGCGGGCAGCTCTCGCGCAGCAGCACCTCGACCGGTAGCCGGACGGCGCGCGGCGGCCCCTCGCGGTGGTCCAGCCGGTCGACGATCGCCCGCACCGCCGCACGCCCGAGCTCCCCCATCGGCTGGTGCACGGTGGTGAGCCGCGGCGACGAGAAGCGCCCGGCGTCGATGCCGTCGAACCCGGTGACGACGACGTCCTCGGGCACGCGCAGGCCCCGGGCGGTGGCGGCGTCGAGCACCCCGAGCGCCGACTGGTCGTTCGAGCACACGATGGCCCGGGGCACCTCGTCCGCCAGCAGCGTCGCCGCCAGCTCCCGCGCCCGCGCCCGGCCGAAGTCGCCGTGCACCACCCGGACCGACGACGCCGGCACCCCGTGGTCCGCCAACGCCGACCGGAAGCCCGTCGAGCGCTCCATGTCGTCCGGTGAGTCGATCGGGCCTGCGACGTAGGCGAGCGACCGGATGCCGAGCCGCCCGATCACGTGCGACGCGAGCGTCCGCATGCCGGCGCTGTTGTCCACGCTCACGGAGTCGAACCCGTGCGACCGCCGGTCGTCGGCGAGCACCACGACCGGGATCCGACGCGCGACGTGCTCGAGCAGGTCGTCCGGCACGGTCTGCGCGAGCACGGCGAGGCCGTCCACCCGGCCGGCGACGTCGTTGACGATCACGTCGCGCGAGGACCCCCGACCGGCGGCGACCATGAGCGCGAGTCCGCGCTGCCAGGCCTCGGTCTCGGCGCCGCGCAGGACCTCGTCGAAGTACAGGTTCGAGGAGAACGGCTGGGTCACGTGGCGGCGGTCGTCGACCACGCGGACGCCCCCGTCGGTGACCAGGTCCGGCCGTTCGTCGGGCACCACGTCGAACCCGGGCAGCAGCAGTCCGACGACGCCGGTGCGCTTGCCGGCGAGGGCTCGGGCGTTGCCGGAGGGCACGTAGCCGAGGCTGCGGATCGCCGCTTGGACGCGGTCCCGGGTGCCCTCGCGGACGGCGTCCGGCGTGCGGAGCACGCGCGAGACGGTCGCGATCGAGACGTTCGCGGCACTGGCGACGTCGTAGACCGTGGGAGGTGCGGTACGTGGTGCAGCCAAGCCGTGCCTCCCGTCCGACGTCCGCTGGTGCGCACCGGGGCGGCGCGGCCGCACCATCCTAGGCACGGTCCGTGACGGCACTTCTCCACATGTGACGAAAGCCCTTGCGGCGGCCGGAGCGACCGCGCGACACTGTCACGACCTCAGTACGTCCCGTGAGGAAGCGCACCGGCGGGCAGGATGCCCGCGCACACCACGATGCCCACACGCAGGGGAAGGACACCGACATGTCACAGGCGACACGATCCGGAAGCAAGCTGGCGAACCGCGCGAGCCACGACGAGGCCGAGGTGCGCGACGCGCTGCTCGAGCGCACCGACGGCGGCGGTTCGACGTTCGACCAGCTCGACGCGACGGAGGAGCGCGCGTACCGCCCGTAGCGGGTCACGTCCGGCGTCGACCGGGCGACGGCCAGGAGGCGCGGACCGGCACCTGCTGTCGGGTCGCGTCTCCGGGGCGGTCGCGTCCAGTGCCCTGCTCGCCCGGCAGATCGGGTCACGCTCCACGCTCCACGCGTGCCGTCAGGTCACGCGGTTCGCGTCAGCGCTCGGTCGCCCCGACGATCGTCATGCCCGCGCCGCGCAGTCGGCGGCGCTCCTGCGCGATCCAACCGAGCAACCGGTCGTTCGTCCCGGCGACGTGCGCTGCGACGAGCCCGGCCGCACGGTCGGCGTCGCCGTCGCGCACGGCGTCGATGATGGCGCTGTGCTCGTCCCACGCGGCGTCGCGGGCCTCGGGCGTGCGGACCTCGATCCACCGGGTGCGCTCGAGACGGGTCAGGGCATCGGCGATCGCGTCGGTGATGAACCGGTTGCCGCCGAGCGCCGCCAGGTCGAGGTGGAACGTCGAGCCCATCCGGATGCCGGCCTGCTGGTCGGGCGTCGGGCGCAGGGCGTCGAGGTGCCCGCGGACCTCGGCGAGCTGCTCGGCGCTCGCCCGCTCGACCGCGAGTCGGGTGGCGGCGGGTTCGAGCACGCCCCGGAGTTCGGCGAGCGAGGCGATCTCGTCGAGGTCGATCGGAGTGACCGTCCACGAGCGCCCCTCGTGCAGGATGAGGCCCTCGCGCTCGAGCCGCGACAGTGCGGCACGGACGGGGGTCCGCGAGGCGTGGAACCGCGCTTCGAGACCGCGCTCCGAGATGCGCTCACCCGGCGCGATGTCGAGCGTCAGGATCGCGGCACGCAGGTTGTCGTAGAGCTGGGCCGTCTGCGACACCGGGGTTGCATCGGTCGTGTCGGTCACGGCCAACAACTCTAGCGGGGACACCGTCGGAATGGTATACCGTTGTGGTATACCAATTGCTTCCGACATGAAACGATGCGAGCCACCACGATGACCGCGACCGCCGCACCCCCGACGCCCACCACGATCGGCCGCCGAGCGTGGACGATGCTCGCGCTCGGGGTCGCCGCGCAGGCCGCCGGGACCCTGGTGGTGACGGCTCCCGCTCTGCTCATCCCGTACCTGCACGCGAACGGCACGTCCCTGACCGTCGCGGGCGTGCTCGCCGCCGCGCCGACGTTCGGCATGGTCCTGACCCTCATCGCCTGGGGCGCGATCACCGACCGGATCGGCGAACGGATCGTGATCGCCGGCGGGCTCGTGCTGACGACCCTCGCGGTGGTCGGGGCATGGCTCGCCGCGGGAGACCCGGTCCTGCTCGGGCTGGCCTTCCTGCTGGGCGGCATGACGAGCGCGTCGACGAACGCCGCGAGCGGCCGGGTCGTCGTCGGGTGGTTCCCGAAGGAGCGGCGCGGGCTCGCGATGGGCATCCGGCAGATGTCGCAGCCGCTCGGGGTGACGCTCGCGGCCGTCACGGTGCCGCAGCTCGCCGAGGGGCCCGGGATCCGCGCGGCCCTCGTCCTGCCGATCGTCCTCTGCGCCGTGCTCGCGGTGCTCTGCGCCATCGGCATCCAGAACCCGCCACGACCGGCCCGGCACACCGCACCGGCCGACGCGACGGCGAACCCGTACCGGGCGAGCGGGTTCCTCTGGCGGATCCACGCGGTGTCGATCCTGCTCGTGGTGCCGCAGTTCACCCTGTCGACCTACGGGCTGGTGTGGCTCGTCGGACTGGGCTGGTCGACGGCCGCGGCAGGGCTGCTCGTCGGGGCGTCGCAGTTCGTCGGGGCGATCGGACGGATCCTGGTCGGGGTCTGGAGCGACCGGGCCGGCTCACGCGTCGGACCGCTTCGGATCGTCGTCGTGAGTGCCGCCGTCGTGATGGGGCTCCTCGCGCTCGTCGACGTCACGCACCTGGCCGCCGGAGCCGTGTTCCTGGTGATCGCGACGAGCGTCACCGTGGCGGACAACGGGCTGGCCTACACGTCGGTCGCCGAGGCGGCCGGGCCGTTCTGGTCCGGTCGCGCCCTCGGCACGCAGAACACCGGGCAGTTCATCGCGGCGAGCGCCGTCGGCCCGGGAATCGGGGCCCTGGTGACGGCGCTCGGGTTCGCGGCGTCGTTCGGCATCGTGGCCGTGCTGCCGCTGCTGGCCCTGCCGCTGGTCCCGCGCGCGGACCGGTCGCACGACTGACCCGCGCGATGCACTGTAGGAACGGGCGTACCTGGTCGAAAGAACTGACCAGGTACGCCCGTTTCGATAAGGTGCGCGCGCGGCTCGCTAGGCGGGGACCACCGGGCCGACGGGCCAGCGCAGCAGCGCGGCGGCGGGAGCGCCACCGGGCAGCGACGCGGCGTTGACGAGCACGAGCTCGGCGTCGGTCAGGACCGCGGCCCGCACGAGCGCGCACACCGCCGGCACCGCCCCGATCACCGGCGTCCCCGCGGCCTGCTCCGGTGCGGTGGCGACCCACGGCGCCCCGGCGAGCGCGAGCAGCGTCCGGTCGCCGATGGCCACGGCGTCGAGGGCGACGGTCGCACCCTGGGCCTGCTGCAGCGCCTCGACGACGGGTCCGAGGCCGGTGACGACCTGGTTGTCGCCACGCCCGACGTGCGTGCGGAGCGAGTCCTCGAGGTCGTGACGGCGGGTGGCGACGACGCGGGCGAGTGCGGTCTCGACGTGCTCGACGAACGCCTGCTTCGAACCGGCGTCGGCTCGCGGGTCGCCCGGGAACACCGAGACGAGTGCACGGGTCTCGGACGAGAGTGCCTTCACCAGCAGCTCGCGGGCGGTGACGTCACCGGCGACGACGACGAGTCCGGGGCGGATCGTCCGAACGGCCTCGTCCACGGCGGCAGCGGTCTCCGAGGAGTTCTGCTTCCAGATCTCCTCGGTGTGCTGCTGCCAGTGCGGCTGCTTCCACCCGGTGCCGGCCTTGGCGTAGTGCAGGGTGTCGTTCCGGCCTGCCACCTGCTGCTCGGACGCGTCGGCCGCGACCGGAGCGTGCCCGAGGCGGTAGGCACGGAAGGCCCCGCCCTCCTTGCCGGCGTGGACCACCAGGAACGGCAGGTCGACGGGACGGTGGGCGACGAGCGGCACCAGGTCGGGCACGGCTCCGACGCCGACGGACTCCGATCCGTGCAGCGGCCCGGGCAGGACCTCGCTCAGCACGACCTCGCCGTCGTGCACGAGCACGTACCGGGTGACGGGCGAGGGGACGCCGGGCTCCTGCTCGAACTCGGTGGCGACGGCGTCGACGACCTCGTCGGACGCACCCTGTGCCCGGAGCCCCTCCTCGACACCGCGGAGCTTGAGCGCCGCCTGTCGTCGGGGATCCTCGACGTTGCCGGAGACGTCGGCGTAGGCCCAGGCCCAGGTGCCGCCGCCCTCCAGTCGCTCTCCCAGGATCCGGTGCAGTTCGCTCGTCGCGTTGGTCGACGTCATGGCAGCTCCTCTCGGACGGTTGCCGGAGCTGATGAGCCCCGGCGCTCTCACGTGCGACCACACTCCACCTCGCCGCCACCGGGCGTCCACAGTCGGGAGCGAACACCCAGGCGCGAATCTGCAACGACGCTCGGTTTTGTGGTTGGCTGACCTGGACCCCGAATCGACGACGAACCGGAGTGCGGCAATGACGCCACGACCACGACCCATCTCCAGACGACAACTCCTGGGCTTCGGCATCGGCACGGCGGCGGCAGGGCTGCTCGCCGGCTGCGCGGTCCCCGGTTCCACCAACGTGAACAAGGCCGCCCTCGTGCCGGCCGCCGCGTCGGGCGAGACCGTCCAGCTCACCTACTGGGCCTGGTTGAAGGACCTGCAGAAGGTCTGCGACGTCTGGAACAAGACGCACCCGAACATCCAGGTGTCGGCGAACTGGATCCCCGGTGGCAACAGCGGCGGGTACCAGAAGATGTACTCCGCACTGGCGGCCGGCGGCGGTCCGGACATCGGTCAGGTCGAGCTTCGGCAGATCCCCGAGTTCATGCTCGCCAACGGTCTCGTCGACCTCGCCCGCTACGGCGCGAAGGACTTCGAGTCCAAGTACGACGAGGCGGCGTGGGCGCAGGTGTCGTTCGTCGACGGCATCTACGGCATCCCGCAGGACACCGGCCCCATGGGCTTCTACTACCAGACCGCCCTGCTCGAGCAGGCCGGCGGTGAACCCCCGACGACGTGGGACGAGTGGCGGGACCTGGCCGAGAAGGTCCGGAAGACGGGCAAGCAGAACTACCTCGAGGTGTTCCCGGTCTCGGACGCGTCACCGTTCGCCGCGTACGCACAGCAGGCCGGCGCCCGCTGGTTCAAGGTCGACGGTGACGAGTGGGTCGTCGACATGACCGACGACAAGACCCTGATGGTCGCGGACTTCTTCGACGGGGTCATCGACGACAAGCTCGTCGACACCAGCGCCGGTGCGTACTCCCCCGGCTGGTACGCCTCGGCCGCGAGCGGCAAGATCGCCGCCGTCACGAGCGCGAGCTGGGGCGACGCCCTGATCGAGTCCGTGCAGGGCGGCGAGGGCAAGTGGAAGGTCGCCCCGATGCAGAAGTGGGGCGCCGACGGCTTCGGCTCGAGCGCCATCGGCGGGTCGACGGCGGCGGTCCTGGCGAACGCGAAGCACCCGAGGGAGGCGCTCGAGTTCATCACGTGGATGACCACCTCGAAGGAGGGCATCGACGCGATGATCAAGCACTGCGGCATCGGCTGGTCGCCCGCGGTCGACTACATCGGCAAGCAGCGTGAGCAGCCGTCGAAGTGGTTCTCCGGCCAGAACTACAACGAGGACGTCTTCGTGCCGGCCTCGAAGGAGCAGAACATCGACTGGTCGTGGTCCCCCGTGACCCAGTCGGCGTTCACGAGCCTGCAGAACCAGTTCCGCCGGAAGCTCACCTCCGGCCTCAAGCTCTCCGACGCGGTGGAACTCGCGCAGCGGGAGATCGTCCAGTCCTTCAAGGACAAGGGCCTCAGCGTCAGGACGGCACGATGAGCCAGCAGACCAGCACGCGACCCGCCTTCCGCACGAGCACGAAGGCCACGAGTGCGCAGAAGCGTGCCCCGTGGATCCTGCTCGCGCCGTTCCTGGCCCTGTTCCTGCTGACGTTCATCATCCCGATCATCAGCGCCCTGTTCCAGTCGTTCACGACCGTCGACCGCGAGGGCCTGTTCGGCGAGGACGGCGTCGTCGGCAAGTTCGCCGGCTTCGACAACTACGCGATCGCGCTGCAGGACTCCGGCTTCGTCGCCTCGATCGGCCGCATGCTGCTCTTCGGCATCGTGCAGGTCCCGGTGATGATCATCGCCTGCACGATCCTCGCGCTGCTGCTCGAGTCGGCGAGCGCCCGCTGGCCGGGCTTCTTCCGCGCGATCTACTTCATGCCGTACGGCGTCCCCGGCGTCATCGCGACGATCCTGTGGTCGTTCCTGTACGTGCCCGGCCTGTCGCCGATCGTGTCGCTGCTGCAGTCGATGGGGCTGCAGCCGGACTTCCTCGGCGCGAACAGCGTGCTGTGGTCGATCGCGAACATCGTCACGTGGACCTACACGGGCTACAACATGCTCATCATCGTGGCGCAGCTGAAGTCGATCCCCGGCGAGGTCTACGAGGCCGCCAAGATGGACGGTGCCGGCCCGTTCCAGGTCGCATGGCGGATCCAGATCCCGCTCATCGCCCCGGCCCTGGTGCTCACGACGGTGTTCTCGATCATCGGGACGCTGCAGCTCTTCGCCGAGCCGCAGATCCTGTCCACGGTCGCCCCGGCGATCGACACCGAGTACACGCCGAACTACGCCGCGTACACGAACGCGTTCGCGTTCAACGAGTACGGCGTCGCGAGTGCGCAGGCGGTCATCATCGCGCTGGCCGCGTTCATCCTGTCGTTCGCGTTCCTCGCGTTGACGAACCGCGCGCCGAAGGACGAACGCGACCGGCGCAAGCGCGCCAAGCGTGACGGCCTGGAGGCCCGCACCGCGCTCCAGACGCGCGCTGCGGCGGGCAGCACCGGTACTTCCCAAGCCGCACCGGGCCTCCAGGCCAGGTCCGGTCTGCAGAACGGAACGAAGGGGGCGGACGCATGACCAGCGAAGCCATCGAAGCGCCGGCCACGGCGAAGACCGCCGTCCCCGTGGACACCACGTCGATCTCGGCGCACCAGCGCCGCAAGCTCGACCGGTCTCCCCGCTCGCAGATCGTCGTGACGGGCATCCTCGTCATCGTCGCGCTGTACTTCCTCGTCCCGCTGTACTGGGTGGTCATCGCCGCGACGAAGACGACCGGCGCGCTGTTCTCGACGAACGGGTTCTGGTTCGGCGGCGACTTCGCACTGTGGAGCAACCTGCAGCAGGTGTTCACGTACGACGGCGGCATCTTCGTCCGGTGGATCGCGAACAGCATCCTGTACTCCGGCGTCGGTGCGGTCCTGGCGACCTACTTCGCCGCGGCCGGCGGGTACGCGCTGGCGAAGTACGACTTCAAGGGTCGGCAGTTCGTGTTCGGCACGATCCTCGGCGGCGTGCTCGTGCCGGGGACCGCGACGGCGCTGCCGCTGTTCCTGCTGTTCTCGACCCTCGGCCTGACCGACACGTACTGGAGCGTGCTCATCCCGAGCCTCGTCTCCCCGTTCGGCCTGTTCCTGTGCCGGGTGTACGCGGCGGCGTCGGTGGACACCACGCTGCTCGAACAGGCACGCATCGACGGTGCCAGCGAACTGCGGATCTTCCACACCGTCGTGCTCCGCCAGATGACCCCGGCCCTGGTGACCGTGTTCCTGTTCCAGGTCGTCGGCATCTGGAACAACTTCTTCCTGCCGCTCATCATGCTGGCAGACCAGAAGCTGTACCCGATCACACTGGGGTTGAACAACTGGCGCTCGCAGGTCGACCGCCTGCCGGAGTTCTACCAGCTCACCACCGGCGGGGTGCTCGTCTCGGTCATCCCGCTCGTCATCGCCATCATCGTCCTGCAGCGCTTCTGGCGCGGGGGCCTCACGGAAGGATCGGTCAAGGGTTGACCAACTCCGCACTCGACGACCTCCACTCGACCTCGCCGGGTTCGGCATCACGGCTCCCTCCGCGGGCCGCGCTCCACACCGACGCACCCTCGCTGTCACTGAACGGCGACTGGCGCTTCCGGTGGTCGCCGGTCGCATCGGTGTCCGACGCGTTCGCGACCGACGCCGCCGTGGAGGACGACCCCGCGTGGGGCGAGCTCCCGGTGCCGTCGCACTGGGTGCTGCACGGGCACGGGTCGCCGAGCTACACGAACCTGCAGTACCCGTTCCCGATCGACCCGCCACACCCGCCGGACGAGAACCCCACCGGCGATCACCGGCGCACGTTCGAGCTGCCGGCGTCGTTCGCGGCCGCCGGTCGGGTGCTGCTGCGGTTCGACGGGGTCGAGTCGCACTTCCGGGTGTGGCTGAACGGCACGCTCGTGGGCTGGTCGACCGGGTCCCGCCTGGCGACCGAGTTCGACGTCACGCAGCTGCTCCGTCCGGGGTCGAACGACCTGGCCGTGCGGGTGCACCAGTGGTCGGCGGCCTCGTACCTCGAGGACCAGGACCAGTGGTGGCTGCCGGGGATCTTCCGCGACGTCACGCTGCTCGCCCGTCCGACGGCGCCGATCGACGACGTGTTCGTCAGGGCTTCCTGGGCGCCCACGTTGGGCAGTGCCGCGACGGCCGGGACCGCTGCGTCCGGACGCCCGGCGACCGGCAGCGGGACCATCACGTTCCCGACGCTGGACGCTGGATTCCCGGTGCGGTTCGCGGTGCCCGACCTCGGCGTCGACGTGACGTGGGCGACGGCCGACGAGGTCGTGCCGATCGAGGTCGAGGGCGTCGAGCCGTGGAGCGCGGAGCTGCCGAAGCTGTACGACGCCACGCTGTCGACCGGCACGGACGCCGGCGGTGCCGCCGGTGGCGAGACCGTCTCGTTGCGGCTCGGCTTCCGCACCGTGTCGATCGAGGGCGACCGGTTCCTGGTCAACGGTGAGCGCGTGGTGTTCCACGGCGTGAACCGGCACGAGACCCACCCCGTGCGCGGCCGGGTCTTCGACGAGGAGCACGCCCGCGCGGACATGGCGCTCATGAAGCGGAACAACGTCAACGCGATCCGCACCTCGCACTACCCGCCGCACCCCCGCGTGCTGGACCTGGCCGACGAGCTCGGCTTCTGGGTGATCCTGGAGACCGACCTCGAGACCCACGGGTTCATCTTCACCGGCTGGGTCGGCAACCCGTCGGACGACCCGGCCTGGGCGGACGCCTACCTCGACCGCGTCGCACGGACCGTCGAGCGGGACAAGAACCACCCGTCCATCGTGATGTGGTCGCTCGGCAACGAGTCCGGCACCGGCCGGAACCTGGCGGCGATGTCGCAGTGGGTGCACGACCGCGACGCCGAGCGGCCCGTGCACTACGAGGGCGACTACACGGGCGAGTACACCGACGTGTACTCGCGGATGTACCCGTCGCTGCAGGAGACCGAGTCCATCGGCGGCGGCACCCCGACGCCCCTGCTCGGCTGCGGCCCGGCCGAGGCCGCACGGCAACGCTCGAAGCCGTTCATCCACTGCGAGTACGTCCACGCGATGGGCAACGGCCCCGGCCAGATCGCCGAGTACGAGGCCCTGGTCGACCGGTACCCGCGCCTGCACGGCGGGTTCGTGTGGGAGTGGCGCGACCACGGGCTCCTGGCGCAGACGGCGTCCGGCCAGGACTACTACGCCTACGGCGGCGACTTCCACGAGGTCGTGCACGACGGCAACTTCGTGATGGACGGCCTGGTGCTGCCCGACGACTCCCCGACGCCCGGGCTCGCCGAGTTCGCCGCCGTCGTCGCCCCGATCCGCCTGGCGGTGTCGGAGACCACGATCCTGGTCGAGAACCGGTACCACTCGGCCTCGACCGCCGGGCTGCGGTTCTGCTGGACCCTGTCGCGGAACGGCGTTGTCGAGGCCTCCGGTCGGTTCGCCGCCGGTGTGGTGGCCGCCCGCGAGTCGGCGACCGTCCCGGTGCCGACCGAGGTGCTCGACGCGGCCACGGCCGAACTCACACCCGGCGACGAGCTCTGGCTCGACCTGACCGCCGAACTGGCGGGCCCGACCGCGTGGGCGGACACCGGCCACGTCGTCGCACGCACCCAGCGGCTCGTCGCGAGCCGTGTGGCGGACGCACCACGGGCCTCCCGGCAGGGGTGGGACGGCGACCGTCTCGGCGACGGGACGTTCTCGGACCGCGGCGACCTGGTGTCCTGGAAGGGACACGAGGTCGCAGGACCCCGCCTGGAACTCTGGCGCGCCCCGACCGACAACGACCGCTTGGCGTCGCAGGGCGGCTACGAGACGGCGGACCCGGTGCTGACGCACGGTGTCGGTGACCCGGACGCTCCCCCGTCGGCCTCGCGCTGGCGAGACCGTGGACTGGACCGGCTGACCCACCGCCTGGTGTCGGTGGCACGGACCGACTCCGGCCTGGAACAGCGGGTGCGGGTGGCGGCGGCGAACAGCGGGTGGGGCCTCGAGGTCACGCACCGCTGGACCCTGACGTCCGACGGGCTGGTGCTGCAGACCGACGCGGTACCGTTCGGGGCGTGGGACGTCACCTGGCCGCGGATCGGGGTGCGGTTCGACCTGCCGGCCGGGTTGGCCGACGAGACGGCCACGTGGTTCGGCACCGGGCCGCTCGAGTCCTACGCCGACTCGTCGCACGCAGCCCGGGTCGGTCGGTTCACCGCTCCGGTGCGGTCGCTCGGGGTCGAGTACTCGCGGCCGCAGGAGACCGGGCACCGGCCTGCTCTGCGCTCGTTGTCCGTGGGGCCGTTCACGGTGTCGACCGTGGGATCGCACCGTGCGGGCTTCACCCTGTCGCCGTGGACCGCGCAGCAGATCGACCGCGCCGAGCACCCGTACGAGCTGCCGACGTCGGACCACCTGTACCTGTACCTCGACGCGGCACAGCACGGGCTCGGCAGCCGGGCGTGCGGCCTCGACGTGCTGCCGGAGCACCAGCTCTGGCCGCAGGCGTTCAGTTGGAGCGTGGTGCTGGCGTAGGGCGGGGCGGGCTGCGTCCGACTCGTCCGCGCCCCGCTGCCGTCGTCGCGCCCCGGCTCTTCGGGGCGCGACGACGATCACGGGGCGCGATCTGTCGACTGCGCCGCGACCGCGCTGCCTACGCGTCGGCGGACAGGGCGCGCAGTGCCTCGGGGTCGCTCGCGTTCAGGAAGTCGGTCAGGCGCTCGGGCTCGCCGGGCTCGTCGATCGCCTCGGCCGCACGGCGCAGCGCGAGCAGCGCACGGAGCACGCCCCGGTTCGGCTCGTGCGCCCACGGCACCGGACCGGCACCGCGCCAGCCGGCCTTGCGCAGGGCGTCGAGCCCGCGGTGGTACCCGACGCGGGCGTAGGCGTACGACTCGAGCGCCGCGCCACGCTCCCAGGCCTCGTCGGCGAGCAGGGCCCACGCCAGGCTCGACGACGGGTGCGACACCACCACGCTGGCGACGGGGGCGTCGGCGGCGAGTGCCGCGGTCACCTCGGGTTCAGCGGGCAGCAGGGTCTCAGGGTTCGTCGACGGGTTCGGCAACAGGTTCTCCGGCATGCCCCCAGCCTGTCATCCCTTGCGCGTCCCCGTGGCCGGGATTACCGTGGGAGGCACCTCGTCGTCATCACGAGGCCCCCGGGGCGGGAGACCGACCGGCGGCACGGATGGCGGACACGGGGGTCCCCGACGGAAGAAGACGGATTGCTGTCGATCACCGGTTCTGCTCAGCCCACGCGCTGACACCGTGATCGCGCGCCCCCGTCGGGCGCTCCACCGCACAGCGGTGGGTTCGGTGTCGTGCGCCCAGCATCGACACCGGGAGGCATCCCCATGCCCAGCAGTCCATCCGTCGTCCTGCACGACGTCACCTTCGCCTGGCCCGACGGCACCGTCGCCCTCGACCACCTCACCGCCGCCTTCGGGCGTGGCCGTACCGGCCTGGTCGGGAGGAACGGGGCCGGCAAGTCCACGCTGGTCCGGCTCGCGACCGGCCGACTCCACCCCACGTCGGGCACCATCTCGACGTCCGGCCCCGTCGACCACCTGCCGCAGCGCCTCGCAACGGGGACCGACGACGCCGTCGCCGACCTGCTCGGCATCCGGTCGACGCTCACCGCGCTCCGGGCCGTCCTGTCCGGTGACGCGTCGCCCGAGCACTTCGAGGCGGTCGGCGACGACTGGGACCTCGAGGAACGGGCCGCCGCCGCGATCGCGAGCGTCGGACTCGACGGCGCCGACCTGGAACGCCCGGTGTCGACGCTGTCGGGCGGGCAGTCCGTGCTCGTCGCCGTCGCCGGGGTGCGGTTGCGCGGTCGTCCGATCGCGTTCCTCGACGAGCCGACGAACAACCTGGACCGTCGGGCACGAGGGCTCCTGCTCGACCTGGTCGACGACTGGCGTGGCACCCTCGTGGTGGTCAGTCACGACCGGGAGCTCCTCGAGCACGTCGACGAGACGTGCGAGCTCCGCGCCGGTGCGATGACCGTGTTCGGCGGGACGTTCAGTGCGTTCGAGGAGCACGTGGCCGTGCAGCAGGCGGCCGTCGAACGGGAGGTCCGGGTCGCCGAACAGCGACACCGCACCGAGAAGCGGCAGCGCATCGAGGCCGAGACGAAGATCGCCCGGCGAGCGCGCGCCGGGGTGAAAGCCGTCGAGAACATGCCGAAGGGCTACGCGAACGAGCTGCGGAAGAAGGGCGAGCAGACCGCCGGCCGGCTGCGCGTCGGGTACGCGGACGACGAGGCCGCTGCCCTCGAGACGAAGCGGGAGGCACAGCTCCGGCTCCGCGACGACGAGTCCATCCACGTGACCCTGCCCGACCCGGACGTCCCGGCGTCACGGCAGATCGCGACCGTCACGGTGCGTGGACGGGACGTCATCGTGCAGGGGCCGGAGCGGATCGCGGTCACCGGGGACAACGGCGTCGGCAAGTCCACCCTGCTCGAACAGCTCGTCGGTTCGCCGGAGGCCCGGGAGCACCCGCTGCCCGACACCGGTGCCGTCGCCCACGTCGAGCGGATCGCCTACCTGCCGCAGCGGAAGGACACCCTCGACGACTCCGCCACGGTGCTCGACAACGTGCGACGGGACGCCCCGCACGTCGCCGTCGCCGAGGTCCGGAACCGCCTCGCGAAGTTCCTGGTGCGCGGCGACACCGTCGACCGGCTCGCCGGGGCGCTGTCCGGCGGGGAGCGCTTCCGGGTGGCGTTGGCGAGCCTGGTGCTGGCCGACCCGCCGCCGCAGTTGCTGGTGCTCGACGAGCCGACGAACGACCTCGACCTGACGAGCGTCGACCAGCTCGTCGACGCGCTGCGGGCCTACCGCGGCGCGCTCGTCGTGGTCAGCCACGACGAGACGTTCCTCGACCGACTCGAGCTCGACGCGCGCATCGAGCTGTCGTAGCCCGCTGTCAGCGCCGTCGGGTCGGTCGGATCGCGAGCGACTCGACGGTGCCGCGCTCCGGCAGGTCGACGACCGTCCGGACGGCGGCGGCCACGTCCTCCGGCGCCAGGTAGTACGCGGTGTCGTAGTCCTCGCCGAGCTTCTCGGTCAGCGCCCGCTGCATGTCCGAGTCCGTCCGGCCCGGGTGCACGCTCGAGACCCGGACGCCGTTCGCCCGTTCTTCTTCGCGCAGGGCATCGGCGAAGGCCCGCAGTGCGAACTTCGACGCCGCGTACACACCACCGCCGGGGCCGGAGTGGAACCCGGAACCGCTGTTGATCGGCACGACGATGCCCCGAGCCGCCCGGAGTGCCGGCAGCGCCACCCGGGTGAGCTCGGCGACCGCGAACAGGTTCGTGGCGAAGACCTGCTCCCACACGGCACGCGGGGTGTCGGCGATGGTCGTGCCCTGCTCGACGCCGGCGGAGTGCACGAGCACGTCGAGCCGGTCGGGCAGCGCCGGCAGGTCCCCCGCGCCGAGGTCGCCGACGAACGGCACGGCGCTCGGCAGCTCGGCGACGAGGGCGTCCACTGCCTCGGCGTTCCGCCCGCCGACGAACACGTGGTGGGTGCGACCGAGGTCGGTCGCGATCGCGCGGCCGATGCCGCGGGTGGCACCGGTCACCAGGGCGACCGGACGGTTCTGGAGCTGTTCTGTCGTCACGTGGGCCAGCCTACGGAAGCCGGGCCGGGCCTCCCGTCCGCGTCCGGGATCTGTGGAGAACCGTCACCGCGACGACCATCGCGACGACCAGGACGGCCACCGCTGCGATGCCCCACGGCGAGCCGGCCAGCGCGGCGACGACCGCCCAGAACACCGCGAGCCCGACGGTGGCGTAGAGGAAGGCCCACGCGACGCACCCCGGCACCATCGCGATCGTGTACCGCCACCACGCCACGCGGGCGAGCCCCGCGGCCGCGTTCATCACCGTCTGCAGCCCGACCACCACGAAGCTCACCGTCACCACCGGCAGGCCCCAGCGTTCGAGGAGCACTGAGCCGCGGCGGACTGCCGGCGACTGCAGCCAGCCGCCCCAGCGGGAGCGCGAGGCACCCGTCACTGCGAGACGCGCGACCCAGTACGTGGCCTGCGCGCGGCAGAACACGATCACGAAGAGCGCGAGGACGAGCTGCCAGAACGGCAGCCCGTCGAGGAAGGCGGGCACGGTCGCACCGTAGCGCGCCGACCACCACGGACGCCTGGAGTAGACGCGCCGCGTGCTCGAGGACCCGGTGGCACATGACAGCCGTCGTTCGCAGTGGGCGCAGATCGCCGACCTCGTGGCGTACACGGTGAACATCCACCTCAATCGGCACCCACGCAACGCGTTCGGATGGGATTGGTACGACCAGCACCTGCGACCCCTGGACCGAAACGGTGCGCCGTTGCACGTGCCCGGAGAAACAGCTAGACCCGCCTGATCCACGAGAGTGGGGCGGGTCCGCTGCACCAGTTTACCGGATTCGGTCAGTCGCCGTCGGCGCCCTGCCGGATCCTGATCCCCTCGAGCACGTCCTGCGCCCGCTTCTCGTCCTGCTTCTCGATCTGGCGGGTGTCGCGCTCGGGGAGCTGGATGTCCTCCTCCGCCCGGATGCCCGCCTGGAGCTGCCGGCCGCGCTCGAGCTCGGCGTCGAACTCGGCACCGAAGAGCAGCGCGTTGTTCGTGATCCAGAGCCACAGCAGGAACACGATGACCCCACCGAGGGAGCCGTACGTGGCGTTGTAGTTCGAGAAGTTGGCGACGTAGAACCCGAAGCCGACGCTCGCGATGATCAGGATGAGGATCGCCAGGATCGACCCACCGCTCACCCACCGGAACTTCGGCTGCTTGACGTTCGGCGCCCAGTAGTAGAGCACCGCGACGACGATGATCGCGACGACGAGCAGGATCGGCCACTGCACGATCAGCAGGACCGTCGCGGCGGCGTCGCCGAGTCCGATGACGTCACCGAAGCTCCGGGCGAGCGGGCCCGAGACGAGCACGAGCAGGCCGACGACGAGCATGACGACGGTGAACACCGTCACGCCGAGCATGGTCGGGCGGAGCTTCCAGATCGGTCGACCCTCGCGGACGTTGTAGATCCGGTTCATCGCCCGGCCGAAGGCGCCGACGTACCCGGAAGCCGACCAGATCGCGCCGACGATGCCGACCACGAACGTGATGCCGGCGGCGGGCGACCGGACGAGGCCCTCGATCGGCTCCTTCAGCAGGTTGACGACGCTCTGCGACCCGACGTTGCCGATGATCGTCAGCAGGGAGTCGATGGTCTGCTGCGGGTCGGACACGAGGCCCAGGATCGAGACGATCGCCAGCAGCCCGGGGAAGAGCGCGAGGACCGTGTAGTACGTCAGGCTCGCGGCGAGGTCGGTGCACTGGTCGCTGGAGAACTCACGCAGGGTCTTCTTCAGCGTGTAGACGAGCGTCGGCTTGTTCAGGTCGGTCGGGCTGTCGGGCTTCCGGGAGTCGTCCGGGTCCGGCTTCTGCTGCTCCTGCGCCATCGGACTACCCCCGCGCCTTCAGGGCCTGCTTCGACCGCTTCACGGCGGCCTTGCGGTTCTTGTTCGCCCGTCGCTGCACCGCGGCGATGCCCGTCTGCTGCTTCACGCGGGCCTTGTGCGCCGGGTCACGGTCCAGCGCCTGCTCGGCGGCCTTCGCCCGGGCCTTCCGACCCTTGCGGCCGGACTGCGCCTGCTCCGCCGCCGAGGGGCCGTCGCCGCGCGCGCCGAACGGCAGCAACGCGGTGAAGGCCGAACTCGCCGGTGGCGTTGCCAGGTGCCCGGCGGGGCGGTTGCGCAGCGCGATGCCGAGGACGATCGCCGCGACACCGGTCAGCCCGGTGATGCCCATCGCGACGAGCGGGGTCGGGTCACGGTGCCAGCGCTGTCGGGTCTTCGCGGCTGCGAGCCGTGCCCGCGCCGGGAGGTTCGCACGGCGCTTGAGCTCGGTGACGGTGTCGGTCATGCGCTCACGCGTGCGGACGTTCGCGAGTTCGAGCTCGGGGAGACTGTCCTTGGCCATTCCCCAGTTTCTACACGGCCGGGCCGGGGGCGCGCCCAGATGGCCGCGGTGCGGCCACCTGGTCGGTGTCGCTCCCGGGGCAGTGGACGCGGACCCCAGGGCGGACGGGAGGCCCGTGGCAGGCCCGCCACGGGCCTCCCGTCCGCCGGTCACGGCGTTCAGGACGGCACGACGACGTCCTCGGGTTGGCCGCTGGCAGCCGAACGACCAGCTGCCTCCATGAGTGCGAGGCTGCGCAGGTTGTCGCGGCCGCTCGTCGCCGGCGCCGGACCGCCCTCGACCGAACGGGCGAAGGCCTGCAGCCCGCCCTGGCGGTCGGTGTGCTCGAGCACGGGCAGCTCGACGGGCTCGGCCTCGTCGTCCTGGGTGCGGCGGAGGGTGGCCACGTCGCCGTCGACCGCGTTCGGCGCTCCGTCGCGGCTGGTGAACCAGAGTTCGCCGTCCTCGCCCTGGATGCTCCACTCGCCGGCCCACGCCGTGCGGGGGCCGCGGCTCAGCCAGCTGCCGCGGTAGCTGACGACCAGCCCACCGTCGAGCTCGATGAGCATCGAGGCGATGGCCTCGTCCTGGTACTTGCTGTACGACGGGAAGGTCGCCTTGGCGAAGACCCGGACGGCCTCTTGTCCGGTGACCATCCGGAGCAGGTCGAAGTGGTGGATGGCCATGTCGTTGATCATGGCGTGGGGGAACTTGTAGTGCGGGTGTTCCTCGAACGCCAGGTCGTTGTCCCACTGCCGGAAGTCGATGTTGATCGCGGAGAGCTCGCCCACGGCGTTCGCAGCGAGCAGGTCCTGCACGGCGCGCGGTGCCGGGTACCAGCGGTAGTTCTGGCTGACCTGCAGCACGAGGCCGAGCTCCTCGGCACGGCGCACGGCGGTGACGGCCTCGTCCGTGGTGTTGGCGAACGGCTTCTCGACCAGGACGTGCTTGCCGGCGTCCAGGGCCTCGAGCGCGAGCGGCACGTGGGTGACGGCGGGGGCGGTGATGACGACGGCGTCGGCCTCGACCCCGGCGAGCGCCTCGGTGAGGGACGCGAACGCGGCGGACGCGGGCAGCCCGAGGTCCTGCTGCACGGCGGTCAGCGTCGCCGGCACCGGGTCGACGATCCCGACCACCTCCACTTCGGAGACCTCTGGGATGGCGGTGCGGGCCCAGTTGCCGCCCCACCCTCCGAGACCGACGTGGATGATCCGGACCGTCATGCGTGCACTCCTTCGTGGCTGCGGCGTCACGACTCCCGTGACGCGTCCGTCCAGTCTGTCAGTGCTGCGCGCGCCGGGCGGCGAGGTTCCACGACATGCCGCGTGCGCGGCGCCGAGGTTCCACGGATCGCGCCGGGCGACGTCGAGATGCCGAGATTTCGGAACCTCGACGAGACGCCGACGGGACCGGCGGGACGGGACGCGACCCGCGCGCTCAGTGGGTGAAGGCGTAGGCGATGAGCGCCATCGTCACGATGAACCCGGCCAGGTAGTTGATCCAGAGGAACCGCTTCCACCCCGCGTTCGCGGCCTCGGCGCCCTGGTCCGTGATGTTCCACCACGGCAGCACGTTGAGCGCGTACGGGATCACGACGACGGCGGCGATCGGCCCGGGGAACGCCGAGAACAGCAGCGCGACGCCGGCGACCAGGTACGCGACGAACGCGAGTCGCACGGTCGCCCGCGCACCGATGACGGTCGCGACGGACCCGATGCCGCCGGCCCGGTCGGCCAGGACGTCCTGCACCGCGCCGAACGCGTGCGAGGCGACCCCCCACAGGAAGAACGCGATGCAGACGGCGACGAGCTGGCCAGTCCAGTGCGGTCCGGCGAGCGCCAGGCCGTAGATCGCGGGCGAGACGAAGTGGGTCGACGAGGTCAGGGAGTCGAGGAACGGCTTCTCCTTGAACCGCAGCCCCGGCGCCGAGTACGCGATGACGGCGAACACGCTGATCGCGAGGACGAGCCACGACCACGGCCCGTTCCCGCTCACCGCCCCGAGCACGACGAGCGCGACCAGGAACGGCACGTTCGTGACGACGACGGCCCAGAGCGTGGTGCGGTGGACGCTCTTGTCGAGCAGCGCCCCCTCGACGCCGCCCTTGCGCGGGTTGCGCAGGTCGGACTCGTAGTCGAAGACGTCGTTGATGCCGTACATCGCCAGGTTGTAGGGCACCAGGAAGTACACGACGCCGACCAGGAACGCGACGAGCGAGAACCCGCCGCCGCCGCTGCTGTCGTCAACGCTGACGCCGACCCCGCTGCCGAGCAGGTACGCGGCACCGAACGGGTAGGCGGTGTTCACCCAGCTGATCGGACGCGACGAGACGAACAGGGCGCGCAGGGTCGACGGCCTGGAGGCGGTGCTGGCGTTCACGGGGTGTCCTCCGGTGGTGCGGTGGTCGGGTCGGGCGCGGGGCGCGCGGCGGCCGGGTCGCGCGGGCCCGTCCGGTCGAACAGGACCCACAGGCTCGGCAGCAGCACGATCGCCGCCATCGCGTACGCGAGGTCCTCGACCGGGATCGCCCCGATCTTCGCGCCGCTGATGAGCGAGGGGTCGTAGGCGACGATGCGCAGGGTCACGATGACGTTGTCGAACACGATCGTCATCACGAGCAGCGCGATCCCGGCGACGAGCGACGTGACCAGTGCGACCCGGCGGCCGGGCCCCGGTGCGCGTCCCGCCGCTCGTGCACGGCGCGCGGCCACGATGCCGGCGACGACCGCCACCACCGCCACGACGGCGAAGAACGGCAGGGCCAGGAGGGCGTACGCGCCGGAGCCGGTCACGGGCGCCGCCGTCCGAGCGACCGCTGCACGACGGGCCGGACGAAGCCGACCAGGTCCATCGTCGAGTAGCAGAGCAGCAGCAGGAAGAAGAGCTCCTCGAGCGGGACCTCGGGGGCGAGGAGCACCCCGGTCAGCAGGTGCTGCGGGCCGATGAAGAAGATGCCGTACGCGACCCCGGCGACGTCCCACACCATGAAGAACGCGACACCGACGACCATCACCGCAGCCGCACGCCACGGTGCTCGCCAGAAGAACAGCCGGAAGCGGGCGTCGAGCACGGTCATGCCGATCAGCGACACGACCAGGCCGGCGAGGTACAGCCCGGGCATCAGACGGTGCCGGCCTGGTTCCGCGGGGTGCCGAGCGGCGTCGGCAGCGGTTCGGTGCTCGTGTCACCGTGGATCCGCTTGAGCAGGACCTCGGCGCTGATCAGGCACATCGGCAGACCGATGCCCGGGATCGTGGACGCCCCGGCGTAGTACAGCCCCTCGACCTTGGCCGACGCGTTCTTCTCGCGGAAGAACGCACTCTGCTTGAGCGTGTGCGCGGGGCCGAGCATCGACCCGTTCCACGCGTTGAGGTCGTCGGCGAAGTCGCGCGGTCCGATCGTCCGGCGGACCCGGATGCGGTCCCGCAGGTCGGGGACGCCCGAACGCTCGGCGACGACGTCGATGGCACGGTCGGCGATCTGCTCGACCTCGTAGTCGCCGGCGCCGTCGATCCCGCCCTTGCCGATGGACAGGTCGGCGGGCAGCGGCACCAGGATGAAGAGGTTGCTCGAGCCGCGGGGCGCGACGGACGGATCGGTCTCGGACGGCGCGCAGACGTAGATCGACGCGGGGTCGGGGACGTGCCGGTCCTTGCCGAAGATCGCGCCGAAGTTCGCCTTCCAGTCCTCGGTGAACACCAGGGTGTGGTGCAGCAGGCCGGGCGTCGGTCCGTCGATACCGAGGTAGACGAGCACCGCGCTCGGTCCGGGGTCGCGGGTCTTCCAGTGCTCGGCGCCGTGGGTGCGGTGCTCGCGGTCGAGCAGCTGCATCTCGGTGTGCTGCAGGTCGGCGGCGCTCACGACCAGGTCGGCCGGTGCGGTGTGCTGCACGCCGTCGCGGTCGCGGTGCACGACCCCGGTGGCGACGCCGTCCTCGACGACGATCCGTTCGACCTTCGCGCCGGCGATGATCTTCGCGCCCTCGGCACGGGCAACCCGCTCGACCGCGGCGATCACCTCGGTGATGCCACCCTTCGGGTAGAGCACCCCGTCGGCGAGGTCGAGGTGGCTCATCAGGTGGTACATGCTCGGTGCGGCGTACGGGCTCGTGCCCAGGAAGACCGCGGGGTAGCCCAGGATCTGCCAGAGCCGCCGGTCCTTGACCGCCGAGGCAGCGCGGGACGACAGTGGCTGCAGCAGGAGCCGGGCGAGCTTCGGCAGGCGACGGAGCACGTCGGGGGCGGCGAGCTTCGTGAGGTCCTGGAACGTCGTGTACAGGAACCGGCGGATCGCCATCGCGTAGGTGTCCTCGGCCGAGGCGAGGTACTTCCGGATCCGCTTGCCGGCTCCGGGCTCGACGGACTCGAACAGTGCGATGTTCGCCTCGGCGTCGGCGCGCAGGTCGATCGGCTCGTCGTTGCCCTCGCTGTAGACGCGGTACCCGGGGTCGAGCTTCACGAGGTCGAGTTCGGCGTCGGCCGAGGTGCCGAGCAGCTGGAAGAAGTGGTCGAACACCTCGGGCATGAGGTACCACGACGGCCCGGTGTCGAACCGGAAGCCGTCGCGCTCCCACGAACCGGCACGGCCGCCGAGCTGCGACCGCTGCTCGAGCACGGTCACGGCGAAGCCGTCCCGCGCGAGCAGCGCCGCGGACGCCAGTCCGCTGATGCCGCCGCCGATCACGACGGCGCGTCGGGCGGGCACCTTGCGCCGGGTGGTGGTGGCGACGGCCGTCGGACGGGAGGCGCGGGGCGGGGTCATGACGTGCCTCCTGGCCGACGGGTGGCCACCTTCGACCGCACGGGGGCGCGTCCGGCGAGCACCTGTGCGGCCAGGCGTGCCTTCACCGGGTTCGGGACGCGCACGCGCGTCGTCACCAGGCGCGTCGCCGGTGTGCGGGCGATGCGGTCGTTGAGTTCCTGGAACAGGGCGTGCGCGAGTCCGACGGCGTTCCGGGCGTCGGCCGGCAGCAGCCGGATCGTCCGGGCCGCGTGGTCGAGGTCGGCCTGCACGTCGGCCACCAGGCGCTGCTTCGTGGCCTCGTCGAACGAGCGGATGTCGACCCCCGGGAAGTACGAGCGACCGAGCACCTCGAAGTCGGCGTGCAGGTCACGCAGGAAGTTCACCTTCTGGAACGCGGCGCCGAGCGCACGGGCTCCCGCGACGAGCTCAGCCTGGTCGAAGGTCGGGCGGCCGGCGCGGTACACGAACGCACGCAGGCACATCAGCCCCACGACCTCGGCCGAGCCGTACACGTACGCAGCGAACGAGGCGTCGTCGTGCTCGGTGCGCTCCAGGTCCATCCGCATCGACGCGAAGAACGGCTTGGTGAGCTCCGCGCCGAAGCCCGTGACCCGTGCACTCCGGGCGAACGCGTGCACGACGGGGTTCACCGAGAAACCGAGGGCGATCGCGCGCTCGGTGTCGGCCTCGAGCTCGTCGAGGACCGTCCGTGCCAGGTCGGGGTCGAGCCCCGCCTCGGTCGCGGGACCGTCGACGACCTCGTCGGCGACGCGCACCAGCGCGTAGACGTTGCGGATGTGCTCGCGGGTGTCCTTGGCGAGCAACCGGCTCGCCAGGCCGAACGAGGTCGAGTAGCGGTCGATGACGACGCTCGACGCTGCCTCGGCCGTGGCGTCGTACAGGGGGAGCCGACCGGACGGCGCACTGCCGGTCCGGGTGGTGTCGGTCGTCACCGGGCGCGCTCCACGAGTTCGGTCACGAGGCCCTCCAGGCGGTCGGCGAGGTCGTACGGCAGTCCGGAGAGCTCGGCACGGGCGAGTGCGACGTGGTCGGCGATCCGGGACTCGGCTGCGGCACGGGCGCCGCAGGTGACCAGGGTCGCACGGAGTTCGGCCGCACGGTCCTCGGTCAGGTCCGGGTCACCCAGGTAGGGCGCGATGTCCGGCCAGCAGTCCGTCGTGGCCGCGTACGCGATGAGCATGGTCCGCTTGCCCTCGCGCAGGTCCCCCAGCACGCTCTTGCCGGTGGTCGTCTCGTCGCCGAACACCCCGAGCAGGTCGTCGACGATCTGGTACGCGATGCCGATCTCGCGGCCGAAGGCGCCGAGTGCGGTGACGACGGTCTCGGGCGCGCCGGCGAGCACGGCACCGGACTGCAGCGGCGCCTCGAACGAGTACACGCTCGTCTTCGCCCGTTCCATCGCCAGGACCTCGTCCACCGTCGGCATCACGCCCAGGGCCAGGTCGACGTCGGTCATCTCACCGGCGGCGCTGGCGAACACGGCTTCGTCGAGCAGTTCGAGCAGACGCCCACGACGCTCGCCCGTCACGCCGGAGGACTCGATGAACCGAGGGGCGCCGGAGAGTGCGAGGTCGCCCGCGATCACGGCGGCGCTCATCCCGCGGTGCTCGGCGGTCGGCAGCGGCAGCCCACCGGTGGTGCCGGCGTCGCGGTAGGAGCCCGCGACGTTCGGCTGGCCGCGGCGCGCCCAGTCACGGTCGATGACGTCGTCGTGCACCACCAGCGCGGTGTGCAGGAGTTCGTAGGCCGCGGCGACGTGCGCGGCAGCGTGCACGTCGTCCCCGCCGAGGCCGAGGTACGCGGTCAGGACCATGCGCGGTCGGAAGCGCTTGCCGCCCAGGCTCGCCTTGCGGAGCACCCGCCAGAGTTCCTCGGACGGACGGCCGTAGCGCGCGGCACGAGCCGAGGACACGACGAAGAAGCGCTCGAGACAGTCGTCGACGAGCGCGAGGTCGATGTGCGCCACGGTGGCCGCTTCCTCGCTCATTGGCCTAACCTATCGGTGCAGATGAGCGCTTTCCCGGAAACCGTGGTCCTGCTGGCCGACGACCGTACCCCGATCGGCACAGCGGACAAGTTCACGGTGCACACAGACCACACGCCCCTCCACCTGGCCTTCTCGTGCCACGTCCGCAACACCGACGGGGACGTCCTGGTGACCCGTCGCGCCCTGTCGAAGAAGACGTGGCCCGGTGTCTGGACGAACACGTTCTGCGGGCACCCCGGCCCCGACGAGTCGTTCGAGGACGCCATCGCCCGCCGGGCATCGCGCGAACTCGGCATCACCGTGCGCGACGTCGAGCTCGTGCTGCCGGACTTCCGGTACCGCGCGGTCGACGCCTCGGGGATCGTCGAGAACGAGGTCTGCCCGGTGTTCCGCGCCGTCACCGACGACCTGCCCGCCCCCGCGGACGACGAGGTCGCCGAGTACGCCTGGGTCTCCGAGGACTCGCTGCGGGCCGCCGTCGCCGGTGCGCCGTTCGGCTGGAGCCCCTGGCTGGGCTGGCAGCTGACCGAGCTCGAGGCCGCGGGCCTGCACATCACCCGCTGACCCTGGCGGCCGCCTGGGCCGAGACTCGCGCTCCGCGACACTCCTCGTGCCGGCGAGCACGAGAACCGTCGCCCAGGCCGAGTCTCGGACGAGCGCTTGGCTCCCTCGTGCGTCCGGAGTAGGGTCGGACGTCGGCCACGGTTGTGGCCACGAGGCTGCGCACCGCGGCCGCACGACCAGGAGAAGGGCAGGTGAGGCGCGATGTCGGGTGACCATCCTCGCGCGGGCCGGCAGCCCCTCCCCCTCGCCGCCGCGCCCGTGTCCTAGATCTCCTCCGCCCGCCGCGGTCCGTCCGCGGCATCGCGCCTGCCTGCTCCCGACCACGAGGAGCACGCGCATGGCAATGATCGACAACGCGATCTACGTCGAAGGACGTCGCATCGATTCTCCGTCGACCCTGTCGCTCGGCGCACGCCACGAGGTCGCACGGTGCGACCTGGCGTGGATCGGACTCCTCCGCCCGGACCCGAAGGAACTCGACGCCGTCGCGACCGAGTTCGACCTGCACGAGAATGCGGTGGAGGACGCCCGCAAGGGGCACCAGCGCGCGAAGCTCGAGCGGTACGGCGACACGCTCTTCCTGGTGCTCCGCCCGGCCTGGTTCGACCGCGCCGCGGGCACGGTCGAGTTCGGCGAGGTGCACCTGTTCGTCGGCGACCGGTTCGTGGTGAGCGTCCGGCACGCCGAGCGCCCCGACCTCGCGGCGCTCCGTGCCCAGGTCGAGGCCGACCCCGAGTTCCTGGCGCTGGGCTCCGAGGCCGTGACCGCCGCAGTGCTCGACGAGGTCGTGGACGGCTACGCCCCGGTGGTCGAGGTGCTGCAGGACGGCATCGACGCCATCGAGGACCAGCTCTTCGCCGGGCAGGTCGACCCCGGTGTCTCGAAGCGCATCTACCAGCTGCTCAGCGAGGTGCTGTCCTTCCAGCGCGCCACGAAGCCGGTGCCCGCGATGGTGAAGGGCCTGCTCCGCGGGGCCGACAAGTACCGCGTCGACGACGAGGTGCAGCACCGACTGCGCAACGTGCTCGACCACGCCCTGCGCGTGACGGAGCGGGTGGACTCGTTCCGGTCCCTGCTCGAGAACGCCCTGACACTGCACGCGACCCTGGTGTCGCAGGAGCAGAACGAGGCGATGCGGCGGATGACCAGCGCGAGCCTGGCGCAGGGCGAGGAGAGCCGGCAGCTCGCCCGCGCCGCGCACCGTCAGGGCGAGGAGGTCAAGAAGATCTCGTCGTGGGCGGCGATCCTGTTCGCCCCCGGGCTGATCGCCGGTGTCTACGGGATGAACTTCGACCACATGCCCGAGCTGCACTGGCGGTACGGCTACCCGGTCGCGATCCTCGGCATGCTCGCCCTGATGGGCGTGCTCTGGGCGATCTTCCGCAAGCGCAACTGGCTCTGACGCGCCGCGAGGGCGCAGCGAGGGCGCAGCGAGGCTGCGGCCCGGCACGCCGCCGGGCCGCAGCCTCGAGGACGTTCAGGTGGCGTCGATCCGCTGGACGTGCATAATGATCTGGCCCGGAATGTGAACGTGCACATCGACGTGCCACGGCCCCGGGCGGAAACGAGCAGCAATGGCGTCATCGCGGGCACAGCAACCGCGTTCGCCCAGCATCCGTGACGTCGCACGGATCGCGGGCGTCTCCCACCAGACCGTGTCGCGGGTGCTGAACAACTCCGACGCCATCCGCGACGCCACGCGCGACAAGGTGCTGGCGGCGATGGAGCAGCTGCAGTACCGGCCGAACCGTGCGGCGCGGGCCCTCGTCACGAGCCGGACCCACACGATCGGCGTCCTGACAGCCCGGCGCGCCCACTACGGCCCGGCGGTCGCACTGCAGGCGATCGAGGACGCGGCGATGCTGCGCGGGTACTCGGTGACGACGGCGAACATCGCCGAGGCGACCGACACAGCCGTGCGCGAGGGGCTCGGGCACCTGCTCGACCTGGACGTCGAGGGCATCGTGGTCATCGCACCCCAGCAGCGGGTGTTCGACCTGATCGAGGAACTCGGCATCCGCACGCCGTACGTGACGATGCGGGCCAGTGTCGGCGAGGACCCGACGGCCCTGTGGGTCGACCAGATGGAGGGCGCGAGACTCGCGACCGAGCACCTGCTCGACCTGGGTCACGAGTACATCCGGCACATCGCCGGCCCGCAGGACTGGATCGAGGCGGACGCCCGCATGCAGGGCTTCCTGCGCGCCATGTCGGACCGCGACATGTCCGTCGTCCCGCCGATCCTGGGCGACTGGACGGCGGACTTCGGTTACCACGCCGGCCGCGAACTCCTGCGGTGGCGGGACTGCACGGCGGTGTTCTGCTCGAACGACCAGATGGCCCTGGGCGTCATGCACGCGGCCCGCTCGTACGGGCTCGACGTGCCGGGCGACCTGTCGGTGGTCGGCTACGACGACATCCCCGAGGCGAAGCACTTCTGGCCACCGCTCACCACGGTGCAGGTCGACTTCGCCGAGCTCGGCCGCCGCTGCGTCGACCTGCTCCTGCCCGGCGACGACGAGCTCCTGCGGCCGATCGACATCGTCCCGCAGCTCGTCGTGCGGGCGTCCACGGGAGCCCCGCGCGGTCGTTGACGCACCCACGGTCGATCCGCAGGACGCGGGGCGGGCCGGCACCGTGCCTCCCGTCCGGGGGACGTTCATGCGGGATCACGCAGGCCGTTACGAAAACGCGACCAATCCGAATTGACAGCCGCACCGGGGCTGTGCGTAAATTACCTCCGTCCAGCCGATGTGACCGTTCACATGAGCGTCACACCAGCGGGGCACCGGACGCGACAACGAAGTCCACGCAGGCCACCTGCGCCCTTTCGCTGCCGCAGCAGAACCACCCGAACAACTGCCGCATCGCAGCGGCAGAAGGAGATGCACTGTGGCGTCAACCCCGATCGACACCGGCCTCGAGACCCGGTCGATCACCGCACCCGAGACCATCCTCGAGATGCGCTCGATCACCAAGGAGTTCCCTGGTGTCAAGGCGCTGTCCGAGGTCTCCCTCAACGTCCGTGCCGGCGAGATCCACGCGATCTGCGGCGAGAACGGCGCCGGCAAGTCGACCCTGATGAAGGTCCTGTCGGGCGTCTACCCCTACGGCACCTACGACGGCGAGATCGTCTACGAGGGCGAAGAGGTCCGCTTCAAGGACATCAAGCAGTCCGAGCAGGCCGGCATCGTGATCATCCACCAGGAACTCGCGCTGATCCCGGAGCTCTCGATCACCGAGAACCTGTTCCTCGGCAACGAGCCCGGCAAGTTCGGCGTGATCGACTGGACGAGCGCCCAGCTCCGTGCACAGGACCTGCTCGCCCGCGTCGGCCTGGCCGACGACCCGGACACCCAGATCAAGAACATCGGTGTCGGCAAGCAGCAGCTGGTCGAGATCGCGAAGGCCCTGCACAAGGACGTCAAGCTCCTCATCCTCGACGAGCCGACCGCGGCCCTGAACGAGAACGACTCGCAGCACCTGCTCGACCTGATCGTCGGGCTGAAGGCCAAGGGCATCTCGAGCATCATCATCAGCCACAAGCTCAACGAGATCGAGCAGATCGCCGACGAGATCACGATCATCCGTGACGGCAAGACCATCGAGACGCTGAACGTCAAGGGCGACGGCGTCAACGAGGACCGCATCATCCGCGGCATGGTCGGCCGGTCGCTCGAGAGCCGGTTCCCGGACCGCACCCCGAAGATCGGCGAGACCTTCTTCGAGGTCCGCGACTGGACCGTGCAGCACCCGCTCGACGCCAGCCGCCTGGTCTGCAAGGGCTCGAACTTCCACGTCAAGCGTGGCGAGATCGTCGGCTTCGCGGGTCTGATGGGCGCTGGCCGCACCGAGCTCGCGATGAGCCTGTTCGGTCGCTCCTACGGCACCTGGCTCGGCGGCGAGATCATCAAGGACGGCCACGAGATCAAGGTCACGAACGTCCAGCAGGCGATCCAGAACGGCATGGGCTACGTCTCCGAGGACCGCAAGGCCCTCGGCCTCAACCTGCTCGACACCGTCAAGCGGTCCACCGTCTCCGCCGACCTGCAGAAGATCTCGAAGGGCGGCGTCGTCGACTCCATCGAGGAGTACGACGTCGCCGAGAAGTACCGGAAGATGCTCCGCACCAAGGTGCCGAGCGTCGAGGAGAACGTCGGGAAGCTCTCCGGCGGGAACCAGCAGAAGGTCGTCCTGTCCAAGTGGATGTTCACCGACCCGGACATCCTCATCCTCGACGAACCGACCCGTGGCATCGACGTGGGCGCGAAGTTCGAGATCTACGGCATCATCCAGCAGCTCGCAGCACAGGGGAAGGGCATCATCCTGATCTCCTCCGAGCTCCCCGAACTCCTCGGCCTCTCCGATCGCATCTACACGATCTTCGAGGGCCAGATCACGGCCGACGTCCCCGCGGACCAGGCCGATCCAGAAACGCTCATGCGCAGCATGACCTCCGCGCGGAAGGGCGCTCCCGTCTCATGAACAACCTGAAACTGCTCTTCGGCAAGGGCAACTCGATCGGCCAGTACGGCATGATCATCGCCCTCGTCGCGATCGTCATCTTCTTCTGGTTCACCACGGACGGGCTCATCCTCGAGCCCACCAACGTGATCAACCTGTTCCTGCAGTACTCCTACATCCTCATCCTCGCGCTGGGGATGGTCATGGTGATCATCGCGGGCCACATCGACCTGTCCGTCGGATCGGTGGCGGCGTTCGTCGGCATCATCGTCGCCCAGTCGATGTCGGTCTGGCACTTCCCGGTCTGGCTGGCGATCGTGCTCGGCCTGGTCGTCGGTGCGCTCGTCGGTGCCTGGCAGGGCTTCTGGGTGGCGTTCGTGAAGGTCCCGGCCTTCATCGTGACCCTGGCCGGCCAGCTCATCTTCCGCGGTGCGAACCAGATCATCGGTGCGTCCACCTCGGTCCCGACGCCGGACGGCTACAACACCATCGGCTCCGGCTTCCTCGGTGACTTCGGCCCCGACTTCGGGTTCTCGAACGGCACGCTGCTGATCGGCGCCGTGACCATCGCCGTCCTGATCATCGTCGAGGTCCGCGGTCGTGCCCGTCGCCGCAAGATGCAGGCCGAGGTCCCGCCGCTGTGGGTCTCCGTCGTCCGCACCGGCATCCTGGTCGCCGTCACCCTCGTCGCCACGTACCTGTTCGGCGCTGGCCCGGTCGGCACGTCGATCCCGATCGTCGCGATCATCCTCGGTGTCCTGACCATCGTCTACGGCTTCATCACGAAGAACACGATCTTCGGTCGCCAGGTCTACGCGGTCGGTGGCAACTCCAGCGCCGCCGTCCTGTCCGGCGTCAGCGCCCGCAAGGTGAACTTCTTCGTCATGGCGAACATGTCGGTCCTCGCCGCGATCGCCGGCATGGTGTTCGTCGGCTACTCGAACGCCTCGGGCCCCGCGGACGGCACCGGCTGGGAGCTCGACGCGATCGCCGCCGTGTTCGTCGGTGGCGCAGCGGTCGCCGGTGGCATCGGCACCATCTCCGGCTCCATCATCGGTGGCCTCGTGATGGCGCTGCTGTCGAACGGTCTGCAGCTGATGGGCATCGAGTCCAACAAGGTCCAGATCATCCGTGGTCTCGTGCTCCTCATCGCCGTCGCCTTCGACGTCTACTCGAAGTCGCAGGGCCGCCCGTCGCTCATCGGCGGCATGATGCGGCAGTTCCAGCGCAAGGACGCAGCCGAGGTCCCCGCGGCCCAGCAGCAGCCGCGCTCGATCGAGGACCAGCCCGACAAGATCACCCTCCCCTAGTCCAACCCTTCCCCTCACAGCACCACCACCTCAACGAAGAGAAAGCACTCTCATGCGCAAGAAGCTCATCGCCGGCATCGGTCTGGCACTCGTCGCGGGCCTGGCCCTCAGCGGCTGCTCGGCTCGTGGCACCTCCGACTCGGGCGACGGCTCCGGCTCGTCCATCAAGAAGGGCGACCTCATCGGCGTCGCCCTGCCGGCCAAGACCTCGCAGAACTGGGTGCTCGCGGGCGCCGCGTTCAAGAAGTCGATCGAGGACGCCGGCTTCAAGGCCGACATCCAGTACGCCAACGCCGGCAACCCGGTCCCCGACCAGCAGTCGCAGATCTCGGGCATGGTCACCAAGGGTGCGAAGGCGATCATCATCGGTGCTGCCGACGGTTCGCAGCTCGGCTCGCAGGTCAAGGCCGCCAAGGCCCAGGGCACGACCGTCATCGCCTGGGACCGCAACATCCTGAACACGAAGAACGTCGACTACTACGTCGCATTCAACAACTTCAAGGTCGGCCAGCTGCAGGCCCAGGCACTGCTCAAGGGCCTCGAGGAGAAGAAGGGCGACGGACCGTACAACGTCGAGCTCTTCGCCGGTTCGCCGGACGACGCCAACGCCACCGTGTTCTTCAACGGTGCGATGGACGTCCTGCAGCCGAAGATCGACGACGGCACGCTCAAGGTCGTCTCGGGTCAGACCACGTTCGCCAAGGTGAACACGCAGGGCTGGCTCGCGCAGAAGGCCCAGTCGCGCATGACCGACCTGCTGGCCCAGTACTACACGGGTGACACCAAGCTCGACGGCGTCCTGTCGCCGAACGACACCCTCGCCCGTGCGATCCTCACCGCGACCAAGGCCGCCGGCAAGGACAACCCCGTCGTGACCGGGCAGGACTCGGAGACCGCTTCGATCCCGCTCATCATGAAGGGCACGCAGTACTCGACGATCTACAAGAACACCACGGAAGAGGCCCAGGCGGCCATCGACCTGGTGTCCGACCTCGCCGACGGCAAGACCCCGAAGACGACCAAGGACAAGAACAACGACAACGGTTCGAAGGTCGTCCCGGCCGTCGAGCTGACGCCGATCCTGGTCACGAAGGACAACGCGGTCGAGGCCTACAAGGGCAACGACACCCTCGAGGAGCTCGCCAAGAAGGGCTGATCTCCCCTGCTCACACGGACGGCCCCGTCTCGCTTCGGCGAGACGGGGCCGTCCTGCGTCGTCGTGGGGCCGGCCACGGTCGGACGGGAGGCCCGGGGCACGTCGT
This sequence comes from Curtobacterium sp. PhB137, assembly GCF_003814955.1. Lineage (NCBI taxonomy): Bacteria > Bacillati > Actinomycetota > Actinomycetes > Micrococcales > Microbacteriaceae > Curtobacterium > Curtobacterium sp. PhB137. The sequence continues at coordinate 977,924 of NZ_RKQO01000004.1, read as the reverse complement.
GATCCGTGCCTCCCGTCCGCCGTGCACGCACGTCCGGTGCCCGCGCGACCCGCCGGGTCAGGGCTGGGTCGCGCGCAACCGCCGCGCCGCGTCGGCCAGGTGCGGCACGTCCGTGTGGGCCGTGCCGAACACCACCGCGCGAGTGGTGTCGAAGTAGCGCCGGGTCAGCCGGTCGCCGAGGTCGGACACCCGCGACCACGGGATGTCCGGCTCGCTCGCGGTGACGGTGCTCGGCAGGACACGGACCGCCTCGCCGATCTCGACCAGCCGCATCCGGACGGCGTCGTGCACCAGGTCCTCGGGCAGCCGCTCGTCGCCGACGTACCGGCCGATGGCCTCGCACGCGCCGATGACGTCGTCGAGTCGGTCGCCGACCAGCCGGGGCGTCACCGGTTCCTGGCTCACAGCGGCACCGCGCGTCGGACGACCTCGGGACTCATGCCGGCGGCGTCCACGACGTCGACGCGCACGCCGAGCAGTCGCTCGGCGCCGTCCTGGATGCGCATGAGCGCGAAGATGCCGAGCCCGGCGTCGACGTCGATCATCAGGTCGACGTCGCTGCCCGGGCCGTCGTCCCCACGGGCGACGCTGCCGAACAACCGGGGGTTCCGGCCACCGAACCGCTCGACGACGGCGATCAGGTCCTGCCGCGCGGCGGCGACGCGTTCACGCAGCGGCGGTGGGTCCTCGACCGGGAGCAGGTCGATCGACGTGGTGAAGCCCGCGGCCCGGAGCATGCGCTGGAGTGCGGCGAGCGAGGGTTCGCGTCGGCCGTTCTCGTACGTGCTGATGACGCTCTGCGTGACGCCGGCGCGGCGGGCGAGCTGCACCTGCGTCAGTTCGGCGCGGTCACGGGCGTCACGGATGAGCGCGGCCGCCGACACCGTGGGCGCCGGACGTGGAGGGACTACGGACATGCTGCAACGATACACAGAATGCGACATTTCGTCCGCCGGGAGACATGGCGGTGTCGACTCGGAACGACGTCATCGATATCGCACGACGTCGTTGACGTCGTTCCGGGTCGGGTGAACCGCGGTCAGGGGCGCGCTGAGACGTCCGCGCGGTGGAAGTTCTGCGCCGAGCGCGACGGGGTCGGCCCACGCTGGCCCTGGTAGCGCGACTGGTACTCGGCCGAGCCGTACGGCTTCTCGGCAGGGCTGGACAGCTGGAAGAAGCACAGCTGCCCGATCTTCATGCCGGGCCAGAGCTTGATCGGCAGCGTCGCGACGTTCGACAGCTCGAGCGTCACGTGGCCGGAGAACCCGGGGTCGATGAACCCCGCGGTCGAGTGGGTCAGCAGGCCGAGGCGTCCGAGCGAGCTCTTGCCCTCGAGCCGTGCGGCGATGTCGTCGGGCAACGTGACGACCTCGTACGTCGAGCCGAGCACGAACTCGCCGGGGTGCAGCACGAAGGCCTCGTCCGGGTCGGTCTCGACCAGCCGGGTCAGGTCGGGCTGGTCGACCGCCGGGTCGATGTGCGGGTACTTGTGGTTGTCGAACAGCCGGAAGAACTTGTCGAGCCGGACGTCGATGCTCGACGGCTGGACGAGCGAGGCGTCGTGGGGGTCGAGACCGATCCGGCCCTCGGCGAGCTGGGCGGTGATGTCGCGATCGGAGAGCAGCACGCCGTGCAGCCTAGCGGCAGCGGACCCCCGCCGATATGCTGCGAGGCTGTCCGGGGCCGGGCGGCCTCGCACCGCTGGGAGGAACCGACATGACCGCGTACACCGTCCACGAACTCGTGGTCCCCGCCACGATGGACGACGGCCCGGGGACCGTGCGGGCGTTCCGCGAGTGGGTCGACGTGCAGAACCGCGCCGAGGTGTCGATCACCGGACTGCCGGAACTGCTCTGGACGCCCGAGGAACAACTGCCGTACCTGATCGACCCCGACGCGCCCAGCCGACTGTTCCTGGTCCGTGACGACGAGGGGGCCGCGGTGGGGGCCGGCTCGTACGAATCGAAGGCGGTCGCGGACGCCCCGAACTGCTGGATGGCGGTCAGCGTGGCGCCCGAGCACCGGCGCCGTGGCATCGGCACGCTCCTGGCCGAGCACGTCGAAGCGGTCGCGAGGCAGCAGGGCCGCACGCAGTGGAAGACGTACGCCGTGTCACGGCAGGTCGGCCCCGCAGCGGGCCCCGGGTACCTCCGTGCACCGACCGGGTTCGGCGTCGTGCCCGAGGACGAACCCGGAGCCCGGTTCCTGACGAGCCGGGGGTGGCGGTTCGGGCAGGTGAACCGGATCAGCCGTCTGGAGCTCCCGGCCGACCCCGATGCGCTCTCCGGCGTCCGCGCGGCGGCGACGCGGGCGGCGGCCGACCGGTACCGCGTGCACACCTGGGCCGGACCGACTCCGTCCCGGTGGCAGACGGACGTCGCACTCCTCCTGACCCGGATGAGCACCGATGCCCCGGCCGGCGACATGGCCGAGCCCGAGGACGCCTGGACGGTCGATCGGCTCCGAACGCACGAGCAGCACCTCGACGACGGCCCGCGCACCATGCGCACCGTCGCCGTGGAGGACGTGTCGTCCGGCGGACTCGTCGGCTTCACCCAGCTCGCCGTCCCCGGGCCCGTGGTCCAGCCGGTGATGCAGGGCGACACCCTGGTGCTGCGTGAGCACCGCGGCCACCGGCTCGGGTGGCTGCTCAAGGTGGTCGGGATCGAGACGATCGAGCGCGACCACCCGGGGCACCCCTCGATCATCACCTTCAACGCCGAGGAGAACCGCCCGATGCTCGACGTGAACGAGGCCGTCGGGTTCGTGGGCGTCGGCAGCGAGGGGATCTGGGAACACCGCCCGGCGTAGGGTTCCCCCATGGCGCGCTCACGGGGGATGGACGATCTGGTAAGCGACGGGGTCTTCCTGGCCTGGGAGGCGCAGCTGCAGCTCGCCGACCGGTACGACGACCACGAACGCTGGAACGTCGACCTCGCCGCCGGCACCCTGCAGTTCGTCGGACCGCACCCGGGCGAGTTCCGGATCCAGCTCCTGGGGTCGGCCGCACCGGGGCCGCGCAGCTGGCTCTGGGGCTGGGCGAACCCGTCGCAGTACCCAGCGTCGGTGCTCGCCGCCGCGAACGCCACCCGCGCGCTGGGCGAACGGCTCGGCATCCCGGAACTCGTGCAGGGCGAGGTCCCGTTCGGCGAGCACCGGCAGGCCGACGCCGCAGACGCCGGGTACGAGTTCGCGTGGGACATGTCGATCGCGGCACGGCTGGCGACGGGTTCGTGGTTCGGCTTCGGCGGGCACGTCGGCGGAGGCTCCCGCCTCTGGGTGCTGTTCGAGGGCCTGCTGTTCGCGCCACCGACGGTCCCCCGGATGGTCCGGGTCTTCGGTGAGGGCCTGCAGACGACCGAGGTGCACGACCACCGCCGCGCTGTGGGGAGCTGGGCGTCGCTCCGCGGTGTCCCCTGGGACGGGCGCACGCTGACGTTGGCGGACGGGACCATCACGGTCGACTTCGACGAGCTGGGCCGGATCCGCGACCTGCAGGGGTCGTCGGCGCGAGCCTGAGGCGCACCGCAGCGCGCGCTGCGGACTGACACCCCGCCTCCAGACCGACCCGCCTACCATGGAGGGTCCGCGGTCTCGCGGACGCACGCGTCCCTGGAACAAGGTTGATGACCGTCACGTCCCCCGCAACCCAGCCTGGAGGCCCGGCGCCGGAATCCGCGCCCGTCACCGCGCGCACGTCCACCGTCGCGACCGTGCTGGTCGTCGCCATCCCGCTCGCGGTCGCGTGCTCGATCCTCGGCCTGACGATCACCGGAGCGTTCACCGCGAACCAGCAGCTGGTGTCCGCCGGCGACGTGGTCGAGTACGGCCTGCCGATCGCCCGCGTGGTGCACGACACCATGGCGGCGCTGACCGTCGGCCTGCTCATCGTCGCCGCGTTCGCGCTGCCGGCACAGAAGAAGGACCACCGGGCACTCTCGAGCGTGCAGCACCGCGCCACGCGCTGGGCGGCGGCGACCGGATCGATCTGGTTCCTCGCCGCGGCCGTCACCGTCGTGCTGACCGGCGCCAACACCCTCGGCGTCCCGCTCACCAGTCCGGTGTTCGCCCGCAACTTCATGCTGTTCGCGTTCCAGGTCGAGATCGGTCAGGCGCTCGTGGTCTCCGCGGCGGCGATCCTCATCGCGACCGTGCTCGCCGCGTTCGCCACCCGGGTCACGACGCTCGCCGTCGCCACCGTGTTCGGCCTCTTCGCCCTGCTCCCCCTGGCACTGTCCGGCCACGCCGCCGGCTCGCTCGAGCACGCCAACGCCGTGAACTCCCTCGCGATCCACCTGATCGGGGTGTGCGTCTGGGCCGGCGGGCTCGTCGCCGTCGTGCTGCTGCGCACCCGCACGAAGGGCGCGACCGGTCGGGTGGTCTCCCGCTACTCCACGCTGGCCGGGTGGTCGTTCGGCGCCGTCGCGTTCTCCGGCATCGTCAACGCCTCGCTGCGGCTGACCGGTCCGCTCGACCTCGTCACCACCCCGTACGGCGCACTCATCACGGTCAAGGCCGTCATCCTGGTGCTGCTCGGTGTCGCCGGCGTCGTGCAGCGCCGCAAGCTGGTGCCCGGGCTGCTCCGCGCGCCGCTCGACCGCCGTCGGTTCACCCGGTTCGCGCTCGCCGAGATCGTGTTCATGGCCGTGGCGATCGGCGTCTCGGTGGCCGTGTCCCGCTCGCAGCCGCCGATCCCGCAGACGCCCGAGACCGGTGAGGACACCCGCTCCGGCCTGATCGGGTTCCCGTTCCCGCCGGCCCAGACGATGCACACGTACCTGACGCAGTGGCACATCGACTGGGTGTGGCTCGGGCTCGCCGTCGTCGGTGCCGTCTGGTACCTGCTCGCCGTGCGGAAGCTCCGGAAGCGCGGCGACAAGTGGCCCGTCGGGCGCACCATCGCGTGGGTCATCGGCTGCGCCCTGTTCATCTGGACCACGTCGGCCGGACCGGCCGTGTACGGCATGATCCACTTCTCGTCGCACATGGTCCAGCACATGCTGCTCATGATGTTCGTGCCGCTGCCGCTCGTGCTCGGCGGTCCGGTGCTGCTCGCCATGCGCACCCTGCCGGTCCGCAACGACGGTTCCCGCGGGGCCCGCGAGTGGCTCATGCTCTTCGTGCACTCGCGGTACATGCAGTTCATGGGGAAGCCCGCCGTCGCTGGTGTGATCTTCGCCGGGTCGCTCGTGGTGTTCTACTTCACGCCGGCGTACCAGGCGGCGATGCAGTCGCACGAGTGGCACGTCGCGATGGTCGTCCACTTCGTGCTGAGCGGCTACCTGTTCTTCTGGGTGTTCGTCGGCGTCGACCCGGGGCCGAAGCGCCCGCCGTACCCGATCCTGATCATCGCGCTGCTGGCCACCCTGGCCTTCCACGCGTTCTTCGGCGTCGCCGTGATGACCTCGCAGTCGGTGTTCGCGATCGACTGGTTCCACGCTCTCGGGCAGACGAACGACGCCGCCCTGCTCGACGACCAGCACACCGGCGGCGGGATCGCCTGGGGTGCCTCCGAGCTGCCGATGGTCTTCGTCGCGCTGCTCGTGGTGCGGAACTGGATCCGCACGGACAAGCGCGACGCGAAGCGGCTCGACCGCAAGGCCGAACGCGACGGCGACGCCGACCTGAAGGCGTACAACGAACGTCTGGCGGCGATCAACGCGTCCGACACCGCGCGCCGCGACTGACGGACACCAGGCGCACGAACAGGACGGCGCCCCGGGCATCTGCCCGGGGCGCCGTCCTCGTCCGTGCGGCCGGTTACTCCGCGGTGGTGTCGGCGACCGTGCCGCGAGCGGCCCGGGTGCGACGGACCATCAGGAGCACCAGGCCCGCGATGAGCAGTGCTGCCGCCAGTGCCATCGCGGTGCCCACGGCCACGGGCGAACCCGTGAACGCGAGCGCACCGGTGGTGGTCGGCGCAGGCGTGGCGGACGCCGTGGCCGACGCCGACGGGGCGATCGGTGCGGCCGTCGCCGAGGGGTCGGCGGAGTCCGACGGTCCCGGGGCGGGCGCCGAGGTCTCCGGCGTGGTCGGCTCGTCGGTCGGCTCCGGCGTCGGCTCGACGGCGGGGAGCGCCGCGACGACGACCTCGAGCGTGCTGCTCGACGCGGCGAACGACGCGTCACCGCTGTAGGCAGCCGTGACCGTGTTCGTGCCGACCGGCAGGGCGTCGGTCTCGCAGGTCGTCTCGGGCAGCGTGACGGTGCACAGGACGGAGCCGTCCGCGGCCGTGAAGGTCACGGTGCCGGTCGCGCCGACGGGCAGGCCGGACGCGGTCAGGCGGACCTTCGAGCCGACGACCGGAGCCGTCGCGTCGGTGCTCGCCACGAGGGCCGTCGACTGCGCGGTCACGACCAGCTCGAACGGCGCACCGTCGGCGGCCTCGTAGTTGTCGTCGCCGCTGTAGTGGGCGTGCACGGTGTACTTGCCACCCGGCAGGTCGGACGGGATCGCGCACGTGGTGTCGGGCAGCGTCGCGGTGCACAGGACGGTGCCGTCGTCGGTGACGTACTCGATGGTGCCGGTGGCGTCCTCGGGCACGTTCGGGGTGTCGAGCGTGGTGGTCTCGCCGTGCGTGACCGTCACCGTGGTGTCGGGTGCGGTCGGCTCGCCGCCGTCGCTCGGGTCACCGCCGTCGCTCGGGTCGCCACCACCGGTACCGGGCTGGGTGCCGATGGTCGTCGAGGCCTTGCGGACCGTCAGGTCCACTGCGACCGAGGTCGAGCCGGCGTGCAGCGCGTCGCCGGAGTAGACGGCGGTCACCGTGTGCGTGCCGGCACCGAGGCCCTCGGCCACGCAGCTCGTGTCGGGGAGCGTCGCCGTGCACAGGACGGTGGAGCCCTCGCGGTACTCGACCGTGCCGGTCGGCGCGGCGACCGTCTCCGAGCCGGAGCCCAGGCCGGTGACGTCGAGCGTGATCTGCTCGCCGTACGCAGCGGACGTCGGGGTCGACTCGACCGCGACGGCCGTCGGCACCTTGGTCGCGGTGAGCGCACCCGTGCCGGACGCAGCGGTGTGGTCCGCGTCACCCTCGTAGGTCGCGGTGACCCCGCTGGTGCCGACCGTCGACGTCGTCGTGTCGCACGAGGCCGCACCGTCGACGATCGTCGCCGTGCAGAGCACCGCGCCGGTCTCGGTGTCGGTGTCGGTGAACGTGACGGTGCCGGTCGGCGCGGTCGCACCGGTCTTCGCGGACGACGCGACCTGGGCGGTCAGCGTGACCGTGTCGCCCACGGTCGCGGTGGCGTCGGCGACCGTGAGCGTCGTGCCCTGCGGCTCGACGGTCAGGCCGCGGGTGACGGTGACCGCCTCGGCGTCGGTCGACGCCACGACGGTGGAGATCGTCGCGGTGCGCGCTGCGCCCGTGACCGAGTACGGGATGGAGAGGGTGGGCAGCTCGGCGCCCGGGGCGAGGGGCGATCCGGCGTCGACGGCCTGGTCGCACGTGACGACCTGCCCGACGGGCGGCTGGCAGGTCCAGCCCGCACCGGTCACACCGGAGACGTCGGGCGTGACGCCCGCCGGGAACGTGGTGGTCGTGCGCACGAGCTGCGACTCGGAGCCACCGTCAGCGGAGACGGTGGGGGTGACCGTGTACGCGCCGGAACCGGCGTGCGCGACGGTGGCCGTGCCTCCCGTGCTGGCGGTCAGCACCGGCACCGGACCGGCAGCCGTCGTGGTGCGGAGGTAGTTGACCTCGTGGATGTCGTTCTGTCCGCCGGTACCCGCGACCCAGCCGTAGGTGAGCTTGTAGGGGTAGCCGGTGGCGGGGTCGACCCACGACGGGTCGACGTTCGCGGCGTTGCCGGTGGTGAGCTTCGGCAGCGCGCCACGGACGACCTGCTGCGAGCCGCCGATGGACGTGAAGACGACCGCGTACTGACCGGCGGGAACGGACACCGCGGTGTTCTCCTGCGCGGCGAGCGCCGACGACGTCGGGTTGATCACGATCTCGACGGGCACCTTGGCCTGCGCACGGTCGGTGACGCCGGTCTTGTTGAGCGACCCGTTGACCACGGTGCGGGACTGCACGCAGTAGCCGGTGCCGCCGTCGCCGGGGCCTCGGACGGTCACGGCGTTCGCCGTGAGGCTGCCGTTGGTCGCTTGGTCGGACTCGCACCCGGTGCCACCGAACTGGCGGTTGCCGAAGTTGCCGTAGCGGTCGAGGCCGATGCCGAGGTACGCGTGGGACAGACCCTGCGCGTTGTTCGTCGTGCTCGCGCTGTAGCCGAGCGAACCGCCCAGGTAGCCGATCTTCGCCGGCACGGTCGGGTTGTACGGGTCGGTCGCGGCGAGGTAGAAGACGATGCCGTCGGCCGAGGAGCCGTTGTACTGGTAGCTGTCGAAGACCGCGTCGATGCCCTTCGTGATCGGCACGGACTGCTTCGCACCGAGGCCACCGGCCTGGTTGTTCACCGCACCGGTCAGGCGGAGCGCGCCGCTGCCGTCGGCGTCCGTGGCGCCCGCACAGGTCGGGATCGAGCCGGTGTTCGCCGAACCGGCTGCGGGCTTCGCCGTGAGGCACGCGACGTTCGCGGCACCGGACTGCGTCGACGGCAGGATGTAGGCGTCGCCGGCGCTCGCGCCGGTGAACCCCTCGTTCACGAAGGTGGTCTGCGCGGGTGCCGCGGCGGACGCGGTGGTCGCTCCGACCCCGACGAGCGCGACGCCCGCGAGACCGGCGACGACCACGCCGGTGAGGATCTTGCGAGCGCGCGCGACGGCGCGCCCCTGGTGGTGTGTACGCACTGGAGCCCTGTTCAGTGAGAAGGGTGCCGACGAGGAGCGTGCTCGCCCGGCTCGTCGGCTCGGGTCCTCACACCGTAGAGCGGCTCTGGGTACTCACGGGTCTCGAAACGTGAGTTCTCACCACAACTGGGGGCAGGGCGTGGCCGATCCGCGCGACGAGTCGCTCCGGCAGGCGTGGCGTCCGGCAGTCGTCGCGTCCGGCGGACGTCGCCGGCCGGCCGCGTCGGCTCCGTCAGTCGCCGTGGACGATGCAGACCGCGTCGAGGTCGAGTGCGGCCTCGAGCGCCGCCGAGATCCCGGACTCGCCGTCGGCCCCGGCGGGGGTGACGGTGTCGACCCACCACAGTGGAGTCGCGATCGTGGGAGCGTCCGGCAGGATCCGCTCGACCTCGTCGAACGAGTCCACCCGCCGCACCCCGAGCACGGTGATCACCGGGTGCGTGGCGTCGCGGCAGACCTGCAGCATCGGGCCGTCGTCGAGGGCTCGGACACCCCAGGACTCGTCGTGCAGGAGCAGCGCCTCGGCGACCTCCCGCGGCTCGACCGGCTGGCGGCAGAGGATGGTGACGTCACGCGGCACCGTGACCGCCTGCCACCCGGGCGTCCCGCACGTGTCCGTCGAGCGTGCCCTCGTCGTGGGCCGGGTCGAGGGGCGCTCCGCCGACGAGCTGCAGGAAGCGGTCCTCGTCGATGCGGTCGAGGAAGGACTCGAGGGCTTCCCAGCCGTCCTCGAAGCGGACGATCATGCCGCCGTCGACGATGTCGCTGTCAGCGGCACCGGTGTCGCCTGCTCCGGACGGGCCGCCCGCCCCGGACCGGTCGCCTGCCCCGGACCGGGTGCCGAACGTCGCCGTCGTGGTGCGCGGTGGCGGCCAGACCCCGTCGCGGTCCAGGAACTCGGAGGCTTCGGGTCCGACGACGACGGCGAGCGGCGACGGCTCGCCGTGCGACACCGCGCGGATCAGGTGGTCGGCGTCCCCCCGGCGCTGCATCACCACACCGAAGACGGGCACGACCTGGTCGGCGACCTGCTGCACGGCGTCGAACAGGCGGTTCGCGAGCTCCGGGTCGGTGTTCTCCTCGGGCACGGTCAAGACGGCGGACATCGTCTCGACGACGACGCCACCGACCAGGTGGGCGGTCATCGTGGCAGAGAAGCCCTCGCCGACGGCGTACGAGGTCGACACCCCGGGTGCCTCGTGCTTGGCGTACTGCGTGACGACCCATCGGTCCCACGGAACGGTGAGCGGTTCGGCGGTGCCCCAGCGGGTGGGGCAGGTGCCGACGGTGTGGCACAGGGCCTCGATCGCGGACCCCATGTCCACGGCACGCTCGGCGTGGTGGCGGAGCGTCAGGTCGATGCTGATCTGGCGGACGGAGTCGGCTGCGACCGGGTGCTCGGGAGACGGTGTGCCGACGAGTTCGGGGCCGCGGTGCACGAAGTCCTCGATGCCCGAGGCTGCCGCACCCGTCCGGCCGTCGCGCAGTGTCCCGTCGAAGTCGGCGACTGCCCACGCGGCACCGTAGGCACCGAGCGCGTGCCGCAGGGCGGGGGTGATCGCGGATTCGCGCCCGGTCCGCAGCACGACCATGCGGCCGGCGTCCGCCGACCGGCGGAGCAGTGAGGCGAGCGCGTCCGTCAGCCACACGACCGGCGAGGCGGACTCGACCACGATGGCGGGACCGACCACGTCGTCGATGAGGGGATGCCTGACCATCCGGTCCTCCTCGGGTTCTTCGGCGCTGGAACTCCCTGGACGGTACACACGAGGACGACACCTGTCCGTCAGGCTGGCGTGCTCACAGCGGAGACTCGGGAGGCCCGGCACACGCCCGACAGGAGGCGTACGGTGCGCGGTCGGCTGGCTTCCAGGCGAGAATCCGCTAGGCTTGCCGAGTCCCGTTCTGCGGGGTGCGCGAGTGTAGTTCAATGGTAGAACTCCAGCTTCCCAAGCTGGTAGCGCGGGTTCGATTCCCGTCACTCGCTCCAACTAGCATCGTGCTGTGGAGTCCAAGCCGGCATCTGTCCTCAAGGCGATCAGGGCCGAGATCATCGCCGGCACGCTCGCACGTGGCTCCCGGCTGAAGGAAGACGCCCTCGCCGAACGCTTCGGCGTCTCGCGGGTCCCCGTGCGCGAAGCACTCCGGCAGCTCGAGACCGAGGGGTTCGTCGAGTCCGAGAAGTTCAAGGGCGTCCGGGTCGCCGACTCCTCGACCGAGGTGGTCATCGAGCTCATGCAGATCCGCCGAGGACTCGAGGTCCTGGCCGCCGAGCTCGCCGCCCGTCGCCAGGGTGGCGAGTGCGCCGACCTGCTCCGTGCCGTCGGTCGCGAACAACGGTCCGACCAAGAGGTCGAGGCCGCGCAGTCACCGCGGTTCGCGTTCCACGGGCTGGTGGCACGAGCCTCGGGGAACAGCCGGCTCGAGACGATGATCGACCACCTCATCCACCAGACGGCGTGGGCGTTCGAGCGGGTCACGCAGGACGAGGTGGCATCGAGCAGCGATGACCACACCGCCGTCGCCGGCGCGATCCTGCGCGGCGCCTCGGTGCAGGCAGGGCTGCTGATGGACGAGCACCTGCGCCGCGACGAAGCGATCTACCGGGCCCTGAACCCGTAAGAACGTATACAAAACAGCCCGCGAGCTTGGCGCGGCCCCGTCTGCATGCTTGAATATCCAGGTGATTCAGGCAGCCGTAACGAACCGTCTCGTGTTCGAAACCAGCCCGAAACAGCTTTTCGTATACAAAAGAGTGACCGCACGGTGCACCCACCTCACTCTTCCCCCGCTGGAGTTACGAATGACTGCTGTAACCCGCTCCACCGCACCAACCCAAACCGCTTCCGCTGCCCGAACCGAAGGCGGCATCGGATCCGCCCTCGACTCGATCGGCTTCACCCGGGCCCAGTTCTGGGTCCTCATGCTCATCCTCGCCGGGGAGTTCTTCGACACGCTCGAGCAGAACTCCGTCGGCGCCATGGCCACCAACATCAAGGCCTCGCTCGCCATCGGCGACGTCCAGCTCTCCACGATCAACACCGCCACCGTCCTGGGTGGGCTGGTCGGCCGGTTCCTGGCCGGCTGGCTCGCCGACAAGTACGGTCGGCGGTTCTCACTCGGGCTCAACCTGCTCGTCTACACGCTCGGCGGCCTCCTCAGCGCCGTCTCCTTCAACTTCGACATGCTGCTCGTCAGCCGGTTCATCGTCGGGATCGGCGTCGGCGGCGAGTTCATGATCGGCATCGCGATGCTGTCCGAGATGGTGGCCACGAAGTACCGTGGCGGCCTCATCGCGACCATCAACGTCGGCGCCGGCGGCATCGGCAACTTCATCTCCTACGGCCTGTTCCTGCTGCTGCTCGGCCCGCTGGCCGCCCCGCTCGGTGGTGACGACCACGTCTGGCGCTGGACGTTCGTGATCCTCGCGATCCCAGCCCTGTTCGTCGTCCTGTACCGCCGCAAGCTGCCCGAGACGCCTCGCTGGCTGCTGTCGAAGGGGCGGGTCGACGAAGCGAACCGTTCGCTCGCGGTCCTCGCCTCGAACACGCTCACCCCGCCCGCCGACGCCGCTCCCCCGGTGCGCCTGACGCCGGCCGACCTGCCGCCGGTCGCTCTGCACTCGTCGCCCGCAGCGGTGTTCCACAAGCTGGTGCTCCGCCGGACGATCGCCATCGGCGTCGCCTCGTGGATGGCCTTCGGTGTGCAGGTCACGCTGAACTTCCTGATGCCGACCCTGCTCGTCGAGCGTGGGTACACCGTGTCGCAGAGCCTGCTCTACACGATGATCATGAACATCGGATCCCTCCTCGGGTGCACGGCAGCGGCGCTCCTCGCCAACCGCGTCGGACGACGGCCCCTCATCGCCGTCGCGGGGATCCTCGGCTGCCTCACCGCCCTGGCGTTCGCGGCCTTCGGCAACGACACCGCCGCGATCCTGGTGCTCGGTGCCCTGTTCCAGTTCTTCACGATGCTGACGAACACCACCCTCGCGGCGTGGACCGCCGAGGTCTACCCGACCGCGATCCGTGCTTCCGGCGCCTCGATCGTCAACGGCATCGGCAACATCGCCGGAGCGGTCATGCCGTTCGCCGCGATCGCGCTGTACGGCTCGTGGGCCTTCGCCGGCGTCTTCGGACTCGCCGCCGTCATGTACGCGGTCCTCGTGGTCGCGTCACGCTTCGCCCCGGAGACCCGCGGCCGGTCGCTCGAGGACGTCAACGAGAACGCCCTCACGACCACCACCGCCTGACCCACCTGACCACCCGCACCAACCGCACCACCCCGGTGGGCCGGACACCCCGGCCCACCACCCCACGATCGGAGAACACCATGGACACCCTCAAGATCTCGGCGACCGCGAACGGCCTCAACTACCTGCCCGAGTACGTCGCCGACGTCGGCGGTCTGTTCGCCGAGCGCGGCCTGTCCGTCACCGCGAAGGCCTGCGACCCGTGGACCGGCGTCCTCGACGACATCGACTCGCACGAGGCCGACCTCGCCCTCGGCGGTCTCTGGGTCCCCGCGATGTACGCCGGGACCCCGCGGAAGCTCTCCGTCGTGGGGCAGCTCAACCACGGGTTCCCGATGACCATCGTCGCCCGCGACGAGACGACCCCGATCACGCTGGACTGGCTCGCCGGCAAGGTCGTCCTGGCGCCCGGTGCCGGCGGCAGCGCCCCGTACGAGTTCACGGCCGGACTCGTCCGCGAGGCCGGGTTCGACGTCGCGGCGACCCGCTTCGTCCGCGACCTGTCGACCGCGATGCTCATCGAGCTGTACCAGGGCGGGCTCGGTGACGCGATCATCCTCGACCTCGTCTCCGCCCAGGAACTCGTCGCCGCCGGTGGGGGCACGATCGTCTTCCGGCACCTCGACGCCGGTGGCGTGATGCCGAACAGCGTCTACTACACGCGCACGGACCGCATCGACGAACTCGGCGACCGGGTCGACCGGTTCATGGACGGCATCGCCGCCGCGATGGCCAAGATCACCGCGGGCGACGCCGACGCCGAGATCGCGGCCGTGCTCGCCGCCCGGTGGCCGGAGAAGGACGCCGCCCTGCTGCGACGGGCCGCCGACGAGATGGCTGCCGGGGGCGTCTGGGACTCCGCGGTCGTCGACCGCGATGCCTCCGACCGCTGGATGCGCATCCTGTTCGACGGTGGCCTCACGACCCACACCCCGTCGCTCGAGGAGCTGCTCGGCGCCTCGACCGCCGTCACCGCGTCGTGACCGTCGTCCTCGGCGCTGCCGACGTCGCCGGTCTCATCGACGCCGTCGACGTCGTCGGGGCCGTGGAGGCCGTCCACGCCGACCTCGGGACCGGCGCGATGCAGCAGCCGGCCCCGGTCGCCCTGACCGGCGCCGACGACGCGCTCTTCCTGCCGATGGCCGTGCGCTCCGACCGGCTCGGGCTCGTCGCCGTCAAGCTGATGGCCGACATCCCCGACAACGGTGCGCGAGGGCTGCCGTCGCAGCGCTCCACGATCCTGGTGTCCTCCTCGGTCACCGGCGAGTGCGTCGCCGTGCTCGACGGCATGACGATCACCCGGGCGCGGACCGCGGCGACGACCGTCGTCGCGACGAAGCACCTCGCCCGCTCGGGCAGCCGGACCCTCGGGATCCTCGGCGCGGGCAACCTCGCCGTCGAGCACGTCCGTGCCTTCGAGGCGACGCGACCGTTCGAGCGGATCGTCCTGTGGTCCCGGTCGTCGGGGACGGTCACCCGGTTCCTCGAGGCCGTCGGACCGGACGTGGCCCGGCGGTGCGTGGTCGCGCCGGAGGTCCGTCGCGTGGTCGAGGAGGCCGACGTGCTCTGCACCCTGACGCCCTCGGTCGACCCGATCGTCCGCGGCGCCTGGTTGCACGCCGGCCAGCACGTGAACGCGGTCGGGGCCCGGCCCCGCCCGACGCACCGGGAGCTCGACGGCGCGGCGATGGGGCGCGGCACGCTCTTCGTCGACAGCCGGGCCACCGCCTGGACGAAGTCGGGTGACCTGCTCGAGGCCGTGGTCGAGGGGGCGGTCCCGCAGGACCTCCACCCGGCGGAACTCGGCGAGGTCATCGCCGGACGCGCACCCGGCAGGACCGGGGACGACGAGATCACCGTGTTCGACTCGGTCGGGCTCGGCGCGCAGGACCTCGCCGTCGCTGCCCGGCTGATCGACCTCGCCCGCGAGCGGGGCGTCGGCACGCAGGTCTCCGTCGCCCGGGTCGGGGTGCCGGTTCCCGGCGTGTGACCAGGGTCGAGCGGCAGGGTGCTCCCATGCACCGTGCTCTCCCCCTGGTCGTCGGCGGCACCGTCGCCGTGCTCGTCCTCGCCGGGTGCTCCGGTGGCGGCTCCGTCGGACCGACCGCGTCGGCCACGTCGTCCGCACGGTCCACGAGCACACCGACGAGCACCCCTGCGACAACGCCGCCGCCGACGACGGACGCCGCGACCACCGCCACGGTCCGCCGAGCAATCGCGGGCCTCGAACGCGAGTACGACGCGACGGTCGGCGTCGTCGCGACCGACACCGTCACGGGTGAGAGGGTCGCGTACAACGGCGACCGACGCTTCGGCTACGCCTCGACCATCAAGGCGTTCGCCGCGGCACAGTTCCTGCGCTCGGTGCCCGCGGACGCCCGGAACGAGGTCGTGCACTGGACGGCCGCGGACGTCGCCGCTGCCGGGTACTCCCCCGTGACGGAACAGCACGTGGCCGACGGGCTGTCGTACGAGCAGCTGGCCGAGGCAGCCGTCCGGATGAGCGACAACACGGCCCTGAACCTCGTACTCACGCGCATCGGCGGTCCGAGCGGCCTGGACGCCGCGTTGACCGAGCTCGGCGACACCACCACCGAGGTGGTCCACGGCGAGCCGGACCTCAACACCATCGAGCCGGGCAGCACTGAGGACACCACGACCCCGGCGGCGTTCACCGCAGCCCTGGCGACCGTGCTCGACGGCAGCACCCTGGACCGCGCCGACACCGCGCTGCTGGTCGACTGGATGGGCGGCAACGCGACCGGCGACGCACTCATCCGGGCCGGCGCACCCGACGGCTGGGTCGTGGTCGACAAGTCCGGGGGCGCCGGGCCGATCCGGAACGACGTGGCGCGGGTGACCCCGCCCGGCGGCGACCCGATCGTGCTCTCGGTCCTGACCACGCGGAACGACCCCGACGCCGCCTACGACGACGCCCTGGTGGCCCGGTCGGCATCGGCGGTGCTCGACGCGTTCGACCGCTGACCGACCGCTGATCGACCGGGGCGGCGATCGCCGTTCTGCACCGCGTCACACGGCGTCATGAACGACACCTGTCGGGGACCCCGGGACACTAC
Source organism: Curtobacterium sp. PhB137 (assembly GCF_003814955.1). NCBI lineage: Bacteria > Bacillati > Actinomycetota > Actinomycetes > Micrococcales > Microbacteriaceae > Curtobacterium > Curtobacterium sp. PhB137. Next base: position 961,844 of record NZ_RKQO01000004.1, on the reverse strand, counting down.
GCTCGCTCCATGTCCTCCTCCGGATCCCCCGTGGTCGTCGTCGGCGCCGGCATCATCGGACTGAGCGCCGCGTGGCACCTCGCCGGGCTCGGGCAGCGGGTCCTGCTCCTCGACAGCGGCACGGTCGCCGGGGGCACCACCACCGCGGGCGCCGGGTTCGTCGGCCAGTGGGCAGCCGGGTACGCCTGGTACTGGAACGAGTCCGAACGCGACGTCGAGCAGTACGGCATCGACTTCTACCGCAACCTCGCCGGCGCCGGCCACGGCCCGACCGGGTACCGGCAGAACGGCAACGTCTGGCTGACCGTCACCGAGCAGGGCCGGGCCGACCACCTGCCGCCGTTCGAGCAGCACCCGATCCGGCCGGCCGGTGCGCGCACGCTCACCCCGGCCGAGGCGGCCGACCTCGTGCCTGGACTCGACCCGACCGCCGTCACCGCGGGCTTCCTCCATCCGGACGGCATCCAGATCAGTGCGCCGGACACGGCCGCAGCGCTGGTGCACGCGGTCCGTGCGCGGGGCGTCGAGATCCGCGAGCACACGCCGGTCGCCGGTCTGGAGGCCCGTGGGGGCTCCGTCACGGGCGTCCGGACCGCGAACGGCGAGGTCATCGACGCCGCGAAGGTCGTGCTCGCCGCCGGCAGCTGGACGAACGCCCTCCTCGCCCCCTTCGGGCGCGAGCTGCCGACGGTCCGGGTCGTCGCCAGCCGGCTCGTGACGACGCCGTTCGGTCTGCCGGGCACCCTGCCGACCCTGATGCTGCCGGAGCTGCACGGCCTGTGGATCCGTGAGCACCGCGGCGGCCTGACGTACGGTGCCGGGCCCGGGTACGAGCCGCTGCACGTCGGCGGTGCGGACCGGAGCGACGAACCCGACCGCCGACCGGTCCGCACGGACCTGCTCGACGCCATGCGGACGTACCTGCACCCGATCGTCGCCCGGCTGCTCCCCGCCGCCGCGAGCGTGCTCGGGGTCGACGAGACCCCCACGCAAGGCGTCGTCTCGATGACCGCCGACCGGAACTTCATCGTCGGCGCGGTCCCCGAGCTGGACGGGCTCGTGGTGGCCGGTGGCGACAACGAGTCCGGCGTCACGCACGGTCCCGGCCTCGGGCGGATCGCGGCGGAACTGAGCGTCACCGGCACGACCACCCTCGGCGACGCGAGCCGCTACGCCCCGGCACGGTTCCCGGCGGCGGCCCCGACCGAGGCCGAGGTGGTGGCGATGATGCCGGCGCGGCGCGAGGCCGACGCCCGACGAGCCGGAGCCGTGGCATGAGCGACGTGCTGAGCGACCGGGCCCCGACGCACGTCGTGATCGGCGGCGGGGTCGTCGGCGCCGCCACCGCGTACGCCCTGACACTCCGCGGCGAGCGCGTCCTGCTCGTCGAGCAGCACGAGCGCGGGCACCACAACGGCTCGTCCCACGGCGCGACCCGGATCTTCCGGCAGGGCTACGCCGACCCCGAGTACGTCGCCCTGACCTCCCGCGCGCTGGCGCTGTGGGAAGCGCTCGAGGGCGCTGCGGACGAGGAGCTCATCGTCCGCACCGGGGCCGTCGACCACGGCCGCGCCGAGGTCGTCGACGCCATCGCCGCCGCACTGACGGACGCCGGCATCCCGCACGAGACCCTCAGCCCGGACGCCGCGGCCGCACGCTGGCCGGGGATCGCGTTCGAGGGCCACGTGCTCGCACACGCCACGGCCGGTCGCATCCGGTCCGACCGCGCCATCGAGGTGTTCCTCACCCTGGCGGAACGGACCGGGCTCGCCGAGCTGCGCTTCGACACGGGGGTGACGGGGCTCGACGACCACGGCGACGACGTGACCGTGACGCTGTCCGACGGTTCCACCCACCGCAGCTCGTCCGTGGTGGCGGCCGTGGGGTCGTGGGCACCCGCGCTGGTCGGCGACCTGCTCGCCGGACGCGGGGCGGGCCTCCCGGCCATCCGCGTCACCCAGGAGCAGCCCGCGCACTTCCCCAGCCGTCTGCCGGACCAGGCGTGGCCGAGCTTCGTGCACTGGGCGGCCGACGACGACGTGTACGGCCTGCTCACCCCGGGCGAAGGCGTCAAGGTCGGGTTCCACGGCACCGGCCCCGTCGTCGATCCGGACCACCGCGACTTCACGGCCGTGCCGGCCGAGGCCGAGCGGCTGCAGGCCTACGTCGCGCGGTACGTGCCCGGTGTCGACGCGACGAAGCCGACCTTCATCAGCTGCCTGTACGACAACTCCCCCGACGAGGACTTCGTGATCGACCGACGTGGTCCCGTCACCGTCGCGACCGGGTTCTCCGGCCACGGCTTCAAGTTCGCACCGCTGCTCGGCGACATGATCGCCGACCTCGCGACCGGCGGGGCCGCACATCCCCGTTTCTCCCTCTCGAAACCATCCCACTCAGGAACCCCGTGACGACCCGACTCCTCTCCGCGCTCGCGCTCTCCGCTGCCGTCGCCGCCGTGCTCACCGGCTGCGCCTCGACCGGGGCGTCCACCGACGTCTCCGACGGCCTGGTGATCGGGACGACCGATCCCGTCACGTCCCTCGACCCGGCCGGCGCCTGGGACCGCGGCAGCTACACGGTGCAGACGCAGCTGTACCAGCACCTGCTCACCTACCCGGCAGGTGAGACCACCACGAGTCCCGAGGTCGCCGAGTCGTGCGACTTCACCGACGGCACCCACTACGTGTGCCGGATCCGTGACGGGCTCACGTTCTCGAACGGTGACGCCCTGACGGCGAAGGACGTCGTGTTCTCGTTCGAGCGCCAGGTCGGCATCGGCTCCGAGAACGGTCCGGGGTCGCTGCTCGCCAACATGGCGTCCGTGGCGGCCGACGGCGACGAGGTCACGTTCACCCTGAAGCAGGCGAACGACCAGACGTTCCCGTACGTCCTGGCGAGCATGGCCGGGGCGATCGTCGACAGCAGTGTGTTCTCGGGGACGAAGGTCCACGCGGACGACGGGGTCGTCGGGTCCGGTCCGTACGCGCTGCAGCAGTCCGCCGACGGCGGGGCGACCATCGCGTTGACGGCGAACAAGGAGTACGACGGCACCGCGCCGGAGTCGTCGAGCGTGACGATCAAGCAGTACACGAAGTCCGCCGACCTCAAGCTCGCGGTGCAGGAGGGTGACGCCGACGTGGCGTACCGCCAGCTCACGCCGACCGAGGTCACCTCGTTGTCCGAGGACGACGGCCTGCAGCGGGTCCAGGGTTCGTCGGGCGAGGTCCGGTTCCTCGGCTTCAACCTCGACACGATGCCCGGTGACGACACCGCGCAGAAGACCGCGATCCGCCAGGCCGTCGCCGCGACGGTCGACCGCGCGGCGATCGCGAAGGACGTCTACCAGGGCACCTACGCTCCGGCGTACTCGATCGTGCCGTCCGACTTCACCGGCGCGACCGATGCGTTCCAGACGGAGTACGACGGCGCCGACCCCGCGGCCATCCTCGAGAAGGCCGGCGTGCGCACGCCCGTCACGCTGCCGATCGAGTACACGACCGACCACTACGGCGCCGGGTCGGACGACGAGTACGCACTGATCAAGCAGCAGCTCGAGGACACCGGCCTGTTCACGGTCGACCTGCAGTCGGCGAGCTGGGACACCTACGTCGGGAACGTCGGCAAGGGCGAGTACCCGGTCTTCCAGCTCGGGTTCTTCCAGGACTACCCCGACGCCTCGTCGTACCTGACGCCGGCCTACGGTTCCGAGGACGTCAACCTGCTCGCGAACCACTTCGACGACCGGGCCGTGCAGCAACTGGTCGCCGCGCAGGCGGTCGAGGCCGACGCGACCGAGCGGACGAAGCAGATCGAGGAGATCCAGCAGGACACCGCCGAGTCCGTGCCGCTCATCCCGTTGCTCGCCGGGCAGGAGAACGTCATCGGGCAGAAGTCGCTCACCGGGCTGACGAAGTCGGTCGACGCCTCTGGTGAGTTCCGCATCTGGGAGATCGGGCGCTCGTGAGCACCGGCGACGCAGCGCTGCGCGACGCGGTCCGCGCCGGGATGCCCGCGGGGCTCGACGAGCTCGCGGCGCTCGTCGCCATCCCGTCCGTCCACGACCCGGCCGTGCAGTCGCTCGACGACTGCCGCCGCGTCGCCGAGCGCGTGCGGGGTGCGCTCGACGGCCTCAGGCTGACCTCGCGCCTCCTCACGACGTCGGACGGCTCGCAGGCGGTCCTCGCGACCCACCCCGCCCCGCCCGGCGCCCCGACGGTCCTGCTCTACGCCCACCACGACGTCCAGCCCGCGGGCGACCTCGCAGCGTGGACGAGCGACCCGTGGACCCTGACCGAGCGCCAGGGTCGCCTGTACGGTCGCGGTGCTGCTGACTGCAAGGGCGGGGTCGTCACCCACCTCGTGGCGCTGCGGGCGCTGCTCGACGTGCACGGCTCGTTCCCGGTCGGACTCGTCGTGGTCGTCGAGGGGTCCGAGGAGCAGGGCACCGACGGTCTCGAGCAGTACGTGTCCACCCACGCAGCGGACTTCGCCGACGTCGACACAGCCGTCGTGATGGACGCCGGCAACGCCGCCGTCGGGGTCCCCGCGCTCGTGACCACCCTGCGCGGCACGGCGTTCGTCGAGCTGCGCGTCCGTGCGCTGCACGGCAACGTGCACTCCGGGATGTTCGGCGGTGCCGCACCCGATGCCATCGCGACCCTGGTGGCCCTGCTCGCCACGCTGCACGACGACGCCGGGGACACCACCGTCGACGGCCTCGAGGCCTCGCAGACCTGGGACGGCCTGCCCTACGACGCCGACCGGTTCGCCGCCGACGCCGGGCTGCTCGACGGCGCGGTGCCGATCGGGTCCGGGGACCCGGCATCCCAGGTCTGGGCACGGCCGGCGCTGACCGTCGTCGGCATCGATGCGCCGGCGGTCGCCGGGTCGTCGCCGTCCGTGCAGGCGACCGCCGGTGCCGCGCTGAACCTCCGGGTCCCGCCGGGCGTCGACCCCGCTGCCGCCGGCGATCTGCTCGTGGCGCACCTGCTGCGGCGAGCGCCCGCCGGGGTCGAGGTCACCGCGCGGGTCACGGGCACGGGCGACGGCTTCCGGGCGACGGCGGGGCAGTACTCGTCGGCGTTCCGGAGCGCACTGGCATCGTCGTACCGGGTGTCCTCCGTGGGCTCCCTCGGCGGCGGCGGATCGATCCCGCTCTGCGCGACGCTCGAACGGGCGATCCCGGGGGTCGAGGTCATCCTGGCGGGGGTGTCCGAGCCGGCTGCGAACGTGCACGCGCCGGACGAGAGCGTCGATCCGTCCGAGATCGAGCACATGGCCCTGGCCGAGGCGCTGTTCCTCGCCGGGCTCGGGCGCGCCCGCACCTGACGTCGCACGACGCCGGCGTCAGACGCCCGCCGCAGCCGATGCCCCCCGCGGCGTGCGACGGGTCCGCACCTGCAGCACCCCGGTCAGCAGCAGCACCACGAGCCCGATCGCCAGCACGACGAGCCCGGCGAGGAACCCGATCACGACGAGCAGCAGCGTCTCGGTGGACATCCCCCCGCCGCTGCTCCCGTCGGACGCGGCCGCGGCGGCGACCGACCCGTCGGCCTGCTCGGTGACCGCCTCGACGCCGTCGGTCACCGAGAACGGCACCGCGACGACCGTTCCCTGGTCACCGACGAGCACGACGTGGTGGTCGCCGACCTCCAGGCCCGTGGTGTCGACCGTGGCGGTGGCTGTGCCGTCCTCGACGGTGAAGTCGTCGCCCTGCACCGGTTCGGAGTAGGTCCACACGCTCCCGCCCTCGTCGTCGCCCGTCCACGGCAGGCGGAGCTCGAGCTGGTCACCGGCGGTGACCTCGTCGGGGATCCCGGCGTCGGCGGCCGCGACGGTCGTGATGTCGCCGGCTTCGATCTTGCGTGCCAGCTCGTCGGAGTCCGCGGCGGGGGCCGTGGGCGGCTCGGCGGCCGAGGGGGCCTTCGCGCTGTTCCGGGGCTGGGCGGCGGTGTTCCGCGGCGCTGCGGTCGGCGCGGCCGTCGGCGCCGTGTCCGAAGCGTTCGTGATGGTCGGTGCTGTGGCGGCCGGCGGCAGCTGCACGACGGGCGGCTGGATCACCGTGCCGCCGTTGCCGCCGGTACCACCACCCGTGGTCGGACCGGTCGGCAGGGTGCCGGGGACCGTCTGTCCGGCGAAGTACACCGGTGTGAAGGTCTCGAGCGCAGCGTCGGCGGCGCCGTGCGCACCGATGGTCAGGACCCCGCACTGCACGGCCCCGGACAGGCAGTCGACACGCTTCGTCGACTGGCCGGTGAAGGTGGAGCGCGCGATGACGCCGCCCTGCGTGAAGCCGGCGTTCTTCGTGCCGCTGAACTTCGCGGTCGCTGCGGCGCCGGTGCCGGTGTTGTCGGGCCAGGCGACGAAGCCCTGGCCGTCCTGCCCGGTGCCGCCGGACCCGGGGACGTAGTCGTAGCCCGCGCCGGCCGCTCCCCCGGCGCTCGGGTGCTTCGTGACGTACCCGAACAGCACGTACAACCCGGAGCCGTTGGTGTTCTTCGTGAAGCCGGAGCCGGTCACGGTGAGCTTCGTGCCCGCCGCGGCGGTCGAGAGGCCGGTGGCCGGCCGCACGTTCGTCGAGGCACCCCGGGCGTTCTCCGCCCCGGTGATCGACCCGTCCGCACCGACCACGGTCGACCCGCCGCCGGTGCCGCCGCCGCCCGTTCCCCCGCCGCCGGTGCCGCCGCCCGGGTTCGTCGGCGCCTGCACGGTGACGCGCAGGGTCGCGGTGTCCGAGGCGACCCGACCGACGACGGTCGCACCGAGGACGTTCGTGGCGACCGCGCGGTACCGGTCGCCGTTCAGCCCTTCGGTGGCCGTGATGCGGAGTGTGCTGGTCGTCGCGCCGGCGACCGAGGGGCCGTCCTGCAGGTCGGCCCAGCCGGACGGGGTGTGCTGCTGCCACTGCACGGTGGGCGTCGGGGTCCCGGTCGTGGTGACCGCGAAGGACACCTGCTGCGGCGTGGCGGGGGTCGTGCTGCCGTCGGTTCCGGTGGTCGCGCCGGTCAGCGTCACGGCGACGTCGGCCGGCTGCGCCGTGATGGTCGGGGTGGTCACGACTGTGAACGTTCGGAGCCCCTGGTCGGCGGCGTCGGTCGCGGCGTTCACGACGCCGACCACCGCGCGGCCGTCGGCAGCGACCACGATCGGGTCGCCGGTGTAGGTGGTGCCGGGCTGGTACTCGGCACCGAGCGTGGGCGCGGTGCTGCCGTCGATCGCGTAGGCGCGGACGACGTTGCCGGTGTCGGTGCTGCCGGCGGCCGACACCCAGAGGCGCTTCGCGGACTCGTCGACGGCCAGGTACGCGGCACCGCCGACCCGGTCGATCGAGGTCGTCACGGCCGGGGTCCCGCGCAGCGAGACGGCTCGGAGCGTGGCGTCGCCGTCGTTGCTCCACCACGCCCGGCCTCGGGAGTCGACGACGGTCCCGCCGGTGGCCCCGGACGTCGCGGCGGCGCCGATCGACACGTCGGCGACCGAGGCCCCGGTGTCGAGGGCGACGACGCGGGCGAGGGCGGCGGCCTGGTCGAAGACGACGGCGCGCTTGCCGGTCCAGTCGACGCCGACCGACGAGATCGTCCCGGTGACCGAGCCGATCAGGGTTGCCGTGCGGGTGACGGCGCGGACGGTCCCGCCAGCGGGGCTGGTGCCGACCTCGGTCACCGCACCCGAACCAGAACCAGAACCGGACCCGGCACCCGCACCGACGGCGGCCACCCGCAGCAGCCCCGCGGACCCGCCGTTCGCGGCCGGGGCGACCTGCGCGACGATCGAGCCGTCGGCGGGGTCGATCGTGAACGCCTTCGCGGCGGGCACCGCGACGGACGGCTTCACGTGCACGACGTCCCGGTAGGCGGCGTCCGTGCCGCGCACGACGACGACCCAGCCCTGGACGTTCGCGCCGGTGCCGCCGAACTCCGCGGCGGGCAACGACGCGGTCGCGACGATGTTCCCGGTGGACGGGTCGACGCTCGGCTTCGAGGTGGCGACACCGGGGTCGATCGGCCCGGCGACGCGCTTGCCCTCGTCGTCCACGACGAAGTAACTTGCCTTGGCGGTTCCGGCAGCCGGTACCTGCACGACGTTCAGGGCGCGCGCGGCGTCCCGCACCACCGTGGTGACCCGGCCGATCGTGCTGTCACCGACCGTGGTCTGCACGCCGGTGCTCACGACTCCCTGGACGCCGGGGTCGCTGAACCCCTGGTCGCCGCCGTCACCGTCCGTGCCCTCGGCGGCCCAGTCGCCCGTCACGGCGACCGAGAGCGGGTCCAGGGCGGTGCCCGCGGCGTAGAACTGGGTCGGGTTGCCGCCGCCGGTGACGTCGGCTGCGAAGGCCGCCGCACCCGCCGCGGTGATCGTGGTGGGCAGACCGGTCCACGAGTACGCCCCGTCGGTGACCGATCGGGTGCCCTTGGTGACGTCGATCGTCGCGAACGCGATGCGCTTCGTCCCCGGGTCGGACGTCGTGGCACCGGTCGTCGGGTCCACGAGACGCACGTCGACCCCGGCGGTCAGGGTGCCGGTGGTCGGCGTGAGTTCGATCGCCGGGTCGCGCAGCGAGATGACGAACGTGTGTGCCCGGTAGTCGAACACCGCGGCGCCGGAACCCGTGACGGTGAGCTTCCGCGTGCCGGGGTCGTAGCTGCCGCCCGACGCGGCGAACCGGAACGTGCCGTCGGCGTTCTTCGACGCACCGCCGGACACCGACTGCCCTGCGGCCGGCACGTAGTTCCGGAACGACTGCTTGAACCCCCAGTCGAGCGTGCCGCCCGTGACGGACGCGCTCGGACCCGAGGCCGCGGTGGCGGCGGTCGCCGCGGTGGGCACGGTGCCGGCGACGGCCGCGGTCAGGCCGATGATCGCGGCGACGGTGGCGCTGAGCGCGCGGAGGCGACGGGCCGGTCTGGTCTGGGTGTGCATCGGTTCCTCGGGTCGGGTGGTGCGCGTGTGGGGAGGCGGTGCCCCGGGCGGACCCGGGGCACCGCGTGGGTCACCAGGTGACGGGGACCTGGACCTCGTCGAGGTCGACCGGGTCGTTCGCGACGCCGTGCGCCGAGAACGTCTGGACGAAGCACTCGTACTGCCCGAGGGCAGCGTTGGCGGTCGCGGTCTTCGTGGCGTCGTAGTCGCAGCTGACGGTCGCGGCCGCGTCGCCGGTGTGGTGCGGGTCCGCGGTGTAGGACTTCGCGACGTCGATCGTCGTGGTGAAGCCGCCGCCGGCCGTGAACGCGCTCTTCGACACCCACTGGGCGGAGCCGAACCAGCCGGAGTTGGTGGCGTAGTCCGCCTGCTTGGGCCCGTAGACGACGTAGACGCCGAAGCCGCGCCCCTGCGCGTCCCCGTCGAAGCCGCTGCCGGTGACCGTGACGCTGCCGTCCGAGACGCCGTGGAGCGCCCCCGGGCCGTCGGTGACGACCGAGGCCGGACCGCTGACGGACAGGCTGGCGCCGTAGTCGTTCGTGACCGCGGTGGCCGCGGACGCGCTGACCGCGGGCAGGACGGCGATCCCGACCGCGGCGACCCCTGCCGCCAGCGTGATCCCGAACGAGCGTGCGATTCGTGTCATGTTCGTGTTTCCCTCTCGATGTGGGCGCCCCCTGTGAGCACCCGGGTCCGGTGGTCCTACGGCGCGACGTCGGTCGCGGTGCGTCGTGCGGTGCGACGGGAGTGCACGATCGCGAAGACGACGAGCGCCGCGACGGCCACGACGAGCGCGGACAGGCCGCCGAGCACGATCCGCAGCACGCCCGGGTCGATCTCGCCCGCGGAGCCGTCGGCAGCCGCCGCCACCGCCGAGGGGGTCGCCCCGGCCGGCGCGGTGGGCGTCGCCGACGCGGTCGGCTCCGCGGTGGCACTCGGCTTCGCCGACCGCGCGGACGGCTTCGTGGTCGCGCGGGTGTCGGCGCTCGCCTCGGACGACGGCTCGGCGGACGGACGGGAGGCACTGCCCGCGTCCGTCGTGTCGGCCGGCGTCTGCCCGGTGGTCGCCCTGGTACCGCCGCCGGCCAGCGTGCCGCCGCTGCCGTACAGGTTCTGCACGGAGACGGGTGTGAACGACTCGTTGTTCGCGTTCGCGACGCCGTGCGCACCGATCGTGATGATCCCGCACTGCACGACCGTGCAGTCGACGGTCTTCGCGGCACCGTTCCGGTCGAGCGCCTGGAACGTCGAACCGGGGACCTTGAGGGTCGCGGACCAGGTGCCCGTGGCGGAGTCGACCGTGCCGCCGTTCGCCGCCGACGCGGTGGTGCTGCCCTCGAAGGCCACGAAGTCGAGGTACCCGGTGGGGTTCGACTCGTCGTCGGGCACGTAGCTGTAGTCCGCGCCCGTCGCCCCGCCCTTGCTCGGCTGCCAGGTGCCGTTCACGGTGCCGAACGCCACGTAGATGCCGCCGTACCCGTTCTTGATGCCCTGGAACCCGGAACCGCTCAGGCGCAGCGTCGTCAGGTACGTCGAGTCGACCTGGTTCGTGACCTCGGGGTGCCCCTCGATCGCGACGCTGACACGGCCGGCTGCCGATGCGGGGGCGACGCCCACCAGGGCGGCTCCCCCGGCACTGAGCGCGACGAGCAGTCCGGCGAGCGCGAGCCGCAGCGGGCGGGTGCGGGTGGTCACGAGGAGGCCTCCTGGAGGGTTCGGGACGGCACGATGACGGGCGTGCCGGTGTTCGGGTCGGGCACGACGGTGACCGGGTGCCGGTAGACGGTGCCGATGCGGTCGGCGGTCAGGACGTCGGTCGGGGTGCCGTCGGCGACGATCCGGCCGCCGGCGAGCATGGCGACGCGATCGGCGTACGCCCCGGCGAGGCTCAGGTCGTGGAGCACCACGACGACGGCGCCGCCGGCCCGGGCGTGGGCGCGGGCGACGGCCAGCACGGCCTCCTGGTGTCGAAGGTCGAGGGCGGCGGTCGGTTCGTCGAGCAGGAGCACCGGGGTCGACTGCGCCAGGACCCGGGCGAACGAGGCCCGGGCGCGCTCCCCGCCCGACAACGAGGGGAACGCCTGGTCGATCCGGTCGGCGAGTTCGACCTGGTCGAGCACCCGCGCGACCACGGTGTCGTCGTCGACCGCTCGCGGGGTCCCCCGCCACGGAGCACGGCCCATCCGGACGACCTCGCCGACGCGGAACCCGAAGGCCACGGCGGTGTCCTGCTCGAGCACGGCGCGCCGACGAGCGGTCGCGAGCGGTGCTTCGCCGCCGGTGCGCACGCCGTCGATCGCGACCGTGCCGCTGTGCGCGAGGTCACCGGCGATCGCCCGGAGCAGGGTCGACTTGCCGGCACCGTTCGGACCGACGAGCGCCAGGACCTCGCCCGCGCGCACGGTCAGGTCGACGTCGGCGAGCAGCGGTCGTCCGTCGATGACGACGCCGATCCCGGAGGCGACCACGGCGCCGACCGCGCTCGTCTCGATCATGCCCAGCCTCCCGACCGTCGGCGGGCACGGCGCAGGAGCCAGAAGAAGAAGGGACCGCCGACGAGCGAGGTCAGCATGCCGATCGGCAGGTCCGCGTACGGCACCAGGGTGCGCGCGAGCAGGTCGGCGATCGTCAGGAGCAGGGCGCCGCCGAGCGTCGAGACCAGCAGCAGCGGGCCGTGTGCCGGGCCGATGACCATCCGCATCAGGTGCGGGACGACGAGCCCGACGAACGCGATGATGCCGGCGAACGCGACCGCTGCGCCGACGAGCAGGGCGACCACGACGATCGCGACGACCCGGACGGCCTCGACCCGCACCCCGACGTGCCGCGCGGCCCGGTCGCCGAGGGCGAGCAGGTCGAGCGAGCGCGTCAGCACGACGGCGCCGACGAGTCCCGCCCCGATGACGGGGGCGATCGCCGCGGCCTGGTCCCACATCGAGCCGTTCAGGGACCCGAGCTGCCAGAACACGATCTGCTCGCGCGCCTGCTGGTCGCCGAGGAACGTCAGGAAGGCGAGCCCGGCCCCGGTGAACGCGTTCACGGCGATGCCGGTGAGCAGGAGCGTGACGACCTCGGTCCGGCCGCCGGCACGGGACAGCCCGTAGACGAGCAGCGTCGCGACCAGGCCCGCGGCGAAGGCCATCAGCGGCGTCGTCCAGTACCCGGCGAACTGCAGCCCGAACACGATCGAGGCGCAGGCCCCGAACGCCGCGCCTCCGGACACCCCGACGACGCCGGGGTCGGCCAGGGGGTTCGCGAACACGGCCTGCATGAGCACACCGGCTGCGGCGAGCGCGGCACCGATCAGCAGCGCCATCACCACGCGCGGGAACCGGATCGTCCACAGCGCCTGGGTGACGAGGTCGTCGGCGGGACCGTCCACGGGCAGCCCGAGCGACCGGCCCACGGTCCGGAGTACCTCGGCGGGCGAGATCCCGAGCTGCCCGACGCTCGCCGACACCAGCGTCGCGACGACGAGCGCCACCACGAGCCCGATGGTGAGGAGCGCGATGCGGCCGGCCCGCGACCTGGACGTGACCGCCGGTGCGGCGGGGACGTGCGTGGCGGGCGCGATCCGTTCCTCCCGGACGGTCACGAGGCGTCCGCCGGACCGTAGATCGCCGCGGCCAACGCGGCCACGATCTCGGGCGTGCGCGGCCCGAAGCTCATCACCGTCGTGTCCGCCATGTCCACGATGCGGCGGTGCTCGCCCGCGGGCGTCTTCGCGATCGCGGGGACCCGCTGGAGCAGGCCGTCGACGCCGTCGACGGACTCGAGGCCCTTGGTCATCATGATGACGAGGTCCGGCTGCATCGCGACGAGTGCCTCGGCGTTGACGGGGCGCATGCCCGTCCAGTCCTGTTCCGTCGCGACGTCCCGCCCGCCGACGGCGTCGATGAGCGAGTCGGCGCCGGACTCGCTGCCGAACAGGTAGTAGATCCCGGCGTTCCCCCGCACGTACAGGAACACCATCTTCAGCTTGTCGGCGCGAGCCGACGGCGCGATCCGGGCCACCTGCGCGGCGACGGCCTGCTCCTGCGCGTGCACCTCGGCGGCCAGGCGGTCGCCGGTCGCCGGGACGCCGAGCGCGGTCGCGACCTGCTCGATGATCGCGTCGGTGTTCGTGGTGTCCCGGTGCGGGTCCAGGACGACGACGGGGACGCCGGCCTTCCGTATCTGCAGGACGACGTCCCACGGTCCGAGTGAGGTGTCGGTCAGCAGCACGGTCGGGCGGAGCGCGAGGATCGCCTCGGCGGAGAGTTCGTGGCCGTTCTGGGTGACGAGCGGCAGGTCCTCGGTGCCCGCGAAGCCGGTCGAGACGTCCCGTCCGACCAGGTGGTCCCCCAGGCCGAGGCCGTACACGGTGGACGACAGCGTGCCGGAGATGTCGAGCGCGAGGATCCGGTCCGCGCTCGTGACGGTCACCTCGGTGTCCTGGTTGTCGGTGACGGTGACGGGCAGCTCGGGCTCGTCGACCGTGCTCGCTGTCGGCGGCAGGTCCGTCGCCAGGGTCGCGGTGCGCTCGCCGGTCACGTCCTGCGCGTCGATCACCGGGGCGATGGCCTGGAGGCTCGCGGCCGGGTCCGTCGCGCTCGTCCCACGACCCGCCGCGTGCGTCGCACCCGCGGTGCCGGTGCCGCCGCCGGTGCAGCCGGTCGCCACGGCGAGGACGACGAGGGCGGACGCTGCGGCCGTGAGGGCGCGACGGAGTGACGACATGGAGATGATCCCGAGTGCTGGTTCGTGAAGTTAGGTGAGCCTCACCTAACTGGTAACTTAGGTGAGCCTTGCCTACCTTGTCCAGCACGTGTCGCCGTCTCCCCGCTACGGTGGTCCCGTGCGCATCGTGGTGGCTCCGGACTCGTTCAAGGGCACCGCGACCGCGGCGTCCGTCGCCCAGGCGGTCCGCGACGGCTGGTTGGCCGAACGCCCCGACGACGACGTGGTGCTCGTGCCGATGGCCGACGGCGGCGAGGGCACCCTCGATGCCTTCGCGACCGCCGTCCCCGGTGCCGTCCGGGTCCCCGTCACCGTGACCGGGCCCGCCGGCACCCCCGTCGAGACGTGGTGGCTCATGCTGCCCGACGGCCGTGCGGTGGTGGAGCTCGCGGCGACGAGCGGTCTGCCACTGCTCGACGAACTCCTGCCGGACACCGCGACGAGCCGCGGGTTCGGCGAGGCGATCGCCGCCGCGCTCGACGCCGGCGCCACGGGGCTCGTGCTCGGCATCGGCGGCAGCGCCTCGACCGACGGCGGCCGTCCCGTGCTCGAAGCCCTCGGCTACGACGGCGATCGCGGCACGCTGCGTGCCCTGCCACCGCTCGGCGTCACCGTCCTGACCGACGTGACCTCTCCCCTGCTCGGCCCGACCGGCGCCGCCGCGGTCTTCGGACCCCAGAAGGGGATCGAGCCCTCGCGGGTCGCGTTCTTCGACGAGCTGCTGGCCGCCTGGGCCGCCCGCTTCCCTTCGGTGGACCCCGTGACCCCCGGCGCCGGCGCCGCGGGTGGCGTCGGCTTCGGCCTGCTCGCCTGGGGTGCGACCCTGGCCCGCGGCGCGGACGGTGTCGCCGAGGTACTCGGGCTGGCCGACCGACTCACCGGCGCTGACGTCGTGATCAGCGGCGAGGGCCGGTACGACGGCCAGTCCGCCGCCGGCAAGGTCCCGTCGGTGGTGCGGTCACTCACGGCGACGCACGCCCCCGGCGCCCGGTCGATGCTCGTCGCCGGCGCGATCGAGGCCTCGCTCGACGACTACGCCGCCGCTGCCTCGCTCACCGTCCTCGCCACGCAGACCACCGGGGAACCGGACGACGCCCTGGCCGACCCGCTGCGCTTCGCCACGATCGCGGGCCAGCGCCTCGCACGGCTGGCCTGACCACTCCGATTCCCGCACTGGGGAGCCCCATTGGAACCTCCCACGCTGTGGCGCGCTCCATCAGACTGGTTCCGGGCCGGAACCGGCCCGCAACGCACCCCCACGAGGAGATCATTGCGCACCGTCAACGCCTACGCGGCACCGTCAGCGACCGAGCCGCTCGTCAAGACCACCATCACCCGTCGTGACGTCGGAGCGAACGACGTCGAGATCGACATCGCCTACGCCGGCATCTGCCACTCGGACATCCACACCGTCCGCGGTGAGTGGGGCCAGATCCAGTACCCGCAGGTCGTCGGCCACGAGATCGTCGGCCACGTCTCCGCAGTCGGCGAGAACGTCACCAAGCACCAGGTCGGCGACCGCGTCGGCGTCGGCTGCATGGTGAACTCGTGCGGCGAGTGCGAGAACTGCGTCGCCGGCGAGGAGCAGTACTGCCTCAAGGGCAACATCCAGACCTACGCGGGCGTCGACCCGGCCGACGGCTCGATCACCCAGGGCGGCTACTCGCAGGCGGTCGTCGTGAACGAGGACTTCGTCCTCCGCGTCCCCGAGTCGCTCGACATCGAGAAGGTCGCGCCGCTGCTCTGCGCCGGCATCACCACCTACTCGCCGCTGCACCACTGGAAGGCCGGCCCCGGCACGAAGGTCGGCGTCGTCGGCATGGGCGGCCTCGGCCACATGGCCGTCAAGATCGCGGTTGCCCTGGGCGCCGAGGTCACCGTCCTGTCGCAGACCACGTCGAAGGAGGCCGACTCGCTCCGCTACGGCGCGAAGGCCCACTACGCGACGAAGGACCCGGAGACGTTCGAGAAGCTCGCGAACTCCTTCGACCTGATCATCAACACCGTGTCGGCGAAGATCCCGATGGGCTCGTACCTCGGCCTGCTCGCCGTCGACGGCACCATCGTCAACGTCGGTGCACCGTCCGAGCCGCTCGAGGTCCCCGCCTTCGCGCTCATCGGGTCGCGCCGCAGCTGGGCCGGTTCGGCCATCGGCGGCATCCGTGAGACCCAGGAGATGCTGGACTTCTGCGCCGAGCACGACATCCTGCCGGAGACCGAGCTCATCAGCGCCGACCAGATCAACGAGGCCTACGAGCGCGTGCTGTCCTCGGACGTCCGCTACCGCTTCGTGATCGACGCGGCCACGCTGGCGTAGTCGTCACCACCTGATCCACGGAAGGCCCGGTACCAGCTGGTACCGGGCCTCCTGTCTGTGTCTGTCCGTCGGGCCGTCAGCCGACCTCGTCGCCGGACGGCAGCGCGCCGCACCAGTCGACGGAACCCGCGTCGATGCTCGCCTCGAGCGCACCGGAGGTCGCGTCGACGATGCTCACCAGCTCGTCGGTCGCCGACTTCGTCGCGACCGCCACGAACTGCCCGTTCGGGGACGGGCAGACCGCCGTGACGCTCGCGTCGTCGGGGACGGTCACCGGCAGCCGGGAGGCCCGCCCACCGTCCACGCGCACGATCCGTGCCGAGACGGTCCCGTCCGACCGCACGTCCCCCAGCACGCGCAGGTACGTGTCGTCCGTCAGCGGGGCGATCCTGCCGAGCACCGCCGCGTCGGTGCTCGCGGCCGGCGCCCGCAGCGCCGTCTTCGCGCCGTCGGTCAGGTCGAGGCGCTCGATGCCCGTGCCGGTCTCGACCACCGCCGTGGTGCCCGAGCCGACGAACCCGTGCAGGTACGTGGCGCTGCCGAGCCGGACGGGGTCGGCACGGCCGCTCATGTCGACGAGCACCAGGTCGTCGCTGCCCGTCCGCACCAGGGCGCTCTCGGTCCGGGGCACGTAGGCCCACTGCCCGACCGTCATCGGCACGGCGCCCGTCTGTGGCTTCCCGTCCTCGGCGATCGCGGTGGGCAGGTGCGTGCCCGTCATGTCGACCACGTACAGACCGGTGTTCCGCGACTGCCCGGTGGACGTGTCGGCGTACTCGAACCCGAACGAGGCCGCGTCGTCGGCGACGTGCAGCGCGGTGACCCGACCCTGCGAGGACGGCAGGGTGAGGTGCTCGACGGGGGCGTCCGGGTCCTGCACCCCGCCGGACAGCGCGACCACGTCGACCGAGGAGCTCGCGTCGCTGCCGCTGACGACCACCAGCGACCGTCCGAGCCGGGCGTACTCCGAGATGTCCGTGCCCTGGTACACGGTGGTCGCACCGCCGGCGTCGAGGGAGCGGCGCACGATGCGGTCCTTCGCGCCGTCGGCTCCCGGCACGAGGGCGAGGACGTCGGTGCTGCCGGTCCGGATCGCGGCGGTGAGGTCCGCGGTGGCACGCTGCCCCGGAGCCCGGACGTTCGCGACGGTCACCGTGTAGTCGCGATCGTAGGCCAGGGGCCCGGCGAACTCGACCGCGATCGTGTTGCCGCTCGAGGTCACGGTGTGCGCGGCCGCGGGGCTGACCCGGACGTCGTCAGCGGACACCTGCTGCAGTGCCTGGTTCGCCGTCAGGATCACCCGCTGCGCCGGACGGGACACCAGGCCGGTGGCGTCGTACGACACGTCACGCAGGCGTGGGCCCTGCTGCGACCCGACGACGGCGGCGAGCGCGGCGACGACCGCCAGGACGAGCACGACGGCGAGGTACCGGCGGTGGAACCGGCGCGTGACCGGGCGGCGGTCCGTGCGCTCAGTACTCGTGCCCGTCTCAGTACTCGTGCCCGTCTCAGTACTCATACGGGTCCTTCGGCTGCGCGATCTCGGTGACCTTCGCGGCCTTGATGACGATGCGGGCGTCGGCGGACTGGTCCGGGTTCGCCGCGAGTGCGCCGGTCACCGTGACCCACTGCCCTTCGTCGGGCTCCGCCTCGGTACGGTCGCCGCCCTCGGTCACCACGCCGAGGCCGACTGGCTGGGCGTCCACGGCGCAGCAGCTGATCACGAACCGGGTCAGGGTGAACGAGCCGCCCTCGCCGGGCACGACGAAGCCGGACAGCCGCACCTGCTTGCCGACCAGGGCCGTGGTGTCGGTGGCCTGCCGGATCAGCGCCGCCCAGTCCTTGACGCCGTACTCCGAGGTGTCGACGCCCTCGCTGCCGAGCAGGGAGACCGCCGCCTCGGAGCCCGTCGCGTTCGACAGGGTCGCCGAGTCCACGCTCCGCTGCTGCGCGGTGCGGGCGGACAGCGTCGTCGGGGGCAGGACCAGCATCGACACGGTGACCCCGACCGTGACGATCGCGGCCGCTCCGCCGAGGGCGAGGCTGACGGCGCGACCACGGCCGGGCCCGCGCCGCCCGTGGTCGTGGTCCGGCTCGTGCTCATGCTCGTGCTCGTGCTCGTCGTCACCGTGCGTGTGGCCGTGGCCGCGTGCGATGACCACCAGGCCCGCGATCGAGGCGGGTACCGCGACGGCGGCGAGCACGATCGTGAACACCGAGTACCGCGGGTTGATGTACAGGTCGAGGTGGCCCACCAGTGCGAGCCAGAGCGTGCACAGGGCGACCGCCAGCACGGACCCGAGCCCGAGGTAGGCCGGAGCATTGCTGCTGCGTGCGTCAGACGAAGACATTCATCACCAATCCCACGGCGCCGGCGAACAGCACGCACACGACGGCGAGCAGCACCAGGAACCGGACCCGGAACGTCGTGCGGAGCAGGGCGATCATCTTGACGTCGATGATCGGCCCGATGATCAGGAAGGCCGTGATCGACCCGGGCAGGAACGTCGAGGCGAACGACAGTGCGAAGAACGCGTCGACGTTCGAGCAGAGCGACACCGTCATGGCGAGCAGCATCATCGCCGCGACGGAGAGCACCGGGTTCGAGCCGATCGCGACGAGCGTGGAACGGGGCACGGCGACCTGGATCGCCGCAGCCAGGCCGGCGCCGACGAACAGGGCCGGCATCATGGTTGCGGTCTCGCCGCCGAACTGCGCGGCGCTCTCCCGCCAGCGGTTCCGGCTCCGCGGTGCGCCGATCGCAGCGCGGCAGCGGGCCTCGAACGCGGGCAGCAGCAGGTCGGCCGGGCGGCGGTGCGCGGCGACGATCCAGCCGACCAGGTTCGCGATCACGAAGCCGCCGACGATCCGGACCGGCAGGATCCAGCCGGACCAGCCGAACGCCTGCGCGGTGCTGATGATCACGAGCGGGTTGAGGATGGGGGCGGCGACCAGGAACGTGACGGCCTCGGCAGGGGTGAACCCGCGCATCATCAGGCCGCGGGCGAGCGGCACGTTCCCGCACTCGCACACCGGGAACAGCATGCCGATCAGCGAGATCACGGCGCGGCGGCCGAAGGCGTTCTGCGGCAGGACCTTCTCGAGCGCACCGACCGGCACCCACACCTCGACGACGATCGACAGCACGATGCCGAGCACCACGAACGGCAGCGACTCGACCACCACGCTGATCGCCAGCGTCAGGAAGTCCTGCACGACGTCCGGCAGCCCCGCGGTCCCGATGCTCGGGGACAGCAGCCGGATCCCCAGGAGCACGACGACGGTGAGCAGCACGAGGCCCGGGCTCGTCAGGGAACGGGAGCGGGAGCGCTGCTGCGGCGGCGTGGTCGTCGTCACCCGGAAAGGATAGGCGACGCGTGCTGCGTGGCGGTCCGCGCGCGGCCGCCTGCGCACCGTGCGAGTTCGTTCACCCCGTGCAGGGTTGCTCGCTCGGTGCAGGCCTGGAGCGCCGCACGGAGCCACCAACGACGCACGGGTTCGCGAACCCGGCACCGTGCACGTGCTCCACCGCCAGCCACAACGCCGCACCGGCCCGCGAACCCGGCACCGTGCCGCAGTCAGACCCGGGCGATGCCCGCCACGTGCCGGTCGAGCGTGTCGATCGCCCACGAGGCGTCACCCCCGGGATCGACCCGCACGATGTGCATCGCGAGCCCGTCCACCAGGGCGTGCAGCCGCCGGGTCTCGTAGGGCACGTCGGCGTCCGGCACCCCGAGCGCCCGCAGGATCCGCCCGCACCACTCCCGCATCTCGTCGACGACCCGGTCGTGGAACGGCCGCAGCTCGGCGTCGGTCAGCGCCGCCGTGCCGAGGCCCAGGTAGACGTCGAGCTCGATGCGTCGCTCCTCGTCGAGGGGCAGGAGCTCGAGCAGGACCGCGTGCGCGTACGCCGTGCCCCGCAGGTCCGCGGGCACGGCGTCGATCCGGGCCGCGGTCGCGTCGAACACGAGCTCGAGCGCGTGCGACCGGACGCTCGCCTGGGTCGGGAAGGTGTAGCGGACGGTGCTCGGCGGCAGTCCGGCCTCAGCCGCGACGTTCCGGACGCTGAGCGCCCCGAGTCCGTCGCGGGCGAGCACCCGGCACGCCGCCTCGGACACGGTGCGGCGCCGCTGCTCGACGTCCATGCTCCTGGCCACGACGCCATACTCGCACAGTCGTACGAACTCGTGCTACCGTCGAGGTCGTTGTCGCACAGTCGTGCGACTATGCGACCGAACGAAGGGAACATCGTCATGGCATGGGTCATCCTCGTGCTGAGCGGCGTGCTCGAGGCCGTCTGGGCCACCGCGCTGAGCGCCTCGAACGGCTTCAAGAAGGTCGTGCCGACGATCGTGTTCATCGCCGGCATGGCGCTGAGCATGGTCGGGCTCGCGTTCGCGATGAAGTCGATCCCGGTGGGCACCGCCTACGCCGTCTGGGTCGGCATCGGCGCCTCACTGACGGTCGTCGTGTCGATCCTGCGCCGGCAGGAAGCCGCGTCGCTCGCACGCCTCGGCCTCGTGTTCGGCCTGGTCGCCTGCGTCGTCGGCCTCAAGGTGGTGAGCTGAGGTGGCCTGGATCGTCCTGTTCCTCAGCGCCACGCTCGAGACCGTGTGGGCGACCGCCCTCGGCGAGAGCGACGGCTTCACCCGACCCGGCCCGACCGTTGTGTTCGCGATCACGATCGTGATCAGCCTCGTCGCCTTCGGCTACGTCCTCAAGCACATCCCGATCAGCACCGCGTACGCCGTGTGGACCGGCACCGGTGCAGCTCTGACGGTGCTGTGGGGCATGGCCACCGGCGCCGAGCCCGTCACCCTGCTGCGCGTGCTGTTCATCGCCGGGATCGTCGGCTGCGTCGTCGGCCTGAAGCTCGTGCCGGCCCGCCCGGTCGCCGAGCCCGCGTCCCCCGCCGAGCTCTCGCGCTGAGCGACAGCTCACGCGCCGCCGGCCCCGTGATCTGTCGCTGAACCCGAAAGCCGACTCGCGCCGTGGACGCGTGCCGAGACGGACGGGAGGCCCGGTGCCAGCCGGCACCGTCCCTCCCGTCCGCATGTGGTCGCGTGAACCCCGCATCGTGAGCAGAAAAGGTCGGGTCACCTCGCGGGACCCGACCATTTCTGCTCACGAACCGAGCGCTGAGAGCGTCAGACGGAGGCGCCCGTCCACTCGTCCTCGGCGGCGACGTGGTCGCTGCCGACCGTGCCGGCGGCGAGCGCCGCGGCGGCGCGCTCCGTGTGGCTCGGCGGGTTCGACGGCACGTCGGACGGACGGCCCTCGTCGTTCAGCTTGCGCAGCTCGGGGACGATGTCCGTGGCCAGGATGTCGATCTGCTCGAGCACGGTCTTGAGCGGCAGCCCGGCGTGGTCGACCAGGAACAGCTGGCGCTGGTAGTGGCCGACGTGGTCCTTCATGGCCGCGTACCGGTCGATGACCTGCTGCGGCGAACCGACCGTGAGCGGGGTCTGGGCGGCGAAGTCCTCCATCGAGGGGCCGTGGCCGTAGACCGGGGCGTTGTCGAAGTAGGGCCGGAACTCGTTGACCGCGTCCTGCGAGTTCTTGCGCGCGAAGAACTGCCCGCCCAGACCGACGATCGCCTGGTCCGCACGGCCGTGACCGTAGTGCTCGAAGCGCTGGCGGTACAGCCCGACCATCTGCTCGGTGTGCTGGATCGGCCAGAAGATGTTGTTGTGGAAGAAGCCGTCGCCGTAGTACGCGGCCTGTTCCGCGATCTCGGGCGTGCGGATCGAGCCGTGCCAGACGAACGGGGGCACGCCGTCGAGGGGGCGCGGCGTCGAGGTGAAGCCCTGCAGCGGCGTGCGGAACTTGCCCTGCCAGTTGACGACGTCGTTCTCCCAGAGCTGGCGGACGAGCGCGTAGTTCTCGATCGCCAGGTTGACGCCCTGGCGGATGTCCTGCCCGAACCACGGGTAGACCGGGCCGGTGTTGCCGCGACCCATCATGAGGTCCATGCGGCCGTCGGAGATCACCTGGAGCATCGCGTACTCCTCGGCGATGCGCACCGGGTCGTTCGTGGTGATGAGCGTGGTGCTCGTCGAGAGCGTGATGTCCTTCGTCTTCGCCGCGAGGTAGGCCAGCAACGTGGTCGGCGACGAGGCGACGAACGGCGGGTTGTGGTGCTCGCCGGTGGCGAAGACGTCGAGTCCGGCCTGGTCGGCGTGCTGCGCGATCGTGAGGATGTCACGGACGCGCTGCGTGTCGTCCGGCGTGGTGCCGGTCGTGGGGTCGGTCGTGACGTCACTGACCGTGAAGATGCCGAACTGCATGATGCGCCGCCTTTCGCGATATCGATGCGTTTGCATCGACTTGCTGGGTACAACGTAGCGTACGCCGGTGCATTCCCACCAGGCGTCAGCGAGCTGCGGACAGCGCTGCGGGGTCGGTCCGGGCCGCGTGGTGCATGCCGTCGAGGAACCACACCGCGGTCACCACCGCCAGGACGCTCGCGCTCGAGGCCAGTCGTCCGGCCATCAGGATCGCGGCGTGGTCGTGAGCACCGTCCCCCGTCAGGCCGACGACGAGCGCGGCGACGCCGACGGCCAGCGTGACCCCGGTGGCGACGAGCAGGACGACGCTGACCACCCGGCGCGGACCCCGACGGCCGTCCCGGTCACCTCGGAGGCCCCGGTCGACCCTCGGACCGAACGCCCGGACGACGCCGAGCCAGAACATCGCGATCGCGCACGCCCCGATGATGTCGCTCACCCGGTGCCAGCCGTAGACGACCGTCTGGTTGGCGACGAAGACCGCGTAGGCGGCACCGAGCAGCGTGACGATCGGCCGGAAGCGACGGGGCGTGACCATCAGGACGGCGAACAGTGCGGCCAGCGCGATGGTCGCGTGGCCCGAGGGGAACGAGTTCGGCGTCGTCGACTGGGCGATCTCCGGGCGCTCGGCGATACGCTTGACGAGCGTCGAGGTGGCCGCCGACGCGAGCACCACTGCACCCGCGCCGAGCCCCACCGAGAGCCGTCGCCTGGCGAACGCCACCGCGACGATCACGACAACGAGCAACAGGATCACCGGCACCGAGATGACGTTGAGCGCAGTGTCCGAGCTGAACAGGTCGGACTCACGGACCCCGCCGAGCGCGGCGTCCTCCATGCGCTGCCCCACCGGCGTCAGCACCGCGGCCGCGTAGACGGAAGGCACGATCACGAACCCCAGAGCCGCCAGCACACCCCACCGCAACCGCCGCGAGACGCTCGGTCCACGCGACTCCGGTGCATTGCGCTCGGGTGTCAAGGTCACCGGGCTGGTCCTCCTCGGAGTGGTCGTCGTCGGTCTCGTCGCACGCCTGGTGACGGCGCTGCGATTCGGACGGTCGGGGTCGGACACGATACCGTTGGCTCACCGGCCGGAGGCTGGGAACCGCGCGGCCGTCACCCGCGGATCCCGCGCTGTGCCGCTCAGTGCCGCGCCGCTCAGTCCGGCGGGCACCGCCGGACTGACGCACGTCGCGTCGGCAGTGTACGAGGAGGAGACCGAAGTGGCCATCAAGGAACCGGGCATCACCGCCTCACCGAACCGCGGGCTCGCGCTCACGGTCGGTGGCGTCCTCGCACTCTGGGGCATCCTGGGCTTCTTCTTCGCCGCCGACGGCGACCCCGGCTTCTTCAGCCGCCAGGGCGGGATGCTCTGGAACGCCTTCGGGGTGAACCCGCCGCTCGCCCTCATCTGGGTGCTGCTCGCCGCGGTCCTGCTCATCACCGGGCTCGGCACCACCATCGGTTCGCGGAACGGCAACCTGGTCGTCGGCGCCGTGCTCGTGGTGCTGGCCGTGTACGGCTTCGTCTTCGTGAACACCTCGGCGAACATCTTCGCGCTGAACACCACCGACAACGTGTTCCACGCGATCGTCGGGGTCATCCTGCTGCTGACGGCGCTCGGTGCCGACAAGGAGAACCTCCGCGCGCTGCGTGCGGCGGCTCGCGCCTGACGCACCGACACGCTCCCCGACGCCCGTCTGCCGCTCCGGCAGGCGGGCGTCGTCGTGGGTGCGTCAGGCGTCGTCGCCGGAGTCGGGATCCGGCGCAGGCTCCGGCTTCCGAGCTTCGAGTGCCGTCGCGACGATGCGTGGCGCCTCGGACATGAAGCGTCGGACGTCCGTGTCGACGATGATGTCCTGCGGCCGCAGCGGCCGGGTCAGGTACAGCCCCTCGAGCGACGTCAGGCGTGACAGCGCGACGTAGGTCTGTCCGGCGCTGAACACCCGGTTGCCCAGGTCGACCACCGCGCGGTCGTAGGTGCTGCCCTGCGACTTGTGGATCGTCACCGCCCACGCGAGCCGCAGCGGGAACTGCTGGAACTCACCGACGGTGTCCTTCTTGAGCTCCTTCTTGTCGGCGTCGTAGGAGTACTTGAACTTCTCCCACACCGACGGCTGGACCTCGAAGGACTCTCCGTCGACGTCGACCCAGACCGTGTCGCGGATCGCCGTGACGATGCCGAGCGTCCCGTTCACCCACCGCTGGTCGGCGTCGTTGCGCAGGAACATCACGTGCGCGCCGGGCTTGAGCTCGAGGGCTTCGTCGGCCGGGAAGTTCCGCCCGCCGAAGTCGCCGTTGACGTCGGCCTTCGCGGTCTTCACCTTGCCGGGCAACCGTTCGAGCGCCGCCTTGTTGATGCGCGCGACGGTGTCGTTCCGGGTGGCGAGGGTGATGGCGTCGTCGGGCGAGGGCCGTGCGCCCGCGGTGTTCAGCTGGTCCGCGATCTCGGCGGTCACCCGGCCGTGCCGCACCGCCGTGAGCATGGCGGCGAAGGCGTCGTCGCGCTGACGGTGCACGGTGGCGAGCTCGATGATGTTCAGCTTCGCCTCGAGCCACACCTTGGCGTCGAAGAACCACATCGACCGGTAGTGGTCGGTGAAGTAGGCGCGTTCGTCGGCACCACCCGGGACCGGCGGCAACTGGTACGGGTCGCCGAACATGACCACCTGCACTCCGCCGAACGCCTCGAACTGCCGCCCGCGGGCCTTGCGCAGCGAGCGGTCCATCCCGTCGAGCAGGTCGGCGTTCACCATCGAGACCTCGTCGATGACCAGGGTGTCGATGGTGTTCAGGAGCTTGCGGGTGTCCGGTCCCTGGCGCAGCTCGGCATCGGCGATGAGCCCGATCGGCAGGCGGAACAACGAGTGGATCGTCTGGCCACCGACGTTCAGGGCTGCAACCCCGGTCGGTGCGCAGATCACGACCTGCTTCTCGGTGTTCCACGAAAGGTGGTTGAGCAGGGTCGACTTGCCCGTGCCGGCACGACCGGTGATGAAGACGTGGTCGCGGGTGTGCTCGATGTACTCGAAGACGGCCCGCTGCTCGTCGCTGAGCTCGACGCTCATCGTGCGTCCTGCTCGAGGGTCCGCGCGTCCGCTCCGAGCGTGTGCGCCGCCGATCCAGCGCGCCGCAGCTGCACGAGCACCACCACGACGACCGCCACCAGGAGCAGCACCCCGGCGACCACGAGCACGAGCCCGCCACGGGCCTGGTCGACGAGCGGATCGGGGCCCCACGTCCGCCCCATCGCCCCGAACCACGACGCCTGCAGCAGTCCGAGCGGCCCGCGCATCGCGACGCCGAGCGACACCGCTCCGGCGGCGACGACCGCGGCCCCGACGATCCGGACGATCGCTGCTGCGCGGGTCGGGTACTGCTGGCCGGCCGCGACCGGTGTGAAGAGCGTCGGCATCGCCAGGAGCCCGACGAGCAGGAAGCCCACGTCGATGACCGTGCGCCCCGTGGAGTCGCTCACCGACCACCGGACGGCATCCGTGGCGAAGTACGCCCACCACACCGCTGCGGCGAGCAGGAACGCCGGGAAGGGCTGCACCAGGTAGCGGACCGCGGCGTTGTCGACCAGCACACCGGTCCACTCGCGCACCCCGGTGCTGTCATCGTCGCGCGGGTGCACCGCGGCCCGGATGAGCACGACGGGAGCCGCCGCCCACACCAGCGCCGGCACCACCAGGCCGAGCAGCACGTGCGCGCCGACGTTCGCCGACACCAGGAACCGGTCGTACTGGTGCAGCGAACCGGACGTCGCGACCACGAGCGAGATGATCGCGAGGGCTGCCGCCACCGAACGGCGCACCGGCCAGTGGACCCCGGCGCGGCGCAGGCGCACGACACCGGCCGCGTAGGTCGCAGCGAGCAGCACGGCGGCCATCAGCCAGAACAGGTCGATGTTCCACTGCGTCAGCCAGCCCCAGGCCCCGGGCGCGTGCGGCAGCAGGTCGTCGGTGAGCAGCTCGGCGGGGCTCGGGTCGGTCGTCTTGCTCAGCGCGATCTGGTCGACCGGGGTGGCCGTGCGTCCGAGCGCCGCGGCGAAACCCGATGCGACGCCCATCACGGCGAGCTCGACCACGATCAGGGTCCAGAACGGGCGGTGCCGTGCCGGCGCCTCGGTCAGGGAGCGGATCGCACGCCGACGCTGCACGGCACCGAGGACCCCGATGGCGACGATCGCGCCGATCTTGACCAGCACGAGGGTGCCGTACGGCGTGAACAGGTTCGACAGGGCACCCACGCGGATCTGTGCCGAGGCGACACCCGACACCGCCACGAGCACGAAGCACCCGAGCGCGATGCTCGAGTACCGCGCGACGACCACGGCCAGGCGGTCACCGGGCAGCACGCCGCGCAGGAGCACGAGCATGGTCAGGCCACCGACCCAGAGCGCGGCGCCGACCAGGTGCAGCCCGAGCGCGGTCACGGCGGCGTCGTGGCTCGCGGTGCCGGCGGCGTGGCCCTGCTGTGCGAGCGGGATGAGGCCGATCATCGACACACCGGCGGTCAGGGCGACCATGCCCCGGGAACGGACGGCGAAGCAGAGCACCGTGACGGCAGCCGCGACGAGCACCGTCACGAGCCAGGCGAGCCCGAGGTCCGTTCCGGTGAGGAACACGCCCATCGACTGGCCGAACTGCTCGTCGATGCTGATCTTCGAGCCGGCGACGCTCAGGAACGTGAAGAAGGTGGTGACCGCGGACGACACCGTCCAGAGCCCGCTGGCGGCGGCCGCGACGTCGATGGCGCGGTTCCACTCCGGGCCGGAGCGCGAGAGTCCGACGGTGGCCAACGCGAGGCCGCCGATCGTCGCAGCGGCGGACAGGTCCACGACCAACCGGGAGATCGGCAGACCGAACCGGACCAGGGCACCAGGGTCGGCGATCAGCGCTGCGTTCGCACCACCGCCGATGACGAGTGCCGTGAGCAGCGCCACGAACCCGACGAGCAGGAGCACGGCGGGACCGGCGATGCGCGCGATCCGATTCACCCGTCAAGCCTAGGCGGTGCCCACCCGGCCACCGAACCGGCGGGGCCGACCTGTGGGAACCGGCACGGGCCTCCCGGTCGACGCGACAGGACGAACGCGACCCGACGCACCGAACGCACCCCGGGAACGACGAAAGGGACGGCCGAAGCCGTCCCTCCCGATACGCGGAACAGTCTTACTTGACCGCAGCCTTGAGCTTCGAGCCGGCGCTGACCTTGACCGAGTCGCTCGCGGCGATCTCGATGGCCTCACCCGTCTGCGGGTTGCGGCCGGTGCGGGCGGCGCGGTGCGTCTTCTCGAAGGCGATCCAACCGGGGATCGTGACCTTCGTGCCGTCCGCGACGGACGACGAGACGACGCTGAAGAGCGCGTCGACGACGCCGTTGACGGTGGCCTGGCTCTGGCCGGACTCGGCGGCGACGGCAGCGACGAGCTCGGTGCGGTTCAGTGACTTGTCAGCCATGGATGTCCTCCTCGGACTTCTTGCAGTATCGGTCGGACGGACGTGCCGTCCGGCGCCCGGAGCGGTTGCCCCGTGCCACGGTGCCAGTGGGCCGAGGGCCCGGCGGAACCGGAGTTGAACCTACCAGCCACATCGGACGTTTTCAGCCGACTCGCCCGGATTTCCGGGCTTGTCGCGGGTCCAACGGGGCAGATGTGACCCCTGAGGCGCCCTTGTACCCCGGACACAGCGAACGCCCCGCCACCAGGAGGTGACGGGGCGTCGGGTACTGCGAGTGCTTACCAGGAGCTCTTCGTGATGCCGGGGAGCTCTCCACGGTGGGCCATGTCGCGGAAGCGGACACGGCTGATGCCGAACTCACCCAGGTGGCCACGGGGGCGGCCGTCGATCGCGTCGCGGTTGCGGTAGCGGATCGGGGATGCGTCGCGGGGCAGCTTCTGCAGGCCCACGCGAGCGGCCTCACGCGACTCGTCGGAGCCGTTCGGGTCCACGAGGGCCTTCTTCAGCTCGAGACGACGCTCGGCGTAGCGCGCGATGATGACGGCACGCTGGTTGTTCTTCGCGATCTTGCTCTTCTTCGCCATGCTTAGCGCTCCTCACGGAAGTCGACGTGCTTGCGGATCACCGGGTCGTACTTCTTCAGCACGAGACGGTCGGGGTTGTTCCGACGGTTCTTCTTGGTCACGTACGTGAACCCGGTGCCCGCCGTCGAGCGGAGCTTGATGATCGGACGGATGTCCTGACCCTTTTTCGCCATCAGATCTTCTCCCCACGGGCGAGGACGTCCTTGACGACGGACTCGATGCCCCGCGCGTCGATGACCTTGATGCCCTTAGCGCTGACGTTGAGCGTCACGTTGCGACGCAGCGACGGCACGTAGTACGTCTTCTTCTGCACGTTCGGGTCGAAGCGGCGCTTCGTCCGGCGGTGCGAGTGCGAGATGTTGTGACCGAAGCCGGGAACGGCGCCGGTCACCTGGCACACTGCTGCCATGGTTTCCTCCTGAGGTACCGTGCGACCGGACGGCCGCACCCAAGTTCACTTGCCTGGTGCGCACGCGCAGGACCACCGGAGTGGTGCATGCGAGGGGGTTGTGCACACCGCCCAGGCCCGCAGCCCCTGTCGAAGGGGGAACGGACACCACGCGACCGCGGCGTTCGCGACGGTCGGAGGGCTTGGAACAACAGTCCACCACGCGGACGTGGAGGACCAAGGGAAGAGCTTACGCGAGCTCCGGGCGTGTCGCAAGCGCACGCACCATGAGCTCGCCGAGTTCGCGCGGCGCCGTGAACATCGGCCAGTGTCCGGTCTCGAGTCCGACGATGCTGAGTTCCTCGGTCTCGACGAGTTCCGCGGCCCAGGTCTGGTGGTCGGCCACCATCGTCGCGAGCTCGGTCGCCGGGATCTCACAGGTGATCACCGTCGCGGGGATCGTGTGCCGGGCGGCGTCGGCGTAGTGGAACCGGTCGGACGGCACGGCGGCCGGCTCCGGGATCGCGCGGTGCTCGAAGGACTCCCGCAACGCCGGCGTCATCCCGCGCACCGTGGCCGGCTCCCAGACGTCCCACGACGGCAGCGGCACCACACCGTCCACCACGGGCAGTTCGTCGTTCACGCAGCCGCCGGCGGGACCGGGGAACGTGTCGACGTAGAGCAGGTGTGCGACGAGCGAGGGCCGCTGGTCGGCGGCCATGTACGCGATCGGTCCGGCACCGGAGTGTCCGGCGAGCACGACGGGCTCGTCCGGGCTGGCGACGTCGTCCAGGCGCTCCACGAGCGCCGCGACCTGCTCGTCGAGCGTGTCGCCGTCGCGGGTGATCGCCTCGACCGTGTGGCCCGCCTGCAGCAGCACCGGGGCGACGTCGTCCCACGCGCTCGCATCGAGCCAGAACCCGGGGACCAGGATGACGTGCATGGCGCGGACGCTACTCGCCGTCGGCGTCGCCGGTCCGCGGTCCGGCTGCGGCGGCAGATGCCGTGCACACCGCGCAGTCGCCGAAGATGTCGACGACGTGGCTGGCGTTCGTGAACCCGTTGGCGGCGGCGACGTCCTGCGCCCACTGCTCGACGGGGTCCGCCTCGATCTCGACGGTCCGGCCGCAGTTCCGGCAGATCAGATGGTGGTGGTGCGCGTCCGTCGTGCACGCCCGGTACAGCGATTCGCCGTCCTGCTGCAACGAGTCGGCGTCACCCTCGGTCGCCAGGTCGGCGAGCGCCCGGTAGACGGTGGCGAGGCCGATGGTCGAGCCCTCGTCACGCAGGTGTTGGTGCAGCGCCTGCGCGCTGACGAACCCCTCGGTGGATTCGAGGGCACCGCGCACCGCTTCGCGCTGCCACGTGTTCCGCTTGACCTTCTGCACGGCGTTCATGCTGGTGCACCCACCTTCGTTTCGGCTGACGTTCCGGACGGGAGGCCCGGTGTGCCCCCGCCACGCTGGTCGCGGCGGACGACCCGGTCGCGTCCACGGCGGTCGCGCCGGGCCCCGACGATCCGGCAGACCACCCAGATCGCGAACGAGATCGTCGTCACGTAGGGGCTGATCGGCAGGCCGCCGCCGAGTGCCAGCAGGATGCCACCGACGACCGACACCACGGCGAACACCGTGGACAGCACCGGCACGACGACCGGGTGCGAGCTGAGCCGCAGGGCCGCAGCGGCCGGGGTGACGAGCAGCGACAGCACGAGCAGCGCGCCGACGATCTGCACCGACACCGCGGTGGCCAGGCCGAGGACGAGCATGAACACGATCGCGAGCGTCCGCACCGGGATGCCTGCGGCCGCGGCCACGTCGGGGTCGACCGACGCGAACATCAGCGGCCGCCAGATGACGAGCAGGGTCGCGACCACGATGGCGGCGATGACGATCAGGAACCACAGCTGCGGGTTGTCCACCGACACGATCTGGCCGGTGAGCAGCCCGAACTTGTTGGCCGCACGCCCCTTGTAGAGCGCCAGGCACAGGATGCCGAGCCCGAGACCGAACGGCATGAGCACGGCGATGATCGAGTTGCGGTCACGCGCCCTCGAGCCGAGCACCCCGATGAGCAGCGCCGCGATCACCGACCCGACGAGCGAGCCCGTGACGACGTTGACACCGAGCAGCAGGGATGCGCTCGCGCCGGCGAACGACAGCTCCGAGATGCCGTGCACCGCGAAGGGCATGTTCCGGGCGACGACGAACGGGCCGATGAGCCCGCCGACGATGCCGAGCACCGCGCCGGCCCAGATCGAGTTCTGCACCAGGGCCACGAGCTCGCCGTAGTCCTGGAACGAGAAGACCGTCGACAGGACGTCCATCAGATCCGCCCTTCGTCCGACGCCGGGGCGTGCGGGTCGACCTCGCCGTGGTGGTGGTCGTGCGCGTCGTTCGCGCCGACGATGACGATGCGGCCCATCGTGCGGACGACGTCGACGGGGGTGCCGTACAGGTCGCTCAGCACGTCGGCGCGCAGGACCTCGTCGGGGGAACCGATCCGGAACCGGCCACCGGCGATGTACAGGACCCGGTCGACGACGTCGAGGATCGGGTTCACGTCGTGCGTCACGAAGAGCACGGCCGCATCGTGCTGCCGACGCTGCCGGTCGATGAGCTCGGTGACGCCGCGCTGGTGCCGCAGGTCGAGTGAGATGAGGGGTTCGTCGCACAGCAGCAGTGCCGGGTCGGCGGCGATGGCCTGACCGACGCGGGTGCGCTGCTGCTCGCCGCCGGACAGCTCGGCCACCGGGGCGTCCGCGAACGCGGTGGCGCCGACCTCGTCGAGGATCCGGTCGATGCGGGCGCGGTCGGCCTTCGACGTCGGCAGGACGCCCCACCGGTGCCCCGTCACGCCCTGCGCGATCATGTCCCGCGCGCGCAGGGGGGTGCCGGCTTCCATGAGTCGCTGCTGCGGGATGTAGCCGATCTTCCGGTGTCCACGACGGACGGGCTGGCCGAGGAACGACATCGTGCCGCTCGTCAGGCGCTGCTGCCCGAGCACCGTGCGCAGGAGCGAGGTCTTCCCGGCGCCGTTCGGGCCGAGGACCGCGACGAACTCCCCCGGCGCGATGTCCAGGTCCAGGTGTCCCCAGAGCTTCCGTTCGCCGAAGGACAGCCCGGCGTCGCGCAGGGCCAGGACCGGACGGGCCGCAGCCCGGTCGTCCACCGAGGTGGTCGCCGGGCTGTCGGTCGTCGCTGCTGCGGTCGAGGTCGTCACTTCTGGAGCGCCGCCTGCACCGTGTCGATGTTCGCCTGCTGCCACGAGACGTAATCCTGCCCCTTGGGGAGCGTCTCCGTGACACCGACCACCGGGACGTCGCCCTGGTCGGCGGCCTTCTTGACCTGTTCGGTCTCGGCACTCGAGGTCTGGTCGTTGTAGGCGAGCAGCTCCACGCTCTTGCCACTGAACAGCGCGAGGGTGTCCTTGAGGGCTGCCGGCGGGACGTCGTCGCCCTCCTCGATCGCCTCGGAGAACGCTTCGGGGGTGACGTTGTCGAGACCGATCGCGTCGAAGAGGTAGCCCGGCACCGGCTCGGTGTACGCCACCTTCTCGCCGTCGTACGTCTTCTTCAAGTCGGCGGTCTGGGACTCGAGGCCCTCGAGTTTCGTCGTGAGCGCGTCGGCGTTCTTCTCGAACGTGGTCTTGTCGCCCGCGTCGAGCGCGGACAGGCGCTTCGTGACGTCGTCGACCAGCTTCACCATCGTCGGGTAGCTGTAGAACACGTGCTCGTTGAACTCGGCGTCGCCACCCTTGTCCAAGCCCGAGAGCTTCACGACGTTGATGGTGTCGGCCTTGGTGTCCGAGGCGTCGGCGAGCGTGGTCATGAAGTCGTCGTACCCGCCGCCGTTCTCGATGAGCAGGTCGGCCTTCGACACCGCGAGCTGGGTGCGGGCGCTCGACTCGAACGAGTGCGGGTCCTGCGAGGGGTCGTTCAGGATGCTCGTGACCGACACCTGGTCGCCGCCGATCGACTGGACGATCGAGCCGTAGACGTTGGTCGAGGCGACGACGGCGATCTTCCCGTCGCTGCTGGCGTTGCCCGAGGCCGAGGAGGTCGCGCAGCCCGTCAGGGCGAGCGCGGCGGCGCCGGCGACGAGCGGGAGGGCGAGGAGGCGGTTGTGCATGCTCCGACGGTAGCGCTTGCTGATAACGATTGTCAAAACCGGTATCAGCGCTCTGGTGGTGACGACAGACGGACAGGAGGCGCGGTGCCAGCTGGCACCGCGCCTCCTGTCCGTCACGTGGTGACGTCTACGGCTTGGTGGCCGCGTCGATCGTGTTCTCGGCGATCGTGTCCTCTTCACGCCCGGGCGTGCGGAGGTTCCACTTCTTGATCACGAAACTGAACAGGAAGTAGTACACGACCGCGTAGCCGAGGCCGATCGGGATGAGCCAGATCGCTCCGTCCGCCTTGCCGAAGTTCAGCACGTAGTCGATCGCACCGGCCGAGAACGAGAACCCGTCGTGGATCCCGAGGGCGTTGACCAGCGCCAGCGAGGTCCCGGTGAGCACCGCGTGGATGATGTACAGCGGGAACGCCACGAACATGAACGAGTACTCGAGCGGCTCGGTGATGCCGGTCACGAACGAGGTGAGCGCGGCCGAGATCATGATGCCGCCGACGAGCTTGCGGTTCTGCGGCTTGGCGTTGCGCCAGATCGCGAGCGCACCGGCCGGCAGCGCGAACATCATGATCGGGAAGAAGCCGGTCTGGAAGATACCAGCGGTCGGGTCGCCGGCGAGGAAGCGCGGGATGTCGCCGTGCACGATGTCGCCGGCCGCGTTCGTGAAGCTGCCGAGCTGGAACCACGGGAAGAAGTTGAGCAGCTGGTGCAGGCCGATCGGGATGAGCATGCGGTTCGCGAACCCGAAGATGCCGCCACCGATCACGGCGTTGTCCGCAACGGCGGTACCGGCTGCCGTGAGCGCGATGTCGAAGTAGCGGTAGACGAATGCCATGAGCACGGCGATGACGAGACCAGCCGCAGCGGTCAGGATCGGGACGAGGCGACGACCGGAGAAGAAGCCCAGGAAGTCGGGCATCTTCGTGCGGTGGAACTTCTCCCACATGACCGCCGAGACGAGCCCCATCACGATGCCGCCGAGGACACCGAAGTTGATGGTCGCCTGGTCACCGTTCGCGTCCTTGACCCCCGCGAGCACAACCGGGGACATGACTGCGAACACCTGGTACATGACCATGTAGCCGACGACGGCGGCCAGAGCGGTCGTGCCGTCCGACTTCTTC
The DNA here is from genome assembly GCF_003814955.1 of Curtobacterium sp. PhB137. Lineage (NCBI taxonomy): Bacteria > Bacillati > Actinomycetota > Actinomycetes > Micrococcales > Microbacteriaceae > Curtobacterium > Curtobacterium sp. PhB137. Next base: position 927,908 of record NZ_RKQO01000004.1, on the reverse strand, counting down.
GCCCACCCGATCGCGATGCCGACCGCGAAGAGGAGCGGCAGCCAGGTGAAGATGGCCTGTCCGGCAGCCGAGATGACTCCCGCTCCCGTCTCGAAGCCGGGGATCGCGCCGAGCAGGTCGGGCTGCCCGATGCGGTTCAGGATGCCCGCAGCGGGCATGACCGCGATCGGCAGGAGCAGGCTCCGTCCGAGGCGCTGGGCGTTGGCGAAGAGCCGGGACTGCTTCTTCGGCTTCTTCTTCTCCGGCACGTCCGTGGCAGTGGTGGCGCTCATCGGAGGTCCTCTCGTCATTGGGTGGAGCTGTCGGGGTGAGTTGAGTCGTGCAGCCAGCGCAGGTAACCTCGGCGGTGTCGCCAGGTCCGGTCCTGTCCGGTCATGACCAGTTCCGTAGTCTGAACCGAGACCGGTCCCGTGTCAACCTGGTACGAAAACCCTTAACGAGGAGGAAACGATGGCCGACATCAAGGCAGCCGACATCATCGCCGCGCTCGGCGGTGCCGACAACATCGAAGAGGTCGAGGGCTGCATCACGCGCCTCCGTGTCGAGGTCGAGGACGGCGACCTCGTCGACAAGGCCGCGCTCCAGGCTGCGGGCGCCCAGGCCGTCGTCGGCGGCGGCACCGGCTGGCAGGTCATCGTCGGCACGGTCGCCGACAACCTCGCGCAGGACATCCAGGACGAACTGTGACGGCGGTCCGCACGCCGTTCGCCGGCCCGGTCGTCGCCCTCGCTGACGTGCCGGACCCGGTGTTCGCCGGCCAGCTCGTCGGCGCCGGTGTGGCCGTCGACCCGACGGGCGTCGAGGGCGCGGTCACCGCGGTGGCCCCGGTCGACGGCACCATCGTGAAGCTGCACCCGCACGCGTTCGCGCTGCAGGGCTCGGCGGGCACGGACGTCCTCGTGCACGTCGGCATCGACACCGTGAAGCTGTCGGGCGAGGGCTTCGAGCTCCTCGCCACCGAGGGCTCGACGGTCACGGCCGGCGACCCCGTCGTCCGGTTCACCCCCTCGGTGATCTCGGCCGCCGGCTACTCGCCGATCTGCCCCGTCGTGGTGCTCGGCTCCGCGCCGGACACCGTCGACCAGGGCACGGTGGGCACCTCGGTGCTCGACGGTGACACCCTGTTCGAGGTCTGACCCGGGCCCACTCCGGTTCTTCCCCGGTTCGTCCTGCGAAAGCGACTGTGTACCGCGAACTGTTCGCGGCACACAGTCGCTTTCGCGTTCGTGCCGGACTACGCGACCGCCGGGGTCGCGGTGACCTCCATCTGCACGCGGTAGCGGTCCGAGCGGTACCAGCTGCGGGTGTGCTCCACGGGGCGCTCCCCCGCGTACGACACCCGGTCGAACTCGAGCACCGGAGCACCGGTCTTCGTGCCGAGCAGGGTCGCGACGTCGTCGGCGGCCGGGTTCGCGGCCACCGTCTGCTGTGCCCGGTCGATCGGGGTGCCGTACTCGTTCGCGATGATCGAGTACACCGACCCGGACAGGTCGTGGTCGAGCAGGCCCGGGAACGCATCGGCCACGAGCCAGGCGTCGTCGATCGACACCGGAGCGCCGTCCGCCATCCGGAGTCGCTTCACGTGGAAGGCCGACACCTCGGCGTCGAGCCGCAGCGCCGCCACGGTGTCACTCGGCGGCACACGTTCCTCGCGCACCAGCACAACCGTGGTCGGGACGTGGCCCATCGCGCGCATCTCCTCGGTGAACGACGCGAGGTGCAGCGTCGACTGCACGGGGCGGTGCGCCACGAACGTGCCCTTGCCGCGCACGCGCTCGAGGTAGCCCTCGTTGACGAGCTGCCCGAGTGCTTCGCGCACGGTGATCCGTGAGACGCCGTACTCGGCGATGAGCTGGCGTTCGGACGGGATCGCGGCGCCGGGGGCCAGGCGCGCGGTGGCGAGGTCGAGCAGGATGCGCCGCAACTGCTGGTGCTTCGGTTCGGCACCCTCGGTGATGCGGCTCGTCATGCGTCCCTCGTGCTCCGTTGCTGGTCCTGGGTGGTGGTCATGCGCGGACATGACCAGTTCCCATCACAGTAGCGAGTCGACCTCGGAACGCCAACGTGCGTGACGTTCCGCGTGGACCGGCGGGAGGGTTCAGGCGTTGCGGACGAGCCAGGCGAACTGTTCGTCGGAGAGCAGCCGGTCGGTCCAGACCTGCCCCTCGACCCCCGCGGCGGAGGACGTCTGCACCCCGGGAGCCCCCTGCCACACGAGTGACAGCCCGGCACGACGGAGCACCGCAGCGGACGCGGGGTTGTTCGTGAGCACGCGACCCGTCACGGGGACGTCCGGCGCGGTCTCGGCAGCAGCGCGCACGGCAGCGAGGGCGATCTCGGACGCGAAGCCCTGCCCCCAGGCCGCGGGAGCCAACCGGTACCCGAGGTTCCAGACCCCACCGGCGGTCATGTCGACCCCGCCGACCCCGACGAACACGTGGTCTGCAGCCGTGCGGACGGCCCACGAACCGAGTCCGTGTCGGGCCCGACCACCGATCTTCCGCTGCACCAGGTCCACGCTCGAGCTCCGGGCGACATGCCGTCCGCTCGGCAGGTGCTGCCAGGTGCGGGCGTCAGCGAACACCGCGTGCACGTCGTCGATGTCGGCCGGCGTGAGCGGGGTGAGCAGGAGGCGATCCGTTCGGATCTCCTGCGAGGGGGTCAGGAGCTGGTGGACCATGCCCTGATCATCCCCCGCACCACCGACATCCGTGTGAACACCACGCGACGATTGCGGAAGGCCGCAGATGGTGAGCAGAAATGGTCGAGTGGCTCGAAGCCACCCGACCATTTCTGCTCACGAAGCGGAACGACCGACGCGCCGGCCCCTGAACGCCACTCAGTCGAGCAGGAGCGCCGGCTCCTCGAGCACCGAGGCCACGTCGTGCACGAACCGCGACGCCACGTCGCCGTCGACGACGCGGTGGTCGAACGAGGCGCCGATGGTCGTCACCATGCGCGAGCGGACCTCGCCGTCGACGACCCACGGCTTCGGCTTGATCGTGCCCATGGCGACGATGGCGACCTCGCCCGGGTTGAGGATCGGGGTGCCGGTGTCCATGCCGAACACGCCGATGTTCGTGATCGAGACCGTGCCGTTCGCCATCTGCTTCGGCGTCGTCTTGCCGTCACGGGCGGTGAGGGTGAGTTCCTCGAGCGCCTGCGCCAGCTCGAGCAGCGACATGTCCTGCGCGTCCTTGATGTTCGGCACGATGAGCCCACGAGGGGTCGCTGCGGCGATGCCGAGGTTCACGAAGTGGTGGACGATGATCTCGCGGTCGGTCCAGGTCGAGTTCACCGAACGGTTGCGGCGGACGGCCCAGATGACGGCCTTCGCCACGATGAGCAGCGGCGAGACCTTGACGCCGGCGAACGTCGGCGACGCCTTGAGGCGCTTGACGAACTCCATCGTGTGGGTCGCGTCGACGTCGACGAACAGCGACACGTGCGGTGCGGTGAAGGCCGAGGTGGTCATCGCGGTCGCGATGGCCTTGCGGACGCCCTTGACCGGGATCGTCTCGCTGCGCACCTCGCCCCACTCGGGCGTCTCGATGTTGCGGAAGACGCTGGCCTGCTTCGCGTGCCGGATGACGTCGTCGCGGGTGACCTCGCCGGCGAACCCGGTCGCGACGATCTCGGTCAGTTCGACACCGAGGTCCTTCGCGAGCTTCCGGATCGGCGGCTTCGCGAGCACGTTGGTCGCGAGGGTCTGCTTGCGCGCGGGCGCGGAGGCCAGACCGGCGATCGCCTCGGCGGTGGTGTCCTCACCGGGATCGCTGGCCGCTTCGGCCGCTGCTTGCGCATCCACACTGGAGGCACGGCTCGCCTCGGCCGCGAGGGCTGCGGCCCGGCGGGCGCCCGGCTTGCGACGGGACGGCGACGAGGTCGCCGAGCCGTAGCCGACGAGGACGGCGCCGGAGGACTCGTCCGTCCCGACGACGGAAGCGCCGTCGGCGACGGGCTGCACCGGCGCTGCCGCGGGGGCGGCAGCGACGACGGGAGCAGGTGCAGCAGCGGGTGCCGGGGCCGCCGCGGGGGTGGGCTGGGTCTGCGCGACCGGAGCCACCGGGGCGGGCGCTGCCGGCGGGGTCGGGGCGACCACGGGCGAGGTCGGGACGCTGTCGGCGACCGGTGCCGGGCCTCCCGACTGGGCGGCCGGAGCCGTGACCGGCGCGCCGGACGCGACCGACGCATCGGACTCGACACGGATGATCGGCTTGCCGACCTCGACCGTGTCGCCCTCGGAGACGAGCAGCCCGGTGACGGTGCCGGCGAACGGCGACGGCAGCTCGACGAGCGACTTCGCGGTCTCGATCTCGACCAGGACCTGGTCGACGGTGATCTCGTCCCCGATCGCGACGCGCCACTGCACGATCTCGGCCTCGGTGAGGCCTTCGCCCACGTCGGGCAGGGGGAATTCGGCGACGGCCACTTACGGCTCCTTCGGCGTTCGGACGAGTTGGGTCAGTCGAGCTGGATCAGTACGCGAGGGCGCGGTCGACGGCCTCGAGGACGCGGTCGGCGTCCGGCAGGTGCAGGTGCTCCAGCTTCGATACCGGGAACGGGATGTCGAACCCGGACACCCGCAGCGGCGGCGCCTGCATCGTGTAGAACGCCTTCTCGGCGACCGTGGCGGCGATCTCGCTGCCGACACTGACGAAGCCGGACGCCTCTTGCGCGATGACGAGGCGACCGGTCTTGCGGACCGAGGTGAGGATCGGGTCCCAGTCGATGGGCGAGATCGAGCGGAGGTCGATGACCTCGCAGCTCGTGCCCTCGGACTCGGCGAGCTCGGCAGCCTGCATGAGGGTCGCGACCATCGCACCGTGGCCGACGAGGGTGACCTCGGTGCCGGTGCGTGCCACACGCGTGGTGTGCATCGGGACGTGCCCGTCGACGAGGTCGACCTGGCCCTTGGGCCAGTAGCGCGACTTCGGCTCGAGGAAGACGACCGGGTCCTTCGAGGCGATTGCCTCCTGGATCATCCAGTAGGCGTCGTTCGGGGTGCTCGGGCTGACCACGCGCAGACCGGGGGTGTGCGCGAAGTACGCCTCGGGCGACTCCTGGTGGTGCTCCACGGCACCGATGTGGCCGCCGTAGGGGATGCGGATGACGACGGGCAGCGACATGTGCGCCGGCAGCCGGTTCGCCATCTTCGCGAGCTGCGAGGTGATCTGGTCGAAGCCGGGCCACACGAAGCCGTCGAACTGGATCTCGACGACCGGGCGGTAGCCGCGCAGGGCGAGGCCGATCGCGGTGCCGATGATGCCGGCCTCGGCGAGCGGGGTGTCCCGCACGCGCTCCGGGCCGAAGCGGTCCTGCAGGCCCTCGGTGATGCGGAAGACGCCGCCGAGTTGGCCGATGTCCTCGCCCATCAGCAGGACCTTGTCGTCCGCCTGCATCGCCGCGGCGAGCCCGGCGTTGAGGGCCTTCGCCATCGGCAGGGTCGGGGTGGGGTCACTCGGGACCTCGCCGGCGCCCGGGTGGGAGCGCAGCGTGTAGTCGAAGAGCTGCTCGGTGGTGCTCATGCGTGGGCGCCCCCTTCGAAGCCGGCCTCGTACTGTTCGAGCCAGGCCTTCTGCTCGGCGACCAGCGGGTGCGGCTCGCGGTAGACGTTGTCGAACATGACGTCGACGGACGGCGGGGTCAGCGCCACGGTGCGGCGGCGGACGTCGGCGGCGATGTCCTCGCCCTCTTCGTCGAACGCGGCGAACTGCTCGTCCGTCGCGCCCTTCGAGCGCAGGTACGCCTCGGAGCGGACGATCGGGTCGCGGCGGACCCAGTCCTCGAGTTCGCCGTCCGCGCGGTACCGGCTCGGGTCGTCCGAGCTGGTGTGCGCGCCGATGCGGTACGTGTCGGCTTCAATGAACGCGGGACCCTGGCCGCTTCGGGCGTGGTCGGTGGCGACGACCGACGCCGTGTACGAGGCGAGGATGTCGTTGCCGTCGATCAGGACGCTCGGGATCCCGAAGCCGCGGGGACGGTCGACGAGCGGCGTCGGGGACTGCACCGACACCGGCACCGAGATGGCCCAGTGGTTGTTCTGCAGGAAGAAGACGACGGGGGCCTTCGTCGATGCGGAGAAGACGTACGCCTCGTTGACGTCGCCCTGGCTGGTCGCGCCGTCGCCGAAGTACACGATGGAGCATGCGTCGCGGTCCGGGTCACCGGTACCGACGTCGCCGTCGAGCTTCTGGCCGAGTGCGTAGCCCGTGGCGTGCAGGGTCTGCGAGCCGATCACCAGGGTGGAGATGTGCGTGTTGCCGCGCTGGTCCGGGTCCCATCCACCGTGGGTCTGCCCGCGGTACATCGCGATGATCTCCATCGGCTCGACACCGCGCTGCATCGTGACGGCGTGCTCGCGGTACGAGGGGAAGACGTGGTCCTGGGCGCGCAGGGCGAACGCGGAACCGGTCTGCGCCGCTTCCTGCCCGTGACTCGGGACCCAGAGGCCCAGCTGGCCGGTGCGCTGCAGGTTGTGGCCGGCGTGGTCGAACCGTCGGGTGAGGACCATGCGGCGGTGCATCGCCAGCAGGGTCTCGTCGGGGATCGCCCGCGCGGCGGCGGCGAACTCGGCGTTCTCGTCGGACTCCACGAACCGACCCTCGGGGTCGAGGAGCCGGACGGTGGTCGTCGCGGGAGCCGCGGCGCGGAATGACATGCGGGCCAGCGTAGCGGCAGGCATCAGTCGGCCACCTGGAGGTCCCCCACAAGCGAGCGGGCCGTTTCGAGGAGCGTTTCCACAGCCTCGTGCTCGCCGATCGAGATGCGGATGCCCTCCGGCGGGAAGGCCCGCACGATGATGCCGGCCTCCTCGAAGGCGGCGGCCGCCGCGACCGTGCGGTCCCCCGTCGGCAGCCAGACGAAGTTGCCCTGGGCGTCCGGCACGGCCCACCCCTGCTCGCGCAGCTCGGTGACGATGCGGTCCCGCAGCGCGGCGATCTCGGAGACCCGCTCGAGCAGTTCGCCCTCGCGTTCCAGGCTGGCCAGTGCGGCCGCCTGCCCCTGGGCCGTGACGGAGAGGGGGATCGCGCACGCGCGGACCGCCTCGAGCACGTACACCGGGCCGAGGGCGTAGCCGACGCGCAGCCCGGCGAGACCGTACGCCTTCGAGAAGGTCCGGAGGACGACCAGGTTCGGGTAGCGGGCCAGCAACGGGTGCCCGTGCACGGCGGCCTCGTCGGTGGCGAACTCGGCGTATGCCTCGTCGAGCACGACCAGCACGGACTGCGGCACCGCGGCCATGAAGGACGCGAACTCGGACTCGGTCACGATCGGGCCGGTCGGGTTGTTCGGCGTGCACACGATCACCATGCGGGTGCGGTCGGTGACGGCGGCGGCCATCGCGTCGAGGTCGTGGCCGCCGTCCGGCCGGTTCGGCACCTGCACGCTCGTGGCACCCGCGACGGTGACGACGCCGGGGTAGGCCTCGAACGACCGCCAGGCGTAGACGATCTCGTCGCCCGGGCCGGAGGTCGCGCGGGCGAGCTCGTGCAGGATCGCGACGCTGCCCGGGGCGACGTGCACTTCGTCGGCGGTCAGTCCGAAGCGGTTCGCGAGCGCGGCACGGACGGCCAGGGCGGTGGCGTCCGGGTAGCGGTTGAACGCGGTCTGCGCCTGCACGGCCTGGACCACCCCGGGGAGCGGGGGGAACGGGTTCTCGTTGCTCGACAGCTTGAAGGCGTCGTCGGCGGCCTGGCGTCCCTGCTTGTAGGCGGGGAGGACGGCGATCTCGGGCCGGATGTGCACACGCTCGTCAGTCACCGGTTCAGGTTACCGGCACGTGCGCGGGGACCGGAGGGCATCATGGGTGCATGCGATTCCTCGTCCGCCTCGTCGTCAACGCCGTGGCCCTCTGGCTCACCACGCTCATCGTCAGCGGCGTCTCCGTCACCGCGTTCGGCGACGGCGGGACCACGGCGACCGTGCTCACCTACCTGCTCGTGGCCTTCGTGTTCGGGCTCGTCAACGCCGTGATCGGCACGCTGATCCGGATCGTGGCGTTCCCGATCTACATCCTGACCCTCGGGCTGATCTCCTTCATCGTGAACGCGATCCTGCTGCTCATCGTCGCGGGCATCTCGGACGCGTTCGGCTTCGGGCTCGAGGTCGAGTCGTTCGGCTGGGGCATCGTCGGGGCCTTCGTGCTCGCCGTCTTCGCCTGGCTGATCGGGCTGTTCGTCCGCCCGGTGCTGAACCGCCAGCGGGCGTGACGCGGACGGACCTCGCGGAGGACACCTCCCTGCGTCATGATGTGACCATGGCCCCGGACGTCGACGCCCCGTTCCGCGTCTCGTTCGTCTGCAGTGGCAACATCTGCCGGTCCCCGATGGCCGGCGTCGTCTTCGCGCAGATCGCCGCGGACGCCGGGCTCGCCGAACGCTTCCACGTCGAGTCGGCCGGCACTGGTGACTGGCACGTCGGCGAACCGGCCGACGAGCGCACGATCGCAGCCCTCGCGGCACGCGGATACGATGGCAGCAGGCATCGCGCCCGTCAGTTCGACCCGGACCGGTTCCCGGACCTCGATCTGGTGGTCGCACTCGACCGCTCCCACGAACGCGTCCTGCGATCGTGGGCACCGACCATGGACGACTCCGCCAAGGTGACGCTCCTGCTGCGGTACGACGACGCCTGGCCCCAGCAGACCGACGTGCCGGACCCGTACTACGCGGACCGGCACGAGTTCGACCGAGTGCTCTCGACCGTCGAACGGGCCTGCCGGGCGCTCTTCCACCAGCTCGAGCCGGCAGTCCGTCAGGGAGCCCCATGACCCCCCTTCCCCCGCAGCCGATCAGCCCGCTCGACGGGCGCTACTACCCGATCGTGCACACGGTGGGCGAGCACCTCTCCGAGGCCGGGCTCAACCGCGCGCGCATCGTGGTCGAGGTCGAGTGGCTGGTCTTCCTGACCGACCACGCGATGTTCACCACCTCGCCGCTCAGCGTCGACGACAAGGCCGCGCTCCGGCGCATCGTGGAGACCTTCGGCCACGACCAGATCGCCGAACTCGCCGAGATCGAGGCGACGACCCGCCACGACGTCAAGGCCGTCGAGTACTTCGTCCGCCGCCGGCTCTCGGAGCTCGGGCTGGACGCGATCGCCGAGCTGACCCACTTCGCCGCCACGAGCGAGGACGTCAACAACCTGTCGTACGCCCTGACCGTGCGCGACACCGTCGACCAGGTCTGGCTGCCGGCGTACCGTGCTGTGCTCGAGAAGCTGCGGACGCTCGCCGTCGAGCTGCGCGCCGTCCCGATGCTCTCCCACACGCACGGGCAGCCCGCGACCCCGTCGACGCTCGGCAAGGAGCTCGCGGTCGTCGTCTACCGGCTCGAGCGCGTCCTGGCCCAGATCGAGGGCGGCGAGTACCTCGGCAAGTTCTCCGGCGCGACCGGCACCTTCTCGGCCCACCTCGCCGCGGACCCCGAGGCCGACTGGCCGACGCTGTCGCGCGAGTTCGTCGAGGGCCTCGGGCTCACCTGGAACCCGCTCACCACGCAGATCGAGTCGCACGACTGGCAGGCCGAGCTGTACGACCGGATCCGGCACGCCAACCGCATCCTGCACAACCTGGCGACCGACGTGTGGACCTACATCTCGATGGGGTACTTCACGCAGATCCCGGTCGCCGGTGCCACCGGCTCGTCGACGATGCCGCACAAGATCAACCCGATCAAGTTCGAGAACGCCGAGGCGAACCTCGAGATCTCGTCGGCGCTGTTCTCCACCCTGTCCGAGACCCTGGTGACGAGCCGTCTGCAGCGCGACCTGACCGACTCGACCACGCAGCGGAACATCGGCGTCGCGTTCGGGCACTCGCTGCTCGCGCTCGACAACCTGCGCCGCGGCCTGGGCGAGATCTCGGTGAACGAGGCCAAGCTCGCCGACGACCTCGACCACAACTGGGAGGTCCTCGCCGAGGCGATCCAGACGGTCATCCGTGCCGAGGTCACCGCCGGGCAGTCGAACATCGAGGACCCCTACGCGATGCTCAAGGACCTCACGCGCGGCAAGCGGGTGACCCAGCAGGACCTCATCGTGTTCGTGAACGGCCTGGACATCTCGGACGGCGCGAAGGCCCGGCTGACGAACCTGACGCCGGCAACGTACACGGGCCTGGCGGACGAACTGGTCGACCACCTCGACGTCTGACGCTGTTCACCTGCACGATGTGAACACTGTGCCCCAAAGGGGTGCGGAATCCTCATGAAGTCGATAGGTTCGTTCCGCTGAGCATCGTCTCAGCACGGGGGCGTCACAGAGGACGACCCCTGTCCTCTGACCGGATGGATCTCCACACCGTGCTTCGTTCCCGCATCACCGCGGCCGCCGTCGGCGCCACCGTGCTCGGCGTCACCGCTGCGCTCGTCCCCACCGTCTCCACCGCGAACCAGACGACCACCGCCGCGTCGGCGATCGTGACCTGGACCGACTCGGCCGCCGACTTCACTGCGGCACCCGAGGGCACCGTCCCGCTGAACGACAAGTGGTACTGGGCGGCACTGTCCGACCCGACCGCCGGCGGGAAGATCACCGACTTCGCGACGCTCGACGAGGACGGCCTGTCGGTCTCCGACGGCGAGGCCGTCGGCCTGGTCCGCGGCCTGACGAAGCCGGTGCCCGGCGGCGAGGTCGGGGCGCTCGCCTCCGGCCTCAGCACCACCACGACCGGGGCGACGAGCTTCGGCCTCGCGATCCAGGAGGGCGGCGACACCAGCGCGCAGACCGTCGTCTTCGCCACCGACGCCCGCAACACCGACGGTGTCAGCGACGGCCTCACCCGGTGGATCGACCCCGCCACCGGCGAGGTCGAGTCGACCTCGAAGCTCGCCACCGACCTGAAGGCAGCAGACGCCGAGGTCGTCGGCTACGTCGTCTACGTCGGCATCGACATCACCGCCGAGGTCCCCGCACCGCCCGCGACCGACGAGCCGACCGAGACGCCCGCCCCGACCGAGACGCCCGCCCCGACCGAGACGCCGGCTCCGACCGAGACCCCCGCGCCCACCGAGACGCCGACGACCGCCCCGACGCCGCCGACCACCGAGGCTCCTGACGCGACCACCGCCCCCGGCGGCGAGCTGAAGAGCCTCGCCTCGCCGCTCGAGTCCGACGCCCAGGCCCTCGCCGCCGACGCCAGCGGTTCGATCTCGGCCCTGCGCATCGACGACACCACGACGTACTTCACGCCGCAGCCCACCGCGGCAGCACGTCTGCTCACCACCTCCGCCACGCTGACCGAGGCCACCACCACCGGTGTCCGCGTGCAGGGCTCGGGCTTCGCCCCGAACGAGGTCGTCACCGCTGCCGTCGGCGACGCAGCCGACGCCGTCGCGATCCCCGGCGTCCAGTTCCGCGCCGACGCTGACGGCAACGTCTCCGGGACCATCGTCCTGCCCGCAGACCTCGTCGACTCGGCCGGCACCTACGTGCTCGGTCTCGTCGGCCTGTCCTCGGGGCAGACGGCCGCGACGACGCTCACCGTGACGGCTGACGCCGCCACGGCGCCGGTCGCCGTGCCGGTGCCCGGAACGGCGACCTTCACGGGCTGATCTTGCCGATCCTCCCGACCGAGCCACGGCGGCGCGCGACACTGATCGCCGCCGCCGTGGCCGTCGTCTGCGCCGGGGCGGTGGCGTTCGTCGCCCTCGGCCCCCTGTCGGCGGCCCCCGCGCCGACCCCGACACGGTCCGTCGCCGCGAGCGCGACGCCGACCCCCACGGCGACACCGGGCCCGACGCGCTCCGCGGGCCCCACCGATGCGGTCGACGCGCCCGCGAGTACCACCGTCGCCGCAGTCCGCGGTGACAGCGTGCCGGTCAGCAGTACGCCCGGTGGCACGGCCACGACCACCCTGTCGAACCCGCAGTCGTCCGGAGCACCACTCGTCTTCCGGGTCGTCGACCAGCAGGACGGCTGGGCGCAGGTACAGCTCGCACAGCGTCCGAACGGCAGCACCGGGTGGGTCCCGACGAGCGCGGTCACCCTCACCGAGGACCCGTACGCGATCGTGGTCACCCGCGCGGAGAACACGCTCGACCTGTACAAGGACGGCAAGGTCGTCGACAGCTACCCCGTCGCGACCGGCACCGGCGGCACCCCGTCGCCGACCGGCCGCTTCGCCCTGACCGAGCTGCTCGCCCCGACGAACAGCGGCTACGGCCCGTACGCGTACGGCACGACGGCGTTCTCGGACGTGCTCAACTCGTTCGGCGGCGGCCCGGGCCAGATCGGCCTGCACGGCACCGACGACAGCTCGAGCATCGGGACCGCTGCCTCGCACGGCTGCATCCGCATGCACAACGCCGACATCAGCGCCCTGGCCGAGCTCCTGCCGCTCGGCACACCGTTCCAGGTGCGCTGAGCGCGTTTCCGCGCACGAAACGGGTCTGCCGTGGCGCACACCCGGACTGGAGGCACGGCGTGCGCCCGGCAGTGGGCGCGACCGTCTCAGGTGGTGACGTCCAGGGCCTCGGCGACCAGTGCCTCCAGGACGGTGCGCACCACGGGGCGGACCGCACGGTCGGGGCGGACCAGCGCCTCGATCCGGCGCCCCGCGCGCACGTCGGCCAGCTCGGCCAGGTGGAACCGGCCGGACGCCCGGGTGCCCGAGGTGTACCGCGGCACGAGCGCGACGCCGTGGCCCGCTGCGACCAGGTTCTCGATGACGGGCAGGTGGATCGTCCGGAAGGCGACGCTCGGCGGGGCGTCCGACGCCGCCGCCATCGCCTGCAGGACCCGGTCGATCGGGTAGCCCTCGGGCACGCCGATCCAGGTCTCGCCGACCACCTCGTCGATCCCGACCCGCTCACGACCGGCGAGCCGGTGTCCCGGTGGCACCGCGACGTCGAGCGGTTCGCGCAGGAGCGGCACGGTCTCGACCGATCCCTGGTCCGCCGGCCGCACCCCGTCCGACCGGTGTCCGACGACGATGTCGTGGTCGGCGGCCAGGGGTGCGAACTCCCCCTCGCTGACGTCCACGTCGACGAGGGCCAGCTCGATGCCGGGGTGCGCGCGCATCCGGGTGAGGACTCCGGGTAGCAGCAGTTCAGCCGCCGACGGGAAGATCGCGAGGTCGACGCGGCCCGTCGCACCGCCCAGGTGCTCCTGCCACGCGGCGTCGACCCGGGCGATCGCCGTGGCGACGCCGGCGGACAGGCCGGCCAGCACCTCGCCGTGGGCGGTGAGCCGGACGCCGCGTCCGATGCGCTCGACGAGCGGGACGCCCACCTGCCGCTGCAGCGTCTGCAGTTGCTGCGACACCGCGCTGGGCGTGCGGTGCGTGGCCTCGGCGACGGCGGTGACGCTGCCGCGCTCGGCAAGTTCGCGCAGGACGGCGAGCAGCTGCACGTCGAAGTCGACCATGCAGGGAGGCTACAACGTCGGTTGCGAACAATTCGCTGGTCCTACACCTTCGGAGCCACCACGATCAGAGCATGACCACCCGTGACCGCCTCCTCGCCCTGGTCGTCGCCGTCGTCTGGGGCCTGAACTTCCCCGCGACCGCGCTCGCCCTCGAGCACTTCCCGCCGTTCCTGCTCGCGGCCCTGCGGTTCACGATCCTGGCGGTCCCCACGCTGCTGTTCGTCCCGCGGCCGAAGATCCCGTTCGGGCGGCTGCTGCTCGTCGGGTTCGGGCTCGGGGTGCTGCAGTTCTCGTTCCTGTACCTGAGCATGGCGTCGGGGATGCCGTCCGGGCTCGCCTCGCTCGTGCTGCAGGCCTCGGCGCCGTTCACCGTGGTGCTCGCCGGGGTGTTCCTGCGCGAACGGCTCACCGGGCGACAGGTCATCGGCGTGACGATCGCGGTCGCCGCCCTCGGCCTGATCGCCCTGCACCGGTCGCAGACGGCGGCCCTGCTGCCGGTGGTGCTGGCGCTGTGCGGCGCGCTCGGGTGGGCGATCGGCAACGTCGCGACCCGACGAGCAGGAGCCGCGAACCCGCTGCACCTGACGCTCTGGTGGTCGGTCGTGCCGCCGATCCCGATGGCCGTGCTGTCGTTCGTGGTCGAGGGGCCGGACCGCATCGGCGCCGCACTCGGCACGGCCTTCACCCCCGAGGCCCTGCCGGCGGACCTCGGCCTGCTCTACATCGTGCTCGTCGCGACCCTGGTCGGCTACGGGATCTGGTCGCGGCTGATGGCGACCTACCCGTCGAGCACGGTCGCGCCGTTCTCGATGCTCGTGCCGGTCGTCGGTGTGCTCGCGTCGTGGGCGGCCTTCGGCGAGGTGCCCGACCTGGTCGAGGTGCTCGCCGGTGCCGTCGTGGTCGGGGCGGTGCTGTGGTCGTCGCGACCGGCGCGGCTGTCAGACGAGCCGGTCCCCACGCCGGTCGACGGGGTCCTGGTGCCGGTGCTCAGCCCCGGTGCTGGCGACGCTCCGCGATGATCCCGGCGAGCGCACCGCGCAGGTGCGGGTACCGGAACTCGTAACCCGCCTGGGTCAACCGCGTCGGCACCACCCATCGGCTCTTGAGCACCAGTTCGGTCTCGGTGCGGATCGCGAAGGACCCGACCTCGAGCATCCACCGTGGCGTCGGCAGTCCGAACCTGCGGCCCACGGCGTCGCGGATCGTCGCCATCACGGTCCGGTTGTCGGACGGGTTCGGGCTCGACACGTTCACCGGCCCCTCGAGCTCCGGGTGGTCGCGGACGAACCGGATCGAGCCGAGGACGTCGGCGATGTGCACCCAGCTGAACCGCTGTCGACCGCGGGTCGGTCGGTGGTGGTGGTACGTCCCTGCCCGCAGCCGAGAACGCGTCGGCACCCAGGCGCCGTCGTACTGCGGCCCACCGAGGCCCGTCTGCGCCAGCCGGAGGAGCGGCACGAGCGCGCTGCCGTCACCGAACACGATCGCCATCCGGAGTGCCACCCGACGGGTCGACGGCAGGTCGGCGCCGAAGAACGCGTCCTCCCACGCGCGCGCCACGGAGACCGAGAAGCCCTCGCCGAGCTCGCCGGTCAGTTCGTCCTGGGGGCGGTCGTCGGCGTGCCGGTAGATCGTCGCCGTCGAGGCGTTCAGCCACAGCGGTGGCGGCTGCTCGGCGGTGCGGATGGCCTCGGCGAGCTCGAGCGTGGTGTCCACCCGCGAGCGCGTGATCTCGGCGCGGTTCCGGCGGCCGTACCGGCAGTTGACGCTCTTGCCCGCCATGTTCACGACGAGGGCTGCACCGTCGACGAGCTCGCGGATGCGCAGGGTGTTGCCCCACACCGCATCACCGGTCCGGCCCACCGTGACGACCTGGTAGCCCTCTTCGGTGAAGGCATCACGCAGGTACTGCCCCACGAACCCGCTCGCTCCCGCGATCACGACGCGGCCCTTCTGGTCGCTCATCTCATCCCCGTCCTGTGTCCGGCGCGATCTCGTACCGGAACGCCCCCTCGTACCGGTACAGCGTGCCGAGCACCGGCGCCGAGAGCACCAGGGACACGCGCTGGAGGTCCGCTTCGTCATCGAATCGTTCCATCAGCGTCACACGTGGTGCGATGAGGGCCGGGAGGCGCACCTCGCGTCCCATCGCACGGAACGTCACGCGCGTGGAGACCAGGCGCAGGGCGCCCGCGTCCGGCCCGTGCGCGTCGACCTCCGCCCGGAGCCGGGCGCTGACGCGCCCGTGGCGACCGAGGTGGTCGACCAGGCCGTCCGGTTCGGCGGTGATGGCGTCCACCATCGTGCGGCTGCCGGAGCGGAACCGGAAGGTGCGGTGCGCGCGGACCGCGGGGCGGGCCTCCCGTCCGGCACGACCACGACGGACGCGAGCCGGGTGGTTCTCGACCGTGAAGGGGACGTCCCGCTCCCAGACCGGGAACATGACGGCATCGCGGGCGAACCAGGCGAGCAGCGGCCACAGCCACCGGCGCGGTGTGCCGACGACGTCGAACACCCCTTCACCGCGGCCGACGTGGCCCGGCGGGATCGCGCCGAAGTACGCCGACAGCCGCGGGTGCAACCGGGCCAGCACGTCGGATGGTGTGGACAGCTCGTAGGGCGACCGGGTCACGTCCCGATCCTGGCATGTCGTCGGTGCCGATCCCTACGATGTGGCACATGGGTCACGACCACGGAGCAGGGCACTCGCACGGGCACGCGTCCGAGCGCGCACTGCTCATCGCGTTCTGCATCTCGGCGACGATCCTGCTGGCCGAGGTCGTCGGCGCCGTCGTCACGGGCTCCCTCGCGCTGCTGGTCGATGCCGGGCACATGGTCGTCGACACCGGTGGGCTCGGCATCGGACTCGTCGCGACGCGGCTCGCCCGCCGCAGCCCGACGACGCAGCGCACGTGGGGCTTCCAACGTGCCGAGGTGCTCGGTGCCACCGCCCAGGCGGCGATCCTGCTCGCGGTCGGCGTCTTCGTGATCATCTCCGCGATCCAACGGCTGTTCGTGCCCGCCGAGATCCACTCCGGGCCGCTCCTCGTGTTCGGCATCATCGGACTCGTCGGCAACTTGGTGGCCTACGGCGTGCTGCTGCGGGCCTCGGGCGAGGGCTTCACCTCGCGCGCCGCCCGGCTCGAGGTCCTCAACGACACCCTCGGCTCGGTCGCCGTCATCGCCGCCGCGGTCGTGCTCATGCTGACCGGGTGGGAGCGTGCCGACTCGGTCGCGGCGATCCTCATCGGCCTGCTCATCCTGCCGCGGGCGATCCGGCTGCTGCGCGAGACCGCGAACGTGCTGCTCGAGTCCACGCCGCCGGGGCTCGACCTCGATGACGTGCGGGGCCACATCCTCGAGCTCGAGCACGTCATCGCCGTGCACGACCTGCACGCGACCCTGGTGGCGACGGGGGTCCCGAACCTGACCGCCCACGTGGTGGTGGACGACGAGTGCTTCTCGACGGCGCACGCTCCGCGGATCCTCGACGAGCTGCAGCAGTGCGTGGCGGAGCACTTCGACGTGCCCGTGGAGCACTCGACCTTCCAGCTGGAGCCCGCGTCGCACCGGCGGCACGAGCACGAGGTGCACGCGTAGGGGTGCTGGCGTGCGTTGTGCTTGTCGACGCGGAACGACTTCGTCGACGTCGTACGACATCGGCGTCGTCGTTCGTTGCACGCGCGCACTGTTGCCGGTGCCCGGAGACGACATCCTCGACGTCGTACGACATCGAGAGTGTCGTTCGGGGTCGGCGTTCGCCCGCGCCCGCGTCAGCAGTCGTCGGTGCGCGTCGGGTACGCCGTGATGACGCGGTCGGTGGTGGCGGAGACGATGACCTTCACGAACGGGTCCGCCTCCGGGCGCGACCCGTCGTCGAACCGCACCGGCGCCGCGTAGCAGACCTTGCCGTCGCCGGCGTCGACCGGGAACCCCGCTCGCGGTGCGACCAGCGCCGTCTGCACGGCCGTGAGCATCGCGTCGTCCCAGTCGCGGGAGCCGTGGCCCGCGACGACCTCCTGCCAGTCGGCGGTGTGTCGCTGCCGAATGTGCTCGTAGCCCTGCGCCGACGTGCCGCACTGCAGCGTGACCCGCCCGAGCGCCGCGGTGTCGTACTGGGCGACGGCCGCCTGGGTCGTGGAGTCGCACCGCGCCAGGGTGGCGTCGCCGGGCAGGTCCGGCCCGGTCCGGGTGATCGTGACGGTGCCGTCGCCGGAGGCGGTTGCAGCGTCACTCGGCGTCCCGGAGCTCGATCCGGCCCCGATGGTCGGGTCGTCCGCGCCTTGCCGCGCCGTCAGGAACAGCCCGCCGGCGAGGAGACCGGCGGCCACCACGGCCGCGATCCCCGTGATCACGGGACGGTTGCGGTTCTGGGGCACGCGCCCAGTATGCCGGGAGTGCGACCCTGACGACGGAACCAGGTTCCGGACACGACACCGCGCGATCGCGTGGTTCGGTGTCCGGGACCTGGTTCCGGGATGCGACGGGCGGACGGGAGGCCCGCCCCGCGTCAGGCGCGCGCGGCCAGTCGGGTGCCGGCGACGACGGCCAGGACGGCGACGAGCACCACGTACCCGATCAGGACGGGCAGGGTCGGGATCACCAGGAGCGCCGCCCCGACGGCCACGACCGGCACCGTCAGCCCGGCGTACGCGATGAGGAACGTGGCCGCGAGCACCCCGCCGCGACGCTCGGGACCGACCAGGGCTCCGGCGCTCGCGATGCTGGCCCGGAAGAGCAGCCCGACCCCGGCGCCCGCCACGACGCCACCGCCGATGAAGCCGGCGACCTGCAGCAGGACCGCGGCGACGGCGAGCACCGCCAGACCGCCGACCAGGAGCACCATGCCGAGTCGGATCTGCGTGCGCTGCGTCAGTCGGGCGAACACGATCTGCGAGACGGCGCTCGCGGCGAACACCCCGAAGGTCGTCGCACCGGCCGCCAGGCGGTCGGTGACGTGGAAGGTGGTGCCGAGGAACGTCGGGGCGACCGAGGTGAAGAGCCCCTGGACCGCGAGGGCCGCGAACGCTGCGGCACCGGCTGCCCAGAACGCGGCGGCCTTGCCCTCCGGCGCCTGCATGCGCTGCGGGCGGTAGGGCACGCGGGTCTCGGGGCGGGCGACGGTCTCCGGCACCACGAGGACGAGCACGAAGGCCACGGTCAGCGCGACGACGAAGACGACGTACGGCACCATGAGCGGCGCTCCGACGAACTCGGCGAGCGCCCCGCCGACGAGGGCGCCGAGCGACAGCCCGCCGAGGTTCACGGCACCGGCGGCGACGCTCGCGCCCTTCGCCGAGTCGGACGAACCGGTCGCACGGACCCGCAGCTCACCGAGGTGGGCGGTCGCCGTGGCGGTGAGCGTGCCGACGCCGAGGCCGGTCACGAGCCGCGCGACGATGAGGCCGGTGACGTCGTTCCAGACCAGGAACAGCACGGCGGCGACGAGCTCGAGCGCGATCGACACGAGGATGAGCGGCTTCCGCCCGTGCACGTCGCTGAGGTGCCCGGCCAGGTACAGGGACCCGACGACCCCGACGCCGTACGCGGCGAAGATGATCGTGGTGGTGAACGTCGGGAAGCCGTCTCGTGCCTGGTAGATGACGTACAGCGGTGCGGGGACGGTCGCGAAGGCCATCACCGACAGGAACGCGAAGGCGACGGCCCAGAAGCCGAAGCCGTGGCGCCGACGGGTGTGCGCACGACGGCCACGCGGGGCCGGGACGCGGTCGCTCGCGGGCGCGGATGCGGTGGCGGGGAGAGCGCCCGTCGGGGTGTCGGTCACGGTTGACATGCTCCGATGATCGCGCGCACCGACCATCGAGTCCAACGGATGCTCTTGATACCGTCCATCGATCGGATCGATGATGGGGAGATGGAGACCCGCCTGCTCGAACAGTTCGTCACCGTCGCCGCCGAGGGCAGCGTGACCCGCGCGGCCGAACGGCTCTGGGCGGCGCAGTCCACGGTGTCGGCCGGGATCGCCTCGCTCGAGCGGACCTTCGGCGTGCGGCTGTTCGACCGCACCGGACGGCACCTCGTCCTCACGACCGCCGGCGAGGACCTGCTCCCCCACGCCCGCGCCGTGCTGGAGTCGCTCGACCGGATGCGCGACCTGGCGACGGTGGACGACGCCGACCTGCGCGGACGGGTGCGGCTCGGCATCTTCACGAGCATGGACATCGTCGACCTGACCGGCGTGCTGCAGCGGTTCCGGCGGCGGCACCCGCTCGTCACCGTGGAGCTCATGACCTCGCCGTCCGGCACGACCGGGCTCGTGCAGGACCTCGTCGCCGGACGGCTCGACCTCGCGTACACCGGGCTGCCGACGGTGCCGGCCGGAGTCGTGGTCGAACCGCTCCGGGAGATGCCGTTCCGCGTCTTCACGGCGTCGGACCACCCGCTGGCCGGGCGCCGGTCGGTGTCGCTCGCCGAGCTCGCGGACGAGCCCTTCGTCGACACCGCGCACGGGTTCGGCAACCGGATCATCCTGGACGGCGCACTCGAACGGCTCGGGATCCGGCGGCGGATCGTCGCCGAGATGAACGACATGCCCGCGGTGATCCGGTTCGCTTCGGCGGGGCTGGGGGTCGGGGTCGTGCCGGACTCCGGGGTGCGGCACGACGGCGCGGTCCTCGAGCTCGAGGACGCGGTCGAACCGCTCCGCATCGGCCTGGCGATCCGCACGAGTCCGGAGCCGAACCGTGCCGTCCGGACGCTCGCACGCGACCTCGTCGCGGCGCGCGTCGTGTGACGCGGCGCCGGTTGGTGGGTCCCACCGACGGACGGGAGGCGCGGGGCGGGTCCGCCACGGGCCTCCCGGCCGTCAGTCCCCCCAGATCGTCACGATGAGAGCGGGCAGGAGCCCGTCGGTCGGGACGTTGGTCTGCTCGATGGTGATCCAGGTGTCACCTCGGGCGAAGTACGTGTACGCCTTTTCCACGCCGTAGGGCTCCACGATCCCGCGGGACTGGCAGAACGTCCCGCCGTCGCGCTCGGTGCACGTCCCCCCGCCGTCGTGCGCCGGGAACTCGTCGATCTCCTGCTGGATGGCGGCCTCGGTGGCGGTCCCGACCCGGACCTCGATCCCCGAGACGTCCGCGCGCGGGTCACGCCACGTGCAGGAGACCTTCGACTCGACGCCTGCCGGGTCCTGGCCGTCGGGGACCCGATCGGTTCCCGACGGCGGATCGGCCTGCGTCAACGGAGTGTCCCCGAAGAAGCGGTCGTAGTCCGCTGCCGAGACGAGCGCGCGACAGTCCGTCGGTATCGTCGCCACGTCCACCGGGGCGCTCGGTGTGGACGTCGGGGTCGGTGCACCGGTGATCGGCGCGGAGGACGGGGTCGTCGCGGTGGGCGAGGGCTCGGGCACCTGCGTCTGGGTGGGCGCGGCGACCGGGGTGTCCTGCTGGGAGAGCGTCAGGGCGACGGCTCCGGTCGCGGTGCCCACGGCCAGGAGCGCCACGACACCGATGACGATGCCGGATCGGCCCCGCCGCCGTGCGGACCGCGGGGTGGCGCGCTCGAGGACGTTCTGCTTCATCGAGACGAGCATGCGCTGCAGGTCGTCTCCCTCGGGAGGTTCAGTGTTCATCGTGCGTCACCACCTTCTTGAGTCGGCGTCGGCTGCGGGAGACCCGCTGCGTGACCGCTCCGACACTGAGTCCGAGCATCTCGGCGGCCTCGGCGTACGAGTACCCCTCGAGCAGGCAGAGCTCGCAGATGCGGCGGTCGGTGGCGGGGAGTGCGGCGATCTCGTCGCGGACCCAGCGCAGGAGGTCACGGGCCTCGTCCTGGTCGGTGGGAGCGGCCAGGTGTTCGGGCAGCTCGTCAGCGCGCCGACGGGCCCGCTTCCGGCCGGTGTTGAAGGCGTGGTTCCGGCAGACGACGAGCAGCCACGGCAACACGGTGTCGGCCGGGAGCTCGAGCGTCACCGCTCGCTGCCAGAGGGTCAGGAACGTGTCCTGCACGATCTCCTCGACGTCGGACCGGTCGTCGACGAGCGCCCAGGCGTACCGGGTGAGCGTGGCGGCGTAGCGGTCGAACACCCGTGCGAGCGCACCGGTGTCCCCTTGCGCGATCGCACGGACGAGTCCTTCGTCCGTGTCGGTGCCGGTCGTCACGTCCACATCCCACCTCCTTCACCCAGAGGTGTCGGCAGGACGCGCGATCCTGACAGGACCGTGGCGGAAACGTGATCCCGGGCGTGTCCGGACCGCGGTGCGATCGACCGCGCCCGATGCGGATCAGTGGAAGTCGTCGCCCTCGCCGTCGCCGGGCGTCTTGTGTCCGCCGAGCATGTCGTTGTCGTCCTGGTCGCTGGTCGACGCGAGCTGGAGCATCGCGAGCACGACGACCACCACGATGAACGCGACGCCGAGGAAGATCACGGCCAGCTGCAGTTCCCGCGTCGAGAACAGCACGACGAGCCCGGTGAACACCGCGATGATCGCGGAGATCCCGAGGAGCTCGACCGGGCGCAGACGGTCACGGCGGCTGGGGGTGGTCATGCGTGTGGTGCTCCGTCCGGGGCGACGGCCGGCGTGGCCGTGCCCCACTTGTGCGAGAGGCCGGCGATCACGTGGAAGACCGCCGTGATGGCGAGGTAGGCGCCGAGCAGGCCGACCAGGACGATCGAGGCGTCCAGCGTGCCGGTGACCTGCTCCACCCCACCGAGCTGCTGCGAGTAGTCCGGCGGGGTGATGAGGAACGCGATCGCGAGCAGCAGGGTGAGTGCGCCGATCGTGGTCCAGTCCCGCGCGAAGGGGGAACGACGACGAGCCCGCAGTCCCTGTGCCAGCTCGAGGGCCCCGGTGAGCACCGCGAAGGCGACGATGACCGAGATGAACGCCGGCAGCCCGAGACCGTTGCCGGCGAACCCGGCGACGGCGGCGAGCAGGGTGATGACGGCCTGCAGCAACGTGGTGCGGCGGGACCGACCGTCGAGCGGGAGCCGCGCGACGCCCGCCCACAGGAGCACGAGTCCCTCGACCAGGGCGAAGCCGGCGAACAGCAGCAGGCCGTAGCCGGCGGCGTGGTTCGTCGAGAAGGTGATGACGAGCGCGACGACCGCGGCGGGCACGGCCCGGAGGATCGGGATCGGCCAGTACCGCGCGCGTTGGGTCGCCTCGTTCACGGTGGTGGCGTCGTCCACGGTGTCGGACACGGGACCTCTTTCAGGCATGCGGATCGTGAGATCGATCCTACCGCCGCGGTGGCAGCCGACCGACCGCCGGGGGTCCCGCAGCACTGAGGATGCTCGAATACCCGGTGGGGTGGCGTCGCCCGAACGACGCCACCCCGTTCGCTGGATCAGGACCGCGGCTGGTCGTCCGTCACCACCGACCGCCGTGCACGCCGACGAGCGAGCCACCAGCACGTCGAACCGGCCGCGACCACCACCGCTGCGAGCGCGGCGAGCAGTCCGAGGTCGTCGACGCCGGTGTACGCGAGGGCGCCGCGTGCGACCTGCGGTCCCGCGTCGGCGACCGGGCCACGGGGATCCCGGTCGCCGTCGTCGTTGCCGTCGTCACCGCGGGGAGCATCCGGCACCGATGCCTCGTCGTCGTCGTCGGGTCCGGGCGCCGGGGACGGGGACGGCGCGGGCCCGTCGTCGTCCTGCTCGACGACGATCGCGACCTCGGTCGACGGGTCGCCGCCGTCCGGGTCCGTCGGGGAGGTCGCTGTGGCCACGTTCACCACGTCGGACCCGTCCCCCTGGTACTCCGGGTCGAGGACGGCACGGAGCCGGAAGTCGTGGGTCTCCCCCACGGCGAGCGCCACGTCCGACCGGCAGGTCACCCGCTGCCCCTCGGCCGTGCAGCCGTCGTCGGACCCGACGAAGCGCATCGCCTCGGGCAGGTCGTCCACCGCGCCGACCTGCTGGGCGACCGACGGTCCGCGGTTCCGTGCGGTCACGGTGTACTCCACCTCGTCGCCGGGTTCGACGGTGGACGGCGACACCGTCTTGTCCGTCTCGACGTGGGCGACGACCGGCGGCGTGGTGACGGTCGTGCTCGCCCGCGAGGTGTTGTCGGACTCGTTCGTGTCGGACAACGACGTCGGTGGTGCGATGGTGGCGACGCTCTCGACCGGCCCCTCGACGCCGTCGGCGATCCGCCCCTCGACCGTCACCACCGCCGAACCACCGCGGGGCAGGTCGAGGTCGGTCGCCACGTCGCCCTGCCCGGACGGGGTGGCGCAGCCAGAGCCCTCCGCCGCCTCGCACGTCCAGGAAGCGCCCTCGATCGTGTCCGGGACGTCCACCTGCAGCGGGCTGGGGTCGGCGGCGTTCGGTCCGGGGTTGCGCGCCGTGACGGTGTACCGGACGGGTTCCCCGGCGACGGCGGTGGCGGGCAGGTCGTGCTCGACGGACAGGTCGGCGGGCTTCCACACCCTGAGGGCGTCCACCTCGTGGTTGTTCACGTGGCTGCCGGTGGCGCCGGCGAACCCGAGGCGGAGGGTGCTCGGCAGCGGTGCCTGGTCGTCCCCGTGCAGGGGGACCGCGTCGAGCACGGTGCGCATCGTCGAGCCGACCTGCAGCCGGACGGTCATCGAGAGCTCGCCGGCGTCCCCGGGCAGCAGGGTGATGCGCACCGTCCGCGGCGTCGACCCGTTCGTCACCGTGCCGCCGGGAGCGGGAGCCCCGGCGACGTACCGGTAGCCCTCGAGCCCGTTGCCGGAGCCGCGGACGACGACGTGGTCCGGCTGGGCTCCCGGCCCGGAGGCGTTGATGCGCGACGAGAAGTTGCCGTAGTGGTCGATCGCGATCCCGGCGAAGCCACCGGGCACCCCCGGCAGGTCGCACAGCCGCCCGCCGCCCTCGGTGGCCTCCTTGCGGCAGGCGTACCCGAGCCCGGCACCGAACGATCCCACGCCCTGTGCCGCTGCACCGTCGGCGAGGTACAGCAGCAGGCCGTCGGCCCCGGGGTCGTCCTTCGCGGTGTGCATCGCGTAGGTGAACTCGATCTCGAGCCCGGTGTCCGAGGGGAACGTGTCGTTCGTCGACCAGGCGCCGGCCTGGTTGCGGACGTCCGCGGTCAGCCGGAGTCGTCCGCCGGAGACCGCGGCGTCACCGTGCAGGGCGCCGCCGGACGCACTGGAGAACTGGTTGACGTAGGGGAAGTCGAGCGTCGCCGCACTCGACCCCGTGGGCAGGATCGTCGGTGCCGCGAGCACGGCGAGCGCGGTCAGCGCGGTGCACGCCGCTGCGAGGCGACGGGCCACCCGTGACCGGACCGGACGTGGGACGGATGCTGGAGCAGTGGGTTCTGTCATGCCCCGATCGTCGCGATCCGGGCGTCACCGGACGGCGGGCCGGAACCGATCTGTGGAACGCGGCCACGGGCCTCCTGGCTGTGGAGGAGAACGGACGGAGCTGGTCCGCTCAGGCCAACCAGACCGTCGTCTCGCCGGGGAGGACACCCGGCAGCACGCCGGCCGCGTCACCGAGCGGCCCGGACGCGACCACGACGTCACCCGACGGCAGCGGCACGGGCGTCGTGCCGAAGTTCGTGACCGACCGCCACCCGTCGTGCCGGGCGAAGGCCACGACGCGGTCGTCGGAGTCCAACCAGGTGAGCTCCTCCCCCTGCTGCAACCGGCGACGCGCGTCGAGCGCTGCCCGGTACAGCGTCAGGGTGGACATGGGATCGCCGTCCTCCGCCTGCACCGACGACGCCCCGAAGTCAGCGGGCTGCGGCAGCAGCGGCGCGACGTCACCGAAGCCGAACGACGGCCCGGAGGTCGTCCACGGGATCGGCACACGGCACCCGTCACGGCCCTTGACGGTGTGTCCGGAGCGGAGCCACTTCGGGTCCTGCAACTGGTCACGCGGGATCGCGGCGGCTTCGTGCAGGCCGAGTTCCTCGCCCTGGTAGACGTACGACGACCCGGGCAGCGCGAGCATCAGCAGGGTCGCGGCGCGGGCTCGGCGCAGGCCCCGCTCGCGGTCGAGCTCGGGGGTGGTCCCGTCCGTCAGCAACCACGCGTCGGTGTCGGTGTCGTCCGGCAGACCGTACCGGCTGGCGTGCCGCACGACGTCGTGGTTCGAGAGCACCCAGGTGCTCGACGCACCGGACTGCTCGGACGCCGCCAGGTTCCGCTCGATGATGCTCCGGAACGCAGCGGCCTCGAACGGCGCCTCGAGCAGGTCGAAGTTGAACGCCTGCCCGAGTTCGGTGGGCCGGGCGTACAGGACGCGTCGCGGGGCCGGTGCCCAGGCCTCGGCGACGGCGGCCCGGGGCGGGTCGTACTCGTCGAGCACGGTGCGCCAGGACGCGAAGACCTCGTGCACCTCGTCGCGGTCGTACAGCGGGTCGGAGCCGTCGAGCGGCAGCGCGTGCTCGTTCGATGCGCGGTACGGCGTCGACAGGTCCTTCGCCAGGCCGTGTGCGACGTCCACCCGGAAGCCGTCGACCCCGCGGTCCGACCAGAAGCGCAGCGTGTCCTCGAAGTCCGCACGGACCTCGGGGTTGGACCAGTCCAGGTCGGGCTGCTCGGGTGCGAAGAGGTGCAGGTACCACTGACCGTCCGCGACCCTGGTCCAGGCGCTCCCGCCGAAGTTCGACACCCAGTCGCTCGGCGGCAGTTCCCCGGCGGGACCGCTTCCGTCGCGGAACACGTACCGCGCCCGTTCCGGCGAGCCCGGCGCGGATGCGAGCGCCGCCCGGAACCACTCGTGCTCGTCCGAGGTGTGGTTCGGCACGATGTCCACGATCACCCGCAGCTCGTGCTCGTGCGCGGCCCGGAGCAGGGCGTCCAGGTCCTCGAGCGAGCCGAGTCGTGGATCGACCGCCCGGTAGTCGGCCACGTCGTACCCGCCGTCGGCGAGGGGCGACGGGAAGAACGGCGAGAGCCAGATCGCGTCGACGCCGAGCGCGGCCAGGTACGGCACGCGGCTGGTGATGCCCGCGACGTCGCCCAGGCCGTCGGCGTTCGAGTCCGCGAAGCTGCGTGGGTAGACCTGGTAGACGACGGCATCGCGCCACCAGTCCGGGTTCGTCGTGCGGGGCGTGCTGGCCGGCGTCCGAAGCGT
This sequence comes from Curtobacterium sp. PhB137, assembly GCF_003814955.1. Lineage (NCBI taxonomy): Bacteria > Bacillati > Actinomycetota > Actinomycetes > Micrococcales > Microbacteriaceae > Curtobacterium > Curtobacterium sp. PhB137. Next base: position 901,504 of record NZ_RKQO01000004.1, on the reverse strand, counting down.
GCTCACGTCGCCACCGTACCCATCGCCACCGTACCCAGCGGTCTGGGAATAGCACGCCGTACGCTCGGATTGGTTGTCGCAGACACCTTTCCGTCCCAGAACAACGTCTCGAACCAGAAGGATCACCATGACGAACGTCCTCGCACTCGTCGGCAGCCTCCGCGCCGACTCCATCAACCGCAAGCTCGCCGAGGCCGCGGCGCACCACGCGCCGGAGGGCATCGAGGTCACCACGTTCGACGGCATCGTCGACCTGCCGTTCTACAACGAGGACATCGACGGCGACACCCCGCCGGCCGCAGCGGTCGCCTTCCGCGACGCGATCGCCGCCGCGGACGCCGTCCTGCTCGTCACCCCCGAGTACAACGGCACGATCCCGGCCGTCCTGAAGAACGCCCTCGACTGGGCGTCGCGTCCGTTCGGCGCCTCGCCGCTGTCCGGCAAGCCGCTCGCCGCCATCGGTTCCGCGTTCGGGCAGTACGGCGGCGTGTGGGCCCACGACGACGCCCGCAAGGTCGCCGGCATCGCCGGCGCGAAGGTCCTCGAGGACGTCAAGGTCGCGATCCCGCAGTCGGTCGTCCGCTTCGCGGAGACCCACCCGGGCGAGGACGCCGAGGTCACCTCGCTCGTCCAGGGCGCGCTGAACGCACTCGCCGACGCCTCGACCGAGCAGGCCGCCGCGTAGAGCGACCGGGTGCGGTCGACCGCACCACAGGACGGACGGGAGGCCCGTGGCGACCCCGCCACGGGCCTCCCGTCCTGCAGGCGGGAACGAAGCAGGCACACCCACAGGAAGTCGCTAGACGGCCTCCATACGAGACGGACTAGCCTGTGGCAATGGCAACGCAGGAGATCACCGAGGCGTCCGGGTACTGGTTCCCCGACGACGACGCGACCCAGCGCGGGGTCGCCGTGCTCAACGCCCTGCGACGCTACCGGGCCGCCGAGACCGCGATGCGCCGTCGCACCCGCGACTCGATGGGCATGGGCGAGACCGACCTGCTCGCCGTGCGCTTCCTGCTGCAGTCGCAGCGCTCGGGCCGCAGCATCAGCCCGAAGGACCTCGCCGCCTACCTCAAGATCTCGTCGGCCTCGACCACGATCCTGATCGACCGCCTGGTGAAGTCGAACCACGTGCGTCGCGACCCGCACCCCACCGACCGTCGAGCGCTCGTGATCACCCCGACGACCGAGACCGACGACGAGGTCCGCGCGACCCTCGGCATCATGCACCGCCGGATGATGTCGATCGCCGAGGGACTGCCAGCGGACGAGGCACGCATCGTCGCGTCGTTCCTCGAGCAGATGCGCGGCGCCGTCGACCAGGTCGACCCGGCACCGGCCCACTGAGCTCCGCCCCGCGGACACCCCGGGGGACAGTGCGGTTCCGTGCGCACTGAGAGTGGTCACGGCCGCACCGCGTAGACCGGAAGGGTCACCGACGCGAAAGGAGCCACCACCATGCACGCTTCGGACAAGATGGCCAAGAACCTCCAGGCGGTCCTCGTGGACCTCATCGACCTGCACCTCCAGGGCAAGCAGGCCCACTGGAACATCCTCGGAACGAACTTCCGCGACCTGCACCTGCAGCTCGACGAGATCGTCGACGCCGCACGCGAGTTCGCCGACGACACGGCGGAGCGCATGCGCGCCCTGTACGCCGTGCCGGACGGACGCTCGAGCACGGTCGCGGCCTCGAGCCACCTCGACCAGTTCCCCGAGGGCGAGATCACCACGCACGACGCGATCGACCACGTGACGCTCCGCCTCTACCAGGCGACCGGCACCATGCGCGACGTCCACGACGAGGTCGACGACGAAGACCCGACGACCGCGGACCTGCTCCACGGCTTCATCGAGCGCCTCGAGCAGCTCGCGTGGATGGTCTCCGCCGAGAACCGCGCACCGAGCACGCCGCTGGCATCCGCCACGACGCCTGCCGTCGCCGACGCCTCGGCGCACGCCTAGGGGACCGAGTGGACCTCGGCATCCAGGGCAAGACCGCGCTCGTCTTCGGTGCCGACTCCGGCATCGGCTGGAACACGGCTCGCATCCTCCTGGCGGAGGGTGCGACCGTGGTCGTGAGCGACCTCGACCAGGCGCAGCTCGACAACAGCGCCGACCAGCTCGAAGCGCCGCTCGGCAAGCTGCACGCGTTCGCGGCCGACGTCACGAGCGCGGCGAGCCTGGCGGACCTGCACGGCAAGGTGCGGGACGCCGTCGGCGCGATCGACATCCTGGTGCAGTCCTCGGGCGTCACCGGCGCCCAGGGACTGTTCCACGAGATCGACGAGCAGGGTTGGGCCGACACCATCGACGTGGACCTGATGGGTCCGGTCCGCATCACGCGCGAGTTCATCGGCGACCTGCGGCAGGGCGGGTGGGGCCGGATCGTGTACCTCGTGTCCGAGGACGCCTCGCAGCCCTACGACGACGAACTGCCCTACTGCGCCGCGAAGGCCGGGGTCCTGTCGTTCGCGAAGGGCCTGTCGCGCACCTACGCGCAGGAGGGCGTCCTCGTGAACACCGTCAGCCCCGCGTTCATCCACACGCCCATGACGGACGCGATGATGAACAAGCGGGCGAAGGAGACGAACCAGAGCTTCGACGACGCGATCACGAGCTTCCTCGACGAGGAACGTCCGTACATGGAGCTGAAGCGCCGCGGTGAGCCGGAAGAGGTCGCGAACGTCATCGCGTTCCTCTGCTCCGACCTCGCGAGCTTCGTAAACGGCTCCAACTACCGGGTCGACTCCGGCTCGGTCGCCACGATCTGACGCCGGGAGGCACCGTGACCGACTACCGATACCTCATCATCGGCGGCGGGATGGTCGCCGACGCCGCCGCCCGCGGTGTCCGCGAGCTCGACGCCGACGGCACGATCGGCATCCTCAGCGAGGACGTCGACCGGCCCTACGCCCGCCCGGCCCTGTCGAAGAAGCTGTGGACCGACCCGGACTTCAGCTGGGACGAGAAGGTCGACCTGCACACAGAGGAGACCGGGGCGTCGTTCGTCCTCGGCACCGCGGTGACGGGGATCGACCGTGCATCGAAGACCGTGACCACGGCCGACGGCCGGACCCACGGCTACGAGCGGCTGCTCATCGCGACCGGCGGCAAGCCCCGCGGGCTGCCGGGCCTGGAGCCCTCCGACCGGGTGCTCGACTACCGCAGCGCCGACGACTACCGGAAGCTCCGCGAGCTCGCCGACGCCGGGGCGCACGTGGTCGTCGTCGGCGGCGGCTACATCGGCCAGGAGATCACCGCGGGGGTCGTGCAGAACGGTGCCCGCGTCACCCTGGTCGACCCCGACGACATCGTGGGCGGCCGGATGTTCCCGGACGACCTCGCGCGTGCGTTCCAACAGCGCTTCGTCGACGCCGGCGTGGACCTCCGGCTCGGACGCCGGGTCGAGTCCGGCACGCAGACGGCCGATGGCGTCACCCTCACCCTCGACGACGGCACGGTCCTCGATGCCGACGCCGTGGTCGCCGGACTCGGCATCGAGCCCGCCACCCAGCTCGCCGTTGACGCCGGCCTGACGGTGCGTGACGGCATCGTGGTCTCGTCGACGCTGCTCACCGACGACGACTCGGTCTTCGCGGCCGGCGACGTCGCCGAGTACCCGGACCGGATCCTCGGGACCCGCCGGGTCGAGCACGTCGACAACGCGCAGCAGCAGGGTCGGCAGGCCGGCCGGAACCTCGCCGATGCCGACGAGACCTACGACCACACGCCGATGTTCTACTCCGACGTCTTCGACATGGGGTACGAGGCGGTGGGGCAGGTCTCCACGAAGCTCCGGACCGTCGAGGACTGGCAGGACCCGACCGTCACCGGTGTCGTCTACTACCTGGACGACGACGACACGGTGCGCGGCGTGCTGCTCTGGAACGTGTGGGACAAGACCGACGAGGCCCGCAAGGTCCTCGCCGAGGCGAACTCCCTGACGTCGGACATGCTGCCGGGCCGCATCACCGCCTGACCGGCACGCTGGTCGCCCTGGACGCGACCGACGGAGGCCCGGTGCCGGTTCCGTGAACCGGCACCGGGCCTCCTGTACGTCGCCTGCAGTGCCCGTGTCAGCGGTTCGGGTCGGCCTCGGGTGCGACCGCGTCGACGACCGCTTTGCGGTCGGCGGGGTCGACCGGCAGGTCGTCGCCGTCGGCCATCGCGACCGCGTGGGCGGACTTCGCCGCCTCGAGGGTCTCGTCGTCGTTCTTCGCCATGCCGACCAGTTCGACGAAGCGCGACTTCACGAGCATCCACGCCTCGCTCGGACTCAGGCGCGACAGGTCGGACGCCGTCGAGTCGTCGCGCACCCGCTGCAGCGAACCCACCCCGCGGTCCGGCAGCCGGTGGTCGACGTGCGCGACCGCAAGCCGTGCGACCGCGTCGGCCTGGGCGTGCATCACGGAGTGGGCGCCGTCGACGACCTCGCGCAGCACCGCGTAGGGGAACACCCGCGCGAGCCGGCGGATCCAGTCCCGCGGGACCATCGCGTCGTGCTCGCCGCGGACGATGAGGGTGCGCGCCTGCACGTGGGCCGCGCGCTCCTCGATCGGGAACGCGATCATCCGCGGCAGCACCTTCGAGAACCAGTGCCACCCGCACAGCGCGTACGCCGTGATGCCGTGCCACCGGACCGCCGAGGGCTCGTGCAGGGTCGACCGCAGGAACCGGAACGCGGACTGGCGGACCGTGCGCGCGTGCGAGTCGACGACCGGGCTGATGAGCACGAGGTCCGAGATCTCGGGGTGACGCGCCGCGACCTCGGTCACGACCTGGGTGCCCATCGAGTGGCCGACCAGGACAGGGTCGACCAGGCCGAGGTCGTCGATGACCTTCTCGACGGCGTCGGCGTACCGCTCGATCGAGACCTTCCCGCGGAACCGGGGAACGCCCGCGAAGCCGGGCAGGTCGAGGGCGTGCACCGGGCCGTTCTCGTTGAGGTGCGGGGCGAGCCGCTCGTAGTAGGTGGCCGCGATGCCGAGGCCGGCGACGAGCAGGAAGGCGCGCTCCCCCGGCTCGCCGATCGAACTCACGCGGACGTACGTGCCGTCGACCGCGACCCGGTCCACCTCGACGGTGACGTCGGCGTTCTCGGCCTCCGCGAGTTCGCCGGCCGGGTCCGGGGTGGCTGCCGTGCGCTCGTCGTTCACGTGGGTCTCCTCGGGTCGGGCGAGCGCCCACGATACCCGCGGACACCGCCGCAGCGTGCGCTCCCGCCCGGTCAGCCGCTGAAGGTGTTCGCGGGGAACCCGTGCACCCGCGTCGGCACCGCCAGGATCGCCCCCGAGGACGGGTGCTGCTCGAGTTGCTCCTCGGTGAGGTTCTCCCGTGCCGAGGCGACGAAGAGCGTCGACAGGTCGGGGCCGCCGAAGGCCACCGACGTCACGTTCGGGGTGGGCAGCTCGACGGTCTCGAGGTGCGATCCGTCAGGGCCGTACCGCTCCACCCGGCCGCCGCCGTAGACCGCACTCCACGAGCAGCCCTCGTCGTCGCGGACCAGGCCGTCGTGGGCGTGGCCGACGACGAACGGTTCGAGCTCGCCGAGTTCGCCGTCCGGACCGTACGACCCGCAGTAGATCGTCGACGCGCTCGTGTCGGTGACGTACATCACGGTGCCGTCGTCCGACCACTCGAAGCCGTTCGTCACGCCGAAGCCGCCGCGGAGCAGTCGCGTCGTGCCGTCGGCCTCGACCGAGTACAGCGCGCCGTCCGGCTCGCCCGTCGTCAGGTTCATGCTGCCGACCAGGAAGCGGCCGAACGGGTCGCACTTGCCCTCGTTGAACCGGAGCCCGGCCGTGGCGTGCTCGACGCGGGTGAGTTCACGCTCGACCACCCCGTGCTCGTCCGTCACGACGACGGTGTCCCCGAGCGCTGCGACGAAGCCGCCAGAGGCCCGCGGCTGGAAGCTCGCGAGCGGCGGCGGGAGCGGGACCGTCGACACCACGGTGCCGTCGGACTGCGCGGTGACGAGGGTGCCGAGGGTGATGTCGGTCCAGCGGAGCAGCTGCGCCGACGGGTCCCACACGATGCTCTCGGCGAGGACCGCCCGGGCGTCGGAGAAGACGGTCACGGGCCCGGTCGTCGCGCTGGTGTTCATCGGACCGGTCTACCGGCGCCGGCTCCGTGCTCCCTCAGCCGGGCGCGCTGCCCACCAGTTCACGCGCTGGGCGACACCTCACGGGACCGCGGGCGCGTGGAGTGTCGCCTGGCACGAAAGTCCGCAGGGTCCGCTCCGATCAGAGGCGGGCGTACCGCGCGCGGAAGAAGCTGTAGACGCCGAAGGCGAGGAACCCGATGCCGATCGCGACCAGGACGAACACGCCACCGGGCATCGAGCGCACCGCGTCGAACGCCGCGTCGAGGCCCGTCGCCTGCTCCGGGTCGCTCCGCAGTCCGGCCACACCGATGAGCACACCGACGATGACCACGGCGATGCCCTTGCCGACGTACCCGACGACCCCGAGCACCGTGACCACCCGGTCGAGCGTCCCGGACGGTCGGGTGATCTGCTTCCGGAACGTCCGCCGACACCCGATGACCACGAGCCCGATGCCGACCGCGACCGCGATCGCGCCGGCGAGGAGCAGCACGAACACCCCGCCGGGCGTCGCGAGGGTCTTCGCCGCGGCACTCTGCGACGAGCTGCTGGAACTCGACCCGGCGCCGAGGGCGTACGACGCCGACGAGTACGCGATGATGCCGTAGACCACGGCCTTCGCGACGTCCTTCGCCCGGGCGAGCCACCCACGCGTGCTGTCCGACCGGCCGCCGACGACGGCCTCGACGATCAGCCGCACGGTGAGTGCTGCAGTGCCGATCGCGATCAGCCAGAGCAGGAAGACCCCGCCCGGCACGGCAGCGATCTGCTGCAGTGCTCCGGACTGGTCGGTCTCACCGCCGGAGGACGCGTTGCCGATGCCGAGCAGGATCGCGAGGTACCCGATCAGCAGGTGGACGATGCCGCTGCCGACGAAGCCGGCGCGAGCAGTCAGCTCGAACCAGCGGCTGTCCGCCGCTCGTCGGACCTGTCGTCCGGTCTCCCGTGCTGCGTGCTCTGCTGTGTCGCTCATCCGGTCAAGCGTGCCCGACGCGGGCCGGTCTGTCCGGGCCGCGCCGGGCAGTGGACGCGGACCGACGTCGGACGGGCGGCGCGGGGGCGGGCTGCACCCGCGCCTCCCGTCAGTCGCCCTTCACGTTGACGACCTGCCGCAGCGTGTGCCGGATCGACACGAGGTCCGACGCATCCGCCATGACCTGGTCGATCGGCTTGTACGCGCCCGGGATCTCGTCGAGGAACGCGTCGGTGTCGCGGTACTCGATGCCGACCATCGCCTCCCGCAGCTGGTCGTGGGTGAAGGTCCGCCGTGCCGCGCTCCGCGAGAACAGCCGGCCGGCTCCGTGCGGCGACGACTCGAGCGACGGCTTGTTGCCGAGGCCCTCGACGACGTACGACGCCGTGCCCATGGACCCGGGGATCAGGCCGGCCTGACCTGCCGTCGCCTGGATCGCGCCCTTGCGGGACACCCACACGGACTTCCCCCAGTGCGTCTCGCGCTGCGTGAAGTTGTGGTGGCAGTTGATCCGCTCCTGCTCGTCGACGGGGGTACCGACGACCTCGGACAGCTGCCGCACGACGCGGTCCATCATCTCCTCGCGGTTGAGCAGGGCGAAGTGCTGTGCCCACCGCAGCTCGGCGATGTACCGGTCGAACTCCGGCGTGCCCTCGACCAGGTAGGCGAGGTCGGGGTCCGCCAGCTGGATCCACCAGCGCTCCATCAGCCGCTTGGCGACCGTGATGTGCCGCTGCGCGATCTTGTTGCCGACGCCCCGCGATCCGGAGTGCAGGAAGAGCCAGACCCGGTCCTGCTCGTCGAGGGAGACCTCGATGAAGTGGTTCCCGGAGCCGAGCGTGCCGAGCTGGTTGCGCCAGCCGCCGTGCGCCTGTGCGGGGTCGAACCCGGCGGCGTCGGCCATCGCCTCGAGCTCGGCGATCCGCGGCTCGGCGGTCGCGACGATCTTGCGGTTCGACGCGCCGGCCGACAGCGGGATCGCGCGCTCGATCTGCTCGCGCAGCTCCTGCAGGTCGTCGGGCAGGTCGGCCTCGGTGAACTGGGTCCGGACCGCGATCATGCCGCAGCCGATGTCGACGCCGACGGCAGCCGGCATGACCGCGCCGAGGGTCGGGATGACGGAACCGACGGTGGCGCCGAGGCCGAGGTGGGCGTCCGGCATCAGGGCAAGGTGCGGGAACACGAACGGCATGCGTGCGGTCGTGCGGGCCTGCTGCTCGGTGTTGTCCTCGAGCATCGAGGCCCAACTCAGCAGCCGGTCGTTGATCTTCTTCATTGCTTCGTCTCGCTTTCAGGATGGCCGTCTGGACGGTCGTCTGGACGGTCTTCGATGACGGTCCGGGACGGTGTCCGGCCTGCGCTCCGGGCGACGTCGAGCGCGACGTGGCGAGGATGAGCAGGACGACGAACGCCCCGGGCCGGGTGGGCACGGGGCGTCGAGGGACGTTCCGTGCCTACGCGGGATAGCGGAGGGACCACTGCTGCTGCGGTTCGGGCAGTACGGCGGTCGCGTCGAGCTGGAGCTCGACGCGTTCCTCGTTGTGCTGCACGGCGCGCATGCGCTGTCCTTCCGGTGTGCCCGGGGCGGGCGTTCCTGCCGGCGGCGTTGGTGCCGCTGGCGTTCCTGCCGTTGGGCAGGAGAGCGACAGTAGTGCGACACGCCCGGGATGCGCAACTCACCCGGGCGTGTCGAGGTCGTCCACAGCCGGGAGGTCCGTCCCGCGTCCTCCACAGCGGGGTACGTCCGCCTGATGGTCGCGCCTCGGGCGCGGGCAGTCTGGGTGCATGACGGAGCGCACCGAAGACACCCTCGACGCGGTCGACACCCACGCACGCACCGACGGCTACGCCCCGCTCCGCACCTACGGAGCGATCGGCGATGGTCGGACCGTCGCGCTCATCGCCCGCGACGGGCAGATCGACTGGCTGCCGATCCCCTCGATGGACTCACCGCCCGTGTTCGCGGAGATCCTCGACGCCGAACGCGGCGGCCACGTGGCGCTCCGCCCGGTGGACCGATCGGCCGACGTCACCCGCGAGTACCTGCCCGGCACCAACGTGCTCGTCACCACGTGGACGACACCGTCCGGGCGGGCGACGGTGACGGACGCGATGGTCACCGGGGTCGCCGGCCGCCTGCCGTGGGCCGAGGTCGCGCGCTGCGTTCAGGGGGTCAACGGGTCCGTGGAGTTCGAGTGGGCCGTCGTGCCCGGCACCCTGCTGGGGACCGCTGAACCGAAGCGCCTCGACACCGCGAACGGCGCCGTCATCGGCATCGACGGCATCACGATCGCGATCGTCGAGCAGGGGTTCGACCCGGTGGACGACGACCGCCCGCGCTTCTCCGGCCGGTTCACCACCGGCGACGGATCGAAGCACATCCTGACCATCGTCGGCACGCACGACGAGCCGATCTTCATGCCGCGGCCGGAGAGCGCACTCGCCGCGATGGACCGCACGATCGACAACTGGGCGACCTGGTCGGAGGAGTTCTCCTACGACGGCCCCTGGGCCGAGGCAGTGCAGCGCAGCGCCCTCGCCCTGAAGCTGCTCATCTTCTCGCCGACCGGAGCGATCGCGGCGGCGCCGACCACGAGCCTGCCCGAGGACCGGACCGGCGGCAAGAACTGGGACTACCGGTTCGCCTGGGTGCGCGACCTGTCGTACACCGTGCACGCCCTGACCCGGTTCGGCCTGCGCGAAGAGACCCACGCGGCGGTGTCGTGGGTGATGCGCACCATCGCCGAGCACGACGAGGACATGCCGATCTTCTACGAGCTGGACGGCACGAAGAGCGACGACGTCGAGGAGCGCGACGTCCCCGGGTGGAACGGCATCGGCCCGGTCACGGTGGGCAACCGCGCTGGCGACCAGCTGCAGCTCGGGGTCTGGGGTGACGTCTTCGAGATCCTGCGCCAGTACGTGAACGCCGGCAACGTCCTGGACCGGAAGACCGCGGCCGTCCTGCAGCAACTCGCCGACGACGCCTGCCACCGGTGGGAGGAACCGGACTCGGGCATGTGGGAGCTCGAGGACACCCAGCACTACGTCACGAGCAAGATCGGCTGCTGGCAGGCCCTCGACGCCGCGGTGGACCTCCACGATGCCGGCATGATCGACGGGCCGCGCGCCAAGTGGGTCGAGAACCGCGAACTGATCACGCAGTGGGTCGCGGAACACGGCTGGGACGAGGAACGCGGTCACTACGTGATGTACCCGGGTTCGGACGCGCTCGACACGTCGATCCTGCTGCACGCGATGAGCTCCTTCGACCGCGGCCCACGCATGGCGTCGACCATCCGGGCGATCGAGGAGCAGCTGCAGCGCGGACCGCTGGTGTACCGCTACTCGGGCATCGAGGACGAGGAGTCGCCCTTCGTCGCGTGCTCGTTCTGGCTCGCAGCCGCGATGGCCTGCACGGGCCGGATCGACGACGCTCGGACCCTGATGGACGAGATGGTCGGCCAGGCGAACGACGTCGGGCTGTTCAGCGAGATGATCAGCGAGGACGGCTCGTTCATGGGCAACCTCCCCCAGGGACTGTCGCACCTGGCGCTCATCCAGGCAGCGCTGACCATCGAGGAACTGACTGGCGAGGACGACCACTCGGAGTGATCATGGAGGGGTCATGAACGACGTCGATGCACGGATGGACCGGCTCCGCAGGGCCGCTCGCTACCGTTACCAGCAGCTGGTCGACAGTGAGATCGAGCGGGGGTCGCTCGATCCGGACGAGGTGCGTGAGGAACGCCGGCTGCTGAAGGCGGCAGACGTCGCCGCCCACGCTCGGGCGCAGATCGAGCAGGCCGAGCGCCGCGGCGTCTTCGAGGGCAATCCGTACCACGGCAAGCCCCTGCCCGGGAACGACGGGCAGCACGACCCGGACTGGTGGATCCGCTCCAAGATCGAACGCGAGGACATCCGCGGTATCGCTCCTCCCGCTCTCGCACTCCGCACCGAGGACGCGGAACTCGACGATGCCCTCGACGCACTGTCGACGGAGGCCGACGTGCGCGATGTCCTGGTGGACTTCAACGCCCGGGTGAAGGAAGCCCGACGTCAGCTGCTCGGTGGGCCGCCGGTCGTGACGCCGCTGCGGGACGTCGATGACGAGGTCACCGCGTGGCGTGACCGCCGGGAGGCCCGTCTCGCCGCGGCCGCAGCGGCTGCGGCTGCACTGGCGGCCGGGTCTGACGACCGACCTCGTCGGTGGTGGCGCCGGCGTCACTGAACGTGGTGAAGGGCCGTCCCGGTTGCCCGGGGCGGCCCTTCACGTGTGGTGCGGTGGTGCGTGTGGTGCGGGGCGTTACTTGATCTGTGCGGTGATGGTGGCGGTGCCGACGAGGAGGCCGCGCTTGACGGCGTCGGTGCCGAAGGTCTTGTTCAGCAGGCCGGCGGCGTCTTCGGAGACGTGGACGGTGGTGCCGGTCAGGATGGCGTTGTCGCCCTCGAGCTGGAGGGGCTTGAGGGAACCGCCCCAGAGCTCGAACAGGAACGCGTTGGACGCGGCGACCTTGCCGTTGACCAGGACGTCACCGTAGAGCTTGGAGGAGCCCGGGTTCACGACGAAGTTCTCGAGCGTGACGGTGGTGTCGCCGGCCTTCAGCGTGAGGCCGGAGTCGTCGTGGTTGAGCAGGCCCTGCACGTAGGGCTTGTAGTTGCCGTCCGGCGACCAGTACGTGACCGACCCGGCGGTGATCGGGAACGACACCGACCCGTCAGCCAGGGTCGCATCTCCCGAGACGCCGGGGGTGAGCTTGAGGGCGGTGAGGGCGTCGGTGAAGCCGGAGTCGAGCTTCACGGCGGTGGAGCCGCCGAGGACCTCGGGGACCGAGGCGACCGGTGCGGGGATCTTCGACGACGACGACGAGACCGTGTGGATCGCGGGGGTGGCGGCCTGGGCGGAGGAGATGCCGAACGCGGCACCGCCGAGCACGAGGGCGCCGGTCGTGGCGAGGGTGATGGAGGTCTTCAGGCTCTTGCGCATGGTGATCTGTCCTTTGCTGTGTGGGCACCCCGGCCTACGGCCGACGTATGCTCCTGTGCGTACGCTGAACAACGGCCATGTCTGACCGGAGAGCGCCCTGGGCTTTTGCCCTGTGCAACTCATTCGGTGCACCCCCGCGATCGGTTTGGAACGGGTTTCCTGAGGTTCACGGGGCCGGCATTTCGTAGCGTGGGGGCATGGCTCCTGCACAGCTCTCCACCACCGACCGACTCCGGGCGGTCGACGCCTGGTGGCGTGCCGCCAACTACCTGACGGTCGGGCAGATCTACCTGCTGGACAACCCGCTGTTGGGGCGGCCGATCGAGCCCGACGACATCAAGCCCCGGCTGCTCGGACACTGGGGCACCTCGCCCGCCCTCAACCTCGTGTACGCGCACTGCAACGCGCTGATCGCCGAGACCGGACGCGAGTTCCTCTACGTCTGCGGCCCGGGCCACGGCGGCCCCGCGATGAACGCGAACGCCTGGCTCGACGGCACGTGGGGCGAGCTGTACGCGGACGACGACCTGCAGCGCTTCTTCCGGCAGTTCTCGTTCCCGGGCGGGATCCCGTCGCACGCGGCACCGGAGACACCCGGGTCCATCAACGAGGGCGGCGAACTCGGCTACTCACTCGCCCACGCGTACGGAGCGGCCCTGGACAACCCCGACCTGGTGGTCGCGTGCGTCGTCGGCGACGGCGAGGCGGAGACCGGCCCGCTCGCGGGGTCGTGGCAGGCACACACCTTCCTCGACCCGGTGTCCGACGGTGCCGTGCTCCCGATCCTCAACCTCAACGGGTGGAAGATCGCGAACCCCACCGTCCTCGCCCGCATCCCCGGTGAGGACCTGACCGCCTACTTCCGTGGCCTCGGGTACGACCCGATCGTGGTGGACTCGAAGCGGGTCGACGACGACCCGTACGCCGTGCACGCCCTGTTCGACGGTGCTCTGCGTCGAGCGCTCGCATCGATCGACGACATCCAGGCGGCAGCTCGCGCGCAGGCCGAACGTGCGGCTGCCGGGCAACCCGCCGGCGCCGCCGACCTGCGCCCGCGCTGGCCGATGATCGTCCTCCGCAGTCCGAAGGGGTGGACCGGGCCGAAGGAGGTCGACGGCCAGCAGGTCGAGGGGACGTTCCGCGCCCACCAGGTGCCGCTGTCCGAGGTCCGCGAGAACTCCGCACACCGCGCCCAGCTCGAGGAGTGGATGCGGTCCTACCGACCCGAGGAGCTCTTCGACGCGGACGGGAACCCCGTCGGGATCATGACGACGATCCGTCCCACCGGCGACGACCGGATGAGCGCCACTCCCCACGCCAACGGCGGGCGCATCCGGACGGCCCTCGACCGGCCCGCGCTCGACGCGTACGGGGTCCCCGCCGGCTCGACGGCCTCGGCCACCGGCACGCTCAGCCCGTGGCTCGCAGCGCTGATCACGAAGAACCCGTCGTCGTTCCGGCTCTTCGGCCCGGACGAGACGATCTCGAACAAGCTCGACGCCGTCTTCGACGTCACCTCGCGCGTGTGGCGGGCACAACGCGCGGTCGGCGACGAGCACCTCGCTGCCCGTGGACGCGTGACCGAGGTGCTGTCCGAGCACCTGCTGGAGGGCATGCTCGAGGGTTACGTCCTCTCCGGCCGGCACGGGCTCCTGAACACCTACGAGGCGTTCGCCCACATCATCGACTCGATGGTCGGGCAGTACGCCAAGTGGCTCGAGTCCTCGACCGACATCGAATGGCGTGCGCCCGTGTCGAACCTGTCGATCCTGCTGTCGTCGCACGTCTGGCGGCAGGACCACAACGGGTTCTCCCACCAGGACCCCGGGTTCCTCGACGTCGTCGCGTCCAAGCAGCAGGACCTGGTCCGGATCAAGCTGCCCGCCGACGCCAACACGCTGCTCGCCGTCGCGGCACACGCCTTCGAGACCACCGACCGCATCGAGGTGATCGTTGCCGGGAAGCACCCCGAGCCCGTCTTCCTGTCCCTCGAGGACGCCGTCGCCCACGCGGACGCAGGTCTCGGGGTCTGGGACTGGGCCGGTACCGAGCAGTCCGTCGGTCGCGTCGACGTCGTCCTCGCCTGCGCCGGGGACGTCCCCACGGTCGAGGCGGTCGCCGCCGCGGACATCATCCGGCAGCACGCTCCCGGGGTCGGCGTCCGGGTCGTCAACGTCGTCGACCTGCTCGCCCTCGGCGATCCCCGGAAGCACGAGCACCCGATCCCAGACGAGCGGTACGACGAGCTCTTCCTGCCCGGGACCCCGACGGTGTTCGCGTTCCACGGGTACCCGTCGCTCGTGCACCAGCTGACCTACCGTCGCAACGGGCACGACGACCTGCACGTGCATGGCTTCCTGGAGCAGGGCACGACGACGTCGCCGTTCGACATGCTCATGCGGAACGAGATGGACCGCTTCGCGCTGGCGCACGACGCCCTGACGCGGGTCGACGCCGGTGCACACGCCGAGTTGCTCGACCGGCTGTCCGCCGCACGGGACGCGGCCCGCGAGTACGCCTACTCACGGGGCGAGGACCACCCGTCCGTCGACGGGTGGGAGTTCTCGGGGTGGCCGCAGGACCCGTCTGCCTGATCCCTCCTGCACAGGCCGGGAGGCCCGGATCACCGTCCACAGGACCGGTCACGCCCGCCGCGTGGCCGGTCCTGTGGCGTCAGGGTGGCGGGCATGGACATCGGCTGGATCAGTGCACTCGTGTCGGTCACGAGCGCGTCCGTCGCAGTGGGCGCACTCGTCGCCTCGGTGCTCGACGGGCGCGCCGGTCGGCGAAATACGGAGTTCTTGGGGCATCGCGACCTCTGGTGGCAGCGTTGGTCGTGGGTCGCTGACCGAGCAACCTCGGATGACGAGGACAGGCGCGCGGCAGCTGCCGTGATGTCCGCGGCACTGGTGACCCGGAGCTGGACGACTGATGACGACACATGGACGTCCACGGCGCTCGCTGACTTCGAGGCAGCACGAGCGGAAGCCCGGAGACAACAGGAAGGAGTGCACGCAGATGATCTCGACGCTGACTGATGAAGAGTTCAAACGATGGCTCGACAACCGCGAGATGACGACACCACGGCTCCTCGCGAGCCCCCACTACGGTCCGCTGATGCTCGCCAAGGGCGCCGAAGAAGAGCTCGCGCAGATGCGGATCGAGTGGCGCGAACGGCAGGAGCGCGCCCGCGCGCGGAAGCTCAAGTACGAGGCGTCCTTCGGTGAGAGCTGAACCGACGCCCTGCGAGCCTGCCACGCTGAGACCGTGACCGACCTCGTCATCCCGGCCCCGAGCCTCCCGACCGTCCCCACGACCACGGGCGCACGCTTCCCCGTCCGACGCGTCTTCTGCGTCGGTCGGAACTACGCGGCGCACGCACGCGAGATGGGTCACGACCCAGATCGCGAGCCGCCGTTCTTCTTCACCAAGCCGGCGGACGCCGTCGTCGTCGACGACGCGGACACCCCGTACCCGCCGCAGACGGCGCAGCTCGAGCACGAGGTCGAACTGGTCGTCGCGATCGGCACCGGCGGCGCGGACATCGGCGTCGACGACGCGCTCACCCACGTCTGGGGCTACGCGGTGGGCATCGACCTCACCCGACGCGATCTCCAGGCCGAGGCCAAGCGCCTCGGTCGCCCCTGGGACACGGCGAAGGGGTTCGACGCCTCGGCACCGATCGGCGCGATCGTCCCGGCGCAGGGCATCGACCCGACGGCTGGTGTGATCGAGCTCGTCGTCGACGGCGAACGACGGCAGGTCGGTGACCTGGCGGAGCAGATCTGGTCGGTGGCAGAGACGATCGCGGCGCTGTCGCGGTCGGTGACGCTCGCCCCCGGGGACCTGCTCATGACGGGGACGCCCGAGGGGGTCGGGGCCCTGCAACGCGGACAACTCGTCGTCGGCACGATCGCCGGCATCGGCACGGTCCGCACCCGCATCGTCTGACCGGCGTTTCCGCAGTGTGACGCGCCGCTGGGAGGGCTCGCAGACACGCCGGGTATCCCTGGTGCGACGCCAGGTGGGGATCGCGGCGTCGCACACACGGGGCAGGACCATCGCGACGGGCGTCTGCAGCTGCTCCGGGATGACGGAGGTACGGCCGTGATGGAACACGATCTGCTGGCGACGTCGTGGACGTGGGCGGGCGACGAGCCCATCAGCGAACGGGTCCACGCGGTCGGTGCCGCTGGGTTCGCCGGGCTCTCGTTGTCGCTCGACGACCTGCACGAGGTGCGTGCGACGACGGGCTTCGCCGAACTCCGCCGCATGCTCGACGGTGCGGGGATCGTCTGGGTCCAGTTGGGGCCGCTCGACCGCTGGTGGACCTGCACGAGCCGGGCCGACGACGACGCCGCCGACCGCGGGGTGGTCCTCGAGGCCGCCGCGGCGCTCCGTGCCTGGCAGGTGATCGCTCGTGCCGACACGACGTTGCCCGGCGCCTCACCGATCACGATGGCCGACGACTGGACCGTGCTGGCCGACCAGGCCGCGGCCGTCGGCGCGCAGCTCGTCCTCGAACCCGAGCCGTGGTCGAACCTGCCGACGATCGAACGGGCCTCGCGGTTCGTCGCAGCGGCGGGTCACCCGAACGGCGGGCTGCTGCTCGACGCGATGCACACCCTGCGGGGCGGGTCCACGTTGGCGTCGATCCGCCAGGCGGTCGCGCCCGCGACGCTCGCGGCGGTCGAACTGAGCGACGGGCTCCTGCACACCCCGGCCGGCATGACCCTGTCCGAAGAAGCCCGCGAGGCACGGTACCTGCCCGGAGCGGGCGCGTGGGACCTGCCGGGGCTCGTGCGCACCGTCCGGGAGCTCGGCTTCGACGAGCCGTGGGGCGTCGAGGTCCGGACCCCCGGCCACCGGGCGATGCCGATCGGCGACGCCCTGCGGACGGCCGCTGCGGCGACGCGCGCCGTGCTCGATGCGGCGGACGCGTACGGCGCACCGGCCGCGCCGGCGATGCCCTCGTCACCGGCTCCGACCTCGGCGGTCGACTTCGAGCCGCCCCGCCCCCGGACCGATCCGCGGGGCAGGACACACTGGGGGTCGCACCGCCCGGCCGGACGCCGGGACGCCGACACAGGCACGCCCGCGTAGCCTCC
Source organism: Curtobacterium sp. PhB137 (assembly GCF_003814955.1). NCBI lineage: Bacteria > Bacillati > Actinomycetota > Actinomycetes > Micrococcales > Microbacteriaceae > Curtobacterium > Curtobacterium sp. PhB137. The sequence goes on along the minus strand of NZ_RKQO01000004.1, from coordinate 884,327 downwards.
TGGAGCATGAGCGACCAGACTGCACACGACGACGACCTCCTCCGCCGCTCGCAGGAGTCCATCGACGAGGCCAAGGCCGCTGCGGCCGAGGTGTCCGAACCCGGCGAGGACGAGCTCGTCGACGAGGACCTCCCCGTCGCGGACGACGCCGAGCCGTCGGACGGACCGGCACCGGCCGCCTGACGCTCAGTCGATCTCGACGACGCGGACCGTGACGTCGGAGGGCGATGCCCCGAGGGAGTGGCGCGCTGCGGTCACGACGGCGTCACGCACGGCCCGGATGACCGTGATCGTCGGCACGGCCCGGTCGGTCGTGACGACCACGCGGATCCGCGCCCCGTCCGGGCGGTCCTGCACGAGCACGGCCCCACCGTCCCGCGGGATCTCGAGCACGGAGCGGACGTCGCGGACGAGCGTGGCGAGCCCGGGTCCGGGCGGCAGGACCGACCGGACGCCCGGCACCGCGAGGACGACGGAGGTGAGTTCGCGGGAGAGCACCCGGACGTCCGCGGTCACGGTGTGCCCCCGACCACGACGTCGGCGACGCGGACGACGACACTGCGGATCCGGAACGGTGCGTGCGCGCCGAGCACCGACGTGATGTGCGCCCGGAGCGCCTCGGCACGGTCCGACACCGATGCCTCGAGCGTGGCCACGATGGTGACGTCGACGTCCACGGCACCGCCGGGGACCCCGACGTCCCCGCTGAACCGGGTCCGCCGGACGACGACACCGGGCACGTCGTCACCGAGGGTGCGGACGAGTCCGCGCAGAGCCCCCTCGGTCACGACCAGGTGCGCGGCCGGATCGTCGTCGGGGACGGGGATGTCCCGTCCGGCGTGGGCGGTCGTCCGGATGGACGCGAGCACCGAGCTGATCCAGCGCTCGTCGCCGTCCGCCGATGCCTCGGTGTCGAGCAGGTCCCGTGATGCCACCCGCAGGGCCTGCAGCCGCTCGAGTGCGGCGACGGCTTCGGGGTCACCCTCGATGTCCGCCCGGACAGGAGTCCGGTCGGCGTCGAGGTAGTCGGAGAGTTCGTCCAGCGTGAAGGCACCGTGACGGTCGTCGACGTCGTCGGTCATCGCCACCCCTCCATCTGTTCGAGCACGTGTCGCCGCGCACGTGCGAGCAGCCCGCGGACGGTCGGCGCGGGCAACCCGGTCGCCTCGGCGATCTCGGCGTAGGGCGCCCCACCCACCTCGCGCATCACCCAGACGGCGCGCTGTGCATCCGGGAGTGCCTGCACGATACGCGCGAGTTCCCGCACCTGCATCCGGGTGGCGACCACCTCGTCGACGGGTCGTTCGTCCGGGGCGTCGACCATCGCTTCGAGGTCGGCGTGCGGGTGCCGCCCGCGGAGCCGGTCGAGGGCCTTGTTGGCCGCGATCCGGAAGAGCCAGTTGCGCACCCGCTCCGGGTCCTCGACCCGGTCGATGCGCTGCCAGGCCTGCAGTGCGGCTTCCTGGACGGCGTCGTCGGCCTCGCCGTCGCCGTACCCGAGGATCCGAGCCGCGTAGGCCCGCATGTGCGGTCCGTACCGACGGATCAGCACCCCGAACGCGGCCGTGTCGCCGTCGGCGCTGCGCTCGACGAGCGAGGCGTCGGACAACGCCGCGAGGGCTTCGTCGCTGGACAGGAGCAGCTCCTCTTCGCGGATCTCGGATTCTCGTGTGACGAATCGGGTGTTCGTCACGTCCTTAGTACGTGCCTACCAGGTACGCCTCCGCGCGCCTGGTGCGAGCGCGCCGTGGCCGGCCATCCCTGAAGGGTCGGTCACGGTGCTTCGACGGCGGCCCGTGCGCTCCCTGATCCGGTGCACGGGCCGTCTTCTCCCCCGCCCCGGCGGCTACTCGTCGGTCTCGTCGGCGAGGAAGTCCGCGTAGGTCGCTTCGGTGTCGGTCACCACGGCCCCCGGATCGACCGGGATCCGTGCGGCACGATCCCCGTTGATCGCGACGCGTTCCTCGGCCGTGTACGGCGGCAGGTACTTGCTCGAGCTCATCCCCAGGCCCTTTCGTCCCGGCGAACGTAACAGTCGGCGGCGGACCGGCGGCCGGACATGTGGAAACGTCCCCCGCCCGGGCGCCGGACGGGGGACGGAATTTCGCCACGGGCGGACCCCATGCGCACGCATCAGCGCGTTCGCGAGCTGGCACAGGGCGGCCGGTCCGGCGAGGCAGGTCAGTGCTCGCGCACCACGTCCTCGGGGTCCTTGTCCGGACGCCAGCCCCGCCAGGACGGCTGCCGCAGGCGTCCGTCACCGGTCCACTCGGCGAACTCGACCTCGCCCACCCGCTTCGGCGTCACCCAGTGCGCGTCCCGTGCGTCGATCCGGGGCACGTCGACGAACGGCGAGGTCTTCCGGTCGAGCGGTCGCAGCGCTGCGGCGATCTCGTCGAGGTCGCGGTCACGGAACCCGGTGCCGACCTTGCCGACGTACTCGAGACCGTCCGGACCGGGCACGCCGAGCAGCAACGAGCCGATCCCACCCGCTCGACGACCGCTGCCCGGCTTCCACCCACCGACCACGACTTCCTGCGTGGCGTGGTGCTTCAGCTTCAGCCAGGCCTCGGACCGCCTGCCCTCGGCGTACTTCGAGCTGCGCTTCTTCGCGACGACCCCTTCGAGGCCCTGCTCCTGCGACGACGTCATCACGCCGTCGAGGTCACCCTGCGAGGCTGGCGGCACGTCGATCGCCCCGCCGGGCTCGACGACCGTCTCGAGCGCTTGCCGCCGGGCGTCGTACGCCAGGCGGGTGAGTTCGTGCCCGTCGGCCTCGAGCACGTCGAAGACCAGGAACCGCACGGGGGTCGTCTGCTGCGCCGCCCGCACCTCGCGCGCCTTCGTCAGGCCCATCCGGTTCTGCAGGAGCTGGAAGCTCGGGCGCCCCCGGTCGTCGAACGCGACGATCTCGCCGTCGAAGACGCCGTCGACCCCGGCACGGTCGCCGAGTTCCTGCAGTTCCGGGTACTGCTCCGTCAGGTCGTTGTCGTTCCGGCTCCGCAGCGTGACCGAGCCGTCCCGGACGGTGGCGAGCGCACGGACGCCGTCCCACTTCATCTCGAACGCCCAGTCGGCCGGGTCCAGCCGGGGTGCGTCCTTCGCCAGGGTGGCCTGCATGGTCCGTCGGTCCCCCGGAGGGGTGTCCGCAGGGCTGGCTCCGCTGATGCGCCGCTGTCCGTCTCGGTGCGCGGCAGAGGGACGGGAGGCCCGCCCCGCGTCCGTCGCGCCGCCGGCGTCCGCCAGCTTGTCGGGTTGCTCCTTCGTGCGGTGGATGAGCCAGTTCTTCTCGTCGCCCGCTCCGCCCCGACCGCGGGTGTGCAGGAGCGCCAGTCGGCGAGCGCCGCCGGTCCGACCGTGCAGGGTGACGATGACCTCTTCGCCCTCGCGCCACTTCTCGAGCTCGTAGGTGCCGTCGTCCCAGAGCGTGACCGTGCCGCCGCCGTACTCGTCCTTCGGGATCGTGCCCTCGAACGCGCCGTACTCGAGCGGGTGGTCCTCGGTCTGCACGGCCAGGTGGTTCTTGCCCGGGTCGGTCGGTTCGCCCTTGGGCAATGCCCAGCTCACCAGCACACCGTCGTGCTCCAGCCGGAAGTCGTAGTGGTCGCGGGTGGCGTGGTGCTCCTGGATCACGAACGTCGGGGTGCCGTCCTTCCGGACCGTGGGGGCTCCTTCGGGCACCGGTTCCGGCGTCTTCGATGCGTCGCGCTTCGCGCGGTAGGCAGTGAGCCGGTCGCGAGCCGGCTGCTCGGCCTCGTTCGCACGCTCGGTCCGGTCGCTGTCCCAGTGAACGTGGTCGTCGCGCCCGACGGCCAGCGAGGCGGAGGCGACCGGGTGCAGGTGGTCCCCGTGCGCCTGCAGGCGTTCGAGGACCTCGTCCAACGTGAGCTGCGCGAGCCCGCGTTCCTCGAGTTCCTTCCAGGTGCGGGGTGCTGCGACCGTCGGCCGCTCGCGGCCGCGCAGCGAGTACGGCGCGATCGTCGTCTTGTTGCCGTTGTTCTGCGACCAGTCGACGAACACCTTGCCCGTCCGCTCGGCCCGGCTCATCGACGACAGCACCAGGTCGGGCAGGTCGTGCTCGAGCGCCTTCGCGAGTTCGTGCGCGACGTCGGAGACGTTCGCCGTGGTCGACCGGCCGTCGAGGGCGGCGTAGAGGTGGATCCCCTTCGAACCGGAGGTCACCGGGTACGGGTCGAGCCCCATGCCGTGCAGGATCTCGCGTGCCGCGACCGCCACCTCGACGCACTCGGGCAGGCCGACGCCCTCGCCGGGGTCCAGGTCGAGCACGAGCCGGTCCGGGTTCTGCTGCCCACCGCGCGGGCCGAACCGCCACTGCGGCACGTGCAGTTCCAGCGCGGCCTGCTGCGCCATCCACACGAGGGTCGGCAGGTCGTCGACGATCGGGTACTCGTTGTCGTGCTCGGAGTGGTGGATGGTGTGGTGGCGGACCCAGTCGGGCGCGGAGTCCGGCAGGTTCTTCTCGAAGAAGACCTTGCCGTCGACGCCGTTCGCCCACCGCTTCCGGGTCACTGGACGGTCCTTGACGTGCGGGATAATCCACGGCGCCACACGCTCGTAGTACTCGATCACCCGCCCCTTGGTCGTGCCGGTCTCGGGGTAGAGCACCTTGTCCGTGTTCGTCAGCGCCAGTCGCCGATCGCCGACCAGGACGACGGTCTTGCGGGCCGCCGGACTCACAGCGCCACCCCGGTCGCTCCCGCCACCGTCAGGGTCGTGCCCGAGGTGTACGACGACTCCGGCCCCGCCAGGTACACGTAGGCGCTGCCGAGCTCGACGGGCTGCGCCGGCCGGCCGAAGGGGGTGTCCTGGCCGTACCGTGCGATCTCGTCGCCCGGGTAGCTGATCGGCTGCAGTGGCGTCCACACGGGCCCGGGCACCACGGTGTTCGCTCTGATGCCCTTCGCCGCGAGCTGCCGCGCGAGGCCGTTGGTGTAGGTGGTGATCGCGGCCTTCGTCGCCGCGTAGTCGATCATGCGGTCCTGCGGCTGGTACGCGGACACCGAGCTCGTCGTCACGATCGCGCTGCCCGGCGCCATGTGCGGCACGGCAGCCCGGACCAGCCAGAACAGCGAGTACAGGTTGACCTTCATCGTGCGGTCGAAGTCCTCGGTCGACTGCTCGGTGACGTCCTCGTGCACCAGCTGGTGTCCGGCGACCAGGACGAGGGCGTCCAGCCCGCCGAGGTCGCGCACCGCCGTCCGGACGAGTTCGTCGCAGAAGCCCTCGTCCGTCAGGTCACCGGGCAGCATCACGGCGTTGCGACCGAGGTCGGCGATGACGTCACGGACCTCGGTCAGGTCGTCGATCTCCTCGGGCAGGGAGTTCAGTGCGACGTCTGCCCCTTCCTTCGCCATCGCGATCGCCGCGGCTCGGCCGATGCCGGAGTCGGCACCCGTGACGAGCACGCGGTACCCCCGCATGCGCCCCGTGCCGAGGTAGGAGACCTCGCCGTGGTCGGGCGGCGGGTCCATCGCACTGGCCAGCCCGGACCCCTGCTGCGTCTGCGCGGGGAACGGCGGCCTGGCGAACTGCGAGCGCGGGTCCTGCTTGTCGAGCTGGCTCATGCGCCCATCGTGCTCGCGTCGACCGGTCGACGGTCCAGCGAACCCGGATCTGTGGAGAACCCGTCGGCTGCGGGCACTCCCGTGCGGACACGGGCATCATGTGCGCATGAGGTCGATCTGGAAGGGTTCCATCGCGTTCGGGCTCGTCAACGTGCCCATCAAGGTGTACGCGGCCACCGAGACCCACGACGTGTCCCTGCACCAGGTCCACGACGAGGACAAGGGCCGCATCCGCTACAAGCGCGTCTGCGAGTTCGGACACGAGGTCGAGTACGCCGACATCCAGCGTGCCTACGACGACGGCGACAAGACCGTGGTGCTGACCGCGGACGACTTCAAGCAGCTCCCCGAGGAGCAGTCGCACGAGGTCGAGGTGCTCGAGTTCGTCCCCGTCGATCAGGTCGACCCGATGATGTTCGAGAAGACGTACTACCTCGAGCCGGACTCGCGCTCGCCGAAGGCCTACGTGCTGCTGCGCGAGACCCTGGCGAAGACCGACCGGCTCGCGATCGTGCAGTTCACGCTGCGCCAGAAGACCCGGCTCGGCGTGCTGCGCGTCCACGACGACGTCATCCTGCTGCAGGGGCTGCTGTGGGGCGACGAGGTCCGAGCCGCCGACTTCACGGCGCTGGACTCGTCGGTGAAGGTCAGCGCGAACGAGCTGAAGATGTCCTCGTCGCTCGTCGAGAGCATGTCGACGGACTTCGATCCCGACCGCTACACCGACTCCTACCAAGAGGAACTGCAGCAGCTCATCGACGCCAAGCTCGACGCCGGTGACGACATCGACACCGAGAAGACGTTCGGCGCGAAGGAGGACGAGGACGACGAGGGCGAGGGCGGTGACGTCCTCGACCTGATGGCCGCCCTGCGTGCGTCCGTGGACAAGAAGCGGACAGGAGGCCCGGGGTCGCGTCCGTCGTCCAGCTCGCGTTCGTCGTCGGGTTCCGACTCGAGCACGTCCGGCTCGACGAAGAAGGCACCGGCCGCGAAGGCGCCCGCCAAGAAGTCTGCGCCAGCGAAGGCCACCGAGAAGAAGACCCCGGCGAAGAAAGCGCCCGCCAAGAAGCCCGCGGCCAAGAAGGCGCCCGCCGAGAAGAAGCAGGCGAGCTAGGCGTCTTCACTGCTGCGCGGTGTGATGTGATCCGGGGTGTGATCTGGGGTGTGAGTGGTAAGTTGCAAGCATGCGCACCACTGAGCTCCAGGCATTCGAACGCTCGATCCGCGCTGACCTCCCGGAGATCGTGGGGGACCTCCGCTCGGTTCTCGGCTCCAAGCTGGTCGCGTACATCGCGGGGGTGAACGAGACCCGAGCGGTGCAGCAATGGTCCGAAGCCGGGGGCCGACGGCCATCAAGCGTCGTCGAGCAGCGGCTGAAGCTCACGTTCCGCGTGGCCGAGTTCATCGCCGGGGTCGACGGAGAACGCGTTGCCCAAGCCTGGTTCCAGGGACTCAATCCGCGACTCGACGACGCTTCCCCGGCGCGGACCCTGCGCGAGGGCGACCTGGACGAAGTCGGCCCGAGGGTCTTGGACGCGGCCCGAGCGTTCGTGGCGAACGGCTGATGAAGCTCGAGGGCGACCTCGTCGCCTGCCGCCCCGACGGACCGGTGTGGCGCGTCGGTCGGAAGCCGACGCCGTGGGGTTGGTCCGATTGGAAGTGGGCAGACGGGGGAGTGTTCCCTGGCCGATGGGATTCGCCGAACGGAACCTACCGGACGAGTTACGCGGGTTCCTCGCCGTTCGCGTCCCTCGTCGAGGTACTCGCACAGTTCCGCCCGGACCCGCAGGTCATCGACGCAATGGCGGAGATCATCGAAGACGAAGTCGATGCGCTCTACCCGACGGGCCAAGCCGGTGTCGTACCGTCGACGTGGTTCCGAGAGCGGCTCCTCGCCCGCGCGGCGCTTTCCGGAGTGTTCTGCGACGTCGGCGCAGCTGCGACCGTGGCACAGCTCCGTCCGGAGTTCCTCGAGTCCGCGCAGCGGCTGGGGCTCGCGGAGTGAACCCGGTGTTCGACGGAGTGCGGTTCCTTTCCCGGCACGGGTCCGACCTCGAGCTCTGGACGGTGTTCGAGCGATCGGACGACGGGGACCGGAGCCGGTTGCTCCACGACGTCACAGCGGAACCGCTCCGAACGCACGATCCTGCAGTGATCGCGGCGATGCAGCTCCACGGCCTGTCAGCAGAGGACTGACCTCCTCGACGACACGAGCCGGTAACACGCGTCCGCGACACTGGACCCATGACTCCACAAGAGCCAGGGAGCCTGCAGTCGTCACCCGAGACCGCCGGCCCGCCCGTCACTGTGTCCATCACCCGCCTGGTCGAACCCGACCGCATCCCCGAGGTCACCCACTGGGTGCAGTCCGGCGTGAACCTCGCCAACCGGTACCCGGGGTTCCTCGGCTCCGGGTGGGTGCGGTCGAGGGCGCAGTCCCGCGAGTGGCACATGCTCTACCGCTTCGCCGATCACGACTCGCTGGCCACGTGGGAGAACTCCGACGACCGGCTCCGCTGGCTCGACCTCGGTCGCGACCTGGTCGTGGAGTCCCGCGTCGAGAAGCGCACCGGCATCGAGGGCTGGTTCGACGTCCCGCAGGACGCCCCGGCCTCGAGCGCTCCCCCGCGGTGGAAGCAGGCGGTGAGCATCTGGCTCGGCTTCTTCCCGGTGAACCTGGCGTTCACGATCGTCGTCGGGCTGCTCGTGCCGTCGTTCGCGGGACTCGCAGCGCTGCCGCGGGTGCTCATCACGACGCTCGTGCTCACACCGATCATGACGTTCTGGGTGCTGCCCTTCGTGACGAAGCTGATCCGTCCGTGGCTGTTGGCTCCACCGAGGTCCGAGCGGCCCTAGCCGACGACCCCGAGCGGCACGAACCCGTCGTGGCCGAGGGCGTCCCACCCGACCTGCAGCATGTGCGGCCGGGCCTCGGCGGCGGAGGCCTCGGTCTCGTACGTCAGCGCGAGCATCACGATCGCACCGAACGCCCCGGAGACCCGCGCCCGCCGGTCCAGCGGGGTGGCCGTGGCGTCGGCCATGTCGATGCCGAACACGTCGAGGAGCGTCGCGGCGACCGGTTCGAGCCGGACGCCGACGTCGTCCCCGCGCCGCAGGGTGAACGCCGCGAGGGCGAGTTCCGCCCACCCCGGCCGGGCGAGTGCGAGGTCGGCGATCCCCGCGAGCGCCGCGGCGTCGCGGGACTCCCCCGCGGGGGCGTCGGAGGCAGCTGCCCGGATCGCCTCGGTCTGCACGGCGCACTGCGCGAGCGCGGCCTCGACGAGCAGCTCCTTGCTCGTGAACCGGGCGAGGATGCCCGCCTTCGAGTAGCCGGCCTGGTCGGCGACGGCCTGCACGGCGGTGTCCTTGATGCCGCGGCGGGCGATGAGTCCGGCGGTGATGTCCAGGACGTCCCCGTTGATCTCCTCGGCAGAGGGCCGAGCACGGCGCGCGGGGCGGATCATGCGCGGACCACCGTGGCTCGTGCCGCCCGCTGGCGCCGCGTCCCCGCGACCAGCAGGGTGATCCCGGTCATGAGCTCCCACGCGACGATCGTGTACACGGATGCACGCTCCCACACGCCGTCGGGGAGCACGTCGATCACCGTCGACGACGAGTCCACGACGAGCATCACGAGGGAGACGAGGCCGACGATCCCGAGCACGACGCTCGCGATCCGGAAGGCCGCCGGCGCCCGCAGCGCCCGGGACCCGATGCCGGCGGTGATCGCCACGAGGTTGCCGGTCGTGATCGCTGCCGCCGCGCCGAGCACGTGGAACACGATGGTGCCGCCGTCGGTGCTCGTCTGGCTGCCGTGGAACGAGCCGACCAGGACCATCCCGACCAGGTGGACCACGGCGAGGACCGCGGTCGCCACCCGCGCACGGCGGGACGCGGCACGGAACACCGCGACGGCGAGCACCGCTGCGATCCCGAACAGGACGCCCTGCCCGATGAACGTCGTGTTCATGAGCGCGTGCAGCGGTGAGTCGATCCCCCGCCCCTGGAACGCGCCGACGTCGGGGACCCCGAGGTCGGAGATGTAGTTCGTCGCGTAGCTGTAGCCGGGGAACGCCGACGCCGAGACGGCTTCGCCGACGAGCCATCCGACTCCCGCGACCGTCCAGAGTGCGCCGGGGACGAGCGCACGGGGTGTGTCCCTTTTGGTCATGTACTGACCATAATGGTCACTACTGGGAGTTGCCCAGCACCGACAGCTGGTCGAGCCGCTCGAGGATCACGCCCTCGCGGAGGGCCCACGGGCAGATCTCCAGCGCCGGCAGGTCGAAGATGTCGAGGCAGGCCTCGGCCACGAGCGCTCCCGGCACCACCTGGTGCGCCCGGCTCGCCGACACCCCGGGCAGCGTCGCGAGTTCGTCGACCGACATCGTCAGCAGCGCGGGCAGCTTCGACCGGAGCACGTCGCCGTCGAGCACCCGCGGCACGAGCGGACCGGCACCAGAGGGCGCCGCCCCGCAGATCCGCGCGATCGACCGGAAGGTCTTCGAGGTCGCCACGGCACGGTCCGGCCGACCGGCGCGGAGCAACTTGCCGGCATCGCGGGCGATCTCGACCCGGATCTCGTGCCGGATGCGGCGGACGTCCTCCTCGGTGGGGGTCCCCGCGGCGAAGTAGGACCGGGCCAGGCGGGCGGCGCCGATCGGCATCGACCACGCGACGTCCGGCGCCTCGTCGGCGCCCCCGGCGATCTCGAGTGACCCACCGCCGATGTCGAACACCGCGAGCCGTCCGGCCGACCACCCGAACCACCGCCGGACCGCCAGGAACGTCAGTCGTGCCTCGTCGCCGCCGGACAGGACGGCCAGTTCGACCCCGGTCGAGGCCTCGACGTGGGCGAGCACCTCGTCGGAGTTCACCGCGTCGCGCACGGCCGAGGTCGCGAACGCGAGCATGTCCTCGCAGCCACGTTCCTCGGCGACGCGGACGGCGTCCGCGACGAACCGCGTCAGCGCGTCGACACCCTCGGGCGTCACCGCCCCGGCGTCGTCGAGGTGCTCGGCCAACCGCAGTGGCTGCTTGAACGAGGACGCCGGCAGCGGCGCGGCACCGCCGTGGGCGTCCACCACGAGCAGGTGGCCGGTGTTGGACCCGATGTCGAGGACTCCCACGCGCATGCCACAACGCTAGCCGCCTGGAGGCCCGCCCTACGCCCGCAGGAACGCCTCGAGTTCCGCCGTGGTCGGGTACGAGGCCTGCGCGCCCGCCTTGGTCGCGGCGTACGCCCCGACCCCCACCGCGAACCGTGCGGCGTCGACGAGGGAGTCCCCCGCCGCCAGCCGCAGGGCCACCGAACCCATGAAGGCGTCGCCGCAGCCCGTCGTGTCCACCGGCTCGACCCGGACGGCGTCGATCGACACCGGGTCCGCATCACCGTCGTGCACGAGGCAGCCCGAGCCGCCGCGGGTGACGATCGAGCGCGCGACACCGTGCTCGCCGAGCGACTCGGCCTCGTGCTCGTTGACGAGCAGGACGTCGGTCAGCTCGAGCATCTCGGCGGGGACATCGCCGAAGGGCGACAGGTTCGTCAGCACCGTGACCCCGGCGGCGTGCGCTGCCCGGGCTGCGGCGAGGACGACGTCGATCGAGACCTCGAGGCAGAGGCCGAGCACGCCGGCGTCGTCGAAGGCGTCGGCGGGCACGTCGTCCGGCGTCAGCGTGCCGTTGGCGCCGGCGGAGATCACGATGGTGTTCTCCCCCGCGGCGTCGACCGTGATGACGGCGGTGCCGGTGGCCACGCCCTCCCGGACGGCGACGTGCGTCGTGTCCGCACCCGCAGCCGCGACGGAGTCGCGGAGCAGCGCACCGTTCCCGTCGTCGCCGACCGCACCGATCATGCGGACCGTGCCCCCGAGCCTCCCGGCAGCCACCGCCTGGTTGGCGGACTTGCCACCCGGCAGGATCGCCAGGTCGGACCCGTGCAGGGTCTCACCGGGCTTCGGGAACCGCTCGGTCCGGACCACCAGGTCCGCGTTGAGCGATCCGACGATCACGATGGTCTGGGTCAACGGACGGTCTCCTTCTGCGGCGCGACGGACGTGGTCTCGGCGCTCTCCGGGCGGGGGATGAGGAACGAGATCGCGAGCGCGGCGGTCGTGATCACGGCACCGAGCAGCATGCCACCCGAGTACCCGGCGGTGCCCGCGGACCCGCCGACCCCGAGCGCGATCTGCAGCGCCGGCAGGACGGCGAAGCTGACCCCGGCACCGAGGTTGAACGCACCGGCGTTCAGACCGGGCAGGAAGCCGGGGTTCGACTCCGGCGAGAGCACGATGCCCAGGCCGTTCAGGATGATGTTCGCGATGCCCGCGTACGTGATGCCGATCAGGACGGTCGCGGTGACCAGGACCGGCAGCGAGTGCACGCCCACCAGTGCCATCAGGACCGTCGAGACGATGCTGCCGATCAGCCCGAAGCGGAGCACGGCGCGGTAGCCGATGGTCGGCGCGAGGCGTCCGGCGAACGGACCGACGATCCAGCCGACCAGCGCGTACGGGGTGAGGAACACGAGCGAGGCGAGGTCGGGTTCCATGCCGAAGCCGGCGTCGCCGTTCTGCGCGAGCGACGTGACGAGACCGTTGACCACCGCGAAGACGCCCGTCATGGTCAGGAACGTCGTCGCGAGGAGCGCCCACGTGGCACGGCGCTTGAGGAACCGGGTCTCGACGAGCGGCTCCTTCACGCGTGACTCGACCGCCCAGAACACCGCGAAGGCGGCGAGCGCGACGACGACGCCGCCGATCACCAGTGCCGGGTTGGCGGCGCCGAGCTTGCCGGCCTCGTTGAACGCGGTGAGCAGTGCGCCGACGCTCACCACCAGGGGGACGACACCGATCCAGTCCATCCGGGTGCCGGCGGACGGCTTCGACTCCACACCCCACACGGCGACGAGCGCCAGCGCGATGACGGTGACGACGGCGATGACCCAGAAGATCCCGCGGAACCCGAAGTTCGTGGCGATCCAGCCACCGGCCAGGGCGTCCACGCCGGCGATGCCGCCGTTCACGGCGGTGAGCAGACCGAGCGCGGCGCCGTAGCGCTTCGGGTCGGCGATCTCGTTGCGCAGGACGAGCAGGCAGATCGGGACGACCGGACCGGTGACACCCTGGATGATCCGGCCGGCGAACAGCATCGGCACGTTCACGGCGAGTGCGGCCACGATGCTGCCGACGAGCATCACGGCGAGCATGCCGATCAGGACGCGCTTGCGCCCGACGATGTCGGACAGGCGCGGCAGGAACAGCGAGAACAGTGCCGCGAGCGTGAAGTACAGGGTCTGCGAGAGCCCGATCGTGGCGTCGTCGGTCTTGAGCTCGCGCGCCATCGTGACGAGCGCGGGGCTGAGCATGCTCGCGTTGAGCTGGAACGCGATGCACGCTGCGAGGAGCGCCGCGGTGAGGGCGCCGATCGACTTCTTCGTCGATGTGGTGGTCATGGTGCTCAGATCTCCGAGGTCGTGGTGGTGGTCGTGGCGGCGCGCGGGGTCCAGCCGGTGTCAGGGGTCTCGCCGATGCGCTCGAGGGCGTCGACGACCAGGTCCCAGAACCGTTCGTGGTCGAGCTCCATGGCCGCGCTCGTCCGGCAGTCCTCCGGCGCGGGCGCACGGAAGTCGGCGACGGTCATGCCCAGCGTCAGGGTGCCCTGGGTCTCGATGTGGATCGGGACCTTCACGGCGCGGACGATGGTCGGGTCGATCACGTAGGCGACGGCGCAGGGGTCGTGCACCGGCGGGGAGTCGAAGCCCTGGGCGTCCTTGTAGGTCTGGCCGAAGAAGTCGAGCAGCTCGCCGACGAACGCGGCGGGGGCGGTGCCGACGGCGGCGATGCGTGCGGCGACCTCGGGGGTGGCGAGAGCCTGGTGCGTCAGGTCGAGTCCGACCATGACGACGTCCCAGCCGGCGTCGAAGACGATCGACGCGGCCTCGGGGTCGATGACGATGTTGAACTCGGCGACGGGGCTCCAGTTGCCGACGTGCACGCCGCCGCCCATGAGCACGACCTGCTTGACGCGCTCGACGATGCGGGGTTCCTTGCGGGCCGCGAGGGCGATGTTCGTCAGGCCGCCGGTCGGTACCAGCGTGACGGTGCCGGGCTCGTGCGCCATGACCGTCTCGATGATCAGGTCGACGGCGTGCCGCTGGTCGAGCTCGAACGAGGGCTCGGGCAGCATCGGCCCGTCGAGGCCGCTCTCGCCGTGGATGTCCGGCGCGACCTCGATCTGGCGCAGGAGCGGACGATCGGCGCCCGCGGCGAACGGCACCCCGGTGATGCCGGCGATGCGCGCGACGGCGAGGGCGTTGCGGGTGACCTTCGGCAGCGTCTGGTTGCCGACGACGGTGGTGACGGCCAGGAGCTCGATGTCCGGGTTGCCGTGGGCCAGCAGGATGGCGACGGCGTCGTCGTGGCCGGGGTCGCAGTCGAGGATGATCTTCGCGGGCTGGGTCGCACTGGGCACGCGGGGCGCTCCACTTCTTCGGGGAATCGAGGGGTCTGTGCTCGACGCGGTGGGGATCCGCGGTTCGACAGAGCGTCGTCGCGCAGCGCGTCAAGCGTTTGACATCGAAACACGTCAAGCGTTTGACGTCAAGTCGTCGAGGCCTCCTCGGTAGCATCGACCCGTGCCTTCATCCGTCGCCCCGGGCCGCCGTGTGACCGCTGCCATGGTGGCCGAGCGCGCCGGCACGAGCATCGCCACGGTCTCCCTGGTCGTCAACGGCAAGGACCGCGGCCGGGTCTCCGTCCCCATCGCCACGCGGGTGCGCGACGCCGTCGACGAGCTCGGCTACGTCGTCGACCACGCCGCGAGCTCCCTGGCGCGCGGCAGCGGCGACCTGGTCGTCCTCATCGCCCCCGACCTGTCGAACCCCTTCTTCGCCGAGGTCATCCGCGGCGTGCGCGACACCATCGGCGACCGGTTCCAACTCGTGCTGTCGGTAACCGAGCGCGGCGCGCAGCCCCTGGCAGCCGACGTCCGCCGCTTCGAACGGCTCCGTCCGGCGGGCATCCTCGTCGACGCCCCGGCCGCGGGCGAGTCGATGTCGGCGAGCGTGCCCGTGGTGCTCCTCGACGCCCCCGGTGGTGCCGAGGCCGTCAACTACGACCTCTCCCCCGGCGTCCACGACCTCGTCGCACACCTGCACGAACGGGGGCACCGCCGCGTCGGGTACCTCGACGGGACCTCCCGCGCGACGACGTTCGGGGTCCGGCGCGACCTCTTCGAGCAGGAGTGCGCCGCCGCAGGCATCACCGTGTCCGAGGTCACCGCCCGCGCCGACCTCACCGTGGACGCCGCCGCCTCGGCCACCGAGCACGTCATCGAGGCCTGGCAGGACGACGACGTCACCGCGGTCGTCGCCGCGGCGGACACCCTGGCCTACGGCGTCCTGCGCGTCGCCGGGTCACTGGGCATCGCGGTTCCCGAGGAGCTCGCGGTCGCCGGCTTCGACGACCTGCCGTCGTCGTCGGTCACGGCCCCCGCCCTGACGAGCGTCGCCCTGCCCGGTGCCGACCTCGGGCGCGCGGCCGCGGAACGGCTGCTCGCGACGCTCGACGGCACCGCGGCCGAGCCGGCAGCGCTCCCCACGCGCCTGGTCCGCCGCGCGAGCACCGGCGCGTAGCGCCGCTCCTGCCCGCGGAAGCGACACTCCTCGCTGAGGCAGCCCCCTCACCCCCGCGAAAGCGACAGTGTGCCGCCGATGGTCGGCGGCACACTGTCGCTTTCGCGAGCAGGGTCGCGTCGAATGCGGGCAGCGGCAGTGGACGCGACCGGACGACGGACGGGAGGCGCGGCACCAGCTGGCTCCGCGCCTCCCGTCAGCACGCGGTCGCGACCACCCCGCCAAAGCGACAGGCCGCGCCGACGCGCCACCGTCCATCCCGCGAAAGCGACAGATCTCCACGGATGTTCCACGGAGATCTGTCGCTTTGCCGGGACCGGACTACTGCTGCGCGCGGTCCGGCGTCTCACCACCGGACGACCCGGACTCCGCCGACACGGACTCCGTCCGGCCCGCGCGCTGCGCACGCTCGAGCTCGTCGGCCTCGTCGCCACCGACGGCCTCACCACGGGCGACCATGCCGGCCGTGTCGGAGAGCGTGATCTGCGGCAGGAACAGGGCGAGCAGGAACGCCACCGCGATGAAGGGCAGCAGGTACCAGAACACGGGCGCCAGCGAGTCGGCGTACGCGTTCACGATGCCGTCCTGCACTGCCTCGGGCAGCTTCGCCACGGTCGCGGGGTCGATGCTGCCCGCCGACGACGCCGCATCGGTCTCCGAGCCGCCGGCACCGGTGAACACGTCGGTGAGCGACGTCGTGAGCCGGGCCGTGAACAGCGCACCGAACACGGCGGTCCCGAGGGAGGCGCCGACCTCGCGGAAGTAGTTGTTCGTCGAGGTCGCGGTGCCCACCTGCTCGGCCGGCACGGCGTTCTGCGCGACCAGGACGACCACCTGCATGATCAGTCCGAGCCCGGCGCCGAAGACGAACAGGTAGGCGCAGATCAGCCAGATCGGGGTGGCCGCGGCGAGCTGGGTCATCGCGAGCATCGCGATGGCGACCAGGACCGTGCCGATGATCGGGAACATCCGGTAGCGGCCGGTCTTGGTGATCAGGTTGCCGGACGCGATCGAGGTGCCGATCAGGCCGACCATCATCGGCAGCATCAGCAGACCCGACACCGCGGCCGAGGTGCCTGATGCCATCTGCAGGAACGTCGGGACGAAGCCGATCGCCGCGAACATGCCGATGCCGAGCACCAGGCCGATGCCGGTCGCGAGCAGGAAGGTGCGGTTCTTGAAGAACGACAGCGGCAGGACCGGGTCCTGCGCACGCGACTCGACGAGCACGAGGAGCGCGGCGGAGACGACGAGCCCGGCGAACCATGCCCAGGTCTCGGGGGCGTCCCAGCCGTGGTCCTTGCTGCCGCCGAACTCCGAGAAGAACACCAGGCACGTGGTCGCGGCGGACATGAAGAGCACGCCGAGCACGTCGATGCGCTTCGTCGCCTTCTTGTTCGGCAGGGTCAGCGCGAACCACGCCACGAAGAACGCCGCGATGCCGACCGGGATGTTGATGTAGAACGCCCAGTTCCAGGTGAGGTGGTCGACGAAGAAGCCACCGAGGAGCGGGCCGCCGATCGCGGACAGGCCGAAGATCGCCCCGAGCGGGCCGAGGTACTTGCCGCGCTGCGAGGCGGGCACGATGTCGGCGATGATCGCCTGCGACAGGATCATCAGACCGCCGCCGCCGAGCCCCTGCATGGCGCGGAACACCACGAGCTGCGTGAAGTCGCCGGCGAAGGCGCACCCGGCCGACGCGATGGTGAACAGGGCGATCGCGATGAGGAACAGGTTACGGCGGCCGAGGACGTCACCGAACTTGCCGTACACGGGCATCACGATGGTGGAGGCGAGCAGGTACCCGGTCGTCAGCCATGCCTGGTGCGCGACGCCGCCGAGTTCGCCGACGATGGTGGGCATCGCCGTCGAGACGATGGTCTGGTCGAGGCTGGAGAGCAGCATCCCCGCGATGAGCGCGGAGAAGATGATCCAGATCCGGCGCTGTGTCAGCAGCAGCGGTCCGTCGGTGCCGGGGCGGGCACGCTTGGTGGTGCCCGGCGCGGTTGCGCTCATGGTGTGGAGTC
The DNA here is from genome assembly GCF_003814955.1 of Curtobacterium sp. PhB137. Taxonomy (NCBI): domain Bacteria; kingdom Bacillati; phylum Actinomycetota; class Actinomycetes; order Micrococcales; family Microbacteriaceae; genus Curtobacterium; species Curtobacterium sp. PhB137. The sequence continues at coordinate 867,081 of NZ_RKQO01000004.1, read as the reverse complement.
CTGTCCGGTGGTGATGGCCGCCCTCATCAGGCGGAGGTTCTGGGTGAGCAGCTCGTCGAACGGCGGGCCGGTGGTCTCGTCGAAGGCGTCGTCGAAGTAGGTCTCCGCCGTCACCTTGAGCAGCCCGGCGGCGGCCTCGGTGACGAGGCGCGCACGGCGGTCGGCGGGATCGTCCCATCCGAACCGCAGCCGCACGGCGTCCGTGATCCGAGCGAGCTGCACATCGGTGGCCGACAGGAACCGCGCGACGAGCGCCGGTTCCCGCTCGAAGACCCGGCGCACCAGGACCTCGTCCGCACGATCGATGCCGACGCGGTGGAACTGGTCGATCGCCAGCGCGACGATCGAGTCGAGCGGGTCGAGTCCGCCGGGGACGATCCCGCCCTCGGCGTACCGGTCGATCGCCTCGACGTCGGCGTGCAGCTCGATGCCGAGCACGGCGTCGTCCTTCGACGCGAAGTGGTTGAAGAACGTGCGCCGTGACACCCCGACGGTCTCGCAGAGCTGCTCGATCGTGAAACCGCTCAACCCGTGCTCGACGGTCGCCCGACGCGCTTCGACGATCATGCGTCGGCGCAGTGCGCGGGTGCGTTCGGTGGTGCTCACCGAGCAAGAATTGCACTATCTCTCTGAGAGTGCAATGCGGGCGGGAAGCCTCAGAGCGCCTTCTCGAAGCAGAACGACCACGGCATCGTCGCCGCGTACGGCGCGTAGACCGGGATCGGGCTCCACCCGGTCTTCTCGTACAGGGCGACCGCGTCGGGCTGCTTGTCACCGGTCTGCAGGATCAGCCGGGGTGCGCCGAGCTCGCGGCCGATGCGCTCGCACTCGTCGAGCAGTGCGGTGGCGGCCCCCTTGCCGCGAGCCGACGTCAGCACGATCAGTCGCTTCAGCTCGACCTCGTCGCCGAGACGGCGGATCGCGATGTGCCCGACGGCGTCACCGGACTCGTCGAGCGCCAGGACCGAGGCGACGACGGTCGACGGATCGACGGACAGCGCGCGGCTCCGCTCAGCCGTGATCGCCGGGTCCTCGTCGCCGTTCGACGAACCGTAGCGTTCGTGCATCTCGTCGTCCATGCGGGCGCGGAGCGCCACGGATCGGGGGTCGCCCCAGGACACGCGTTCGATCGTGATCACGGTCGACGATCCTGTCACGGATGCCAGCGGCGGTGCACGCTCACGCGCGCCCACCCAGCGCGGCGATCGCGCCGTCCCCGGACCGCAACGCGGCGAGCACGGCAGCGGCGTCGTCGTGGACCTCGGCGGCGCCGGCTCCGCGGAGTTCGTCGCCGCCGATGCCGCCGGTCATCACCGCGACGCAGGTCACGCCGACGCGTCCGGCCGATTCGACGTCCCACATCGCGTCACCGACCATCACGGCAGCGTCCGCACGCACACCGGCCCGGTCGAGCGCCACCTGGATGATCCCGGGGTCCGGCTTCGCCTGTTCGACGTCCTCGGAGCTCGTCACCGCGGTGAGCCACTCCTCGGCGTCGAGCAGTTCGCGCAGCCGCGTCAGTTCGTGCTCCGGAGCACTCGTCGCCAGGACGACGGCGTGCCCGGCCTCAGCGACCGCACGGAGCAGGTCACGGGCGCCCGGCAGCAGCCGAAGCTGCGGCATGTGCTCGGCGAAGTAGGCGGTGTGGAACTGCTTGATGGTGTCGCGCGTCTCGTCGGACGCGTCCGGCAGCAGCGTCTCGAGCAGCTTCGCGGAGTCCATGCCGATCGCGCGGTGGATCCGCCAAGCGTCGACGGACTCGCCCGCTGCGCGGGCAGCTCGCCACCAGGCGTCGATGTGGGCGTAGTTCGAGTCGACGAGCGTGCCGTCGATGTCGAAGAGGACTGCGGTCGAGGGAGCGTCGGACATCCCTCCATGCTGCCCGGGAGGCGCGGATCGCCTCCCAGGAGCACGGTCGCGTCCGTCAGACGGTGATCGATCCCCCCGCAGGCAGGATCAGGACCGGCACCGGTCCGAGACCATCGGAGCCGAGGAACCGCGCGGTGGACTGCTGGCCGAGGTCGCTCAGCATCGCCTCGTGGATCTGCACGGCACGCTCCGGCGCCACCGATCGGACGTAGTCGACCGCAGCGGCGGTGCTCGTCCACGGACCGCTGGTCGGCAGGAGCAGCGTCTGCACGGGGACACCCGGCTCGAGGTATGCGTCACCCGGGTGGAAGACGGCACCGTTGATCAGGTACCCGACGTTCGCGATCGTCGGGATGTCGCGGTGGATGACGGCGTGCTCCTCGCCGAAGACCTGCACGGAGAACGGCCCGACCTCGAACGCGTCACCGGCACGGACCGCAGCGACGCGGCCGTCGTGGTCACCCAGCTGCTCGACGATCGCCGCCGGCCCGCGGACCACGAGCGACGGGTTCGCGTCGAGCCCGGCACGGACGGCGTCGACGTCGAAGTGGTCGGCGTGCTCGTGGGTGATGAGGACAGCGGCGGCAGCGCCGGCAAGATCAGCAGCCTCGGGCGTGAAGGTACCCGGGTCGATGACGAGGGTGGTGCCGTCCTGCTCGAGGACGACGGTGGCGTGGTTGTACTTCGTCAGCTCCATGCGACAACACTACAACTGTGTTGTACTTCTGGTAGCCGATCCGGGTGAGGGAGCACTCAGTCGGCGCGCCGGGCCAACCGTTCGAAGATGCCGGGCAGGCGTTCGAGGGCCGCACGTTCCTCGTCGTCGAGTTCCTCGCGGATCGCCGTCGCCAACCAGTCGGCCCGCGCCGTCATGTCGTGGCGGAGGACCTCGCTGCCGGTGTCGGAGATGCGGATGACCGACACCCGACGGTCGGTGTCCGACGCCGTCCGCTCGACGTACCCGAGGTCGGCGAGCTCCCCCACCGTGCGCGACTGCCCCTGGTGCTTCACCGCCCGGCGACGTGCCAACTCGGCGATCGGCATCGGCCCCTCGCGCTCGAGGAACCCGAGGGTCGTCGCGTGGGCGGTCGGCAGCGAGTCCGCCTCTCGTCTCGCAGCGCGCACGACGCGACCGATCGCGTGCCGGAGCTCCACGGCGAGTTCGTCGGTCCGGTCCATGCCCGGAACGCTACCGCGTGGCCGCACAGCGGACCTCCGGTTGGATCGGAGGATGGTCCGCGTCTCCGTCGTCATCCCCGTGCGTGACGACGCTGCGCACCTGCGACGCTGCCTCGACGCCCTCGCGGTGCAGACACTGCTCGCCGACGAGGTCGTCGTGGTCGACAACGGCAGCCGGGACGACAGTGCCGAGGTCGCCCAGGCAGCGGGGGCGATCGTGCTCACCGAACGCATCCGTGGCATCGCCCGGGCCTCGGCGCGCGGCTACGACCGGGCCTCCGGGGACGTCCTCGTCCGACTCGACGCCGACTCCGTCCCGCCGCCGGGGTGGATCGCCGACGCGGTGCGGCTGTTGGCCGATCCGTCGGTGGTCGCGGTGACCGGGCCCGGATGCCCGCACGACGGCGGACCGCTGATCGGCCGACTGTGGGACGCCGTCTACATGCGGCCGTACTTCGCGCTCATGTGGGCCGCGCTCGGCCGCCCACCGCTGTTCGGTTCCGCGATGGCGATGCGGCGGTGGACCTGGGACGCGGTCCGCAGCCGAGCGCACCGCGAGGACCCCGAGGTGCACGACGACGTCGACCTGAGCATGCAGCTCGACCCGGCCTGGCGGGTGGTGGCCGACCCCGTGCTCACGGTGCAGGTGTCCGCGCGACCGTTGTCGGGCCTCCCGTCCGCACTGTTGCGGACTCGACGCGCCTTCCACACGTTCCGCGTGAACGGCCGGCGGGCGAACCCGGTGCGTCGGTGGGCGCGGCGGGTGCGCGCCGGGTTGCGGGTGCGGCGCGGGTGGCGCACGCGCTGACGGGGTCACGGAACGGTGACGCTTGCGGACGCCACCAGCACGTCCGCCTACGTTCGATCGTGCGGGCACGTCCGCACGACGAACGAGGGGGAACGATGCGGCGATCAGCGCGCACGACGACATCCGGGATCACGGCGACGCTGACGGCGGCGCTGGCGATCGGACTCGCCCTGTCGGGCTGCGCCCAGAGCGCTCCAGCGGGTCCGGGTACGCCGTCCGCGACGACGGCGGAGAGCACCGGCACACCGAGCGCCAGCCCGAGCAGTACTCCGGAGCCGACATCGACGCTCACGCAGGTCCCCGGGGTCGACTACGACGGCGGCACGGTGCCGGCGAGCTGCACCGATCTCATCACCCCCGGCAAGTGGGACGACGCGTTCGCCTCCGCTCCGCTGAACGACCCCTCGGTCGTCGGCGACCCGGTCGCGATCCCGAAGAGCGCCTTCACCCCCGTCCTGCAGGCCGACGGCAAGCGTCTGTACTGCGTGTGGCGGGAACCGCAGGCCGACATCTCCTACCTGTCGATCGCGGTCGACGTCGTGGACTCGGCAACGGCGAGCGCAGCGCTGCAGAAGCTGCCGGACGACGGCTACGACTGCGGCAACGAGGCGGAGGGCTACCAGTGCCAGAAGGTGTCGAAGAACGAGCAGTACCCCGTGACCGACGGCGACACCTACTTCACGCGTGGTGACATCGGCATCCACATCCAGCAGTCGAACATCGAGACCTCGGGACTCCTCGACGACGTCATGGACCACGTCTTCACGTCGTAGACCGAGCGGGCCAGCTGGCCCGCGGGCCAGCTGGTCAGCGCGTCGGTCGCGACCGCACGTGCGCTCGCTCCCCCTGGGGCCCGTACAGGCACAGCACCTCGGTGACCGAGTCGGTGACGTTGCCCATCCAGTGCGGGGTGTGGGTGTCGAACTCGGCGACCTCACCCGGCCCGAGGTCGAGGTCGTGCTCACCGAGCACCAGGCGCAGGCGGCCGGACAGGACGTAGAGCCACTCGTACCCCTCGTGCGTCTTGAGCGATGGTTCGCCGCCCGGTGTGTTCGGCGGGAACAGCTGCTTGAACGACCGCACGCCGCCGGTGCGCTTCGTCAACGGCACGACGACCCGGCCGCCGTGCACCTCGGGCTTCATGTGCACCCGGGGGTCGCCGGTCTGGGGTGCTCCGACCAGGTCGTCGAGCGGCACCTGGTACGCCCGCGCCAGTGGGAGCAGCAGCTCGAGCGTCGGCTTGCGCTGCCCCGACTCGAGCCGCGAGAGCGTACTCACCGACACCCCGGTCTCCTCGGACAGGGCGGCGAGCGTGACGTCCCGGTGGGCGCGGAGCGCGCGCAACCGCGGCCCCACCCCGTCGACGACCTGGGCGGTCGTGCGGGGGGCGACTGGTTCCTGCGGGCCGTGGGACATGCTGCCCAGGTTGCCACATCAGCAAGGTTCCTTGCTGTCCGCGACCCATCGGCCGCATGCTCCGTGCATGCGTGATCACTACGACGTCATCGTCATCGGCGGAGCAGCCGCCGGCCTCTCCGCCGCCCTCGTCCTCGGGCGCTCCCGCCGCTCCGTCCTCGTCGTCGACGCGGGCGAGCCCCGCAACGCGCCGTCGGCCGGCGCCCACAACTACCTCGGGCGCGAGGGCATCGCCCCCGCCGAGCTGTCCGCGATCGGTCGCGACGAGGTCGCCGCCTACGGAGTCGAGGTGACGGCCGGGAGGATCGTGGCCGCGTCCGCCACCACCGGTGACGGCACCGACCCGGTCGGCTTCTCGGTCACGCTGGACTCCGGCACGGTCGTCACCGCCCGCAGGCTCGTCGTCGCCTCCGGCGCCGTGGACGTGCTGCCGCAGGTACCCGGCCTGGCCGAACAGTGGGGGCGCGGGGTCGTGCACTGCCCGTTCTGCCACGGGTGGGAGATCCGCGACCAGCGCATCGGCGTGCTCGTGACGACGCCGAACGGCGTGCACCACGCGCTGATGTTCCGGGCGTTGAGCGAGCACGTGACGGCGTTCGTCACCGATCCGGCACTCGTCGACGACACCGGCCTGGCCGGTTTGCGGGCCCGCGGGATCGAGGTCGTGGACGACACGGTCACGCAGGTCCTGTCGTCAGAGGGCACGCTGACCGGGGTCACGCTCGGCTCCGGCGAGGTCGTCGAACTCGACGCCCTGGCCGCGGCGAGCACCGCTGAAGCGCGCGTGGACTTCCTGTCCGGGCTCGGCCTGGTCGCCACCGACCAGTTCATGGGTGACTTCCGGTACGCGAGCGCGCTGACGGTCGACCCGGCCGGGCAGACCTCGGTGCGCGGTGTGTACGCGGCCGGCAACGTGGCTGCCCCGATGGCGACGGTCATCGCGTCCGCTGCCGCCGGGGTCCAGGCCGGTGCGGCGGCCCACGGCGACCTGGTGCAGGCCGACCTCGCGGCGGCGCTGGCCGCGGCGGCGGGCTCTGGGCGAGTCTCGGCCTGAGCGACAGTCCTCGCGCTCGGAGCAGCGAGGAGTGTCGTCCACCCCGAGACTCGGGGCAGACGGCCCGAGTCTCGGGGCAGCCGTCAGTCGACGCGGTAGCCCGCCTGCGCCGCCAGCAGCGGGGCGAGCGTGTACAGCTGGTCGGCGCCGATCGTCGCACCGCGGAACCCCTCGAGGCGCTCGACCCGGTCGAGGTCCGCACCCCGCAGGTCGACGTGGTCGATCCGGGTGTTGGAGCCCTCGGCGTCGCGGATGCTGCTGCCCTCGAACGACACCCGGAGCAGCTTCGCGTCCGCGATGTCGAGCTCGTCGATGACGCAGTCGCGGAACACCACGTCGGTGAGCGTCGACCCGCGCAGGTTCACGAACCCGAACTTCATCCCGACGAACTCGACGCCGTTCAACCCGGAGTCGTACAGCTCGCCGGAACCGATGCGACCGCCGGACACCCGGACCTCACGCCACGAACTGCTCGACGCCCGCAGCACCGGAGCGTCGAGCGTGTCGATGATCGAGTCGTGCACCCGCAGGCCACGGAAGTCGGCGCCGTCGCCCCGGAGCGTGTCGATGACGCACTCCTCGATCTCGAGGTCGGGCAGGCGCTCACCGGCCAGGTCGAGCACGCCGATGCGCTTCCCCTCGATGCGGTCGCCGGTCAGGACGTCGCCGGGTCCGGGGACCCAGTCCTGCAGGTCGACGGGCTCGGTCAGGGTGATGCGCGGGGCTTCGGTGCCGGAGGAACGTGCCATGGACTCAGTCTGGCGCGTGCCGGTGACGTCGTGGTCACGCCGGCAACCGGGTCAGCACGCTGTCGAGCCGGTAGTCCTTCGCCGGGCCCCGGGCTTCCCAGCGCACGGTCCACCGCTGCTCGTCGCCGTCCAGTGCCCCGGTGTAGTCGTCCGGAGCACAGGCGTGGGCGACGCTCGTGCCCCACACCCAGTCGTGGAACACCCGGCCGTCAGCGAAGTGCACGGTCCACGCGTGGTCATCGTCCCGCCGGACGGTCAGCGTCCGGGACACCGGGGTGGTCCGGCCGCCGAAGGTCATCACGCCCGCTTCGTCCCAGCGCACCTCGTCCGTGCCGACCGCGGTCAGCGTCGTGGTGCCGGTGACGATGCCCTGCACGCCGGCACGCCGGTCGTCCAGGGTCCGGCGGAGCACCCACTCCCCCAGCAGGTCCGTCGGCAACAGCACCGCCCCAGGCTAACCGCGCAGGGCCTCGGCTCGCGCTGCCCGGTGCTCCTCGTCGGAGATCACACCGCGAGCGTGCAGGTCGTCGAGTTCCGCCAACCGCTGCTCGCGGAGCGTCCGGGGCGCACCGTTCGAGCGACGGCTCCGGACGACCGCGATCCACACGGTGACGACGACGGCGACCACGATGAGCCCCATCGCCACGCTCCACACGATGTCGTACAGCGGCGGGATGAGCGGGTTGTGCAGCTCCTCGGAGGCGATCATCCGCGCAGGGCCTCGGCTCGGGCCGCCCGGTGCTCCTCGTCGGAGATCACACCGCGAGCGTGCAGGTCGTCGAGTTCGGCGAGCCGCTGTTCGAGCGGCTTCTCGGGCGCGAGCGTCCGGCTCTGCATCGCCTGGTACGCGATGTCCTCCTGCATGGTGAGCGGGTTCTGACCGCGGTCGGCCATCCGCTTGCCCCGGTAGAGCGTCAGGACGACGATCGTCAGGGTGGTGAGGATCGTCAGGGCTGCGACGACCCCGAACGCGATGCCGAACCAACCGCCGAACAGGTCGGGCATCCCCGAGCCGCCCGGTCCCTCGAGTTCACCGAACGCCGACCAACTGAGCACCATCGCGCTCCCCCTTCTCACAACGACGAGCGAATCGTAGCGCGACCCGAGCGCCCGTTCCTTCCCAGGACACCCGCGATGGGAATCGGTATCGGGCGTACCTGGTCGAAACTTCCGACCAGGTACGCCCGAAAGCACCCGGTACGCCCCGGCAGCCCCCGCCCAGCCCAGCCCAGCCCAGCCCAGCTACCCCCGCAGCGGATCCGACGCGGCCACGTGCGCACCGTCCGCGAACCCGGCCACGAGCGCACGCAACGCGTCTTCGGAGGTGTGCCGGGCCTCCCATCCGAGCACCGACCGGGCACGGTCGGTCCGCATGATCGGCACGCCGGCCGCGATGTCGATCCAGCCGGCATCCGTCGGCTGCAACCGCAGCCGCCACGTCAGCGTCACGATCCCTCGCAGCAGTCCGAGCGGGATCCGCACGGCACCGAGCATGCCGAAGGCTCTTGCCAACCGCGGCGGGTTGAGCACGGGCGACGCAGCGATGTTGAACGCTCCGCCGGCCCGCTGGTCGACGGTCCGCCAGTACGCGTCCGCGACGTCGTCGGCGTGCACCGCCTGGAACACGAACGGGTACGGCAGGGGCAGTACGAGCCACCGGATCCACCGCACGATCGACATCGGCACGAGGTGTCCGAGGAACAGCCCGCGGATCTCGGCGGCGGCGTCCCGCTGGAAGATCAGCCCCGGGCGCAGCCGCGTGACGACCACGGACGGATGGTCTGCCTCGAACGCGTCCATCGCCGCTTCGTTCGCGGCCTTGTGGATCGAGTACGTCGCGGTGGGGATGCCGTCGGTCGGCCAGCTCTCGTCGACCGGGGTCCGCTTGCCTGCGGCGTCGACGCCCCGGTAGGTCCCGACTGACGACGCGACGACGACCTGCGGCACCCCTGCTCGTGCCACGGCCGACAGCACGTTCGCGGTGCCGGTGACGTTCGTCCGGTACTGCAGCGGGATGTCGTGCGTCGGCTGCAGCGCCCACGCCAGGTGGATCACGGCGTCGGCGCCGGTGAAGACCGCGGTGAGCTGGCCGACCGCGTCGGACGCGCCGATGTCGACGGCGTGCCAGACGGCGGAACCGTACGGCTCCGCGTGCACGTCCGGCAGCCGCCGCGCGACCCCGACGATCTCGACGCTGCCGCCGCGCCCGTCGCCGTCGGAGGCACCGGGCGAAGCCTCGTCCGCCCGCGCGGCGACCCGCGCCTGCGCGAGGCGACGGAGCACCGCCGTCCCGACGTTGCCGGTCCCGCCGACGACGACGATCCGCATCAGGCGGCGGCCAGGGCGGGGTCGAGCACGACCTTCACGCAGCCGTCCTGCTTCTTCTGGAACACCTCGTACATGTGCGGGGCGTCCTCGAGCGACACCCGGTGCGTGGTGAGGTCGAGCGTGCCGAGCGGGTCCGACGGGTCCTGCACGAGCGGCATGATGTCGTCGATCCAGTGCTTCACGTTGCACTGTCCCTCGCGGATGGTGATCTGCTTGTCGAAGAGCGTCATCATCGGCATCGGGTCGGCCATGCCGCCGTAGACGCCGCTCAGGGAGACGGTGCCACCGCGACGCACCAGGTCGATCGCGGCGTGCACGGCTGCGAGTCGGTCGATGCCGGCGACCTCGATCGCCTTCTGCGCCAGGGCGTCGGGCAGCAGCCCGGCCGCACGCTGCGCGAAGCCGGCGACGGGGTTGCCGTGCGCCTCCATGCCGACGGCGTCGACGACCCCGTCCGGGCCGCGGCCGTCGGTCAGGTCGACGAGCTCCGGCACGGTGTCCTTGGTCAGGTCGAAGACCTCGGCGCCGTGCTTCGCCCCGAGGTCGCGGCGGACTTGTTCGGGGTCGACGGCGAGCACGCGGTAGCCCAGGTGCTTGCCGATGCGGGCGGCGAACTGGCCGACGGGGCCGAGTCCGAGCACGGCGAGCGTGCCGCCCTCGGGCACGTTCGCGTACTGCACGGCCTGCCACGCGGTGGGCAGGATGTCGCTGAGGAACAGCCACCGGTCGTCGGGCGTGCCGTCGTCCGGGATCACGATGGGGCCGTAGTCCGCGTGCGGGACCCGGAGGTACTCGGCCTGACCGCCGGGGACCTGGCCGTACATCTTCGTGTAGCCGAAGAGCGCCGCTCCCGAGCCGTACTCGGTGACCTGCGTGGTCTCGCACTGCGACTGCAGGCCGTTCGTGCACATCCAGCAGTGGCCACACGAGATGTTGAAGGGGACGACGACGCGGTCGCCGACCTTGAGGTTCGTGACGGCGCTGCCGACCGCCTCGACGATGCCCATGGGCTCGTGGCCGAGGACGTCGCCCTTGTCGATGTACGGGCCGAGGACCCGGTACAGGTGCAGGTCGGAGCCGCAGATCGCCGTGGACGTGATCCGCACGATCGCGTCGGTTGGCTCCTGGATGGTCGGGTCGGGGACGGTCTCGACGGACACCTTCTCGGTGCCCTGCCAGGTCAGTGCGCGCACGTCGCGTTCCTCTCGCGGTCGCTTCGGGCCGGCCGGGAGGCACGACTCGCTTCTCCCTCCTCGGTACGCGCCCGCCCCGTGGCGCGTTCACAGCCCCACGCGCGACCCCGGGCGCGCCGTCGCGTCAGACGACGGGGTCGGCGAGGACCGCGGCGAGGACGCGTTCGTGCTCCGTGCGGTCGCCGGGCCCGGCACTGCCGGCGAGGATGATGAGCGCCTTCCAGAGCGCCCAGCCTCGCCCGCGCGCCCAGGTGTCGGTGTCGAGCCCCACGGCCTCGTGGAACACCGGGCGCGCCGCCGGCTCGAGGAACGTCCACGCGAGCACGAGGTCGCAGGCCGGGTCGCCGACCCCGCACGTGCCGAAGTCGATCAGGGCGGCGAGGCGTCCCGCGTCGTCCACGAGCAGGTTGCCCGGCGCCACGTCCCCGTGGAACCAGACCCCCGGACGATCCCAGGTCGAGGCGACCGCGTCGTCCCAGATGCGTTCGCACGCGGCACGGTCGACCTGCGCGCCCAGGGTGTCGAGCGCCGCGACGACCTCGGCTCCGTACACCGAGGGGTGCTCGCCACGGTGGAACGAGTGCACGCCGGCGGTCGGGCCCCCGGTGGCGGGGAGGCTCCGGAGCTGCCGGAGCACCGCGCCGACGTCGGCGGCGAAGCGCTCGTGGTCGAGGTCGACCGCACGCGCGGCCACCGTCCCGTCGAGCCACCGCCTGACCGACCACGGGAACGGGTACCCCTCGCCCGGTTCGCCGAGGCCGACCGGCTCGGGGACCGCGACGTCCAACCGGCGTGCCAGGTACGGCAGGACGTCCTGCTCCTTCTCGACCGCGGGCACGTAGCCGGCGGCACTCGGCAGCCGGACGGACAGCGCGTCGCCGAGTCGGTACGTGCGGTTGTCCCAGCCCTGGTGGTCGACCTCGCGCACGGGCAGGCCGTTCCACTCGGGGAACTGCGTCGCGACGAGTCGTTCCACGAGTGCGGCGTCGATCCGGGGCACTTCGGTGTGCATGGCCCCAGGGTAGGCCGACACCGCCGACCGGACCACGGGGGTCGGGCCGGCCACCTGCCCTGGTGACCGGCGGGGCGGGCCGGCACCGGGCCTCCTGGCCGGGTCGTCAGGCGGGTTCTGCCAGGGCGAGCAGCGCGTCACGGGTGACCGCCAGCTCGCGTGCGTCCAGGTACGGCGGCATGGCGACAGCTGCTGCGAGCCCCTCGGCCGCGTGCCGGACGACCAACGTGCGGTCCTCGGGCAGGCCGTCGCGCGCGAACACCGCGCGCCAGTCCTCGGCGTCCGCGGCGACGACCGCCTCGACCCCCGGCACCGCCATCAGACCGGTCCAGTGCGCCGTCGGCGAGAAGACCTCCATGGCGCGTTGGCTGCCGCCGCACAGGGTCCGCACGTAGGCGCGGAGGACCTTGCCGGGGCGGTTCTCGGCCAGGTCGACGTGCCGGAGCACCTCGTCCTTGAACGTCGCGAGACCGTGCGCGGCGACGGCGAGGAGCAGCTCGTCCTTCGACGGGAAGTGGTGGAGCAGGCCGCTCTTGGAGACGCCGGCGTCCGCCGCGATCTCGGCGACGCTGACCCGGGTGCCGCGCTCGGCGAGCAGCCGCTCGGCGGCCTCGAGGACCGCCTGACGGGTGCGCTCACGATCGCGGGTGCCGTCAGTGCTCATGACGACCTTCAGTGCTCATGCGGTCCATCCTGCCGGTTCGGGATCACCCGGAGTGCGACCGCGGCTGCGACGGCGAGCGCCACGGCCGCGCAGATCGACGCGAGCTGCATGCCACCGGTGAAGGCGTGCCGCGCGTGTTCGAGGATCGGGTCGCCGTCCTGCAGGACCTGTGACGCCGACGCCAGGGACTCACGGATCTGGTCGCCGACGCCGCCGCTGACCGCGCCGCTCGTGACGTCGAGGTTCGACCGGTAGAACGCGGTCTGCAGCGAGCCGAGCACCGCGATGCCGAGCGCGACGCCCAGTTCGTAGCCGGTCTCGGAGATGGCCGAGGCCGCACCGGCACGCTCCCGCGGTGCCGCGGCGACGACTGCGTCGGTGGCCAGGGTCATCGAGACCCCGACGCCCAGGCCGACCACGGCGAGGGCGATCGCGATCCCCCAGTACGTCGGCAGCCCCTCGGCGAACGCGAGGCCGGCCATGCCCACGGCGGCGACCGCCAGGCCGAGACCGATCGACCGGCCGGGTCCGACCCGCCGGGACAGCAGCCCGATGATCGCGATCACCGCGATCGAGGCCAGGGTCGCCGGCAGCTCGGCCGCTCCGGCGAGCAGCGGCGTGAACCCGCGGACCAGCTGCAGGTACTGCGAGAAGAAGAACAGCAGGCCGCTCAGCGCGAAGACCGACAACGAGTTCGCGACGACGGCGCCCGAGAACGCCGGGATCCGGAACAGCTGCAGGTCGATGAGCGGCGTCGTGAGGCGCTTCTGGCGGCGGACGAACCACCAGCCGGCGCCGATGCCGAGGAGTGCCGTCAGGGGCACCGTCCAGTCGAACCCGTGCCCGGCGACGTGCTTCACGGCGTACACGAGCGGCACGATCGCCAGCACCGAGAGGACGGCGGAGAGCAGGTCGATCGGGGTGCGCGAGCCGCCCTTCGACTCGGGCAGCAGGATGGCTCCGGCGATGACGATCACGACGATGACGGGGATGTTGATGAGGAAGACCGAGCCCCACCAGAAGTGCTCGAGCAGCGCACCGCCGACGAGCGGACCGGCGGCGGCACCACCCGTCGCACCCGCCGACCACACGGCGATCGCGGTGGTGCGCTGCCGGGCGTCGCGGAAGATGGTGCGCACCAGCGACAGGGTCGACGGCATCAGGGTCGCTCCGGCGATGCCGAGCAGTGCCCGCGCGGCGATGAGGAGCTCGGGCGTCTGCGCGAACGCTGCGGCGGCCGAGGCCAGGCCGAACGCGACCGCGCCGATGAGCAGCAGGCGCTTCCGGCCGATCCGGTCGGCGACGTTGCCCATCGTGACGAGCAGCCCCGCGAGCGCGAACGAGTACACGTCGCCGATCCAGAGCACCTGCGTCGCGGTCGGGTCGAGGTCCGCGGTCAGCGACGGGACGGCGAGGGCAAGCACGGTGCCGTCGATCGCGAGCAGCACCACGGCCAGGGTGAGGACGCCGAGGGACGCCCATTCACGGACGGAGGCGCGGTGGATCGGGGCGGTGCTGGTGCTCGGGGTGGTTTCGGTCACCCGGAGACCCTAACCGACCACATGGTCGGTAGAGCCGACTGCACAGTTGGTTGTCAGCGTCGTTCGTCCTCAACCCCGCAGGCGGTCGCGATCCGCCGGCGGCAGGTGCTCGGTCGCCGTGTGACGCGCCGCAGGCGTCAAGAACCGTCCGCTCTTCTCGAGGAACGCCACGAGCGCCGGCTCCGACGCGCGCTTGCCCGTCTCGCGCAAGACCCACCCCAGCGCCGACTGCACGGTGTCACTCCGCTCCCGCACCAGGCGTCCGGCGATCCCGAGCGGCACCTCGGCATCGCCCTGCTTCACGAACGCCAGGGTCGCCACGATCGCGATCCGACGCACCATCGCCACGTCGGACTTCACGAGCGCGAACAGTGGGCCAGTCGAGCCGCCCACGAGCGGCGCACCGACGAGCTCCTCGGCTGCCAGGTCGACCAGCGCTGGGTCGTCGAACCGCTCGGCCTTCGCTGCCGACAGGTACTCGTCGGTCAGCTCCGGATCGGGGTGCTCGCGCATCGCCTGCACCAGCAGCAGCACGGCGATGAGCTTCGCGCCGTCGTCGTCGCTCCACAGCAGCGCCGAGCGCTCGCCGTCGTCGAGGCCCTCGAACCGACGTGCGACCCGGCGCGCTGCCGCGACGTCCCCGCTGGTGCGCGCGAAGGCGACGAGCACGGCCTCCGCGTCGGCCCCGCTCCCACCCGGGAGACCCGTCATGTGACCTCCCCGTCGGTCGCGCCGTTCCGTGGTGCCGTCCGACGTCCGCGGCTGAGCACGATGACCGCCACCACCACCAGGAACGCGGCGAACAACCACGTGCCGACCTGCGGGTCGACGAGGCGAGCCAGCCACGCACCCGCCGGCGAGCACACCGCGGCCGTGACACCGACCGTCAGCCCGACGCGTAGGTCGACCACCCGCCGCCGGAGATTCGCGACCGTTCCCGACACCGACGTCGGCACCATCGTGAGCAACGACGTGCCCTTGGCGAGCAGGTCGCCGGCTCCGAGCACGACCTCGAGGCCCGGCACGATGACGACTCCACCGCCGACCCCGACCAGCCCGGACAGCACACCCGACAGCAGCCCGATCAGCAGGAGCACGATCGCCTCGACGACGCCGAAGTGCACCTCGCCACTACGGCTCGGCACCGTCGTGAACAGGGACACCAGCACGACGGCGATGAACCCGACGAAGATCCACGGTAGGACTCGGAGCGGCAGGCCTCGGAGCAGCCGCGCACCGATCGGGGCGCCGATGACGCTGCCGATCGCGAGGGTCAGGGCGGCGAGCCAGTGCACCTCACCTTGGGCAGCGTAGGTGATCGCACCGACGACGGCCGCGGGGGCGATCGCCACGAGCGACGTGGCCGAAGCACGGCGCTGGTCCATCTGCGCCACGGCCATCAGCGCCGGCACCACGATGACCCCACCGCCGACACCGAACAGCCCGGACAGGACCCCGCGAGGACCCCGATCGCCACCAACACGAGCCCCGTTCCGCCGCGCTTCCTCATCCCCCGGAGGCTACCTCGTCACTCGAAGCGCACTCCACCGCGGGACTTGGCGTTACGGGTTCGAATCTTCTTCTCTTTGGGAGGAACCACCATTTCGATCCGCGCTAGTGCAACCTTCAGACCCGCACTTGTCACGACTCGTAAAGCATTTGCCAACAGGACTTTTGTGAAGAAGTAAAGCGATTCATGGAGCGGCCCCTCGCGTTCAGTCGCGATTGCGAGCACGTACTCCGCTTGGTCGCGTCGCAGTAGAGGCTCGTCCGCCCCATGCATTTTCGTCCAAGCATCTCGAAGCATTGCAACATGCGGCTCACTTCCCCAGAGGCTCGCTGACACAGTAGCCTGAGCGACTAGGTGGGATAGGGCCGGGGAGTTGCTCGCGGTTTTGATGCAAAGCAACTTGCCGTCGTCGGTCAGAACGTCGGCAACTTCGATTTTATTGTTCATTCCATAACGAGCAAGCTTCTTATCCAGCAAAATCCATCCCCGATCATCAGCGAGATCACGGTTGTAGACCTCCTCTCGATGATTACCAACCGCTCGGGATTGCAGAACAGCGACATCCCACACCGGGAGATTAAGCGGCCCACTTACTTCAGGTATTCGCGCTACCGCCTGCTCAACCTGCTTCACAAAGTCCGGGCTGATTTTGAACCAGTTCGCTGCGGTGACGAAGTAGCGATCTTCACCAAGTTCTACCTCTGCCACCACATACGCGAATAGAGGACGAATGCGGTCAACCAAATCGCCATCGATGTCCACCGCCGCGATCTTAACATCCTCAAGCCAGTTCAAACCAGCTGCTTCTTCATTGAGAAGCAGCAGAATTTCACGCGCATCGAGATCAGCGAACATCCACCGAGATCGGCGAATAATGAGCTCATAATGATGGAAGTTCTCCTCGTCCTTCGTGAAGGGATCCGGTGCCGCATAGGTCACTTCCCCAGCCTGCGCAAGACGCTTCAAAGCCGCCGTCAGGGCGGGTATCCGTTCATCTCCGCTTCCAAGTGGCTGCATCTGATCGAGGAACGGGAATTTCGTCTTGAATGCGTCCTTTTCGTAAGCGGCATGAATCTCGTCGATTTTGCCAGGCAGAGCGGACAATCTGAAGTCAGGAACAGTCAGGCGCAGCGAATCGCCTCCAGCGAGAGTCGACGCGAACCCACCGTCCTCCGCGCGTCCGTTGATCTGCCGCATCCAGTCATCGTCAACTTCGATATCGAGGTCGCCGAACTCACCATCCTTCGGTAGGACTGTGCGTTGATCGCGCGAATTAGTAGCAATTCCTCGGGTCTGCGCGCCTCGGATTTTGCCTGTTGCGATCACGTTTGCCGCAACACGTAGGCCAAACCCTTGCTCAATGTGGACAGACTCGATGACCTGGAACCCGATGCCGAACGTGACTGCAAATACTCGCGAAGACCTCTCGATAAGAATCACGACGCCAGCGGATTGCTGATCATCAACCAAGGACATGACGTCGAAGACGTCCTGCACCTCCCCAGCCCAACCCGGGGGCTTCTCCTTTCCTTTCACCAGAATGGCACGAGCTCCGGTGAGGCCTGACCCCACCGGCTTCAAATCGATCGGCGTCGCTGTCGAGCGGAAAACGTCATCCTGCAGCTGGATATCGACTCTCAGGAGTTGTACCGTCAGCTTCATTTTACTTGCCTTCCTTATGGCGCGAAACGGCAACTCGGATGGCTGCAGCGTGGAGGTAGATGTCGTCGAGGTTCTCGATCGGGTGCTTCGTCTCGACCTTGGCCTCGTCGAAGAGCCCGAGGTACTTCTGCTTCTTGCCGTTGAACCACAGGCGGGCGATCGGCTTGCGGTTGTTGTCGTCGAGCAGCACCGCGAAGTACGACTTCTGGTCACGGTGCGCGATGCGATCCGGCTTGACCTCACTGCAGGCGATGGCCTTGACGATCTGGTAACCCTCGAGTTCTTCGAGCGTCGTCTCGATCTCGGTGTCGCGGTCGAGGTCATCCTCCGCCACAGCCGCGCTGGTGACCGTCTCCGCCGGCGCCTCTGCGCCGATGGGCGCGCTGTACGAGGCGCCGAGGGCCGTCTTCAAGCGGTCGTTGACCTGCTCGTTGAGGAACTGCTTCGAGGCCTTCGCGACGAGCGCCGTGAACTGCGTCCGCGCCTCCTGCGTGAAACGCCCGTCGTAGACACGTGACGTGAAGAGACGCACGAAGTCTTCTTCCGGCTCGCGGAACTGCGCGGCGATCGCCCGCTTGATCGAGCCGACGTACTTGAGTTCCTCCGCAGCGCTGATGACGGAGTCCAGGTCGAAGACGTCCTTCGTGAGCTTGCTCAGCTCGGGAAGGAGGGTCTCGTCGATGTCGGCGAGGTCCAACACCAGGAACGGGCGATCGTCCATCTTGTTGGGCGCATCGAGGTCCGTATAGAAGTTGTAGACCTCGCCGTTCGTCAGGACCGCGATCCGGGCGTTCGTGACCGAGAAGTAGCGAAACAGCTGCGAAGCATGCTCGATCTTCAGCGGCTCGGTCGACTTCTTGCACTCGATGAGGATCTGCACCTCGCCGTCGCGCATGATCGCGTAGTCGACCTTCTCGCCGCGCTTCACCCCGACGTCGGCCGTGAACTCGGGCACGACCTCCAACGGATTGAAGACGTCGTACCCGAGGATCGTCGAGATGAACGGCATGACGAAGGCGTTCTTCGTCGCCTCTTCGGTCTGGATGGCCTCGCGCTGGTTCTGCACCTTGGTCGCCAGCGCAGCGAGGCGTTCTTCGAACTCCATTGTTTCTCCCCTGTGATCGATCCAACGCTAGTTGACGACCTGTCATCAATCGATGGTTCACCGACCCCACTTCGTGGGTGGTGAGCCCGTCGCGGCATGCGAAACATCAGCATTGCACACGACTGGGCCCACTACGCTAGGACCGCACCCCGGATGTCTCGACTACCGGGCGCGAGGCCCCACTTCGGTGGGGCCTCTGTACTTCCCAGGCGGATCGCTGAGGATCAGGAGGCCGCGAGCGCCACAGGTTCACCCTCGCGCACGAGCTGGTGCACCCGTTGGTACGAGACCCCCAGCACGACCGCGATGTCGCGCAGCGTCATGCCGTCGTCCTTGAGCGAGATCGCGATGGCCCGCCGAAGCGACAGCGCCCTCGCTTCCTTGACCTCGGCCTCGGCCTCGGCCTCGGCGCGGAGTGCGACAGCTTCGTCGAGCGACCGGGCGAGCGCCGGTTCGAGTTCCACTCGGATGACGACCACGACCTCGTCTTGGTCGACCTCGGCGACGAACGCGATTGCCTCACGCTGGGCATCAGCAGCGAGGTCGAGCCGGCGGACCTGTGAGATCGCGCCGGGGAACTGATCGTTTTGCACGATCCACCAGTTGCCCTCACGATGTGCACGTGACGTGTAGGTCATCGCCACCGCCCCTTTCCGAGCTCCTGCTCGTACTGCTTGAAGAACGCACGAGCCGTGCCGTCTGCGATCTCGGAGTGCCGACCGATCGTGCTCCGCTCTAAAACCCAGGTCTAGGGCGCTTGATCGTTCGGGTCAAGCAACATAGACGAAGCGGCATGAGTTGCGATGCCGGGTGCGGGGCGCCCGCACTTCGTGAGCAGGAATGGTCGGGTGCCCGAAGGCGACCCGACCATTTCTGCTCACGAAGCGGTACGCCGCCAGCGCGCCCGGATCAGCGGAAGTGCATGTTCTTCAACGGGTCGACGAGCGTGCCGTTGCGCCGCGTCTCGACGTGCACGTGCGGGCCGGTCGACTGCCCGGTGTTGCCGGACTTCGCGATCTCGGTACCGAGCTTCACGATCTGGCCCTTCTTCACCTCGATCTTGCTGAGGTGGGCGGTGAGCACCGCGGTCATGCCGTAGGTCACGACGATGTAGTTGCCGTACGAGGCGTCGTTCGCCACGGTCTTGGTCACCTCGCCGGTGCCGGAGCCGTACACCGGGGTGCCGACGGGCACGGGCGCGTCGGTGCCCTGGTGGTAGCGCGGGACGTGCCCGGCGCCACGGTCGTCGCCGTACTTGCCGGTGATCTTCGTCCCGTTGACGGGCCATGCCAGTCCGGTGACGGGTCGGCTCGACCAGACGCGGGTGTCCTTGGCCCCGTAGAGCACGACGTTGCCGTCGACCTGCACGAGCAGGTTGCCGGAGCCGGCCGTGCCGGTGCGCGAGGTCCAGAGCGCGACCTTCTTGCGCGATGCGTCACGGGTCCAGATGACGAAGTTGCCCTTGGACTGCAGTTCGGCCCAGGCGCCGGGGTGCCCGCCGGTGCGCGACTGCCAGACGACGCGGCCGCTGACCTTCTGCACGAGGTTGCCGTCGGTGCGCATGTTGAGGATGCGTGTGTTCGTGGTGTCGGAGCGCAGCACGGTGCCGCCGAGGAGCGTGTTCCCCGAGGCGACCCGGTCCTGGTAGGTGGTCCAGTTCACGACGACGGACTTGCCAGCGAGCAGCGCCATGGTGCCGTCGGCGCGGATCTTCAGCGCCGTCGAGTTCACGGTGCCGGCCGAGGCCCAGCGGGCCAGACGCTTGCCGTTCTTGGTGATGTCGAGGGCACGGTTCTTGCCGACGACCGCGATCGCACCGGGGGAACCGGCGGTGTTCGAGGCCCACAGCACGCGGTTCCCGATGCCGTACTCGACCAGGTTGCCGTCGCCCTGCATGATGAGCTTGAACTGGCCGTTCGGCGACGTCACCTGGTCGCCGGGGTTGATCTTGGTGCCGGCGGGTGCCGATCCGACCCACACCGCCGATGCTGCGGCGGGTTCAGCGGTCGCGACGAGGCCACCGGCGGCCAGGGCCAGCACCGTGAGCGCGCCGGCGAAGCGTGGGAGTCGGCGCGCACGTGCGACGGTCGACGGAGTGGTGGTCATGGATCCCCTGACTCGGAACCGACCACGCCCCTGCGCGGTCGTTCGGCGCTCGCCCTGTACGAGTCACCGAACGATGTTCGCTTTTCTGCGCGGGGCGCACAACCCCTTGACAGGGGGGTGTGGCTACGGCTGCTGGAAGAACTCCTTCGGTGTCGCCAGCAGTGCTTCGAGCTTGTGGAACGACTGCGTCCAGCCGGCGATGTTCATGTCGCGCATGAACTCGGGGAAGGGTCCCTGCGTCAGGGAGACGATCGTGCCGTCGCCGTCCTCGGCGAACTCCAGCGTCAGGGACAGCGCGGTGCCGTCCTCGACCCCGGGGATGCCGTGCGCCGTCGAGGTGCCGACGATGATCCGGTTCTCCTCGATCTGCTCGAGGGTCGAGGTGACGGGCGACGACCACTCGGCGTTGTCGTTGCTGACCATCGTGAGGTTCCAGGCGCCACCGACTCGCGCGTCGACCTCGACGGTGGCGACGGGGACGTGGAAGCCGAGGGGCCCGAACCAGAGCGCGAGCAGGGCCGGGTCGACGAACGCTCGGTAGACGTCGGCGACGGGGTGGGCGAAGCGGTGGGTGGCGTGGGCGGTGAACTGTTCGGTCATGACTGCTCCTGCGGATCGACGGTGAAGGCGGAACTGGTGGAACTGGCGGGTGGGGCGGTGGACGGGCTGCCCACCGGGGCAGGCGTGCGCTGGGCGGCGAGCAGGGCCTCCAGGCGGTCGAACCGGCGGTCCCAGTCGGGACGCAACCGGCCCAGCCAGGCGCCGAGCTCGTCGACGGCCTCGGGCCGGAGACGGCACGTGCGCCACGTGCCGTGCCGCTCGCGCGTGATGAGGCCGGCGCGTTCGAGCACGCCGAGGTGCCGCGAGATCGCCGGGGCGCTGACGTCGAACGGCTCCGACAACTCGGAGACGGTCGCCTCACCCTTGCCGAGCCGTTCGACGATGCGCCGTCGGATCGGGTCGGCGAGCGCTGACAGGACGACGTCGGTGTGGTCGGGTTCCATCGTCGCCTCCTCTGTGAGCCGGTCGGTTAATTAACCGTTGCGTTCAGTATGCGCTCGCACCCGCGGGAGCGCAAGGCCTCACCGGAACCGGGACGGCGGGGCCCCGAACGCCTTCGAGAAGGCGGCGGTGAACGCCGCGGGGGTCGCGTAGCCGAGTCGGCCCGCCACCTCCGTCACGGTGCCGCGTCGCAGGGCCGGGAGGCTCGCCAACAGTCGCGCACGCACGCGCCAGCTCGCGGGACCCACCCCCGTGGCCGCACGGAAGTGGCGGTCGAGGGTGCGT
The DNA here is from genome assembly GCF_003814955.1 of Curtobacterium sp. PhB137. Lineage (NCBI taxonomy): Bacteria > Bacillati > Actinomycetota > Actinomycetes > Micrococcales > Microbacteriaceae > Curtobacterium > Curtobacterium sp. PhB137. Next base: position 845,598 of record NZ_RKQO01000004.1, on the reverse strand, counting down.
TCCGAGACGGCTGCCGCACGTGCCCAGTCGGTGTTCGTCACGTGGACGTCGGGCTCGGCCAGGTACGCCCGACACAGGTCGCGCAGGACGCCCCGTGGCGGCAGCGAGACGCTCAGCGGGATCGGTGCGACGCGCTGCAGCTCGTGCAGGGCGAGCCGGACGAGGGTGCCGTCCCGGCCGCCGTCGTCGTACGGCACGTCGAGCGCGTTGGCGGCGCGAAGCACCTCGCGCAGCAGGGGCCCGACCTCGACGACGGTGCACCGTGTCGGCCACCAGGGCACGGCGTCCGGCTCGACGTACAGGCTCCAGGTGCTGACGTCGAGCATCCGGACCTCGTGGGGCACCCCGGGCGGGATGAGCACGGCCCGGTCGGTCGGCACCGTCCACGAGCCGTCGTCGGTCTCGACGAGCATCACGCCGCTCGCACCGTAGAGCAGCTGCGCCCGTCGGTGCTCGTGCCGGGCGAGCAGGTGGTCCGGCGGGTAGTCGGTGCCGATCGGCAGGACGTCGAACGGCTGGTGGTCGAACTCGGAGACCGGGACGTTGCGCACACGTCGAGGCTAGGTCTCGAAGGAACATGCCGCACACCCGATCGTCCGCCGTGGTGATCCCGGCTGGGATGGAGGCATGTCGTTCATCGTGCTCGTGGTCATCGGGGTCCTGGTCGGGGTCACCACCGTCCTGTTCGGGTTCGGCGGTGGGTTCGTCACCGTGCCGATCATCACCGTCGCCGACGCAGCCCTCGGTGGCGACGCCGTCCGGGTGGCCACGGCGACCTCGGCCCTCGTGATGCTCGTGAACGCCGCCGTGGCCACCGTCTCGGCCCGGCGCGGCGCCCTCGCACCACTCCGGGGCCGTTCGTCGCTGTTCGTCCTGCTCGGGGTCGGCGGCACGGTCGGGGTGCTCGCCGCACGAGAGGCACCGGACGCGCTCCTGCGCTGGGGCTTCGTCGTCTACCTCGGGGTCACGGTCGCCGACCTGCTCCTGCGCCCGGGCTTCCTGCGCAGCTCGGCGACGGATCGCGCAGTCGCGACCCGCGGCGGTGGACGCGACCAGGGACCGACCCGCACCGGCGTGCCGACTGCCACGGGCCTCCCGATCGGTGCGGTCGCGGCGTTCCTCGGCGTCGGCGGCAGCGTGGTGACGGTCCCGATGCTGCGCCGGTCCGGTGCCACCATGACCGCGGCGACAACGCTGGCGAACCCCCTCACGCTGGCGATCACGCTGCCCGCAGCCGCGGTGACCATGCTGCTGCCGGCGGTCGTCCCGCACACCGCCGGACTCGTCGGCGCCGTCGACGTCCGGGCAGCCGCAGCCCTGCTGGTCGGCGCGATGCCGGTCATCGTGCTGCTCCGACGTCGCCCTCCGCACCTGCCCGAGGTCGTGCACGCCTGGGGGTACGTCGCACTGCTCGTCGCAGCGGGGATCGTCGTGGCCCTGGGCTGAGCAGAGAACCGTGGGGACAGGATGGGTGCATGCCGACGCCGAACCCCGCCTTCGTCCCGCCCGCCACGCAGACCTCGCGCCCGGACCTGCAGGGCACGTTCGGCATGGCGGCCGCGACACACTGGATCGCGACCGCCACCGCGCAGTCGGTGCTCGAACGCGGCGGCAACGCCTTCGACGCAGCCGTCGCGGGCGCGTTCGTCCTGCACGTGGTCGAACCGCACCTGAACGGCCCGGGCGGCGACCTGACGGCGGTGTTCGCGACGGCATCGAACCCGACCCCGGTCGTGCTCGTCGGCCAGGGTCCGGCGCCGGCCGGTGCGACACCCGAGCACTACCGCGCCGAGGGACTCGACCTCGTCCCCGGCTCCGGCGCACTCGCCGCCACCGTCCCGGGTGCCGTCGACGCGTGGCTGCTGCTGCTCCGCGACCACGGCACGTGGGAGCTCGCGGACGTCCTCGCGCCGGCGATCGGATACGCCCGTGACGGCCACCCGGTCGCAGCCGGGGTGGTCCGGACGATCACCGCCGTGCAGGGCCTGTTCCGTGACCACTGGCCCACGTCCGCCACGCAGTGGCTGCCAGGAGGTGGGCCCACGCGGGCCGGTACCGACGGGTCGCGGAGCCTGCGGAGCGACGCGTCGGCCGAGCCCGTGGGGACGGTGCCGGCCCCCGGGGACCTGGTGCGCAACGAGGCGCTGGCCGCAGTGCTCGACCGGCTCCTCGACGCCGGTGACGGCTCCGGCAGCCGGACCGCCCGCATCGACGCCGCGCGGAGCGAGTGGGCCGAGGGCTTCGTCGCCGAGGCCATCGACCGCTTCGTGCGGGAGCCGCACCGACACGCGTCGGGCACCGACCACGCTGGAGTCATCCGGGCGTCGGACCTGGCGGCGTTCCGGGCGTCGTACGAGCCCGCGGCGACGACGGAGTTCCGCGGTTGCACGATCGCGAAGACCGGGCCGTGGGGCCAGGGTCCGGCGCTCCTGCAGACCCTGCGGCTGCTCGAACCGCTCGACGACGCACTGCTCGACCCGTCGACGTCGGTCGGCGCACACACCATCGTGGAGGCGCAGAAGCTCGCCATGGCCGACCGCGAGGCGTTCTACGGCGACGGCGACGTCCCGCTCGACGTGCTGCTCTCCGACGCGTACACGGACGAGCGGCGTGCGCTGATCGGCGAGCGGGCCTCGGCCGAGCTGCGACCGGGCACGATCGCGGGCGTCGAGCGGGCGATGCCGCCGGCCCGGACGTCGTACTCCGCCGGCGACGGCGCTGGTCTCGGCGAACCCACGGTGCAGGTCGCTCCGGTCGCTCCGGTCGAGGACCGCGGCGAGCCGTTCGTGACCCCGGACGGCGAGACCCGGGGCGACACCTGCCACATCGACGTCGTGGACCGCTGGGGCAACATCGTCAGCGCGACGCCGTCCGGCGGGTGGCTGCAGTCGTCGCCGACGATCCCGGACCTCGGGTTCTGCCTGGGCACCCGGCTGCAGATGACCTGGCTCGAACCGGGCACGGCGTCGACGCTCCGCCCCGGCGAGCGCCCCCGCACGACCCTGACACCGACCCTGGTGCTGCGTGACGGCGTCCCCGTGGCCGCGGTCGGCTCACCCGGCGGCGACCAGCAGGACCAGTGGCAGCTGCTGTTCCTGCTGCGGTGGATCGTCGGCGGGTACACCCCGCAGCAGGCGATCGACGCCCCGGCGCTGCACACGACGTCGTTCCCGGGGTCGTTCTGGCCGCGCACGTGGGAGCCGGCGGGGCTCGTGGTCGAGGACCGCCTCGGCGACGACGTCATCGCGGAACTCGAGGCACGCGGTCACGTCGTCACCCGCGCCGGCGACTGGAGCCTCGGACGGTTGTCCTGCGTGACGCGGGACCCGGCGACGGGCGTACTCGGCGCCGCCGCGAACCCACGCGGTGCCCAGGGCTACGCCGCCGGCCGCTGACCCGGGGTCGTTCCTTCCCAGAACACCTGCGCTGGAAAGCGGAATCGGGCGTACCTGGTCAGAACTTCCGACCAGGTACGCCCGATTCGACCAGCTACGCCGCGAGGCGCCCCGCGTCAGAGCGTCGGGACGACCACCGCGCGACCCGACAGCTCGCCGGCCTCGAGCTTCCGGTAGGCCTCGAGCGCGTCCGACAGCGCGTACCGCTCCACGTCGGGGACGATCTGCCCGGCGCGGTACATCGCGACGACCTCGTGCAGGTCCTCGATCGTGCCCCAGTAGGTGTTCGTGATCGTCGACTCGTACGGCGTCGCGAAGAAGTTCCACTCGGTGGTACCGCCGGCGATCCCGACGACGGTGAACCGGCCACCGACCGCCATCGACGCCTGAGCGACCTTGATGGTGGGCGTCGCTCCGACGAAGTCGAACGCGGCATCGACCCCGCGGCCGCCGGTGATCTCGCGGATCGCGGCGGCCTGGTCCGGCCCGCCGGGCACCGTGATCGCGCCACGGGCGGCAGCGCGGTCCATGGCGTCCTGCTTCACGTCGGTCGCGATCACCGTGGCGCCGGTGAGCGCGGTGAGGATCTGCACGGCGATCTGCCCGAGGCCGCCCAGCCCGACGACCAGCGCGTACTTGCCGCCGCCGGCCAGGTTCGGCAGGGAGTTCTTGATCGCGTGGTACGGCGTGAGCGCGGCGTCGCTGAGCGGTGCGGCAGCGATCGGATCGGCGTCGCCGAGCGGCACGAGGTTGCGGGCGGGGACACTGACGTACTCCGCCATGCCGCCATCCCGCCCGAGACCGATGCCCATGTACGGGTTCGTCGCGGCGTTCTCGCAGTAGGTGTCCTGCCCCTTCGAGCAGTACGAGCAGTGCCCGCAGCCGACCGGCCCGTAGACCAGGTAGGCGTCGCCCTCGGTGAACCCGGTCACGCCGTCGCCGACGGACTCGACCCAGCCGGAGTTCTCGTGCCCGAGGACGAACGGGGGCTGCTGCGACCCCGGAGCACCGGCGGCGAACTCGCGGTAGACCGCGACGTCCGAGTGGCACGCGCCGGCACCTGCGACCTTGAGGAGCACCTCCCCCGGACCCGGGGTGGGCTTCGGGACCTCCGTCAGGGACGGGAAGGTCTGGTACTGCTCGAACACGACGGCGCGCATGATGGGTCTCCTTTGAACACCATCACGCTACACCTGTTGTTGTGGACAACACCTGTCGCTCAGAACCGCGAAGCCTGCGTCTTCGCCGTGAGCCGGTTGCGAGAACGTGCGTTCTCCGCTTGACTCGGCTGCGACGGTCCCGCTCGGGTCCGATCCCCCACACGAAAGGAGCGGCCATGCCCACGCGCACCGCACGCACCGCCTGGAACGGCGGCCTCAACGACGGTTCCGGCCAGGTCGAACTCTCCAGCTCGAAGGTCGGCACCTACGACGTCTCGTTCCCGAAGCGCGCCGCTGACGAGGCCGGTGGCAGCACCAGCCCCGAGGAGCTCATCGCCGCCGCACACTCGGCCTGCTACGCCATGCAGTTCTCCGCCGTCCTCGGCGAGGCCGGCGGCACGGTCGAGGCCCTCGACGTCAAGGCCGACGTCTCGCTCGGCCCGGACTCGGCTGGCGGCTTCAAGCTCACCGGCATCGCCCTGACCGTGCACGGTGAGGTCACCGGCATCGACGAGGCGACCTTCCTGAAGGCCGCCGAGGACGCCAAGGCGACCTGCCCGGTCAGCAAGGCGCTCACCGGCGTCGAGATCACGCTCGACGCGACGTTCGAGCAGTAGTCGGGTCGCGTCCGAGACGCGACCGACCACCTGACGGGAGGCCCGGTGCCAGCTGGCACCGGGCCTCCCGTCCGCTCTGGTCGCGTCCAGATCGCGACTGGCACCATGGTCGGATGGCCGAGCAGCACTTCCCCGGCGAGCCCAAGCCGGGGCGCCCACACCGGCCACCCCGCCCCCGACGCCGCAGCCTGGCGCAGCACGACCTGCGCGACGCACGTGCCCGACTGCGCGGCACGATCTACGAGCACGTCGAACCCGACGCCAAGGGGCGCGACCAGTACACCGCCGCCCAGATCGTCGACTTCTGCCTCGACCTGGCCGAGGTGATGCTCGCCTCCGGCGCCGACACCCGCAGCGTCGAGACCGCCGTCGTCGCGGTGTCGACGAAGTGGAACCTGGCCCCGCTCGACCTCGACTTCTCCGGCAGCTCGGTGACGATCCAGTACGCGCCGGCCGACATCCCGCCGCTCGTGAAGGTCCGGACAGTGAGTTCCGACGGCTCCGACCTCGACCGACTCGCGCGCGCGAACCAGATCGTGGACGACCTGATCCACGACCAACGGGACATGACCTCGGGCGTGAGCGCCCTCGTGGCGGTGCTGCGGATGCCGCCGCGCTGGCCCACGTGGCTCGCCGACGTCGGGCTCTCGATCCTGGGGACCTCGATCGCGATGCAGGCCGGTGGTGGGTGGCGAGCGGGCATCGGCGCCTTCGTGCTGATGTTCGGGATCATCCTGTCCGGGCGCTGGCTGACCGGTCGTGGCTACCCGCAGTTCTTCGTGTCCGGCGCGCAGGGAGCGGTCGCGTCGGTGATCGGCACCCTGGCCATCGGAGTGGGCGTCCTGCACCCGGCGGGTGCCGCCACGATGGTGGCGGCCCTGGTGGTGCTGCTCCTGCCGCACGTCTCACTCGTGACCTGGGCCCAGGACGCGATCTCCGGCTTCCGCGCGATGGCGGTCGCCCGGGCGTTCTACATCGGCTTGGTCATCGCCGCCATCGTCGTGGGGGTGCCCGCGGGGATCGCGATGACGAAGTGGCTGCACCTCGAGGTCGACCCGTCGGGCATCGTCACGCAGGCGTTGCCGTTGTGGGCGTCACTCTCGCTCACGGTGGTGTCGGCCGGGGCGAACTGCTTCGTGCAGCAGGCCAGTGCGCGGGTGATCCCCGTCGCCGTGGTGTTCTCGGTGGCGGCGGGGGCCTCGCTGTGGGGGCTGCGGCAGCTCGGCCTGCCGCTGCTCGGCGCGACGTTCCTGGCCGCGGTCCTGCTCGGCGTGCTCTCCACCTACGCAGCGGCGCGGATGCGGACCGCGGTCGCGGCGATCGCGGTGCCGGCGTTCTGCGGAGCGCTGCTGCCCGGGGTCGCCGTGTCGAACGCACTGCTGAACTTCATGTCGGGCTCGTCGAGTGCGGCCCTCGACTTCGTGGCCGCGGTCTCCGTGGCGCTCGGGATCGGCGCCGGGCTCGTGCTCGGCGGCCTGTTCGCAACACCTGGTGCGCGCCGGGCGCTCCGGCGGACCCGTCGGGTCGTCGTGCACTCGGTCCACAACGACACGACGGCGCTCCGGGTCATCCGCGACACCGGGTACGACCCCGGCGACGGCTCGGTGCCACGCGGGTCACGGTCGGCGCCGGACGGACGCTGACGGTGCGGCGCTCCGGACGGGCGCTGACGGCCCGGCACTCCGGACGGCCGCTGACGGTCCGGGCTCAGATGTCCCAGCTGCCGTCGTCGCCGTCGCTCCACGTCGCGTGCCGGCGGGCGGCCTGCGGCTCGTAGCGCTCCATCCAGCCGCGCTCGAGTCGGGCCACCGCACGGTCGAACGCCGGCACCAGGTCGAGGTCCGAGCGGAGCAGGGCCTGGAGCTGCAGCCCCTCGTACAGCGCGATGAGCTGTTCGGCGCCGCGACGGGGTTCCATGGTGTGCGGGGCGCGACCGACGGCGATGTCGTGCTCGAGGCCGCGCTTCACCTGGGCGTAGAAGAGCTGGTAGCGCGACCGCAGGTAGGTCGCCATCGGGTGCTCGGCGTTGCCCGCGACGGACAGCAGGGCGACGAGCAGGCGCATGAGCGCGGGGTCCTCGGCGTTCGACGCGACGATCGCGCGCAAGAGCTCGACGGTCGAGCCGTCGCCGACCTCGCGGGTGACCTCGTCCATCCGACCGCCGTTCCAGCGGTCGACGGCTGCGAGCACCAGGCCGTCCCAGGACGGGAAGTGCTGTTCGAGCTCCTCGACGGAGATGCCCATCCGCTCGGCCACGTGCACGGCGCGTGCTTCGTGGAAGGGGACGTCACGGAGCAGGTCGACGGTGGCCCCCACGATCGTGATCCGGAGGTGCAGGGTGGCCGCCGCGGCCGCTGCGGCCTGCGTGTCGGCGCTGGTGTTCTCGAGCATCGTGCCCTCCGTCGTTCCACGGACGTCCTGTCCGAGGTCTCCCCGAGTCCGGGGCACGTCCATCCAAACGCAGAACGGGGGACAACAGAATCCCCGGTACGGGTGTCAGCACATGGGGGGACACGGACACCGACACCACGCCCAGCGCGTTCGCACGGATCCGTGTGACGATGCCGGGCATGACCCCGAACGACCCCACCGCACAGGGACTCGCGACGATGGCCTCGGCCGGCTTCGAGTTCGGCGGCGACCCGGAGCAGGTCGCGCACGACGTCCGCGCGATGTGGGAACAGCTCGGGCGGCCCGCGGGCGCGTTCGGGGCGGCGGCCCAGGCGATCGCCGTGCTGCCCCAGCGCCCCGAGGTGCCGATCGCCGACCAGGCCCGACGCCGTGCGTTCGAGCACGCGATCGGCATCAACCCGGTCGAGGTCGAGCTGGCGGCAGCACTGTCGGCGCGGGAGCTCCTCGAGCGGATGGCGCGCGCGGTCACCTGCTGACGTCGCCACGGCCCGCAGACGGGACCACCCGGACGACGGGAGGCGCGGTACCCACCGGCACCGCGCCTCCCGTCAGCCCGCAGCGGCGCCCTACGGCGTCGGCATCCCGCCGTCGACGTGCAGCGTCTCGCCCACGACGTACGACGACTCACCGCTCGCCAGGAACACGTAGGCCGGCGCGAGCTCGGCCGGCTGGCCCCAGCGGCCCAGGTAGGTCTGCTCGCCCGCGGACGGCAGCGCCTCGGGCGGCTGCCCACCAGCCGGCTGCAGCGGCGTCCAGATCGGCCCCGGTGCGACGGCGTTGACGCGGATGCCCTTCGGCGCGAGCTGCGCAGCCAGGCCCTTCGCCAGGTTGTTCACGGTGGCCTTCGTGGCCGCGTAGTGCACCAGGTGCGGCGACGGCGCGTAGGCCTGGATCGACGTCGTGTTGATGATCGTCGAGCCCGGCTGCAGGTGCGGCACGGCGGCCTTCGTGATCCGGAAGGTCGCGTAGGCGTTCGTCTTGAACGTCTCGTCGAACTCCTCGTCCGAGATGTCCTCGATCGAGGAGACGTTCTGCTGCTTGCCCGCGTTGTTCACCAGGATGTCGATCCCGCCGAGCTGCGCGACGGTGTCGGCGACGATCTGCTCGCAGACCGCGAGCGAGGTGATGTCGCCGGGCAGCGCGACGGCCTTGCGTCCGGCTGCCTCGATGAGCGCGATGATGCGGTCGGCGTCCTCCTGCTCCTCGGGCAGGTACGAGATCGCGACGTCGGCGCCCTCGCGTGCGTAGGCGATGGCGACCGCTGCGCCGATGCCGGAGTCACCACCGGTGACGAGCGCCTTGCGGCCCGTCAGCCGTCCGGAGCCGCGGTAGGTGTCCTCGCCGTGGTCGGCGGGGACGTTCTCCGCCATCTCGGCGTCGGTGCCGGCGCCCTCGAGGTACTGCTCGTCCGGCTTCTTGTCGGCGTACATCTTCGTCGGGTCCTGCATGGCGTATTGGTCGAGCGCTGCCTGGTCGAGCGCTGCCTGGTCGAGCCCTGCCTGGTCGTTCTGCTGGTCCGTCATGCCGCCGACGGTACGCAGGGGCGCACCACGGGCCGTCCAGGAGGCTGTCCCCCGTCGCGCGGTGCGGCCAGCGTCCGCCGGCCGCACCGGTCCAGTGCCGCAACTGCGTCTTCCTCGTTTGTCACGGTCCGGTGACGGCCAGGACCCGATTCGGTAACACCTGTCGTTCTGGACGGATCAGGGTCGTACCGTCGAACGGTGACCCCTCGGACCCTGCTGGCGCTCGGCGCTGCCGTGCTCGCCTTCTCGGCCGGTGCGCTGGCGCTCGACGGCACCACCGGGCTCGGTGCGGACACCGCCGTGGCGGCGGAGACGTCGCACGACGCCGCTCCGGTGCACGTGTCCAACGCGAAGCTCCGGCGGGTCGACTCCATCGAGCTCGACGCCGAGTCCCTGGTGCTCCGCAACGGCGGGAAGACCGTCGTCGAGTCGTCGATGCGCGACTCCCGGTTGACCGTGAGCCTGCTCGACCGCCTGCTCGGCACCCCGTCGCGCACGCAGACCGCCGAGGGCGACGGCGGCGCGTGCTTCCCGGCCGGCACCACCTACACGTGGGGCGGCGCCATCCGGGTCGCGGCCCTGACCACCGATGCGCAGGCGGGCAACGCCGTCGAGGTCCGTGTGCTGCGCGACCAGGTCCGCAGCCGGCTCGGTGCACGGATCGAGCTGACCGGCCCCGGCGGCGTCCAGGTCGGCGACGACATCGCCGAAGAGATCGCGGACGCCCCGCGCTCCGAACGGGTGTCCTTCGGCTCCGACGACTTCCGCGCGTGGCAGTTGCTGCTGCGCGCAGGCTGGGGCTCCTCCGACGACCAGGACTCCTCCGGCACGAACGGCGTCTCGGCCCTGACGGACGACACCACGGTCACGGTGCTCGGCTCCCCGATGCCCGTGCACGCGCAGCGGAGCTGCTGACTCACACGCGGATCGTCGCGACCACCGGGAAGTGATCGCTCGCGAACCACGTCTCCGGCCCGTCGTGGTCGATGACGACCCGGTCGACGCCGGCGACCCCGCGGGTCAGCACCCAGTCGATGCGCTCCCCGGTGTCCACCGGCGGCTGCCAGTCGTTGAACGTCGCCGTCCGGTCCCCCGGGGCGCCCGCGAGCAGCCAGGTGTCGTCGAACCCGGCGTCGGCGAAGACCCGTGACGCGGTTCCGGCGCCGGCCGGCTCGTTGCAGTCCCCGGCGACGATGACCGGACCGGTCTCCCGCGCGAGCCGTTCGACGATGAGCGCCGCGCTCTTCCCGCGCACCTCGTCGCCGTGCTCGCCGAGTTCGTGGTCGAGGTGCGTGGTGAGCACCGTGACCGCCGGCCCGTCGGTGTCCAGGAACACGGCGTGGTTCGCGATGCGGGGGAACAGGCTGCCCCACGTGTTCGAGACCGGTTCGTCCGGGGTGTCCGACAGCCAGAACGACCCCTCGTCGGTCGGTCGGAACCGGTCACGTCGGTAGAACACCGCCGGGTGCTCCCCCGCGGTGCCGCCCTCACGCCCCTGTCCGACGTCGGCGTGGTCCGGCAGCCCGGCGCGCAGGTCGTCGAGCTGGTGCGCGAAGGCCTCCTGCACGCACACCAGGTCGGGGTCGTGCCGGCGGATGACGTCGAGGAGCACGGGGAGCCGGGCCGGCCAGTCGTGCTCCGGATCCGGGTTCTTGATGTTGTAGGTCATCAGGACGATCGGACGCGTTGCGCTGCTCACCCCTCGAACCTAGCGAGGAAGTCCCGGCCGTGGCCTCAGTTGATGCAGGTGCCCTCGGTGCCGTAGTTGTGCACGTCGGTCGACTTCGGCGCGGGTTCCTTGGACGCCTGCTTGCTCGGCTTCGACCCGGAACCGGTGCTCGCGGGCTTCGAAGCGGTCGCGCTCGGCTCGCTGGCGGCCTTCGCGGTCTTGCCGTCGGTGCCGAGCACGAGCGTGACGCCGGCGACCGCGCTGGTGCGCACCGGGACGGCACCGGGCACGGCTGCCGCGATCGCCTTCGCCTGGGACTCCTGGCCGGCGGGGTACTGCACCTGCGTGGCCTTGGTGGTGTCCGAGGACCCGGCCGGTGCGACCTGGAACCCGCGGCTCGTCAGGACCTGCCCTGCTGCGGTCGCGGCACCCTCGACGCCGCTGCCGTTCAGCACGGTGACCGAGGTGTTGGCCGGCTGGGCGCGACCGGCCTTGGCGTAGGCCTCCGGTTCGCCGACCAGGCCCTGCACGAAGGCGGGCAGCCCGACGGTGTCGACCTCGACGATGGACAGCGCCGAACCGTTCACGTAGATCGTCGGCGTGCCGAGGGTCGGGATCGTGGCGGACTGGATGTTCGCGGGGCGCAGGTTCCGCATCTGCGAGGCGAGGTCGATCAGGTTGGTGTCGGTCTGGATCGATCCACCGACGGCCTTGAGGATGTTGCCCATCTTGACCGGGTTCAGCAGCGTGCCGGCGGAGGTGACCTTCCGGGCCTCCTGCGACAGGAAGTACTGCTGGCGGACGTTGCGGTCCAGGTCGCCGTTCGGCAGGCCGTGGCGCTGCCGCACGAAGGACAGCGCTTCCTTCGCGTTCAGCGAGGACTTACCGGCCGGCAGGTCGACGCCGGAGTACGGGTCGTTGGTCGCCTGGTTCAGGCAGACCTCGACCGGACCGAGCACCTTGACCACCTGGTAGAAGCCGAGCAGCGAGACGCGCACGTAGTGGTCGATCTGCAGGCCACTCAGGTTCTCGATGGTCTTGATGAGCATCTTCGCACCACCGGTGTCGCCGCCACCGTTGAGCGTGCCGTAGTAGAAGGCGCTGTTGAGCTTGCCCTTGCCCACGTCCGGGATGTCGACGTACGAGTCACGGGGGAACGAGATCATCGTCGCCTGCGTGCCGTCGGCGTTGATGTGCAGGACGATCATCGTGTCGGTGTTCGTCGCACCGCCGTCCGACGTCGTGCTGAGTTCCGCCATCTGCTCGGGGGTGGCGTTGTCCGGCCGGTGGTCGTCACCGACGAGCAGGATGTTCTGCGCCTTGCCGTCGACGTCGTCCTTCGTGTCCTTCTTGCCGGTGATCGCGTTGACGATCGTGACCCCGCCGGACAGCTGGTTGTACGCGTACGCCGCGTAGCCACCGCTCAGCACGACGGCCATGGTGAGCACGCCCGCGATCGCCGGGAACACCACACCCGCTCGTCGCTTCTGGCGCCCGTGGCGCGGCGTCACGGCACCGCGGCGCGCGGGCTCCGTCGTCTGCTCGGGTTCGTTGCTCACCGGGAAACCATAACCGGAGCGCGCGCAGGGGACATGGAATCCGCCTGGAAGGTCACTCCACAGCCCCTGCGACCGGCCCGCGCTCGGCTCACTCGGCGACGAGTCCCTGCTTGTTCGTCTCGCGCGCCCGGAGCACCGTCACGCCGGTGATCGCGGCGGCGGCCATCACGTAGAAGGCCGGCGCGAACGTGTTGCCCGTCGCGCTGATCAGCCACGTGGCGAAGTACGGGGTGATGCCGCCGAAGAGCGCCACGCTGATGTTGTAGGCGATGCCCATCGACCCGTAGCGGATGGCGGTCGGGAACAGTTCGGCCATCGCGGCGCTCACCGCCCCGTCGAACGCCGCCATGAACAGCCCGAGCAGCACCATCGCGGCTGCGGCGGCCCAGAAGTTGCCGGCGTCCATGAGCATGAGCGTCGGGTAGGTCAGCACCAGGAACCCCGCGCACCCGGCGAGCATCACGGGCTTCCGGCCGATCTTGTCCGACAGCAGCCCGAAGAACGGGACGAGGCCGGCGATCACCAGGAAGCCGATGACGACGACCCCGTACGAGACGAGCGGCGAGTACCCGAGGTCCGCCTGCAGGTACGAGGGCATGAACGTCTGCAGGATCCAGTGACCGACGGCCTTGAGGACGACGAACCCGACGCAGAAGAGCAGGGCCTTCCACCCGGTCCGGAGCGAGCGGCGGAGCGGGTTCTTCGCGAGTTCCCCCTTGGCCTTGAGCGCGCGGAACTCCGGGGTGTCCTCGAGCTTCGTGCGCAAGTACAACCCGACCAGACCGAGCGGCACCGCGACGAGGAACAGGACACGCCACCCCCACGACTCGAGCGCTCCGTCCCCGGCGATCGCCGTGAACAGGAAGACCAGGCCACCACCGACGATGAACGCCGCGAAGCCGAAGACGTCGATGAAGCTCGTCACGAAGCCGCGCCGGTTCGACGGGGCGTACTCGGCCAGGAGCGTCGTCGCCCCGGCACCCTCGCCACCGGCGGCGAAGCCCTGCACCAGCCGCACCACGACGAGCAGGATCGGTGCGAGCATCCCGACGCTCTGGTACGTCGGCAGGATGCCCATCACGGCGGTCGCGCCGCTCGTGATCAGGATGACCGTGGCCAGCGTGGTCTTCCGGCCGACCCGGTCACCGAGCGACCCCCAGAACAGCCCGCCGAGCGGACGCATCACGAAGCCGGCACCGAACACGGCGAAGGCCGACAGCAGTGCGACCTGCGGGTCGCCCTGCTTGAAGAAGTACAGCGAGATGACGGTCGCCAACGTGCCGTAGAGGCCGAAGTCGAACCACTCGACGAAGTGTCCGACGCCGGCGGCGACGATCACCTTCCGCATGCCCTGGCGGCGTGCGTCGTCGCCCAGGGCCACCTGGACTTCGGGGGCGGTGGCGGCATCGACGCTGGGTTGCGTCCGGGTTCCGTCGCTCATGGGTGGGGCCTCACACTTCGTTGTCGAGAATTCGTTGACGATAGCACTCGCCGGGCACACACTGCCACACAGTGGGAAAGACACGCCACCGAGTGATACCGTTTCGACCATGCAATCCCGTGAACAGCACCACGACGTCGTGGTCGTCGGCGGCGGTCTCGCCGGTGTCAGCGCGGCCGTCGCCGCCGCCCGCCTCGGCTCGAACGTCGCCCTCGTCACCAACCGCCCGGTCCTCGGCGGCAACGCCTCGAGCGAGATCCGGGTGTGGGTGGTCGGCGCGACGGCGCACGGCACGCAGCGGTTCGCCCGCGAGACCGGGATCATGGGCGAGCTCTTCCTCGAGAACCAGTACCGGAACCCGCAGGGCAACGCGGTCTACTGGGACCAGGTCGTGCTCGACCTGGTCCGGGCCGAGCCGAACGTGCACCTGCACCTCAACACCGACGTCCGGACCGTGCAGACGACGGACGACGCCAGCGGCGCACCACGCATCACCGCCGTCACGGGGTGGACCATGGGGTCCGAGATCGAGACGACGTTCACCGCACCGGTGTTCCTCGACTGCACGGGCGACGGCCTCGTCGGGGCCCTCGCCGGAGCCGAGTACCGCATCGGGCGCGAGGGCCGCGACGAGCACGGAGAGGAGTGGGCGCCGGAAACGGCCGACGACGAACTGCTCGGCAGTTCGATCTTCTTCTCGACGCACGACACCGGCCGCCCCGAGAAGTTCGTGCCGCCGTCGATCGCGAAGGACCTCGGCACGACGCCGATCCTGGCGAACCGGGCGATCCGGACCGGCGACAACGGCTGCAACTACTGGTGGATCGAGTGGGGCGGCGAACTCGACACCGTCGCCGAGAACGAACGCATCCGCGACGAGCTCTGGGGCGTCGTCTACGGCATCTGGGACCACATCAAGAACTCGGGGGCGTTCGACGCGGACACCCTGACGCTCGACTGGGTGGGCGCGATCCCCGGCAAGCGCGAGTACCGACGGTTCGTCGGCGACCACACCCTGACGCAGCAGGACCTGCTCGAGCAGCGTTCGTTCCCCGACACGGTGGCGTTCGGCGGTTGGTCGATCGACCTGCACCCCGTCGAGGGCGTCTACGCCGAGACCGCCGGCGCCCAGCAGCGGTACACCGACGGCACCTACGACATCCCGTTCCGGTCGCTGTACTCGGCGAACGTGTCGAACCTGCTGTTCGCCGGCCGCGACATCTCCGCGTCGCACGTCGCGTTCGGGTCCACCCGGGTGATGGCCACCTGCGCGGCCCAGGGGCAGGCAGCCGGCACCGCCGCGCACCTGGTCGCCCGGCACGGCACGACGCCACGGTCCCTCGGCACCGAGCAGATCGCCCTGCTGCAGCAGACCCTGCTGCGCGAGGACGCACCGGTCATCGGGGTCCGCGCCGACGACCCCGCCGACCTGGCCCGCACCGCCCGCATCACCGCGAGCAGCGAGCTGACCACGATCGACACGACGCCGTTCGCGACCGCCGACCGCTTCGACCTGGACCGCGACGTCGCGATCCTCCTGCCCGCCGACCCCGCGCTCGGCGAGTTCCGGCTCCGCACCGAGGCGGACGACGACACCGAGCTCACCATCGAGCTCTGGACCACCGGCAAGCCCCAGAACTACGCCCCGATCGACCACGTCAGCACGCACTCCGCACACGTCGCCGCCGGACCGGGCGAAGCAGTGGTCGACCTGGACTTCCACCCGGACGCACCCTGCAACGCGGTCGTCGTGGTCCGTCGGCAGCCCGGCGTCCGACTGGTCCTGACCGACGGCCACCCCTACGGCGTGATGGCCCTGCGCGCCCGCGCTGCCGACGACGAGCAGTTCGACGACCACATCCCCGAGGAGTCCGGACAGCCCGTGACGGACTGGGAGGCGCGCGCCCTGCGCGGACACGCGTTCGCGTTCACCGCAGCCGGCGAGACGGACGCGTGGCGGGCCTCCCGGGTCAGCGACGGCCACCAGCGCCCGTTCGGCGGACCGCACATGTGGTCGTCCGACGCGGGTGCCGGCGCAGCCGTGCTCTCGCTCGACTGGGCGGAGCCCGTCGACGTCCGCCAGATGCGCATCGTCTGGAACGACGACGTCGACGCCGACCTCATCAACCTGCACCACCACCGCACCCCCTGGGACGCCGTGCCCACACTCGCCCGCGACTACCGGATCGAGGCGTGCGTCGACGGGACCTGGCGGACGCTCGCCGCGGTCGACGCGAACCGACACCGCCATCGCGTCCACGACGTCGATCCGGTGCGCACGGCCGCCCTGCGGGTCGTCGTGACCGCGACGAACGGGTCCCCGTTCGTCACCGCGAGCGCCGTGAAGGTCTCCTGACGCGCGCCGGGACGGGCCAGAATGAGGGGATGGCGACCACCCCTCCGAACCAGAGCATCGAGCGAGCCGCAGCGGTCCTCGGTGCGCTCGGCGCGTCCGACGGCGCGGTGCGCGCCTCCGACATCGCGCGGGCGATCGGGCTGGGGACCTCGACCACCGGGCGGCTCCTGGCGACGCTCGAGTCGCTCGAGTACGTCCGACGCGATCCGGAGACCCAGGCGTACTCGGTCGGTCGGGCCGTGCTCGAGCTCGCCAGCCAGGGGCTCAACCACAACCCGGTGCACCGCGAGAGCCGCTCGGCGGCGCAGGAACTCGCGCACCGCGTCGGCCTGACCGCCAACGTCGGCGTGCAGGACGCCGCGTCGTGCATCTACCTCTGCCACTTCGAGGGCTCCCTCGCGCCGAAGTCGCACACGATGATCGGGATGCGGCAGCCGATGCACGCGTCCGCACTCGGCAAGGCGCTGATGCTCGACCTGTCGCCGGACGAGCGACGCTCGCTGCTCGGGGACGACCTGGCCCGGTACACCGACCACACGATCACGACGCACGACGCCCTGACGGCCGATCTCGCCGCCTCGGCGAAGCGCGGTTGGTGCGAGGAGAACCAGGAGCTCGCGCTCGGCCGGTTCTGCATCGCGGCACCGATCCGCAACGCCTCGGGGCGGATCGCGGCGGCGCTGTCGATCTCGGGGCGCCTGACGCAGCTGCGTGACCGCGACCTGGACTCCCTCGCCGAGGACCTCATCGAGGTCGCCGACCGCATCAGCGTCGGCCTCGGGATGATCAGCGCCGTCGCGCACTGACGCGGGCGTCGCGGCTCGAGACGCGCGTGACGGCGGACGGGAGGCCCGTGGCGGCGTCGCCACGGGCCTCCCGTCCGCCTCCTGGTCGCGCTGGGCGACGGGGCGCTACGCGCGCGACGGCAGCAGGTGGATGGCCTCCATCGCGAGCTCTGCCGCGATCGGGTCCTTCGCCAGGACGGCAGCCTTGAGGTTCTCGAGTTCGGGCAGGATCACCGCGGCCGGGATGAGCTCGGCGAGTTCGGGGACCCGGAGCTTGAAGGACAGCCCGTCGGTGGTCGACCGGCAGAGCTGCACGAGCGACGGGTTGCCGCAGGCGTCCGCCCACTGCGAGTAGATGTCGGCGCCGTTGCGGGCGACCTGGTCCTGCTCGTCGGCGCCGACCCGCGCGATGACGTCGTCGAGCATCTTCACGATCTTCTTGCGCTGCGGCTCGGTGAAGTTGGGCACCGCGAGGCGCACGACGCCCCCGTAGATGACGCCGAGCGTGCGGTAGGCGTCGAGGAGCTCGTCCTTCGTCGGGGCCGCCACGCGGGTGTAGCGGTTCGGTGCCATCTCGATCAGGCCGGCGCGGGCGAGTTCCGCGAGCGCCTCGCGGATCGGGGTGCGGGAGACCCCGAGCCACGCGATCAGGTCGTCGTCGTTGAGCCGCTCGCCGGGCTCCAGCGTGCCGTCCATGATCGCGTCGCGGATCTTGTCCTGCACGGTGTCACGGAGGAGCTTGCGCTCGGCGGCGGGCTGCGTCGAAGGAACTGGCATGCACCCAGCGTGTCACATGTGATGGTTCGCGCGCGAGAGGCGCGACGGCCACCAGGCCCGCCGACCGAGGTCGTACGCGATCGCCGGCACGAGCAGCGAACGGACGACGATCGTGTCGAGCAGGACGCCGAACGCCACGACGAACGCGATCTGCACGAGGAACAGGATCGGGATGACGCCGAGGGCCGCGAACGTCGCCGCGAGCACCACGCCCGCCGAGGTGATCACCCCGCCGGTGACCCCGAGTCCGCGCAGGACCCCCTCGTGCGGACCGTGCCGCAGCGCCTCTTCCCGCACCCGTGTCATGAGGAAGATGTTGTAGTCCACCCCGAGCGCGACGAGGAACACGAACGAGTACAGCGGCACGCTCGGGTCCGCACCGGGGAAGTGGAACACGTGGTCGAACACGAGCGCTCCGACGCCGAGTGCGGCGGCGAACGACACGATCACGCTGCCGATGAGCACGAGCGGGGCGACGACGCTGCGGAGCAGGAGCATCAGGATGAGCAGGATCACGACCAGCACCACGGGGATGATCAGCGTGCGGTCGCGGATCCCGGTGTCGTTCGTGTCGACGGCCGTCGCGGTGACGCCGCCGACGATCGCGCCGGGATCGACCCGTTCGACGGCGGTGCGGAGGTCGCGGACCGTCTGTTCGGCGGCGTCGGAGTCGGCGGGGTCGGACAGCGTGGCCTCGAGCAGCACGTCGCCCCGCGACACCGTCGGAGCGGCGGCGCCGCCGCTCGAGGTCGAGTCGCCCGTCACGGGCACCGTGCCGGACGGGGCGTCCTTCGCGGCCGCGACGACCCCGTCGACGCCGTCGACCCCCGTGACGGCGTCGACGAGTGCGTCGAGGTCGCGCTCCGACCCGATGACCTGCGCCGGGCTGCCGGAGCCACCCGGGAAGTGGTCGGCCAGGACGTCCTGCCCGTCGCGTGCCTGCGAGGCCCCGATGACCAGGTCGCTCTGCGGGACCCCGTCGGCCTTGAGCCCGACCAGGCCCGTGCCCATCGCGAGCAGCCCGACCGTGCAGACGATCCACACCACCCGGGAACGCTTGGCGACGAGCCGACCGACGCGAGCCCAGATGCCGCGCGCGTCCGGACCGGTGAGCACCGGGTGGGCGCTGCCGTACGCGGGACGGAGCGGCCAGAACGCGGCGCGACGGAACGCGAGCAGCAGGGCGGGCAGCAGCGACAGGGCGGCGAGCAGGCTGAACGCGATGCCGATCGCCGCGACGGGACCGAGCGCCTTGTTCGAGTTGAGGTCGGAGAGCAGCAGGCAGAGCACGCCCACGATGACGGTGCCGCCCGAGGCCAGGATCGGCTCGAGGCTCCCCCGCAGGGCCGCCTTCGTCGCACCCCAGCCCGTGCGGTGGTCGCGCAGCGCCTCGCGGAAGCGCGCCGTGTAGAGCAGGGCGTAGTCCGTCGCGGCGCCGATCACCAGGATCGACAGGATCCCCTGCACCTGGCCGTTCACGGTGACGATGTCGGCCTTGGCGAGCCACCACACCACGAGGATCGAGGCGCACAGGGCGAACGTCGCGGTGCCGAGCACGAGGATCGGCAGCAGCGGTGACCGGTAGACGATGATCAGGATCACGAAGACCGCGGCGAGCGCCACCCCGAGCAGCAGGCCGTCGATGCCGGCGAACGCCTCGGTCAGGTCGGCGGTGAACCCGGCGGGCCCGGTGACGTACCCGCTGACGCCGCTGGGCAGGGCGTCGTCGACGTCGGCGCGGATCGCCTCGACCGCGTCACCGGTGTCGGCTGCCGTGGTGAGGGTCGCGACGATCTCGACCGCGTCGCCGTCCTCGCTCGGGATCACCGGGCTGACGGCTTCGACGTCGTCGCGGTCACCGAGCTGGGTCGCGAGGTCCTTCGCCGCGGTCAGGTCGGAGGACGACATGCCGCCGTCGCGCTCGAGCACGATGATCGCGGGTGCGCCCGACTCCTGGCGGAACTCGGACGACCGCTCCTGCACCTTCGTGGCGTCGGCTGACGCCGGCAGGAACGAGGTCTGGTCGTTCGTCGACACCTCGGAGATCTTGCCGAAGTACGGACCGCCGACGGAGGCGATCGCGAGCCAGGCCACGATGACGAGCGCGGGGAGGACCATGCGGAGGAAGCGGGACACGACGGCGAGCGTACACCGGTCGTCAGCATGCTGATTACTAGACGGCTGCGACGCCGTCGTGACGCCGACCGCGACAGCTGTCGACCGTAGACTGCGCCCATGGACGACACGACCGAGCAGTGGCCCCTCGGCCGGCTGTTGTCGGCCGCGGCACGCTCGGTCGAGCGGGACTGGGATGAACGCCTCCGCGCCATCGGGCTGCCGCACGCAGCCCTCATCGCGGTCGACATCCTGATCCGCACGGGCCCCACCGGTGCCGACACGATCGCCCGCACGGCACGGGTGCAACCGCAGACGATGTCACGGACCCTCGAGCGCATGGAGCGGGACGGCCTGGTCGAGCGCACCCCGCACCCCGACGACCGACGCCGGCGCCTCGTGACCGTGACCGATCACGGACGCCGAGCGTGGGAGACCGCTCGGCACATCGAGCGCGAGGTCCTGCCGGACGACCCGGCACTGCGGACCGCGCTCACGGAGCTGCTCGGGAAGTCACGGCAACCCAGCAACTGACACGCTGTACCTGAAATACCACATGCGGTACGATGGGTCGGTCGGTGGCACGCCGACGCGAACCCGTTGGAGTCCCGCATGTCCGAACGACGGGCGGCCCGCCTGGCCGCCGACACCACCACCCGAGGCGGACGCCACCCGCGGCGCCGACGCCCGTTCCTCGTCGCACTGCTCGCGACGGTCGGCTCGCTGGTCGGCATCGCCACCGTGATCGCCGTCGTCGCGAGCATCTTCGTCGGCGGCCTGGCGCGCAGCTTCGACGCCCGCCACGACACGATCGCGAACCCGTTCCCGAGCGGGACCCGACCCGCTGCGTCCGGCGGCGAGAACATCCTGCTCATCGGGTCCGACTCACGAGCTGCACGCGGACCGGACGGCAAGCCATCCGAGGCCGGTGGCCGTTCGGACACCCTGATGCTCGCGCACGTCCCGGCCGACCGGCAGGCCGTGTACCTGATGTCGATCATGCGTGACTCGTGGGTCGACGTGCCGGGTCACGGGAGCGCCAAGATCAACGCCGCGTACGCGTGGGGCGGCGTCCCGCTCACCGTGCAGACCGTCGAGCAGCTGCTCGACGTCCGCATCGACCACGTCGCCGAGATCGACTTCACCGGGTTCAAGGACATGACCGACGCCCTCGGCGGTGTCACGGTCGACTCCGGGCAGGCGTTCGCCGCAGGCAAGCACGAGTTCGTCGCCGGCGCGAACCGGCTCGACGGCGACGCCGCACTCGCGTTCGTGCGCGAGCGGTACTCGTTCGCCGACGCGGACCACACCCGCGTGCTGAACCAGCAGGCGTTCATGCGCGGGGTCGTCGGCGGGCTGCTCTCCCGCGGCACGATCACGAACCCCGGGCGTATCCAGGACTTCGTGACCGCGACGAGCGAGCACCTGGCGGTCGATGCCGGACTGACCTTCCCGACCCTCGTCGGCCTCGGATGGTCGCTGCGCGACGTTCGGACCGACGACCTCAAGACGTTCACGGTGCCGACTGCGGGGTCCGGAACCTCGCCGGACGGGCAGTCCTACGTCACGCTCAACGACCTGGCGGTCGGCTCGCTGTCACAGGCGCTTCGGTCCGACGACGTCGCCGGTTGGCTGGCCGACAACCGGCAGTAGCGCCCGCAGGCTCCCACCACCGGTCACGCACGACGACGCCCCGCGACCGAGGTCGCGGGGCGTCGACGTGTTCGTCCGGTGGAACGATCAGGCGGGGAGCTGCAGCTCCTGGCCCGAGTAGATGAGGTTCGCGTCGTCGATGGTCGACGTGTTCGCGGCCCACAGCTTGTTCCAGCCACCGTCGATCTTGAGCTTGGTGGCGATGGTGTCGAGCGTGTCGCCCGAGGCGATCGTGTACGTCTTGCCGCTCGTCTTCACGGCGGCGGGCTTGCTCGGCGTGGTGGCTGCCGGGGCGGCCTCCTGCGCGGGTGCCGGAGCAGGAGCCGGGGTGCTCGGCGCGGCCTGCTCCGGGGCAGCGGGGGCCGGTGCGGCCTGCTGCGTCGGGGCCGGAGCAGCGGGGGCTGCCGGAGCCGGAGCAGCGGCGGCCGGTGCGGCACCGCTCGTGCCGCTCAGTCCGAGCTGGGCCGAGCAGGCAGGCCAGGCGCCCCAGCCCTGCGTGGCGAGGACACGCTCGGCGACGGCGATCTGGGCCTCGCGGCTCGCGCCGGCGGGGCTGCCGACGCCACCGTTGGCCTGCCAGGTGCCGAGGTTGAACTGCAGGCCGCCGTAGTAGCCGTTGCCGGTGTTGATGGCCCAGTTGCCGCCGGACTCGCACTGCGCGAGGGCGTCCCAGGTCGAGCCGGACGCAGCGTTCGCGGGGGTTGCCGCGAGGCCGACACCGGTCGCGGCGATGCCGGCGAACGCGAGGCCGCCGACGATGGTGCGGGTACGGGAAAGCTTCTTCATGTGATTGCTCCACCGGGGTCACGAGCCGCTTCGAACGCGGAATCCACTGCCCACCCCGACCGATCGCGGTCAGTTGTGGGGTGCGCCACCGGGGGCAGTGGTCATCGGGCCGGCGGCACCTCGGTCGGCAACCATAGGAAACTCTTCACCGTTATCAAACCGAGACAAACGGTTCTACCCGTTGGTGCTATGTACCCCGCACTCGAACCTGTACGCCTCGATGCCCATGGCCATGGTCATCGAGCCGTACCCGGGTACGTCACCTTGGCAATTCCCTGGCAATGCCGGCCAGGAGGCCCGGATCACGCCCGCGACAGCAGCGTGACGGCCTCGAGATGGCCGGTCTGGGGGAACATGTCGAGCACACGAGCGCGGCGCAGCCGGAACGAGGGCATGCGCGCGAGGTCCTTCGCCAGGGTCACCGGGTTGCAGCTCGAGTAGACGACGTGCTGCACGTCGGACTCCTCGAGCCAGGTCGACAGCGCCTCGCCGATCCCGCGTCGTGGCGGGTTCACCAGGACGAGCTCGGGCACGGTGTCGGGTCGGGCGCGGAGTGCGTGCTCGGTGGCGTCGTCGGCGGCGAACCGGAGCCCCTCGAGCCCGGCCTCGCGCGCGGACTGCTTCGCCGAACGGATCGCCTCGGCACTGGTCTCGATGCCCGTCACCGCTCGGCCCGGTCGCGCAGCGTGCAGGGCGAACCCGCCCACGCCGCAGTACAGGTCCCACATCGACGCCGGGTCGAGCTCGTCGATCCACGCCGAGGCCTGCGCGTACAGCTCGGTGGCGACGGCGGTGTTGGTCTGGAAGAAGCTCTGCGGCCGCAGGTGCATCGTGATCCCGCCGAGGCGCATCGGCAGCGTCTCCTGCTCGGTGAGCACGATCTCCCGGTCGCCCTCGGTCACGGCCTTGTGCTCGGGAAGCAGGTTCGCCGTGACGACCACCACGTTCGGCAGGGCGTCACGCAGCACATCGAGGTACTGCCGGATCCGAGCCACCTGCCCCTCGGACCGCAGGACGAACCGCACCATGAGTTCGCCGTCGGGCGACTCGGTGACCAGGACGTACTTCAGCTCGCCGCGTCGGGCAGCGACGTCGTACGGGATCAACCCCGCGGTCTGGACGAAGTCGGCGAGCAGGGGCAGCGCGTGTCGGATGCCGGGCGTGCAGATCCCGCAGTGCCGCAGGTCGACGCCGCGCTGCCGGTGGTCGAGGATGCCGACGGTCGGGTGCTCGGTCGATCCGCCGACCACCATCTTCGCCTTGTTCCGGTACCCGGACTCGGGGCTGGTGATCGCCGGTGCCCACGTGACGGCTCCGGGGCCGCCCGCCGCCTCGACGGCGTCGTGCAGGAGTTCGCGGGTGCGGAGCTCCTTGTCGAGGACCTGGTCGGCGTAGGGCTGCCCCATGAGCGTGCAGGACCGGCACACCCCACGGTCGAAGTAGTCGCACTGCATGGCCGAGTCAGGATACGGCAGCGTCCCGCGTCGTCGTGGCGATCCGGTAGACCGACGTCCTCGCCGTCAGGAACAGCGTCGTGCCGTCGTCGCCGCCGAAGCACAGGTTCGACGTCACCTCGGGGACGGCCACCTCGCCGATCCGCTCGCCGGAGGGGTCGAACACCACGACGCCGCGGTGCGACGACGACCACACGTTGCCGTGCCCGTCGACCCGGATGCCGTCCGGTGCGCCCTCGCCCGGCTCGAGTCGCGCGAACACCCGGCCGTTCTTGAGCAGGTCGCCGCCGTCACCGACGCGGTCGTAGGCGCGGATGACCGGTTCGTCCCCCGACGAGCTCGCGATGTAGAGGACCCGCTCGGACGGGTCGAAGGCGAGTCCGTTCGGCTCGTCGACGTCGGTCGCGACGGGGCGCAGGTCCTCACCGGACGGTCCGCAGCGGAAGGTCCAGTGGTCGCCGTACTCGCGCACGCCGGGGTGGCCTTCGCGCGGCTGAGTGATGCCGTAAGCCGGGTCGGTGAACCACACGCTGCCGTCCCGCGCGACGACGACGTCGTTCGGCGAGTTGAACCGCACGCCGGCCCAGGCGTCGACGATCGGCGTGACGACGCCGTCGCGGTCGCGCTCCACCCGCCGGAGTCCGTGCGAGCACTGGACGACACTGCCGTCGCGGTCGAGCGTCCGGCCGTTGGTGAACTCGACGCCCTCGGCGTACGTCGAGGTCTCGCCGGAGTCGGCGTGCCACTGCAGGACCCGGTCGCCGGGGATGTCCGACCAGCGCAGGGTGCGGGACGCCGGGATCCAGCAGGGTCCTTCGGCCCACGTGCTGCCGGTGGCGATGCGCTCGAGCGCGTCAGGGTCCGGTACGAGGTCGTCGAGCAGCACGGGTTCTCCTTCGAACGGTGTCCCCACCCTACGTTCGTCAGGCCGCAGCCGCCGCCTCGCTGCGTCGTCGCACGGCCTTCTCGATCGCCGAGATCGCGAGGCCGAGCAGGATCGACGCCACGACCGCGAGGGTCGTGACGAGGAAGGGCTGCTCGCGGCTCCAGCGCCCGGTGGCCGCCGCGATGCCGACGCAGTACGCGGCCCACACGACGTCGGCGAGCACGCAGCTCACCAGGAACCGCCGAACGTCGAGCCCGCTGTCCGCGCCGACCAGGTTCGTCGTCAGCCGGCCCATCGGGATGAAGCGTCCGAGGACCGCGATGCGCCCGGGAGCGGCACGGTAGCGGCCGTCGATGGCGTCCCGGGCCTTGCGGACCTTCGGACGCGCGAACCACGACCTCGAGCCGAGGTCGACCGAGCGCGTCAGGTGGTACAGCCCGAGGTCGCCGAGGACCATGCCGATCGAGGCCGCGACGACGAGGACGAGGACCGGCAGGAGGCCGCCGTCACCGCCCACCAGGAGCGTGCCGACCGCGACGACGAGCGCCTGGCTGGGGAGGAAGACCGCGACACTGCCGACGGCGAGCACAAGGCCGACCACGACGAACGTCCACGGGGTGCCGATGAGCTGGACGACCAGGTCCTGTGCTGCGTCCACGCTCACCCTCCACGGGCGCCGGAGGAGCGCACCGGACTCCATCTTTCCAGGTCGGCGGAGCACCGCTCACGTGCGCTCGACGATCGCCCGCATCGCCGCGGCCGCGTCGTCCGGGTGGCCTTCGACGACGGCACCGGCGAGCGCGAGGTGGAGGCCGACGTCGTGCCGGTCCGGGCGGATGCTCCCGCGTTCGCGCAGCACCTGGCCCACGACGCGGTGCAGGCGTCGGTACAGCGTGTTGTCGGACAGGTCGAGCACGAGCGCGTGGAGCCGCACGTCGGCGGCCACGAAGTCGAGGCGGTCGTCGCGGGCCGCTGCGGCCGCGAGCTCGTCCGCGGTGGTGCGGAGCGCCTCCCGTCGGTCCGCGCACTCGTCGAGGGGCGCCCGCCGGGCTGCTGCGGCGGCTGCGGCGGGTTCGACCGCCGCGCGGAGTTCGCGGAGCTCGACCGCCACGCGGTCACCGTCCGGGCCCCGGAGCCGCCACCGCACGACCCGCGGATCCAGGACGTCCCACTCCAGCACGCCGAGGACGGTCACGCCGACCCGGCGCCGCGCGGTGACCAGGCCGAGGGCGACGAGGACGCGGACGGCCTCGCGGACGATGCTGCGACTGGCCCCGGTCGACGCCACCAGGTCGTCGATGCTCCGGCGGCTGCCCACGGCGATGACGCCGGAGACGACGGCGGAACCGATCTGGTCGAGGACGCGGTCGAACGTGCTGGTCACCGCTGGGACACCGGGCTGACCACGAGTTCGTCGACCCGCATGTACGACGGCGCCTCGAGCACGAACGACACCGCGCGGGCGATGTCCTCCGGCTGCAGCATCACCGATCGTGCGGCGGCGTCGGGCACCGACGGCCGCTGGTCGAGGAAGTCGGTCGCGACGTCACCGGGGCACAGGTGCGTCGCCCGGACCCCGTGGCGTGCCTCCTGCTGGTTGAGGCTCCGGACGACCGAACCGAGCGCGGTCTTCGAGGCGGAGTACGCGACGCCGGCGCCGGGCTGGAAGGACCACCCGGCGTAGGACGACACCACGACGACCACGCCGCCGGACTCGCGGAGCGCAGGCAGTGCGGCGTCGACGACCGCGACCACCGCGGTGAGGTTCGTGTCGACGATCGCGCGGAAGTCCGGCAACGACTGGTCGTCCCACCGGCGCCGCGGCGCGTTCAGCCCGGCGGCGAGCACGACCGCGTCGAGTCGTCCGAACCGCTCGAGCACGGTGTCCCGCGCAGACGCGACGGCAGCGGGATCGGCAGCGTCGAGGGGCAGGACCGCCGCCGTGCCGCCGGAGGCCGTGATCGTCGCTGCGACCTGCTCGAGCCGGTCCACGCGCCGCCCGCTCAGGACCACCGTCCACCCGTCGCGCGCAGCGACCTCGGCACTCGCAGCCCCCATGCCGCTGCCGCCGCCGGTGACCCAGAGCACCCGTTGCTTCGTCATGCTGCAATAGTATGCCTATTGCAGCAACCGACGACAGGAGCAACGATGCACCTCGACCTGACCGACCGTGTGGTGGTCGTGACCGGCGCAGCACGCGGGATCGGACGCACCCTCGCCGATCGATTCGTCACCGAGGGGTGCCGCGTCGTCGCCCTCGACCTGGCCTTCGAACCCGACTTCCCGCTCGACCACGTCGTGTGCAACGTCGCCGACCCGGATTCGGTCCGGGCCGCCGTCGACGAGGTCGTCACCCGGCACGGCACGATCGACGTGCTCGTGAACAACGCCGGCATCAACGTCGAGGGCACCGTCGCCGAGCTGCAGTGGGATGCCTGGCGCCGGTGCATGGACGTCAACCTCGGCGGCACCTTCCTGATGAGCCAGGCCGTCGCGCCGGTGATGCAGGCCGCGGGGCGGGGGCGGATCATCAACGCCGCCTCGTTCGCCGCGATCGTCCCGAGTGTCGGCAGCGCTGCCTACGCGGCGTCCAAGGCCGCGGTCGTCTCGTTCACCCGGGTGCTGGCGTCGGAGCTCGGCCCGTGGGGCATCACCGTCAACGCGTACGCGCCGGGCATGGTCCCGACGGCGATGAACGGGTTCGCGACCATGCCGGCCGAGGCCCAGGACCGCCTGCTCGACACCCTGTCGCTGCGCCGGTGGGAGACCGCGGACGACGTCGCCGACCTGCTCGTCTTCGTGGCGAGCGACGCCTCGGGCTACGTCACCGGCACGCTGCTCGACGTCTCCGGCGGCAAGCTCGCGACACAGATCCCGGCACGCGCGCACGGCCGCTGAGGGTTCAGCGCAGCATCCGCTCCAGGAGTGCGCGCAGCTGCCGCCGGTCCCGCTCCGGCAACCGGGCGGTGAGCGGCAGCAGTGCATCGCGGATCGCGCCCTCGAGCGAGCGCGCCACCTCGAGACCGGCGTCGGTGATCACGACGTCCACCGCGCGGGCGTCGTCCGCGTTCGGCTGCCGCGCGAGCAACCCCTTCTTCTCCGCGCGCGCCACCAACCCGGTCATCGTCGACTTCTCGAGCCCCAGGTACTGCGCCAGGTCACCGATCCGCAGACGACGGTCACGCAGGATCGCGAGGACCCGCAGCTGCGTCAGCGACAGCCCGGCATCGGCCGCGAGCCCGGTCAGCGGCCCCATCGTCCGGAACGCGGCCTCGCCCAGGGCATCGACGAGCTGCTCGTCCTCGGTCATCTCCTGCACCACTCCAGCCTAGTTGACGAACTTCGTGATGCGAACTACTTTGTTCGTAACACGAAGCAAATGGAGGACACCATGCACGCAGCAGTCGTCACCGAGTTCGGCCACGCCCCGACCTGGCACGAGTTCGACGAACCGACTCCCGGACCCGGCGAGGTCGTCGTCGACGTCGTCGCGGCCGGTCTCCACCCGCGGGTCCGCTCGCAGGCCGACGGTTCGCACTACACCAGCGAGGGCGCGCTCCCCCTGGTCCCCGGCGTCGACGGCGTCGCCCGGTTCCCCGACGGCACGCTCCGCTACGTGGCCGTCGCGAGCGACACCCGCGGCACCATGGCCGAGCGCGTCGCGGTCGACCCGCGGGCGAGCGTCGTCCTGCCCGACGGTGCCGACCCGGTCACCGTGGCCGCCGGCGTGAACCCGGTGCTGTCGTCGTGGGTGGCCCTGCGCCGGCGGATCGACTTCGCCCCGGGCAGCCGCGTCCTCGTGCTCGGCGCTACCGGGGCCTCGGGCACCGCGGCGGTGCAGGTGGCGAAGCACCTCGGTGCCGCACACGTCGTCGCGAGCGGGCGCAACCCGGAGCGGTTGGCGGCGCTCACCGCCCTCGGCGCCGACGTCGTGCTGCCGTTGGCCGACGTCGACGCCCTCGGCGCAGCGGCAGCCGACGTCGACGTGGTCATCGACTACGTCTGGGGCCAGCCCGCGGCCGACGTGATGCGCGCCGTCGTCACCGCCCGCACCGAACCGGGTCGCCGACTCGACTGGATCGCGATCGGTTCCACCGCGGGCCACGAGGCGACGATCCCGTCCGCGGCACTGCGCGCCTCGGGCCTGACGATCGTCGGCAGCGGGCAGGGGTCGGTCGGGCGTGCCGGTTTCGTCGCCGAGCTCCCGGGCATCGTCAGTGCGATCGCGGACGGCACCGTCCGGGTGGACGCGACGGCCGTGCGGTTGGCGGACGTCGAGGCGACGTGGGCCGGACAGCCCGCCGGGAGCACGGGCAGAGTGGTGTTCACAGTGTGAACCGAGCGCGAGCAGGCTGTCCGGTCGCACAGGTTCTCCACATCCCACTCTTCGTAGGCTGTGAGGGCCCAGTGAGCCGGACTGCAGCCCGACCCCGAGGAGGTGCCCGATGGTCCTCGTCCTCGTCGCGTTCGCGATCGTCGCCCTGATCGTCCCCGCCCTGACCCCCGTCCTCGGCCGCCGCGTGTTCTACGTGGCCGCCCTCGCGCCCGCAGCCGCCGCCGTGCTGACGGTGCTGCAGACGGACGCGGCCCTGCACGGCAGCGTCGTCGAACGGCACCGGTGGGTCCCGCAGCTCGACCTCGAGATCACGCTGCGGATGGACGCCCTGTCGTGGGTGCTCGCGCTCGTGGTGTCGATCGTCGGGGCCCTCGTGCTCGTCTACTGCGCCTCGTACTTCGGGCGCGACGAACCGGGGATCGGTCGGTTCGCGGGCGTGCTGACCGCGTTCGCCGGGTCGATGTTCGGGCTCGTCCTCGCCGACGACGTCATCGTGCTCTTCGTCCTGTGGGAAGCCACCACGGTCTTCTCCTACCTGCTCATCGGACACGACGCCGACAAGCGTGCGAGCCGTGCGGCCGCGATGCAGGCCCTCGTCGTCACCACCGCCGGCGGTCTGGCGATGCTCGCCGGTCTGGTCATGCTGTCGGTCACGGCGGGCACGACCTCGCTCTCCGGCATCATCGCCGCCCCGCCGACCGGACCGATCGTCACCGTCTCGGTGGTCCTCGTCCTGCTCGGCGCGCTGACGAAGTCGGCGATCGTGCCGTTCCACTTCTGGTTGCCCGCGGCCATGGCAGCTCCGACCCCGGTCAGTGCGTACCTGCACGCCGCAGCGATGGTGAAGGCCGGCATCTACCTCGTCGCCCGGCTCGCTCCGGCGTTCGCACTGCTCGACGGCTGGCGCGAGACGATCACCGTGCTCGGTGTCCTCGGCATGCTCATCGGTGGCTACCGGGCGCTCCGCCAGACCGACCTCAAGCTCCTGCTCGCCTACGGCACCGTCGCGCAGCTCGGGTTCCTCGTGCTCGCCGCCGGGTGGGGCGCGCCCGCGGTGGCACTCGGCGGGGTCGCCCTGCTCGTGGCGCACGCCGCGTTCAAGTCCACGCTCTTCCTGGTGGTCGGTGCGATCGACCACACCACCGGCACCCGCGACCTCGGGCGCCTGAGCGGCCTCGGCCGGAAGGCACCGTGGCTGGCCGTCGTGGCCGCCCTCGCGCTCGTGTCCATGGCCGGCATCCCACCGACGATCGGCTTCGTCGCCAAGGAAGCCGTGCTGACCGGCTTCACCGAATCGCTGCACGGACCCGACGCCGGCTGGGCCTGGTTCGCCCTCGTCGGCGTGACGCTCGGCTCGGTGCTCACCGTGGCGTACTCGCTCCGCTTCTTCTGGGGAGCGTTCGCCCGCAAGCCCGACGTCGCCCAGACGGCACCGCACGCCCTGCACGGTCTGGGTGTGGTGCCGTCGATCCTGGCGCTGACCGGTCTCACCCTCGGCCTGCTGACCCCGGTCGTCGCGCACGGCATCGAGCCCGCCGCGACGGTGGCCTCGCTCCCCGGCGAGGAAGTCCCCCACCTCGCGCTCTGGCACGGCCTCGAACCGGCGCTCGGCATCTCGGCCGTCACCCTGGTCGGCGGTCTCGCGCTGTTCGCCCTCCGACGTCCGGTCGAGGCACTGCAGCACCAGCTCGCCGGGTTCCCGAGCGCCTCGGGCACCTACCGGCACCTCATGCGCGGCCTCGACCGGTTCGCGACGGGCCTGACCGCCGGTGTGCAGCGGGGTTCGCTCCCCTACTACCTGACGGTGATCCTGTCGGTGTTCGTGGCGGGTGCGCTCGCGAACCTCGTGCTCGGCGGGCCGTGGGAGTTCCACGTCCGGTTCTCCGACTCGTGGGGGCAGATCCCGGTCGTCATCGTGATGTCCGTCGGCGCCATCGCCGTCCTCACCGCGAAGACCCGGTTCGCCGCCGCCGTGTTGGTGGGCGTGACCGGCTACGGCATGTCCGTCCTGTTCGTCCTGCACGGTGCGGTCGACCTCGCGCTCACGCAGCTCGTGGTCGAGACCGTCACCCTCATCGCGTTCGTCCTGGTGCTCCGGCGGCTCCCCCCGCGCATCGCGACTACGAACCCGAGCCGGTTCCGCATCGTCCGTGCGCTCTTCGCGGGGCTGGCCGGCCTCACGCTGGCGATCGTCGTCATCGTCGCCGCCTCGGCGCGCACCGCCGACCCGATCTGGCCGGACCTGCCGGCGCTCACGAGCTCGTTCGGCCACGGCCTGAACGTCGTCAACGTCGCCCTCGTCGACCTGCGCGGCTGGGACACCCTCGGTGAGCTCACCGTCGTCGTCGCCGCGGCCACGGGCGTCGCGAGCCTCATCTTCGTGAACTCCCGCGAGGACACGCTGCCCCGGCTCCGTGACCTGCCGGAGAAGCTGACGGCCGACGGTCAGCGCACCGACGGTGAGCCGCGCGCCTGGCTGCCGACGAGCGCCGCCATCCCGACCGGCCGCTCGGCACTCCTCGACGTCGTGGTCCGACTGCTGTTCCACGGGCTCATCGTCCTGTCGGTCTACCTGCTGTTCGCCGGGCACAACGCGGCCGGCGGCGGCTTCGCCGGTGGCCTCGTCGCCGGCATCGCGCTGGCGGCCCGGTACCTGGCGGGCGGCCCGGCCGAACTCGGCGCCGCCGCCCCGGTCCGTGCCGGTCGACTGCTCGGACTCGGTGTCGCGACGGCAGCGATCACCGCGATCGTGCCGCTGTTCTTCGGCCGCGAAGCGCTGTACTCCGAGTTCTTCGAGGCGACCGTCCCGATCCTCGGCCACGTCGAGTTCGTCACCGCGACGTTCTTCGACATCGGCGTGTACCTGGTCGTCGTCGGCCTGGTGCTCGACGTGCTCCGCAGCCTCGGCGCCGAGGTGGACCGGCAGCGCCTCGAGGATGCCGGGGCGCCCACCCGCGACACCACCGAGGGGTCCGTCCGCGACACCCTCGAGGCACCCACCCCGGAAGGGAGCGCCACATGACCGTCACCCTCGTCCTCGTGATCGCGATGGCCGTGCTGTTCTCCTGCGGCGTCTACCTGCTGCTCGAACGGTCCCTGACCCGGATGCTGCTCGGCTTCCTGCTGCTCGGCAACGCCCTGAACCTGCTCCTGCTGGTGATGTCCGGTGCCGCCGGCAACCCGCCGATCGGCAAGTCCTCCGAGGGCATCACCGACCCGCTCCCCCAGGCCTTCGCCCTGACCGCGATCGTCATCACCTTCGCCGTCAGCGCGTTCCTGCTCGCCCTCATCCACCGCTCGTGGCAGCTGTCCCGTGCCGACGAGGTCGAGGTCGACGAAGCGGACGTCGCCATCGGCCGCACGCGCGACGACCCCGACGACGACCCGGAAGCCGACTTCGACCCGAAGTCCCCCGAGGACGCCGACGATCCGCACGAACACCAACCGCACCAGGACGGAGTGAACCGATGACCTGGCTCGTCCCGCTCCTCGTCCTCGTCCCGCTGCTCGGCGCCGCCGTCGCACTCGGCCTCCTGCGGCACCAGAAGCTCCAGCGAGCGATCACCGTCGTGGTGCTCGTCGTCGCACTCGCCGTCGCCGCGACCCTCATGGTGCTCGTCGACCACCACGGCACCATCGTCGTGCAGGTCGGCGGGTGGGACGCCCCGTACGGCATCTCGCTGGTGGTCGACCGCCTGAGCGCCCTGCTCCTCACGGTGAGCGCCAGCGTGCTGCTCATCGTCCTGCTGTTCTCGATCGGCCAGGGGCTCGCAGCCGACGACGGCGAGGCCCCGGTCACGATCTTCTACCCGACCTACCTCGTGCTGGCCGCGGGCGTGCTCGACTCGTTCATCGCCGGCGACCTGTTCAACCTGTACGTGGCGTTCGAAATGCTGCTCGTGGCGAGCTACGTGCTCATCACCCTGGGCGGCAGCGAGCAGCGGGTCCGGGCCGGCACCACGTACATCGTCACGAGCCTGATCGCGTCGGCGATCTTCCTCGCCGCGATCGGCCTGGTGTACGGCGCGACCGGCACGGTCAACATCGCCCAGATCAGCGAGCGCGTCGCCGATCTGCCCGAGCACGTGCAGCTGCTCCTGCACACGATGCTGCTCATCGGCTTCGGCATCAAGGCGGCGGTCTTCCCGCTGGCGTTCTGGCTGCCGGACTCGTACCCGACCGCCCCGGCCCCGGTCACGGCCGTCTTCGCCGGTCTGCTGACGAAGGTCGGCATCTACGCGATCATCCGCCTCGAGACGGTCATCTTCCCCGGGCCGCAGTTGAACAACGTGCTGCTCGTGGTGGCGGTGTTGACGATGGTCGTCGGGGTGCTCGGTGCGGTGTCCCAGACCGACGTCAAGCGCCTGCTGTCCTTCACGCTCATCAGCCACATCGGCTTCATGGTGATGGGTGTCGGGCTCGGGACGGTCGCGGGGACGGCGGCCGCGGTGTTCTACACGGTGCACCACATCGTCGTGCAGACCACGTTGTTCCTGGTGTCCGGCCTGATGGAACGCGTCGGGGGGACCACGTCGACCCGGTCACTCGGCGGGTTGTTGAAGGCCGCGCCGCTGCTGGCCGCGCTGTACCTGATCCCGGCGTTCAACCTGGGCGGCATCCCGCCGTTCTCCGGCTTCATCGGCAAGCTCGGGCTGTTCCGCGCCGCCGCCGAGGACGGCTCCCCGTTGGCGTACGTCACGATCGCCGCCGGCGTGGTCACGTCGCTCCTCACGCTGTACGCGCTGATGCGCGTGTGGGACGCCGCCTTCTGGCGGCCGAAGCCCGCGGCCGAGGCCGCGGCGCCGCACGCGACGACCGCCGAACCGCACGCAGCCCTGCGGTCGCCGGAACCCGCCCCCTTGACCGTCTCCGAGGAGACGGGTGAGG
This sequence comes from Curtobacterium sp. PhB137, assembly GCF_003814955.1. Taxonomy (NCBI): domain Bacteria; kingdom Bacillati; phylum Actinomycetota; class Actinomycetes; order Micrococcales; family Microbacteriaceae; genus Curtobacterium; species Curtobacterium sp. PhB137. The sequence continues at coordinate 811,787 of NZ_RKQO01000004.1, read as the reverse complement.
CCTTCCACCCAGGAGGCTCGGTGACGGTCACCGACGCACCCCACGCGAGCAGTGCCTCCCGTCCGACCACCGGGTCGACCGAGACGGTCGGCGAAGCGCCGACCAAGGTCCGGCTGCCGCGCATGCTCGTCGGTGTGACGACGGTCGCGGTCCTCGGATCCGTCGCCCTCACCGTGGTCGCGGGCCCGCTCTACGGGTACGCGAGCCGCGCAGCGGAGTCGCTCGAGTCGCCGGACCGGTACGTGCAGGCCGTCCTCGGGGGTGACCGGTGAACACCGACACCCGACACGTCGCGAACGCCCGCCGCATCGCGGTGGCGTGGCGGTACGACGTGCCGCTCGTCGCCGGGCTGACCGTCCTGTGGGCCCTGCTCTGGGGCTCGTGGACGCCACTGACCCTGCTCTGCGGCATCGTGGTGGCGCTCCTGGTCACCCAGGCGCTGCCGCTCCCGCCGGTCCCGCTGTCGGCCCGGTTCTCGATCGTGCACGCCGTCCGGTTCCTCGTGGTGTGGTCCGGACTCGTCATCACGGCGTCGTTCCGGGTCGCCTGGGTCGCGTTCCGCCCGCGGGGTGTCCGCCGCAGCTCCATCACGCTCGTGCAGCTGCACTCCACCGCCGAGATGACCTTCACGCTGGCGACCCTCGCGATCTCGCTGGTGCCCGGCTCGTACGTCGCCGACGTCGACCTCCGCCGCCGGCGCCTGCTGCTGCACGTGCTCGACACCGAGCGGGTCGAGCAGGTCGAGGCCGCCCGTCGTGAGGCCCTCGGCATCGAGGCCATGGTCATCCGTGCCCTCGGTTCGAAGCAGGACGTCTCCGAACTGTCCGAACCGCTGCCGGAGGTCACCCGATGAGCGCCGCCGTCGTCGTCATGGGGATCGGCATCGCCCTGGTCCTGGCCCTGCTCGGCGCCACCCTCGCGCTCGCGGTGTTCCGGATCGTGCGCGGCCCGACGATCCTCGACCGGATGATCGGATCGGACATGGTCCTGACGACCGTGCTCGTGGTGATCGCGGCGTCGATGGTGGTCCGGCGCGACCTGACCGGGATCCCCGTCCTCGTGGTGATCGCGGCGACGAGCGTGTTCGCGACCGTCGCGGTGGCGCGAGCGGTCACGCCGTCGTCGGACCCGTCGGACGAAGGCCTGAGCGTCACCACCCCCGAGCACGCCGCCGAAGCAGAGGAGCAGTCGTGACCGAGATGATCCAGGCGTTCCTCGACGGCGCCGGCGTGCGGGCGTGGATCGCGCTCGCCCTGCTGCTCATCGGCTCGCTGCTGTCCCTCGGCGCCGGGGTCGGCATCGTGCGCTTCCCGGACCCGCTCGTCCGGCTGCACGCCATGGCGAAGCCGCAGGTGCTCGGGCTGGCGTTCGGGCTGGCCGCGATCGTCGTCGCGGTGGGGACCTGGACGGCGTTCTGGGTCGTCCTGCCCATCATGGTGTTCCAGCTGTTCCTGGTGCCCGTCTCGACGCACATGATCGCCCGCGCCGGGCTGCGTGCCGACGACTACCGGCACGAGGACCTGCTGGTCGACGACACCGAGTCCTGATCGTCAGGCGGCGGTACGGCGCCGCAGCAGCAGGTTGACGACGGCCGCGAGCACGACGACCGCTGCCGAGGCCGCGGGGAGCACCATCGCGACGGACGTGCCGTGCTGCTCGGCCAGGTCGCCGGTGATGGCGGAGGCGATCGACTGCCCGACGATCACGGCGGATCCGAGGATCGTCATCGTGGTCGCGGACCGGCCGACCGGTGAACGGTCCGAACCGAGGCTGTACTGGGCGACGAGGGTCGGGCCGATGCCGACGCCCATGATCGCCAGGACGATGCCGACCGCCATGACGGAGTCGGCCTGCGAGAACGCGATCGCGCCGCCGAGCAGGACGACACCGAACACGAGCCAGCGCCAGCCGAGGCCGAACGACCGCGGGAACGCTGCGGACCCGAGGGCGAGTCCGGCCGAACCGATGCCCATCAGGCCGTAGAGCAGGCCGGCCTGGGACGCCTCGCCGTGGGTCTCCATGAACGCCGTCAGCGACGTCAGCGTCGAGCCGAAGAACAGGCCGATGCCGAGGATCCCGATGACCACGACGACGAGCCGCGGACGCAGGAGCTGGCGGGCCGGGGCCTGGGTCAGTTCCTCGTGCTGCCCGAGCACGAGCTTGCCGGTGGGGTGCAGCGCGAAGGCGGTCACGAACACGAAGGTCAGGGCCGAGGCGCCCGCCACGGCGACCCAGGGGGCGATCGCGCTGGCGAGGATGCCGACCAGGAACGGGCCGATGATGAAGACGGTCTCGTCGGCGGCCGACTCGTACGCCATCGTGCCGCTGAGGGTCTTCTCGCGGCGGGCCGGTCGCATGCGCTGCGCGATGATGGCGACGAGCCGGGTCCGGGACATCGGCGCGACCTGGGGCGCGGACGCCCCGATGCAGAACGCCATCGCGAGCACGGCCAGGTCCGGCGCGCTGCCGCTGACGACGAAGGGGAACGCGCCGAGCAGCGCCGCGTTGACGAGGCCGACGGGGACGAGCACGGCACGCTGGCCGAACCGGTCCGCGGCGGCGCCGACCATCGGTCCGAACACCGCGGCACCGATGCCGACCGAGGCGGAGTTGACGCCGCCGAGGGCGACGGAGTCACGCGCGGCCACGACGAGGGTGAGGACCCCGACGACCATCATGGCGAACGGCAGGCGGGCGATGAACGCCACCGGGAAGTACCAGCGTCCGGCGAGGGAGACGAGCGAGGCGTCTGCGCCGGCCGCGGGGTCCGTGCGCTCCGGGGCGGGCGCGGACGGGGTGGGACTGGTGTGGAGCATGGGGGTGTGCCTTCTCGGCCCGGCCCGGTTCGGTGGGGGCGGACCCATCGGGTGCCGCCGTTGTCCGCCGGGGAGCCGGCGGCCGGTAGATACACACTGCGTGTTTCAGAACTGCTCCCATCGTACCAACCGTTCCGGTCGGGGCCAGGGGTAATGCTTCGTCACCGGACCGTCCTGCGGCCCGCTCGGCCCATATCGTGGCGCGCATGGAACAGCGACGCATGGGGCGCACGGGGGCGCCCGTCAGCTCGCTGACGCTCGGGACGCGTGCCGTCTCCGGCGTCGCGGCCCACGACCCGTCGGCCGGAGTGACCCTCGTGCTCGAGGCGCTCACCCGCGGTGTGACGTCGGTCGACGTCTCGGACGCCGACGGCGCGGGCCTGGCCGAGACGGCTGTGGGCGCGGCGATCGCCGGACGGCGCGAGGACGTGTTCCTGTCGGTGCGGTTCGGCGCCCCGGTCGACCAGGACCCGGCGCACCGGGGCAACGGGCGGCGGTGGATGTTCCGTGCCGTGGAGCGGAGCCTGCAGCGACTCGGCACCGACGTCATCGACCTGTACCAGCCGGCGCTGCCGGACCCGGCGACGTCGCTCGACGAAACGCTCGACGCCCTCGCCGACCTGGTGGCACAGGGCAAGATCCGAGCCTTCGGCCTGCCCGGGTTCCCGGCCGAGGAGCTCGTCGAGGCGCAGTGGCTGCGGTCCGGGTCGAAGAGCGCCACCGCGACGCACGTGCCCTACTCGATCCTCACCCGCACGGCGGAGCGCACGGTGTTCCCGGTCGCCCGCCGCTTCGGTCTCGGGGTCTTGGCCGGAGCACCCCTCGCCGGCGGCTGGCTCGCGGGCACCTACCGCAACGGCACCGTCCAACCACGCTCACCGCACGTCGACGAGCACCCGGACGCGTACGACATCGGCGCCCCGCGGAACCGTCGGAAGCTCGAGGTGGCCGACCGGCTCGGACGCCTGGCCGACGACTCCGGCTTCACGGTGTCGGAGCTCGCGGTCGCCTTCGCCCTGACCCACCCGGACGTGTCCTCGGTGGTGATCGGGCCGCGCACCGTGTCGCACGTCGACGCCTACGTGCAGGCCTCCGAGATCGTCCTCGACGACGGGCTGCTCGACGCGATCGACGCGATCGTCGCGCCGGGCACCCACGTGCTCGAGCGGGACACCGGGTTCGCGCTGCCGGCGCTCAGCCGCGAGCGACTCCGCGGTCGCACCCCGGTGGGCGCCGGACCGAACCGCTCGTAGGTCCGCGGTCAGGAGACCTCGCCGGCACGCGCTCCCGCCCACAGGTCGACGTCGGTGATGCCGACGGAGTGCTCGTCGATGGTGCGGAGCTCCTCGTCGGTGAACGAGGTGTTCGCCAGCGCCGCGACGTTGTCCTCGAGCTGCGACACCTTCGACGCCCCGATCACGAGCGAGGTCACCCGCTCGTCACGGAGCGCCCAGGCCAGGGCGAGCTGCGCCAGGGACTGTCCACGAGCCGCGGCGACGTCGTTCAGTGCCCGGAGGTGCCCGACGACCTCCGGGGTGATGCTCGACGCGTCGAGCGACTTGCCGGCGGCGGCTCGGGAATCAGACGGCACCCCGTCCAGGTACTTGCCGGTGAGCAGGCCCTGGGCGAGCGCGGTGAACCCGATCACGCCGAAGCCCAGCTCGCCGGCGGCGTCGAGCAGCCCCTCGGTCTCGATCCAGCGGTTGAGCATCGAGTACGACGGCTGGTGGATGAGGAGCGGGGTACCGAGGTCGCGCAGGATCGCGGCGGCCTGGCGGCTGCGTTCCGCGTCGTACGACGAGATGCCGACGTACAGCGCCTTGCCCTGCTGGACCGCCGTGTGCAGCGCGCCCATCGTCTCCTCGAGCGGGGTCGAGGCGTCGAGTCGGTGCGAGTAGAAGACGTCGACGTAGTCCAGGCCCGTCCGCTGCAGGGACTGGTCGAGCGAGGCGAGCACGTACTTCCGCGAACCGCCGCCCTGGCCGTACGGACCCGGCCACATGTCCCACCCGGCCTTGGTCGACACGACCATCTCGTCGCGGTACGGCCGGAAGTCCTCACGCATCAGGCGCCCGAAGTTCACCTCGGCCGCACCGTAGGGCGGGCCGTAGTTGTTCGCGAGGTCGTGGTGCGTGATGCCGAGGTCGAAGGCCCGACGGCTGATCGCGCGCTGCGTCTCGAACGGCACGTCGTCACCGAAGTTGTGCCAGTACCCCAGGGAGAGCAGCGGCAGGTCGAGGCCCGAGCGGCCGGTGCGGCGGTACGTCATCGAGTCGTAGCGGTCGTCGCTGGCGATGTAGGTCATGGTCCGAGCCTGCCACCAGCGCCATCGGACGGGCGCAACGAGCGTGATCGGACGAGCGCGACGAGCGCGACGAGCGCGACGAGCGCGACGAGCGCAGCGAGCGCAGCGAGCGCAGCGAGCGTGATCGGGTGCATGATCGACGCACCGACACGGAAGGGCACCACCATGGCACGGACGACGAAGACCGAGGGCACCTTCACCGACGAGGAACGCGCGGCGATGCAGGAGCACGCCGCCGAGGTCAAACGCACCCGCGGCACGAAGGGCACCAAGGCGGAGAAGGCGGCAGCGGACGCCGCCGCGGTCGAGGCGAAGATCGCCGAGATGCCCCAGCCGGATCGCGGTCTCGCGGAACGCATCCACCGCATCGCGCTCGACGTCGCGCCCGACCTCGCGCCGAAGCTCTGGTACGGCATGCCCGCGTACTACCAGGACGGCAAGGCGGCGTTCTTCTTCCAGGACGCCGCGAAGTTCAAGGCCCGGTACGCGACGCTCGGGTTCCAGGACTCTGCCGCACTCGACGACGGGACGTTCTGGCCGACGTCGTGGGCGATCACGCCGGAGTTCTCCGAGGCGGACGAGGCGACCGTCGCCGACCTGATCCGCCGCGCGGTCGCCTGACCCCGCGGCCGGTACCGTGAGCGCATGACCGCGCTCCGTTCGGCCGACCGATGACCTCCGTGGGGGTGCCGGCCTGCTTCGCGCTGGTCTTCCTGCTGCTGTACGCCCTGGGACGGCGCCACGATCCGCGGATGCTCCGGAACGGCGTGTTCCTGACGGCGGCCGCGTTCTTCGCGCTCGCGACGGCCGTGACCGCGCTGACGCTCGTGGTCCCCGGGTTCAGCCTGGTCGTCGGCACCGTGCTGCTGCTCGTCCCGCTCGCGGTGGTCGTCCTCGGTGTGGCCCTGATCGCGAACGGGTTCCGGATGCTCCGCTCCGAGGGGCGCAGTCTCGGCAACACCCTGTCGTTGGTCGCGGGGGTGCTGGTGTTCGTGCTGCCGGCGGTGGCGATCGCGCTGTTCGTGTCCGCGAGCGGCGAGGGGTTCACGCTCTGGGACGGCGCCCGGATCGCGGTCGCCGTGCTGATGGTGTTCGTCTGCGGGTACTTCGCCGCGTCCCTCGTCGCGTTCGCCGTGTACTCCGTCGTCTACGGCCGGATGCTTCACGGCACCGTGCCGGACACGATCGTCGTCCTCGGTTCCGGGCTGATCCGCGGTGAGGTGCCGCCCCTGCTCCGCAGCCGCCTCGACCGCGCACTCGTCGTGTACCGCGCCGAACGAGCCGCCGGGCGTCGGCCGCTGCTGATCCCCTCCGGCGGGCAGGGCGACGACGAACCGCGCGCCGAGGGCACCGCGATGGCGGAGTACCTCCTGGCGAACGGGGCGGACCCCGACGACGTCCGGCCCGAGACCGAGTCCCGCAACACCCGCGAGAACCTGCGGCTCTCGCGCGCCGTGCAGGCCGAGGCCGGGCGCGACGGTCAGGTCGTCGTGGTCACGAACGACTACCACGTGCTCCGCGCCGCCACCCTGGCCCGCCGGCTCGGCCTGCCGGCGCAGGTGGTCGGCTCGCCGACGGCGCCGTACTACGTGCCGAGTGCGTTCCTGCGCGAGTTCGTCGCGGTGGTCGTCGAGCACCGCTGGCTCAACGTGGTGGCGTGCACGCCGTTCGTCCTGTTCACCGCGTTCCTGCTCTGGGAGTCGTTCCAGCAGCGGTAGACGCGACCGACGGACGGACGGGAGGCCCGTGGCGGGCCCGCCACGGGCCTCCCGTCCGCCCGTTCGTCGCGTCGAGATCCACCGTAGGATCTCGACCATGGTCGAGATCCAGCCGCCCCGCCCGACCGACCTGCTCCCGATCGGCGAGATCGTCCGACGCACCGGCGTCGCCGCGTCGGCCCTGCACTTCTACGAGCGCAAGGGCCTGATCCGGCCCGAGCGCACCGACGGCGGCACCCGGATGTACCCGCGGCACGTCGAACGGCGGATCGCGATCATCCAGGTGGCGAAGCGCCTCGGCATCCCGCTCAGCGAGGTCGCCGAGCAGTTCGGCACGCTGCCGGCCGACCGGATGCCGTCCCTGCGCGACTGGAACCGGCTGAACGAGCGGTGGCGTGCACGACTCCGGGCCCGCCAGCTGGAACTCGAGCGGCTGCAGCAGGAGATGACGCAGTGCATCGGGTGCGGCTGCGTCTCGCTCGGGGCGTGCTCGGTCGTGAACCCGGGCGACACGCTCGGCGACGAAGGCCACGGCGCTCGGCGGCTGCTGCCGATCGAGGACGACGCCCCGCAGGACTAGACCCCGCGCAGCCCCTCGTCGATCCGGTCGAGCAGCGCGAGGGCCTCGGGCAACCCGGCGTCGTCGTCGCCGAGCGCGGCGCGGAGCTTGCCGGCCCAGTGCGCGCGGAGGCGCCCGATGCTCTCCCGTGCCACGTCGGTCGAGTGCAGCTGCACGGTCCGTGCATCGTCCGGGTCCGGCCGACGTTCGACCATCCCCTTCTCCACCAGGGACCGCAGCGCGACGCTGAGGTTGCTGCGCTTGAGTGCCGTCGCCTCGGCCGTCGCGCTCGGCGAGGTGCCGGGGTTGCGGTCGACCCAGCGCATCACGAGCGCCTCGGTCCCGGTGAGCGGCACGATGTCGAGTGCCCCGGCACCGTGCGGGTCGATCTCCCGCGAGATCCGCAGCACGACGTCGGCGAGGTCGGCGAGGACGTGGTCGGACACGGCGGGGTGCATGTCCGTACTGTACCGAGGATCGGTAATGAGTTATGCTTTCATAACAATGACCACGGACACCGGAACCATCCGCGCGCACGCCGCGACACCCACGACCAGGCAGCAGGGCATCACGACACCGCTGCTGCTGGTGCTCGGCCTGCTCAGCGCCGTCGCCCCCTTCGCCACCGACCTGTACCTGCCGGCGTTCCCGCAGATGACCACCGAGCTCGGCGCGAGCGCCACCACCGTGCAGCTCACCCTGACCGCGTTCCTGGTCGGCGTCACGGCCGGCCAGCTCGTCTTCGGCCCGCTGTCCGACCGGTTCGGCCGCGTGCCGCCGCTCATCGCCGGCGCGGCACTGTGCGTCCTCGCGAGCGTCGCCGCCGTGTTCGCACCGAACATCGGCGTGCTCATCGCAGCTCGACTCCTGCAGGGCCTGGGCGGTGCGGCCGGCATGGTGATCAGCCGTGCGGTCATCTCCGACCTGGCGACCGGCAAGCCCGCCGCCCGCGCGTTCTCGCTCATGATGATCGTCGGCGGGGTCGCCCCCGTCGTCGCTCCGCTGCTCGGTGGCCTGCTCACCGGTCCGATCGGCTGGCGCGGCCTGCTGTCGATCGTCCTCGGTCTGTCCGTGGTCATGCTCGTCGCGGTGCTCGCCGTCATCCGTGAGACCCACCTGAAGGCGCACCGCGACGTGCTGCGCGAAGAGCGGAAGGGCACCGGTTCGCCGCTCCGCGCGCTGCGCTCCCGCACCTTCCTCGGCTACATCGCCGTGTTCGGCTTCGCGTTCGCCGTGATGATGGCGTACATCTCCGCCTCGCCGTTCCTGTACCAGGACATGATCGGGCTCGGCACCGTCGGCTACGGCCTGGCGTTCGGGCTGAACGCGCTGGCCCTGATGGGTGTGAGCATCGTGTCCGCCAAGCTCACCGAGACCCGTTCGGTCACCGGCGTGCTGTCGCTCGGCATCGCCCTGGTGTTCGCGTCGACGGTCGCGTTCGCGCTGCTCGTCGTCTTCGCGGCACCCGTGTTCTGGCTCGCGGTCCCGCTGTTCACCGCGGTCGGCTCGCTCGGACTGGTGCTCGGCAACGCCACGGCGCTGGCGCTCGGTGCGGTCCCCGCCGCTGCCGGCAGCGCGTCGGCCGTGCTCGGCGCGCTGCAGTTCGGGCTCGCGGCGCTGGTGTCCCCGCTCGTCAGCATCGGCGGCTCGGTGACGGCGGCACCGCTGGCGATCGTGATGCTCGCGTCCGCCGTGGTGGCCGTCGTGGCACTGCTCGTCGCCCGCGGTCGCACCCGCCTGGCCTGACCCGGCCGGTCACCGCCCCCGCAGGAACGGGATCCGCGGCATGAGCCAGTCGACCCACACCACCCGCACCCCCGGGGCCACGGCGAGCGCCCACACGATCGAGGCCACCGCGTCGGTCGGGTAGTGCACCGCGTCGATCGACACCGAGAAGAACACGACCACGATCGCGACGACCCCGAGCGTCAGTGCGAGTCGGTGCCACCGGGTCTCGCGCAGCAGCCAGATCAGCGCGATCACGAACGCCGTGATGTAGACGGTGTGCCCGCTCGGGTACCCGGGGTCGGGCTGCACCGGGAACGGGTGCGGCAGCACGGCGACGTCGGGCCTGGCGCGGTGGACGATCTCCTTCACGACCGCGGACGGCACCCACGTGATGGCGATCGTGCCGCCGAAGGCCAGGGCCGGGCGGAGACTCCGGGTGCGCCACCAGATCACGGCCACGACGACGACGGTGATCCCGATCGCCGGCCCCGGACTGATGACGTGGTAGACCGCCGTGGTGAACGCCCCGATCGCGCCGGTGTGCAGGGCGTTCAGGGCCTTCGACAGTCCGAGGTCGACCGTGCCGAGGGCGAACCCGACGAGCGTGATGACGACCACGGCGATGACCGCGATCGCGACGGAGACGAGCGGGTAGGGCGACGGCTCGAGGATCCCGGTGCCGTCGGACTCCGGTCGGCGGGGGCGGAGCAGCGGCGCGTCGGTCATCCGACCATCGTCCCAGCCCGGACTCCGACCACGGGCCCGGCGAGCCTCTGAAAGCACTCAGCGCAGCCGCCCGCGAGTAGACAGGAGGCATGCCAACCGTTGCCGAGAACATCGTCGCCACCCTCCGCAAGAACGACGTCGCCCGCGTCTACGGCCTGCCGGGGGACTCCCTCAACGGCTTCACCGACGCGCTGCGCAAGGACGGCACGATCCGGTGGGAGCACGTCCGCCACGAGGAGGCCGCCGCCTTCGCCGCGAGCGCCGAGGCCGAACTGACCGGCGAGCTCGCGGTCTGCGCCGGCAGCTGCGGCCCCGGCAACCTGCACCTGGTCAACGGCCTGTTCGACGCCAACCGGTCGCGCGTCCCGGTCCTCGCGATCGCCGCACACATCCCCACCGCCGAGATCGGCTCCGGCTACTTCCAGGAGACTCACCCGCAGGAGCTGTTCCGCGAGTGCTCGGTCTACGTCGAGTACGTCGCGGACCCGACCCAGATGCCGCGCCTGCTCGAGATCGCGATGCGCGAGGCCGTCGAGAAGCGCGGGGTCGCGGTGCTCGTCATCCCCGGCGACGTCCTGCTCGCCGAGGCGAAGGACGACCGCACCACCCGCATCGAGCGCACGACGCCCCGCATCGTGCCGAGTGAGGCCGAGCTGCTCCGCACCGCCGAGCTGCTGAACGGCGCCGACAACGTCACGATCCTGGCCGGAGCGGGCGTCGCCGGCGCCCACGACGAGGTCATCGCGCTGGCCGAACGGCTGCAGGCCCCGATCGTGCATGCCCTGCGCGGCAAGGAGCACATCGAGTGGGACAACCCCTACGACGTCGGTATGACGGGCCTGCTCGGTTTCGCGTCCGGGTACCGCGCCATGGAGGACGCCGACGTCGTGCTCATGCTCGGCACCGACTTCCCGTACCAGCAGTTCTTCCCGGCCAAGGCGAAGCACGTACAGGTGGACATCCGCGGGTCGCAGCTCGGCCGACGGCACCCGGTCGACATCGGCCTGGTCGGCACCGTGAAGGACACCGCGCTCGCCCTCATCCCCCTGCTGACCGGGTCGCACCCGACGACGCACCTCGACAACGCCCTGAAGCACTACCGGAAGACCCGCGAGAAGCTCGACGACCTGGCCGTCCCCGCGGGCCGGAAGAAGCCGCTGCACCCGCAGTACGTCGCGCGTGTGCTCGACCGGATCGCCGCCGACGACGCGGTGTTCATCCCCGACGTCGGCTCCCCCGTCGTGTGGGCCTCGCGCTACCTGACGATGAACGGCAAGCGTCGCCTGATCGGCTCGTTCGTGCACGGCACGATGGCGAACGCGGTCCCGCAGGCGATCGGTGCGCAGACGGCGTTCCCGGACCGCCAGGTGATCGCACTCGCGGGTGACGGCGGCCTGACGATGCTGCTCGGCGAGCTCATCACGATCGTGCAGAACAAGCTGCCCGTGAAGATCGTCGTGTTCGACAACTCGTCGCTGAACTTCGTCGAGCTCGAGATGAAGGCCGCCGGGTTCGTGAACTACGGCACCGAGCTGCAGAACCCGGACTTCGCCACGGTCGCCGAGGCGATCGGCATCAAGGGCTTCAAGGTCGACGTGTCCGACGACTTCGAGGACGCGATGGCCGCCGCGCTCGCGCACGACGGTCCCGCGCTCGTGTCCGTCCGCGCGAACCGGCAGGAGCTGTCGATGCCCCCGGCGGTCACGCTCGAGCAGGCGAAGGGCTTCACGCTCTACGCCATCCGCACGGTGCTGTCCGGTCGCGGCGACGAGCTGCTGGACCTCGCGTCGACCAACGCGCGTCAGCTGCTGTAGACGCGACCGCACGGCGGACTGGAGGCACGGTGCCAGCTGGCACCGTGCCTCCAGTCCGTCACGACGTCACCACCCGAGCGGCTGGCCGTCCTCCAGGAACACGCCGGTCGGGCCCTCCGGGCCCACGCTCGCGGCGGCCGCGACGGTCGCCGCGCTCACCTCGACGGGGCGACCGTGCGGGTTCGGCACCCCACCGAGCTCGGTCGCCGTGTAGCCGGGCTCGAGCACCACGAAGCGCACCTCGGGTGCGATGCGGGCGTACTGCACCGTGAGCATCGAGACGGCCGACTTGCTCGCGCCGTAGACCGCGGCCTGCACGGTCGACGCCGCACTGTCCGGGTCGTGGACCGCCGTGAACGAGCCGAGCGCGCTGCCGACGTTGACGACGAGGGGGCTGGCCGATCGGCGCAGGATCGGCAACGCGGCCTCGGTCGTGCGGACGATGCCGACGGCGTTCGTGTCGAACACGGCGAGCGCGTCCGGTCCGTTGAGACCCCACATCGCGATGCCGGCGTTGTTGACCAGGACGTCCAGGCCGCCGTTCGCGTCGATGTGCGCGAAGGCTGCGGCGACCGAGTCGTCGTCGCGGACGTCGAGCTGCACGGAGCGGGCGCCGATCTCGGCGGCGACGGCCGCTCCCTGGTCGGCGTCGCGAGCGCCGATCCAGACGGTGTGGCCGGCTGCGACGAGCTGGCGGGCGGTTTCCTTGCCGAGGCCACGGGTGGCGCCGGTGATGAGTGTCGTTGTCATGGGTCCAGCGTCACGCTCGACGCGGTCGGCAGGGAGTCGCCCGGTTGTCGTAGGACTGGTGGGGCCAGGACGCGGCCGCGACGTGCGCGCAGACTGGGGGCATGGCGGACACGGACTTCGGGCACACCCTGCGACGGCTCCGCGACCACGTCACCCCGGCTGCGGCCGGCATGACCGTCGGGCCACGACGTCGGGCGGCGGGACTGCGGCGTGAGGAACTCGCGGGCCTCGCGGGGATCTCCGCCGACTACCTGACCCGCCTGGAGCAGGGTCGCGCGACGTCGCCGTCCGCCCAGGTGGTCGAGGCGCTGACGCGTGCCCTCCGGGTCTCGGACGCCGAACGCGAGCTGCTGTACCGGCTCGCCGGGCACGCGGCCCCGGGCGCGGACGTCGTGCCGTCGCGGATCCCGCCGAGCGTGCAGCGGCTGCTCGACCGGCTGGCGGACACCCCGGTCGCGGTGCTCGACGCCGCCGGGAACCTGCTCGTGACCAACGCTCCGCACGAAGCCCTGATGGGGCCGATCGGCGGGATGCGCGGGAACGAACGGAACACCGCCTGGCGGCACCTGGTCGGTGCCGGCAGCCGCGCCGTGCACACGCCCGCGGAACAGGCGGCGTTCGAGGAGAACCTGGTCGCCGGACTCCGGATGACCGCGGCCCGCTACCCGCTCGACCGGCAGTTGCAGCAGCTCGTGCGGGACCTGCGGGCGGCGAGCCCGCGGTTCGTCGAACTGTGGGACTCGGGTGCGACGGCCCTGGGCGAGACGGCCCGCCGCAAGGTGATCGACCACCCCGACGTCGGGCTCATCACACTCGATTGCGACACCCTGGTCGTCGGGCCGGAGGACCTGCGGATCCTGGCGTACACGGCGGTGCCCAGGTCGGTGGACGCCGAGCGGTTGGCGCTGGCGATCGTGCTGGGGACGCAGTCGTTGGTGGAGTGAGCACTCGCCCCCAATTCGTGGGGGATGCTCGCGACGTGGCCCTCAGCCCGTTCCAAGGTTGGCTACGATCCGAGAGCGCCGGCTTCCGGCGATCTCAGACGTCCGGTCTCCTGCCGGACTGCACACCCGAGGGGACCACCCGTGCAGCACAGCACTGCAACACTTCGACGCGCCTGCGCGATCGGCGCGACCATCGCCGTCATCGGCCTGAGCACCGGCTTCGGCGCGTTGACGGCCACGACCGCCTTCGCCGACGAGCAGCCCGTCGCGCCGACGAGCACCGCGACCGCGTCCCCGGCGCAGGGCACTGACAGCACGGCCGACGGCGCTGACGAGTCGGCTCCGCCGGTTCCCGCGGCGACGTCCACGCCGACGGCCAAGGCGACAGCTGATCCCACCGCGGAACCGTCCCTGCCGGTCAGCACGCCGGCCGCGACTGCGACCCCCGATCCCACCGCGCCCGTCACAGCAGAACCGGCCGCGACGCCGACCGTGACGATCACCGGGGACGCGACCGTCGGCAGCACCCTGACGGCGACCGGGCACGACTTCACCGGCGAGCTGACCTACACGTGGGCCAGCGGCGACGCGATCCTGCCGACCACCACCGACTCGTACGTCGTCGCTGCCGCGGACGCCGGCAAGACCATCAGCGTCACGATCACCAGCGACACCGACGAGTCCGCGACGACCACGACGGCCGTCGTCACGCACGCGGCGGCCTTCCCGGAGGCCTCGACCGAAGACGACCCGATCACGTTCTCCGCGGTCGCAGGTGAGCGTTTCACCCACACGTTCGCCGCAGAGGGCTTCCCCGCACCGACGTACTCGGCCGCCTACTACTCGCTCGACGATCCGTACGCGAGCGAGGACGACGGTGACGAGTCCGGGTACCTGCCGTACGGCCTGTCCCTTGACCACGCCACCGGCGCGCTCTCCGGGAAACCCCGCTACTCCGGCACCTACGCGTTCCGCATCGTCGCGACGAGCGGCACCACGACCGCGTCGCAGTACGTCAACATCACGATCGACGCCGCCGCACCGCTCGGCGTGGAGGTCACCGCCGAGGACAAGGACACCTTCCTCACCGCGCACTCCACCAGCTGGGTCATCGAACGCGACGGCACCGTCTGGACGTTCGAGAACGAGACCACCCGTCAGCCCGACGGCGGGTACATCGGGTTCGGGGCCGGGTTCGAGGGCGGCCAGCCCACCATCGACCAGGGCGGGACCCTGCTCGTCAGCGGCCACCTGGTCGACCGCTTCGGCAACGAGGTCGACGACGCCGACGGCTACCCGGTGCCGTTCACGGTGACCTCGGATCACCCTTCCGACGTCATCACGCCGAGCCGCGATCCGTGGGTCGCGACCGACGTCACGTTCCCCGAGGCGTCGACGCACTCCCTCGAGGTCGCCTCGAGCGGGTTCGCCACCGCCTTCGCGGTCGACGTCCAGCCCACCGCGGCTCTGGCCGTCTCCCCCACGGGCACGGTCGCCACTCCGACCGTGACCACGGGCGAGCTCGCCTACACGGGGTCGGACGCGATGCACCTGCTCCCCTGGGCCGGCGGTCTCGCCGTCATCGGTGCCGCGGTCGTCGCACTGCAGGCCGTCCGCCGCCGGAAGCAGCACTGACGGGTGCACGAACAAAGGCCCCGCAAGCGGGGCCTTTGGCTGGCGACGTTCCGGTAGCCGGCCCGTCGTGCTTCCAGCGTAGCGGTGGGCGTCAGGCCCCGGCACCCCCGTCGACCGGAACGATCGCCCCCGTCACCATCGCCGCGCGGTCGCTGAGCAACCACGCGGCGACCTCGGCGACCTCCGCTGGCTCAGCCATCCGCCCGAGTGGGACCGAAGCGGTGATCTGGGCGGTGACGCCAGGCGTCGCCGCCTCCCACGCTTCGATCATCTCGGTCGCGGTGCCACCCGGCGTGATCCCGTTCACCCGGATGTGCTCGGGCGCCCAGGTCACCGCGGCCGTCTCGGTGATGCTGTTCAGTGCGCGCTTCATCGCGCCGTACGCCGGCAGCGCCGGGTTCGCGCGGCGGCTGCCGATGCTCGACGTGTTGACGATCGCGCCGCCGCCGGAGCGACGCATCAGCGCGGCCTCGGCGGTCATCGCCACCCAGTGACCGCGGAAGTTCACGGCGAACTGGGTATCGATGTCCTCGTCGCTGGTGGTGTCGAGCGGTCCGGGCTGCTGGATCGCGGCGCCGTTGTTGAACGCCCCGTCGAGTCGGCCGTGCAGCTCGTCGACCTGCTCGACGGCCGCGCGGATGCTGTCCGGGTCCGCGAGGTCGAGTGCGACAGCGTCTGCCGTGCCCCCGGCCGCACGGACTTCGGCGACGATCCCCTCGAGTGCGTGGGCGCTGCGGGCAGCGAGGACCACACGGGCGCCTTCATCCGCGAAGAGCCGAGCAGCCGCGGCGCCGATGCCACGGCTCGCGCCGGTGATGAGGATGACCTTGTCGGACAAGAGGCCGATCGGGTTGGATGTGATGTCGTTCGTCATGCGCTCAGCGTCACGCCGAGGGAGCGTGCGGATACAGGTACGAGCGGTACCAGGATCTCCGGCCGGAACCGGTGGAGACTCGGGTCATGGACAAGCCGGAACTCGCCGCCTTCCTCCGCTCACGACGTGAGCGGTTGCGCCCCGAGGACGTCGGACTGCCGACCGGGTCGCGCCGCCGGACGCCTGGCCTCCGCCGTGAGGAAGTAGCGGTCCTCGCCCACATCTCCACGGAGTACTACGTCCGGCTCGAGCAGGGGCGTGCGCCCCGCCCGTCAGCAGAAGTACTCGCCGGAATCGCAGGATCGCTCCTGCTGACATCGGCGGAGTCGGAGCACCTGCACGCCTTGTCCGGCACGGCACCGTTGCAGGTCGGCCGAGTCCAGCGTGACGTGCGCCCGAGCATCCTCGCGCTCGTCGAACGATTGCCGCAGACCGCTGCGATCGTCTTGTCCGCCAGCTTCGAGGTCCTCGCCTGGAACCCCCTCGCGGCGGCGCTCATGGAGGACTTCGCGTTGCTCGCACCGGCCGACCGGAACCTCGCCCGCCGCGCCTTCCCGACCGAAGCCGTCCACCAGGCAGCTCGGCCCTACGGAATCTCGGACGGCGCCGAGTTTCAGCGGCACGTCGTCATGCAACTTAGGACGAGCCGAACGCGGTACCCGGACGACCCTGACGTCGTCGGTCTCGTCGAGGAACTCCGTGACGGCAACCCGGTGTTCGCGCGCCTGTGGGATCGCCACGACGTGCAGACGACACCGGTGCTCACCAAGACGTTCGACCACCCGGCGGTGGGGGCGGTGACGGTCGACTGCGACAGCCTCGCGTTGACGGATCGGGACCAGCACCTCGTCCTCTACACGGCCCCGCCCGGGTCACCCGATGCCGACGCGCTCGCGCTCCTCGGCCTGCTGGGTGTCGATTCCCCCAGTCGGTAACGACGGCCCGTCAGGCGCAGTACTCGTACGGCGGCATGGCGACCGCACCCACCCAGATCATGCCGACCGTCGCGCCGTCCTCCCCGAGCTGGAACGTGATGTAACTTCCGCCGATCTGGACACTCCACAGCGAGAACGGTCCTTGTTCCTCGCCGTAGGTGCCCGTGTACTGCAGGTCCGGGTACGCGGACTGCACCTCGGCCAGCGCAGTGCCGACACCGATCCCGGCTGCGGTCTCGGGCGAGTTCGTCTTCACCGGTTCCGGGCTCAGACCGCCGACGGCGACACCGGCCACGTTGCCGCCGCGCGGGACGACAGCGAGCCAAGGCGCATCGGCGCTCTCCCAGAACGAAGTCTCCGGGCTGGCCGGGCACGCATCCGAGCTGCGGGTGTAGGCCGCAGACAGGTCGTCGATCTCCCCCTGGAGTTCGCCACCGAGGGCGATCGGGCCGACCTCCTCCGCCGAGATCGTCCAGGTGGCGGGGTCCGACAGGCTGAACGCCGCCTCCGTCGCGGTGGGGGTCGGCGTGCTCGTGTCTGCCGTCGGCTCCGGCGGCGCGACGGCACTCGCGGTCGCGGTCGCGGTAACGGTCCGGGTCGGCGTCGAAACCGGCGCTCCGGAGCATGCTGCCAGCACAGTCGATGCCATGAGCGCAATGATGATCCCGGTGGTCCGGACGGCACCCTTCACAAGGCCGCCACCGTCGTCCAGCAGTGGCTTCGTACCGTCCTGCACGCGCGGGTTCTGGTTGCCGGGCATCGTCTGTTCCCTCCGACGGCGGATGTCGAGCAATCCACCGTACGTCGACGCCCGACGGGCAACGGGCCCCCCGGCGTCCATCGCAACCAGAGCGTTACTTGGCGGCTGCGTCCTCGACGTCGAACACCACGACCCGGGCACTCGCACCACCGATGAACTCCGCCACCGGCCGGTGCTCCGGATGCGGCAGGTACCCGGCGAGCGCTGCCCGATCGCGGAACCGGACCACGAGCATCCAGTGGAACCCGCCCTCCAGACCCTCGGTGCTCACGCTCGTCCCCAACTGCACGGACTCGACACCGTCGATCCGCGGCAGGTGCTCGCGCGACAGGGCGTCGGCCTCGGACGACCGGTCCGCTCCGTCCCACTCGACCAGCACGGTGTGCGTCACTCCTGACACGTGGTCTCCTTCGTCTGTCACGACGCCGATCAGAACGCGGGCGTTCCGCCGGCGATCGTGATCGTCGACCCTGACTGGTAGCTCGACTCCGGGCTCACCAGGTGCACGTACGCGGCACCGAGCTCGGCCGGCTGTCCGGGCCGACCGAACGGCGAGGTCTCGCCGAAGTGCGACACGGTTTCGGCGTCGTCGGATCCCGGCTGCAGCGGCGTCCAGACCGGTCCGGGGGCGACGGAGTTCACACGGATGCCCTTCGGCGCGAGCTGCTGGGCGACGGCCTCGGTGAAGAGCTTGATCGCACCCTTCGACACGGCGTAGTCGATCTTGTCGGCCGAGGGAGTCGACGCCTGGATCGAACCGGTCGTCACGATGGTGGAGCCCGGCTCGAGGTGCGGCACCGCTGCCTTGGTCAGCCAGAACAGCGAGTAGATGTTGGTCTTGAACGTCGAGTCGAACATCGACGTGTCGAGGGTCAGGATGTCCTCGTTGCTGTCCATCCGGCCGGCGACCATGACCAGGGTGTCGAGGCCGCCGAACTCGTCGACGCCCTTCTGCACCAGGTCCTTGCAGTACTGCTCGTCGGAGATGTCCCCGGGGAACAGGACGGCGCGACGCCCCTCGGACTCGAGCAGATCGCGGACCTGTTCGGCGTCCTGCTGCTCGTCCGGCAGGTAGGACAGCACCAGGTCGGCACCCTCACGCGACAGGGCGATGGCGGCGGCGCGACCGATGCCGGAGTCGGCGCCGGTGATGATGCCGCGGTAGCCGGTGAGGCGTTCCCGGCCGACGTAGCTCTCCTCGCCGTGGTCGGGCTTCGGGTCCATCTTCCACGCGGCACCCGGCAGCGACTGCTCCTGCTTCGGGTACGGCGGCGCCGGGTAGAGGGTGTTCGGGTCGCGCTTGTCGTACTGGCTCATGCGTTCCACTGTCGTCGTCGCGCGTGGACGCGCGTTCAGCCGCTGCGGTCCTGGGACACGGCTGATGACGGACGGGAGGCCCGTGGCGGCGTCGCCACGGGCCTCCCGTCCGTCACGTGGTTCAGACGCCGGCCGTGGTCCGGATCCAGGACGAGGCCTGCGACAGCAGGGCGTAGTTCGAGCCGGCCTTGGTGTCGGCGCCGGGGTCGGCGCTGTCACCGGTGGAGCAGACGGCGACGACCTTGCCGTTCACGAGCAGCGGGCCGCCGGAGTCGCCGTGGTTCGAGGCGCCGGTCACGCCGGTGAGGTGCTGCGCACGACCGCTGTACGCATCGGTGCTCGCACCGGTGAGCGAGACGGTGGCCTGGTAGAGGCCGTCGGACTGGGTCGCGTTCGCGCGCAGGCCGTAGCCCTGGATGGTGCCGGTGCCGCTCGACTTGGCGGTCGCGGTGAGGTCGAGCGGGGCGTAGGTGGACAGCGAGTAGGCACTCTTCAGGTGCACGAGCGCGATGTCGCCGGCCGGTGCGGCGGAGACCCGGTCGACGGCGACGGCGGTGCCCCGGTTGGTCGTGGAGTTCGAGTGGTAGACGTTCATCGCACCGATGCCGTCGATGCAGTGGCGGGCGGTGAGGATCCACGAAGCGTTGATCTGCTCGCCGGTGCAGTTGCTGACGTAACCCGACGGGATGGAGCCGCCCGACGCTTCGAGCTGGACCGCCCACGAGGTGGTGGGGGCCTTCTCGCCGCCGACGACCTTGGTGCTGGCCGGCAGGGCCGAGGCGGGTGACGCGGCGAACACGCCTGCGGTGATGACGGCTGCCGCGGCGAACGCGGCTGCGATGGACTTCTTCATGACGACTCCTCTGTCGGGGGAAGCACCTGACCCGTTGCGTTGTGCAACTAGGCAGCATCCTGACCCTCGTTCGGGGGCCGCGCCAGTCCGCACTTCGGCGGACGGCCGAAATGGAGATAGTCTCCTCTTAGGAGTTCCGGAGACAGTCTCCGGAGAGGGGACCGAACCCGTATGGCGACCACCACGACCCGAGCAGGCCGCGCTCCCCGAGCTGACGCGCAGCGCAACCGTGACCACATCCTGGACGTCGCCGAGCAGCACTTCTCGGCGCACGGCGTTTCCGGCTCGCTCGATGCGATCGCGAAGCAGGCCGGCGTCGGTGCCGGCACCCTGTACCGGCACTTCCCGAACCGGGAGTCCTTGCTGGCGACCCTGCTCGCCGCCCGCGATGACGCCCTCGTCGCGCGACGCGATCGGCTCCTCGCCGGGTCGGTGGCCACCGCCGACGCGCTGGCAGGCTGGCTCGACGCAGTCGTCGAGTGGGCCAGCGCCTTCGACGGGCTGCCGGACCCGTTGCGCACCGCGACGATGACCGACTCTTCCCCGCTGTCGATGACCTGCGAGGGGTTCGTCACGACGACCGCTTCGTTCCTGCGCGCTGCGCAGAAGGACGGCAGCGCCCGACGCGACGTGCGCGCACGCGATCTGTTCCTCGCGGCATTGGCCATCAGCTGGGTGCGAGGAGCTGCCATGGCGGACGCCACGACCACCGGCGCCCTCACGACGCTGCTCAGGAGCGGCTGGACGGCCCCACCCACCGACGACCACGAACCAGCGACGCAAGGAGCACGACCATGACACGCATCGGCATCATCGGCAGCGGAGCGATCGGGAGCGCGATCGCCAGACGGGCCGTCACGGCCGGGCTCGAGGTCCTCGTCGCGAACTCACGCGGGCCGGAGTCGCTCGCCGACCTCGTCCACGAACTCGGGCCCCGCGCGCAGGCTGGCGACGCTCGAGCTGCCGCCCGGTTCGGGGACGTCACGGTGCTGACGGTCCCACTCGCTTCCTACCGGGCCCTGCCGCTCGACGCGCTGGCCGGCAGGACGGTGCTGTCCACGGGCAACTACTACCCCTACCGAGACGGCCGGATCGAGGAGCTGGACACGCTGACGAGCACGACCGCCGAGTACGAGCAGTCGCTGCTACCGGGTGTCGCGCTGGTCAAGGCGTTCAACAACATCGTGGCCCACCACATCCCGACGCTGTCCGGCTCCGAGCCGCGCACGGCACTGGCGGTCGCGGGGGACGACGCCGGGGCGAAGGCGTCCGTCTCGTCGATCGTGGACGCCCTGGGGTTCGACCCCGTCGACTCCGGGAGTCTGGCGGAGTCGTGGCGCTCCGAGCCGGAGTCCGGTGCCTACACGCCGATCTACGCGGCCGATCCGGAGGGGTTCGCACGCGACCACCTCGCCGACCCCGGCGCACCCGTCAGCGCGGACCAGCTCCGCAGACTCCTCGTGGCGTCGCAGCGACCCGACGTCGCCGCCCGCGAGTTCTGAGCAGACGACGAAGCCGTCAGCGGGTGCTCCAGAACGAGATCGACCGGCTCTCGTCGCGGATGACGATCGTGTGCGACGCCGCGCGGTCCGCGACGGGCCGGTTGCCCTCACCGCCGTACCAGTACGACACGTACCGGCGCTGGGTCGGCGACCAGCCGACGACCTCGACCTTGTAGCGTCCGGGGCTCAGGACTGCGCCGAAGGTCCCGCCCCGACCGGGCGACCAGTAGCTCAGGTGCGTGTCGAAGGTGCTGCCGATCGACTCCCCGTACACGTGCACGGTGGCGCCGGTGAAGTCGGTGTCGAGCTGCGGGTTGAGGATCCCGGTCAGGGTGACGCCCCGGGTCGAGCTCGCATCGATGCCGTCCACGACCGTCTCGGTGCGGCCCCCGGCCTGGTGCGCGACCCGGACGTACGAGCGCTCAGCGGTGGAGTCGGGATCACGGTGGAAGCCCCACGACTCGTTGCGCAACGCCGGCCACGAGTCGAGCGTCTCGTCGTGCGCGTTGACCTGCACGCTGTAGTCGTCGCTCGGCAGGCCGTGCACCCAGTAGTGACCGTCGGGCGAGGTGACGGTCCGCCGCACGGTGCCGGTGTTCCAGCCACGGACGACGACCGCTGCGCCGGACAGGTCCGCGCCGTACGGGTTGTGGGCGGTGCCGCCGATCGAGGCACCCCGCCGCACCACGAGCACGACGGTCTCGTGCCCACCGGCGCTGACCACGACGCCGGTCCGCTCCGCCGGGACCACGTCGTCGAAGCCGTACGAGCCCTCGCGTTCACCGTGCAGCGTCCAGGTGCCTGCCGGGACCGCGTCGAACGTCATCCGGCCGCGGCGGTCGCTCGTCGCCGAGTCAGCGGTGCTGCCGTCCGGGGCGCGGAGGTCGACGACCACGCCCTCCATCGCGAGCGGCCGCTTCTCCGGGTCGGTCAGCATGACGGTGAGCGCACCGTCGTCCGGAGCGGCCACGGCCGCGGTGACGGGCGCGATGAGCACGCCGATCAGTGTGAGTGCGATCGTGATCCCGACCGTCGCGCGTCGTCGTCCCGTCATGGTGTGCCCCTGGTCCCCTGGTGGGGCCGCCCCTGGCCCCGGTGGAGTGGAGCGTAGCCGCGACCCGCGCGGAGCGCGCGGTCGCTCTCCGCTCAGCTCACCAACCGCGACGCGTCGCGTTCCGTGCCACAGCGTCGGCGAGCTCTCGACCGAATGGCTCCTCCACCGTTGCCGCCGCCTGCGCGAACGCTGCGGCGACGCCGGAGGTGATGTTTCGGTAGCGATCGGTTGCCTCGTCCGGAGCGATGTCCAGGGACCTGCCGATGTCACGGAACTGCTCCTCACCGATCCCGTCGAAGCGGTACTCGTCGCCGACGGACATCGCGCCGCGCAGCGTCGAACCGTCAGCTGACGGGTACGCAGCGTGTGAGCCGAGGTCGTACAGAGGCGCCAGGCGGACAGAGGGGCCGTCGAGGAGGAGCGAGTAGTTCTTCGCGTGGGCATCCGTTCCGAGCATCGCGACGTTCAGCACCAGCGCCTCGAAGAACCGTCGCTGCGCATCACGGCGTTCGTCGGGCTGCGCGATGGCTCCGCGGAGGAGCACCGCGATCTGCTTCGCCGATGGTCCGCCCTCTTCCTGGTACTTCCTGGACGGGTAGACGGACAGCGCTTGGCAGAGGTCCTCCTGGTGGAGCCGACGCCATGACCCGTCATCGTCACGGCCTCGGTCGTACCGCTTGCTGACGAACACCCGGGCGCCGGTTGAGGTCCGCAGCAACTCGTGGTCCGCGACCTGCAGCCCGAGGAGCCGAGCGGCCTCCATCGACACGTACTCGTTCACGTCGTGGTCCGGCATCGTCGCGATGACGGGCTTGATGATGTGGGTCGTCGGGGTCGAGTCCTGCGGCACACCCCAGGTCCCGTCGTCGAAGCGGAACAGGGCGGCTTTGCTCTGCGCGCCCGCGAGCGACCACCGTCCGGCGTTCATCGTGCCGCCCCACGATCCCGGGTTGCGCGCGAGCGCGTCGACCAAGCCGTCGAAGTCGTCGTCCGTCAGGCGGTGCACGGCACCACGCCGGACCGCCGCGTCCGAGGAGTCCGTCGCCGGAGGGAGCAGCTGCACGGCACCAGCGGCATCACGGCCGAGGCGCTCAAGCAGCCGGAACGGGTTCTCGGTGACGTGGTGCTCCGAAGCGAGTTCGCGCAGCCGCTCCGGGCTGTCGGGAAGCAGTCCCGCGAGGAACGGTCCGGCCGCCTTTGCCTTCCATCTGGCGCGGCCGGTTCGCATCGACAACGACACCGGGGTCGCGTCGGGCAGGTTCCGGTACGCCTCGTCGTAGGTGAAGGTGGTGTTCCCACCGGTGCTCATCTCGAAGGTGCCAACCGGCACACCGTCGAGGAACGCGCGCAGCTCGCTCATCGGTCACGCTCGTTCGCCTCGAGGACAAGGCCGAGGACGGTCAGCGCGTCGAAGGCCAGACGGAGCTGCGCGGTGCCCTTTCCGCCCTCGAACTCGTTGACCCATCGGCGGCTGACACCCATCCGCTCGGCGAGTTCAGCCTGGGACCAACCGAGACGCGTGCGGCGTTCGTGCACGAGATCGCCCAGTGCAAGGGCAGTGTCGACTCGCATGTGCGCCTCCGCTGTAATCGTCCGGTTACAGCGTAACCCTGTCACCGATCGCTTACAAGTACCACCAGTAACCCATCGCTTACACAACGTGTTCGGAACCGATCGATCCCACGGAGCCTTGTGGTCGTGATGGTCGCCGTGGTCGGCACACCCGTGGCGATCGTCGTCCTCGCTTCACGATCGCGCAGTCCTGAACGACGCACGAGGGCCCCGCGACCGGAGTCGCGGGGCCCTCGCTGGTGCGCTGGTGCGCTGGTGTTACTTGATGACGATCGACTGCACCGGGCTGGTGCTCGTCGTCAGGGTGTCGGTGCCGGCGAAGACGGCGTGCAGCTTGTGCGTGCCCTTCTTCAGCGCGAGCGCCGAGGTGACCTTGCCGTTCTTGACGGTGACGGTCGCCAGGCGCTTCGTGCCCTGGTAGATCCGCGCGGTGCCGTTCACGGTGAAGCCCGTGGCCTTGACCTGCACGGTCGCCTTGCCGCCGCTGTACTTGAGCGCCGTCCGGGACGGGGCCTTCGTGACGGTGACGGTGGTGGCCTTCGCGGTCGCCGAGTCGGTGCCCGAGAAGGTCGAGTCCGCGTTGACGAACTTGGCGGTGAGCGCGTGCGTGCCGATGGCCAGGGCGCTCGGGAGCGTCATGGTCGCGGTGCTGTTCTTGACGGGGACGGTGCCGAGGACCTTCTTGCCGTCCGAGACCGTCAGCGTGCCCTGCTGCTTGCCGATGCCACCGGCGATGGTCGCGGTGACCGTGGCCGGCTTCGCCGCGTTGACGGTCTGCGACGCGGCGGAGACGGCGAGCGTCGTGGTCGTCGCGGGCAGCGTGGCGTGCAGGTCGAACTGGTCGACGGTCGATCCGATCGCGGCCGGGTCGGCGGTGGCGGTCGGCTGGAGCGTCACGCCGCAGCTGTCGACGTTGCCGTGCTGGACCGCCGAGTTGAGCGTGGTGCAGTCGCCGGCGCGGATGTCCTGCACGGAGAGCTTCTCGTCGGTGACCGAGACCTTGACGAAGGAGCGGACGTGCTCCTGGTTCTCGACCGAGTTGGCCCAGTGGCGCTTGCCGGTCGGGTCGAGCGGGTCTGCGCCGTAGCCGCTCTGGGTGGCGTCCGGAGCGGTCAGGTCGTAGTACTTCGAGCCGGAGGCCGAGTTCGCCGTCATGTAGATGACGCCGCCGGGGCCGGAGAAGACCTCGGGAGCAGCGGGCTGCTCGTTGACGTTGGCCTTCTTGCCGTTCTTGATCGCGTAGCTGCGCGAGTAGGAGTGGTCGTGGCCCTGCAGGACGAGGTCGACGCCCATGTCGGAGAACGCACGCGTGAAGTCGAACCGGCGCTGCTGGTTGTCCTTGTCGTTCGCGTGGTCGGCCGGCGAGTAGATCGAGTGGTGGTAGACCAGCGTGGTCCACTTCGCGTCGTCGCCGTAGCGGTTGATGACGTCGCGCACGTAGTTCACGTGGGCAGCGTCCGATCCGGCCGCGTAGGCGTTCGAGTTGATGTCGATGAACAGGACGCCCTTGTACATGTACCAGTAGTCGCCACCCGAGTTCGCGGTGGTGTTGCCGCCCGGGTAGAAGTCCGGCACCTTGAGCGAGTTCGGCACCTGGTTGTGCTGCTCGTACGCCTTGCCGCCGACGTCGTGGTTGCCGATGGTCGAGGCCCACGGGTAGCGCTTGAGGACGTCGCTGCTGTCGGCGAACGCGCCCCACTCGTACTCGTTGTTGGCGTGCTCGATCTGGTCGCCACCGGAGACCAGGAGCTCGGCGTCCGGCTCGGTCGTCGTGGCGTACCGCAGCGTGTCCGCCCAGCCGGCGCCGTCGTCGTCGACGTAGCCCGACGAACCGATCTGCGGGTCACCGAAGAACAGGAAGTCGAAGTCGCCGGAGAAGCTCTTCGTGGTGAAGGTGTACGACGCCGACCAGGCCGACCCGTCCGCCGCACCGACGTGGTACGTGTACGAGGTGTTCGGCTCGAGGTCCGAGATCGTGGCGTGGGCGTTGATGTAGCCCGACTCGGCGGCGATGCCGTCGATGCTCTTCGTGTTCGAGTCCGTCGTGCTCGTGTCGACTGCGGTGTTGGCGGCCTTCGACGCGGCGATCGTCGACTTGGCGTCGGTGAAGACCCCGTCGGTCATCGACGCGGTCTTCTGGATCTCGAGCGACTGCGCGACGTTCGTCGGGAAGTACCACGAGGCGATGCGCTGGCTCTCGGTGGCACCGACGCCCAGCAGGATGTGGAGCGGGCCGCCGGTGGAGATGTTGGTGGTGGGGGTGTTCGTCGCGGCGGAGGCGACGTTCGTGCCGACCATCGAGGCGCCGGCGATGAGCGCGGCCCCGAGGACGGCTCCGCACACGCGGAGGGTGGTGGTTCTGCGCCGTGTGGTGGCGCCGGACAGGAGACTCATGGTGGTCCGTTTCTCAGACGTGGGATGGTGCAGCACGGAAGACTCTGCATGCACTGCGAAACGTCTTGGTAAACGCTGAGTGACAAGTCGTCGCTGTTCAGGAGCGGACCACCGTCATCCCGCTGCGAGCCGCTCGACGAACCAGATCATCCCCATCACGAACACCCCGGCGGTCACGACTCCGGTGACCCAGAGCGAGACCCGGTGGGCCTTCCGACGCAGGAGGGACAGCGGTGGGAAGACGATGACGATGATCGCGAGCTGCACGGCCTCGATGCCGACGTTGAAGACGAGGAGCGACACGAGCAGCTGCCACGAGAACGCCTCGTGGATGCCCAGCGCCCCGGCGAACCCGAGCCCGTGGATCAGCCCGAACGCGAACACGACGGCCAGGCGTGTCCAGCCCGCCCGGTCGAGCGAGAAGTGCCCGTGTTCACCGACCACGAGTTCGTCGGCGCGCGACCGGCGCCGCCAGAGCCGCCACAGGTACCAGCCGGCCACGGCGGCGATGGACAGGGCGATGAGCGGCTCGACGACGATCGCGGGCGGGCTGACCACCCCGAGCGCGGCGAGGATGAACGTGATCGAGTGCGCGATGGTGAACGCCGACGCGGTGTAGACCACCTCGCGCAGGCGCCGTGACCCGGCGATGAGCGCGACGAGGAACAGGATGTGGTCGATGCCGGTCAGCAGGTGCTCGGCACCGAGGCGGAAGAACTCCCAGAAGCGCTGCCCGGCCGACTGCTCGGTCGAGAACGACGGCTGCGAGGCGTCGAGCGTCGCTGATCCCTGCTTCGCGTCGACGTCGTAGGTGACGATCGTCTTGGTGTCGCGCACGAAGGTCTCACTGTCCGGGAACAGTGTCGACGTCACGACGTGTCCGGTCTGCGTCTCCGACGGCTCCGGGCAGGTGAAGTCCGCCGTCACGTGGGCGTACGGCACCTCGTCCTGCAGGTCGACCGTGACGCTGTCGCCGAGCACGCCCGTGCAGGCCTGCCCACCCGCGCCGGACACCGAGAACCGGTCGAACACGTACTTCCCGAGCGCGTCAGTGTGCGCCTCGGCCGCCGACACCATCCCCGGGAAGTCGCCGTCGTCCCAGGCCGCCTGACCCTGCGTGTGGAACGCGTCGTCGTGCTCGCTCGTGGCGACCGACACGAGCATCAGGTCGTACTCGAGCCCGAGCTCCGCGTGCACGACGGTCGGTTCCGTCGATGTCACCTTCGCGTAGACGACCGAGCTGAAGCCGTGCGCCGATGCCGGCGACGCCCCGGCCAGCACGCCGACGACGACCACCCCGAGCAGCAGGAGCGCGGCGACGACCCGTGCGATCAGCGCGGACGGGCGGGACGGACGGGCAGGGCGGGCGCGCAGCAGCGCGACGGGGGTTCCGGAAGGCACGCGCAGACGATCCGGCCCTCGGACGACCGGCAGGTGAACAGGTGGTGACCAGCAGTGGGACAGGTGCCGGACAGCCGCCGGAGCCGGCCCGGTGCGGCACACCGACGTGTTTCGATGATGCAGTGACCCGCCTCGCTGCCCGGACGACCGTCCTGCTGACCACCGTCGCCCTCGTCAGCACCGGCGTCGCCCTGCTGGCCGGGTGCTCGGCGACACCCGGCGGGACCGACGCTGGAGCCGGAACCGACGCCGGCGACGGCACCGGCACGTCGGCGACGGCGCACGCCACGGCCGGTGCCCTCGGCGCGGGCTTCTCCGACCCGACGCAGCCGCCGGCACCCGAGGCCACCATCCACCCGGAGCCGGGTTCGTGGTCCGGGGTCCACGCCCCCGACGACTACGACGTCGTACTCCTGTCGGACGCCGGTGACGCCGACGACGCCCCGACTCGGACCCTGCTCGACGCCGTCGCGTCGTGGGCGGCGGACGAGGACGTCACCGTCACGAGGGTGTCGGCGACGGACGCCGACGACCGGATCGCGGCGGTCACCCGGGCGATCGACGAGCGGTCCGACCTGGTGATCAGCGTCGGCAACCACATGGTCGACCCGCTCGCCGCGGTGTCGCCGACGGCGCTCCACCAGCAGTTCCTGGTCGTGGGTGCCGAGATCGCCGAGCCGACGTCGAACGTGACGGCCGCGGACTGGACCGGCGGCGGCTTCCGTGGCGAAGGACTCGGACCGTCGAGCCACTACGACCCGTCCACCTTCACGGAGGAGCGCGCCGACCGCGCGCTGCGCGCGGGTCTGGCGGCCGTGCTGCACGACCTGCGCGGCATCGTCGTCTGGGTGCGCTGACCCGACCCGCCCCGGGTCCGTCGCTACGCCGGCTCGGCCTCGAGCACGAGCGCGCGCACCTGCGACGCGGCACCGAGCGCCACGGCGTCCGACCCGAGGGTCGACTGCGCCAACCGGATCGTCGCACCGCTCACCGGGGGCTCGGCCGCGATCGCCGCGGTGATGGCCGGTTCGAGCAGGTCCCACGACCGCGCGATGCCGCCGCCGATCACGATCGTCGTGACGTCGAGGATCCCCGCGGTGAGCAGGGCGGCGCGCGCCAGGCCCCACCCCGCGGCCTGGAAGACGGCAGCGGCGTCCGTGTCACCGGCGCGTGCGGCGACGGCGACGTCACGCGCCGACAGCCGCCGGCCGGATCGTTCGGCGTACCGGTCGGCGATGCCACGCGCGCCCGCGATCGTCTCGAGGTGTCCGATCTGTCCGCAGGTGCACAGCGCGTCACCGAAGCCCGGCACGTGGCCGATCTCACCGGCGGCGCCGCGCGGCCCCGCGAACAGCCGTCCGCCGAGCACGAACGCACCGCCGACCCCGGTGCCGAGGGTCATCCCGAGCACGTCGGACTCCCCCGCGACGGCACCGGTGGCGATCTCGCCGAGCAGGAACGCGTTCACGTCGTTGTCGAGCGTCGCCGGCACGCCGAGGGCGTCGTTGACCGCGCGGGTCACGCCGTAACCGGCCCAGCCGGTGAACGAGTTGCCCGTCACCAGGACGGTGCCCGTGGCCGCGTCGACCACGCCGGCCGCGCCCACCCCGACACCCGTCAAGGAGGCCCGGTGCCGGACGAGCAGGCCCGTCACCGCCCCGACGGCGGCCGTCACGATCGCCGCCCCGCCCGCGTGGGCGGGCGTCGGCA
This sequence comes from Curtobacterium sp. PhB137, assembly GCF_003814955.1. Taxonomy (NCBI): domain Bacteria; kingdom Bacillati; phylum Actinomycetota; class Actinomycetes; order Micrococcales; family Microbacteriaceae; genus Curtobacterium; species Curtobacterium sp. PhB137. The sequence goes on along the minus strand of NZ_RKQO01000004.1, from coordinate 782,420 downwards.
GGTCGACGCGGTCGATGACCTCGAGGTCGGGGGTCGTCAGGACGACCTTGGTGTTCGTGCCGCCGACGTCGACGCCGGCGATCACCCGGGTCACGCGGTCACCGCCGCGAGCGAGGCGAGACGCTCCGTCCGGCGCTGCCGTTGCAGGACGGGGTCGGGCACGGGTACGGCGGCGAGCAGGCGCCTGGTGTAGTCGGTCGTGGGGTGGAGCAGCGTCGTGCCGGTGGTGCCCTGCTCCTCGACGACGCCCTGGCGCATCACCACGACGCGCTCGGCGAAGTGCTGCACGACGGCCAGGTCGTGCGAGACGAACAGGCACGCGAACCCCAGGTCGTCCTGCAGTTCACCGAGGACCTCGAGCACGGTCTCCTGCACGCTGACGTCGAGCGCCGAGGTCGGTTCGTCGGCGACGAGCAACCGCGGCTCGAGCACCAGGGCACGGGCGAGCGAGACCCGCTGGCGCTGCCCGCCCGAGAGCTCGCGGGGTGCACGCGAGGCGAGGGACCGCGGCAACCGGACGGCGTCGAGCACCTCGTCGATCCGCCGACGACGGTCCGCCGACGACATCCCACGGCGGTGCACGGCGAGCGGTTCGGCGATGCACTCCGCCACGGACATCCGGGCGTCGAGCGAGGCCACCGGGTCCTGCAGCACGACGCCGATGCCAGCGCGGAGTGCACGGCGGTCACGGCCCTTCGCGGTCCGCAGGTCCTGCCCGAACAGCGACACCGTGCCGGACGTCGGCGTGATGAGCCCGAGCGCCACCCGGGCCGCGGTGGACTTGCCGGAGCCGGACTCGCCGACCAGGCCGACCGTCTCGCCCGCGTGCACGGCGATGTCGATCCCCTGCAACGCGTGGACGGCGCGCGCCCCGCGCCCGAACGTCACCGTGACGTCCCGCAGGTCGACCACCGGGGCCGCACCGGGCCTCCCGGCCGCCGCGTCAGCGGACCCCGCGTCGACCGGGGCGGCGGGACGGTCGCCCGCCACGTCGAGCCGCGGCACCGCGGCGAGCAGCCGCTTCGTGTACTCGTGCTCCGGACGGAGCAGGACGTCCTCGACGCTGCCGGTCTCGACGATCTCGCCCTGCAGCATGACCGCGACGCGGTCTGCGAAGTCCGCGACGACGCCCATGTTGTGCGTCACGAGCAGCACGCCCGTGCCGGTGTCGACGGCGAGCTTCCGGAGCAGTTCGAGGATCTCGGCCTGCACGGTCACGTCGAGGGCGGTCGTCGGCTCGTCCGCGATGAGCAGCTTCGGCGAGTTCGCGATCGCCATCGCGATCACCACGCGCTGGCGTTGCCCACCCGACAGCTGGAACGGGAACGACCGCGTGCGCGACCCGGGGTCGGGGATGCCGACGCGGCGGAGCAGGTCGACGGCCTCGGCCGCAGCCTGCGCGGCGGTGACCGTTCGGTGGTTCCGGATCACCTCGGCGATCTGCGCGCCGACCCGGGTGAGCGGGTCGAGGGCCGTCGCGGGCTCCTGGAAGACCATCGACACCGTCGAGCCCCGCAGAGCACGGAGCGACGGTTCGGGAGCACCGACGACCTCGTGACCGGCGACGAGCGCGCTGCCCGTCGCCGTCGCGTTGCCGGAGAGCAGCCCCATCGCGGCGAGCGCCACCGTGGACTTGCCGGAGCCGGACTCGCCGACCAGGGCGAGCGTCTCGCCCGGCGCGACCGTCAGGGACACGCCCCGCACGGCCGACACGGTACCGGACTCGGTGCTGAACGAGACGCCGAGGTCGGTCGTCCGCAGGATCGGTTCGGTGGTCATCAGCGGCCCCTCACGTCGAAGGCGTCCCGGAGTCCGTCGCCCACGGCGTTGAACGCGCAGACGATCAGGATCACGGCCAGACCCGGGGGCACGATGAGCCACCAGCGTCCGGAGTAGGCGGCGGTGAGTCCCGCCGAGAGCATGCCGCCCCAGTCCGTCGCGGGCGGCTGCACGCCGAGCCCGAGGTACGAGACGTAGGCGACGAGCAGGATCGCGTCGGCGACCTGGAAGGTCGCGGCGACGACGATCGTGGACACCGAGTTCGGCAGCAGGTGCTTGCCGATGGCGCGGGCGTGCGAGCCGCCGATCGCGCGCAGGGTGAGCACGTAGTCGCGGTTCTTCAGCGTCAGGGTCTCGGCGCGGATCAGGCGGGACGGCACCAGCCACGACACCAGCCCGAGGATCAGGATGAGCCCGGCGACACCGGGGGTCGTGATGGCCGAGATGACGAGCAGGATGAACAGCGCCGGGATCGCGATGCCCGCGTCGACGACGCGCATCATCAGCGCGTCGACCCAGCCGCCGACGTAGCCCGCGACCGAACCCCACAGGGTGCCGACGACCGTGGCCAGGACCCCGGCGGCGATGCCGACCATGAGCGAGACCTTGCCGCCGTACATCAGCCGGCCGAGCACGTCGTGGCCGACGGCGTCGGTGCCGAGCCAGTGCGCCGCGCTCGGACCCTGGTTCGCCTGCTCGAGCAGGGTGTGGGTCTGGTCGGTCGGGTACAGGAACGGCCCGACGAAGCAGAACAGGACGATGACGACGATCACGGCCAGGCCGATCACGGCGAGCGTGTTGCCGCGGAACCGGCGGGCGGCGAGCCGGAACCCGGTGGCCGCGACGGTGACGGGAGCGCCCGGTGCTTCGGGTGCCAGTTGTACGGCGCTCATGCGCGGCTCGCCTTCACGTCATGGGTGGACGCAGTGTCGATGATTGACGCGGCGGTCATGCGCGGCTCGCCTTCACTCGCGGGTCGATGAGGGACTGCGCGACGTCGGCGAGCAAGGTGCCGATGACGGTCGCGATGGAGATGACGAGGACGCAGCCGAGCAGCGTCGGGTAGTCCGACGACTGCGCCGCGTTCCAGAACAGGAGCCCCATGCCGGGGTAGTTGAACAGCTGCTCGGTGACGAGGGCACCGCCGAACAGCACGGGCAGGTAGTAGCCGAGCATCGCGACGACGGGCGTCAGCGAGTTCCGGAACACGTGCCGGCGCAGGATCGTCATCGTCGACGCACCACCGGCGCGGGCGGTGCGGACGTAGTCCTCCTGCAGGTTCTCGAGGGTCGAGGCCCGCATGTACCGGCTGAACACGGCGATCATCGCGAGCGCTCCGGTGACGACGGGCAGGACGAGCCCGGCGGGGTCCTGGAACACCTCGGCGAGCGTGGTGCCGCTCGGCGCCTGCGACGGCAGCCACGGCAGTTGCTGGCTGAACACGATGATCAGGATGAGGCCGAGGAAGAAGGCCGGCGTCGAGTAGAAGACGAAGGCCAGCGCGGTGGCGGCGTAGTCGACCGCGCCGTTGCGGCGGGCGGCCTGGAGCATGCCGACCGGGATCGCGATGACGAGGCCGAGGACGGCGGAGATGCCGGTGAGGACGAGGGTCTTCGGCAGGCGTTCCGCGATGAGCTGCGACACCGGTTCGTTGAGCGTGTACGAGGTGCCGAGGTCACCGGTGAGCAGGCGGCCGAGGAACCGCAGGTACTGCACCGGCAGCGCCTGGTCGAGTCCCTGCGCCTGGTTGAACGCCGTGATCTGCGCGGGCGTCGCGGAGACGCCGAGGACACCGCGGGCAGGTCCGCCGGGCAGCGCGTGCAGCAGGCAGAACACCACGATCGTGACGATGAGGATCACCGCGAGCGCCTGCAGGACGCGCCTGGTGAGGTAGAGAGCTGTGGTCATGCGGCTTCCGTCGTCTGGGTTGTTGCGTCGGAGCGGACGGGAGGCGCGGTGTGCGTCGGGCGCACACCGCGCCTTCCGTCCGTGGTCACGGTCCTACTTGTTCCACTTCCACTGGGCCGGGTGGAAGTTGGCGAGCGAGTCCTGGTCGAACCCGGACAGGCCCTTCTTGACGACCGAGATCTGGTAGTCGGGGCTCGGCAGCCAGATCACCGGCAGGTCCTTCGCGACCGCGGCGCTGTAGTCCTGCACGGCGGTGGCGTCGGTCGAGGTGGTGGTCGCATCGATGAGGTCGTCGACCTGCTTGTTCGAGTAGCTGCCGAAGTTCGCCGAACCACCGGTCGAGAAGAGCGACTCACCGGTCGGGTAGGCCGGGAAGTACCAGCTGCCCGCGGTGCCGAAGAACGACAGGTCCCAGTCGCAGCTGGCCTCGTCGCTCGTGCAGGTCGGGGTCTGCGAGAGCACGCTCGACACCGGCGCGGTCTTGATGGTGAAGCCGATGCCGGTCTTCGCGAGCGAGGACTGGATCGCGCTCATCATGTTGTCGGTCACGGTCGAGCCGGACTGCGACAGGACACCCATGGTGAACTTCGTGCCGTTCTTCACGCCCTCACCGCACTGGCTGTCGGACGTGCCGGGGTCGGTGCAGACCATCGTGCCGCCCTGCTCCTCCCAGCCGTGGCTGGTCAGCAGGTCCTTGGCCTTCGACGTGCTGAACGGGTACGGGTTGTCCTTCTGCACGTCGGAGACGTAGTCGGACTCCTGCGCCTGCGGGATCGGGCCGTAGGTCGAGGTGGCGGTGCCGTTGAAGACGACCTTCGACAGGGACTTCTGGTCGATCGACATCTGCACGGCCTGGCGGGCGTACAGCTGCTTGAAGACGGCGCCCATGTCCGGGTTGTTGAAGTTGTACGGCATGTAGGTGATGGCCCAGCCGGTCCACGGCTCGACCTCGTAGCCCTTCGCCGTGAACGAGGACTCCTGGTCCATGTCCGTGGCGTTGATGTAGCCGTAGTCGACCTCGCCGGAGCGGACCGCGTTCACCTCGGCGTCGGCCGTCGTGAACGGCAGCAGGTTGACGGTCGTGATCGAGGGCTTCTCGCCGCCGTCGTACTTCGTGTTCGCGGTGAGGGTCACCTTGCCGGCGGTGGTGAACGCCTTCACGCCGTAGGGACCGGAGATGGTCTTCCACAGGTCGTCGGTGGCGTAGTCGGAGATCTTGCCGGCCGCGGTGTTCAGGTACTTCCAGACCTGCTTCGCGCCGGCGGTGGTCTCGTCGGCGTCGGTGACCTTGGCGCTCGCGCTCGTCTTGTCCCAGGCGTGCTGCGGCAGCGGGATGATGTGGCTCAGCTGGTTGGCGAGCATCCAGTCCGAGTTGTACGCCTTGTCGAACGTGATCGTGAAGTGGGTGTCGTCGACGGTCTTGAACGAGGTCCAGTTGTCCGGCGCCTTGCCCTTCGAGTACGAGCCCCACTGGTCCTTGTTCGCCTTGATCAGGTTGAACCAGAACTCGACGTCGCGGCTCGTGATCGCCTCGCCGTCGGACCAGTGCCGGTCACCGAGGGTGATCTCGACGCTCTTGCCGTCGTCGGCGAACTCCGCGTCCGTGGCGACGGACCCGTCCTTGTTCCACGCGATCTTGCCGGTGGAGCCGTCGTACGCGACGAGCGGCTCGTACAGCGACTGCGCGATGGAGCCGTTGTTCGTGTTGAGGTGCGCGGCGGTGCCGATCGGCAGGATCCAGTTGGGCGTGAAGTTCGCAGGAAGGGCGTAGTCGATCTCGTCCGGATTCGCGTTCGAGGTGGCGGAACCGCCCCCGGAACATCCGGCGAGCAGGGCGCTCACGGCGATCGCTGCTCCGGTGAGGAGCGCCCAGCGGCGGGGCTTGGTCATGTGTGTCTCCTGGTGCGTGGGAGTTCTGGGGAGGTGGAGCACGCGTGCCGAGCGGCACGGACACAGTCAATGGCCAAAGCCGTTGGAAAAACAAACATCTTCGTGTAAAAACTGCGTTTCTGCCGTTTGGACGAAAGGGTGAACGGGCCGTTCCGCCGGTTAGGCTCCGGGTGTTCGGTCGGTTCGACCGTCGTTTCCCCCGGATTGGAGAAAGTCGTGACGGACCTCTCTGCTCGCGTCCTCGAACTCGTCGCGTCGGGTCAGGCCGCGAGTCGCACCGAGATCGCCACACTGCTCGGCGCCGCTCCGTCGACGGTGTCGCACGTCGTCACCCAGCTGCTGTCGCACGGGCTGCTCGCAGAAGAGGGCACCGACGTCTCGACCGGCGGGCGTCCCCGCAAGGTCCTCCGCATCGGCGGCGTCGACGAGTACGCGGTCGCCGCGGACGTCGGCGGCGGGCACGCGCGGGTCGGGATCGTGCTGCCGGGAGGCGCGCTCGAGTCGGTCGCGAACGTCCCGTTCGCACTCTCCGACGGTCCGACCGCCGGCCTGCAGCGACTGGCCGGCCTGCTCGAGCGGCTCGCCGACGACCGTGGCCGCGCCGGTCTACGCGGGGTCGGGCTCAGCCTGCCCGGTCCCGTCGACGTCGAGGCCGGTGTCGTCGACCTGCCGAGCCGGATGCCGGGCTGGAACGGGTTCCCGGTGGCCGCCTGGCTGTCCGACCGCTTCGGCCTGCCGACGATCGTCGACAACGACGCGAACTGCATGGCCGCCGGCGAGCAGAGCGTGCAGCCTCCGGGACGCCGGCAGACCATCACGATCAAGGCCGGATCGGCGATCGGCGCGGGCATCGTCATCGACGGCCGCCTGTACCGCGGGTCCACGGGTTCGGCCGGGGACATCACCCACGTGCGGATCGACGCCGCCGGTGACACCCCCTGCTCGTGCGGGAACACCGGGTGCCTCGAGACCGTCGCGTCCGGAGCTGCCCTGGTGCGGATCCTGTCGGGCGCCGGGGTCGACGTCTCCTCGACCGCCGACGTCGTCCGACTCGCCTCGGACGCCCACCCCGAGGCCACCCGTGCCGTGCGCCTGGCCGGTCGGTACCTCGGCGAGGTGCTCGCGGCCAACGTGAACTTCTTCAACCCGGACGCCGTCTACCTGGGCGGCATCCTCTCCACCCTCGACCCGTTCATCGCGGCCGTGCGCAGTCAGCTCTACGAGAGCTGCCACCCGCTCATGACGCAGCACCTGGCGATCGAGCCGGTGTCGCTCGGCGCCGATGCCGGGCTCGTCGGTGCCGGCCAGTTCGCACTGCAGCGGGGCCTCGCCGCCTCGCTCGAGGAGCTGTCCACCCCCATCCCGCAGTCCACCACCAGGAACAGGAGCGTCCGTGTCTGAGACCGTGCCCGCCACCCCCGCCGTCCCCGCCGGTGCCCGTCGTCCGGTCGTCGCCATCGCCGGACTGGCCATCGAGACGTCGACCTTCACCCCCACCCGCACCCACGCACCGGCGTTCCACCCGGACCGTGGCGACGAGGTCGTGGCACGGTACCCGTTCCTGTCCGCGATGTCGGACGCGGCGGACTTCCGCGGGGCGCTCATCGGGCACGCGCTGCCCGGCGGCATCGTGGACCGGGCGTCGTACGAGGAGCTCGCGGCCGAGATCGTCACGCGGCTGCGCGCGATCGTCGACGCCGAGCACGTGGACGGCCTCTGGTACGACATCCACGGCGCGATGGTCGTCGAGGGCCTCGACGACGCCGAGGCGGACCTGCTCGGCCGGATCCGTGCGGTGATCGGCCCGGACGTCATCGTGTCGGCGTCGATGGACCTGCACGGCAACGTCACGCGCGAGCTCGCCCACCAGGTCGACCTCGTCACGTGCTACCGGATGGCCCCGCACGAGGACGCCATGGAGACCAAGGAACGTGCCGTCCGGAACCTGGTCGACGTGCTCACCGCGCGTCCTGCCGGAGCGCAGCGCCCCGTGAAGGCCTGGATCCCGATCCCCGTCCTGCTGCCCGGCGAGCAGACCTCGACCCGCCTCGAACCCGCCGCCTCGCTGTACGCCCAGGTGCCGCTCGTCGAGCAGACCGACGGCGTGCTCGACGCCGCGATCTGGGTCGGCTACGCCTGGGCGGACCAGCCCCGCGACCAGGCCGTCACCGTCGTCACCGGGTGGGACGAGGCCGCCGTCGCCGCCGGGGCCGAGCGCCTCGCCCGTGCCTTCTGGGACGTCCGCGAGGACTTCGTCTTCGTCGCACCCACCGGCACGTTCGACGAGTGCCTGGCCGCCGCGCTCGCGCCCGGCGCCGCACACCCCTACTTCGTGTCCGACTCCGGCGACAACCCCACCGCGGGTGGCTCCGGCGACATGACCTGGGGTCTGACACAGGTGCTCGCGAACCCGGCCTTCGCGAGCGCCGACGGCCCCACCCTGATCTACGCGAGCGTCCCCGGCGCCGCCGCCGTGGCGACCGCGGTCGAGGCCGGTGTGGGTGCGACCGTCACGGTGGCCGCCGGTGCGTCGGTCGATGCCGTGCACGCCGGACCGATCACCATGACCGGGCGGGTCCACGCGGTCAAGCACGGCGACCGCGACGCCGAGACCGAGGTCGTGCTGCAGGTCGGCAGCGTCTTCGCGATCCTGACGAAGCTGCGCAAGCCGTACCACCACGAGCACGACTTCACCGACCTCGACCTCGCACCACGGCAGGCCGACGTCGTCGTGGTGAAGATCGGGTACCTCGAGCCGGAGCTGTTCGACATGGCCGCCGACTGGATGCTCGCGCTCACCCCGGGTGGTGTCGACCAGGACCTGCTCCGCCTCGGGCACCACAGGATCGAGCGGCCGATGTTCCCCTACGATCGAGTGTTCCCCGAGGCCCCGGACCTGACCGCCAGGATCATCCCGGCCTCGGACCAGCCACTCGGAGCCTCTGCATGACCCCTTCGCCCGTTGCACTCGAGATCGCGGTCACCTCGCCGCAGGGTGCGGTCGTCGCACGGGACGGCGGGGCCGACCGGGTCGAGCTCTGCGTCGGGCTCGAGCTCGGCGGGCTGACCCCGTCGCAGGCCCTGGTCGAGACGACCCACGAGACCGGGATCCCGGCGCACGCGCTGGTCCGGTGCCGCCCCGGCGGGTTCGTGCACACAGCCGACGAGGTCGAGCTCATGGTGCGCGAGGTCCGGACGGTCCTGCGCTCCGGTGCCGCCGGTGTCGTCGTCGGCGCGCTGCGCCCGGACCGGACCCTCGACGAGGACGCCCTGCGCCGCTTCGTCGACGCCGCCCGCTCGGTCAGCACGACCGCCGAGATCACCCTGCACCGGGCGATCGACCACGCGGTGGACCCCGTCGCCGCAGCAGCCACGCTCGCCGCCCTCGGGTTCACCCGCGTGCTGACCTCCGGCGGCGCTCCCACCGCCGGAGCCGGCGCTGCCACGATCGCGCGGATGGTCGACGCCGCCGGGCCGGTGCAGGTCATGGCCGGTGCCGGTGTCACCCCGGCCGACATCCGGGCGCTGGTCGCGACCGGTGCCGCCGCCGTGCACCTGTCCGCCAAGCGCCCAGCAGCGGGCAGCGCCCACGCCGGGGTCCCGATGGGCGGCGCCGACGACGGTTCCGCGCACTTCGTGACCGATGCCGAGGTCGTCGCGGCCGCGCGACGCGCCCTCGACGCCTGACACTGGTCTCAGAACAACTGCGCCAGCTCGCAGCGCGCCTCCGGTCCGATCACGACAGGTCGCGGGAGGACGTCGGCATCCTGAGGATCGGCCGATCGGCCTGCTCGATCGCGACGGCGATCGTGTAAGCCCGCTGCGCCGTCACCTCACCGAACGCGACGAGTTCCTCAAGGACAGCACGCGTGTCTCGAGTGACGATGCCCATGCGCCCGGCCACTCTGAGCGACCCGCCGTCCTCACTCATCCAGACGCTTCCCGCGAACTCCGCGCGGGTCCGGAGCAGGTGGAGCGTCTGACTCTCACCGAGGTGTTCGAGGGGCTTCTCGTCGCCACCGCCGAAGCGAGCCGTGCGCACCGCTTCGATCTGCAGCTGATCGACTACATCGCGGAACTCGATCGCCGGACCGAACCAGTCGTGGAGGTCCAGCCGGGCGAGGTTCGGAACATGGGCTGTGGAACGCTCGATCTCGAACGCAACGGCTTCCACAACCCTCCCTGCACCGTGGAGGCTGGCACGCAAGAGGTCGAGTTCGTCGACGGCAGCGAAGTTGCAGATCAGCGAGTTGTCCGGAAACCAGTGGAGCGCCACGATCAGTTCTCGGTCATGCCGGCTTCTGGGACCGGTGTCGATCCATCGTCCAGCGCGAAGAACTCCTCGGCATCCTGCGGTGCCCACCCAAGGAGCGTCGCGACGGGCTTCACCGTCGTGTCGCCGTCGCGGTAGGCATCGAGGGCAGCGTTGACGAGCAGCCAACTCGGACGTGGCTCCCCCGCAGCGTGCGACAGGTCGACGTACTCGGCCGCTTTCCCGAGCCGCATGTAGATCGAGCGAGCGCGCAGGCCGATCAGACCTGCTCGGTCGGTCTCGCCGATGTGCTTCTCGTTGAAGAGCCGCCATGCCATCGACTCGGGCGAGAGCTGGAAGTGCCCGACCAGCTCCGGGAACGCCGCTGCCGTCGAGCGCCCGCCGATCGCCGCGCTGAGTTCGTCCGCGGGGGCGAGGAAGGCCGCGGCGAAGCTGTTCGCGCGCCGCTCGACGTTCGAGCGCGCCGTCCCCATTCGTTCCTCGAGCATGCCCTGACGAGCATCACCGAAGGCGATGTGCGCGAGTTCGTGCGCGAGCGTGAACCGCTGACGCAGGGGCTGGTCGGTGGTCGCGAGGAGGGTCACCCGGCAGTGCGCGTCCTCGTACGAGAGACCGTCGATCCCCTCCGGCAGGTCGGTGACGACGACCATCACGCCGAAGACGCGTTCGATGGCCGAGATGAGATCGTGCGTCGACAGGCCGCCGAGCGGTCGACCGATCGCCGCGACGAAGCGACGCGCGAGCTCAGCCGCCTCCACCGTGTACCAGCTCGACCGTTGGGCGAGTTGCGGGAGCTCAGGCAGGACCAACGGGCGGTCGACCGCTGCGAGGCCACGAACGCCAGTGGCGAGGAGTTCGACCGTCCTCGCCCCCGCTTCGTCATCGACACCAGCGAGCCGGGCGCGCTGGGCGAACACCGGTCGGAACGGCTCACGTCCAGTGATCAGCCAATCGACGCTGCGACGGCCCACGTCGGCGATCCTGGCCAGTTCAAGGGAGGAGAACCGTCGCCGACCCGAGAGCGACTTCGAGAGTTTGCTCGCGTCGATGCCGATGGAGGCTGCGAAGTCCGCTCGCCCGAGGTCGACCGATGTGATGACGGCTTCGACACGTTGTTCCAGGGATCCGGCCATGTCGCTAGCGTACTTGCGATTATCGCAAACGGCAACACATCACATGCCGCGCTTGCCAGCGTGACCGAGCAACGGACAGGAGGCTCGGTGCCAGCTGGCACCGTGCCTCCCGTCCGCCGTCAGCGCGTCAGCGCTGTCAGCCCTTGACCGGGATCGACTGCGCCTTGAGCGCCGCCACCGTCTTGGACTGCCCGGACTCGAGTGCCTCGAGCAGCGTGCCGTCACCGGACGCCGCCGAGCCGAACCCGTCGGAGACGTCCGAGTAGGTCTGCGTCATCGTCGGACCCCAGGTGAAGGGCTGGATGTCCTTCGCCGCGGTCGCGAACTCCTCGTAGATCTTCTGGTTGCCGTAGAACGGGAGTCCCTCGGTCAGCGCGGGGAGCTCGGCGCCGGTGGAGGACGCCGGGTAGAGGTTGGCCTCCTTGTTCAGTGCGGACAGCGCCTCGGTCGAGGTGTTCAGCCAGACCAGGAACTTCGACGCCTCGGCGGGGTGCTCGCTGCCGGCGAAGACGACGTTCGACGAACCGCCCCAGGCGGCCGACTTCGACTCGCCCTCGCTCCACTGCGGCATCGGCGCGACGGCCCACTTGCCGGAGGTCGACGGCGCACCGCTCGAGATGGTGTTCGCACCCCAGACGGCGGAGACCCAGGTCCAGTCCTGGCCGCTGTCGTACGCGGCGTTCCACTGGTCGGTGAAGCTCGGCAGGGTGTTGACGAGCTTCTTGTCGATCAGGTCCTGCCAGTAGTCGGCGACCTTCTTCGACTTCGCGTCGGTCAGGTCGACCTTCCACGAGTCACCCGAGTTCGCGAACCACTGGCCGCCGGCCTGTGACACGAGCCCGGCGAACTGGTTGACGTCACCCTTGGCGAAGTTCGTGATGTTGCCGCCGAGCGCCTTGATCTTGACGGCGTCCTCGCCGTACTCCTCCCACGTCTTCGGGGCGTCGAGCCCGGCCTTCTCGAACAGGTCCTTGCGGTAGTACAGCGCCATCGGACCGGAGTCCTGCGGCACGGCGTAGACGGACTTCGACTCGCCGAAGGTGACCTGGTTCCAGAGGCCGTCGGAGAAGTCCTTCTTCGCCGCCGAGATGCCGGAGCACGCACCGATGTCCTCGAGGCCGCCCTGCACCCGGAAGGCCGGCAGGGTGTCGTACTCGACCTGGCCGATGTCGGGCGCCTGCTTCGCCTTGAGCTGGTTGAAGAAGTTCTGGTACGTCCCGCTGTTGCCGTTCGCGACGATCGAGGTCTTCACCTGGATGTCCGGGTTCGCCTTGTTCCAGATGGCGACGACCTTGTCCATGTTCGGCACCCAGGTCGTGAAGTCGAGCGTGACCTTGCCGCTCGAGGGCTTGCAGCTCGCGGCTGCAGTGTCGGAGGAACTGCCGCCGCTGCCGCTGCCGCCGGCGCTGCAGCCGGCGAGGGCGACGGTCGCGGCGACCGCCAGGGCGGCGACGCTGAGGAACTTCGTTGTCTTCATGCTGTTTCCGTTCGGGATGTGGTGTGGGGAGGGCTGGTGTGCGGAGGGAGTGCTGGTCGGGTGGCTACTTCAGACCGCCGGACCCGAGGCCGGAGCGCCAGAAGCGCTGCAGGCTCAGGAACGCGATGAGCAGCGGGATGATCGAGACGAACGACCCGATGAGCACGAGGGTGCGCAGGTCGGGGTACTGGTTCACGCTCGAGTTCCACGTGTAGAGGCCGAGCGTGACGGGGAACAGCGACGAGTCGCGGAGCATCACGAGCGGCAGGAAGAAGTTGTTCCAGACGGCGACGAACTGGAACAGGAAGATCGTCACGAGGGCCGGCGACATGAGCCGGACGGCGACGGTGAAGAACGTGCGGACCTCGCCGGAGCCGTCGATGCGCGCGGCCTCGATGATCTCGTCGGGCACGCTCGACGCCGCGAACAACCGCGACAGGTAGACGCCGAACGGGCTGACGATGCTCGGCAGGAACACCGACCAGAACGTGTCGGTCAGGTCGACCTGGCTGAAGATGAGGAACAGCGGCAGGGCGAGCGCCGTGGCCGGCACGAGGACGCCGCCGAGGAACGTGTTGAACAGCGCCTCGCGCCCTCGGAACCGGTACTTGGCCAGGGCGTACCCGCACATCGCCGACAGCACGGTGCCGAGCAGCCCGGCGACACCGGCGTACGCGATGCTGTTGAGCAGCCAGCGCAGGTAGATGCCGTCCTGCCGGGTGAACAGCTCGGCGAGGTTCGCGAAGAAGTCCTGCACCGAGGTCGCGCTGAACCACAGCGAGAACGTGGTGTTGAAGTTCGCGGCCGTCTTGGTCGACGAGACCAGCAGCCAGAAGATCGGCAGCAGGAAGTACAGGGTGAAGACACCCATCACGATCATCGCGGCGCTGCGCGAGATGACGCTCTCCCGCGGCCCGCGTGCACCGTGCTGGTGCGGACGGGAGGCCCGGTTCGGCTCGAGCGGTCGGCCCGCGTCGCGCACGGTGTCGCCCGGGGTGGGTGCGTGGACGGTCACTGGGCGGCCTTCCGCTGGGTCAGTCGGAGGAACCCGATCGACAGGATGAACGTGGCGAGGGCGAGGACGACCGAGAACGCGGCCGCCAGGTTGAAGTTCGGCACCGACGAGGTCGAGTAGACGAGCATGTTGGGCGTGAACGTCGACGAGATCGTCGAGGTGAACTGCCGGAAGACGGTCGGCTCGGTCAGCAGCTGCAGCGTCCCGATCACCGAGAACACCGCGGTCAGCACGATCGCCGGCACGACCAGGGGGATCTTGATCGACAGCGCGATCCGGAGCTGCGAGGCCCCGTCGAGCTTGGCAGCCTCGTAGATCTCGGCCGGGATCGCCAACAGCGACGAGTAGATGATGAGCATGTTGTAGCCGACGAAGACCCAGGTCACGACGTTCGCGACGGCCCAGAGCACGGTGCCGGATCCCAGGAAGTCGACCTTCGAGGTCACGGCGGAGAACGGCGACAGGTCCGGGGCGTAGAGGTAGCCCCACATGATCGCGGCGATGACACCGGGGACCGCGTACGGCGCGAAGAAGGCCAGGCGGAAGAACCGCTTGCCGCGCAGCAGCGGGGAGTCGAGCAGCAGCGCGAACAGGAGCGCGAGCCCGAGCATCACGGGGACCTGCACGACACCGAACAGCAGCACGCGGAGGACCGAGTCCCAGAACGCGCTGTTCTGGAACACGAGCGCGTACTGGCTCAGCCCGCCGAACACCTGTGTCGGGGCGCCGAACGTGCCCTGGCGCTCGATCTTCTGCAGCGACTGCCACACGGCGTACAGGATCGGGACGAGGTAGAACGCGGTGAACAGCAGGGCGAACGGGACCACGAAGATCGCGATCGCCAGGCGGTAGCGGGAGCCCCCGCCCCGACGACGGACGGCGCGGGGCCGCTGGGTGGTGGTGGTCATGATCGGTTCCTGTCGGTGCGGATGATCTGGGTGCTGCCGGCGTCGAGGACGGTGACGCCGTCGACGGGTCGGTCGGTGACGAGCTCGTGGCCCGTGACGGTGTGCGAGGCGGGCTGGTCGGAGTGGTTGAGCAGGAAGACCCACTCGTGCTGGTCGTCGCGGCGCCGGACGACCTCGACACCCGGTGCGGTCGCGGGATCCGGGGAGACGCCGGCCTCGGCGAGCACGCGGCGGAGCAGGTCGCGCAGCGCGTCGGCCTCGAGCACGGTGGACGTGTACCAGGCGGATCCGGCGCCGTGGTCGTTGCGGGTGACCGCGGCGGAGCCGGCGAGCGGGCCCTCGGCGTACTCGACGACGCTCGTGGCGCCGCGCAGCGCGACGGGCTCCGACCACACGGTGCCGGTGGTGCCGTCGGACAGCGCGATCGCCTGGTCCGCGGCGAGCGGCAGGAACTCGTCGACCCGGATGCCGAGCAGGTCGCGGAAGGCGCCGGGGTAGCCGCCGGTGCGGACCCGGTCGCGTTCGTCGACGATCCCGCTGAAGAAGGTGACGACCGCGTGGCCACCGGCGGCGACGTGGTCGGCGATCACGGCGGCGTGCTCGTCGCGCACCAGGTAGAGCTCGGGGACGACGACCGCGGCGTAGCCGTCGAGCGGGGCGCCCGGCGCGACGACGTCGACCGTGACCCCGAGGTCCCGGAGCGCGGCGTGGAACGCGTGCACCTGCTGCAGGTACCGGAGCGCAGTGGTGGGGTGGGCCTCCAGGTCGGCGGCCCACTGGGTCTCCCAGCTGAAGACGAGCGCGACCTCGGCGACGACCCGGGATCCGCGCAGTTCGCCGAGCCGCTCGACGAGCGACCCGAGGGCGACGACCTCGCGCCAGGTGCGCGAATCGGTGCCGGCGTGCGGCAGCAGTGCGGAGTGGAACTTCTCGGAGCCCTGCACCGACGCGCGCCACTGGAAGAAGCAGACGCCGTCCGCGCCCCGGGCGATGTGCGCGACGGTGTCCTGCAGCATCTGGCCCGGTGCCTTCGCGACGTTGTGCGGCTGCCAGTTCACGGCGCCGGTCGAGTGCTCCATCAGCAGCCACGGGGCTCCGCCGGCGAGTCCGCGGGTGGTGTCCGCGGCGAAGGCGAGCTCGGCGTGCGGGCGGGGCAGGCGGTGGTCGAGGTAGTGGTCGTTCGCGATGACGTCCATGTCGGCCGTCCACGACCAGTAGTCGAGCGCGGTGATGTGCGCGGCGACCATGAAGTTCGTGGTGACGGGCTTGTCGCTCAGTTCGCGCAGCACGGCGGCCTCGGCACGGTGGTGGCCGAGGAGTTCGTCGGACGAGAACCGGTCGAAGTCGATGGTCTGCGCGGGGTTCGTGGACGACAGCGTCGCGCGGGGCGGCAGCACCTGCTCCCACGCCGAGTACCGCTGGCTCCAGAACGAGGTGCCCCACGCGGCGTTCAGTTCGTCGACGGTGCCGTAGCGGGCACGGAGCCAGCCACGGAACGCCTCGGCCGAGACGTCGCAGAAGCAGTGCGCGTTGTGGCAGCCGAGCTCGTTCGACACGTGCCAGAGCTTGACCGCGGGGTGGTCGCCGTAGCGCTCCGCCGTGGCGCGGACCAGGGCGAGGGCGTGCTCGCGGTACACCGGGGAGCTCGGGCAGAACGCCTGCCGCCCGCCGGGCCAGCGCGTGGTGCCGTCCGCCACGACGGGCAGGACCTCGGGGTGCAGCGTGGTGAGCCACGGCGGGGTCGAGGCGGTGCCGGTGCCGAGGTCGACGCCGATGCCCGCGCCGTGCAGCAGCTCGATGACGGTGTCGAGCGCGGTGAAGTCGTACTCGCCCTGACGCGGCTCGACGTGCGACCAGCCGAAGACGTTGATCGCGACCAGGTTCACCCCGGCCTCGCGCATCAGCCGGACGTCCTCGACCCAGACCGCAGGGTCCCACTGCTCGGGGTTGTAGTCGCACCCGAAGGCGAGCCCGGTCGAGCCGAGCCCGAGCGCCCCGGTGGCGGGCGTCGGCAGGGTGGTCGTGGTCACGTCAGGGTCCTCGCTGATCGGGGCGACCGCTGCCGCTCCGGTCGTTGACGACCCCTTCGACGGCGAAGGTCACCCAGGTTCTGGGAGCGCTCCCAGTCCAGCCGGATCGAACGGGTTCGGATCGTTCTGGGAGCGCTCCCAGAGTGAACACCAGAAGCGGACCGCTGTCAACAAGACGCGTGCTGGAGCCCGTCCTGGGACGGATATGGTTGCCGCATGTCCGAGGTCCGAACCGCACGCCAGCGCGCCACGATCCAGGACGTCGCCGACGAATCAGGACTCTCCCGGGGCACCGTCTCACGGGTCCTGAACGACGAACCGTACGTGTCGCCCGAAGCCCGCGAAGCCGTGCAGGCAGCCGTCCGGCGCGTCGGCTACGTGCGCAGCGCGGCGGCCCGGAGCCTGGTCACCCGGCGCTCCGGAGCGATCGCCCTGATCGTGCACGAGCCGTCGGTCCAGGTGCTCGACGACCCGAACATCGGCAACATCCTGATCGGCACCAACACGGTGCTGTCGCAGGCCGACCAGCAGCTCGTCACGATCATGGTCGACTCGGCCCGCGACAACGAGCGCGTCGTCGAGTACCTGCGCGGCGGGTTCGTCGACGGTGCCATCGTGCTTTCCGCCCGCGACGGCGACCCGATCACCCGGGCGATCGAGGAGATCGGCATGCCGGCGTGCTTCGTCGGCCACCCGTCCGACGCCGCGAACATCTCGTACATCGGCATCGACAACCGCGCGGCCGCCGAGCGGATCACCCGGCGCCTGGTCGCCACCGGCCGGAAGCGGATCGGCATGCTCGCGTCCGGGCTCGACCGCGACTCGGGGCAGGACCGACTGGCCGGCTTCACCGCGGCCCTCGGCGACCGCTTCGACCCCGAGCTGGTGGCCCGCAACCCGCTGTTCAGCTACACCGCCGGCGCCGACGGCATGCGTGAACTCCTCGACCGGGCCCCCGACCTCGACGGGGTGTTCGCCGCCTCGGACGCCGTGGCCGCTGGCGCGATGGACGTCCTGCAGCGCAGCGGCCGGTCGGTCCCCGGTGACGTCGGCGTGGTCGGCTTCGACGACAGCGCCTGGGCACTGCGTTGCGACCCGCCGCTGTCGACGGTCCGGCAACCCGCGCACACCCTCGGCGAGAGCGCGGCGCAGCAGGTACTCGCGCAGATCGCCGGTGCCGACGAGGGCCCGCACGGACTCATCCTGCCGACGGAGGTGGTCTGGCGCGGCTCCGCCTGAGCACCACCCTCCGACCGCCGGCTCGGTAGCATGGCCCGGTCCCCGTCACCGTCGACCGGTCCACCCCGCGAAGGAGCCCCGATGCCCCCGACCCCTCCCCGGATCGGCCTCGTCGGCGCCGGCGGCATCGCCCACGCGCACATGCCCGGCCTGCTCCGGCTCGGCCCGGTCGTCGTGTACGCGCAGGACGGTGCGCAAGATCTGGCCGCCGCGTTCGCCCCGGCAGCATCCGCCGCGGGGTCGTCGATCACCGTCGTCGACTCGCTCGACGACCTGTTCGCGGAAGTCGACGTCGTGGACGTGGTGACGCCGACCTTCACCCACGCCGAGGTCGTGCGGGCCGCACTCGCCGCCGGCAAGGACGTCGTGTCGGAGAAGCCGCTCGCCCGGACCGACGCCGATGCTGCGGACCTGGTGGCCCGTGCGCGGGACGCCGGCCGACAGCTCTTCCCGGCCCACGTGGTGCGCTTCTTCCCCGCGTACGTGCGCCTGCACGACGCCGTCACCACGGGCCTCCTGGGCGACCTGGCGGTCCTGCGGTTCGTGCGCTCCGGGGCCTTCCCGATCCGCACCGCGTGGTTCGCCGACCGGGCACTGTCCGGCGGCATCGTGATGGACCAGATGATCCACGACCTCGACATCGCGCGGTGGGTCGCCGGGCCGGTCAGCACGGTGTCGGCGGTCGGCGTCCGTGCCGGCACCGAGGCCGAGCCGGTGGAGGCCGCACACGTCCTGCTCACGCACGAGTCCGGCGCGATCAGCCACGTCGCCGGGATCTGGGGACCGCAGCACCTCGCGTTCTCGACCGAGTACTCGGTGACGGGCACGCGCGGCAGCCTGGCGCACCGGTCGCTCGACGAACAGGACTACGTCGCCGACCTCGCGGTGCCCGACGCCGCGGACGGCTTCCTGCCCGAGGTCGACCCCGCCGACGACCCGTACGGGCTCGAGCTGGCCGAGTTCCTCGGGGCGTTCGCCGGCGGCGCCGCTCCGCGGGTGACGGCGGCGGACGGCGCCGAGGCAGTCCGGATCGCGAACGCGGCACTCGATTCGATGGACACCGGGCAGCCGGTGTCCCTGACGACGGGGGCTCGCGCGTGACCGCTCTGAAGATCGCCGTGATGTCGTTCGCCCACACCCATGCGATCGGCTACCTCACCGCCCTCACCGCGATGCCCGGGGTCGAGGTCCGCGGTGCCGATCCGGGCGGCGTCAGCACGGGCGAGACCGTCATCGAGCTCCGCGGCCGCGACCTGGCCGACGAGCTCGGGGTCGACTACGCGGAGACGTACGACGAGCTGCTCGCCTGGGGCCCGGACGCCGTCGTCGTCACGAGCGAGAACGCCCGGCACCGCGAACTCGTCGAGGCCGCGGCCGCCGCCGGTGCGCACGTCCTGTGCGAGAAGCCGCTCGCGACCACGTGGGAGGACGGCCTCGCGATCCGCGACGCCGTCGAAGCGGCGGGCGTCATGCTCATGGTGGCGTTCCCGGTGCGGTTCACCTCGGCGTTCGACAAGCTCCGCGCGGCGCACGACTCCGGAGCACTCGGGCAGCTGTTCTCGATCCGCGGCGCGAACAACGGCATGCTCCCCCTGACCCGGTCGTGGTTCACCGAGCCGGAGCTGTCCGGCGGCGGCGCGATCGTCGACCACGTCGTGCACATCGCGGACCTGCTCGAGGGCCTGATGGGGTCGGCACCCGTCACCGTGACCGCGGTGGCGAACCGCACGCTGCACGCGGCCCGGGCACAGGCGGAGACCGCCGGACTCGTCACGATCACGTACGCGAACGGCGTCGTCGCCGCGATCGACTGCTCGTGGAGCAAGCCGGACACCTCGGCGGTGTGGGGTGGGCTGACGCTCGACGTCGCCGGGACGGGCGGCACGGTGTCGCTCGACTTCTTCGGGGCGGCTGCTCGCGGGATCGTCGCGGAGACCGGACTGCCGATCGAGTCCCGCACCGGTGCCGACCCCGACGCGGTGATGCTCCGGACGTTCGTCGACGCCGTCCGGTCGGGCGTGCAGCCGCAGCCGGACGTGCACGTCGGGCTGCGGACCCTGTCGATCGTGCTCGCGGCGCAGGAGTCGGTGGCGTCGGGCCGAACCGTGCCGGTACCCGCCGAGTAACGACACGACACGCGGGAATGGCCCGCGACCGGCGCTGCTTGACGAACCCATGACCTCGTCAGCAGAGCGCCGCGGGTGGCTCGGTGTCACGTCCGTCGCACTCGGATCCTTCGTCCTCGTGCTCTCCGAGTTCCTGCCGATCGGACTCCTGCCCGCCATCGCCGCCGACCTCGACGTCGGGATCGGCACGGCCGGGCTCATGGTCGTCGCCACCGGGCTGGTCGGTGCCGTCGCGGCGCCGGTCGTCACGGTCCTGACCTCGCGCGTGGACCGCCGTGTCGTGCTCGTCTCGTTGACCGTGCTGCTCGTGGTGGCGGACGGGCTCGCGGCGATCGCGCCCTCGTTCGGTGTGCTGCTCGTGGCCCGGATGCTCCTGGGCGTCGGCATCGGCGGGTTCTGGGCGATCGGCGCCGGCATCGCCGGTCGACTGGTCCGGCCGGCCGCCACGATCCGGGCGACCTCGCTCATCACCGCCGGCGTCTCGGTCGCGACGGTCGTGAGCCTGCCGCTCGGCGCCCTCGTCTCGTCGCTCGCCACCTGGCGGCTCGCGTTCGTCATCGGCGGCGTGCTCGGTCTGGTCGCGCTCGTCCTGCAGCTCGCGATGCTGCCGCGCATCCCCGCGCAGCAGCAGGTCCGGTTCGCGACGCTCGGCTCGCTGCTCCGCGTCCCCCGTGCCCGTGTCGGTCTGATCGCCGCCGCGTTCCTGTTCGCCGCACAGTTCGCCGCGTACACGTACATCGCGCCGTACCTGCAGGACCTGGTCGGGGTCGGCCCGGACACCGTCACGCTCGCGCTCCTGGTGTTCGGCGTCGCGGGGATCGTCGGGAACTTCGCCGCGGGCTTCACCCTGGGGCGGAGCGTGCTCGGGACGATCAGCGTGTCCAAGGTCGCCCTCGCGGTCGCCGTGGTCCTGCTCCCCCTGCTCGCGCACTCCGTCGTCGGGGTGTTCGTGCTGCTCGTGGTGTGGGGGCTGGTCTGGGGCGCGTTGCCGCTCGGCATGCAGACGTGGATGTCCACGGCGTCGCCCGCCGGGTCCGAGACCGGGCTCGCGCTGTTCGTGACGACCATCCAGCTCGCGATCGCCGCGGGGTCGGTGCTCGGCGGCGCAGCGGTGTCGTCGTTCGGGCTCGCCGCGGACTTCTGGTTGTCCGGAGGGGTCGCCGTCGTGGGCGCGATCGTGCTCGTCTCCCTCGGGCTGCGCCGCTCGAGCGCGGCGCCGGTCGCCGACGAGGCTCCGGCACCCGTTCCGGTGACGACCTCGACGGGTTCCGTCGCCGTCGCCTGCCCCTGACCGTCACCCGCGCCGTCAGAGCGCGGGGAGGGTGACCACGGCGTCGGCTGCGGCGATCGCCACCGGATCGTGTGCGGCGTGCACGACCACCACGCCGTCGGCAGCCTCGGCGGCGAGCGCCGCCACCACGAGCGCCGCGGACGCCGCGTCGACGCCGGCCGTCGGTTCGTCGACGAGCAGCACCCGCGCCCGCTGCGCCAGCCCGAGTGCCACGAGCGTGCGCTGCCGCTGCCCGCCGGACAACGCGTCGAGGGGCCGGTCGGCCAGGTCCGCGATCGCCATCCGCTCGAGCTGCGCGTCGACGACGACGCGGTCGTCGCGTCCGAGCGGACGCCACCAGGCCCGGTGACGCCACCGCCCCATCGCGACGGCCGCGCGGACCGTGAGCGGGAGCGTGGTCGGCGGGACGGACTGGCTCACGTGGGCGACGCCGTCGGACGGGAGGCCCGTGATGCGCCCGGCGGTCGGTCGCAGCACGCCCGCCACCACGTCGAGCAGCGTCGACTTGCCGGATCCGTTGGGTCCGGTCAGCGCGGTGACCCGGCCGGCCGGGAAGGCCGCGTCGAGGCCGTCGAGGACGGTCCGCTCCCCGCGCAGGGCGGTCACCTGCTCGAGGCGGACGGCTGGTCGCGTGTCGGCTGCTGGCACCTGAACACGCTATCAGTATCGATAGTCGTTTTCATGTAGCGTCTCGGATCGTGACCTGGCTGACCGACCCCTTCACCGTCGACTTCATGGTGCGCGCCCTGACCGGCGGCGCCCTGGCCGCGGTGCTGTGCGCCGTCGTCGGGACGTGGGTGCTCGTGCGCGGGATGGCGTTCCTGGGCGAAGCCCTGTCGCACGGCATGCTGCCCGGCGTCGCGATCGCAGCGCTCACCGGAGTCCCCGCAGTGCTCGGCGCCGCCGTGAGTGCCGGAGTGATGGTGTTCGGGGTCGGGGCGCTCCGACGACGCGGTGGCCTGTCCTACGACACCTCGATCGGGCTGCTCTTCGTCGGGATGCTCGCGCTCGGGGTCATCATCGTGTCGGCATCGCGGTCCTTCGCCACCGACGTCACCGCGATCCTGTTCGGCGACGTGCTGGCCGTGACACGCACCGACCTCGTCGGCCTGGCGATCGCGGTCGCCGTCGCCCTGCTCGTCGCGGCCGTGTTCCACCGACCGTTCACGGCACTGGCCTTCGACGTCCGCAAGGCCGCGACGCTCGGCCTGCACCCCCGGCTCGCCGAGGTGGTCCTCATCGGCCTGGTCACCCTCGCCGTCGTCGCCTCGTACCGCGCGGTCGGCACCCTGCTGGTCGTCGGGCTGCTGCTCGCGCCCGCCGCCGCGGCCCGCGCCTGGACGAAGCACGTGGCCTCGACGATGCTCCTCGGCGCGGTGCTCGGTGTCGTCGCCGTCCTGGTCGGCCTGCTCGTCTCGTGGCACGCCGGCACCGCGGCCGGCGCCAGCATCGCGGCCGTCGCCGTCGCCGGGGTCGCCCTTTCCCAAGGGCTGGCAGCCGTCGCACGCAGCACCGCGCGCGCGACCACCAGGCCCGTCGAACACCCCGTCCGAGCATCAGCACGAGAGGCACCATGAACCACGACCCGACCACCGACCGACCACGCACACGACTCCCGCGACTCCTGGGAGCCCTGGGCCTGACGACCGGCCTCGCGCTGACGGCCACTGCGTGCTCCACCGCGTCGACACCGCCGGTCGACGACGCCAGCGCGACCGCGGCCCCGCACGGCTGGGTGGCGGGCGCGACCGAGTCCCAGGAACCCCAGCTGGGCCTCCTGGCCGTCTCCGCGACCGGCGAGACAGCGTTGCGCGACCTGCTCACCGGCGAGACGACCGACCTGGACCGCGTCGGCGCAGCCGAGCACTCCGCGACCGACGGTCGGTTCCTGGTGACGAGCGACGGCGACCGCACCACGGTCGTCGACGGGGGCTCCTGGACCGTCGACCACGGAGACCACACGCACTACTACGCCGCCGAGCCGCGCATCGTCGGGACGCTCGAGGGCGGCGGTCCGGTCCAGGTGCACTCCTCGGAGACGATGACCACGATCGCCTGGCCAGAGCGCGGCGAGGCGGTGGTGCTCGACCGCGCGGCACTCGGGCAGGGCGAGCTCGACGAGACCGCACGACTCGACGCGACCGTGCTGCTCCCGCTCGGCGAGCACCTGGTTGCTGCCGAGGGCGACACCGTCCGCGTCCTCGACACCGACGGAGAACAGACCGGGTCGACCGGGTCGACCAGCGCCGGACAGGCCTGCACCGACCCCGCTGGTGGCATCGTCACCCGCGCCGGCGCCGTGGTGGGCTGCGCCGACGGAGCGGTCGTCGTCGACGATGCCGGTGCGACCTCGTTCGTCGAACTGCCGGACGACGCCGAGCGTCCGACCGCCTTCGCCGCACGGGCCGGCCGCCCCACGGTCGCCGGACTCGCGGGCGACACCGGCTTCTGGTTGCTCGACGTCCGACAGGGCTCCTGGCAGCACGTGCCGACCGAACGGCCGCTGCGTGCGGTGGTCGCCGTCGACGACCAGGACGAGCACGTGGTCGGGGTCGACGACGCCGGTCGGGTGGTCGTGGTGACCGCCTCGACCGGGAAGGTCGCGACGACTGATCCCCTGGTCGACGGCGACCGGGCACCGCTGCTGCAGCTCGACGCGCAGCGCGCCTACGTGGCCGACCCCACGGCCGCCGTCGTGCACGAGATCGACTTCGCGGACGGCGCCCGCGTGGCCCGGACCATCGAGCTCCCGTTGGCGCCCGTCGCGTTCGCCGAGGTGGGACTGTGAGCGGAACCACGCCGGTCGGGCGCACCGCGCGGGCGGTGGCAGCGGCCCTCGTCGTCACCGCCGTCGCCGTCACGACGTCCGGCTGCACCGCCGCCGGGTCGGACCGTCCACTCGTCGCCGTGACGACGAACATCCTGGGCGACGTGGTGACCGA
The DNA here is from genome assembly GCF_003814955.1 of Curtobacterium sp. PhB137. Lineage (NCBI taxonomy): Bacteria > Bacillati > Actinomycetota > Actinomycetes > Micrococcales > Microbacteriaceae > Curtobacterium > Curtobacterium sp. PhB137. Next base: position 758,409 of record NZ_RKQO01000004.1, on the reverse strand, counting down.
GGCCGTCGGCGACGACGTCGACGTCATGGTGCTCATGCCCCCTGGCGGCGATCCGCACTCGTTCGAGGTGTCCGCGCAGCAGGCGGCGCGACTCCGGAGCGCAGACCTGGTGGTCGAGAACGGCCTCGGGCTCGAGGAAGGAGTGGCCCACCACGTCCGCGCCGCGGCCGACGACGGCGTGGCCGTCTTCACCGCCGGTGACGCGATCAACGCCCTGGAGTGGACCACCGACGACGACAGCGGCCCGGACCCGCACTTCTGGACGGACCCCGCGCGCATGGTCGACGTGGTCGAGGCCCTCGACGACGAGCTGGACGCCGTCGGCATCGACGCTCCCGGCACCGAGGCCTACACCGACCGGCTCGATGCCCTCGACGACGACATGACCGCCGCGTTCGACACCATCCCCGCCGATCGCAGGGCCCTGGTGACGAACCACCACGTGTTCGGCTACCTCGCCGACCGCTACGGATTCCGGGTGGTGGGTGCCGTGATCCCGAGCGGCACGACCCTGGCGTCCCCGAGCGCCGCCGACCTGCGTGACCTGGCGGACGCGATCGAGCAGGCGGGCGTCCCGACGATCTTCGCCGACGCCTCGCAACCCGCTCGCCTTGCCGAGGTCCTGGCGGACGAGGTCGACGTGCAGGTGTCGATCCGCTCGCTGGCGACCGAGTCCCTGACCGAGGACGGCGCCGCGTCGACCTACCTCGGGATGATGCGCTCGAACACCGACTCGATCGTTGACGGCCTGACGGCTCCGATTTCTAGATGAGAATGAGAATCAGTACAGTGTTGTCCATGACCAGAAATAAGACCCTCCGCGCCGCAGCACTGCCGGCCGCGCTGCTCGGCACCGTTGCCCTGGCCCTGACCGGGTGCGCCACGAACGCCGCCGACGCCAAGAGCACCTCGACCCCGAAGGCGGACAGCACCCGCATCACGTTGACCTACGACGGCGGTCTGCTCGTGCTCGACCAGGACCTGCAGGTCGTGGCCGATGACGCCATCGACGGCTTCACCCGCGTGAACCCCGCCGGCGACGGCCGCCACGTGCTCGTCACGGTGCCCGAGGGCTTCCGGGTGCTCGACACCGCAGCGGACCCGGCCCTCACCGACGCGGTCTTCCCGGCCGACACCGGTGGGCACGCCGTCGTGCAGGGCGACCGCACCGCCCTGTTCGCCGACGGCACCGGCGACGTGACGACCTTCGACAACACCGATCTCGACGGCGACGCCCTGCCCGACGCCCGGACCACCGAGTCCGAGGCGGCGCACCACGGCGTCGCGATCGAGCTCGAGGACGGCACGCTCCTGACCACCATCGGCACCGAGGAGAGCCGGAGTGGCGTCCGAGCCCTGGACGCCGACGGCGAGGAACTCACCCGCTCCGAATCGTGCCCGGACGTGCACGGCGAAGGTGCGGTCCAGGACGAGGTCGCGGTCTTCGGCTGCACCGACGGCGCCCTCGTCTACGCCGACGGCGCGTTCGAGAAGCTCGACGCCCCGACCGAGTACGGCCGCACCGGCAACCTGTTCACCACGGACACGTCGTCGGTCGCGGTCGGTGACTACAACGACGACCCGGACAGCGAGGGCTACCTGCTCGACCAGATCGCCCTGATCGACGCGGCCTCGGGGAAGTACACCGTCGCGGACATGCCCGACGGCGTCGGCTTCACGTTCCGCGACCTCGCACGCGGCCCCGGCGACGAAGCGGTGGTCCTCGGCGACGACGGCGCCCTGCACACCTTCGACGAGACCAACGGGGAGCAGCTCGACTCGTTCCCCGTGATCGACGCGTGGGAGGGCCCGGCCGAGTGGCAGGACGCCCACCCCGCCGTGAAGGTCGCCGGCGACATCGCCTACGTCACCGACCCCGCCGAGCGGAAGGTCCACGCCGTGGACCTGACCACCGGGAAGGTCGTCGCCTCCAGCGACGCACTGCCGGGCGTGCCCAACGAGATCGCGGTCGCGTAGCGCTCTGCAGGCGACCACGCGCAGACGGGAGGCCCGGTGCCAGCTGGCACCGGGCCTCCCGTCCGTCCTGGGGTCGCGTCAGCCCTGCGGCGGCGCGTAGAACTGCAGGTCGTTGCCCTCGCTGTCCTTGAACGGGACGATCTTGCCCCACGGGTGCTCGCTGATCTCGCCCTGCACGTCCGCACCGCGCTCGCGGATGCTGGCCAACTCGTCCTCGATCGACCCGTCCGGCTGGAACGTGATGACCGCTCCCCCGCCGCTCGACGGACTCGCCGACTCACGGCCGTTCAGGCCGATCATCAAGCCGTTCGCGTCGATCTCGCTCCAGTCGTCGGACTCGTCCGTGACCGTCAGTCCGAGGGTGTCGCGGTAGAACGCGACCGCCCGCTGCATGTCGGTGACCGGGACCCATACCGCTGCGACTCCGCTTGCCATGGTGCTGCCTTCCGTCGGTGTTGCCGTACGGCGGAGCGTAGGCAGCACGCGATGCGCACCGACTCAGCGGTCCCTCGTGCGTTCGGAAATCGGATGGCACCTGCAATCCGACTGCACATCGGCCTCGAATGCCCTGTGCGCGACATCCGTGGCGCGCTCGACAAGAGAGGTCTCACCATGACCAGCAACGCAGCAACCGCTCGCAACCGCACCGGCTCGACGTGGACCCAGAAGGGTGCGCTCCTCTTCGGTGTCGTCTTCCTGATCGTCGGCATCGCCGGCTTCATCCCCGGACTCACGATGGACATGGGCTCGATGTCGATGGCCGGTCACGGCTCCATGGCCTTGCTCCTGGGCCTGTTCCAGGTGTCGGTCCTGCACAACATCGTGCATCTGCTCTTCGGCATCGTCGGGCTCATCGCAGCCCGTTCGGCGTCGGGCGCTCGCCTGTACCTGATCGTCGGCGGCATCGTCTACGCGGTCCTGTTCGTCTACGGTCTGTTCACGGCCGGCATGGCGGACCCCGCGAACTTCGTCCCCCTGAACAGCGCGGACAACGTCCTGCACGCGTTCCTGGCCGTCGCGATGATCGTCCTCGGCTTCGTGCTGCCGCGCGTCGGCGTGCGCACGCGCTGACGGTCGTCCGTCGTCTGACGCGTTCGCGCCCCCTGGCGGGCATCGCGCCCATGTGAGTCGGGGCGCGATGCCCGTTCCGGGGCGCGTTGCGCGGCGGCCCAGCGTTGCGTCCCGTGACCGCCCCCGGAACCGAGCGGCGTACTGTCCGACGCATGCCCGCTCTCACCGACACGTTCACCCTGTCCAACGGCCTGCACATCCCGAAGATCGGCTTCGGCACCTGGCAGATCCCGTCCGGCGACGACGCCTACGACGCCACGAAGACCGCGCTGGACGCCGGCTACCGCCACATCGACACCGCCCTGGCCTACGGCAACGAGGCCAGCGTCGGCCAGGCCATCCGTGACAGCGCCGTCCCCCGCGACGAGGTCTTCGTCACGACGAAGCTGCCCGCCGAGATCAAGACCGCCGACGGCGCCCGTGAGGCCTTCGAGACCTCGAGCCGCAACCTCGACGTCGGCGTCATCGACCTGTACCTCGTGCACGCACCGTGGCCCTGGGACGCCATCGGCTCCGACCACCGCGACGGCAACGTCGAGGTGTGGAAGGTGCTGGAAGAGGTCTACGACGCCGGCCGGACCCGCTCGATCGGTGTCTCGAACTTCGCAGTCGCCGACCTCGAGGACCTGCTCGGCCGCACCGACGTCGTCCCGCACGCCAACCAGATCCGCTGGTTCATCGGCAACACCCAGGACGAGACCACCGCGTTCGACCGCGAGCACGACATCCTCACCGAGGGCTACTCGCCGCTCGCCACCGGCGGCCTGCTCGAGAACACGCAGATCGCCGAGATCGCGGCGAAGTACGACAAGACCGTCGCCCAGGTCGCGATCCGCTACCTGCTCGAGAAGGACGTCCTGCCGCTGCCGAAGTCCACGACCCCGTCGCGCATCGCCGCGAACGCCGACGTCGACTTCGTGCTGTCGGCCGACGACGTTGCCGCGCTCGACGCGCTCGAGGACACCACGAACTGACGCGATCGGACATCGGGCGACGCGGGAACACCGCAGCCCCGTTGCCGGTTGCACCACACGGTGCCGCAGCCAGCGGCACGACGACCTCAGGAGGCCACCATGACCACCACCGAAACCGCCATCCTCGCCGGCGGCTGCTTCTGGGGAGCGCAGCAGCTCCTCCGCCGCCGTCCCGGCATCATCAGCACCCGCGTCGGCTACTCGGGTGGGGACACCCCGAACGCGACGTACCGCAACCACGGTGACCACGCCGAGGCGGTCGAGATCGTCTTCGACCCGTCGGTGATCTCGTACCGCGACCTGCTCGAGTTCTTCTTCCAGATCCACGACCCGTCGACGAAGGACCGCCAGGGCAACGACGTCGGCCGTGCCTACCGTTCGGCGATCTTCTTCACCTCGCCCGAGCAGGAGCAGGTCGCGCGCGACACGATCGCCGACGTCGACGCCTCGGGCATCTGGCCCGGCAAGGTCGTCACCGAGGTCGAGCCCGCTGGTGACTTCTGGCAGGCCGAAGAGGAGCACCAGGACTACCTCGAGAAGTACCCCGCCGGGTACACGTGCCACTTCGTGCGTCCGGGTTGGAAGCTCCCGCACCGCGACGAGGCGACCGCGGCGGTCTAGGGCAACCCACCAAGAGACGGGAGGCACGGTGCCAGCTGGCACCGTGCCTCCCGTCTGCTCTTGGGTCACGCCCACTGCATCCGGCGTGCGTCAGCCGCGCGGCACCAGTACGTCGATCGCCGCGAGCTCCTCGTCGGTGAGCGGGGCACCCGCGAGCGAGTCGAGCGTGCCGTCCAGCTGACGGACGCTCGATGCCCCGACCAACGCCGACGTGACGGCCGGCTGCCGGAGCACCCACGTGATCGCGAGCTGCGCGAGCGTCTGCCCGCGGGCCGCAGCGATGTCGTTGAGCGCCCGCGCGGTGGTCAGGTACTCGTCGTCGATGCGGTCCGCGCCGAACCAGCGGCCCTCGGCTGCACGCGACCCCACCGGAACCGAACCGTCCAGGTACCGGTCCGTCAGCAGCCCACCGGCCAGCGGCGAGAACACGATCGCACCGGTGCCGAGTCGCGTGAGCTCGTCGAAGAGCCCGTCCTCGGGGACTCGGTCGAACATGTTGTAGCGCGGCTGGTGGATGAGCAGGTGCATGTTCTCGGCGGCGAGCGCCTCGGCTGCCGCGGCGGTCTGCTCCGGGTCGTAGTTCGAGATGCCCGCGTAGAGCGCCTTGCCCGAACGGACCGCGGTCACGAGCGCGCTGACCGTCTCCTCGATGGGGGTCTCGGGGTCGGGACGGTGCGAGTAGAACACGTCGACGTAGTCCAGCCCGAGGCGCCCGAGCGACTGGTCGAGCGACGCGAGCATGTACTTGCGGGACCCCCGGTCACCGTACGGGCCCGGCCACATGTCGTAGCCGGCCTTCGTCGACACCACGATCTCATCGCGGTACGGACGCAGGTCCGACTCGAGGATGCGGCCGAACTGCTCCTCGGCCGACCCGGGAGGCGGACCGTAGTTGTTCGCCAGGTCGAAGTGGGTGATCCCGCGGTCGAAGGCGTGCAACACGATGTCGCGCTGCGTGGCGAGTGCACGGTCGGCGCCGAAGTTGTTCCACAGGCCGAGGGAGATGCGCGGCAGCATGAGGCCGCTCCTCCCCACGCGCTGGTACGGGAGCTGCTCGTAGCGGTCGGCGGCAGGCAGGTGGACGTCAGGCATCGTTGCTCGATCCGGGGTCGGGGACAGGCCATCGAGAACGCTACCGCTTCGGGTCACGCAGCCGCTTGGTCACCTGAGGGACACGTCCGGTTGGGCAGTTGTCGGGTCACACAGGACAGGATGGGACCAGCCGACCGATCGGCGGGTAGAGGAGACACCGTGGACACAGCGCCGTACTCGCAACCACTCCGGGAGTACATCGAGCAGCTCCGGACCGAGGGCTACAGCGTCGCCGACGGGCACACCGCTGACCCGGACCTCATCGACCCGCACGGCAACCCCGTCCTGACGTGGCGCGACGACTACCCGTACGACGAGCGGCTGCCGCGCGAGGAGTACGAGTACGCGAAGTACCAGCTGCAGATCGAGCTCCTGAAGTGCCAGTACTGGCTCGAGGACACCGGCCAGAAGGTCGTCGTGCTGTTCGAAGGGCGTGACGCCGCGGGCAAGGGCGGCACCATCAAGCGGTTCACGGAGCACCTCAACCCCCGCACCTCGCGCGTGGTGGCGCTCAGCAAGCCGAGCGAACGGGAACGCGGTGAGTGGTACTTCCAGCGCTACGTGCAGCACCTGCCGTCGGCCGGCGAGATGGTCCTGTTCGACCGTTCCTGGTACAACCGGGCAGGCGTCGAGCGGGTCATGGGGTTCTGCGACGACGACCAGTACGAGTCCTTCATGACCCAGGTGCCGCAGTTCGAGCGGATGCTCGTCGACTCCGGCATCCACCTGACGAAGTTCTGGTTCTCGGTCACCCGCCGCGAGCAGCGCACCCGGTTCGCGATGCGGCAGCTCGACCCCGTGCGCCGGTGGAAGCTGTCCGACATCGACCTGCTGTCCCTCGACCGCTGGGAGGACTACACCGAGGCGAAGATGGCGATGTTCACGCGCACCGACAAGCGGTACGCGCCGTGGACCATCGTGCGGTCGAACGACAAGAAGCGCGCCCGACTCAACGCGATGCGGTACTTCCTGACCCAGTTCGACTACCCGGACAAGGCGGTTGACGTGATCGGCAAGCCGGACCCGCTCATCGTGCGGCGCGGCAAGCGGGACGTCGACATCGAGTGAGCGGACCGTCAGGAGTCGGCGCTCGGGCGTAGGGGTTCCGTCAGGGCACCTTCCCCCTTGCCCGTCCGCGCGGGAACGTGTCCGGTGTGACACTGACAGCGATCATGCCGACGCTCCGTGCGTCCCTGCCGGATCCGATGGACCCGGTCCTGTGGCCGGCCCACACCGTGGCGACCACCGACGACCTGGTGGTCGCCGCGATCTCGATGGTCCGGCTCGCCGACCTGACCGGCACCCCGAGCGTGCACACCGCGGAGCAGTCGCCGCCGCGCTACCGCCCCCGCGGCTGGACCCCTCGTGACGTCAGCGTCGCGGTCGCGTCGGTCACCCGGGTCCGACGGCCGCGCACCGGGGTGGTGCTCCTGGAACTGGACGCGGTCCTGCCGACCTGCGCCGTGCTCGACCAGATGCGCCTGATCGGACGCCGGAGCACCGCTCCCCTCGCCACGATGTACGTCGTGTCCCGATGTGACGGTCAGGCCAACGGTCCGTTCCACCGCCTCCCGGCTCCGCTGCCGGCCGACGTCTGCGATGGCGACCTGGTCTGCTTCCCCTGCCTGACGACCGTCCGGCACCGGGACGTCGTCCCCGTCCGCGCCGAGCTCCTGCCGGTGGAGCGGTGACCACGGCGACGGCCGTCCGCGACCGCCTGGTCGACGGGCCGCACCTGTGGGGCCGGTACACGATCCGGCCGGTGGGGCGCACGCTGTGGGCCTCGCGGACGCTCGTCGTGTTCCCGCCCGGGACCAGCAGGAGTGAACGCCTGCTGCTCCGAGCGTGGCACGTCTGGCCCGCCGTCGGGGCGTTCACCGCGCTCGTGGTCGTGGTCCTGGCGGTCTCGGTGCCGGCGGCGGGCATGCCCGTCGGACTCGCGCTGTACGCCGCGGGGTTCGTCGTCCTCCGCCGGGCGACCCGGCGGCTCCGTCCGCGGGTGCGATCGGTCACCGTGACCACGTTCCTGGGCAACGGTCGGCCGGAGGTGCACGGCGACGAGCGGCTCCTCGCCGGGTCGCTCGACGCGCTCTCGATCCTGGAGCGGGCGGTGCGGGCGCGCCGGCTCGCGCCCGTCGAGTTCGAGCTGGTCTGGGCCGATGTGTGGACCGCGCTGCCGGAGGAGCGTCCTCGTGCGCGGACGGCGTCGTGTTAGGTTGTGCACAATTCACTTGCGCACAACCGGGCATCCGTGTCCGGCACCCCTCGAAAGGCCCCCACCCGATGACCTCCCGCCGCCGCACTCCCCGCTCGACGAAGCCCCGTACCGTCGTCCGCATCCTGCTGGGTGCCGCCATGACCTGGGCCGGCATCAGCCACCTCACGGTCGCACGTCAGGAGTTCCGGGCCCAGGTGCCGGAGTTCGTCCCCCTGGACTCGGACGTCACGGTCCTGGCCTCGGGCATCGCGGAGATCTCCCTCGGCGCCGCCCTCGTGCTGCTGGTGCGTCGGCAGGCCACCGTCGGGTGGGTCGCAGCGGTGTTCTTCACCGCGATCTTCCCGGGCAACATCGCCCAGTGGATGCACCACCGTGACGGCTTCGGCCTGGACACGGACACGAAGCGGTTCGTCCGGCTCCTGTTCCAGCCCATGCTGATCGCCGTCGCGCTCTGGGCGACGAACGCGCTCCGCAAGCGGCGCTGAGCCCGGCTGCAGAGCGCCCCGGTCACTCACGTCCTCGAGAACGATCGGTGCTGCATCTGGAAATGCAGAAAACCCCCGCGTGAACGGGGGTTTTCTGAGAAGTGGCGGGCCGTTTGTGTTTCTCGTACTTCCCAGTGCTGGCGCGGATCCGACGAAGCTCCAATCTGGGTTTCCCCGAGTGCATGCGGCTTTTCCCCTCGGAAGGAAACGCCTGGTCAGCGGGCCCGTTACGCGCCGCGCCCGCTGCGGCCATGGCCGCGACTGACGGCGGTCGTCGTGTGCTGTGCGGCGACGTCGCCCGCGGACAGGCATACGATCGCCATCGCCATCGCCATAGCCATAGCGTCGTCCGGGGCATGCTCGGTCCTCTGGAATCAGGTCCCGGGTGACGCATGAGGTGGAATGAGCACGCTGAGGCTCTTCTCCCCCGCGGAGACAGGACCATCCTCGCCGAAGGTCTACTGCTGCGCGAGCCGCACTGCCTCTGAGGCTGACCGGTCGACTCTCCGATCCACGAGGGTGAGTGTGATGTCTCCTGCGGTGAGTCGGTCGGTCCAGTACGACCCTTCGAGGATCTGCGGGTCGAGGCCGGTGACTTGAAGGAGCGTGGTGCCGTGGTGCGGGTAGCTGCGCTCATTGTGCTCTTGGCGAGCCTTGTTGGCGTACGTGAAGTATAAGCTCCGGCTCTGTTTGCTCTCCGAGTCAGCAGCAAGCGCCGCTGTGGTCGAACTCGAGCTGCTCTGATCTGTATGGAAGCGGATAGACATCGTCCAGAACGTCTGCTCGATCACCATGGCTCCTATGATCGGACCCCAGTTGCCTCTCTCGGGGATGCGACTGTTCGCGTTCGGAGTCAATTTTGCCTGCCATGTGCCGTAGATGCGCGGACGCCCGGTGATCTTGCTAACCCCGGGTATCTTCCACAGCCAGAGGTCGAAGACAACGACCGCGAAGCCGACGAGGGACGGGACGTAGGCGAGGAGCCGTCGGAGGTCGTAGTCGAGGTCGAGACCGGTGAGGAAGAGTACGGCTGCCCAGATGGCCGAGACGGTGACCGCGATCCTGCGTGCGAACGGCGCGTTCGAGTTCATCAGACGTATCCGAGGTGCTTCAGGGTTCGGAACGCAAGGAAGAGCCCGTCCTCCGGGGTCCACTTCTTCTCACCTCGGAACAGCCACTTGAGCCCGTTCGGCTCCTCCCACTTCTCGGAGTCGAAGTCGTCTGCGTGAAGGTTGACGAGAAGGTAACCGAGCACGGCGTGGAAGCCGTCGGCGAGCTCGAGGCCGCGGTTGATAATCGAGTCGGGCACGTTCCAGACGAGGCACTCCATGAAGTAGGAGGGAAGTCCCTCGATCTGGCCGTCGTCCGCGAGGAAGTTCTCGGCGCTCTTCAGCGCGCGCACGTACTTCTTATAGCGACCGCGGGTGCATCCGTCTTTCGCGATCCCGTTGACTCTCTGCTGCTCGGGGAAGTTGTCGATGGCTTTGCCGTCGGTGGAGAACACTCGACTTCCGACGTGTGGGGCGCGACGGTCGGGGCTATCAAAACGACGGAACTCGAACGACGGGACGACGTCCGTGCTCGGACGACTTCCGGGCACTTCGTCGATGGTGATGGCCACCTTGCCGCTGGTATCCACATGGGCTGGTCCGTAGGCGTTCTGGAGGGCGGCGAGGACCTCGCTCCGCCAGTCGTCCTCGTCGTCCCAACGGCCTCGATAGGGAATCGCGTTCGGGTCGGGTGTGGGTGCATCGCTACGTGGGAAGTACTCGTAGTAGTAGAGATCCTGGTTCTCCACTACGACGTCGACGTCGCTGTCAGCTCGAACGTTGGTCCGGTTCGCGTAAGAGCCTTTCGGGTAGACTTTGATGGAGCCCCGGTAGTCGACGAACGCCGGGTGAGCGTCGATGGCAGCTCGCACCATGCGTTCCGCGCGTTCCATGCGGTCGTCCTCGGCCGGGCTCGATCGGCTCATCCAGCGGTCGAGCACCGCCTTGCGTTCATTGGGTCCCATGCCCTGGCCTCCTGCTCTTCGTTCGCTGCTGTACTCCGCAGGTTAAAGGCCGGCTCCGACAGAGGCGACTACGCAGTCCACCGATTTGTTAGCGACAGGCAGGCGTTCACGGCGATCGAACTCGAGGTTCCGGCTCCGTCACACGAGTGACCGGACTTCTGCCCAGCACTGGTCCGGAGTTCGAAACGGTGCGCACTCGATACTGTGAGCCGTGGTCGAATATCTCAGGTCGCATGACGTGTCGGTGCAGTACGTGTTCTGGCAGCGCGACCACCAGCAGATGCGGGCGTTTCTTGTCCACACGAACGAGGGTATGTCGGACTGGTTCGACAGGCAGTGGGCTGCGGCGAACGATCGTGCGGATGAGATCTTCGACCCGGAGCGCCACGACGCCGGACTCGCTGCAGAACTTTTTGAGCAAGCGACTGACGTTTGGCCGGAGGACTTCTTCCTCCAGCTCTCAGCGGCGGTCGTCAAGGACGCGGTGACCTTGTACGAACTGTTCCTGGAGTCACTGGCCGACGAGGTCCTGTCGAACTACGGTGTCCGGCTGGCAACCACTCAAGCCGAGAAGACGTGGCGGTGGGACGACTGTGTCGCGTTCTACGACTCCTACCTCGGCGTCGATGTCGCCACGGCCCGGATCCAGGCTGCGCGGTGGATCCGACACAAGATGACTCACCAGCGCTCCGAGATTCGGACACCTGCAGGCCGAGTGGAGTTCGAGCAACACCTCGCAGCGATGCATCTCGACGACGTCAAGACAGACGGCACCTACGTTGCGTTGGCCGACCACAAACCCTACTTCACCCGTGGCGTCGAGCTAACCCAAGGACAGACACTCCGCATCCTCGACATCATCGCGGACGAAGTCGCCTCCGTCGCAGCCGCCGCGTTCCCCTTCACTCATGGGAACAGCAGCAGCATTCCCCTTCTCGCGCTTCGGGAGGGGGCGTCGATCCGAGTGAAGGGCTTCCCGGACAAGCTACTGCGGTTCTCCGACGGAGGTCCGGTCCCCCCGCGCTCGTGAGAGCACCGTGACGCCGCTGGACCTTCGGTCGGTGTTGCACTCGCGCTGCCGATCCCGACCGGGGTCGTGCGGGCGGCCCATGACGCCAAGCAAGAGGAGCGGGCCAGTCTGGGCGACGACAGTTCAAGCCACAGATCTTCGCCGGTGTGCTTATCGTGGCGCCTCCTCGCGATCTCGTCGGTGCGGGTTCGTATCCTGTCGTTGTGAGTCAACTTGGACGCTTTTCGCCGCTGCCCTCGGAACTTCGGCGACGGCGAGACCTGTCCGAGCGTGAGAACGAGATCGGAACCGAATGGCGTGACGATTGTCCCGTCGGGGTGGGACAGAAGGTCCTCGCGGTTCTGCAGGAGACGACGAACGCTGCACGTCGAGTTCTCGTCCGCGCTGACCGCCATCGGCGTATCGGCGCCGCCGATGGCAGCTTCGACATCGACGCGTCTGACGTCCTCACCGGCGATGGCGACGACAACGACCGGTTGGATGTCGTCGCCGCCGTGCTGTACGCGGTCACCGCATTGGCCGAGGAGGATGAGGAGCCGGTTGAGGTTGAGGTCGAGGTCGGATGGAATCAGGAATGGGTTCCTCCGACGTACGATCCAGACGCGCTCGTGGAGACCGTCAACGACATCCTTCTCGGCTACCGCGTCGATTGGGCGTGGGACGCCGGCCGATTCCAGCAACGCGGTAATCATGTGCTGCACGCCGAAGTCGTGAAGCCCGCGTCAACCTTCCTAGATCTGAGCCCGAAGTTCGCTCGCGCCTCGGCCGGATTCGAAGCAGCCCTGACGCGGCTGTCGGAGAACAGGCCAGCGGTTGCGATCACCGACGCGGCGACAGCAGTGCAGGAGTTTTTCCGCGCCCTCGGCATTGAGGGACAGAGCATCTCGGACCAACTCAACGGCGCTGCGACCGCCGGGATCATCTCCCAAGCAGACAGGAAGCTCCTGAAACCCTTCATCGATTGGGTGAACGCGGACCGCTCGGCCCGTGGCAACGCGCACCAGTTCCGTGACGACGAGGTCACGAAGGCAGACGCTTGGCTGGCTATCCACGTCGCTGCAGCGCTCATGGTGCGTCTAGCCAACGAGGAACCGCGCAGCATCGAGCTCATGCGTGAGGAGCGAGCGCGAGAGACGGCACTGCGTGCAGTCGCCGAAGAGGCGGAGCGACTACGTCGGCAGCACGAAGCGGAATCACAGGTTGCCAGCCAGGTGTGGGCGCCTCCGAGCCGGTACGACGACGAAGTCCCGTTCTGACCGGGCGGTAGCACTGGGCTCGCACCCTCGACCTGCGCGAAGGGGGCAGCCTCCATCTCTGAGAGCGCAATGTGATTGAGCCTCGGAGGGATGTAAAAAAGAATTCCAGCACGCCGAATCCCTCCATGGTCACTTCCGATAGGGTGGGCGGCGCATCTCTCCGAGGCAAATGTGACCATTTCGTCACCGAAATCGAAACGGCGCGCGCATCTTGCAGCTTGCGGCAGTCATGCACGCGGCCCTGTTCCTCGGCTTGTGGGCGCCGATTTGGATCGGCTTCGAGGGCTGGGGATCCGCTCACCCCCTGTTCTTCCCGGCGATTCTGGTGCCAACAGCGCTGTTCATCATTGGTGCAGTGTCGGCTTTCCGCTTTAGGGCGTCGCGGACGAGCAGTATCGGGCTGGGCGCTACCGGCATACTTGCGGCCGTGCTCGCATACCCGGTACTACTAGCCGGCGTGGTGGTCACTGGCGCCTGATCGCCGGGCGCCCACGAACGACGTCGCTTTCCTCCCGCGGAGTCGTCATGCGCGGCCGAGCGCAGCGATGCACAGAAGGTGCAGAACACGGCCCGACCCTAGACGCTCGCCCAGTGCGACGGGCATCGACCTACGTCAGGGTTATTTCGAGGATGGCGCCGACGTCCGAGACGGCAGCCGCTGCCGGCTGCGCCTCGGTGGGCGCCGAGTTCGCCGGTCGGGATTCCGCAAACTCACGCTGCGCTCCTGAGACCTGTTCTGCGTCCGTGTCGCGAAGCGCCGCCGCGACGTTCGTGTCAACGCCGTGGAAGACGCGGACCCGAGAGTCGGCGACGCCGGGCACCTCGGCGACGAACTCTTCACCCACAAACGTCCGTCCGCCATAGTCGCGATGTGCGTCAGCATCCGAGGCGCCGTCCGTGGGCGACCCGAAGCGCGGATACCACTGCCGCGCCACTGTGCGGAGGCCGGCGAAGTGCGACAGGGACCCCAGCTCCACGTTCGCCGCGGCGGCGAAGAACGGCGCGGGGCTCACATCAATTCGTGGTGCCTGCAGATCGTAGTGGCGTTCGACGTTGCGCCACGACTCGACGGCGAGCTGGTCGCGGCGCCACTCCACAGGAGGCTCTACTGGGTCGATGGCATGAATCTCGACCCCGTCAGCGGCAGACACTGTCGAGACCGCAAGCCCTGTGACCGGTCGCCCACCAATCAGTAACCCGCCGAGTTGCGTCGCGGCCCGCCCGAGTTGCCGCGTCACCGCCGATCGGCTCACAGTTCCCTTCGACTCAAGCAGCTCGTAGACGGACACGCCGGACTGCTGTGGGTTCTCATAGCGCAGAAGGTAGTCCGGTTGACGCTTCCCGGCCCGCTGCATCCCGGGCACCCACCCGTTGAATAGAGCACGGTCGACATCCATCACGCTGACCGGTCCGACCCCGGGAACTCGGGCCTGTACCCACTGTTTCGCGGCGAGAACAGCGAACCCGATGCCGATTTCTTCGGAGATCACCCGACGCTGGTTCGCGCCGACATCCAGAATCGCCCCGCTGTCGAGGCGCAGCCGATTCGTCGACGGATCCCAGTCGAACAACCCGAGGTAGCGCAGTACCGACCACCAGCTGGTGAAGGGCGCGAGTGAGCGTGGGGTCCGTAATGCCGTGCCGAGCGACAGCTCCAACAGCGCGTCCAACGGCCGCAGCGTGAGGTCTGTCGACAACGCAGGAACGTGGACGATACCCGCCTTCGTGGCGATCGTCGGATCCTTGCGCTGCAGTTGGGCCTGCGTCGCCCGCACGCGGGATGCGAGGCCCGGGGTGCTTACCGCGGCAACGTTTCCCGTCGACGCGACCACCTGCAGTGCGTTGAACAGAACCGACACGTTTCCCCCAACCGTTGCCCCCACCTTGGCAGACTTCCGCTATCAACAGCGACGCCCCAGCCGATCTACGAAAATCGCGTTGAGACGGCTCGCCGACGTTCTCGTGCCACGTAGCGAGGACGCAGACAGTAGATACGGAGACTTGCGAGAGCACTTTCGACACCTTTGTCCGACCTCGGGCACAGTTCTCGGCGCATCCTGTGGTTAAGGAACTCGCACGAAAATCAAACGCCGGGCGCGATGACTGGTGGGACTCACTCGACCTAGTCCGCCGGCAGCGCGAAGAGCTCGATCACGCTAGCGAGAGCGTGTCCGGGCACGCCTTTCTTCAGCCGCCGTGGATAAGGCGCTCGACTTCGGCGACCGATGGCCGTGTCCGTAGTCTGACTACTCCCGACGACCTGGGGTGGGTGCAATGTTTCGGTTCCTTAAGAGGATTCCGAGCGTCGCAGAGATTAGGACCACCAGCGTCAACGTGATGAGTGATGCGCTGTCCGTTTGCCGTGCCGCTTCGGCAGCTCCCGCTTCGGTTGTGTACTGAGTGTGGGTGAGCATTCTGGAGCATGCGTCGAAGGCGAGAGAGTTACGAGCGATGCGACGAGCGGGAGCACCCATGGCAGCCAGGTTGCACGCGACCGTGACCAGTGCAGGAACAAGCACGACGCCGCGCTGAAGAGCAGCACGAGCGCCGCGGTGACGAACCATCCCCAGCCGAAGTACGCGAATACGGTCCGTGTGATCGCGCCCGACCACGACGCTCGCTCGTTCGGCCAGTAGCGAATCAGCACTACGTTGGTCACGACAGTCGCGGTCAGCCATGTCAGCGCGGTGAGGATCCCGAGTGGCGCCGACCACCGGGTGCTCATCTGTCGAGGGGTGCACGGCCGCGGCCGGCAGATACTCACGTCAATCATGCTGCTCACCTGTCGTGTCTGTCCGTGCGGCACGCTGGTGTTCGCGCACCAGTCCGGTGAAGTACGCCTCGAGTACATGCAAAGAGTCGACTGGTCCGACGTCCGCGATGCGGTACAGCGTGAGCGCGTCGATCAGGCCGACGAGATCCACAGCGGCAGCAGCCGGGTTGCCGGCGCCGAGCGCGTCGAGAAGTTGCGTCGCGGTCGCGATCAGCGCTGCACGCACGGGATCCGCTGAGGTGAGCGGTGCGCGGTGCGCGGTGGTCACCGTCAGACCTGAGCTCCGAGAGCAGCGCGAAGCGCGCAGCCTGCGCGTCACGCTTCGCGGCGAGCATCGCCAAGAAGCCGGCCGCGATGCCACGCCGTCAAGGACGACATCGAACTCTACAAGTCCTCCCACCGACCCACGCGTGGCATGGCCGCGCAGCAGTTCGCCTTCGCGCTCCTCATGGTCGCGACGAACATGAAGCGCATCATCGAGTTCGAGCACCAGCTCTACATCCTCGACAAGCGCACCCGGGAAGGCCGCCCACCGCAGCGCCGGAAGCAGAAGCACGAACTCCTGCAGCGACGCCGCGACCGGCTCGGCCGGTCCAACTACAAGGCCAACCCCGACCCCGTTAAGCTCATCCCCCTGGAGCGCACGTAAGCCGCCGCCCCGCCCCTAACGAAACAAGGCCCACCGGCACCCCGGACGCATCAACGCGCCCGAAACGCACCGGAAGCGTCCGGGGCGCTTCAGCGCGCCCAAAAACTCGAGCACGCGGCCGCTGGACGGCAGGAGAGGACCGAGACGGCCCCCTGACAGCCGCGATCGTCCGCCGGAGCACCCCGAGAACAAGAAGAACCCCCGGCCGGAGCCGGGGGTTCTTCTCTTGGGCCGAGTTTCGCAAACCGTTGAGGTGCGAAACACAAACGGCCCAGTGGCGGTACCGGTGGGATTTGAACCCACGGTGGAGTTGCCCCCACACATGTTTTCGAGACATGATCCTTCGGCCGCTCGGACACGGTACCGGGAAAGAGTTTACACGATCCGGGAGCCCCGTCACGCCACCCGACGTCGGCTCGCCCTCCACAGGCGGTCACCCTCACGGCTCTTCCCACACCCACAGGGCGCCCACGTCGTCGACTCGGCCTGCGGGCGTACCGTCCACGACATGAAGACCCGCACGCTCATCGCACTCCTGACGTCCGTCCTCGGTGGGGCCGGTGTCCTCGGCGCCGCTGCCGTCGGGGCCCGGGCCGGCGTCAAGGGCCAACGGGCAGCTGCGCAACGGGTGGTCGACATGCTGCCGATCCACGCCGACTGGTGGCACGAGCGACAGCAGCACGAGGGGCAGCTGCTGTACGTGGCGATCGGCGACTCGGCGGCGCAGGGCGTCGGCGCGACGGTGCCGTCGCGCGGCTACGTGGGCCTGTTGGCGCGACGGATCCGACACCGGTCCCACGAGTCGGTGCGCGTCGTGAACCTCAGTGTCTCGGGCTCGACGACGTGGGGTGCCAAGCGCGACCAGTTGCCGAAGCTCCGGCAGTACACGCCGGACATCTGCACGGTGTCGATCGGGGCGAACGACATCGCGGACTTCGACCCGGACAAGTTCGAGCGGAACATCCGGGCGATCTACGGCGCGGTGCCGTCACACGCGGTGGTGGCCGAGCTGCCGTGCATGTTCGTGCCGGACCGTGAGCGCAAGGTGGCGGTGGCGAACGAGATCGTGCACCGCGTGGCCGCCGAGTTCGGGCTGACCGTGGCGCCGCTGCACACGATCACGAAGCGGGTCGGGGTCCGTCGCACGTTCTTCAACAGCTACGGCGACCTGTTCCACCCGAACGACCGGGGGTACGAGGTCTGGGCGAGCGCGTTCGAGCCGGCGGTCGACGCTCGAGTGGACACGGTCGCGGCGATCCGGCACTACCTGTCCGCGCGTGAGGCGGAGAACCTCGGGCGTGAGGCCGGAGCGGTCGCGAACGCTCGTGCCGAGCAGGACACCGACGGCGCCGAGGCACTCGACCACGCCAACCGGCCGAGTCCCGTCGAGCGGATCCGCAACCGGATGACGGGGTCGATCGCGCTGCCCGACGAGCCGGTGCACCGCTCCGGCGATGTCGGCGGCACGGCCTAGCCTCGACGACATGGCGCGCCCGCAGTCCCTCTACCGATGCACCGAGTGCGGCTGGACCAGTGTCAAGTGGGTCGGCCGGTGCGGCGAGTGCCAGACCTGGGGCACGGTCGAGGACTCCTCGGCGGTCTCGGCCAGCACACGTGGCACCGCGGCCGTCGCCGTCACGGGCGCCCGAGCGGCACGGCCCATCACCGAGGCCCGCGGCACGACGGTGCAGCGCTGGCAGACCGGCATCGGCGAGTTCGACCGCGTGCTCGGCGGCGGGGTCGTCCCCGGCGCTGCGGTGCTGCTGTCCGGCGAACCCGGTGTCGGCAAGTCCACGCTCCTGCTCGAGGTCGCTTCGCGCGCGGCGGCCTCCGGCAAGCGCGTCCTCTACGTCAGCGCGGAG
Organism: Curtobacterium sp. PhB137; assembly: GCF_003814955.1. Lineage (NCBI taxonomy): Bacteria > Bacillati > Actinomycetota > Actinomycetes > Micrococcales > Microbacteriaceae > Curtobacterium > Curtobacterium sp. PhB137. Next base: position 740,387 of record NZ_RKQO01000004.1, on the reverse strand, counting down.
GAGTCCGTCGACCAGGTCAGGCTCCGCGCCGAGCGCACCGGGGCGATGCACGACGACCTCTACCTGGCGAGCGAGGTCGACCTCGGCGTCATCATCGGCCAGATCGACCAGGTCAAGCCGGACCTGCTCATCGCCGACTCCGTCCAGACCATCTCGTCCAGCTCGATCGACGGCATCGCGGGTGGGACGTCCCAGGTGCGCGAGGTCGCCTCGACCCTGATCCGCATCGCGAAGGACCGCGCCCTCCCCGTCCTGATCGTCGGCCACGTCACCAAGGACGGCACGATCGCCGGGCCACGCCTGCTCGAGCACCTGGTCGACGTCGTCTGCCACTTCGAGGGCGACCGGCAGACCGCGCTCCGCTTCGTCCGGGCACTGAAGAACCGCTTCGGCCCCACGGACGAGGTCGGGTGCTTCGACATGGGCGGCGACGGCATCCACGAGGTCCCCGACCCCAGCGGCCTCTTCATGTCCAAGAACGCAACCCCGGTCTCCGGCACGTGCGTGACCGTCGCGCTCGAGGGCCGCCGGGCGCTCCCGGTCGAGGTCCAGGCGCTCATCGTCCCGAGCTCCGCGCCGCAGCCACGTCGGGTCGTGAACGGCGTCGATGCCTCCCGCGTGGCGATGCTGCTCGCGGTGCTCGAGCGCCGAGCCGGCCTCAAGCTCTCCGATGCCGACGTCTACGTCTCGACGGTGGGCGGCATGAAGCTCACCGAACCCGGAGCCGACCTGGCGATCGCACTGGCCCTGGCGAGTGCGGCACGAGACCGCCCGTACCCGCACACGCTCGCGGCCGTGGGCGAGATCAGCCTGGCGGGCGAGATCCGTCCGGCCACGGGCACGAAGCAGCGCGTGAACGAGGCCACCCGCCTCGGGTTCACGACGGTGCTCGGCTCGGACTCCGGGCATCTGCGCGAAGCACTGCGTGTGGCGTTCTCGATGACGCAGTCGGCCCGTGAGCGCGAGCTCGACCGCGCGTTCTGATCGCCTAAGCGCGCAATGCGGCCAGCAGGTCCCCCGGGGTCGCCTGCATGGTGTTCGGCCCGGCGATGTCGAAGAACACGCCCTCGAGCATGTCGAGGTGGGCGTCGAGGAACTCCTCGAGCCGCGGTCCGTCGTAGACCATTACCTGCCGGATCTTCTCGTCCGGCACCATCGCCGTGTAGGCGTCCGCCGACGAGAACAGCAGCAGGATGCGCTGTTCAGAGCCTTCGCGCCCGAAGACCCGCACCTGCATGTCCTTCTTGCCGGTCACGAGCCGGGGGACGATCACGATGTCGTTGCGCAGCGCGAACGCCACCGCAGCGACGTCCTGCTTCGCGAGGGCTTCCTCGAGTTGTTCACTCCGGAAGCGCTGTTCCTTGTCTGCCATCTGAGCAATTCCACCAGATTTTCGTCGTTCAGTGACGCACGGGTAGCCAGTCGGCCCAGAGCACGCTAGCCTGATGGAACCGCTTCGGCGGCGCTCAACGTTCGAGCGAGGTGGTTTGCCCCTCAACTCGGACTACCAGGGTCACTGGCCATCAGGCCTGACCCCGAACCCGTCCCGCCGGCACCTGCCCGCGTGGCGCATCACCCCCGTCGACGTACGTCGGGGCTCCGCAGGTGCGATCGCACCATGGCGGAACGCAAGAAAGCTAAGGAAACGCCATCATGGCATCTACCGGTACCGTCAAGTGGTTCAACAACGAAAAGGGCTTCGGCTTCATCGCCCCGGACGACGGAAGCGCTGACGTCTTCGCGCACTTCTCCGCGATCGCCGGCAACGGCTACAAGTCGCTGGAGGAGAACCAGAAGGTGGAGTTCGACATCACCGAGGGCCGCAAGGGCCCGCAGGCGGAGAACATCACCGTCCTCGGCTGATCACATCAGCTTCGAACGGCCCCGTCGTCCTCTGGACGGCGGGGCCGTTTGCTGTCCCCAGGGTCTCCCGCGCTCCGGGAACCAGGTTCCGGACACAGCACCGCGGATCCACGTGGTGCCGTGTCCGGAACCTGGTTCCGCGGGCCCGAACCGCGCACCCCCGCGCGAGCCGGTCACTGCAGGATGAACTGCACCGAGGCCTTCGACTCGAGGTTCCCCACCGCGACCTGCAGGTGGTAGCTCGCCCCGTCGGCCGACACCGCCGGGCGGGACGCATCGCACGTCGTGGTGGACGACCGGGTGCGGTCCCAAGCGATCGCGGGCGTGGTCAGGGTCTGCCCGGACTTGATCGTGACGTCCTGGTTCGTGCCGCCGGTCTGGCAGTCCTTCGACGACCAGTACTGCTCCTCGCCCGAGCTGATCGTCAGCACCTGCTGCGCTGACCCGAGGTCGAGGTGGCACGAGTTCGTGCCGGTGTTCTTGATCGACATGGCGATCTTCGGGTCCTCGGTGGGGCCGTACGCCTCCTTGTCGAGCACGGGCGTCAGGACGACCTGGTCCTTGCTGCACGTCGACCCGTCGGCAGCGCCCGACCCAGACGCCGACGCGGATGCCGACGCCGAACGGGACGGGGCAGCGGACGACGCACCACCGGCCGAAGCCGGGGCCGAAGCGGACGGAGAGGACGTGGGCGCTGCCGTCGGGGTCGACGCGCTCCCTCGTCCGACGACGATGAGCACGACCACCACGATGATGATCACGAGCGCGCCGAGCACGGCTGCACGACGGCGCCAGTACACGACCGGCTTCTCGGGCCCGACGGGGTGACGCAACGACGACATGCGCACAGGGTAGACAACCGCGGATGCCCGGTGCGGGACCCCCGCCGGGTGCCGCGCGAAAGCGTCAGAGGATCTTCAGCATGCGGGTGTTGCCGAGGGTGTTCGGCTTGACCCGGGCGAGGTCGAGGAACTCCGCGACCCCTTCGTCCGACGACCGCACCAGCTCGGCGTAGACCGCCGGTTCGACGACCTGCTCGCCGATCTCCAGGTAGCCGTGCTTCGCGAAGAAGTCGACCTCGAACGTCAGGCAGAAGATCCGCGCGACGCCGAGTTCACGGCCGTCGTGTTCGAGCGCCTCGAGCATCCGGTGTCCGACGCGCTTGTGGATCCAGTCGGCGTCGAGGGCGAGCGTGCGGACCTCGGCGATGTCGTCCCAGAAGACGGCGAGGGCACCACAGCCGATCGGGACGCCGTCTGGGCCCTCGGCGATCCGGAACTGCTGGATCGAGCCGTAGAGCGCGACGTTCTCCTTGCCGAGCAGGATGCGCCGGTCGACGTAGGGGGCGATGAGCCGCTGGATGTGCGGGACGTCCGAGGCGAGTGCCGGACGCACCAGGATCCCGTGCTCGTCACGTTCGTGGAACGCGTGCTTCCCGTGCTCTGTCATCCCGACAACCATAGCCGCGCGTGGACGAGCGGCAGCCGACCGCTCCGGGGGACATCCCGCTGTACTGCGCCCAGGCGCGGCCGCCTACCGTCCACACCATGCCTCAGATCATCGAAACCGTCGACGTCAACGTCCCCGTCTCCGCAGCGTACGGTCAGTGGACCCGCTTCGAGGAGTTCCCGCACTTCCTCGACGAGGTCGAGAAGATCGTCCAGGTCGACGACAAGACCACCGACTGGACCGTGAAGGTCGCCGGCCAGGAGCGCGAGTTCCGCGCCGTCATCACCGAGCAGCACCCCGACGAGCGTGTCGCCTGGACCGTCAAGGACGGCGAGACCGACCACGCCGGCGTCGTCACCTTCCACAAGCTCTCCGACGACGAGACGCGCGTGACCGCGCAGATCGACTGGGAGCCGTCCGGCTTCCTCGAGAAGCTCGGCGCTGCGGTCGGCGTCGGTGGCCACGCCATCAAGAAGGACCTGCAGAACTACAAGGAGCGCGTCGAGTCGGCTCCGACCGATACGGGCTGGCGCGGCGACGTGCAGGCGTGATCACGGCCTGACACGTCCGCACACGGACAGACGGGAGGCCCGGTGCCAGCTGGCACCGGGCCTCCCGTCTGTCTGGTGTCGTGTCCTAGGACTCGATCTCACCCTGGGGCGCGTCGGTCGCGGTCTCAACCGCGGCTGCGCCGGCGAGGACCTCTTCGCGGCCCGGCTGACGCCCGGTCTCGAAGTGGAACGCACCGTCGACGAAGTCGACCTTGACGTGGTCACCGGCGGTGAGCTCACCCTGCAGGATGTGCTCGGACAGCTGGTCCTCGACCTCGTGCTGCATCGCGCGACGCAGCGGGCGTGCACCGAGGGACGGGTCGAACCCGACCTTGATGAGCTGCTCCTTGGCGGGGAGGGTGAGCTCCACCGTCATGTCGCGGTCGAGCAGACGGTCCGCCAGACGCTTCACGAACAGGTCCACGATCTGCAGCAGCTCGGGCTGCGACAGCTGCGGGAACACGATCGTGTCGTCGACGCGGTTCAGGAACTCCGGCTTGAAGTGCTTCTTGAGCTCTTCGTTGACCTTGCCGCGCATGCGGTCGTAGCCGACGGCCGAGTCACCCTCGACCTGGAAGCCCACCGGGCCACCGGCGATGCCCTGCGAACCGAGGTTCGTGGTCATGATGATGACGGTGTTCTTGAAGTCGACCACGCGGCCCTGACCGTCGGTGAGACGGCCTTCCTCGAGCACCTGCAGCAGCGAGTTGAAGATGTCCGGGTGGGCCTTCTCGATCTCGTCGAACAGGACCACGGAGAACGGCTTGCGGCGCACCTTCTCGGTGAGCTGGCCGCCCTCCTCGAACCCGACGAACCCGGGAGGGGCACCGAACAGACGCGAGACGGTGTGCTTCTCGCCGAACTCCGACATGTCGAGGGAGATCAGTGCGCCCTCGTCGTCGAACAGGAACTCGGCGAGCGCCTTGGCGAGCTCGGTCTTGCCGACACCCGTGGGCCCGGCGAAGATGAACGAGCCCGAGGGGCGGTTCGGGTCCTTCAGACCGGCACGGGTCCGGCGGATGGTCTTGGACAGGGCCGAGATGGCCTCTTCCTGACCGATCACGCGCTGGTGCAGTGCCTTCTCCATGAAGACGAGACGCGAGGTCTCCTCTTCGGTGAGCTTGAACACCGGGATGCCCGTGGCCTGCGCCAGGACCTCGGCGATGATGCCCTCGTCGACGGTGCCGGACGCGGCGACGTCACCGGCACGCCACTGCTTCTCGAGGCGGAGTCGCTCGCCCAGGAGCTTCTTCTCCTCGTCACGCAGGCTGGCTGCCTTCTCGAAGTCCTGCTCCTCGATGGCGGCTTCCTTCGACCCACGGACCGTCGAGATCTTCTCGTCGAACTCGCGGAGCTCCGGGGGCGCCGACAGGATCGAGAGGCGCAGGCGTGCGCCGGCCTCGTCGATCAGGTCGATGGCCTTGTCCGGCAGGAAGCGGTCCTGCACGTAGCGGTCCGCCAGGTTGGCGGCCGAGACGATCGCACCGTCGGTGATGGACACCTTGTGGAACGCCTCGTACTTGTCGCGCAGGCCCTTGAGGATGTTGATCGTGTGCGGCAGCGACGGCTCGTTGACCTGCACCGACTGGAAGCGACGCTCGAGTGCGGCGTCCTTCTCGAAGTGCTTGCGGTACTCGTCGAGCGTGGTGGCACCGATGGTCTGGAGCTCACCGCGGGCGAGGAGGGGCTTGAGGATCGATGCGGCGTCGATCGCACCTTCGGCAGCACCGGCACCGACGAGCGTGTGGATCTCGTCGATGAAGACGATGATGTCGCCGCGGGTGCGGATCTCCTTCGTGACCTTCTTCAGGCGCTCCTCGAAGTCACCGCGGTAGCGGGACCCGGCGATGAGCGATCCGAGGTCGAGCGAGTAGAGCTGCTTGTCCTTCAGCGTCTCGGGCACGTCGCCCTTGACGATCGCCTGGGCGAGGCCCTCGACGACGGCGGTCTTGCCGACGCCGGGCTCACCGATCAGGACGGGGTTGTTCTTGGAGCGGCGGGAGAGGATCTGCATGACCCGCTCCATCTCCTTCTCGCGCCCGATGACGGGGTCGAGCTTGCCGTCGCGCGCGGCCTGGGTGAGGTTGCGACCGAACTGGTCGAGGACCTGCGAACCCTGCTGCGCGTTCTGCTGCTGCTCGCCGCCGACGGCGACCGCTTCCTTGCCCTGGTAGCCGGACAGGAGCTGGATGACCTGCTGGCGGACCCGGTTGAGGTCGGCGCCGAGCTTCACGAGCACCTGGGCTGCGACGCCCTCGCCCTCGCGGATCAGGCCGAGCAGGATGTGCTCGGTACCGATGTAGTTGTGGCCGAGCTGCAGCGCTTCGCGCAGGGACAGCTCGAGCACCTTCTTGGCACGCGGCGTGAACGGGATGTGCCCGGTCGGCTGCTGCTGACCCTGGCCGATGATGTCCTGGACCTGCTCGCGGACGGCGTCGAGCGAGATGCCGAGCGACTCCAGCGCCTTGGCAGCAACGCCCTCGCCCTCGTGGATCAGGCCGAGGAGGATGTGCTCGGTGCCGATGTAGTTGTGGTTGAGCATCTTCGCTTCTTCTTGAGCGAGGACGACAACACGACGGGCTCGGTCGGTGAATCTCTCGAACATGTGCTCTCCCTTGGCCCTTTCTGACGGAGCCGACAGCTGGTCCGGTCTCGTCTGAGTCCGGTCACGTACTCCGAGAGTAACCAGCGCTCCCCGTGCGGGCTGCCCCTGTTCGCCGTGGGCGTGACCTCACTGCGCGATGTGCGCAGTGAGCGAACGGAACAGACGACGGGAGGCCCGTGGCGGCGTCCGCCACGGGCCTCCCGTCTGGTGTTCCGTCGCGTCTCAGGCGCGGCGCGCTGCCCGGCGCAGGGCGCGCCGGAAGCGGCGCGGCTCGACGCCCAGGGCGTCGAGGACGTCGTGCGCCGAGCCCATGAAGGGGTCGTCGACGCCGTCGAGGACGGCCAGCACGACGTGCACCGGGCGCACGCGCTCGGCCGGACCGGCGAGGACGGCTGCTCGTGCGAGGACCCTGGCGGCCGCCGGGGTGCAGGCGACCCGGTCGTGCTCGTCCGGGCACGCGGCCCGCGCACCGACGAAGACGCTGATCTCGGAGCGGACGGCCTCTGGGGTCACGCCGTGCGCGTCGAGGATCGGGCGGAACCGGGGCATCCCGCTGCAGAGGGTGACGGAGGCGAGCAGGAGGTGCTCCGCGTCGACGAAGCCGAAGCCCGTCTCGTGGGACTCGAGGTCGGCGAGCAGCACGATCTCGCGACCCTGCCGGACGGTGGGGAGGGCGACGGACAGCTGAGCGATCTGCATGTATTCAGAATATCGCATGCGATGGCAATTCAACACCCCTCGGTTCAGCGCGGCTCGGTACCATCCGGTCATGGATCAGCCCGTCGTCGGCCTCGTCGTCCACCCGACCAAGAACGTGCAGGAGTCCGTCACGACCCTGCAGCGATGGAACGCGTCCGGCCGGGGCGAGCTCGTCGCCCGCCGAGCCGATGCACAGCGGATCGGCGGGGGCATCACCGCGGTGGAGGACGACGACTTCACCGCACGCGTCGACCTCGTCGTGGCCCTCGGCGGCGACGGCACCATGCTCGGCGCGATGCGACTCGTGGCGAAGCGTCCGGTGCCGGTGCTCGGCGTGAACTACGGCAACGTCGGGTTCCTGGTGGAGATCGAACCTCCGGAGCTCGAAGCCGCGCTCGACCGACTGTCGGCCGGCGAGTACCAGCTCGAGCCGCACCACGCGCTCGAGGCCCGCCTGTCCTGGAGCGGCGCGCGCACGGACTACCTGGCCTTCAACGACCTGACGATCGTGCGGCGCCCCGGTTCCGGCCAGGTGTCGGCGGACCTCAGTGTCGGCGGGCTCGGCTACGGCTACTACCGCGCCGACGCCATCGTCGCCGCGACCCCGGCCGGCTCCACCGCGTACAACTACGCCGCGGGTGGCCCGGTGCTCTCCCCCGCACTCTCCGGGTCCGTCGTCACCCCGGTCGCCCCGATGGCGGGCATCGACCGCGCCGTGGTGCTCGCCGCCCGCGAGCGCTACCGGTTCGACATCGCGGAGGGCACCAGGAGCGCCGCACTCGAGGTCGACGGGCTCGTCGTCGGCGAGGTCGCCACCGGAGCGCAGATCGACGTCCGCCTCCGCAAGGACGCCGGCAGCGTCGTGCGACTCGACGCCGAGCGGCACGGACGCACCGGTCGGGTGAAGCTGAGCCTGCTCGACCTGCCGGTCCGGCCCGACCAGCTCATCGAGCTGATCCCGAGCGATCTGCGGCAGAAGCTCGGGCGCGAACTCGACCAGTAGCGGTCCGGGCAAGCGTCCGGTGCCCACGAACGTGAATGGCCCGCTCGAGCAGTGCTCGAGCGGGCCTTCCCATCACCCCACCGGATCGTCTTCCCACAGACCGACCCGGGTTCCCCTGCCGACGCGAGCGCCGGCCGAAGCCTGCTGACCTCAGTCGGTCAGGTACAGCTGCATGTCCTGCGAGACCGCCTTGGCGAACAGGCGCAGCTTGGCGCGCGACTCCACCCGGCTGACGGCCTGGCGGGTCGTGTGCACGATCTTCGAGATCTCGTCGAGCGTCATCGGCTTGTCGTCGTCGAGGCCGTAGCGCATGCGGATCACGTTGGCTTCCTCGCTCGGCAGCTCGGCGACGATCGAACGGATGTCGCGGTGCAGGAGCGTGGTCTCGGTGAGCTCGTTCGGGGACGCAGCGTCCTCGTCCTCGATGAAGTCACCGAGCTCGCTGTCGTCCGAGTCGCCGACCACCGTGTGGATCGAGACCGGCTCGTGCGAGCGGCCCTTGAGGTCGACGAGCTCTTCCACCGTCATGCTCAGCTCGGCGGCGACCTCGTCGGGCATCGGCGCGCGGCCGAGGTCGACGGTCAGGTCACGCTCGGTGCGGGAGATCTTGTTGATCAGCTCGACGGTGTGGACCGGGATGCGGATCGTGCGGGCCTTGTCGGCGAGACCACGCGAGATCGCCTGGCGGATCCACCAGGTGGCGTAGGTCGAGAACTTGTAGCCCTGCGTGAAGTCGAACTTCTCGACCGCACGGACCAGGCCGAGGTTGCCCTCCTGGATGACGTCCATGAACGGCAGGCCACGCTGCGAGTAGCGCTTCGCGATGCTGACGACCAGTCGGAGGTTCGAGGTGATCATGCGCTCCTTGGCGCGCTCACCGTCGCGGACGAGCCAGCGGAGTTCGCGCTGCAGGGTCTTCGCGAGACCCTTCTCGGTCGCGAGCTTCTCTTCCGCGAACAGACCGACCTCGATGCGACGGGCGATCTGCGCTTCTTCCTCGGCGGTGAGGAGCGAGAGGCGACCGATGTGGCGCAGGTAGTCGCCGACCTGGTCGACGGAGGCACCGCGGACGCCAGCGAGCTGCTCGTCGGCCTCGACCTCGGTGTCGAGGGAGGTCGTCGCGGACTCGGCGCCCTGGGTCTTCGATGCCGCTGCCTTCTTCGTGGTGGCGCGGCGGGTGGTGCTCGGTGCAGCCGGTGCGATCGTCATGGTGTTGCTCCCTGCGTTCGGCGGTGATGGCTTCGTGCGGTGGTGCTGGGGGTGTTGCTTCTGGGTGCTGCTTGGGGTGTTCACGAGTAAAGCGGTCCGGAGGTGTACCCCACAAACCGATCGGAATGATTCTCAGGCATCTCCGTGCTTCGTCATCGAAACCGTCCCCCGTGGGGTACAGCGATGCTGCCAGTGTGGTCCCCCGAACTGCCGCGGATCAAGGGTATGACGTGATGTTTCCGGCGTTGCAGGAGTGTTTCTCACGCGTTTCCGAACCTGTACCCCGCACCGCCGCGCCTTCCGGACATGCAAAAGGGGTACGTCCGGCCGGATCGATGCGATCCGGTGGTCGTACCCCGAAAACCGAGTGGGTGGGGGTCACCAGGAGGGTTCGAGCCACCCGTCCCGGCGCTTGGACGCCTCGAGGTCGGCGTCTCGGTCGAACTCGTCGTACTCGCTCTCGATGTCACCGACGAGGCTGCGACCCGTGAAGGGGTGTGTGGTTGCCATGCGGACGATGCTCACCCCGGCGCGCGACGGCGAGGTGAACGGCGCGTGACCGGTCGAGGGCGCACAGCCGTCCAGGGGGCACCGACGTCGAAGGCCGCCGCCCACGATGGGGCGACGGCCTTCGGACAGGACTGGGTCGGGCGGCGCTACTCGGCCGAGGCCGGTGCCGGCGCGGGGACGCCGTGCTCGCGCTCGAACCGGGCACGCTCCTCGGCCTCGACCTTGGCGTACGCGGCACGCTCGGTGCGGTCGGCCCGCATGATGGCGCGCATCACGAACCAGAAGATGAGGCCGACGACGATGGTCGGCGTCAGGGCGAAGATGATCCCGGTCACGACTCCATGCGGCACCGGAGCATCGTACCCCGGGGAACCGGGACTTACTTCACCAGGGGGAAGAGGATCGTCTCGCGGATGCCGAGGCCGGTGATCGCCATGAGCAGGCGGTCGACGCCCATGCCCATGCCACCCGACGGCGGCATCGCGTGCTCGAGGGCCCGCAGGAACTCCTCGTCGACGCGCATCGCCTCGGGGTCACCGCCGGCTGCGAGCTTCGCCTGCTCGACGAAGCGCTCCCGCTGCACGACCGGGTCGACGAGCTCGGAGTACGCCGTCGCGAGCTCGAAGCCGCGGACGTACAGGTCCCACTTCTCGACGATGCCCGGTCGGGTGCGGTGCTCGCGGGTGAGCGGCGAGGTGTCGACCGGGAAGTTCATCACGAACGTCGGGCGGTCGAGCGAGTCGATCACGAAGTGCTCCCAGAGCTCTTCGACGTACTTGCCGTGCGTGGCGTGCGCGACCTCGACGCCCTCGGCAGCGGCGAGCTCCTGCAGCTCGGACAGCGGGGTCTCCGGGGTGATCTCGCGACCGGCTGCCTCGGACAGTGAGCCGTACATGTCGATGCGCGGCCACTCGCCGCCGAGGTCGTACGTGCTGCCGTCGGGCAGGGTGACCTCGAGCGAGCCGCCGGTCACGGCCCGCGCAGCGCGCTGCACGAGCTCCTGCGTCAGGTCGGCCATCTGCTCGTAGTTGCCGTACGCCTGGTACGCCTCGACCATCGCGAACTCGGGCGAGTGCGACGAGTCGGCACCCTCGTTGCGGAAGTTCCGGTTGATCTCGAACACCCGGTCGATGCCGCCGACGACCGCGCGCTTCAGGAAGAGCTCGGGCGCGATGCGCAGGAAGAGCTCGATGTCGAAGGCGTTCGAGTGGGTCACGAACGGACGAGCCGAGGCGCCACCGTGCTGGGTCTGCAGCATCGGCGTCTCGACCTCGAGGTACTCGTGCTCGGTGAAGGTCTGACGGAGCGAGGACATCACGGCGGCGCGGGCGCGGACGGTGGCGCGTGCTTCGTCGCGGACGATGAGGTCGAGGTAGCGCTGGCGGACCCGCGTCTCCTCGTTCAGCTCGTTGTGCAGGTTCGGCAGCGGCAGGATCGCCTTCGCCGCGATCGCCCACTCGTCGACCATGATCGACAGCTCACCGCGGCGCGAGGAGATCACACGGCCGTGCACGAACACGTGGTCGCCGAGGTCGACGAACTCCTTCCAGCGTGCAAGGGACTCGTCTCCGACCTCGGCCAGGGACACCATCGCCTGGATGCGGGAGCCGTCGCCGGACTGCAGCGACGCGAAGCAGAGCTTGCCGGTGTTGCGCGAGAACACGATGCGGCCGGCGACACCGACGACGTCCTGCGTCTCCTCGCCGGTCTCGAGGTGCGCGTACTGGTCGCGGACCGCCGGGATCGTCGTCGTGATCGGGAGCTCGGCGGGGTACGCCTCGATGCCGGACTCGAGCAGCTTCGCGCGCTTGTCGAGCCGGACCTGTCGCTGCTCGCTGGTCTCCTGCTCGGCCAGTGCGGCGGCGTCGGCGATCGCGGTGTCGGTGGTGGCGGTCTCGTCGGTCATGCGGGTGCGGCTCCGATGGTCGTGGGGGTCGGGGGAAATGCTACCCGCGCCGCGCTCCCGCCCCCGAACCGTGCGCGGACGGGTCCCCTCGACTGGTCGCGACTCCCGGCCGGCGCGGCGCCGACCGGTCACGTTCCGTCGGCCGGAGCGCTGCGGGCCGACGGTTCGTGACCGCTCGGCGGAACTGAGCGGGGAGTCGTGACCGACCGCCACGCCCCTACAGCGTGGACTGCCCGTCGGCGGCCGTCAGTGCGTTGTCGACGGCGGAGCGGACGAGCGCGCCGAGCACCCGGCCGGGGTGGTCGACGCCGATGCCGGAGAGCGTGCCCGCCGACTGGTCCACGATCGCCGTCGAGAAGCTCACGGCGGCGCGGACGGCGTCGGCGTAGGCGGGCCGGTCCCCCTCGGCGATGACGAACGGCTCGGCGCCCATCTCGACCACCAGGGCCTGCGCGATGGGCAGCACGGGTGACGGGGCGGTGACCGCGCAGTAGGCGTCACGGAGCCGCGACAGGTCGACGCTGGTGCCGGTGAACGCCATCGCGGGGTGGATGGCGAGCGGGATCGCACCGGCCGCCATCGCGGGGGCGAGGATGCCGACGCCGTGGTCCGGGCTGGTGTGCACGACGAGCTGCCCGGGCTGCCAGATGCCGGCGTCCGCCAGGCCCTGCACGAGTGAGGCCAGCTGGTCGTCCGGCACCGCGAGCAGGACGAGTTCGCTCCGCTCCACCAGGTCCGGCGTTGCGAGCACGGGAGCGCCGGGCAGCATCGCCTCGGCGCGGTCACGGCTCTCGGCGGACACGGCGGTCACGCCGACGACCGCGTGCTCCGCGTTCGCGAGTGCGGCGCCGAGCACGGGTCCGACCCGTCCGGCACCGACGACGCCGACGCCGAGGCGCCCGGCCCTCATCGGACGGCCCCGGTGGGCGGGACGTCGCTCCACCCCGGTCCGGGAGGCACGGTGCCGGGCCGGTGGTCGCCGTCGGGTCCGGCAGGGGCTCCGGTCCCGGGCCACGGCACGTCCGCAGCGTGCCTGGCGGACGCGGGACGGGCCTCCCGTTCGCGCCACCGGTGGGACGTGTCGACCGCAGCGGCCTCGACGGCGCGCTGGGTGGTCTCGGACCACAGACGCTGCGCGTCCCGTGCGTCGAGCGCACCGACGCGGGCCGAGACCGGCCCGGCGACGGTGTGCACGTGGACGGCGGCGAGCCGCAGGGCACGCTCGAGCGGACCCTGCTCGACCTTGACGCTCTGCACCCGGGGCAGCGGCACGATGACGAGCGACCGCCAGACGGCGCCGAGCCGGAGCAACACCGCGCCCTGCACGAACCGGTACCCGTTGCGTCGGAACGCGAACGGCCGGAGCCAGGCGCCGCGGCGCGGGGAGTGCACGAAACCACCTTCGTCGCCGCTCGTGGTGAGGCTGTCGTCGACGACGCTGACGGCCTCGGCGGAGCCTTCCCGCAGGGCCTCCTGCGACGCCTCGGGGCCGGCGACGGCAGTGCCGACCAGGCCGGGCAGGATGATGTCGAGGACCTCGCGGACGTCGGCCGCGGTGCCGACGGGCAGCACGATGGCGGAGGCCTGCTGGTTGCTCGACGCCCCGTTGCCCGCGTTCGTCGCACGGTTGATCCGGACGTCCCACCAACCGAACGGGCGCCAGAGCAGCGGCTGCGCGACGCTGACGGCGTGGATGCGGCCCGGGGGCAGCGTCTCGTTCGAGGTCGAGACGAGCCCGAACCCGATCCGGATGCCGTCGCGGGTCGCGGCGATCGTGTACTGCAGCGACCGCGAGAACTTGCGGACGTAGTAGCTGCCCGCACCGATCACGGCGGGGAACAGGCCGAACAGGATCCCGTACTCGCCGGTGAGCGCGACGCTGACGATCATCGCCGCCACGGCCAGCAGGATGAAGACGGTGGTGCCGGAGAGCAGCATCGACGCGATCAGCCGACCGGGCTTCACCTTGACGATCCGGGTGGCCTGCACCGCGGCGGGGTCGAGCTCGGGCGAGAACATCTCGTCGACGCGGTCCTGCAGCACACCGTTCGACGCGCGCGCCGGACCACTGCCACGGTCGTCGTCCTTCGCACCCGAGGCGAGCACGAGGATGCGCAGCCGCAGGTCGTCGGCGGCCTTCACCCCGAGGTACGCGAGCTGCACGTTGGCGTCGTTGCCGGCCTGGGCGATCTCGAGCTTCGCCGTGCCGAACACCCGCGGGATGAGCGGACGCGAGATGTTGATGCCCTGGATCCGGTCGAGCCGGGCCTTGCGGTGGTTCCGGAACAGCACGCCGGAGCGGACCTCGACGATCTCGCCGGTGACCCGGAACTCGTGCATCCGCCAGGACAGGTAGAAGAGCCCGATCAGCACGAGCAGGAACACCGCGACGCCGAGCAGCACCCAGCCGACGACGCCGTGCTCGTAGACGTAGCGGACGGGGTCGCCGTCCTGCTGCTCGCCGCCCGGGATGAAGAACTCGACGAGCTGGTCGCGCAGGCTGTTCAGCACGTAGCCGAGGATGACGATCAGGAAGATCCCGCCCTTGAGCAGCGGGGTCAGCGGGTGCAGGCGGTGCCACTCGCCGTCGGTCAGGGGCGCTGCGGCAGCGGCGTTCCCACGCGTCGGCGGGGCGGGCGGCGGCGGGCCGGGTCGGAAGGTCACCGCGACCCCCTACAGCCCGGCGCGGCGGGACTCGGCGAGCTCGACGAGCCGGTCGCGCAGTTCGTCGGCGTCGGTCGCGGGGATGCCGGGGATGCGGACGTTCGTGGCGGCCGCGGCGGTCACGAACTTCAGCTCGCTCATGCCGAGCGCCCGGTCGAGCGGACCGCGCGCCACGTCGACGAGCTGCATGCGCCCGTACGGCACCGCCGTGAAGCGCTGCCACATCAGGCCGCGGCGGACCACCAGGTCGTCGTCGCGCAGGGCGTAGCCGATCGCACGGACCCGGCGGGGCGTCAGCGCCGCGGTGACGAGCGTGATGACGAGCACCACGATGCCGATGAGCAGCCAGACCGTGCCGGCGCCCGAGCCGAAGCCGTCGTTCACGACCCCGATCAGGACCAGGCCGGCGGTCACCACGAGGCCGATCACCAGGGTCGTGATGAGTTCGGTCCACACGAGCTTCGCGGACACCCTCGTCCAGTCGATGCCGGTCAGGCCGAGGCCCGGCTCGTCGAGTCGTTCACGCGCCATCGCGGGCCTCCAGTGGGTGTGCTCGGGTCAGTTCGCCGTCGTGCCGGGTGCGCTCGGGTCAGTTCGCCGTCGTGCCGTTCCGGGGGTCGCCCGGCTCGTCGTCGTCGCCCGGAGGAGCGATGCACATGCGCTCTGCCACGAGTGCGCAGACCGTCAGCACGATCCCGCCCCCGACGGCGACCACGTTCGGCAGGGTCGAGCCTAGCGAAGGCGTCACCGAGCGGGTCAGGAGGTACACGACCAGGCCGATCGCGAAGCCGCCGAACAGGACGCCGCAGATGCTCGAGGCCTTCGCCAGCACCACCACGCGCGTGGCGTAGAGCGGGTCGACCGGGCGCTGCCGGCCCGCGCCCTCGCGGGCGTGCCGGCGGACGGGACGCGCCATGAGCACGACGGCGACGCCGATGAACGCGAGCGTGATGCCGAGCGGCACGGCGAGCAGCAGCGTCGGCGACTGTCGCGACGCGAGCACCGCGTCGAACGCGAAGCCCGCCACCGCGGTCACGACGGCGATGCTCAGCAGGGTGGAGGGACGGGTCGGCTTCACGGGTGGGTCACGTTCCCTTCGGTGGTGGCCCGGGAGGCGCGGGGCACGTCCGCGAACAGGCGCGGCTCGTCGACGCGCTCGGTGTCGTCCCCCACGGCGGCGAGCAGGTCGGCCACCGGCCCGGCGCCGGGCAGGACGGCCCCCGGGTCGGCGTCGAGCCACGGTGCGAGCACGAACGCGCGCTCGGCGGCACGGGGGTGCGGGACGGTGAGCGTGGCGGTGTCGATGTGCAGGTCGTCGACGGCGACGACGTCGAGGTCGAGGGTCCGGTCGCCCCAACGGACGTCGCGGGTGCGGCCGTGCTCGTCCTCGATGCCGTGCAGTGCGTCGAGGAACGCCTGCGGCTCGAGGTCGGTGTCGACGACCACGACGGCGTTGCGGTACCGCGGCTTGGTGTCGTCGCGGCCGTCCAGGGTCACGGCGACCGACTCGACCTCGTGGCTCGACGCCACCGGGTGGACCCCGGGCAGCGCGGCGACCGCTCGGGCGGCGGCGCGGAGGGTGCTCCCCCGGTCGCCGAGGTTGGCGCCGAGCGCGACGACGACGCGGCTCACTCTTCTTCCTCGTCCGGCACGGTCGCCCCGCGGGCACGGCGGATGGTGATCGAGACGTCCGTGAACGGCACGGTGATGGGTGCCTGCGGCTTGTGCACGGTGACCTCGGTCGCCAGGGCCGCACGGTGGGTGAGCACCGCGGCCGCGATGCGCTCCGCGAGGGTCTCGATCAGGTCCACCGGGTCGCGTTCGATCTCGGCGACGACCTGCTCGGCGAGCACGCCGTAGTGCACGGTGGCGTCGAGGTCGTCGCTGCCCGACGCCGCGCGGGCGTCGAGCTCCACGGCGACGTCGACGACGAAGTCCTGACCGTCGGCACGTTCGTGGTCGAAGACCCCGTGGTGGCCGCGGGCGCGGACCCCGACGAGGCGGATGGTGTCGTTCACGAGCGAGCTGCCCTCCAGGCGTCCCAGACGTCGAGCACGGCACGGGTCGGTGCCGGGTCGTGCACGCGCACCCCCCACGCGCCGCGTTCGGCGGCGAGCAGGCTGATGGCGGCGGTGGCGAGGTCGCGGTCCTTCGGCGGGGCACCCTCGGGGCTGCCCACTCCGTCCAGGAACCGCTTGCGTGATGCGGCGACGAGCACCGGCAGGCCGATCGAGGCGAACCGTTCGTAGCCGGCCAGGATCTCCCAGTTCTGCACGCCCTGCTTGGCGAAGCCGAGGCCCGGGTCGATCACGACCTGCTCCTGGCGCACCCCGAGGACGATGAGCTCGGCGACCCGCATCTCGACCTCGCGCCGGACCTCGTCGACGGCGTGCACGTACTCGGCGTTGCGGTACATCCGGTCGCTGTGGCCACGCCAGTGCATGACCACGAACCCGGCCCCGGTCGACGCGACCACACGGGCCATGTCCGGGTCGGCCAGGCCGCCGGACACGTCGTTGACGATCGCGGCGCCGAGTTCGACGGCCCGTTCGGCGGTCGAGGCGTTCATCGTGTCGACGCTCACCGGGATGCCCTCGGCGACGAGCTGCCGGACGACCGGCAGCACGCGCTCCTGCTCGACCGGCACCGGAACGCGCTCCGAGCCCGGCCGGGTCGACTCTCCACCGACGTCGATGATGTCGGCACCCGCGGCGACGAGGTGACGCGCGTGCTGCACGGCGGCGTCGTAGGCCTGGTGCAGCCCGCCGTCGCTGAACGAGTCGGGTGTCACGTTGAGGATGCCCAACACCCGCGTGCGGTCCGGTGTCGGACCGCCGCGGGTGTCGAGCCGACGAGCACGTCTCGTCGGCAGGTCGGTCATGCCGGCCCCCTACGCCGGGGCGATACCCGGGTTGCCGAAGGGGCGACGACGGGGCTTCGAGGTCGACTCGCTGTCCGACTGGTCCGCTGCGGTGGCGGCGGCCTGCCCTGGCACGTCGATCGCGGGCAGGTTGCTCACCGGACGCTTGTCGCTGGAGAGCCACTGCGGGCGCTCCGGCAGCTTGCGGACGTCCTTGAAGATCTCCACGAGCTCCGGGGCGTCGAGCGTCTCCTTCTCGAGGAGCTCACCGGCCAGGCGGTCGAGGATGTCGCGGTTGTCGTTGAGCACCTGGTAGGCCTCGTTGTGCGCGGCCTCGAGCAGCGCACGGGTCTCGGCGTCGACGGTCTGCGCGATGTTCTCCGAGTAGTCGCGCCCGGTCCCACCGCTCATGTCACGGCCGACGAACGGCTCGCTCGACCCGGAGCCGAGCTTCACGGACCCGACGGCCTGGCTCATGCCGTACTCGGTGACCATCTTGCGGGCGGTGCCGGTGGCCTTCTCGATGTCGTTCGAGGCGCCGGTGGTGGGGTCGTGGAACACGATCTCCTCGGCGACGCGTCCACCCATGGCGTAGGTGAGCTGGTCGAGCAGCTCGTTGCGGGTGACCGAGTACTTGTCCTCGAGCGGGAGCACCATCGTGTACCCGAGGGCACGGCCGCGCGGCAGGATCGTGATCTTGGTGACCGGGTCGGTGTGCCGCATCGCCGCTGCCGCCAGGGCGTGGCCGCCCTCGTGGTACGCGGTGATCAGGCGTTCCTGGTCGGACATGATCCGGGTCCGACGCTGCGGGCCCGCCATCACGCGGTCGACGGCCTCGTCCAGCGCACGGTTGTCGATGAGCTGCGCGTTCGACCGGGCGGTGAGCAGCGCGGCCTCGTTCAGGACGTTCGCCAGGTCGGCGCCGGTGAAGCCCGGCGTCTTGCGGGCGAGCAGCTCCAGGTCGACGCTCGCGGCGAGCGGCTTGCCCTTCGCGTGCACCTCGAGGATCTGCTTGCGGCCGGCCATGCCCGGGGCGTCGACACCGATCTGACGGTCGAAGCGGCCCGGACGCAGGAGCGCGGGGTCGAGCACGTCGGGACGGTTCGTCGCGGCGATGAGGATGACGTTCGTCTTGCCGTCGAAGCCGTCCATCTCGACGAGCAGCTGGTTGAGCGTCTGCTCGCGCTCGTCGTTGCCGCCGCCGATGCCGGCACCGCGGTGACGACCGACGGCGTCGATCTCGTCGATGAAGACGATGGCCGGCGAGTTCGCCTTGGCCTGCTCGAAGAGGTCACGGACACGGCTCGCACCGACACCGACGAACATCTCGACGAAGTCCGAACCGGAGATCGAGTAGAACGGCACACCCGCTTCGCCGGCGACGGCGCGGGCGAGCAGGGTCTTGCCGGTTCCGGGAGGGCCGTACAGCAGCACGCCCTTCGGGATCTTGGCGCCGACGGCCTGGAACTTCGCCGGCTCCTTCAGGAACTCCTTGATCTCGTGGAGTTCCTCGATCGCCTCGTCGGAGCCCGCGACGTCGGCGAACGACACCTGCGGGTTCTCCTTGTTGTTGATCTTGGCCTTCGACTTGCCGAACTGCATGACCTTCGAGCCGCCGCCCTGGGCGCTCGAGAGCAGGAACCAGAACAGGGCACCGATGATCAGGAAGGGGAGCAGGACGCCGAGGAGCGACAGGAACCAGTTGCCCGTGTTCACGTGGTCGTCGTAGCCCTTGGGCAGGTTGGCGTCGTTGACGGCCTGGATGACCTCTTCGCCACGGGGCGTGGAGTAGTAGAACTGCTCCTGCTTGTCGCCGTCGCGGGTGATCATGTCGACCCGCTGCTCGGTCGAGTTGACGATGACGGACGAGATCTTGCCGTCGGCGAGCTGCTCGAGGCCCTTCTGGGTGCTGACCTCGGTCGTGCTGCCCTGGCTGATGACGCTCCAGCCGATGAAGATGCCCGCCAGCGCGATCAGCACGTAGAGGTACGGGCCGCGGAAGATGCGCTTGAAGTTCATGTGATCCGGGCGCGAGTGCCCGACACCTTTCTCTGCCGAAGTTGCGTGCAGGTCAGCATACGGCCGCGATTCTGTGGCGAGAATGGGTGTCCTCTGCGGGCGAACTCAACCCGAGGCAAGTACCCCCTGGACGGGTTACGAGTACACGTGCGGCGCCAGGACGCCGACACCGCGCAGGTTCCGGTAGCGCTCGTCGTAGTCGAGGCCGTAGCCGACCACGAACTCGTCGGGGATGTCGAAGCCCACGTACTTGACGTCGACCTCGACCTTGGCGGCCTCGGGCTTGCGCAGCAGGGCGACGATCTCGACGCTCGCGGCACCGCGGGACTGCAGGTTCTGCTTGAGCCAGGACAGCGTCAGACCGGAGTCGATGATGTCCTCGACGATGAGGACGTCGCGGCCGTGCAGGTCGGTGTCGAGGTCCTTGAGGATCCGCACCACACCGGACGACTTCGTGCCGGAGCCGTACGACGACACCGCCATCCAGTCCATCCGCGCCTGCATCTTGAGGTGCCGCGAGAAGTCGGCCATCACCATGACGGCACCCTTCAGGACACCGACGAGCAGAGGGTCGCGGCCCGCGTAGTCGGCGTCGACGACCGCCGCGAGTTCGGCGAGCTTGTCGTCGATCTGCTCGGGGGTGAAGAGGACTTCGGACAGGTCTGCCTGGACGTCGGAGAGTTCCACCGGTCCAGCCTAACCGGCACTGAACGACAGGCGGTCACCGGATCGCGACGCCCGGACGCCCGGCAGGTCGATCGGCCCCTGTCCGCTCCAGTCCGTGACGAGCCGGCAGACCTCGAGCGTCTGCACGCGCGACAGCGTCACCCCGAACTCGCTCTCCACCGCCAGGCGGACGAGTCGCTGCCGGAGCGCCGGCGGGTTCGCCCCGAGGGCCCGGACGGACAGCGAGATGCCGGCCTCGGAGTGCTCGGCGATGTCCTCCGCCATCTCCTCGGCGAAGTGGTCGAGTGCCGCCGAGTCCTCGCGCAGCTGGTCGGCCGTCCGCGCCAGCGCCTCGGGCACCCCCGCACCGAGTTCGCGCTCGAGCACCGGCATGAGGGTGTTCCGCACGCGGACACGGGCGTAGGCGGGGTCGTCGTTCTGCGGGTCGTGCCACGGCGCCAGCCCGGCGGCGGCGCACGCCTGCCGCGTCGCGTGCCGACGCACGGTGAGCAGCGGGCGGCCGTAGGCCGGCCCCTGGTCGCGCCGTGCGAGGGGCAGCATGCCGGACAGGCTGTCCGGCCCGCTGCCGCGCAGCAGGCCCAGCAGCACCGTCTCGGCCTGGTCGTCCAGGGTGTGTCCCAGCAGCACGAGAGGCGACCCGGTGGCGGACGCGACCTCGGCGATCGACGCGTGGCGGGCCTCCCGGGCGGCGCCCTCCGGACCACCGTCGGAGCCGACCGCGACCCTACGGACCTCGACCGGGTCCAGACCCAGCTCGGATGCCTGCCGGGAGGCGCGGCTCGCGACCGCCTCGGAGCCCGCCTGGAGCGCGTGGTCGACGACCACTGCCCCGGCTCGGAGCCCCTGCTTGCCCGCCTCGAACGCGGTGGCCGCGGCGAGCGCGAGCGAGTCCGGTCCGCCGCTCAGCGCGACCAGCACGAGGTCACCCGCGGTGACGACGCCGTCGTCGATCGCGGTGGCGAGCAGGTCGCGGACCGCCAGGCGGGTCTCGGCGACGGCAGGGTCCAGCCGGGGACGCGGAGAGTTCACCCGGTAACGTTAGCCGCGCTCTCGGGACCACCGACAGCCCCACCGACACACCAGGAGTACAGACATGGCCGCGTACGACGTCGTCGTCGAGATCCCCAAGGGCAGCCGCAACAAGTACGAGGTGGACCACGAGACCGGTCGTGTCTACCTCGACCGCGTGCTGTTCACGTCGTTCGTCTACCCGACCGACTACGGCTTCTTCGAGAAGACCCTGGCCGACGACGGCGACCCCGTGGACGCGCTGCTGCTCCTCGAGTTCCCGACGTTCCCCGGCGTGGGCGTCAAGGTCCGTCCGGTCGGCGTCTTCAAGATGAGCGACGAGGCCGGCAAGGACGAGAAGGTCCTCGTGGTCCCCGCGAAGGACCCGCGCTGGACGCACATCCAGGACATCTCGGACGTCGACGAGCAGACGAAGGCCGAGATCGCGCACTTCTTCGAGCGCTACAAGGACCTCGAGCCGAACAAGTGGGTCAAGGCCGAGGGCTGGGGCGACGCCGCCGAGGCCGAGGCGATCGTGCAGGCCGGCCAGGCCGCGTACGTGCCCGCTGGTCACTGACGCTTCTTGACGCCGAACGGCGCCTGCTCTCCATCCGGAGGGCGGGCGCCGCTCTGTGTTCGTGGGGTGCTTTGCCGTGCGGTGCGGGGGCGCACTTGGTGGGAACGGGCGTACCTGGTGCTCTGATCCGGGCAGGTATGCCCGATTCCGCTTGCTACCGCAGCCGTTCTGGGAAAGACCGGGCTGCGAGCTACAGGGAGCCGCTCGGGCGGGCGACGTAGGGCAGGAGCTGGCTGGGGGTCCAGACCGCGCGCTCGACCACGCCGACGCCCGGTCGGGCCGCCTCGACCATCATCCCGTTGCCGGTGTAGATCGAGTCGTGGTAACCGCCGGAAGCGGTTCCGTTCGACGAGTAGAAGAGGATGTCGCCGGGCTGGCGCTGTGAGAGCGGCACGAGGCGACCGATCGAGCCGAAGTAGTTGTACTGCCAGACGACGTTGTGCCCACCGGTCGCGATGCCCTGCGAGCTGTAGGCCATCATGACGAGGCCGGAGCAGTCCCAGGTGCTCGGGCCGGCACCACCGAGGACGTAGGGCTTGCCGAGCTGCCCGCGGGCGTACGAGATCGCACCGGCGGCCTTCGAGGGGCTGCTCGGGGCGGGTGCCGGAGTGCTGGGCGCCGGGGTGCTCGGCTTCGACGGCGTCGGCGTGCTCGGCTTGGCGGGAGCCGGGGCGGGCGCGGGAGCGGGCGCCGCCGGCGTGCTCGGCTTCGACGGGGTGCTCGGGCGCGACGGGGTGCTCGGGCGCGACGGGGTGGTCGTGCCGCTGCCGCTACCGCCGCCGGTGCTCGGGTTGGTGGTCGAGGTGTTGCCGTTGCTGGTGCCGCCGCTGGTGCCGTTGTCGGTGCTGGTGCCGCTCGCGCCGCTGCCGCTGGCCGTGCCGGTGCCGCCGCTGCTCGTCTGGGCCGCCAGGGCGGTCTCGGCCGCCTTGGCCTGCTGCGCACTCCAGTACGCGCTCTCCGTCGCGACGCTCGTGCCCTTGAGGTACGCGAGCTGACGGAGGACCTCGTCCTGCTGGTCCTGTTGCTTCTGCACCCGGGCCTGGGCGTCGGCGGAGACGTCGTTGGCGGTGGCGAAGGCGGTCTTCGTCGCCTCGGTCGCCTTGCTCAGCGCCGTCGTGGCCACGGACTGCTGGTCGGCGAGCGAGTCCACGGTCTTCTGGTCGGAGCGGGCCTGGGCGAGGATCGTCGCCGACCGCTCGGACAGGTGCGACATCGTGCCGACCCGGTAGAGCAGGTCACCGGAGTCCGAGGCGTCCGTGAGCATCGTCGTCGACAGGTCGCCGCCGCCCGTGCGGGACAGCTCGACGACGAGCGCGGCCACCTGGCCCGCGGAATCGTCCGCCTTGCCCTTGGCCCGCTTCGACTGCGCGGACAGGTCGGCGAGGGTGTCCTTCGCCTCCTGCTGCTGCGAGGCGGCGAGGGCGTACGCCTGCCCGGCCTGCTGCTCGACGATGCCGGCGCGGTCCGCGGCGGCCTGCAGCGAGGTCAGCCGGTCGCTCAGCTCGTCCACCGTCTGCTGCGCGTCGGCGGCATCCGACTTCGCGGCCTTGACGTCGTCCCAGGACGGTGCCGACGGCGCGGCCTGGGCGGGTCCGGCGATGACGACCGACAGTCCGATGCCGAGCACGGCGACGGTGGCGATCCCGCAGGAGAACGAGCGAGCGGACAGGGTCATGGCGGGGTCAACGCATCCCGGCTGCGCTGATGCTCATACCGAGATCCCCCGCGCTGCCATGAAGGGGACCGGGTCGACGGCAGCACCGTTGATCCGGGTCTCGAAGTGGAGGTGGCACCCGGTCGACCAGCCGGTCGAACCGATCTTGGCGATCTGCTGCCCGGCGGTGACGTGCTGGCCGCTGGCGACCATGATCCCGCCGTCGACGATGTGGCCGTAGGCCGTCGAGATGCCGCCGCCGTTGTCGAGGATGACCTCGTTGCCGTAGCCGCCGCCGTTGCCCGCGAAGGTCACGGTGCCGTCGTGGGCCGCGTAGATCGGGGCGTAGCAGGCGGGAGCGAGGTCGACCCCGGCGTGCAGTGCCGTGTAGTGCGTGTACGGGTCGACGCGGATGCCGTAGCCGCTGGTCTGGAAGCCGCCGGCCGGACGGACCCACCCGGCAGAGTTGGCCGTCCCGCCGCCGGTACCGCCCTGACTCGTCGCCGCGGCCTTCGCGGCTGCCTTGGCGGCAGCAGCGGCGATGCGGGCCTGTCGGGCCTTCTCGGCGGCGACGCCCTTGCGGTAGTCGGCCTCGACACCGCGCTGCTTCGTGGTGAGGGCCGTCAGCTGGGCCTCGAGCCGCGACTCGTTGTCGTTCTGGGCGTCGACGGCAGTCTGCGCCGCGTCGGCAGCACCCTGCGCCTGCTGCATCTTCGACTGGGCCGCGTCGGCGAGGTCGCCCAGCGCCGCCTTTGCTTTGTCCGCCTTGTCGGCCTGCGCCTGCGCGGTGCCCCGGTCCTGCGACGCCTGCGAGTAGATGCCGTCGGCCTGCTCGCTGAGCTTCGACATGGCGCCGAGCTCGTAGAGCAGGTCGCCGGAGTCCGAGGGGTGCGTGAGGATGTCGGTCGTCACGTCGTTGGCGCTGGCCCGACCGAGCTGCGCGGCGAGCTGACCGGCCTGCTCTTCGGACTGTGCGGCGGTCTGCTCGGCGTCGTCCGCCTGGGACTGGAGCGTCTTCTGCTCGAGGGTCGCCTCGTCGTACTTGTTCTGTGCCGCCTGGTAGGCCTCGCCGGCGGCCTGTGCGGCCTTCTGCTTCGCAGCGGCCTCGGACTTCAGGGTCGAGATGAGCGACTTGATCTCGGTGACCTTCGCCTGCTGGGCACTCGTCGAGGACTTGGCCTTCTGCACCTCGGACCAGCTCGGGTAGCTCGCGGCACTGGCCGACGTCGCCGGGGCGAGGACCGCGAGGGTGCTGCCGGCGAGCACGACAGCGACCGCGGCGGCGACGAGGCGGCTGCGGTTGCGGAGGGAGAGCGAAGGTGAGGTCGACATGTATCTCGATTTCGTAACAGCGCGGCAAGGCTCACGCACGTAACACTGTTAACAGACGCAACAGTAACAACAGGTGTCGCAGCCCCACAGCCCCTCGGTCGAGGGGCGTGGAGCCGGTGACGATGCTCGCACCGCAACCTCGACACCCGGTGCCGGGCGGGCGCGACACGCCGGGGATTCCGCGGGAACGCCGCCCGATTTGCGAACCCCCGGGGGCATCCGTATGCTTGTCCATCGGTAGCGCGAAGCACCACTTGCGGCCCTATCGTTTAGTGGCCTAGGACACCGCCCTTTCACGGCGGCAGCACGGGTTCGAATCCCGTTGGGGTCACTCTCCGAGTGAGCGAGCAAGTAGTACTGAGCAACACCACAGCAATTCAACATGGCCCTGTAGCGCAGCTGGTTAGCGTGCCGCCCTGTCACGGCGGAGGTCGCGGGTTCAAGTCCCGTCAGGGTCGCCACGGCTGGATAGCTCAGTTGGTAGAGCGTTCGACTGAAAATCGAAAGGTCCACGGATCGATGCCGTGTCCAGCCACCGGTGAAGGCCCCCTGCTTCGGCAGGGGGCCTTTTCCGTTGTCTGAGCCGTCTGGCCCGGGTCGGCGCTAGGCCTCGCGGGTCTTCGGGCTGCTGTCGTTGGTCTTCGCCGGGTCACGCTCGACCACGGCACCGAGGGCATCGTCGATCCGGCTGAGCAGCTCCGCCGGGATCGTGACACCGGCAGCGCCGGCGTTGTCGTGCACCTGCTCCGGACGCGACGCCCCGATGATGGCGCTCGCGACGTTCTCGTTCTGCAGTACCCAGGCGACGGCGAGCTGTGCCATTGACAGGTCGAGCTCCTGCGCGATCGGCTCGAGCTCCTGCACCGAGGACAGCACCTCGTCGCGCATGAACCGCTTGATCATGTCCGCGCCGCCCTTGTCGTCGGTGGCGCGTGAGCCCTCGGGCAGCGGCTGACCCGGCTTGTACTTGCCGGTCAGGACACCCTGGGCGATCGGGGACCAGACGATCTGCGAGATGCCGAGCTCCTTCGAGGTCGGCACCACCTCTTCTTCGATGACCCGCCACAGCGCCGAGTACTGCGGCTGGTTCGAGATGAGCTGGAACCCGAGGTCCTTGGCCAGCGCGGCACCCGCACGGAGCTGCTCCGCGGTCCACTCGCTCACGCCGACGTACAGGACCTTGCCCTGGCGCACGATGTCGGCGAAGGCCTGCATCGTCTCCTCGAGCGGGGTCTCGTGGTCGAAGCGGTGCGCCTGGTACAGGTCGACGTAGTCGGTCTGCAGGCGGCCGAGCGAGCCGTTGATCGACTCGAGGATGTGCTTGCGGGACAGCCCGGTGTCGTTGTGCCCCTTCGGCCCGGTCGGCCCGAACACCTTCGTGGCGATCTCGAGCGACTGGCGCCGCTCCCCCTTGAGGGCTTCGCCGAGGACGGTCTCCGCGCCGGTGTTGGCGTAGACGTCGGCGGTGTCGAACGTCGAGATGCCCACCTCGAGGGCGGCCTTGACGCAGGCGATGGCCGCGTCGTTCTCGACCTGGGATGCGTGGGTGAGCCAGTTGCCGTAGGTGATCTCGGAGACCTTGAGGCCCGAGTTGCCGAGGTAGCGGTACTCCATGTGCGTGTCACTCCTGTCGTGGCCGCGTCGGTGCGGCTCGACCCGTGACGGTAGTCCGCGGGTCGATGCCGGGACACAGCGGCGTTCACAAAGTTCACGCTTCGGACCCACGGGATTTAGCCGTGCCCGCGCGATGACCGAGGTTTCTCGGAATCGATGCACAAGCAGGGTATGACCGACCAATGGCTGTACGCAGCAGACGACCTTTTTCGACTCATCCCTCCGACGATCCATCTCATCGGGTTGAGTACTCGCGCGCTCAAGGGCCGTGCGACCCAGGAAACCCAACCGCATCCGCGACGTGGCCAAGCCGCCGAGGTGCAGGATCGGAGGGAAGTGGCGGCACGGAGCGGTGCCGCGGAGAGCGAGGGAGCATCCATGACCGGAGCGAGCGTGTTGTTCATCGGCGGGAGCGGCGTGATCAGCGCCTCCTGTGTGCGGGAGGCAACCGAACAGGGCCACGACGTCACGGTCCTGAACCGGGGGACCACCGGGGGCAGGCCGATCCCGGAGGGTGTGACGCGCCTCCAGGCCGATGTGTCGGACCGCAGCGCCCTGGCGGACGCACTCGGCGACCGCCACTTCGACGTGGTCGTGAACTGGATCGCCTTCACGCCGGACCAGGTGCAGGCCGACATCGGCTTCTTCGCGGGACGGACGCGGCAGTACGTCTTCATCAGCTCGGCCTCGGCGTACCAGACGCCGGCGACGCACCTGCCGATCACGGAGTCGACGCCGCTGAAGAACCCGTACTGGCAGTACTCGCGCGACAAGATCGCGTGCGAGGAACTGCTCATGGAGGCGTACCGGGAGCAGGACTTCCCGGTGACGATCGTGCGGCCGTCACACACCTACGACGAGACGAAGCTGCCGCTCACCGGTGGCTGGACTGCGGTGGCGCGGATGCGCGCCGGCAAGCCGATCATCATCACCGGTGACGGCACGTCGCTGTGGACGCTGACGCACAGCCGTGACTTCGCGGTCGGGTTCACCGGGCTGCTCGACAACGCGTCGGCGATCGGTGAGGCCTTCACGATCACGAGCGATGAGGCGCCGACGTGGAACGCCATCGCGCACGAGATCGCGGCGGCGGCGGGGGTGTCCGATCTGCAGATCGTGCACGTGCCGGCGGACGCCATCAACGCCGTGGACCCGGAGTGGGGTGCGGCGCTGCTCGGCGACAAGGCCAACAGCTCGGTGTTCGACAACAGCAAGATCCGGTCGCTCGTGCCGTGGTACCGGCCGCGGACGCCCTACCGGCAGGGTGTGCGCGAGGTCATCGCCTGGTACGAGGCCAACCCCGACGCGCAGGTCGTCGACGAGCGCCTCGATGCGCTCATGGACGAGTTGGCGGCGCGCTGGGCGGTGTGAGCCGCGCTTGGTGAGCAGAAATGGTCGGGTGCCGTGTGGCGACCCGACCATTTCTGCTCACGAAGCGCGCGCGTGGCGCCGAGCGCGCGGCTCAGGCGCGCGCGGACAGGACCGACGCGAGCGTCCCCATCGCCGTGCGCAGCTCGTCGTCGGTGACGACGAGCGGCGGGGCGAAGCGGATCGTCGAACCGTGGGTGTCCTTCACGAGCAGCCCGCGGTCGGCGAGGTCCTTCGAGATCTCCTTGCCGGTGCCGAGCGCGGGGTCGATGTCGATCCCCGCCCAGAGTCCGGCGACGCGGTGCGACACGACCCCCTTGCCGAGCAGGTCGTCGAGCAGCCCGCGCAGCAACGGTTCGCCGTCGAGGGCGCGCTGCTGGAACGTGCCCTCGCCGAGCATCGCCACGACCTCGGCGCCGACGGCAGCGGCGAGCGGGTTGCCACCGAAGGTCGAACCGTGCTCGCCAGGACGCAGCACCCCGAGGACGGAAGCCGAGCCGACGACCGCGGACACCGGCACGATGCCGCCGCCGAGTGCCTTGCCGAGCGTGATGAGGTCGGGACGGACACCAACGCGCTGCACGGCGAGGGTGTGGCCGGTGCGTCCGAGGCCGGACTGGATCTCGTCGGCGATGAACAGCGCACCGAACTCGTCGCAGACCTCCCGGACTTCCGGGAGGTACGACGCCGGCGGGATGACCACGCCGCCCTCGCCCTGGATGGGTTCGAGCAGCACGGCGACGACGGTCTCGTCCATCGCTGCGCGCAGGGCAGCGGCATCGCCGTACGGCACGGTGCGGAACCCCGGGGTGTACGGACCGAAGTCATCGCGGGCCGAGGGGTCGTCCGAGAACGAGATGATCGTGGTGGTGCGGCCGTGGAAGTTCCCGGACGCCACGATGATCGTCGCGCGGTCCGCGGGGACCCCCTTGACGCGGTAGCCCCAGGCGCGGGACACCTTGATCGCGGACTCCACGGCCTCGGCACCGGTGTTCATCGGCAGGACCATCTCGGTCTCCGTCAACGCCGCCAGTGCCGTGGCGAACGGCCCGAGCTGGTCGTTCACGAACGCACGACTCGTGAGCGTCACCCGGTCGAGCTGCGCCCGGGCGGCGTCGAGCAGCCGCGGGTTGCCGTGGCCGAAGTTCACCGCGGAGTACGCGGCGAGGCCGTCCAGGTACTGCTTGCCGTCGACATCGGTGACGGTCGCTCCGGCCCCCGACGCGATGACGACGGGCAGCGGGCTGTAGTTGTGCGCGAGGGCGCGGTCCTCGACGGCGAGCGCCGCCGCGGTGTTGACCCCGAGCGACGCTGCCGCCGACATCAGCTGACCCCGAGCGAGCGGGCGACCGAGTTGCCGGTGCCGACCGGGTGCAGGTCGAGCGTGCAGCACTTCACGCCGCCACCGCCGAGCAGCAGCTCGGAGAGGTCGACGCCGATCGGGTTGTACCCCTTCTCCCTGAGCTGTTCGGCGAACCGCACAGCCCGCGCGGCGATCACGACGTTGTACCCGTCGGAGTAGGAGTTCAGGCCGAGGATCGCAGCGTCCTCCTCCGTCGCGATGATCGCGTCCGGGAACCGCTCGCGCAGGATCGCCAGCGACGGCTCGTCGAAGGCGCTCTCCAGGTACGCGATGTTCGACCGGCCGGAAGCGTCGGGCTCCGGGTCGAGCACGGCGATGGCGGTGTCGAGGTGGTAGAAGCTCGGGTTGATGAGCTTCAGGGTGACGACCTCACGGCCGTAGATCGTCGCGAGCTCGTCGTGCGAGGTGCTGTCCGACCGGAAGCCGGTGCCCGCGAAGATCGTGTTCCCGATGAGCAGGAAGTCACCCTCGCCCTCGTTGGTCTGCTCGGGCTCGGCGACCGTCAGGCCGGCCTGACGGAACCAGTCCATGTACGCCGGGCCCTCGGGCTGGCGCTCGGGGTACTGGAACTTCGCGCCGTAGGCGATGCCGTCGAGCACGAACCCGCCGTTGGCCGCGTAGACCATGTCCGGCAGGCCGTCGATGGGGTCGATGTACGAGATGTCGAAGCCGAGCTGCTCGTACACGTCGACGAGCGTCTGCCACTGGGCGACGGCCTTCGACGTGTCGGTCGGCTCCTCCGGGTGCATCCAGGGGTTGATCCGGTAGCTCACCGTGTAGAAGTCCGGCTTGCACATCAGGATCGTCCGCTTGGTGGCGGTACGGGCCGGTGCATCGGTGGTCGAGGGTGCGGTGTTCGACATCAGTCCTCCTGAGAAGGGACCGGGGCCCGAGCCTGCCAGGAACCGAAACGGAACGAAGGAGAGGTGCTCCGGCGAGATGCAGGCTCACTCGCCGTAGCGGACCAGGTCGACGCCACGTCGATCCTGACACAGACCGTCCGGCAAGTGCAGTACCGGGAGCGAAGCGTCGTGGCACCCGTTCGGGTGACGCACGTTTCGTGCGTCCGAACCGCCGACCTCGCAAGAAGTCCGCGTACGATGGGTGCAATGGATTCGCTCGACCACCGCATCCTGGATCAACTCCGGGACAACGCCCGCGCCGGCTACGGCGACATCGGGTCGGTGGTCGGACTCTCGGCATCGGCCGTCAAGCGCCGCGTCGACCGACTCGTCGGCGATGGTGTCATCCAGGGCTTCACGATCAAGGTCGACCCCGCCGTCGAGGACCGCGGCACCGAGGCCTGGGTCGAGCTGTACTGCCGCGGCACCGTCTCCCCCGACG
Organism: Curtobacterium sp. PhB137; assembly: GCF_003814955.1. Taxonomy (NCBI): domain Bacteria; kingdom Bacillati; phylum Actinomycetota; class Actinomycetes; order Micrococcales; family Microbacteriaceae; genus Curtobacterium; species Curtobacterium sp. PhB137. The sequence continues at coordinate 710,102 of NZ_RKQO01000004.1, read as the reverse complement.
AGCTCCGTGCGCTGCTCGACACCGTGCCCGAGGTCATCGACGCCGGCACGGTCACGGGGAGCGCCGACGCCGTCGTGCACATGCGCTCGAAGGACCTGTCCGCGCTCGAGGAGGCGCTCGACAAGGTCCGCCTCGCGCCGCAGGTGGACCACACGCGGTCCGCGATCGTGCTCTCCAAGCTGGTCAGTCGCGACACCGCGTAACGTCCGGCAGATGGCACGGAACACGACCGGGAGGCGCGGATCACCGCCCACGGGATCGCGTCCCGCCCGTCGGCTGGTCACCGCTGCGGGCCTCGCCTACGTCGCGAACTGCCTCTGGGGCACGGCCGTCGCCGTCCGGTTGATCCGGACGAGGAAGCTCCGCGTCGTGCACCACGGCCTGTTCGTCGTGACGGCGACGCTCACCGGGGCCGCCGCGACGACGCCCTTGTGGACCCGTGACCGTTCGGCGCTGTTCCTGCTGCCCGCACTCGTCCCGCTCGCGCTCGCGCCCCGCACGAACCCGCGCTCCGGAGCACACTGGAAGATCGCGGTGGCCGCCGTGCCGTCCTACCTGGGGGCGCTGTTGGTGCGGCGCCGACCGTGACCACGAGACACGAGGGGAAGCAGTGGAGCTCTTCGAGGCCATCCGACGCCGACGGACCACGAACGGGGCGTTCCTGCCCGACCCGGTGTCCGAGGGGCACCAACGGCTGCTCATGGAGCTCGCCGGCCGGGCCCCGTCCCAGCTGAACAGCCAACCGTGGCGGTTCGTGCTGGTCGAGGAGCGCGACACGATCGACCGGGTCGCCGCGATCAGCGGCAGCTCGATGACCCGCACCATGGCCGAGGGGACGTTCTTCGAGCGGTACAAGCCGTACTTCCGGTTCTCGAAGGCCGAGATGGACGAGCGGCGCGACGGCATGCTGTTCGACAAGCTGCCCGGGCCGCTCCGGCCGTTCACGAAGCAGGTGTTCACGAAGCGTGGGCAGCTGCTCATGAACACCCTCCGCGTGCCGCAGAGCCTGGGTGAGGAGAACCGGAAGCTCGTCGCCGGGTCGCCGCTGCTGCTCGGCGTGATGCTCGACCGCCACGAGTACCGGCAGCAGGAGCTGTCCGGCTTCTACTCCGTGTTCAGCATGGGCGCGGCGATGGAGAACATCTGGCTCGCGACGACCGAGCTCGGGCTGGGGATCCAGTTCGTGTCCTTCCCGATGGAGACCCCGGGCGCCTGGGCGGAGATCGAGGGGCTGCTCCGGGTGCCCGAGTCGCTCGAGCTCATGGCCGTCTACCGGATCGGGTACCTACCGCCCGAACGGCGCCGCCCCGCGATCGACTGGACGTCGAGCGAGCGGAAGCGGCCATCGCAGTACGTGTTCCGCGGCACCTGCGACACCCCGCAGCAGGGGTGGGACGACGCGCCCGTCGCGGGCCACATCGAACCGGAGGCGACCACATCGTGACCGACACCCGACCCACCCAGAGTGCCCCGGGCCTCCCGGGAACCGCCCCCGGCCTGCCGGGCCGCCCCTGGATCTCGCAGGACTGGCTCGACGTCGTCTTCGTGCACTGGCGCGTCGACGTGTCGGCGGTGGCCCCGCTGCTGCCAGCCGGAACGCGACCCGACACGATGGCGCTCGACGGGACGGACGACGGGGTGACCACCTGGGTGGGCCTCATCGGGTTCCGGTTCGAGGACACCCGGTTCCCGCCCCTCGGGGCGCTGGGGCGGACCGGCTCGATCGGCGACTTCGTCGAGGTGAACGTCCGCGTCTACACGGTCGACGAGCAGGGCCAGCACGGTGTCGTGTTCCTGTCGCTCGACGCCGGCAAGCTGCTGCCGACCCTCGGCGCACGCGTGGCCACCGGACTGCCCTACTGGTGGGCGGACGCCGAGTCGCGGAGCGGCGACGGCCGCGTCGGGTACGCGATGCGGCGGCACGGGACGCACCTGCGGTCGATGCTAGACGTCCGCGTGGGCGAGGTACTGGACGAGCCAGGGCTGCTCGAGACGTTCCTGACCGCGCGGTGGGGCATGCACGTGCACCGGGCCGGGCGGACCCGGTTCTGGCCGAACGAGCACGACGCGTGGCCGTTGCACCGGGCCTCGGTGGTGTCGTTGCGGGACGACCTGGTCGGCGCTGCGGGGCTGCCGTTCGGGTTGACGGAGCTCGAGCCGGACTCGGTGCTCTACTCGGCGGGGGTCACGACGCGGTTCGGTCGGGGGCGCTGAGGCCGAGCTCGAGCTCGAGCTCGTCGCGGCGCCCGGGCGGCTGCCCGGAACTGGTGAATGGCAACGACGGCACCGAACAGTCCGAAGAAGGACCCGCCGATCCAGGCGACGGTCCGGTACTCCGGGAGGTCGGGCACGGTGAACCCGATCACGGCGAGGGTCGTGCAGATCACCGCCACCGACGCCGAGGCCCACGCGACGACGAGGTGGTCGATGCGCGGGACGATGCGCGCGAACCGGAACGCCATCGGGATCCCGGCGATCGCGCCGAACACCAGGCCGGATGGAGTCCCGACCACCAGGCTCGCCACCGCGACGACCGCCGCGCTCGTCACTGCCACCACCACCCGGGTGACGTGGCAGCGCCACGAGGCCGCACGCGTCTGCTCGTCGTACGCGCGCCAGCCTGTCACGAGCAGCGCGACTGAACCCATCCCGAACACGACCGCAGCGGCGATGCCGACGACGAGCGCGAAGACGCCGCCGAAGGCGATGCCGAGGGCGACGTGCGCGGCGGCGAGGAGCAGCTCGAGCACGGGGTAGAGCCAGACCTCGAGCAGCCGGTTCGGGGTGTTCAGGACCCAGCCGGGAGGGGTTTCCTCAGCGAGCTCGTCACTCTCGGGGTCTCGAGTCTCCACGTGGCCATCATGGCCGGTCGGTGTGATCGTGGTTCGGTGCCCGCCGGTCCGGGGGACACCGGCTGAGTGGTGCATGGTCGGCCGCAGGTACAAGGGAGCCATGACTCGAGTGGCAGTGGTGACCGGTGGATCCGCAGGACTGGGGCGTGCGACCGTCCGGGAGCTCGCCGCGCGGGGGTGGGACGTCGCCGTCCTCGCCCGTGGACGGGACGGCGTCGACGCCGCGGTCGCCGAGGTCGAGGCCGCGGGGCGTCGCGGGCTGGCCCTGGTCGCCGACGTGTCCGACCGCGAGGCCGTCGAGGCCGCGGCCGACCGCGTCGAGCAGGAACTCGGGCCGATCGACCTGTGGGTGAACGGCGTGATGGTCGGGGTGTTCGGAAAGTTCCTGGACACCGCGCCCGAGGACTTCGAGCGAGCGCTGCACGTCACCTACCTCGGCTTCGTCAACGGGACCCGTGCCGCGCTCTCCCGGATGGTGCCCCGCGGCCAGGGGCACGTCGTCCAGGTCGGTTCAGCACTCGGCTTCCGGGGCATCCCGCTGCAGGCCGCGTACTGCGGCGCGAAGCACGCGATCGTCGGGTTCACCGAGTCCGTCGTCTCCGAGCTGCTCGAACAGGGCAGCAAGGTGAAGGTGTCGCGGGTCGACATGCCCGCCCTGAACACGATCCAGTTCGGGTGGGTGAAGTCGAAGCTGCCGCACCACCCGCAGCCGGTCGCCCCGATCTTCCAGCCCGAGGTCGGCGCCCGCGCGATCGCTGCCGTGGCCGAGCGGCCGCGCCGTCGCACCTGGGTCGGCGAGTCGACCGTCTACACGATCCTCGGCAACCGGATCAGCGGGCGTTTCGCCGACTGGTACGCCGCCAAGACGCTCGTCTCCGGGCAGCAGGCGCCCGACAAGGACGGGCAGGAGCTGCAGGAAAACCTGTACGAGCCGGTGCCGGGCGACCACGGCGCGCACGGTGTGTTCGACGAGTCCGCGCACGCCTGGTCGCCGCAGACCTGGTGGGTGGAACACCGACGGATCGGCAACGGCATCATCGGGGCGGCACTCGGCGCGGCCGGGGCCGTCGCTCTCGTGGCCGGACGACGACGATGAGCCGCCGCGGATCGTCGGTGCGGGGTGCAGCCGTTGTCGAGCTGTGCCGGGCCGGACTCGGCCTGTGGCACCTGGGCCGAGCGGCTCGTGGTCGCGACCAGGCCGTGCTGCACGGCGTGCTCGGCGTCCGGCAGCTCGTGCAGGCCGCCCTCGTCGCACGCACGGGCTCCGGGAACGCGCACACGCTGAGCGCCGCCGTCGACGCGGTGCACGGCGTGACGATGATGCCGCTCGCCCTCGACCCACGACGCCGCGGGTTCGCCCTGCAGCAGGTGTGGATCGCCACGGTGCTCACCGTCGCCGAGGTCGCCGTCGTCGGTCGGGGCAGCCGGCGCTGACGGCTGGCGGCGCTGACGTCCGTCGGCGCTGACGCCTGTCGGGGGTGCTCGGTAGCGTCCGGGGCATGGGTACCACCTACTCCGTCGCGTCCTCGCTGGACGGCTTCGTCGCTGCACCGGACGACGACCTCGACTGGCTGCTGCAGTTCGGCTTCGAGCCGTTCCAGGAGCACCACGACCGGTTCTTCGCGGGCATCGGCGCGATCGTCATGGGCTCGACCACGTACGAGTGGCTGCTCGAGCACGACGACACGTGGGCGTACCCGGACCTGGCGACGTGGGTGTTCACCACGCGTGACCTGCCGGTGCCGGACGGCGCCGACGTGCACTTCGTGTCGGGCGAGGTCGCGGACCACCAGGCCGACCTCGAACGGGCCGCCGGCGAGCGCGACGTCTGGGTCGTCGGCGGCGGACTGCTCGCGGCGCAGTACCAGCAAGCAGGGCTGCTCGACGAGCTCCGCGTCACCGTGATGCCGGTGGCGCTCGGCGCCGGTGCGCCGCTGCTACCGGTCGCGGCACCGACCCCGGTGTTCGAGCTGGTCGGGACGACGCCGTTCACCGGCGGTGCCGTCGAGCTGCACTACCGGTCCGCAGCCACCCCGGCGTAGCGTCCGAGCCATGAGCGACAACGAGCAGACCGAGCCCGTCATGGACGGCGCCAACGAGGCCACGAACCACGAGAAGCTGCACGGCCTGATCGAACAGGTCGACCACGACCACCACGGCGAGGGCGCCGGAGCGATGGCCGACCACCTGCGTGACCGGATGGACGAGACCGGCGTCGAGGACGAAGCAGCAGGCGACACCGAGGACTGACCCGAGCCGGGGACGTCAGACGCGCAGGTCAGCGAAGTCCGCGTCGACGTCCCCGAACCGGTGCGCGGTGATCGAGACCGACTGTTCACGGATGAACGGGAGCATCTCGATCAACCCGGCCTCGACCACCGGCGCGTCGTGGATCGCGACGTCGATGCTCGCCCCGAGGGCTTCCTCGAGCGCCAGGGCATCGCCACCGATGAGCCGGATCCGTGCCCCGGGGCCGCCGAACGCCGTGTGCACGGGTCGGTCCTGCCCCTGCGCGAGCATGTCCCCGAGTGCGTCGACGGGTTCGTCGTCCTCACCACTCGTCCAGTTCGCCTGGAACACGGCGCCGGACGAAGCGCGGGCGTGGAAGTCCTGGTCGGACTCGACCAGGTGGTCGACGACGTCCAGCGGCGACCGACTCGAGGCCAGCAGCTGACTGAGCGGGCCGGGCAACGGGCGGGCGGTGCTGAGCAGGACGTGGGCGCGTGCAGCCGTGGCAGCGACGAGCGCGCGGACCAGGTCACCCGCCGAGGCGTCCTCGGCCTGCCGCACGATGACGGACTGCGGTCGGTGGCGCAGCACGTTCCGTTGCACCACGAGCCCCGTCAGGTCGTGCGAGCCGCCGTACAGCTCCTCGCGCGCACGGACGTCGCTCAGCGCACCGGCCCGCACCTGGTCGAACTCCTCGAACGACAAGCCGCTGCGTGCGGCCTCGATCACCGAGGTCACGCGCGGCGGGAGACCGTGCAGCTGGATGCTCTTGTGCACCGTGCGCGGCACCGGTTCCCACCGGCCGAGCGTCGCGACGTACATCGGTCCGCCCGCCTTCGTGCCGGTGCCCACGGACGACCGCTTCCAGCCGCCGAACGGCTGCCGGCCGACGACCGCACCGGTGATGCCGCGGTTCACGTAGAGGTTGCCGGCGCGCACGCTGGCGAGCCAGTCCGCCACCTCGTCGGCGTCGAGCGAGTGGATCCCCGCCGTCAGGCCGTAGTCCGTGCCGTTCTGGATCGCGATCGCCTGCTCGAGCGTCTCGGCGCGCATGATCCCGAGCACCGGGCCGAAGTACTCGGTCTGGTGGAAGTCGCTGCCCGGGCGGACGCCGTCGCGGATGCCGGGTGACCACAGCCGCCCGGAGTCGTCGAGGGCCGTCGGCTGCACGAGCCAGGACTCCCCCGGGCCGAGTTCGGTGAGCCCTTGCCGCAGCTTGCCCTCGGGCTCGGCGATGACCGGGCCGACCTGGGCGGTGGGGTCGTCGGGCCAGGCGACCCGGAGCGTGCGCGTGGCGTCGACGAGCTGCCGACGGAAGCGTTCGCTCTCGCCGACCGTGCCGACCAGGACGACCAGGGACGCCGCCGAGCACTTCTGGCCGGCGTGGCCGAAGGCGGACTGCACGATGTCCTGCACCGCGAGGTCGATGTCGGCGCTCGGCGTGACGACGATCGCGTTCTTGCCGCTCGTCTCGGCGCTCAGTGGCAGACCGGCGCGCCACCAGCGGAAGGATCGCGCGGTGTCGGCCGAACCGGTCAGGATGATGCGGTCGACTGCGGGGTGTCCGACGAGGTCACGGCCGAGTTCGTCCTCGGCCAGGTCGACGAGCTGCAGCAACGAGTGCGGCACGCCGGCGTCCCAGAGTACGTCGGCCAGCAGCGCACCACTGCGCTTCGCCTCGGGTGCCGGCTTGAGCACGACTCCGCTGCCCGCGGCGAGCGCCGCCAGCACCCCACCGGCGGGGATCGCGACGGGGAAGTTCCACGGCGGCACGACGACCGTCAGGCGTGGGGGGACGTAGCGGGCACCCTCGATGTCGCCGAGGCGGCGGGCGCGCTCGGCGTAGTAGTGGGCGGCGTCGACGGCTTCGGTGACCTCGGTGTCAGCCTCGGAGAACGTCTTCCCGGTCTCCGCCGCCATCACCTCGATCAGGTCGGCGCGGCGGGTCTCGAGCTCGTGCCCGATCAGGTCGAGGAGCTCGGCACGGTCGGAGGGGTCCTGCCGCCCCCAGTTGACGCCGGCCTGCGCGGTGCGGGCCACGATCCGTTCGAGCTTGGAGCGGTCGGCCACCTTGGCCCCGCGGATCGTCTGCGCGCCGAGCTGCGAGCGCGGTACCCGGCGCAGGACGTCGAGCGCCCACGCACGGTTGGCGGGGACGGCGGGGTCGGTGTCCGGGGCGTTCCGGAACGCGTCGCGCAGGACGGGCTCGCCGAGCGCCCGGTGGCGGTCCTGGGTGCGGTGCGTCGCGTGCACCGGCTGGTCGAGCGCCGCGACCGACGCCAGGTACCGGCCGTGCTCGCGGTCGAACACGCTGGCGTCGTGGTCGATGTCGGACGCCGCGGCGATGAAGTTCTCGGGGCTCGAGCTCTCCTGCAGGCGGCGGGCGAGGTACGCGATCGCGGAGTCGAACTCGTCCGGCTGGACGACGGGTGTGTAGAGCAGGATCTGTCCGACGTCGGCGCGGACGGCGTCGGCGTGCGTCGATGCCATGCCGAGCAGCATCTCGACGTCGACCGCGTCGGTCACCCCGCGGCGCTGGGCGAGGACCCACGCGGTCGCCAGGTCGAACAGGTTGTGCCCGGCGACCCCGATGCGCACGGCGTCGGTGCGCTCCGCAGTCAGCGCGGCGTCGAGCATCCGCAGGTAGGCGGAGTCGGTCTCGCGCTTGCTGCCCCAGGTCGCGAGCGGCCAGTCGTGCACGATCGCGTCGACGTGCTCCATCGCCAGGTTCGCGCCCTTGACGAGCCGCACCTTGATCGGCGCTCCACCACGGGCCCGGCGCTCCTGCGCCCACGTCGTCAGGGACTCGAGCGCCCCCGCGGCATCGGGCAGGTAGGCCTGCAGCACGATGCCGGCCTGCAGCCCCGCGAACTCGTCACGGTCGAGCAGGGTCCGGAACACCGCGAGGGTGACGTCGAGGTCGCGGTACTCCTCCATGTCCAGGTTGATGAACTTCGCCGGGCCGCCGGACGCCAGCGGAGCCGCCGCCAGCCGGTACAACGGCACGAGCCGGTCGACGATCCGCTCGACCGTCTGGTCGAACGCCCACATCGACATCTGCGGCACGACCGAGCTGACCTTGATCGACACGTAGTCGACGTCGTCGCGGGCGAGCAGGTCCATCGTCCCCTGCAGCCGGCGGTCGCTCTCGGCGCTGCCGAGCACGGCTTCGCCGAGCAGGTTCACGTTGAGCCGGGTGCCCGGCCCACCGACCTTGGCGAGCGCCGGACCGAGCTTCGCCGTGCTCGCGTCGATCACCAGATGGCCGGTCATCCGACGCAGGATCCGCCGTGCGGTGGGGATGACCGCCCACGGCGCCATCGTCGCGAACCCGCCGCCGAGCGTCACCGCGCCGCGCAGGTACCAGGCGAGGAAGTCAGGGACGTCGCGGCTGACCTGCTCGAGGTTGCGGGCCGCGACCCGGGGGTCTTCGGGGCGGATGACCTTGTCGACGAAGCTGCGCGTGAAGTCGAGGCCACGCTCGTCGCGCAGGGCCTCGGCGAGACGGGCGGCACCGGCGTCCGGCTTCGCCCCGGCGGACGCCGCCAGCCACTTGCGGACCAGCGCAACGGCGTCGTCGGTGCAGTCCTGGAGGCGGGCGCTCGGCATGCTCCGATCGTATGCCGCACCTCCGACCTCACCTTGGAGCGCGCCGCACGTCGGCTCGGAACCGTCCTGGGGGATGACGTCAGCCGAAGACCCGGATCAGTTCCGGCAGCAAGAGCAGCACCGGCAGCACCGTGAAGACGGAGATCACCGCGCCGACGACGATGCCCGTGATCGCGAGACCGCGCCCGGCCTCGCCCGTCCGCCGCAGCTGCGGCAGCGCGATGAGCCCCACGACGACCCCGCCGATCGGCACCACGAACCCCAGCACGAGCGCGATGATCGCCAGGGTGTTCGTCGGGCGGACCGGTGCGATCGGCGGCTGTGCGTACGGGTTCGTCATGCGGGTTCCTGTCTCGTCGCGCCGAGCGCTGCACGGCCCGGTCATCGTACGGGCCGTGCGGATCGCTCCGCAGCGCCCCGTTCGGGTCATCCGGACGGATGAAAGACGCGGCGGCGGGGTCGGCCGGCCGCCGCGGTGGATACGCTGGTCGGCATGTCGACGCAGGGCAACGATGGCCACGACTGGGCGACGTGGGACGCCTACCACGACGTCTGGCGACGCCTCGATCGAGCGCTCGACCAGGCCGTCCAGGCTGGCGCCGGCATCTCCATCCCCGAGTTCGAGATCCTGATCGGGCTGCAGCGCGAGCCGGACCACCGGCTGCGCGTCCGCGACATCGCCGCCGGCATCGGTTGGGAGAAGTCGCGCGTCAGTCACCAGGTCACACGGATGGTCTCCCGCGGCCTGGTCGGACGCGCCGACTGCCCGACCGACGGCCGCGGCAGCTGGGTGGAGATGACCCCCGACGGCCGCCGCGCGGTGCTCGCCGGCATCCGCGCGCACACCGGTGCGCTGGAAGACCTGTTCTGGAGGCCCGTGGGGACCGACGCGGACACCCTCCGGTCCGTCAGCGCGCGCGTCCAGGACGCGATCGGCCCCGACGTGTCGGACGAGGCCGTCTCGGGCTAGCTGCCCCCGCACCTCCGCCGAGGTTCCACGACTCGCCGCACGGGGAGCGCCGAGGTTCCACGAACGCCCCTGAGCTGCGCCCAGATGCCGAGATTTCGGAACCTCGGGGGCTCGGGGGCTCGGGGGCGGGCGGGCGGGGCCGGGCGGCGCGGCGGGGCGGCTAGAGGTCGACGACGGCGAGGGCTCCCTGTTCGCCGCGGAGCCGCACCTGCACGCTCGCGATGTCGTCGCGCGGGATGTCCGTCGACGCCGACAGCCCCTTCGCGTCCTCGCCCGCGGCCGTCCACGAGCCGACGATCTGGGCGGTGCCGTCGGACCGCACCACGACCAGGTCGTACATGACCGAGCCGTCCGCCGCCCACTCCTTGCCGCCGTACGAGCAGCCCCAGTCGAAGCGGGTGCCCCACTGTTCGCCGCTGACGGCCAGGTCGACGTCGAGTCCCTGGGCGCCGGTCATGTCGTAGCGGTCCGCAGTCGCCGATGCCGAGACGTCACGTCCGGCCTGCACCGAGCCACGGTCCCCCGCCGTGCCGACGGCGAGTCCACCCAGGACGGCAGCGACCACCGCGAGCCCCGCGGTGGCGGCGACCCAGACCCGGCGACGGCGGCGACGGTGTCGAACGCGGTGCGCGACCGAGGCGAGGGTGCTCTCGGAACCGGTGTCGGGCCTCCCGTCCGGTTCGGCGATCTCGATCGCCTGGTCGGCCGGCAGCTTGGCGAGCAGACCGGGCAGGCCGACCAGCTCGGCGACGGCGGCCGTGCAGCGGTCGCAGGTCTCCAGGTGCTGCTCGTACTCGAGCCGCTCGTCCGGGCTCAGGGACCCGAGCACGTACGCCGCGTCCCACTCTGCGTACCGGTCGTCGCTCATCGGGTCACTCCTCGTTCCTGCAGTGCGAGCCGCAGGGCTCGCAGCCCGTAGTGCAGCCGCGACTTCGCGGTGCCCTCGGGGATGTCGTGTCGTCGTGCGATCTCCGGCACCGTGTGGCCGAGCCAGTAGGCGTCCACGACCACGCGGCGGTGGTCCGGGGAGAGCGAGGCGAGCGCGTCGGCCACGACGATGCGGTCGAGCACGGCGTCGGTGCGGTCCGACTCGGCGCGGTCGACGGGGTGTTCGGTGCCGAACTCCCGGCGGTTCCGAGCTGATCGCGCGTCGTCGACGACCAGGTTCCGCGCGACCGTGAACAGCCAGGCGCGGGCGCTGTCCGGCGCGCGTTCGAGGACCGCCGGGCGCTGCCAGGCGCGGACCATGGTCTCCTGCACGACGTCCTCGACCGCCGAGCCGTCCCGCGTCAGGTGCCGGACGTACCGGGTGAGCGCGTCACCGTGCTCGCGGTACAGCGTCGCGAGCAGCTCGTCGGCGGAACGGCTCGACACGGTCACTTCTGCAGGTCGAGGGAGAACTCGACGGAGCCCTTCCCGTCCACGGTGACGAAGCCGAGCGAGGGAGCCTTCACGCCGTAGTCGGCGAAGGTGATCGGCACCGAGCCAGCGACCTGGACGGTGCCTCCCGTGCCGACCGCCACCTGCGCGTCGGCGGTGACGGCCTTCGTGACGCCGTGCAGGTCCATCGTGCCGGTCAGGGTGACGTCCTGCGTGCTGCCGTCGAGCGCCTTCGAGACGTCGACGGGCTTCGTCAGCGTGAACGTCGCCGTCGGGAACTTGTCCGTCTCCAGCGCGGTGTCCCGGAAGTAGGCGTCGCGCGCGGACTCGGGCGTGGAGATCTTCGCGACCTGGACCGTGACCGTCGCCGTCGCGAGGGAGCCGCCGTCGACCTCGGCGGTGCCCTGGTCCAGGTGCCGTCGGCGTCCGACGCGTCGAGGCTGGCCGACGACGTCGCTTCCAGGGAGGGAGCTGCGGCGGCCTGTCCGTTGACGGTGTTCGCGTAGATGGACGGACCGGCGATGACGGCGGCGGCCGCGATGACCACGACGCCGGTGGAGATGCCGATGATGACCTTGGTGCGTGTGCGGAGTCCCATACCCGGTCAACGAGGTGGCAGTCTGGATCGTTCACCGTCGACGTGACGACGATGCCGGAGGAGGTCGATGCGCCGTGGAACTGGTCATGCTGCTGGTGGCCGTCGGCGTCTCGATCGCCACGACGGTCGTCGTGCTCCGGCGCACGCGGGATGCGGGATGGGTCCGGGACGCGCAGCTGTCGATGAACGCGAGTCCGGGCTGGACGGTGGTCTCGCTGGTGTTCCACGGGCTCGGAGCCGCAGCGGGGTTCGTCATCGGTGCGGTCTTCATCAGTGGCGGCCACCCGGCGGCCGGATGGGTGTTCCTGTGCCTCGGCGGGATGCTCGGTGTGCTCGTCGGAGTACAGATCTGGGTCGCCCGACGGCCGTTCCCACCGGACCCATCGATCGACGGCCCCGGTCGCTGAACGCGGGACGCGGTCGCTCGGCGCGCGAACGTCCCCGACACTAGAGGGGACAGCACCCGAGCCCGGCCGTGCTCGAGTGCCCGCCCATCACCAGCAAGGAACGCACCAGATGCCCGAACTCCCCGTCGTGTTCGAAGTCGGCTCGCTGATCGCGATCGTCGCGATCCTGCTCGCCGACCTGCTCATCGTCGCGCGCCGGCCGCACGTGCCGACGCTGCGCGAGTCGGCGACGTGGGTGGGCGTCTACGTGGGACTCGCGCTGGTCTTCGCGGTCCTGATGCTCGTGTTCGCGGGCGGCGACTCGGCGGGCGAGTTCCTGGCCGGCTGGCTGACCGAGTACAGCCTGAGCATCGACAACCTGTTCGTCTTCGTCATCATCATGGCGCGGTTCTCGGTGCCGAAGAAGATCCAGCAAGAGGTGCTGATGCTCGGCATCATCATCGCGCTCGTGCTGCGCGGCATCTTCATCCTCGTCGGCGCCCAGCTCATCGAGAACTTCTCGTGGATCTTCTACATCTTCGGCGCCTGGCTGATCTGGACGGCGATCCAGCAGCTCCGCGGCGAGGACGATGCCGACGACCAGAAGGACAGCTTCATCGTCCGGCTGCTCCGCCGTCGCGTGCGCCTCACCGACACGTTCGACGGCATGAAGTTCCGGACCACCCACGACGGCGTGCGGCACTTCACCCCGTTGCTGATCGTGCTGATCGCCATCGGCACCACCGACCTGCTGTTCGCACTCGACTCGATCCCGGCGATCTTCGGCATCACCGAGAGCCCGTTCATCGTGTTCACCGCGAACGTCTTCGCCCTGATGGGTCTGCGGCAGCTGTACTTCCTGCTCGGTGGGCTGCTCGAGCGGCTCGTCTACCTGAAGTACGGGATCGCGGTGATCCTCGCGTTCATCGGTGTGAAGCTCGTCCTGCACGCACTGCACGACAACGAGCTGCCCTTCCTGAACGGTGGCGAGCACATCGAGTGGGCACCGGAGATCAACACCTGGGTCTCCCTGATCGTGATCATCGCCGCGATGGCGCTGTCGACCCTGGCCAGCGTCGTGCGGATGCGCCACGACGGCGTCGAGGCGAAGGACGAAGAACCCGCTCGTACCTCGGACTGACGGAAGGTGCTCTGAGCGGCAGCAGGCCGGGCGCCGGAGCGTCCACCAGCTGCCCGTGCCAAGGTCGACGGGTGCACAACAACGACACCGTCGTGATCGCCGGCTGCGGCGACCTCGGGACCGAAGCCGGCCTCCGCTTCGCGCAGCAGGGACACCACGTGATCGGCCTCCGACGTCGCGCCGAACTGGTCCCGGCGCCGATCACCGGCCGCAGCGCCGACCTGCGGCACGAGGTCCCCGAGATCCCCGCCGACACCTCCGTCGTCGTCGTGGCCTTCGCCGCGGGCAGCCGTGACGTCGACGAGTACCGCGCCACCTACGTCGACGGCCTGCGGAACGTGCTCGACGGCATCGACGCCTCGGACGCCGATCCACGCCTGCTCGTGGTGTCCTCGACCGCGGTGTACGACGTCGACGACGGCAGCGAGGTCACCGAGGACACCCCGGCGCACGGTGCGACCCCGACTGCCGAGGTCCTGGTCGAGGCCGAGGCACTGCTGCGCGACCGTGCTCCCGACGCCGTGCTCGTGCGCTTGTCCGGTGTCTACGGTCCGGGCCGCGAGCGCCTGATCGACCAGGTCCGCTCCGGTTCGGCCCGGTTGGCTCGGGGTGCCTCGCCGCACACGAACCGGATCCACCGCGACGACGCCGCCGCCGCGCTCGTGCACCTGGCGACCGTGGAGGACCCGGCACCGACGTACCTCGGCACCGACGACGAACCGAGCCGGCTCGACGACGTGCTGCGGTTCCTGGCCGACGAGGTCGGCGTTCCCGAGCCCGTCACCGGTGACGGCGGTGCCCGGCAGTCCGGTGGCGACAAGCGCTTGTTGAACGCGCTGCTCCGGTCCACCGGCTGGGCGCCGCAGTACCCGACGTTCCGCGAGGGCTACCGCGCCGTGCTGGCCGGCGAGGGCGTCCGCCACCCCTGACCCGGCGCGACACCGGTTCTCCGACAGGACACCACGTGATCACCTGGTGTCGTGTCGCGAAGAGGGTGCGGACGAAAGCGAGCCGCGGGCGCGACCGCTCAGTGCCCGCGGTGGTCCTGGATCGTGAGCCGCGGCCCGAACGACGGCTTCCGGAACCCCGAGCCGCCGATCAGCCGCACGACCCGCTCCCGGTGCCCCCGCCACGGCTCGAGCAGCTCGAGCATCCCGTCGTCGTCGACCGGTCCCCCGGTCAGCGCCCACCCGACCAGCGCGGGGACGTGGAAGTCCCCGACGCTCGGCGAATCGGGGTCGCCGTGGGAGCGCTGCGCGGTCTCGGCAGCCGTCCACTTCCCGATGCCGGGGATCGACTGGAGCCGCGCCGACACGACCGAACCGCCGCGACCGAGCGTCAGCGTCCGTTCGAGCGCCGGAGCCACACGCACCGCGCGCATCACCGTCGCCGACCGTCCGGGCTCGATGCCGGCCCTGTGCCACTCCCAGCTCGGGATCCGCGCCCACTCGTCGGCCGTCGGCGGCACCGTCAGTCCCTCCGGCGCAGGACCCGGCGCGGGCGTGCCGTACCGACGGAGCAGGTACCGCCACGCGCCCCACGCCTGCCGCGAGGTCACCTTCTGCTCCATGATCGCCGGCACGAGCATCGCGACGACGGTGTTCGTCCGGAGCAGCCGGAGTCCGGGCTGCCGGTGTCGGGCGGCAGCGAGGAACGCGTGCCCGGAGACGTCGAACCCGTCCCAGTCGTCGCCGCGACCGAGCAGCTCCGGCGCGTGCTCGACCGCCCACGCAGCGCCGTCGCCCCAGGCCGAGACCGCGATGGTGACGCCAGCCGGCCGGATCGCCACGGCAGCGGGGCCGGTGGGCGTCCGCAGGGCGAGCCACACGTCCGAGCCGACCACCTTGTAGGCGGGGTCGCCGGAGCCGCGCTGCAGGGGCCGCAGGGTCGACGTGACGTTCACCGGGCCTCCCGGTCGGTACACGGTGTCGACGCGAGACGCGTCGCCGGACGCACCAGCGGACGACGAGGCGGAGTCGAGCAGGGTCACACCGGGATGGTAATGCGCAACCACCGTCAGTCATGATGGTCGCAGTCCCCCACGACCCCCACCCGCACCACCCGACGACGGAGTTCCCATGCGCATCGGCATCCTCACCTCCGGAGGCGACTGCCCCGGTCTGAACGCGGTCATCCGCGCGATCGTTCTCAAGGGCATCGCCATCCACGGCCACGAGTTCGTCGGGTTCCGGGACGGCTGGCGCGGCGTCGTCGACGGCGACATCGTCCCGCTCGGCCGCAAGGACATCCAGGGCATCGCCAAGCAGGGCGGCACGATCCTCGGCACCAGCCGCACGAACCCCTTCGAGGGCCCGAACGGCGGCGTCGAGAACATCTCGAAGACCCTGGACCGCCACGGCATCGACGCCATCGTCGCGATCGGCGGCGAGGGCACGCTCGCCGCGGCGAAGCGCCTGACCGACGCCGGGCTGAAGATCGTCGGCGTCCCGAAGACGGTCGACAACGACCTGGGCGCCACCGACTACACGTTCGGCTTCGACACCGCCGTCGCGATCGCGACGGAAGCGATGGACCGCCTCCGCACCACCGGCGAGTCGCACTCCCGCTGCATGGTCGCCGAGGTCATGGGCCGGCACGTCGGCTGGATCGCCCTGCACTCCGGCATGGCCGCGGGCGCGCACGCGATCCTGATCCCGGAGCAGAAGACGAGCATGGAGCAGATCGCGAAGTGGGTGCGTGCCGCCTACGACCGCGGGCGTGCACCGCTCGTCGTGGTGGCCGAGGGCTTCGTCCCCGACCACGAGGACAACGCGCACACCGAGCGCGGGCTGGACGCCTTCGGCCGTCCGCGGCTCGGTGGCATCGGTGAGCGCCTCGCGCCCCTCATCGAGGAGATGACGGGTATCGAGACGCGTGCCACGACCCTCGGGCACATCCAGCGCGGTGGCACGCCGACCGCGTACGACCGGGTGCTGTCGACGCGGCTCGGCCTGGCGGCCATCGACTCGGTGGTCGAGGAACGATGGGGCCGGATGGTCGCCCTGAAGGGCACCGACATCGTGCACGTCTCGTTCGACGAGGCGCTCGGCGAGCTGAAGACGGTGCCGCAGGCGCGCTTCGACGAAGCCGCCATCATGTTCGGCTGAGGTTGGTCGGGGGCGCTGGCCGGGGCGTACCTGACCGATTCGGGCGTACCTGGTCGTTTTTTCCGGCCCGGTACGCCCGATTCCGCCAGGGATCGCGCGCGTTCTGGGAAAGAACGGACCGCCAGCCGGGAGGCCCGGGGTAGCGTCCGGCGCATGACCCGCGCCGTAGTCGTGTCCAGTTCAGCCCCGCCCACCGTCGCCGACGTCGACCTGCCCGATCCGACCGAGGGCGAAGCCCTCGTCGACGTCACGTACTCGAGCGTCAACTACAAGGACGGCCTCGCCCTCGCCAGGAACCCCGGCGTCGCGCGGGTCGACCCGCTCGTGCCCGGCATCGACGTCGTCGGCACCGTGTCGGCGCTCGGACCGGGGGTGCACGACGTGGCGATCGGCGACCGCATCGTGCTGAACGGTGCCGGACTCGGTGAGACCCGGCACGGTGGCTGGGCCCAGCACGCGGTGGTGCCGTCCGGTTCCCTCGTGGTCCTGCCCGAGGCGATCGAGGACTCGTTCGCGGCGGCGATCGGCACGGCGGGGTTCACGGCGATGCTCAGCGTGCTCGCGCTCGAACGGTTCGTCGAGCCCGGTGCAGGGCCGGTGCTCGTGACCGGAGCGTCCGGCGGGGTGGGGACGGTGGCGATCGCGCTGCTCGCCGCGCGCGGGTACGAGGTGACCGCGTCGACCGGCCGGAGCACCAACGAGGCCTCCCTCCGACGCCTCGGCGCGACCGAGGTCGTGGACCGGGGTGCCCTGTCCGAGCCCGGCAAGCCGATGCAGCGTGCCGCGTGGGCCGGGGCGGTCGACAGCGTCGGCGGGGCCACCCTGGCGAACGTGCTGGCCGGCACCCGGTGGGGTGGAGCCGTCACGGCGTGCGGGCTCGCGCAGGACTCCGCCCTGCCCACGACGGTGCTGCCGTTCATCCTGCGTGCGGTGTCGCTGCTCGGCATCAACTCGGTGGACGCCCCGCTGGAGCTCCGGCGTCGGGCGTGGGAGCGGTTGGCGACCGACCTCGACCCGGCACTGCTGGCGGGCGTCACCCGGACCGTCACCCCGGAGCAGGCGATCGAGATCGGCGCCGAGGTGGTCGCCGGTCGGGTGCACGGACGCACGGTGGTCGACGTGCGTGGCTGATGTTCTGGGATGCTGTTATTCCGCAAACGATTGCATATTGACACGTTAGGGTTTGGATACCAAACGTCCGTGACACGAGGAGTCCGTCATGCCGGTACCCAAGTCGACCGTCGAGAACTCGCCGCGCAAGCTGCTCCGCGACGTGGTCCTCGAGAAGATGTTGGCCGCGATCCAGGACGGCACGCTGCAGGCCGGCGAACGGCTCAACGACGACGAACTGGTCCAGTGGCTCGGCGTCAGTCGCACGCCCATCCGTGAGGCGATCGCCAAGCTCGTCGACTACGGCTTGGTCGAGATGGAGGCGAACCGGTACACCCGGGTCGCGTCGCCCACCGCCAAGCAGTTCGACGACACCATCCAGGTGCTCGCCGGCGTCACGGAGCTCGCCGCCCGCTGGGCCGTCCCGAAGCTCGACGACGCAGCGGCCACACGCCTCGTCGACACGCTGGAAGCCCTGCGCACTGCCGCCGAGCAGGAGCGCGCCGGCGACGTCTCGACGCAGGTCGGCGCGGTCGTCACCCAGTTGATCGGTGCGGCGGACAACGACCTGCTTGTCCAGCTGTCGACCTCGCTGCTGCCCCGCGCGAACTTCCTCGCCCTGACCCACCAGAGCGGCATGTTCTGGGACGTCAAGCACTTCGTCGACCCGCTCCGTGCGGCGATCTCGAAGCGAGACGGCGAAGCAGCGGCCGCGGTGATCCGTTCGCTCAGCAGCACCGTCGAGGAGCACACCGTGCAGGCCCGCGCGTTCGTCGCCGAGGGCGGCGCGCTGGCCGACGGCACCGAACGGCGCTGACGTCGGCCACGATGGAGTCGTGACCGACACCGACCAGTTCCGCGCCGCGGGCGCCCAGTTCCGCGCCGACGACGTCCTGCTCCGTGCCGAGGGCGTCCGTGTGACGCGCTCCGGCCGCGACCTGCTGCACGACGTCGACCTGACCGTCCGCCGCGGTGAGCACTGGGCGCTCCTCGGACCGAACGGCGCCGGCAAGTCGACGCTGCTCGCGGTGCTCGGGGCGACGGGCCACCCCACGGCGGGCACGGTCGAGGTGCTCGGCCGACGCCTCGGACGCGTCGACGTCCGCGAGCTGCGTGAGCACATCGGCCACGTCGACCCGCGGCACCGGATGCTCTCCCCGCTCACCGTGCTCGAGACGGTGCTGACGGGACTGACGGGCACCACCGACCTCATGATGCGGTGGGAGCCCACGGCCGCGCAGGTCGCACTGGCCGAGCAGCACATCGCCGACGTCGGGCTCGCCGCACGGCGGGACGCCCGCTGGCCCGTGCTGTCCCAGGGCGAACGCGGACGGACCCTCATCGCACGGGCGCTGATGTCGGAGCCGCAGTTGCTGCTGCTCGACGAACCGGCGACCGGGCTCGACGTCGCTGCGCGCGAGCACCTGCTCGAGACCGTCGACGCCCTGCGGCACCGACACCCCGAGCTCGGCAGCGTCATGGTCACGCACCACCTCGAGGACCTGCCGGTGTCGACCTCGCACGCGATGCTGCTCCGTGACGGTGCCGTGGTGGCACAGGGCACCGCGGACGAGGTCATCACGTCGTCGGCGGTGTCGCACGCGTTCGACTTCCCGCTCGCGATCCTGCGCTCCGAGGGCCGCTGGGCAGCTCGCCGTTCCGCCTGACGCGTCGCTGGGGCCGGACAGGCGCGTTGCGGCGCTCCGGCCTGTGCTTGGATGGTTGCTCAGGTGTCCGCGGCCCGTTTCGGGGAGGGACCCGATGCCGGATGACGGTGTCAGGCCGCGCACCGCAACGAGGGGGAACACCATGACGAACACGCCGCCGCCCTACCCGGGGTCCGAGCCGCAGCCGAACGCCGGCCCGCAGCAGCCCGGTCCGCAGCAGCCGGGCCAGCGGCCCTGGGCGCAGCAGCAGCCCGGCCAGCAGCCGTACGCGCAGCCCGCTCCCGCCGGCGCTCCGTACGCCCCGCCGCCCAAGCAGTCCCGTGGCAAGCGCGTCCTGATCTCGCTGCTCGGCGTCGTCGTCGCCGTGGTCGTCGCGTTCCTGGTCCGCCAGGCGCTCACCGCCGCGTTCAGCGACTCGACGGAGGAGAAGGTCTCGAAGGCCGTCGTGCAGATCCGCGAGCAGAGCGACCTGCCGAAGCAGGTCGACTCGGTGACGTCGTGGACGGGCGTCGAGGCCGAGGGCAACGCGATCCACTACGACTACACGGTGTCGTCCAGCGTCGACCCGGCGTCGATCACCGAGAGCGCCATCCGCGACTCGGTCGGCCCGACGCTCTGCTCGAACAGCGATACGAAGGACCTCCTCGACGAGGGCGTCGACATGCGGTACACCTACGCGTTCGACGGCACCTCGAAGACGCTCGACACGACCTTCACCAAGGCCGACTGCTCCTGACCCGTCGAGGGTGGGGCGGTGCTGTCCCCTGTCCCGCCCTCGTCGGTCCGGTCGGTACGCGGTTGTGCGTGGTGCGGTGTGCACCGTACCTGGTGCGACGTGCTGGGCTGCGATGTGCACGGCTCTCGCCATGGCGCTGCCCACTGCGCCGACAGGTGACCGGGTTGCCCGCCGGTCGTCGGGTCCGTACCCGCCCCGGTCCGTCTACCGACGCACCGCCCGCTGCTCAGTCGACCAGGGTGACCTCCCAGTTGGTGCGCTGGACGACCGCGTCGAGTTCGCGGATCTCCTTCGCCAGGGCGTCGGCCCGCGACCGGAGCTCGGCGGTCGGCAGCGCGGCGAACGTGCGGAGTTCACTGCGGAGCTGTCGGTAGCCGCCGTTCGTGCCGGCGGTTGCGTCCGCCGCTCCGGTGACGAGCGCGTGCCGCAGCCGCAGGGCATCGCGTCGGGCGAGCAGTGCGGTGACGGTCTGCCCGGACGCCACGGTGGTGCTGGCGTTCGTCGCGTTGATGCGGGCGAGCAGGACCTCGAGCGCATCGATCGACCGTTCGGCCTCGGCGAGGAGCTCGCGGGCGTCCTCGTCGGGCTCCTCGCCCTCTTGGTAGCGGGCGTTCGCGGCGATGCGGCCGCGCAGTTGCTCGATGCGCTTCTGCAGGTCGGCGCGCTCGATGAGTGCCTCGGCGAGTTGCATGTGGCCAGTCAACCAGCCGAGGCTCCGGCACGGAGCACCGGCCCCGACGCCGCCGCGGCGGCTACTGCCTACGCCGTCGCGGCGCCTACCACCTACGCCGTCGCGGCGGCCGCTGCCTTCGCCGCGGCGGGCAGGGCGTCGAGGATCCGTCCGACGGCCCGCTCGTCGTGGGCGGCCGTGACGAACCACGCCTCGAACACGCTCGGCGGCAGGGTCACCCCGGCGTCGAGCATCGCGTGGAAGAACGGCGCGTACCGGAACACGTCCTGTGCCCGCACGTCGTCGTAGTTCCGCGGTGCAGTGTCCGTGAAGGCGAACGAGAACAGGTTGCCGGCGCGCTGCACGGTGTGGGCGACGCCCTCGGCCGACAGCGCGTCCGACGTGGCCGCCGAGATGACCGAGGCCGTGCGGTTCAGCGACTCGTACACCGACGGCGTCGCGGCCCGGAGCGTGGCGATGCCGGCGGCGACCGCGAGCGGGTTGCCGGACAGGGTGCCCGCTTGGTACACGGGGCCGAGCGGGGCGAGGAAGTCCATGACCTCGCGTCGGCCGCCGAGTGCGGCCAGGGGCATGCCGCCACCGATGACCTTGCCGAACGTGATCAGGTCGGGCTTCCACCCGGCGCCGTCGGGGACGACCTTCGACGCCTCGAGGCCCCACCAGCCGGCCGACCCGACGCGGAACCCGGTCAGGACCTCGTCGACGATGAGCAGCGCCCCGTGCGCCTGCACGATCTGCGCGAGCGCGCGGTTGAACCCGCGCTCGGGAGCGAGCACGCCCATGTTCGCCGCGGCGGCCTCGACGATGACGCCGGCGATGCGCTCGGAGTGCTCGTCGAACGCGCGGCGGACGGCGTCGAGGTCGTTGTACGGCAGCACCAGGGTCTGCGCCGCGGTCTCCTCGGTGATGCCCGCGCTGCCCGGCAGGGCCAGGGTGGCGACACCCGAACCGGCCTCGGCGAGCAGGGAGTCGGAGTGCCCGTGGTAGTGCCCGGCGAACTTCACGAGCAGGTCGCGGCCGGTGTAGCCGCGGGCCAACCGGATCGCCGTCATCGTGGCCTCGGTGCCGGTGGACACCATGCGGAGCTTCTCGATGGGGCCGTCGCCGTCGACCGACACCCGCTGCTTCACGAGCTCGGCGAGCTCGGTCTCGCCCGGGGTCGAGGCGCCGAAGGACAGTCCGCGCGCGGCGGCCTGCTGCACGGCCTCGACGGTGCCGGGGTGCGCGTGTCCGAGGATCGCGGGACCCCACGACGCCACGAGGTCGACGTACTCACGTCCCTCGGCGTCGGTGACGTACGCGCCCTTCGCCGACACCAGGAAGCGCGGGGTGCCGCCCACCGATCCGTAGGCACGGACGGGCGAGTTCACGCCGCCGGGGATCGCGTTCTTGGCGCGGCCGAACAGCTGGTCGTTCGTGGTCATTCGGGGGCCTTCCCGGTCGAGGCGATGCCGGCGACAGCGGCGGTGGTGCCGGAGGTGCGGAGGCCGGCCTCCTGGTTGAGCTTCCGTGCGATGTCGACGGCGAAGTAGGTCAGGATCGCGTCGGCGCCGGCACGCTTGATGCCGATGAGCGACTCCATCGCGGCGGCGTCACGGTCGATCCAGCCGTTCTGCGCGGCTGCCGTGATCATCGCGTACTCGCCGGAGATCTGGTAGGCCCAGACCGGCACGGGCGACGTCGCAGCGGTCTCGGCGAGGACGTCGAGGTAGCTCATCGCCGGCTTCACCATCACGACGTCGGCACCCTCGTCGACGTCGAGCGCGACCTCGCGCAGCCCCTGCCGACCGTTGGCGGCGTCGATCTGGTACGTCCGCCGGTCGCCGACGAGCGACGACGACACGGCCTCGCGGAAGGGGCCGTAGAAGGCGGAGGCGTACTTGGCCGCGTAGGCCAGCAGCGCGGTGCCGGTGTGACCGGCGACGTCGAGCGCGTCACGGGCGGCGGCGATCTGGCCGTCCATCATCCCGCTCAGGCACACCAGTTCGGCGCCGGCCTCTGCCTGCGCGACCGCCATGTCGCGGTACCGCAGCAGGGTCGCGTCGTTGTCGACGGAGCCGTCCGCCGCCAGGACGCCGCAGTGGCCGTGGTCGGTGAACTCGTCGAGGCACAGGTCGGACTGCACGACCAGGTCGTCACCGACCTCTTCCCTCGCCACGCGGATGGCCACGTTGAGGATGCCGTCGGGGTCGGTCGCGCCGGAACCGGTGGCGTCCTTCGTGGTCGGGACACCGAACAGGTTCACGCCGCCGATCCCGACCTCCGCGGCCGACACCAGGGCGCGACGGAACGAGTCGAGCGAGTGCTGCTGCACGCCCGGCATGCTCGAGATGTCGACGGCGTCGGTGGCGCCTTCGCGGATGAACATCGGCAGCACGAGCTCGGCTGGGTGCAACCGGGTCTCGGCGACGAGCCGTCGCATCGCGGGGGTGGCGCGGAGCCGACGGGGGCGGACCTGGGGGAAACGGCCGGTCACGGGTGGCCTTCCTGTTCGGGGGCGGTGGGGTTCAGGGCCTCGACGACGGCGTCGAGCAGGGCTTCTGCGGACCGGGTGGGTCCGACGACGTGGACCGGCAGTCCGGCCGCGCGCGCGTCGGCGGCGGTTCCGGGGCCGATGCAGGCCACGAGGGTGCGGGGGTCGAGCGGGGTCATCCGGCGGGCGATCTCACGGGCCACGCTGCCGCTCGTCACGAGCACCGCGTCGGGCACCGCGTCGAGGGTGATCGGCTCGTCGCCGGTCCCCACGGTACGGTACGCGACCACGTCGTCCACGTCGATGCCGCGGGCCCGCAGTCCGTCGACGAGGGTCGGCGCGGCGATCTCGGAGCGCGGGAAGAGCACGGTGCCGTCGGTGTCCGGCAGCGCGGCGACGAGGGCAACGGCCGAGGCCTGCTCCGGCACGAGGTCGACGACCCAGCCCGCAGCACGCGCGGCACGGGCGGTCGGCTCACCGACCGCCGCAACGCGGACACCGGACGGGAGGCCCGCCACGCGTTCTGCGAGCACCGTCACGGCCGTCGCACTGGTCACAACCACCCACGCGTACCCGGCCACGCGGGCGACGGCACGATCGAGCGGGCCGCAGTCGAGCGGCGGCTCGGTCGTGATGAGCGGGACGACCTTCGGGTCGAGCCCGCGCTGCCGCGCCGCCGCCGCGACGCGCTCGCCCCACGCGCCACCCCGGGGGATGACGACGACGGGAGCGGGCGTGTCCGTGACGGGCTCTACTTCACCGAGTCGGCGAGGTCCGCCAGGTCGCCGGCACCGTTCTCGAGCAGCTCGGCGGCCACGCGGCCACCGACCTCGAGTGCTTCGGCGAGACGGTCCTGCGCGGATCCCTCGAGCACGGCCGCGTGCGACGCCGTGCGGTACTCGGCGCCGTCGGGGCTGTAGACGGTGGCGGAGACGAGCAGGAGCTCGGCGTCCACGACCGCTGTCGCACCGATCGGGGCGGAGCAGCCGGCCTCGAGCTTCGCCAGGACCTCGCGCTCGGCCGACACCGTCAGGCGGGTCGGGGCGTGCTCGATCTTGCGCAGCGCGGCGAGCAGGTTCGTGTCGGTTTCACCGGCACGGGTCTCGACCGCCAGGGCGCCCTGCCCCGGAGCGCTCGGCCAGAAACCGAGGTCGAGCAGTTCGGTGGCGGCCGACAGGCGGTCGATGCGGGTGAGCCCGGCGGCGGCGAGCACGACGGCGTCGAGGTCGTCGTCGACGCGACCGAGCCGGGTGTCGATGTTGCCGCGGATGTCGATGACGTCCAGGTCGGGGCGCTTCGCCTTGAGCTGCGCGACGCGACGCGGAGAGCCCGTGCCGACCTTCGCACCCTCGGGCAGGCTCTCGACGGTCGCGCCGTTCCGCGCCACGAGGACGTCGCGGGCGTCGGCACGCTTCGGCACGGCCGCGATCGTCAGGCCCGGGTACGGCGCGGTCGGCAGGTCCTTGAGCGAGTGCACCAGGACGTCGACCTCGCCGGCGACCAGGGCTTCACGCAGGGCGCTGGCGAACACGCCGGTGCCGCCCAGCGACGCGAGCGAGGCGCGGTTCGCGTCGCCCTCGCTCGTGACCGTGACGAGCTCGACCGGACGACCGGCCGCCGCTGCCAGGCGGTCGGCGACGTCCTGCGACTGCGCGACCGCGAGCCGGCTGGCGCGGGTGCCCAGCCGGATCGGGGTCGGAGCGTCGGTCACGGGGCGACGCCGGCGGCGGCGGGCTTGAAGCCGGCGCGGACGTTCTCGCAGCAGCCCGGGCGGCAGACGTCGTACCAGGGACCGATGTCGGTCAGGTGCGGACGCTCGCTGGTGGGGGTGCCGTTGACGCGCTCGAGCACCAGGTCGACGAGACCTGAGACGTAGGCCGGGTCGACACCGGGGGTCTGCGTGCGGACCGACCAGAAGCCGAGCTCCTGCGCGGTCTCGGTGGCTTCCTCGTCGAGGTCCCACATGACCTCCATGTGGTCGCTCACGAAGCCGAGCGGGACGATGAGCACGGCGCGGGTCGAGCCGCCCTTGAGCTCCTCGTTCATGTAGTCGTTGACGTCGGGCTCGAGCCACGGCTGCGTCGGGGGACCGGAGCGCGACTGGTAGACGAGCTTCCACGCCGGCTTGGACGTGCCCTGCAGGTGCGCGTGCTCGGGCTGCTCGAGCAGCTCCGCCCACGCCTGGTCGAGGACGACCTGCGCGACGGCGAGGTGCTGGGCCTCGTAGGCGCCGTGCTCGTCGAAGCCGCGGTAGTCCGGGCCGGACTTCGCGGCGTCGGTCGACGGGATCGAGTGGGTCGAGAACAGCACGTGCAGCTCGGTCGCGACGTCGAGCTGAGCGTTCTCGGCGATGGCCTTCGCCATGCCGTCACGGACGCCGTCGACGAACGGGCGGACGAAGCCGGGGTGGTCGAAGAACTGCCGGATCTTGTCGATCTCGATGGTGCCGAGCAGGCCGGTCTCGTCGAGCACGCGTGCGTAGTCCTCGCGGTACTGGCGGCAGCTCGAGAACGACGAGTAGGCGCTCGTGGCGATCGCGATGAGCTTGTTGTAGCCCTTGTCGGCGGCCTCGGTGAAGGCCTGCTCGAGGTAGGGCTCCCAGTTGCGGTTGCCCCAGAGCACCGGCATGTCGATGCCGCGCGATGCCAGCTCGACCTCGAGCGCCGCCTTCAACGCGCGGTTCTGCGCGTTGATCGGGCTCACGCCGCCGAAGTGCCGGTAGTGGTGCGCGACCTCTTCGAGCCGCTCGTCCGGGATGCCGCGGCCGCGGGTGACGTTGCGCAGGAAGGGGATGACGTCGTCCTGGCCCTCGGGGCCACCGAAGCCGGCGAGCAGGATCGCGTCGTAGGCGGTCGGGACCTCGACGTGCTCCGGGCCGGAAGCGGCCGCTGGGGTGGCGGCGAGGACGGGCTGACCGTTCGTGATCAGGCTGGTGTCGGTCATGACAGCACCTCCGGGAGTTCGGCGGTCGTCACGCGACGACCCGTGAAGAAGGGGACCTCTTCGCGCACGTGCAGACGGGCCTCGGTGGCACGCAGGTCGCGCATCAGGTCGACGAGGTCGACGAGCTCGGGGCTCTCGAGCGGCAGGATCCACTCGTAGTCGCTCAGGGCGAAGGTGGCGATGGTGTTCGTCAGGACGCGGCGGTACTTGGCGCCGGCGATCCCGTGGTCGCGCAGCATCTTCGAGCGCTCGTCCTCGGGCAGCAGGTACCACTCGAAGGAACGGACGAACGGGTAGACCGTGATCCACGCCTCGGGGTCCTTGCCACGGAGGAACGCGGGCGTGTGCCGCTTGTTGAACTCGGCTTCGCGGTGCATCGCCATGACGTGCCACACCGGCTCGGTGTCCTGGAACAGCCCGGTGCGGCGGATCTCGCGCAGCACGGCCTGGATGACCTGCGCGTCGTCGCCGTGCAGCCAGATCATGACGTCGGCATCGGCGCGGAAGCCGGAGACGTCGTAGAAGCCACGGACGGTCACCCCGCGCTCGGCGGCGGACGCGACCACGGCGTCGAGCTCGGCCACGGCGTCGTCGCCGACGCGGTGGACCGGGCCGAGTGGCCTGCGGAACACGGCCCAGAGGGCGTACGCCGTCATGAGGTTGGGATCGATCCCCGTCGCGGGGTCGGTCTCGTGCGGAGAGGTGTGCGCGGATGCAGGAGCGGGCGCGTCGGAACTCATGGGTCCTTGTCCTATCGGTTGCCAGGGTTGTGGCCGCCCCGCACCCGGTGGACCGCGCTCGGGCGGTCTACCGCCGTCGGAGCACCATCACGACGATACCCCCGACCACCGCTACTCCGGCTGCGAGGCCGGCCAGGTACGGGACCGGCTTCTCGTCGATGCCGCGCTTGACCTTCGACGCCGCGATGCCGATCTGCTTCGGCACGTTGAGCTTGTCCTCGATCGCGTCGAGGGTGTCGAACAGCTGGGCGCGGGTCGCGGCGACGCGGTCTGCGAGATCGTCGTGCGGATCGGTCACGGTTCCTCCGTCGGTGGTGCGGCTGTCGGGGCTCAGAACCGGCCGCCGACGTCCGGCTTGCGGCTGCCGTACTGGCTCGGCGGAGTGGGCTTCTTGCCCATCCCCTTCACCGCGTTGATGTCGTTCTTGACGCTGTCGATCGTGCGCTTCGGCGTGATCGGGAGGCCCTTCTTCAGGCGCTTCCAGCCGATCCACCCGAGGATGGCGGCGACGATCAGCATCACCACGGCGATCACGATCGCTGCGAGCCAGGCCGGCATCACGGTCGCCAGGCCCATCACGGCGGCGGTCAGGAGCACGCCGATCGCGTAGAGCACGATGACGAGTGCACCGACCAGCAGCCCCGCGGCGAGCCCGAAGATCTTGGCCTTCGTGAGCATCTCGGCCTTGAGCAGGTCGATCTCACCCTTGACCAGGCCCTTGACGAGCTTCGGGACGTCGCCCACCAGACCGAACAGCGAACGCGACTTGCGGTCGCGGGTGTCGGTCATGAGGTGGTGGTGTCCTTCTTCTGGCCGACCTTGCGGACGGCCTTCTTGGTCGTCTCACCGATGAACTCGGCGACGTCCGGGGTCTTGTCGGCGATGAAGTCCTCGGCGACGTGCACGCCCTTCTGGACGCCGTTGCTGTTCCAGACCTTGCCGCTGACGGTCTTGATCTGCTCGTACCGCGCCCGTCCGGCTCGCGATCCCAGGACGTACCCGAGTGCGGCGCCGGCGACGAACAGGAGCTTTCCGCGCATGTGCGATTCCTCCGTTGGTTCAGTGTGCGGTGGTCATGCGCCGAACGGAATACGTCCGACGGTCTCACCAACAGTAGCCCCCGGGCGGTCTGGGGTCCGCTCAGGAATCCAGGATCTGTCCAGCGGCGGTGCGGGCGGCCGCGATGATCCCGGCCAGGCCCCGTCCGGTCGCGACCTCACCGATGCCGATGACGCCTGCTCCGAGGCCGGCAGCGGTCAGGTCCGGACCGTGCCAGCGGACGCGCGCAGCGCCCACGACGTGCGTCGCCGTCAGGGGGACGCCGAGCAGCGTGGCCGCGTCGTGCAGCGCTCGGGTGCCGACGGGTCCGTCCGGGTCGACCGGGAGGCTCGTGGCCGCGTCGTCGGGACCGCTCGCGCCGTGCGCGCTGGTCGCTTCGGCGGGCATCGCGTAGCTCAGGCGCAGCACGTGGCGGCCGGCAGCCGCCTCGGCGAGCCACGGCCACTTCACCGTCGCGTGCGTCAGGGCCTTCGCCGACACGGCCTGCGCGTCCGGGTGCACGAGCATCCCGGTCCCGCGGGGGGCTGCGTCGAGCTCGGGCTGGTCGACGACGAGCGTGACGAGCTCGATCCCGGTCCAGTCCGACGCCGCGGTGCGCTCGGGATCGGGCACCGACGACAGGGTGTGCTGCGCGGGCAGGCGTTCGACCGTGCCGTCGGCGGAGACGACCTCGACCGCGTGCGCCTCGATCCGGGTCGCCCGGGTGTGCAGCCGGACGTCGACGCGGTAGGTCTCCATGTCGGCGACGAGTTCGTCCACGAGCCGGACGATCCCGCCGCGGATCCCCTGCACCGGGGTACCGGCGGCCGCGCGGGCGCGGAGTGCCAGGACCGCGCGGGCCAGCGAGCCCTCGCGGAGCAGTGCCGCACGGAGGCCGGGAGCCACCCGCTCCGGGTCGAGCTGGTCCGGGTGGGTGGAGTGCACCCCGCCGGCGATCGGGACGACCAGGTCGTCGAGGACCCGCTCCCCCATGCGCCGCCGGACGAGTTCACCCAGGGACTCCGCCTTGGCGCCGACCGGTCCGGGCAGCAGCGAGTCCATCTGTGCACGGAGCCCGCCCTTCTGCCCGACCACGGCGAGCACGTCGGCGGCCATCGGGGTGCTCGGGATGCCGAGGAGCCCCGTCGCGGGGATCGGCGACGTCCGGCCGTCACGGGTCATCAACCAGGCACCGCGCGGGTCCGGGGCGACGACGTCGTTGCCGAGCCCGAGTTCGATCGCCAGGCGGCCGACGGCGTCCGTGCGGGTCGCGAACGAGTCTGCCGCCATGTCGAGGTCGAGGCCGCCGACCGTGTGCCGC
The DNA here is from genome assembly GCF_003814955.1 of Curtobacterium sp. PhB137. Taxonomy (NCBI): domain Bacteria; kingdom Bacillati; phylum Actinomycetota; class Actinomycetes; order Micrococcales; family Microbacteriaceae; genus Curtobacterium; species Curtobacterium sp. PhB137. The sequence continues at coordinate 681,111 of NZ_RKQO01000004.1, read as the reverse complement.
CGGATCATGCCGCCCAGCACGCCGGAAGACTCGACGAGCACGACGTCCGCGCCGCCCTTCGCCAGGTCACGGGCCGTGACGAGTCCGGCGATCCCGCCGCCGACCACGACGACGTCGGTCACGCGGCAGACCCGTCACCGAGCGAGTGGACCAGCTCGACGACGCGCGTCAGCACCGTCGGGTCGGTCTCGGGCGGCACACCGTGGCCGAGGTTCACGACGTGGGCGCGGGCGGCGCCACCGCGGCGGACGACCTCGCGCACGTGCGCTTCGAGGACCTCCCACGGGGCCGCGAGCATCGCCGGGTCGATGTTGCCCTGCACGCTGACGCCGGTACCGACCCTGCGCACGGCCTCGTCGAGCGGGAGCCGCCAGTCGACCCCGACCGCGTCGACGCCGACCGTGTCGGTGCCGAGCGTGGTCATGTCGGCGAGGACCTCGCCGCTGCCGACGCCGAAGTGGATGCGCGGCACGCCCAGGTCGGTCACGTGGGACAGCGCCTGCGCCGAGTGCGGTGCGACGTACCGGACGTAGTCGGCGCGCGACAGGGACCCGACCCACGAGTCGAAGAGCTGTGCGGCCGAGGCCCCGGCGAGCACCTGGGCCCGGAGGAACGCCCCCGACACCTCGGCCGCCCAGGCCAGCAGCCGCGACCAGGTCTCCGGCTCCGCGTGCATGAGGGTCCGTGCGCGGATGTGGTCCTTCGACGGGCCGCCCTCGACCAGGTACGCGGCGAGCGTGAAGGGTGCGCCTGCGAATCCGATCAGCGGGGTGTCGCCGAGCTGCTCGACCGTGCGGGCGACCGCCTGCCGGATCGGCTCGAGGGCCGCCGGGTCCAGCGGCACGAGAGCGTCGACGTCCGCCGCGGTGCGGATCGGTGAGCCGAGCACGGGGCCGCGACCGGGGACGATCTCGACGTCCACGCCCGCGAGCTTGATCGGCACGACGATGTCGCTGAAGAAGATGCCGGCGTCCACCCCGTGCCGGCGGACGGGCTGGAGCGTGATCTCCGACGCCATCTCGGGGTCGAGGCACGCGTCGAGCATGGCCGTGCCCACCCGGAGCTCGCGGTACTCGGGCAACGACCGACCGGCCTGCCGCATGAACCACACCGGCAGCGTCTCCGGACGGTCACCCCGCAGGGCCCGGACGAGGCGGGACCCGCTCGTCCGCCCTGATGCCAGGGGGTGGGAGTCGGGGAGGGATGTGGTCGTCGCGTCGGTCACCGGATGATTGTCCCATCGAGCGCGTTACCATTGGCTACGTGCTCATCTGTCTCACGGCGTCGCATCGCAACGCCAGCTTCGACCTCTTGGAGCGACTGAGCATCGCTGCCCCGGCCGCAGCAGGCCACCTCGTGACGGATTCCGACGTCCTGGACGGCGCCGTCGTCCTCGCCACCTGCAACCGTTTCGAGGCCTACCTCGACATCGCCGGCGACGACCGCGACTCCGCCGTCGCCGCCACCGTGCAGGCCGTGGCCGCTGCGAGCGACCTGGACGCCACCGAACTGCGTGATTCGGTCAACGTGCTCGGCGGCAAGGACGTCGTGCAGCACCTGTTCGCCGTGTCGAGCGGGCTCGAGTCCGTCGTCGTCGGCGAGACCGAGATCTCCGGCCAGGTCCGCCGCTCGCTCGAGGACGCCCGGAGCAACGGCACCACCACCTCGGACCTCGAGCGGCTGTTCCAGGAAGCCGCCCACACCTCACGCGGCGTCAAGACCCGCACCCGGATCGGTGCCGCCGGTCGTTCGCTCGTGCGCCTCGGCCTGCAGCTCGCGTCGTCGCGCGTCACCGACTGGGCCCACACCCGCGTGCTGCTGATCGGCACCGGGAGCTACGCGGCCACCACCATCGCGGCCCTGCGCGACCGCGGCGCCGTGCACATCCAGGTGTTCTCGCCCTCGGGCCGTGCCGCCTGGTTCGCCGCGAAGCACGACCTCGTGGCCGCCCGTGACCTGCGCCACGCGATCGGCACCAGCGACGTCGTGATCACCTGCACGTCGAGCGAGCTCCCGGTCGTCGCACCGGCCGACCTCGACGACGGCATCCGCCGCATCGTCATCGACCTCGGACTCCCCCGCAACGTCGACCCGGCCGCTGCCGGTGTCGACGGCGTCGAGCTGCTCGACCTCGAGACCATCAGCCTGCACGCCCCGATCTCCGAGCTGAACGCCGAGTCCGAGGCCCGCGCGATGGTCGACGACGCCGTGTCCCGCTTCCGGGCGCAGGCGCTCGAGCAGTCCACCACCCCGGCCCTCGTCGCGTTCCGCAAGCACGTGTTCGACATCCTCGACGACGAGATCGACCGTGCGAAGCGCCGCGGTGACGCCGACGGCGAGTCCGCCGAGCACACCGAGCGCGCCCTCCGGCACCTGGTGGGCGTCCTGCTGCACCGCCCGTCGGTCCGGGCCCGCGAGCTCGGCCGCGCCGGCCGTGGCGAGGAGTTCGTCGGGGCCATCGACGCCCTGTTCGGCGTGCGGCCCGAGCCCGAGGCAGAGTTGCCGGCGCCCGTCGTCCCGCTTGCCGACCGCACCGCCCTGGACCCGACCGTCTCGAAGCGCGCCGACGAGGCGGACGCGAGCTGAGCCTCCCGGCCGACACGACCCAGCCACCCACGCTGCGGGTCAGCGCGCTCCTGCTGGTGCGGGACCGACGCGTCCTGATGGTGCGTGCGCGAGCGCGCGACGTGCTCTACCTGCCCGGCGGCAAGGCCGAGCCGCACGAGACCGACCTCGACGCCGCCATCCGCGAAGCCCACGAGGAGACCGGTCTGCGGGTGACCGCCGATGACGTCGACCCGTTCGGTGTCGTCCTCGAGCCGGCCCACGGGCAGGCACCCGGCACCATGGTCGCGATGACCCTGTTCCTGGTCCGACCAGGAGGCCCGTTGGACTCCGCCACGCCCGTCGCCTCGGCCGAGGTGGACGAGGTCGAGTGGGTCACCTCGGAGGATGCCGGTCGCTGCCCGCCAGCGGGCGTGGAGACGCTCCGCCGCCTGGTGGCGGCGGAGCGCATCGACTAGTCGTCAGGCCTGGTCCTTGTCGACGTAGTGGCCGGTCTCGCCGTCCTGCGTCGGTTCGGCCTCACCGGGGATGTCCGACTCGACGTACTCGCCGTCGGGTCCGCTCGACTCCGGGCGGGCCTCGCCCGGGATGTCGCTCGCGACGAACTCGCCGACGGGTTCCGTCGTCGTGACGCGCTCCTCGCCGGGGATGTCGCTGTCCGTGAAGGCACCTGCGCGGGTCTCGACCCCGTCCGCGCGGCCCTCGTCGCCACGTGCCTGTTCGTGCTTGCCCGTCATGTCCGACCTCCGCTGCTCGGGTTCCTTGCTCCGGAGTGTGCTCGCGGTCCCTGGATGCCGACCGAACCGCGATCTCCCGGTGGTGGTTGCCTGTGCACCATGCAACGCAGCAGTCGATCGAAGTTCCTGCTCGCCGTCACCGGGCTCGTCGCAGTCGGGGCGTTGGCGGGTTGTGCCTCCGGCGGGGAGCCCTCCGCCACCGAGACGGTGACCGCGCCCGCGCCGTCGCCGTCCGCGTCGTCGTCCACGTCGGCGTCGTCGTCGTCCGCGACCCCGTCGTCCGGCTCGTCGGCGTCGGCCGGCGCCGGTTCCGGGTCTTCCGGATCCGGGTCGTCGGGGTCCGGGTCGGCCGCTGGCGGTCGCTGTGCCGCGTCCTCGCTCGCCGCCAGCATCGAGCCGGGCAGCGGCGGTGCGGCCGGCAGCGTCATCGTGCACCTCGCCCTGCAGAACACCGGGTCGACCACCTGCACCCTGCAGGGCTGGCCGGGCGTCTCGTTCGTCGGCGGTGGCAACGGCAGTCAGATCGGTGCTGCGGCGACACAGGAGAAGAGCTCACCGCACCCGACCGTGACCCTGGCCGCCGGGCAGACCGCCGTGGCGCCGCTCAAGATCGTCCAGGCCGGGAACTACTCGAAGGCCGACTGCTCGCCGAAGACCCCGGACGGCTTCCGCGTGTACCCGCCCGGATCCAAGCAGTCGCTGTTCGTGAAGGACGCCGACTACCAGGCGTGCTCGTCCGCCGATGCGTCGCTGCTGTCCGTGCAGGCGCTCGTGCCGGAGGGGCAGGCGACGTCGTAGCGGGTGGGTGACGGCTGGCTCGTCGGGCAGCCGGATCACCGTGATGCCCACGGAGGGCACCTCCGGCAGGTCACCGCACGCCCGGCGGCGGTGTCGACCTCGGCCTGGCCGCCTCGGGCCTCGTGCACGATGGACCGGTGACCTTCGCCATCAGGGACGAACGACCGGGGACCGACGAACTCCTCACCCTCTACGAAGCCGTCGGGTGGACCGCGTACACGCAGGACCCCGCCGCCCTCGCCAGGGCGATCGCGGGCTCCGACACCGTGCTGACCGCACGCGACGACGACGACCGCTTGCTCGGGCTCGTCCGCACGGTGTCCGACGGCGTGACGATCGTCTACGTCCAGGACCTGCTCGTGGTGCCGGAAGCGCACCGGTCCGGCGTCGGCGGCGCGTTGCTCGACGCCGTCCTCGAGCGGTACGCGGGTGTCCGCCAGACGGTCCTGCTCACCGATGCGGAGCCAGGTCAGCGCGCGTTCTACGAGTCACGTGGCTTCGTCGAGGTCCACGACGTCGCCCCGCAGCCGTTGCGGTCGTTCGTGGTCCTCCGCTGAGCACCGATGGGTCTCGCGACCGATACCGCACTGCGACGGCCTGTTCCTAGACTCACGGCATGGGGGCTCGAAGACGAACACGGTCCGCGGCAGCGATCGCGACCGCACTCGGGGCCCTGCTGGCACTCGCAGCGTGCACGATGCCACCGCCGCCGCACGGGTCGGAGTCGGCGCTCGCGGACCTGATCGCGGACGTCGATCGGCTGCCCGGCGTGGGCTCGACCGAGGGCGAGATCCGCCAGTTCGACGCCAAGGACGACCCGGACCACTGGCTCACGTCGCTCCGGGTCACCGCGGACACCGCCGACCTCGCCGTCGCCGAGCGGGTCCGGCGGACGGCCGAGCGCGGTGTCACCGGCACGACGCTGCAGGTGACACTCGACGTGCCGTCTGCGCGGAAGACCGCTCCGGTCAGCCTCGATCCGATGGACCGCAGGGTCGTCGGCCTGGCCGGTCGGCTGCGCACGCAGACCTTCGTGCGACAGCTGTGGATGACCCCGACCGGTTCGAGGATCGGGCTCGTGCGGAACGTCAGCTTCAGCGATGCAGCGAAACGTGTGCGGACGATCACCGGTCCAGAGCCGACGAACACGAGTACGACGAGGACGACGACCTTGAGCCGCGGCGACGTGTCCGTCGACGTCACGGCCACGCACCCCGGCCGGGCCCTGATGCGCATGATCGACACACTCGCCGACGACCACCACGTGGAGCGCCTCTACTACTCGCCCGGGACGACGTACGCAGACGCGGCGCGGGCCCCCGACGACGCTTCCGGCCTCCCGGCAGTGGCCGATCGGCCGTCCCTGTCGATCGGCGTGCGTCCGCTCGGCGACGTCGCCGAGACCCTCGCCGCGACGACGGACGAGGCAGCCGATGCACACCGCGCACCGCGGACCGCCTTCGACCTGGGCAGCGGCGCGGTCAGTGGGTGGCTCGGGCTCCCCCTCGACGCACCCAAGCCGCGGGATGCCGGTCCGGACGGCGACGCACCGACGAGTCCCACGCCGACCCCGTGGGTCCCTGCAGACGTCGACGACCGCGCCACCGTGCTCCGCGCGTTCCTCGAGCGGTCAGCAGCCGCCGCCGGGGTCCCGGCAACCGTGACGACGGGCACCGAACAGTGCGCGACGTCCGGGTCGTCCGACCCGACCGGCACCCGGGCGACGGCGCTCAGCGTGGTGCCCGTGTTCGACGTGGTCGACGACGCCCAGGAGCCGTTCGACGCCGTGACCGCGCTCTGGACGTCCGAGGGCCTCGGGGTCAGTGACCGCGCGATGGGCCGCGACTCCTGGTCGTCTTCCTCCGGCGCAGACCCGGCCACCGCCAGCATCCGCGGCACCGTCGACGGGTTGAGCCTCACCGCCGAGTCGGCCTGCGTGCCGCCACCCGACGCAACGTCCGAGGGGAACTGAGCGACCCGGTCAGCGGCGCGCCGGGGCGTGCACTGCCTCGAGCAGTTCGGTGCCCATGGTCCGCAGTGCCTCGATGACCGCGAGGCGCCGCTGCAACGTGGCGTCGTCGAACGTCACCGTCACGGCGTAGCTGACCGACGACCCCGGGCCGCGGAGGATCCCGGCCTCGGCGCGGACGCCCGTGCTCGAACCCGTGACCGCGACGACCTGCAGCCCGTGGTCGAGCGCACGGTGCGCCAGGGGGTCGAGGCCGAACGAGCCGGCGACCAGGTTCAGATCGCTCGCCAGCGACAGCCAGCCAAGCACCCGGTTCGAGACCGCTTCGTCCACGACCTCGCCGAGCGCCAGTCCGCGCATCACCCACGCGAGCTCACCCGTCGGGGCCACCGAGGCGTCCGGGGCGTCGTCCGGACCACGACGGTCGCGCACCCGGTCGATCAGCGCGGTCCGCTCGATGCCGAGCGACTCCGCACGCTCGCGGACGGCGTCGATGCCGACCGTCGACAGCAGTGCGTTCATCGCCCAGGTGTCACCGGTGGCGCCGACCAGGGTCGCCAGGTCGGGCACCTGCATCGTCGGTTCCTGCAGGAACTGCCACAGCCCGGCGCCGGTCGCGGTGTCCCGTGCCATGCGCTGGAGGCGGTCGCCGTGCAGGCGTCCGTCCTCGAGCTGTGCCGCGACCTCGATCAGCAGCAGCACCCTGCCGAGGCTCGCGACGGGCTGCACGACGGTGTCGTCGATCGCGAGCAGGGCCTTGCCGGTCGAGGTGTCGATCACCGAGGCGCTGACGCCGGCGCCGTCGAGGGCGAGGGCACCGAGGGCCTCGGTCGTGGCGCCGAAGCGGTCGTCCGGCCGACCGCTGTGCCGACCGCGGGCCCGACCGCCACCATCCGAGCGGTCCTCCGGCCGCCGACGGCGTGACGACCGAGCCGCGTCCGGCTCCACCATCACCAGATCGCGACGCGCTCGGCGGGGTCGAGGTACATCGCGTCCTTCTCGGTCACGCCGAACGTGTCGTAGTAGCCGTCGATGTTGCGGACGACCTGGTTGCACCGGAACTCGTTCGGCGAGTGCGGGTCGATCGACAGCAGGCGCGCGGCTTCCTCCGGACGGATCGCCATCTGCCACGCCTGCGCCCAGCTCAGGAAGAACCGCTCGGCACCGGTCAGGCCGTCGACGACCGGGGGCTCCTGACCGTCGAGCGACAGCAGGTACGCCTTCCACGCGATCGACAGGCCACCGAGGTCGCCGATGTTCTCGCCGATCGTCAGGGCACCGTTGACGTGGCCGTCCGGCACCTCGGTCGGGACGACCGCGTCGTACTGGGCGATGAGGGCCTTCGTGCGCTCCTCGAACGCCGTGCGGTCGGCCTCGGTCCACCAGTTCTCGAGCTTGCCGTCGCCGTCGTACTGCGAGCCCTGGTCGTCGAAGCCGTGCCCGATCTCGTGGCCGATGACGGCACCGATCGCACCGTAGTTGGCGGCGGCGTCGCGGTCGGCGTCGAAGAACGGGAACTGCAGGATCGCCGCGGGGAACACGATCTCGTTGAAACCGGGGTTGTAGTACGCGTTGATCGTCTGCGGGGTCATGAACCACTCGTCGCGGTCGATCGGCTTGCCGATCTTGCCGAGCTCGCGGTCGACCTGGAACGACGCGACGGCGCGGACGTTCGCGACGAGGTCGTCGGGCACGACCGGCAGCGCCGAGTAGTCGCGCCACTTGACCGGGTACCCGATCTTCGGCGTGAACTTGTCGAGCTTGTCGAGGGCACGCGCACGGGTCTCGTCGGTCATCCAGTCGAGCGCCGTGATGCTCTGCCGGTACGCCTCGACCAGGTTGGCGACGAGGTCGTCCATCGTGGCCTTCGAGGTCTCGTCGAAGTGCTCCTGCACGTAGATCCGGCCGACGGCCTCGCCCATCGCGCCCTCGACCAGGGAGACGCCGCGCTTCCAGCGCTCGCGCTGCTTCGGCGCCCCGGTGAGGGCGGTGCCGTAGAACGAGAAGTTCGTGGCCGAGAACGCGCTCGTCAGGTACGCGGCCGAGCCACGGATGACCTGCCAGCGCAGCCAGTCCTTCCAGACCTCGAGCGGCTGGTCGCGCAGGAGCTCGGCAAGGCCCGTGATGAACGACGGCTCGCGGACCACGACCGTCTCGAACGCGCCGGCCGGTGCGTCGATGGCCTGCCACCACGTCTGCAGGTCGATGCCCTCGGCGAGCGCCGCGACCTCTGCCCAGGGCAGCTTGTTGTAGGTCTTCTGGCTGTCGCGGGTGGTGACGTTGTCCCAGTGCTTCGACGCCAGGGCCGTCTCGAGCGCGATGACGTGCTCGGTGCGGTCGCCGCCGTCCTCGAACCCGGCGAGCGGGAACATCGCCGCGACGAACTCGCGGTACTTCGTCCGGATGTCGGCGAAGCGCTCTTCGCGGTAGTACGACTCGTCGGGCAGACCGAGGCCGGACTGCTCGAGGAACACGACGTAGGACTCGGGGTCGCCCGGGTCGTTGTCGACGAAGAGCTGCAGGAAGCTCGGCAGGCCGAGGCGCTCGAAGCGTCCGACGGTGGCGATGAGCTCGGGCACGGACTCGATGGCCGTGATCTCGGTGAGGAGCGGCTCGATCGGTGCGGTGGCGAGCTCTTCGAGCCGTGCCTCGTCGGTGAAGGAGGAGAAGAGGTCACCGACCTTGCGTTCCTCGGTGCCGGGGGCGGCCCGCTGCGAGCGCTCGATGATCTCGCGGACGGCGAGTTCGGCGGCCTCGGCCAGCACCGTGAACGAGCCGTAGCGGGCCTTGTCGTCGGGGATCGGCGTCTCGGCGATCCAGGTGCCGTTCACGTGGCGGTACAGGTCGTCCTGGGGGCGCACCGCGGGGTCGAGTTCGTCAGTGTGGATGCCGGAGGCACGTGCGACGTCGGTCATGCCGTCCACGATAGCCACCGACGCCATGTTCGAGCGGAGTCAGTCGCGGTGGGCTGCGCGACCGCGCAACCGGCGGGCGACGACGAGCCCCCCGAGGCCGGACGCCAGGAGTGCAGCGGCGATCCGGACGGGCACGCTGGGGTCGGTTCCCGTGTACGCCAGTTGCTTCGCCGAGACGACGGTGATCCGGCCGGCTGCCGCGTGCTGCGCCGTCGGGTGGGTCCCGGTGGACACCTCGGGCCTGGAGCCCGTGCCGTGACCGGGGCCCTGGCCGGGCTCCGGCCGCGGCGTCGGGTGGGCCGGGAGCTTCGGCAGCACCAGGCGGAGCGCGCCCTGTTCGACGCCGTCCACCCGCTGTCGCGCGACGACCACGTCGCCCGGCAGCAGCGTGCGCGGGACCGTGAGTTCCCAGTCGCGTCCGATCGACGTCGCGATCGGGTGTCCGTCGGCGCTCTCGATCGCGGTGCCGTCCTCGGCCTCGAGCGCGACGACCCCACCGATCTCGCCGGTGCCCGCGAGCCGGACGGACCCGTCGGCGAGGACGTCGACCGTGCCGGTGAGTGCGAGGGGGATCGTGACCCGCGCCTCGGTCGCGCCGAGCTCGGTCGCGCCGTCGAAGGTCGTCACGGTGACGGAGTAGAAGCGGGCCGTGGCCGGGATGGGCAGCTCGACGGACCACGAGGTGTCCGCCGCGGTCGTCGCCGTCACCGGGCGGCCGTCGGGGTCGAGGGCCGGCCCGTCGGCGTCCGCGAACCGCAGCGTCGTCCCGACCGGTGCCCGTCCAGCGATCGACACCCGTTCCGTCTCACGCGAAGCGGTCGCGGTGGACACGATCGCTGCGCCCGAGACCGTGTAGACGTCGTCGACACCACCGTTATGCGTGCCGTCGAAGTACTGCCACGCCTCGATGTGGTGGTCGCCGAAGGCCAGGTCCCGCAGGGTGGCGGACCAGACACCGTCCGCATCCGCATCGGTCTCACCGACGGTCTCCCCGTCGTCCTTGATCACGATGTGCGCCCTGGGGTGCCCGGAGCCGTCGAGGGTGATCGTGCGGGCGAGGCCGTCGACGGTGGCGAGCATCTCCGGCGGGGTGAGCACGAGGACGTCCACCGGGACGTCGACCTGTCGTCCGGTCACCTGCGAGGTGACGTGCAGCACGCGCTCGCCCGATCGCACCCGGACCGGGGCGTTCCAGGACCCGTCAGGGCCGGCCTCGGTCCACGTGGTCTCGACGCCATCGCCCGTGATGCCCACGCTGCCCCCGGCCGGCCCGGTCCCGACGAGTGTGACGACACCCAGTCCGTGGTCGATCGACCGCACGCCGGCGGTGAAGTCGGCCCGCGGTGTCTGCCGCGTCGCAGCGGCACTGGACCCGTTCGCGGCGCTGGCCGAGGTGGCAGCCACGACGGGCGACAGCGCGGGTGGGAACCGCGGGACGTCACGGGCCCACGGCTGCCGGTACGGTCATCGCATGGGACTTCCGTGGAAGCTGCACGGCGACGGCAAGACCGTCTCCGCGACGACGATCGTGGCACCGGACGAGCGACTGACCTGGGGCCGGACGATCGGTCTCGGCGTGCAGCACGTCGTCGCGATGTTCGGCGCCACCTTCCTGGTGCCGCTGCTGACGGGGTTCCCGCCGTCGACGACCCTGCTGTTCAGCGGCATCGGCACGATCCTGTTCCTGCTCATCACCGGCAACCGCCTGCCGAGCTACCTCGGGTCGTCGTTCGCCTTCATCGCACCGATCGGTGCTGCCACCAAGATCGGCGGCATCCCCCTCGCCCTGTCGGGCATCATCGTCGTCGGCGCCCTGCTCGCGATCGTCGGGCTCGTCGTGCACCTGGCTGGCGCTGGGTGGATCGACCGCCTGATGCCGCCGGTGGTGTCCGGTGCGATCGTCGCCCTGATCGGGTTCAACCTGGCACCTGCGGCGAAGAACAACTTCACCGCGGCCCCGGTCGTCGCGGTCATCACCCTCGCCGCGATCATCCTGGTCACCGTCCTGTTCAAGGGGCTGATCGGTCGCCTGTCCATCGTCATCGGCGTGCTCGTCGGGTACGTGGCGGCGCTCATCGGCGGCCAGGTCGACTACTCGAAGGTCGACGCGGCGCCCTGGATCGGCCTGCCGACGTTCACCGCTCCCGCGTTCGACCCGTCGCAGCTCGCGATCTACCTGGCGTTCGTGCCGGTCGTGCTGGCGCTCGTCGCCGAGAACGTCGGCCACGTGAAGGGCGTCGGGCAGCTCACCGGCCGCGACCTCACGCCCCTCACCGGCCGGGCGCTCTTCGCCGACGGCATCTCCACCGTGCTCGCCGGTGCCGGCGGCGGCTCCGCCACCACCACCTACGGCGAGAACATCGGCGTCATGGCCGCCACCCGCGTCTTCTCCACCGCCGCGTACTGGGTCGCCGCGATCGCCGCCGTCCTGCTCGGCCTCTCCCCGAAGATCGGTGCGGTCATCTCCTCGGTCCCCGCTGGCGTGCTCGGCGGTGCGACCACCGCCCTGTACGGTCTGATCGGTGTCATCGGCATCCGGATCTGGGTCGAGAACCGGGTCGACTTCTCGAAGCCGAAGAACCAGCTGACCGCTGGCATCGCGCTCATCATCGGCATCGCGGACTTCACGTTCGCGTTCGGCCAGGCGAGCTTCGGCGGCATCATCCTCGGCACCATCGCCGCGATCGTCGTCTACCACCTGATGGACCTGATCGGGCGGGCGCGCGGCACCGACGAGGCGACGCCCGTCGCATCCGAAGACGCGCACGCCGCCACCGGCGGTGTCCCCGCCGAACCACGCGCCGACTGACGCGAGTGGTCGGCCGGAACGCGCGTCCGGCCTGACGGCGTGGGACCACCGGACGGGAGGCCCGTGGCGGACACGGCCACGGGCCTCCCGTCCGCCCTGTCGCCACGTCGACTGCGTGCGTGGACCACGCGCGGTCCGCATCGCCGCCAGAATGGGCCGGTGCCCCGACCGACGCGACCCGCAGTGACCACCGAACGGCGTGCGGTCGATCGCGACATCGTGCGGCTGGCGGTACCCGCGCTCGGCGCGCTCGTGGTCGAGCCGCTCTTCCTGCTCACCGACACCGCACTCGTCGGCCACCTCGGTGCGACACCCCTGGCGGCCGTCGGACTCGCGAGTGCCGTGCTGTCGACGGTGACCGGGCTGCTGGTGTTCCTGGCGTACTCGACGACTCCGGCCGTGGCGCGCGCGCTCGGCGGTGGTGACCGTCGCGGCGCAGTCCACGCCGGCATCGACGGGATGTGGCTCGCGCTCGTGCTGGGCGTGGTCCTCGCGCTCGTCGGGTGGCCGCTCGCCGGACCGCTCGTCGACCTGTTCGGTGCGTCGCCCGACGTGTCGGCGGCGGCGACCGCGTACCTGACGGTCTCGCTCATCGGGCTGCCCGGGATCCTGGTCGTCACCGCCTCGACCGGGCTGCTGCGCGGGCTGCAGGACACGAAGACCCCGCTCGTCGTCGCGACCATCGGGTTCGTCGCGAACGGACTGCTCAACGCCCTCCTGATCTACGGGGCGGGTTGGGGCGTCGAGGGCTCCGCCGCCGGCACCGTCATCGTGCAGTGGGCGATGGCGATCGTCTACGTCCGGATCGCCGTGCGGGCCGCGCGATCATCGGGAGCGCCGCTTCGCCCCGGCGCTTCGGGCGTCGTCCGGGCACTGCGGTCCGGGGCCTGGCTGTTCCTGCGGACCGCGTCGTTGCGGATCGCGATGCTCGCGACCGTCGGCGCGGCCGCCGGACTCGGGACGGCAGGACTCGCGACGACGCAGGTCGGGCTGACCGTGTTCTCGACCCTGGCGTTCGCGCTCGATGCCCTGGCGATCGCCGGGCAGGCGCTCGTCGGGCACGGCCTCGGGGCGCGGGACCCGGCCCGGGTACGGCTGGTGACGCGGCGGCTCGTGCTGCTCGGGATCGTCGGTGGGGCGCTGCTCGGCGTGGTGACCCTGGCTGTCAGTGGTGTGCTCGGGCCGGTGTTCTCCGACTCGTCCGCCGTGCGGGACGCGCTGCCGCTCGTGCTGGCGCTCATCGCCGTCGGGATGCCCGTGGCCGGGTACGTGTTCGTGCTCGACGGGGTGCTGATCGGCGCCGGGGATGCGCGGTACCTGGCGATCGCGGGAGGCGTGAACCTGGTCGTGTACCTGCCGCTGCTGTGGTGGGCCGGCGGGACGCTCGCCGGGTTGTGGGCGGCGTTCGCCCTCGGGTACATCGGGGTCCGGGCGGTGACGCTCGGGGTGCGCGCGCATCGGCGTGGATGGGTGGAACAGGCGTTGGCGCGGTGAGCGATTCTTCTGTTGCGTCGTCTTCTGTGGCGTCGTCGGCCGTGCTCGCCACGGTCGGGATCGGGGTGCAGGGCGTCGCGAAGCTGCTCGTGACCGTCGTCGTCGGGCGGGTGTTCGGCACCGAGACCCTCGGGCAGACCACGGCGCTGTTGTCCCTGTCGGTGTTCGTCGCGCTGCTCTGGCCGAACGCCGCGGGCAACACCGCCTCTCGGTACCTGGCGATCGCGTTGCGGGGTCGGCGGTCGGACGCCGCGGTGAACAGGGTGCTCGGGCTGTCGATGCTGGTGTCGACCGTGGTGCTCGCCGCGGTCACCGTGCCGATCGCGGTCGCCTGGGGCAACGGCCCCGGCATGGTGCTCGGTGGTGTCGGGGTCGTCGTCGGCTACGGCCTGTACTGCTACGCCCGCGGAGCGCAGCTCGGCTACGGCCGGGCACCGTGGGTCGCGCTCTGGGACTCGGTGACGAGCGTGCTCGCGCTCGGGATGCTCGTGGTGGCGTGCGTCGCTCGGCTCGAGCCCTTCGTGCTGCTGCCGCTGGCCATCGGGTACACGGTGTTCGCGATCGCGTGCTGGCCTCGGGGGAACGACTTCGGCCCTGCGGCTCGTGAACCCGCTGCCGGGGCGCTCGGGTTCGCGGCGTGGAACGTGCTGGCGGTGGTGACCTCGAACGGGTTGCTGCAGTTGACGATGATCTCGGCGCAGGTGACCTCGTCGGCGCACGAGGCCGGGGTCTACGCGGCGGCGTTCACCCTGGCGACGCCGGCGTCGATGCTCGGGCAGGCGTTGGGGCAGGTGCTCGTACCGGCGTTCGCGCACCGGACGGATGGTGGGTCCTTGCGGTCTCGCGGAGCGCTGATGCTCGTCGTCGGGTTCGCCGCTGCTTCTGCCGTCGTGTTCGGTCTGGTGGCGCTGCTCGCCGGGTGGTTCCTGCCGATCGTCTACCCCGCCGAGGGTGCTGCTGCCGTGGCTGACCTGCGGTACTTGATGGTCGGGGTGTGGGTGTTCACCGTCGGGCTCGTGCCTGCGGCGCTGCTGCTCGCATCGGGGCGGTCACGGCAGGTCGCGCTGGCGTCGGTCGCAGGCTTCGTCGTCGGGGCGGTGCTCATGGCGGTGCTCGGGCCGGTCGCGGGAGTCGCGGGTGGGACGACGGGGTTCTTGGTGGGGAGTGCTGTCAACCTCGTGGCGGTGGTGGGGCTCGGGGTGCGGCGGCGCTGATTCCTCCGCACATGGTGGGCGTCCGTGGGGCGCCTCTTTGACGTCCCGTCGTTCGGAATCGTTTCGGACCACCTATCCGAGAACGCCCCCATCAGGAAGCACGGGGCTCGAGGGGGGAGCTGGACCGATGCGCACGCAGTCGCGGTAGTCGACCGGCTTACAGGACGCCCCGCGCTCGCTAGCATCGGGTCATGGCACAAGTAGTCGTCTTCGGCCTTCGTGCGTCTCTCGATGCACATCGTGCTGCCCTCTCCGATGCGATCCATGGCGCGATCACGAAGGCGCTCGACTACCCGCCAGAGAAGCGGTTCCAGCGGTTCATCGGTCTCGACTCCTCCGATTTCGTCTACCCGGAGGACCGGGGTCCGAACTACACGATCATCGAGATCTCGATGTTTGAGGGCAGGAGCGACGGGGCGAAGCGAAGGCTCATCAGCGAGCTCTTTGCCCGAATTGAATCCGCTGCCGGCATCTCGTCGCACAGTATCGAGATCACGATCACCGAGACGCCGAAGGTGAACTGGGGCATCCGGGGCCGGAACGCCGCCGACCTCGCGCTCGACTACACCGTCGAGGTCTGAGGGCGACGGACGCCGACCTGCTCGCCCGCCGGAGCCCGCGGGAGCCCGCGCTGGAGGGTATTGGCTTTGACTTCCGGCGCGCAGGTCGGTGAACGTCGCGCCTGCACTGCGTTGTGCAGTTCTAATCTGTCGACATGGTGCGATCCCGTGAGAAAGCGGTGCTGAGTTGGCTACGCCGAGCGACGCTTCCCGCGGTGGTCGTTCTCGCTGGCGCAGTCTTCGCGGTCGGGATGTTCAGCCTCGGCAAGATCCGTTACAGCTACGTGAGCTGGGAATCGGTGGCTGTCGCCTCACAGGTCGCGATCCCGTTGGGAGTTGCGGTGGCCGCTACCGTCGCACGTGTCGGAGTGATCGCGAGGAACCGTGCGGAAGACGAACTCGTGGCGCATCCGGTCCGCCGTGCATCGACCGTTGTGGGAGTGCTGGCATTCGTCACTGCCGTTGTTGGCGGTCTGCTGTTGACCGTGGGCGGTTGGCAACTTGTCCTTCCGGCGGCAGCCATCTGCGGTTGCCTGGCCGCGGGATGCGCTGGTCTTCTTCTCCGACGACCAAGAGCAGACGCTCGAGACGACGAGTCAGATCACCACGGGGCAGCGCACGCCCGGTAGCCGATCGTTCTCCGGACGCGGGCCGCAACTCGGTGAACCGGGCCAACAGGTTGGTCCCAGAGTTCCCCGATTTGACCCTCACGCCGCGTGAGGGCAGAACGTGGACCCATGAGCAGCTACTACAACGCCTTTGAGATGAGCCCGGTCCCCGCCCCCGGCCCTGACGTGGTCGCGCCTGAGCCGTTCCACGGGATCTACGGGATGCCGTCGTTCGTGACGATCCCGACAACCGACCTGGCCGCTTCCGTCGACTTCTGGACCCGCGGCCTGGGCTTCTTCGACCTGTTCAGCGTGCCGGGCCAGCTCGTGCACCTGCGCCGGTGGGCCTTTCAGGACGTCCTGCTGGTCCCAACCGCGTCCGCTCCGGATCAGGCGCCGGCGGTGAGCTTCAGCTTCGCGTGCGTCCTGAACCAGATCGACGCCCTCGTCACCGCGTGCCGAGCCCACGACGCGGGCGTGGTGAGCGAGCCGCGGGACACGCCCTGGGGCACCCGCGATGTCGAGGTGATCACGCCGGAGAAGGTGCGAGTCGTCTTCACTGCCGCGAAACCCTTCGAGCCGACCAGCCAGACCGCCAAGAACCTCGAAGCGATCGGCATCACCGCACCTGACGCCGACGGCGAGAAGAATGGAGCGCATGCCTGATGACAGCGACGCCGTGGACCTGACTGTTGGTCAGGCCGCGGCGCGCCTGGGCGTGACGGTCCGGACGTTGCATCACTGGGACGAGATCGCCCTTGCGAGGCCGTCGTCACGGTCAGCTGCCGGGTACCGGCTCTATGCCGAAGACGATCTCGAGCGGCTGCGGCGCATCGTCGTCTACCGCGAGCTGGGGCTCGACCTGGAAGCCATTCGGAACGTTCTCGACGATCCGAGTGCGGCTGTTGTCATTGCGCTGCGCGCCCAGCAGTCCCAGCTTGCGGCGCGGATCGAGCATCTCAGCGCGCTGGGCGATGACCTGGCCCGGATGGCCGACGCCCACGAGCACGGGCTGCTCATGACCAATGAGGAGCAGACCGCGACGTTCGGGCCTGGATGGAATCCGCAGTGGCCGGCTGAGGCGCGGCAACTCTACGGCGATACGCCGGAGTGGCGGCACTACGCCGAACGCTCCGCCTCACGCACCGTGGACGACTGGCAGGCCGTCGCCGATGCGTCTGCGGCGCTTGATCAGGCCCTTGCCGACGCCATGGATGCTGGTGTCGAACCCGGCAGCCCGGCCGCGGACGCTCTCGTTGAACAGCACCGCGAGGTGTTCTCCGCCTACTTCCCGATCACCCGGCAGATGCAGGTCGTCCTCGGCCGCATGTACGAAGCCGATCCGGGGTACGCCGCACACTACGACGGCATCCGAGCCGGGCTCGCCTCATGGTTGCGTCGCATCATCGACGCCGGCGCACGCGCCCGCGGCATCGACCCCGACACCGCCACCTGGCAGTAGGACTCGCAGCTCACGGTCGCGCGCGGAGCGGCCGACGTCGACGTGGGAGCGAACGCTGCCCTGAGCCAACGTCTCGTGCGGATCGCCGGCCTTCGAGTGGTCACCGCTCGTTGGCGGCTCGGCGGATCCAGGTGCGGAACTCGACGGCGAAGTGCTCGAGGTGCTGCTCGATCACCGCCGGGGCGCAGGTCGCCGGCAAGGTGACGGACAGACGTGCGGTGAAGCCGTCCTGCTCCTCGTCGAAGGAGTTCGCGATCGAGCCGATCACCGTCCCGTCCGCCAACAGCATGTGCGACCGGCGACCGGCAGTCGCTTCTGCGGCGGGCAGCTCCTGCTCGACGACGGCACTGTCGTCCCAGGGGCGCATGAAGAACGAGCAGACGTACTCGTCGAGGGTCTCGACGATGTTCACGTTGCGCCCCGGCTCGGCGTGGATCCCGTAGTGCTCCGGGTGTCCGGCGAGCATGACGTCCTCGCGGGCGAACGCGGCGCCGAGCCACGCACCGAACTGCGCGGCACTGATGCCCCGTGCACGGAGCGTGGTCGTGCCGGTTGCCTGCTCGCCGCCGGAGCGTCCGAGGTGGGCGCGGAGGAACGCGTCACCCGCAGCGATCTCGTCCTCGAGCAGCTCGAGCAGCTGGACCCGGCCGAGCTTCCGTTTCAGGAGCGCGAGCGCCCGGCGGGCGGAGAACAGCTCGAACCCGTCGATGGTCGAGTCGGTGTCCTCGCCGGCCAGGCGGACGGTCGCGCCGGTCACCGTGCGGCCCGGACGGGGAGCTGGAGGTACGAGGCCTGGTCGCCGCCGGTGTGCACGACGTGCCGCCCGGTGTTCGCGCCGACGTACTCGCGGATCGCCGGCATGAGCGTGCCGAGCAGGTTGCGGGAGCTCACGATGAACCGCAGCTGCTCGCCCGCGTGGAAGCGCAGTCCGACCGGGAACAGGTCGATCTCGATCTCGGCGACCTGCCCGGCAGCGAGCTTCTCGACGCGGTCGAACGAGTGCGCGGGGACGTCGTCGGTCGACAGGGCCTCGTCGAGGTGCCGGGCGGACACGCGGAGGCGTCCGTCGGAGCCCTTGTAGCGCAGGATCGTCGCGCCGTGGTCGGTGAGGTCGTGCGCCATCGCCGACTGGTTCGGCACGGTGAACGCCTGCAGCGGCGTTCCCCAGCGGTCGAGCTTCTGGACGAGGACGAACAGGTCCATGTCGTCGGCGCCCCGGGCCTCGACGAACAGGTGCGCCTTCGGGTACCCGACCAGGACGGTCTCCTCGTCGAAGCGGGTCAGGAACGAGACGGCGTCCGGGTTCGCGTCGACGGCGTAGGACGCTTCCGCAGGTGCCTCGGGCGCGGCCGTGGTCAGCGTTCGCGTCCGGGCGTCGAGGTAGTACTTCGTCGAAGCGGCGTCCTGCGGCGGGAACGACTCAGCCGGCACGGCGACCTCGTCTCCGCCCTGCAGGTCGAGGACCGAGTACCGGACGGTCGGAGTGGTCTCCCACCCGTTGTCGGCGCCCTTGAGGAAGTGGTCGAAGAACCGGCGGAGGTCCTCGACGTTGGCCGGGTCGTAGTAGTCCGGCCACTCCTGGGTGTTGTGGATCCGGAGCCACTTCTCGTCGCTGGCGATCCGACGCCAGGCGCGGAAGGTCCCGGCGGTGTGCAGGGTGTTCGAGTAGCTCGCGACGACGTACGCCGGCACCTCGATCTGCGAGAAGTCAGGGATCTTCTGCTCCCACAGGTCGGTCATCAGCGGGTGGGCGTCGACCTCGGCGAGGATGTCCTCCTTCTGGCCCTTCCCGAAGAAGCTGCCGTCCTGCAGCTGCTGCGCGAACCCGGTGTCGGGCATGCCGCCGCGCTTCACGAGGTCGCGGTAGACGTCGCTGACGCCCTCCCACGGGTTGATCGCGACGAGGTGCGGGGGCTGCTCGGCGGCGGTGAACCACTGCGACACGGCGAGGTAGCTCGTGCCGCTCATGCCGACCTTGCCGTCGCACCACTCTTGCTCGGCCAGCCACTCGATGACGTCGTACGCGTCGCGGCCCTCCTGCCGGTCCCAGAGCACGCTGTCGCCCTCGGAGTCGACCACGCCGCGGATGTCGACGTTGCAGATCGCGTAGCCGTGCTCGACCCAGTACGCCGGGTCCGGTGCCTCGAACTTCTCGAGTCCGGACACCGTGCTGTTCGGCAGCCCGACGAGCCCGAACACCCCCATCACGCTGAGCGACGTGCCCTGCGCCTTGCCGTACGGGCTCCATGCCACGATCACCGGCACCGGCTCGGTACCGACCGGGCGGAACACGTCGACGTGGATGGTCGTGCCGTCGCGCAGCTGCATCGCGACGTCCTTGTCGAACACCGTGTCGACGGGCAGCGGCTTGAACTGCGGCGCGATCCGGAACCCGGCCTCGAGGGTTCGGGTGCCGGGCTCGAAGGGGGTGAGCACACCCGTGCGCGGAGCGGGCAGCGGGGTGGAGGGGACGGTCATCCTCTGGTCGGTCATCGTGTTCTCCTTCGTGCGGGAGTCCTCCGTGGGCTCGTCGTCGAGGCGAGCGTACGTCCGATTCGGCAAGAACTCAACGCGTGTTGAGAAACCCGTCGGCGGAGTAGATTGCGGGCATGGACGGAACGACGGAAGCAGCGACGACCTCCCGCGTGGGTCGCCGTCCCGGGGCGGCCAGCACCCGCACGACGGTCCTCGCGGCGGCGAGTGCGCGGTTCGCCAGCGACGGTTTCGCCGGCACGACGATCCGGGCCGTGGCGGCGGACGCCGGCGTCGACCCTTCGCAGGTGATGCAGTTCTTCGGGTCGAAGGCCGACCTGTTCGCAGCGGTGATGGCCGTGTCTCCGTCCGCGCTCCGGCGCTTCGACACGGCCTTCGAGGGTCCGGACGAGCATCTCGGCGAGCGTGTCGTCCGGGCGTTCCTACAGGCCTGGGAAGGCGCCCCGGAGGAGTCGGAACCGCTGATGGCGATGCTCCGAGGTGCGATGGTCAACGAGGACGCGACGGCGCAGCTGCGGGACTTCATCCAGGCCCGCCTCGTGCACGGAGCCTCCGGCGCCGATCACGAGGACCGTGCGCTCCGGGCCGGGCTCGCCGCGGCCATGCTCGTCGGGATCATCACGAGCCGGCAGGTCTTCGGGGTCCCTGCCGTGCTCGCAGCCGACCACGACACCGTCGTCGCGATCGCCGGACCCGCGATCCAGAGCGTCCTCGCCGGAGTCAGTCGAGCAGACGCCGAGCGTTCCGGGTCGTGAGTTCCCGCCAACTCGTCGCGTCGCGCGGTGGCTCGGCATCGTCGAGCGCGGCGATCTGCGCGTCCACGCCCTGCGTCGGTGTCCAGCACGAGTCGCTGCCGTAGAGCAGCCGATCCGTCCCGGCGACCTCGGCGAGGACTGGCACGTCGAGTGGGAACGGCGTGCCTGCCGTGTCGAACCAGAGCCGCCGCATCGCGTCCTTCCAAGGCATCGTGCCGGCGGCGGCGCCGAACAACTGCTGGAACAGGGCGATCCGGTCGGAGAGGACCGGCAGGGTCGCACCCGAGTGCGGCACGATGACGCGCAGGTCCGGGTACCGGTCCAGGACGCCGGCGAACACCAGGTCGACGATGCTCCTGGTGCTGTCGAACATGAACTCCAGCATCGGGCGAGGACGCCCGAGGGCGGTGTGCTCCCACCCGACGGGCGAGGTCGGGTGCACGAAGACGGCCGCGCCGCGGGCGTCGAGCTCGGCCCAGAGCGGCTCCAACGCGGGATCTCCCAGGTACTGGCCGTGCGCGTTGGACTCGAGGACGACGCCGACCGCACCCGGTCCCTGCAACGTGCGCCGGGCCTCCAGGACCGCACTGTCGACATCCGGCACCGGGAGGGACGCGAAGTACGAGAACCGGTCCGGGTGCGCGGCCGCGATCGCGGCGGCTTCGTCGTTGAGTGTCCGCGCGAGCTCCGCGGCTCGGTCGTCGTCCCCGAAGTGCACGCCGGGCGACGAGACGGACAGGACCGCTCGGGCGATCCCGCGGCGGTCCATGTCACCGAGCTGGCCGGCGAGCGACCAGCTCGGCCAGGCGGGCATGCCGTCCGGCTGTTCGTACCCGGCTGCTCGGGCCGCTGCGACGTAGTCCGCGGTGACGAAGTGTGCGTGGACGTCGATCAGTTCGGACATCGATGGCTCCTCGTTGCGTGTAGTGAACGATTCTGTATCGTAGACCGCATGACCACGACCATTCGCAACGTCCGCACCAGCTCCGGCGGGGTGACCACAACCGAGGCTGTCGACGTCGAGTTCGACGAGCACATCAGCACGGTCCGTCCCGCGGGGACCGTCGCTCCAGCCGGCGGTCCGGTCGTCGATGGAACGGGGCAGTTCCTCGTTCCGGGCCTGATCGACACGCACGTCCACCTGGGCTCCCCGGCGGCGCTGTCGTCCGCAGTCCGAGCCGGCGTCACGACGATGGTCGACCTCGGGACACACCCGGACTCCCTCGTCGACGAGCAGCGACGAGCACCGGGGGCGCCGGGGCTCCTCAGCGCGGGCTCGGCCGCCTCGGCACCGGGCAGCACCCAGATCGCTCGGATGGGCTTCCCGGACGCGAGCGGCGTGAGCAGCGCAGCCGATGCCGAGCGGTACCTGGACTGGCGGGCCGCGAACGGGTCGGACCTGGTGAAGATCATCATCGAGGACCCCGACGCCACCGACGTCCCCGCGCTCGACGTCGCAACGATCACGGCCCTGGTCGACGGTGCACGCCGCCGGGGGCTCCGGACCGTGGCCCACGTCGTGACCGCCGCGTCGTTCGTCCGCGGGCTCGACACCGGGGTCGACATCCTCACGCACGCACCGCTCGACCGGCCGCTGCCGGGCGAGACCGTCCGTCGGATGGTCGACCAGGGCACCATCGCGTCACCGACCCTCGTCATGATGCGCGCGATGGCCCGCGCGCGGCTCGGGGACCGTGCCGACGCCGCATTCGAGAACGCCGTCGAGAGTGTGCGCCGGATGCACACCGCCGGTGTGCCAGTCGTCGCCGGCACGGACGCGAACGAGACCCCGTTCGCGCCGGTTCGCCACGGCGAGGCCCTCCACGAGGAGATGCTCCTCTTGCGGGACACCGGGATGACGAACGGCGCGGTACTGACCGCTGCCACGGACGGGGCAGCGGCGGCATTCGGTCTGCACGACCGCGGGCGTGTGGAAGTGGGGCTGCGTGCGGACCTCCTGCTCACGACCGGCGATCCCCTCGTCGACCCAGCCGTCCTCGCTCAGCCGGGCGCTGTGTGGGTCGGTGGGACACTCATCTCGTGAACGCTCCCGTCCGGCGGCGCGGTGCTGACCTCGAGCACGCGATCTTCGCCGCCACACTCGAACAGCTGGCTGACCACGGCATGGCGGGCCTCACCTTCGAGAACGTCGCCGCGGCAGCCGGTGCGGGCAAGGCCTCGCTCTACCGGCGCTGGACCGATCCGGAGCAGCTCGTCCTCGCTGCCCTCGCCTGGACCGAAGACACCGCGGAGCGGAGCGATCACCCCGGGGGGACCCGACTCCAGCCGGTCGGTGACCTCCGCGACGAACTCATCGCGTTCCTGTCCGATCTCGCGGACGGGCTCACCACCCCCGTCGGACGGGTCCTCGCACCAGTTCTCCTGGAGCGAGAGCGACGACCCGAGATGTGGCAGCGCATCGTCGCACTGCTCATCGCGCCGCGCCAACGCCTCGTGACCGAAGCATTCGGACGCGCCGCGGCCCGTGGCGAGATCCCCTCGAGCGCTGTCAGCCCATCACGCGTCAGCGCTGGCGCCGCACTCGTGCTCGCCCGTCACCTCACCACTGGCCCGCTGTCCCGCGACGACATCGTCGAGGTCGTCGATGACGTCGTACTTCCCGCCCTGTCGCGGTGATCGTCGCGAAGTTGCGCTGACCGACTCGTAGGGGTGTGGCGGAATCCGGGGGTGGGATCAGCGCACAGCCGGCGGCGGCCCCGTCGTGTCCCCCACTCGCAACTCCGAGATGAACGACGCCGGCTGCGGCTCCGCCCCCTCGAGCATCGCCAGCGCAGCACGAGCGGCAGCCTGGCCCTTCTGCACGAACGGCTGCACGAGCGTGGTCAGGTGCCGGATCGGCGTGCGGTGCAACAGGCTGTCGTCCACCGTGATGCCGTCGAACCCGACGACGCTGACGTCCTCGGGCACCCGCAGCCCGGCGTCGAGGGCAGCCGAGATCACCCCGACGGCGATCAGGTCGCTCTGGGCGATGACGGCGGTGGGGCGAGGGCCATCGGCAGCGAAGAGCTCCACGCCGGCCAGGCGTCCTTCTTCCACCGAGCTCCCCGCCGTCTCGACCGCCACGACGGAGGGGTAGACCTCGCGCACGCCCCGGAGCCGTTCGAGCGTCGTGAACGCGATGCCCGAGGCGAACCGGTCGTCGTCGATCGGCCCCCGCCGACGAGCAGCGTCGAGCGGCAGCGTCACCACCGTGACCGCAGTGTGCCCGAGGTCCTGCAGGTACGCAGCAGCACGGCGCGAGGCATCCCGGTTGTCGAGCTGGACGGGCACGGCACCCTCGATCTCGTCCGCCTCGATCGCGACGACGGGGATCTGCCGGCGCCGCAGCACCGCCACGGCCGGGTCGATCCGGACGTTGCACCCGACGAGCACGACGGCGTCCATCGGGGCATCGACGAGTGGGCCGGCCCCCTGTTCGTCATCGAGCGGACTCCGGACCAGCAAGAGCGAAGCGCCCGCAGCCCCGGCGACCTCGGCGATGCCGTCGAGCGTCAGGACGTTGACGGGGTCCCGGAAGGCATCGCTCAAGCGTTCGTCCATCACGACGCCGATGACGCCGGAACGGCCTCGGCGGAGCGAACGCGCACGGGGGTCGGGGCCGCCGTAGCCGAGCTCGGCAGCGGCGGCGAGGACTCGGGCCTTGGCGTCCTCGGACACCGGGCCGCTGCCGCTGAACGCGAGCGAGGCCGTCGACGGCGCGACACCGGCGGCACGGGCGACCGCGGCCAGCGTCGGGCGCGACGGACGGGTGCCTCCGCCGCGGGAAGGCGACGCGCCGAGTGCTGTTGCCGGTTCGTCCATCGCCGGTTAGCGTAGCGGGAACAAGCGGTCGAATCGATTCGATAACGACCGACACCGAACAAAACGCGCAGCGCGACCCGCACCACGACCACCAGCAACGAAGCACGATGGGACCACCATGACGACGCCGTCCACCCGCACCGTTCCGACCACCAGGGCCTGGATCATCGCGGTGTTCGTGGTGTTCACCCTGTCCGGGCTCGACATCGCGACGTGGCTCGGCCGGATCCCGAGCGTCCGCGACTCATTGGGCGCGAGCACGTTCGAGATGGGGCTGCTCGTGCTCGGCATGGCCGTCGGTTCGATCGGTGGCCTGACCTTCGCCGGCCACATCGTCGCCAAGCTCGGCGCGCGGCGCGGGATCCAGATCGCCGCCGCCTGCCTGGCGCTCGGCATGGTCTTCGCTGGCATCGCGGTCACGCTCGGCTGGGGCTTCGCCGCCATCTGGATCGCCCTGATCGCCTTCGGGTTCGGCAACGGCCTGTGCGACGTGTCGATGAACGTGTCCGGTGCCGCAGCCGAGAAGGCCGGCGGGCGCACGATCATGCCGCTGTTCCACGCAGCGTTCTCCCTCGGAACGCTGGCGGGCGCCGGGCTCGGAGCGCTGGCCGAGCGGCTCGAGATCCCCGTCTCCGTGCACTTCATCGTGCTGGTCGTCATCACGAGCGCCGCGATGCTCGTCGCCGTCACGAAGTTCCAGGACGAGCACCGCTTCGCCGAGCAGGTCTCCACCGACACCAGCCCGGTCGCGACGCCGCTCACCCGCATGCAGGTCTGGGCACAGCCGTCCACGATCCTGATCGGCGTGATCGTGCTCGGCATGGCCCTGGCCGAGGGATCCGCGAACGACTGGCTGCCGCTCGCGATGATCGACGGCCACGGGCTCGACAACGCCGCCGGTGCCGGCGTGCTCACGGTGTTCCTCGCCGCGATGACCGTCGGCCGCGTCGCCGGCAGCCCCCTCATCGACAAGTTCGGGCGCGTCCCGATCCTGCGCATCAGCGCCGCCGTCGCGGTGGTCGGCCTCGGCATGCTCATCTTCATCGACAACGTGCCGCTCGCGATCGTGGGCGTCGTGCTCTGGGGCCTCGGTGCCAGCCTCGGTTTCCCGATGGGCATGTCGGCCGCCGCCGACGACCCCCGCACGGCCGCCGCCAAGGTCAGCGCCGTCGCGACCATCGGGTACGTGGCGTTCCTGGCCGGTCCTCCGCTCATCGGGTTCCTCGGCGAGCACGTCGGACTGCTCGGTGCGCTCCTGGTCGTCTTCGTGTTCATCATCGCGGCGGGACTCGCGTCGGGTGCCGCCCGTGAGACCGGCGCCGCCGCCAGGCCGACCCGTGGGGGCG
Organism: Curtobacterium sp. PhB137; assembly: GCF_003814955.1. Taxonomy (NCBI): domain Bacteria; kingdom Bacillati; phylum Actinomycetota; class Actinomycetes; order Micrococcales; family Microbacteriaceae; genus Curtobacterium; species Curtobacterium sp. PhB137. The sequence goes on along the minus strand of NZ_RKQO01000004.1, from coordinate 655,564 downwards.
GCGACGGACACGACGGGGGCGAGCCGCGCCTCCCGGCCGACAACGCCGACAACGTCCACAACGCGACGAGCGCGCCGTCCGGGTCGGGACGCGACGCCCGTTAGGCTTCCCGGGTGCGTCTCGTCATCGCCCGCTGCTCCGTCGACTACGCGGGCCGGCTCTCAGCCCACCTGCCGCTCGCGACCCGTCTGCTCATGCTCAAGGCGGACGGCTCGCTGCTCGTGCACTCCGACGGTGGCAGCTACAAGCCGCTGAACTGGATGAGCCCGCCGTGCTCGATCGAGATGAGCGAGCCGGACGAGGAGCAGACCGTCGGTGGCATCACCGAGGTCTGGACGGTGACGCAGAAGAAGACCCAGGACCGCCTGATCGTGTCCATCCACGAGGTCATCGCGGACCAGACCCACGACCTCGGCGTCGACCCGGGCCTGGTGAAGGACGGGGTCGAGGCGCACCTGCAGCAGCTCCTCGCGGAGCAGATCGAACTGCTCGGAGACGGCCACACGCTGGTCCGCCGCGAGTACATGACCGCCATCGGGCCGGTCGACATCCTGGCCCGCGACGACGCCGGGGCGAGCGTCGCGGTCGAGATGAAGCGGAACGCCAACATCGACGCGGTCGAGCAGCTCACGCGCTACCTCGAACTCATGAACCGCGATCCGCACCTGCGGCCGGTGCAGGGCGTGCTGGCGGCGCAGACGGTGGCACCGCAGGCGCGCACCCTCGCCGAGGACCGCGGCATCCGCGTCCTCGTGCTCGACTACGACGCGATGCGCGGCATCGAGGGCGGGCACACCCGCCTGTTCTGAGCGCGGTCGCGTTGGTGGGTCTCCCGCCGGAACCAGGTTCCGGACACGGAACCGCGGAATCGCGTGGTGCTGTGTCCGGAACCAGGTTCCGCCCGACGGCCGCCGCCCGACCGGGAGGCCCGGTGCACGTCCGCCCCGTCGCGCGCGGCACCAGGATGGTCCCGTCGACCGCCGCCGGTAGGGTGGGCAGGACATGACCAGCCCGTTCTCCGCCATCCTGTTCGACCTCGACGGCACCATCAGCGACTCCGCGCCGGGCATCCTCGAGAGCCTGACGCACACCTTCCGCACCGTGGGCGTCCCGGTGCCCGACCACGACACCCTGATGTCGTTCGTCGGCCCGCCGATCATGGACACGTTCCGGGTCGCGATGGGCATGGACGAGGCGCAGGCGGAGCACACCCTCGCCGTGTACCGCGAGCACTACTTCTCGCACGGCGCCCTCGACTCGACGATGTTCCCCGGCATCGACGTCGTGCTCCGCGCGCTGCACGACGCGGGGCTGCCGATCTCGACCGCGACGAGCAAGCCCGAGACGCCGGCGACGTACATCCTCGAGCACTACGGGCTCACCGGGGACATCGACATCATCACGGGCGCCAGCGACGACGAGGTCCGGTCGAGCAAGGCCGACGTCGTCGAGGAAGCGCTGCGCCGCCTCGACGCCCGCGGGTTCGACATCAGCCGTCCGGTGCTCATCGGCGACCGGGTGCACGACGTCGAGGGCGCCACGGTGCACGGCGTCCCGGTGGTCTTCGCCGAGTGGGGGTACGGCTCCCCCGCCGAGGCCGAGGGCACCATCGCCACGGCCGCCACCCCGCTGGACCTGCTCCCGATCCTGCTGCCGTGACGGACGGGACCGACGCGACCGGCGGGACCGACGCGACGAGCGGGCACGGCCGGACCGGCGCGACGCGGCAGGGGCTGCGTGCCGCCGCGTGGGTACTGCCCGCCGCCATCGTCCTCATCGCACTGAACTTCCGCGGGCCGATCGTCGCGACGGCCCCGGTCATCGGCGACGTCCGGCTCGACCTCGGCCTGACGTCCACGATCGCCGGGCTGCTGACGACGATCCCCGTGCTCTGCTTCGCCCTGGCGACGCCGTTCGCCAGCTGGGTCATCGCGAAGGCCGACCCCGAGCGTGCGGTGTCCCTGTCGCTCGTCATCGTGCTCGCCGGCACCGTGGTGCGTTCGATGCCGTCGTCCGCCGCACTGCTCATCGGCACCGCGGTGATCGGCATCGGCATCACGATCGGCAACGTGGTGATCCCCGTCGTCATCCGGCGGGACACCTCACCGGAGCGCGTCGGCCTGGTCACCGGCGTCTACACGTCGGCGCTCAACGTCGGGTCGATGATCACGTCGCTCGCGACCGCTCCCCTGGCGGCGCTGTGGGGCTGGCCGATCGCCATCGCCGTGTGGGCGGTCTTCGCGGTCATCGCCGGGTTCGCGTGGACGTACGCAGTGGGTGCCCGGGCCGCGTGGCGCCGCCCGGTGCGCTCCGACGACGACGAGCCCCTGCCGATCACCGGTCCGATCGACCAGGTGCTCGACACCGGGGCGATCCGGACGATCCGCGCCGACCGGGCCGCGGCGGCCGCTGCTGCCACCGCCGCCGAGCCGGTCCGTCCCGCACGACGACTCATCACGTGGGGGCTCACGCTGGCCTTCGGCGGCCAGGCGTTCTCGTACTACGCCCTGACCGCCTGGATCCCGACCCTGCTGCACGACGAGATCGGGTTCTCGAAGGCGTCGTCCGGGGCGAGCTCATCAGTGTTCCAGATCCTGGCCGTGGTCGGTGCGCTCGGGGTCCCGCTGCTCGCGGCGAAGTGGCGGCCGCGGGCGATCATCGCGCTCGTCGCGTTCCTGTGGCTGGCGATGCCGCTCGGGCTGCTGTTCGCCCCGCAGCTCTGGCTGCTGTGGTCGGTGCTCGGCGGCGCGGCCCAGGGCGGCGGCATCACCGTGATCTTCATCGTGATCGTGCGGATCGTGTCGAGCGACGCCGATGCCCGTCGGATGTCCGCGTTCGTGCAGGGCGGCGGGTACCTGATCGGCTCGGCCGGGCCGCTCGTCGCGGGCGCGCTGCACGGTGCGACCGGGGACTGGACGGCACCGCTGCTCGTCGTGCTCGTGTCGGTGCTGACGCTCGGGGTCGTCGGCACGCTCGCCGCGCGCCGCGTGTCCTGAGCGGCGCCGCGCCCGCTGCGCTGCGCTGCGGGGCGCTTCGTGAGCAGAAATGGTCGGGTCGCCGCACCTGACCCGACCATTTCTGCTCACGAAGTCCCGCCCGCGCCCCGCCCGCGCCCACTACCGCGCGGCGAGCACCTCGCGGAGCGACATCGGGCGCCGGCCCGTGATCCGCTCGACGTCGCCGGACACGTGCGCGAGAGCCCCCTCGGCGATCGCCGTGTAGGTGCTCACCCACGCGTCGGCCTGCCACGGCTCGGGGTTCCACTGCGCACGAGACGCGTACGCCTCGTCCAGCGTCTCCGGGTGGTACGTCACCGTCCGGCCACGCACCTCGGTCACCACCGCGGCGGCTTCGGCGAGCGTGAACGCCGCCGGCCCGGTCAGCTCGTACGTGCGGTCCACGTGCGCACCCGGGTCCTGCAGCACGGTGGTCGCGACCCGTGCGACGTCCGCACGGGCGACCGCCGCCATGGCGCCGTCGCCTGCCGGCCCGCGGATCACGCCGTCCTCGCCGACCAGGTCCTCGACGAAGTCCAGGTAGAAGCTGTCCCGCAGGAACGTGTACGCCGTGTCGGTCGCGCGGATCGCCTGCTCGGTCGCCCAGTGGTCGCGCCCGAGGGTGAAGGTCGCGTCCTCGGCCGCGCCGAGGAACGACGTGTAGACGACGTGCCGCACACCGGCTTCGGCAGCTGCTGCGACGAAGGTGCGGTGCTGGTCGAGCCGGTCCTCGGCCTCGGCCGCCGACACCATCAGGAGCACGTCGACCCCCTCGAGCGCCGCCCGGCTGGCGTCGGCGAACGTCGCGACCGCGACCTCGGCGCCGGGCAGCTCCGGCGCGCGCGCTGCGTCGCGCACGATCATCCGGAACGGCACGTCGTCCGCGGCGAGCGCGCGTGCGACGGCGCCCCCGATGTTGCCGGTCGCTCCGGTGATGGCGATGGTCATGGTCGCTCCTTCGATCGGTGTCGCGTCGGTCTGCTGGTCACGTCCGCACCGTCATGGAGGCACGGATCACCGTGGGCGCGACCCTCGCCGCGTTCACGCCGTCGACCTCCACCGCCCAGGCACGCGCGGCGTCGTGGTCGCGTCCGTGACGCATGTGCCGACCGACCAGGCGGTCGACCCGCACCCCGTCGTCGACGGCGCAGAACCAGGTCTCGGTGAACAGGTCGCCGAGCGCTGCCCACGGTTCGGCATCGTCGAGCAGGTAGTTCCCCTCGGAGACCACGAGCCGGGCGGTCGGCGGGACGGCGATGCTGCCGGCGACGGGCTCGTCGATGCGGCGGTCGAAGTCCGGCGCCCACACGGTGGTGTCGGCAACGACGAGTCGTCGGACCAGAGCGACGTAGCCGTCGGCGTCGAACGTGTCGACGGCACCCTTGCGGTCGTGCCGGCCGAGGGCGTCGAGCGCCGCGTTCGACAGGTGGAAGCCGTCCATCGGCACCTGCACCGCCGTGCCGGCCCCGAGTCGCTCGTCGACGGCGGCGACCACGCGGCGGGCCAGGGTCGACTTGCCGGCACCGGGAGCACCCGCGATGCCGAGCACTGCCCGGGGCCCCGCCGAGGCCAGCTCGACCGCACGCTCGACGGCGTCGTCGACGCTGCTGTCCGGGTGGCTCACGGCCCCATCCTGGCAGAGCGCGCCGACACCGGACCGGGGTGGTTCACTGGCGGCATGGTCGATGCGACGAAGGCGTTCAGCGGGTTCTCGGTACGGGACGTCCCGGAGGCGAAGGAGTTCTACCAGGACGTCCTGGGGGTCGAGGTCTCCGAGGACCACGGCATGCTCTTCCTGCAGCTCGGCGACGGCCACGGTGTCCTCGTCTACCCGAAGGGCCCTGCGCACGAACCCGCGGCCTTCACGGTGCTGAACTTCCCCGTGCCGGACGTCGACACCGCGGTGGACGAGCTCACCGCGAAGGGCATCACGTTCCTGCAGTACGAGGGGATGACCGACGAGAAGGGCGTGAACCGCAAGGGCGGGCCGCTCATCGCCTGGTTCACCGACCCGTCGGGCAACGTCCTGAGCGTCGTCGCCGAGTGAACATGTTGTATTCAGAAAGCTCGCGCCGGCCCCACTGACCGCCCTACCGTCGTCCCACACCGACGAGAGGACGGCCATGACCGCTGTAGTGGGACGACACTGGACCCGCGAGGAACTCCTCATCGAACGCGCGCGGGTCCGGGCGCAGTGGGACCTCGATGAACGAGAGTTCGCGCCGACCGAGCAGTGGCGCGATCTCTTCACCGACGAGTACCTGGCTCAGGACTGGCTCGACAGCATCTCCTTCCTGCTGGGCGAGCGATGACCGGCAACGCGGAGTCCGCGGCCCAGCAGCAGATGGAGCTCACGCAGGAACTCCTGGACGGTTCCCTGCCCGGACACGGAGTGCGGGTCACCTCCGATCTCGATGTCGCGAGCGGAACGATCGTCGTGCAACCGACCGCCGAAGCACGAAGGACTCCCCCACTCCGCCTGACTGTCGGAGGCGTCCACACGGCCGACATCTCGGTGTCGATCCGCTTCCGGTGGCTCGACCACTGCCGCGCGCTCGCGGTGAACGAGAGCCGGTTCAGTTTGCTCCTTGCGGACGAGCGCCAGCCGCTGGTCCGTTTCGAGTTCCAAGAAGCGTTGACCGCCACCCCGCAGTCGCACTGGCACCTGCACGCCGAGCGCGGCGCGTTCAGTGCATTGCTGGCCAGGGCGGGCGACAACGGATCAGGGCGTCGGGACGCTGCTCGGTTGTCCTCGCTGCACTTCCCGCTCGGCGGCCCGCACTTCCGACCGAGTCTCGCCGACGTGGTCGAGTTCGTCATCGTCGAGTGCGGCGTCGATTCGCTCCCGACCTGGCGGTCAGCGGTGCACGAGTTCCGGAAGCAATGGCGCCGAGGCGAAGCGGCCGCGACTGCTCGTCAGTTCCCCGCCGAGACCGCCGGGGCACTCCGCGCACTCGGGTGGTCCGTCCAGCCGCCAGCACCCGCTGAGATCCCGGCACAGTTCGCGACGCTGGCCGCCGGATGAGGGGTCAGCGCGTGAGCGCACCCGCCCACGCCAGTGCGACGGGTACGAGCAGCCCGTGCCGGTGGTGCGGGAGCTCGGCGATGGGCAGCCAGCGCGACTCGTCGGTCGACCCGTCGATCTCGTCGCGCAGTGTGCCGCCGACGACCGTCGCGCGGAACACGACCTGCACGGCCTTCATCGGGCGACCGTTGGCGTGGATCCGGCGCTCGGCGGGGACGACGTGGTGCCGGACGCCGAGCAGGGCGCCGACCTCGGACTCGTACCCGGTCTCCTCGCGGACCTCGCGCACGACGGCCTGCTCGACGGTCTCGTCGAACTCGACGCCACCGCCCGGCAACGTCCACGTGCCGGCTTCGGGAAAGCGCAGCTTCGCCAGGAGCACCCGGTCACCGTCCGTGATCACGCCGTACGCGGCGAGCCGGGTGTCGTAGTCGGTGTACTCCATGGGCCGACCATGCCAGGTGCGCGAGCCGACGCACGCAAGCCGCGCCGTGCCTCCCGTCCGTGCTCCCGCTCGGAGTCCTCAGGCGTCGACGCGCGCTGCTGCCCAGCCGACCCGCATCCGGGCGACGGCGCGGTCGAAGCCGCTCAGTGGCTCGGCGTCGTCGCGGACCATCGCCTGCAGCTGCAGCCCCTCGAACAGTGCCATGAGCTGCTCGGCGGCGTGCCGGGGCGAGGCGCCCCGTGGCTCGCGGGCAGCGACGACGTCACGGACCAGGGCGAGGGTGAGGTCCTCGAACGCCCGGGTGTACTGGGTGCGGAACCACCCGGCTGCGGGGTGGCCGGGGTTCGACGCGGCGCTGAGCACGGCGATCCGGAGCCGGACGAGGGCCGGGTCCGTGACGCCGGCCTCGAGCCGGGCACGCAGGTACGCGACGGCACCGTCCCGTTCGGCGACGGGCCACAGCGCGAGCCGGCTGCCGTTGTTCCACCGGTCGATGACCGCGACGACGAGGAGTTCCCACATCGGGAACGCTCGGCTGACCTCGGCGACCGGCACCTCGGCGTGCTCGGCGACCTCGTCCGGTCCGACCCGGTGGAAGTCCGTCGCGCGGTACGCCTCGATCGCGCCGGACACGATGCGTGCACGGAGATCGGCGTCGGGCGTGGGCATGCTGACGATTGTCCGGTCCCGGGGGCGACCACGCGACCGCCAGTTCAGGGGGCGCGAAGACGGCCAGTGCCGGTCGAACGTCAGAGCCGGTCGAAGGTCAGGGCCGGTCGAAGGTCAGGGCCGGTCGAAGGTCAGCGTCTCGTCGTCCGGGGCGGTGACGGCGCCGGTCCGGGCGAACTCGGCCCAGATCGCACGGAAGGCCCGGCCGCGCCGCTCGACCTCGGGCCAGTCGCGCTCGGGGACGAAGCGGGTGCCGGCCCAGGCCTCGCGGCCGCCGAGCAACAGCGGCAGGTCGCTCATGTGGACGGCGCCGGTCGGCGCGGTCGTCACGCCACGGACGAGCCGGTAGGACGTCGCCCGCCCGCCGGCTCGACGATGCCGCGCGGTGAAGCGTCGGACGTCGCGGCCGTAGATGACGTCGGAGAGCGGACGGACCACCCACCAGCGGAGCGCCGGGCGCAGGATCCGTGACCGAGCGACCCGCGACAGACCGCGGACCAACGGCACGTACATGCCGGTCTCGTCCGTCGCGGAACCGATCAGGACGTCGACGTCGGGAGCGACTCGGCTCCAGGCGTCGTCGAGGTCGCGTTCGGCGGGCAACGGGGCGAACCCGTACTGGGTGCCGAACGGCATCCCGCCCGCGAGTCCGTACGACGCGGCCGCCCGGGTGCCGAGAGCCTGCCGTTCGAGCAGGTCGTCGAGCGGGGTGTCGGCGTGCACGGCACCGACGGCCCGGATCATCGCGCGGTTCATCCGGGACCGACCGCGCGACAGCCCGAGCGGTGCGCTCTGGATGATCGCCCGGCGGAACAGCCCGGCCGCGCCGTCGCTGATCATTAGGTGGGCTGCTGCGTCGCCGCCGGCCGACTGCCCGAACACCGTGACGAGGTCGGGGTCGCCACCGAACGCGGCGATGTTCGCCTGCACCCAGCGGAGCGACTCGAGCAGGTCGAGCAGTCCGAGGTTCGCCGGGATCGACGCCCCGTCGCCCAGGAACCCGAGGACCCCGAGCCGGAAGGTCACCGACACCACGATCACGCGCTGCTCGGTCACGAGGTCGCGGGCGTCGTAGATCGGCAGGTCGCCGCCGCCGATGACGTACGAGCCGCCGTGGATCCAGACCATCACGGGCAGGCGCTCGTCGGGCGTCACGTCGGCGGGCAGCGTGATCGACAGGCGCTGGCAGTGCTCGTCGACGGTGATGTCCTCGACCTCGCCGAGCAGCTGGTCGACGAACTGCGCGTGCGGCTGCGGCGCCACGGGGGACGGCGTCGACGCATGCAGTTCGCTCGCGAAGGGCGGCATCGGCTCCGGCGGCGCGAACCGGTCGGCCCGCGCGTAGGGGATCCCGAGCACCCGGACGACGTCACCGTCCACCGTCCCGACGATGCGACCGGCCGGGGTGTCGAACGGGGCAGGCGTCGCGTCGAGCATGGGCTCCACGCTACCGAGGGTCGCTGACCCGCTCGTGGGTCGGTTCGGCGACCGGACGCAGCGACCCGGATGCGGCGAAGGCGGCCACGAAGAGCACGGCGATCAACCAGAGCGCGCTGAGCGCGCCGACCTGCTCGGCGATCGCGCCGATGACGGGCGGGCCGGCGAAGTTCGCGAAGTACCCGATCGACGCGACGACGCTGACCCGGGCGGCCGGGTTCGGGCCGCTCTGCGCCGCTGCCGACATGCCGAGCGGGAACCCCATCGAGACGCCGACCGCCCAGAGGACCACGCCGATGAGCGTGAGCCACCAGGTCGTGCCGACGATGAACAGGACGGCGCCGAGGATGCCGAGCGCGGTCGTCCAGCGGACCGTCCGGACCCGTCCGAGCCGATCGACGACGGGGCCGGCGAAGACGCGCGTCGCGGCCTCGGAGACCGCGAACACGGTGAAGAAGAGGGCCCCGATCGTCGCCGTCTGGCCGTGTCCGTCGGTGGCCGCCAGGGCGAGCCAGTTGTTCGCCGACCCCTCGCCGAGTTCGACGCCGAGCATCACGACGCCGATCAGCAGCAGTCGGACGTCCGCCCAGCCGCGCGCCCACTGCCGCAGGCGCTGCCGCGGGGTGAGCGTCGTGTCGTGTTCCTCGGCGCGCGTGCCGTCCGGGATCGCACGCATGGCGATCACGCCGACCACCAGGATGACGACCGCCTCACCGATCAACTGGGCCGAGGGGGTGATGCCCAGCCATGCGCAGAGGGCGGCGATCCCGGCGCCGAGGGCCGCGCCTCCCGACCAGGCGGCGTGCATCAACGGGAGCAGCGTGCGACCGGCGAGCGCCTCGATCGCCGTGCCCTCGACGTTCGCCATGACGTCGAGCGCCCCGATCCCGGCACCGGCGACGACGAACCCGACGCTCGCGAGCGGCACGGAGTGCAGCGCAGCGGCGACGCCGATGAGTGCCAGTGCGGCAGGGACCAGGACGGCGACCGCCGTCAGGGCACGTCGGCCGCCCAGGCGCCGGAGCAGCGGGGCGGCGCTGAGCAGGCCGCCGATCGAGCCGATCGTGACACCGCCGAGCATGAGACCGATGGTGCCGATGTCGACACCGAGCTCGACGCGGAGCTCCGGGAGCCGGGGACCCCAGCCGGCCAGGCTGATCCCGCCGATGGCGAACGCGACGATGATCGCGTTCCGCCACCCGGCGAGCTGGCTGCGGTCCACGTCGACCCCGGAGGTGTGCATCCGGCTATCGAACCCGCTTGATGGGGATCACCACAAGGGCACCGATGATGGCGATCGCACCGGCGGCCCAGCACATGAGCGTGTAGTTGTCGGCGGCGTCGCCCGACCCGATCTTCAGGAAGAACAGTGCGACGGCCGGAGCGAGCGACTGCGGCAGCGCGTTGGCGATGTTGATGACCCCGAGGTCCTTGCCGGGGCGGTCGGCGTTCGGCAGCACGTCGACGACGAGCGCCGTGTCGATGGCCGAGTAGATCCCGTACGCGAAGCCCATGATGACCTCGGCCACGTAGAAGCCGTTCACGGTGTCGGCGTGCGCGAGCACGACCAGGCCGACGGCGAACATCGCCGTCGAACCGCCGACGAAGACCTTGCGACGGCCGATCTTGTCGGACGCCCAGCCGGACAGCGCCGCGCTGACCAGGAGCGCGATCGTGTAGAGCAGCACACCGAAGGCGACGGCCGCGGTGGCCTCCTTCGCGTCCTCGATGCCGAGGTGCTTCTCCATGTAGAGCAGGCGGTAGGTCGTGAACATGAAGGTGGCGAAGATGATCAGGAAGCGCGACCACCAGGCGAACGCGAAGTCCGGGTTCTTGATCGGGTTCGTCCAGAACGAGGCGATGAGGTTCAGGAACGTGAACTTCTTCAGCTTGTACGTCGGCAGGTCGTCACGGGCGACCACGGCGTACACCGCGACGAGGATGATCGCCAGGATGCCGGGTGCGATGAACAGCACGGGCAGGTTCGCGACGAAGAACACCGACAGGTAGGTGCCGGCGAGCACGGCGATGTTCTGCGCGAGGGCGATGATGCTCGACGAGCGGCCGCGCTGCAGCTGGGGGACGTTGTCGGCGAAGCTCGCGAGCAGGGTGGCCAGCGTCGCGTTGGCGGCGAGCTGGGCGAGGAGCCAGGCCAGCGTCAGGTTCAGGACGTCGGGCGAGTAGGCGATCCAGGCGAGGGCGATCGCGAAGACGACGACACCGCTCAGCAGCCAGGGCCTACGACGACCCCAACGGGTGCGGGTGCGGTCGGACAGCGCGCCGGCGAGGGGGTTCATGATGAGCGCACCGAACGCGCCGATCGGCAGCACCGAGCCGATGACGTTCGCCGCGTCGTCGCCGACCAGGGCCTGCGCCTTGAGCTGCATGCTGACGTAGACCGGTGCCATGAGTGCGACGAAGAGGCCGAACTGCCCGAGGAACAGGGCGATCTGGTAGCCGATGCCCACCTTCACGGTGCTGATCGGCTGGGTGATGCCCTCTTCGGGGTGCAACAGTGCCGGGCTGCCGGGTTCGGGTGTGCTCATGACGCCTCCTCGAGTCGATGCTGGTGGCCAAAACCGTCCTATGCACGGTTTTGACTGGCTGAGCATACATCGACAGGTGTCGTTCATGTACTGACGTGCGACACGGGGGACGCAAAAACTACACACCGGGTGGTTTTTGGGGTAGCGTCGTCATCGATCTCGCCGTGGAGCATCGCTCCTCGACGGACTGCGACACCCGGTGCTTCGACACCTGGGAGTCGCGACCCCCAGACAGGACCGAAGGAGCCTCTGCAATGCCCACCACTTCTGTGCAGCTGTACTCGCTGCGAGACGCCATCGCCGAAGACCTCGACAAGGCCATCGCCCGCGTCGCCGAGATCGGGTACGAGAACGTCGAGCCCTACGCGTTCGTCGAGCGTGCCACGGACCTCGAGCGTGCCTTCGCCGCGACCGGCCTCAAGGCGCCGTCCGGCCACGTCGCCGTGATCGACGCCGAGGACACCGCGCCGATCTGGGACGCCGCCGAGCGCCTCGGAATCCAGACGGTCATCGACCCGTTCATCCCGACCGACCGCTGGCAGACCGCCGACGACGTCGCGAAGATCGCCGAGCGCGTCAACGTCCTGACCGCCGAGGCAGCCTCGCGCGGCCTGCAGTTCGGCTACCACAACCACCAGTGGGAGTTCACGAACAAGGTCGACGGCCGCACGGTCTACGACCACTTCGTCGAGCAGATCAGCCCGGAGACGGTGCTCGAGCTCGACACCTTCTGGGCCACCGTCGGTGGCGCCGACGCCCCCGCCGTCCTGAAGGCACTCGGCGACCGCGTCGTTGCCATCCACGTCAAGGACGGCAAGGTCGACGGTGACATCCTCACCGCACTGCCCTCGTCGGAGAGCGCGCTCGTCGTGCCCGAGGCGCTGCAGCGTGCGTTCGAGAACCAGACCCCCGCGGGCCAGGGCGACGTGAACGTGGCGGGCATCCTCGCCGCGGCGCCGCAGGCCATCCGCGTCGTCGAGTTCGACGCCTACTCCGGCGACGTCTTCCAGGGCATCACCGAGTCCCTCGCATGGCTGAAGGACAACGACAAGTGAGCCGCATCGGAGTCGGCATCATCGGTGCGGGGAACATCTCGGACCAGTACCTGACGAACCTGACCCAGTTCGCCGACGTCGAGGTCCTGATGGTCGCCGACCTCATCCTCGAGCGCGCCGCGTCGCAGGCCGAGAAGTACGGCGTGCCCGCGTCCGGCACGGTCGAAGAGCTCCTCGCCCGCGACGACATCCAGATCGTGGTGAACATCACGATCCCCGCCGAGCACGCCAAGGTCGGGCAGCAGATCATCGCTGCCGGCAAGCACACCTGGAGCGAGAAGCCGGTCGCGACGAACGCCTCGGACGCGCAGGAGCTGCTCGCAGCTGCTGCCGCCGCCGGTGTCCGCTACGCCTGCGCTCCCGACACCGTCCTCGGTGCCGGCATCCAGACCGCCATCCGCGCCATCGCCCGCGGCGACATCGGCACGCCGCTCACCGCGACGACGATGTTCCACGTGCCCGGACCGGACCAGTGGCACCCGGACCCCGAGTTCCTGTACGCCCAGGGCGCCGGTCCGCTGTTCGACATCGGCCCGTACTACGTCACGACGCTCCTGCACGCCTTCGGCGCCGCCTCGCGCGTGCAGGCCGTGTCGTCGAAGTCCCGCGAGACGCGCGTGATCGGTTCCGGCCCCCGCGCCGGCACCGAGTTCGCCGTCGAGGTGCCCACGCACCACGCAGCGCTCATCTCGTTCGAGGGTGGCCAGTCGGCCCAGACGACCCTGTCGTTCCAGCACGCACTGCCCCGCAACGGATTCGTCGAGATCAACGGCTCCGAGGGCACCATCGTCCTGCCGGACCCGAACGTCTTCGACGGCGACAGCACGCTGTGGACGCTCGGCAAGGACGAGCCGACCACGCTGACGCACAAGGGCTCCACCTGGGGCCGTGGCACGGGTGTCGTCGAGCTGGCCCGCGCGATCGCCGAGGGCCGCCCGGAGCGCGCCTCCGGTGCCGTCGCGTCGCACGCGCTGGACGTCATGCTCGGCATCCGCGACGCCGCCGAGTCGGGTCAGTCCGTCGAGATCACCTCGTCGATCGACCCGATCCAGCCGCTCCCCGAGGACTTCGACCCCGCCGCCGCGGTCCTCGCCGAGGCCGCGAACGCGTAGTCACGTCGTGCGTCGCGCACCGCGCCGCACCTGGTGAGCAGGAATGGTCGGGTCCCGAACGGGGACCCGACCATTTCTGCTCACGAAACGCACGCGCCACGCACGCACGCACGCACGCACCGGCATCACTCCGGCGGCGCGGGCACGATCTGCTCGAGCAACCGCAGCACCTTCTCGCCGTCGACGGCCTCGGGGTCGAGCAACCACTGCACCTGCAGCCCGTCGGACGCCGCGATGCTCAGCGAAGCGAGGTCGACCGGGTCCAGGTCGCTGCGGATCCGCCCCGCTTCCTGGTCCGCCGCGATCAACGCGGCCAGGTCGGCCCGGAGCCGGGTGAACCGCTCCCGCATGAAGTCACGTGTCGCCGGGTGCCCCTCCTGCACGGCGTCGGCCGCGAGCGTCGTGTAGAGCTGCACCAGGCCCGGCACCGCACGGTTGCGCGAGGCACTGTCGCGCATGTCCCCGATCGCCGACTTCAACCGGTCGGGCGCCCCCTGCTCGCGCACCTCGTGCTCGCGGTAGACGGCGAGCAGCAGTTCGTCACGGCTGGGGAAGTAGTGGCGGAGCGCCGCGTGGGTGATCCCGAGGGCCTCGGCCACGGACCGCAACGACGATGCGTCGACGCCCTGTTCCGCGACCATGCGGATCATCTCGTCGAGGATCTGGGTCCGGCGCTCGGCTCCCTTGCGGTACCCGCCGCGTCGCGGCGGGGCCGCGTCGTCGTCGGCGGGGTGCGTCATGCACCCAACTTACCGCTGGAAGGTTTTTCCGCCACCGTCTGGAGGCCCGCAGCGATCCGGTACCGCGCCTCCCGTCGACGGGTGGTCGCGTCGACCGCCTCGGTCGCGTCGGTCCGGTCGCGTCGGCCCGGCTCGCTGCAGCCCGGGCTCGTCAGTCCTGGTCGTCGACGGTGTACTCGTCGACCGGTGCCGGCTCACCGTCGGCGAGCGCGTCGACGATCCTGGTCAGCGACTCCGCGAGGACGGCGTTGTCGGCGTCGGACAGGTGGTCGAGGACCCCGACCACGGCCTCGTGGAAGCGGGCGTACGAGGCATCGATCTTCTCGGCGGCGAGGTCGGTGGGTTCGAGGACCTGCGCACGACGGTCGGTGGGGTGCGCGGTGCGGACGAGGAGTTCCTTGTCGACGAGCGCGTCCACGAGCTTCGTGACCGAGGCGTTCGACACGGTGAGCATGACGGCGAGGTCCTTGGGGCCCATGGTGCGGCCGTCGCGGTGGGCCTGGAGCATGTACCGGATCGCCAGGGACTCGTTCTTGCTCAGCCCGCTCTCGATGCGTGCGGACTCGATCTGCTGCTCTTCGGCGTGCTGGAGGCGCAGCAGGGCGTCGACGGCGGTCTTCGCGGCCTCGGATCGGGGCTCGTGGGCGTAGAGGTGGACGTGCTCTCGACGGACGACGGTCAACGGCATGTGATCATGCGCTCCTTGCTACGCGGCGGGGACGGTGAAGAAGTCGGCGTACGCCGGCTCGGCGCGACCGGCGAGGAGCGACGGGTCCTCGATGCGGCGCTCGACGTAGGCGTCGATGACGGCCGGGTCGGTCAGACCGATGCGGGTGTGGCTGCCACCGATCCGTGCCGCCCGAGGCATACCGGAGTACGTGCTGTGCATGTCTGATCCCGCCCTTCTGCGGCCGTTCGTCCCCTGCGGACGCTCGAACTCTTTCACGACGTGAACGTTTTTCGCAACGAACGGTTCGTAAACTGTACGTTTCGCGCACCGAACCGTTCGCTTCGCACATCAGCTCGCGGCGGGGGCCTGCGGTCGAAGACCCTCCGATACGCTGCACATCAGATGCCACTCTCGCCGGGGAGTGCATCCGGGCAAAGTTGAAGCCCACCACCGCAGCAACGGTGGTGGGCTTCGATCAGCTCTCCGAGTGGAAAGCCAGGGAAACAAGTCTTCCCGAGCTGAGCGCTCGGGAGCAAGTGTACGCGGGCACGCTCGCGTACGCATCCCTGGCTCTCCGCTCTTTCGTGTCGGCCGGCTGACACCGAGAGGAGGACTCGATGTCGAAGGACAACGAGTCCGACCGCAGGCGTCAGGTTCCGTGGTTGGGGATCGCGAGCTTGCTCGTGACCGTGGCGCGGTTCTTGTACGACCTGGGGCGGAAGGGCTAGGTGCTCGAGGCATCCCGCGGCGGTTCCATCGTCGCGGGATGCCTTCCGGAGCCGTCAGGCCATCGCTGCGGCCATCACCGCCACCGCGATCCCCATGGCGAGCGTCTCGACGACGGGGAGCGCGCGGGTCCGACGCCGGATGCCGTCCCGCACCATGTGGGCGGTGAGCAGCAGGTAGCCGACGGTCAGGCCGCCGAGGACGACCTGCCACGTCATTGCGACTGCGCCGCCGTGTCCGTGCACGCCGACACCCGCCATGCCGGACATGCCGGGGTCGTGCGCCATGCCGACGCCCAGCGCGCCCATCACCAGCAGACCGAGCGCCGCGTGCAGTCGCCCGAACCGGCCGTGCGCCGACGCGACCCGGACCGCCGGAGCCGACCCGGGCCTCCCGTCCGAACCGGACGCACCGGACGCACCGGACGCACCGGACGCACCGGACGCACCGGACGCACCGGACGCACCGGACGCACCGGACGCACTCTGCACCCGGTGCACCGCGGCGACCACCACGGCCAGCAGCGCGAGCACCACGAACCAGAGCACCCCGGGCAGCACGCGCGGACCGAAGGCCCCGTCCACCATCGCGGCCACCATCACCACTGCCGCCACCACGTCGACTGCACGGCCGGGGCGCCACGCCCCGACCGTGCAGCAGGCTCCGGCGGACGCCGGCACGATCGCGGCGAGCCCGAGCAGGTCGGTCACGTCAGTGTCCGTGCCCGTGGTCGTGCTGGTGCTCGGCTGCGTCGTGTGCGGCCCCGACGGCGCCGGAGACGTGGTGCGAGCAGTGCGACCCGGCGGACGCCCCGATGGCCGCCGGCACGTTCAGCGCCGGGTTCCGCGGGAAGAACCCGTACGGCTTGAGCGTGAACTTGGCGTAGTCGACCGGCATGACGGGCCAGTCCTCGGGCCGCGGGAAGTGCGTCGGGCCGAAGGTGTGCCAGAGCACGATGTCCTCGCCGTCGAGCGGTCGGTCCCCCTGGACGTAGCGGGCGACCCCGTCGCCGCCGGGGTTCTGGTGCACGAAGTCGCCGGCGGCGAAGCGCTCCGCCGGGTCGTACTGCGTGACGTAGAGGTGCTTGCGGGCGAACTCGGCACGGGCGGCGACGGAGGACGAGTCGTCGGCGAGCAGCACCGGGGCGTCCTGCGGGTACAGCACGTAGCCGGTGGGGCGGTCGAGGTGGTTGCGCTCCTCGGTGTTCGAGACGAACCACGTGCGTGCCTTGGACGCGTCGGCGAGACGGCCGGACGACGACTCCGACGCGATCCGGGTCACCGACTTCGTGAACGCGTTGCCGTGCTCGTTGCCCGGCCCGACCGGCACCCGCACGGCGTCGACCTCGTCCACGGCGTTCGACAGCCCGTCGACCATCATGTCGAGTCGCGCCGAGAACAGGTGCTGGTGGTACGGGGCCCCGAGGCCGGGGGCGACCTCGGAGGCGTAGGGGTAGTCGTCGCCGGACTCCGAACGGCCCGGGTACGAGCTGGTGAAGAGCACGCCGGTGAGCTTCGCCTCGCACTCGATCGTGCCGTCCAGGTACAGGTACCAGTAGAAGCCGTAGTCGTAGTTGCCGACGGTGGTGAAGAACGAGATCACCAGGCGGCGGGACCGACGGACCTCCTGCGAGCCGGTGTAGATGTCGCCGTGCTTCCAGAGCGTGCCGAAGTCCTCCTCGTGCATGCAGATGCCGTTGCGGATGGTCTGCGGGTTGCCGAGCTCGTCGGCCAGGACGGCGTCGAAGTACTGGATCTCGCCGACGCAGTCGCAGCCGAGTTCGAGCGAGTTCGTGAAGCGACCGAACAGGTACTCGCCGGTGTCGAAGTAGTTCTGCCAGAACCGCACGGGCGACGGGTCGCCGTACGGCACGAGCATCTCGTCGATCGACGCCCGGTACACGATCGGGCGCAGCCGCTCGCCGTCCTGCCACGAGAGCTGGCGGAGCACGAGTCCCTCGCGGGCGTCGAAGCCGACCTGGAACCGCCAGTTCGCCCACTCGACGAACTCGCCGTCGACGCGGAACGACGGCCCCTCGGGCTGGGTGATGACGATCGGCTTGAGGTCGAGCGGTTCGCCCTGCATCGCGGGGTCGTCGAAGTTCCCCGAGGTGGTCGGAACGGGCATGTCCGCCACGTCCACGATCCGCGTGACGGCCCGGTTCGCCGCGTCGACGTACGCCGACAGGCCGTCGACGGGGTGCGCCCACACGTGGTCGGCCGGGTGGTCCTGCTTGAAGGCGAGCACGCGCAGGATGCGCCGACCGACCTCTTCCGGGTAGTCGTAGTACCCGGCGGACAGCGGCACGCACTTGACCTCGTCGGCGGACAGTCCGCGCTTCGCCAGGGCAGCGACCCAGCGCTCGTCCGCGTTCGCGATCTCGCCGACGGCGTCGAACTCCTCGATCAGGACGGGCAGCTGGCCACGGGACCCGTCGAGCACGTCGGTCCGCAGCACCGTGCCGGTGGTGATCGACACGACGCGGTCGGTGGAGCGACCGGTCGCCATGTCGAGCAGCATCACCCGGGCCGTGCGGTCCGGCAGGGGGCCGTCGCCGGCCTGCCACGCCAGGACCTCCTGCTTGTGCGGCTCCTCGAGGCCGACGTAGGCGAAGCGGGTGGTGTCGGTCCAGTCCGGCTGCGCCGTGACGAGGTCGCGGACGGCGGTGAACTCGTCGGGCGTCAGGCTGCCGAGCGGGTGCGCGGTGGTGTCTGCGTCGGTGGTCACGGTGGTCGGGTCGGTGATCGTCATGTGCGTGGTGCTCCTTGCGCGTTGCGTCGTGCGTGGGGTCGGGTCGGTTCGGCCGGGAGGCGCGTGGTGCGCCCGGCGGGTCAGCTCTCGGTGGCGAGACGGTCGAGCATCAGCTCGTAGCGGCTCCGACTGCGGCGTCGCAGCACCACGGCCTGCACCACGCCGATGACGGGGACGACCACGACCAGGCCGGTGAGCACGATGCTCACGACGCCGAAGACGCTCGCGCCCGAGGCGTCGACGTCGCCGACGAGCGTCGGGAAGTTCACCCAGATCAGGACGGCGGCGGCGACGAGCCCGAGGAACCCGAGGACGGGGGCCACGATGGTGTTCCAGACCCGCCGGTCCCCGGGGTTGCGGCGGAAGTACACGATGACGGCGAGGCTCGTCGCGGCCATCAGGATCGCGACGCCCAGGGTGGCGACGCCGGCGAACCAGCTGAACACCTGCAGCACCGGGTCGAGGCCGAGCACCGCGAACAGCACCATCAGCACGGCGGCGGTGAGGGTCTGCACCAGGCTCGAGGTGTGCGGCGACGCGTGCTTCCGGTGCACGTCGCCGAGCCGGCCGGGCAGCAGCGACGCGTTCGCCATCGAGTGCTGGTACCGGGTGATGACGTTGTGGAACGACAGGACGCAGGCGAACATGCTCGTCAGCAGCAGCACGTTGAGCACGGCTTCCCCGGCGCTGCCGATGTACTGCGCGGCGGTGGTGAGGATGAGCGATCCGGGGTCCTTCGCGACCTCGGCGAGGATGCCGTCGGGGCCCCACGCCATCACGAGCCCCCACGACGCGAGTGTGTAGAAGACGCCGATGCCGATCACGGCCGTGTAGGTGGCACGGGGGATGGTCCGCTCCGGGTCCTTCGCCTCGTCGCGGAAGATCGCGGTGGCCTCGAACCCGATGAACGCGGCGATGGCGAACATCAGCCCGACGCCGGGCGACCCGGACATGATCTGGGTCGGCTCGAACGGTGCGAGGGACAGGCCGTCGGCCCCGCCGCGGAACACGATCGCCGCGACCAGGACGAGCACGATGCCGACCTCGCCGACGAGCATCACGCCGAGCACCTTGCTCGACAGGTCGATGTGCCGGTAGCCGAGCATCCCGACCAGGGCCACGACGACGAGCGACCAGACGTACCAGGGGATGTCCGGCCCGCCGAGGCCCGTGACGGTGACCCCGAGCAGGTACCCGATGTACCCGTGCACGCTGACCTGGATGGTCGTGTACGTCAGGAGCGCCAGCGTGGCGGCTCCCGCGCCGGCCGGACGACCGAGCCCGTGCCCGACGAACGTGAAGAACGCGCCGGGCCGCGGCACGTGCCGGGTCATCGCCGCCAACCCCACCGAGAACAGCAGCAGCACGACGGCCGACGCGGCGTACAGCGACGGGAACCCGACGCCGTTGCCGAGCAGCATGCCGAGCGGGGCGGCGCCGCCGACGACGGTGAGCGGGGCGGCGGCCGCGACGACCATGAACACGATCGCGGTGACGCCGAGCGAGCCGCGCATGGTCCGCTGCGGCGCGGGTGCGGCTCCGAGTGACGCGGGGTCCTTCGTGATGCTGGACATCGTGGCCTTCCGGGTGGGTGGAGCGAGGTGGGTGGAACGGAGTGGGTGGGGATCGCAGGTGGGTGGTGCTGGGTGTGACCACGGTCCCGTGCCGCCGTTGCGGTGCCGTTCCACCGGCGTGAAGCCCTGTCGCCGTCGAATGGGACGTGCTCGTCGGAGGCGTCTCATTTGCGTGAGACGCGGCCGAAACACCACCGAGACACGGGCGCAACGGCGCAGCCCTACGGTTGCCGCATGACCGCGCTCGACCGAGCCATCGCCGACCCGCCACGGGTGCCCGGCGTCGGCACGCGCTCCCCCGTCGACGGGTTGTCGCGGAGGAGCATCGGCCCGGTCGACGTGCTCGCGCAGTCGGTGTCCGCCGTGGCACCGTCCGCCGCAGCGACCACGATCCCGGTCCTCGTCGCGACGGTCGCCGGGCAGGGTGCCACGTGGTCGCTGCTGGCAGCGATGGCGCTGTCGTTCCTGGTCGGGCGGACGGTGAACCAGTTCGTCCGACGCGTCGCCGGCACCGGGTCGCTCTACACCTACGTCTCGCTCGGGCTCGGCCCGGTCGCCGGGGTCGTCGCGGGCGCAGCACTCCTGCTCGGGTACGGCTTCATCGCGATGTTCTCGCTCACCGGCAGCGGCTACTACCTCGACTACCTGCTGTCCCGCTTCGTGCCGGCCGCCGGCGACGACGCCCTGGTCACGATCGTCGTCGTGCTGGTCATGGGCGCGGCCGTCTTCGCGGTGATCGCGCTCGGGGTCCGGTTGTCGACCCGGCTGACCCTGCTCGTGGAGTCGCTGTCGGTGGCGGTCATCGTGGTCCTGATCGTCGCGCTGGTCGCGCGCCTGCACCCGGCCGATGCCTCCGCCGTCGCCCTCGGGCCGACGCAGCCGGCGTCGTTCGCGGTCGGCACCGCCCTCGCCGTGACCGCGTTCGTCGGGTTCGAGAGCGCGTCGGTGCTCGGTGTGGAGGCCCGGCGCCCGTTCCAGGCGATCCCCCGCGCGATCTCGTGGACCGTCCTGGTCGCCGGCGTCCTCTACGTGGTCAGCGCTGCGGCCCAGCAGATGGGGTTCGCCGCCGTGGGCGCCGACCTCGCGTCGAGCGCCTCGCCCGTGAACGAGCTGGCGAACGCCTTCGGCATGCAGTGGATCGGGTGGGCGCTCGACCTCGGGATCGCGGCGTCGTTCGCGGCGTGCGCGATCGCCTCGACCACGGCGCTCGTGCGGGTCCTGTTCGCGATGGGCCGCGAGGGGGTCCTGCCCCGGGTGCTCGGTCGGGCGTCGCCGCGCTTCCGGACCCCGTTCGTGGCCGGCGCGGTCGCGTGCGGCGTGCTCACGGTGCTGCCGGTCCTCGGCCTGGCGAGCGGGATCCCGACGTGGACGCTGATGGAGGCGGAGCTCGTCGTCGCCGCCCTCGGGTACATCGCCGCGTACGCCCTGACGTGCTTCGCGGCCCCGGTGTTCCTGCGGCGCATCGGCGAGCTGACGGCGGGGGTCGCGGTCGTCGCCGTCACGACCGGGGTCCTGCTGACCGCCGTCCTGCTCACCTACCTCGGGGTCGAGGGCGCGTCGTCCCGTTGGCCGGCCGTCGCCCTCGCCGTCGGGACGGTCGCCGCGGTGGTGGTCGCGTTCCTGGTGGCCACGCGTCGGCGACCCTGGCGGCGGGGTCGGAGCCACGCCGTGTACGACGTGCCGGTCGAGGCGGACCTGCTGGGGGCCTCCCGTCCGTCCGCCGGAACCGGCCACCAGGCGGAGGTGCGGTGAGCGAACCCGGACTCCGCGCACGGCAGCCGAAGGCGATCCAGAACGCCCTCGCGGTGCTGGAGGCCGCCGCGCACGCGGGACCGGGCGTCACCGCCCAGCAGATCTCGGAGGCCCTCGGGATGCCGCGGGCCACCACCTACCGGCTCATCACGCTGCTCGTCGAGGACGAGTACCTCGTCCGGTTGCCGGACCTGCGCGGCTTCGCCCTCGGCCACAAGGTCGCCGACCTGGCCGGGGTGTCGCCCGCTCCGGCGCTCGCGCCGCTGCCCCGGGCCGTGCGATCGGTGCTCGCCGACGTCCGCTCCGCCGTCCGGGCGGGCGTGCACCTGGCGCGCTACGACGCCGCCGGAGTGCGCGACATCGACGTCGACCCGGACTTCCCGCTGCTCGACGAGGCCGCGCTGCGGGCGACGCCCGGGTCGAGTGCGATGGGGCGGTTGCACGCCGAAGGGGGCCTCGGACCGGTCCACCAGGTCGGCGCGTTCACGGCGGGGTTCGGGTGCCTGGCGCTGCCCGTCCGCGGCGAGCGCGGTGAACTCGTGGCGGGGCTGACCCTGTCGGCGCCGGCGGCCCGGGTGTCGTCGCCGGGGGACGCGTTGGTGCACCTGCGCCGGGCGGTGACGCGGCTCGAGCCGCTGCTCGGGTGAGGCGTGGTCACACGTCCGATGTCGCTGCGGCCCGCCGCGAACCGCAGTGCACGGTACTCAGCGCCCGGATCCGCGTCGACGCAAGGCGACGACACCGGCCCAGACCGTGCAGCCGGCGAACCCGAGAACGAGCACGGACACGACCGGGATCGCGAACGCGTCTCCGATCGACTGCTGTCCGCGGAGCCACACGACGACGAGGAGCAGTACCAAACACCCTGCGGCGATGATCGTCGCGACATTGCCAGCTGATCGTGAGCCCATGTCCACCTCATTCCGTTGCGATACCCACCGCATGCACACCAGGCGGGCTTGCGTGATGATTCTTCAGGAGTAAGTTCGTTGTCGTTCCGAATTCCACGAACGGAATTCGGGGCACGATGCACAATTCGTTGCGCGGACAGCCTACCGCAGTCCCGCAGAGGGGAGAAAGAATGCATCTGCATCAGAAAATCCGGAAGGCAGCACTGGGGAGTGCGGCCGCCGCACTCGCACTCGGCGGAGTCGTCGGTGTGAGTACCGTCACCGCAGCGCCGGCGAGCGCGATGGTCTGCGGGTACAGCGAAGAGATCGAGGACTACGACTCGACCTTCGCGATCAACGTGCCGGTGGTGGGGTCGATATCGCCGTTCAGTGGACAGCGCCAGGTCGCGCATTACGGCAATTGCGGCAGCGGCAATGTGAAGATCAAGGTGACGATGAAGGGCGGGAGCAAGAACTACTGCGTCCAGCCCGGCGATGTCCGACTGGGATTCACCGAGAACGACAAGCAGATCTCAGGGGCCAGCAAGGTCGGAAGCTGTTAGGGGGAGAGCGATGAAGCTCTGGACGAAGATCGGTGGCACGGCACTCGCCGCCACCATGATGCTCGGCGGGTCGCTGGCAGTGGCCGGTCCCGCGAACGCCGCGTCACCGTGCGGGTTCTACCCGATCACGACGGGGAACATCGGCGGCGGGGACGACGGACACTACGAGAAGGGCACCTACAACAACTGCAAGTCGGACCCGGTCCAGATCACCGTCAAGTACACGTACACGTCGAAGAGCCTGTGCTTGTCTGCCGGCGAGACGACGTTGTTCGCCAATCCGGACTACGGAGCCCTGACCGGTGCCTCGTGGACCGGCAAGTACTGCTGATCGTGATCTGAGCACACCGGAGCCCCTGCCCGCCATCGGGTGGGGGCTCCGGTGCGCGACGGGCGGGCAGACTGCACCGTCCCGGCATAGCGTGGGCGCGTGGACCTCGAACTCAAGAACCGTGTCGCACTCGTCGTCGGAGGCAAGGGGTACATCGGTGCCGCCGTCGCCGACCGCCTCCGGGCCGAGGGGGCGACCGTCGTCGTCGCGTCCCGCAGCGCCGACGACTCCGACGACAGCGTGTCGATCGACACCGCCTCGCAGGACTCCGTGGACGCGGGCATCGCCACCGTCCTCGAGCGGCACGGGCGCATCGACGTGCTGGTCGTGACCGCTGCCCCGAGCGCGAGCACCCTCGACCCGGCTCGGAAGTCCGACCCGGAGCAGGTCCTCGACGCGATCGACGGCAAGGCGCTCGGGTTCCTCCGCGTCGCGAACGCCGTGCTCCCCGCCCAGCGCGAGGCCGGGTTCGGCCGCGTGGTCGTCGTGAGCGGGCAGAACGCCTACTTCTCCGGCAACATCACGGCGTCACTCCGGAACACGGCGGTGAGCGTCATCGCGAAGAACCTGGCCGACGACGTGGCGGGCACCGGGGTCACGGTGAACGTCGTCAACCCCGGGACCGTGACGGACACTCCGTCCGCCGAGGTCCGTCCAGGGGGCCCCGGCGACTCGACCCCGCAGCAGATCGCGGACCTCATCGCGTTCCTGTCGTCGCCGTTGAACGCGGTGTCCGGCGAGTCCGTCTCGATCGCGCACCGCCAGCGGGGATCCGTCGTCGTCTGATCCCGAGTACGAGTGTCAGGATCTGCTCTTCCCTGCAGAAGTACCGGTGCACCGCAGGTGGGCTTCCGAAGGCGAGCTCCGCGGCCGTCCGTGCTGCGTCGACGTGCCGCTCGCGCACGACTGGCGGTACCGTGCCACGGAGCGCTGACCGGCACGCCGAGTTCGTGACGAATGGGGGCCGTTCCCCGTCTTCATCATGAACGACCGAGAACCTCTTGCCCGCTCCTGGATCCGATGGCCCCGGCGGTCCACCCTCGATTGCCGACGGAGCGCCGTCGGTCCCGACTTCGGAACCTCTCGCGTCGATCGGAACAGCGGTCGATGGCACTGTGAGGCGTCGGATGGACGATCCGCTACCGGCGCATGCGGTCGGTCGAGTACTCGGGGGTGGCGTACCTCCCACCTTGCGGCACGTCCGGGGCAAGGGGCGCTCGCGTGCTCCACGCAGCCGCGTCGTCCCGCGGGAAGAAGCCGACGGCTTCCCCTGGCTGGAGGTCCCACCATCCATCGGTGTTCGCGGAGACGGCGTAGAACACTGCCGTGTGTTCGGTGGTCGTCATCGCCGCGACGAAGGCGCGGATCGCGTCCGCGGGGCTGAGCCACGTCTGCTGCTCTCGAGCCGAAGACGGCTGCTCCTCGTAACTGCCGATGCGCAACGAGATGGTGCTCATGCCGAACTTGTCCGCGTACAGCCGACAGAGCGCTTCCCCCGCGGCCTTCGACACCCCGTAGAAACCGTCAGGTCGCGGCGGCATGTCGGGCGACACGTGGTCACCCGCGGCGTACGAGCCCGTCAGGCGGTTGCTGCTCGCGTACACGACCCGACGTACCCCTGCCCGCCGGGCGGCCTCGAGCACGTGGTAGGTCCCGACGATGTTCGCCTCGGCCAGGTCGTGGAAGTCGGCCTCGTCCGCGATTCCGCCCAGATGGACCACACCGTCAGCTCCGGCGAAGAGTTCCACCAGGTTCTCCAGGTCGGCGAGGTCGACCGATGCGACGGACTCCTGTGGGCTGCTGGAGGTGATCGGACGGATGTCGGTGGAGACGAGGACCGCATGGCGCTCCAACAGCGCCGACCGGAGCGCAGACCCGATGTTCCCGGCAGCACCGGTGACGACCCAACGGCTTCCGGCGATGCTCGACATCGTGCGATCGTACTGGCGACGCCAGCGGAGCGGCCTTGTCCGGGTCTTCGTCGCGGCCAAGCCTGGGCGACGTCTCACCGCCGTTCCGGTTCAGTCCGCTTCGGTGAGCAGGCGCAGCGTGTGGAGCAGATCGCTGCGCTGGTCGCCGTCGAGCGGAGCGAAGAGGACATCGAGGACGCTCGACGCCACCGAGTGGCCGTCCTGGAGCGCAGTCCGACCGGCATCACTCAGCGCGTGCTCGAGACGCCGTCCGCGCCCTGCCGACCGGGTGATGAGCCCTCGTTCGACCAGCCGTGTCGCGAGGGTCCCGAATGCCTGGTCGCTCTGGAAGGTCGCGACGGCCAGCTCGTGGCCCGATGCGCCGGGCAACCGATCGATGGCACGGAGCGCATCCCACTGCACGAGGGAGACGCCGACGTCCTTGAGCGCCGCGTCCATCGTCCGGTGGTTCCGGTACTGCGCGCGTTTGATCATCTGTCCGAGTACCTCGAGGTCCGCCGCCATGGTGATACTGTATCAACACGCTTACATCAACATGTTTAGACAGGACGTTCATGAACAGCTCCCTCCCCGAATCCCTGCCGGTCATCGAGGCCGGTAGCTCGACCGCTCGCACCGCCCTCGTCCTGCACGGTGGGGGCGGGCCGAGGACCGTGGCGCCGATCGTCGGACACCTGTCGGCGACCATGCACGCCCTCGCCCCGACCCACCCGGGCTGGGACGGAACCGCGCGCCCTGAGTCGATCACCTCCGTTGCCGAGCTCGCCCACGCGTACCTCGCGCGGCTCACCGAACACGGCGACCGCGACGTGGTCGTGGTCGGGTCCTCGATCGGCGGATGGATCGCGCTCGAGATGGCCGTCCAGGCCGCAGCCGACCAGCGGTTCGCCGGCCTCATCGGGGCCGTGGTGGTCATCGACACCGTTGGCGCCATCGTCGACGGGGAGCCGATCGCCGACTTCTTCGCCCTCGATGCTCGCGGCCTGGCCGAGGTCGCGTGGCACGACCCCGAGCGCGGGTACACGGATCCCGCCGACTCCACCGAAGAGCAACGAGCGGTACAGCAGTCCAACGGTCGCACGATGGCAGCGGTCGCCGGCGCGGCGATGAGCGACCCGACCTTGCTCAGCCGACTTCATGCGGTCAACGTGCCGACGCTCGTCGTCTGGGGCGCAAGCGATCGCGTCGTCACTCCGGCCTACGGGCGAACAGTCGCCGCGGCGGTACCGGGTGCGACCTACGCCGAGATCCCGGCCGCCGGCCACCTCCCGCACCTCGAAGCACCCGAAGCGACCTGGGCCGCGATCGACGCCTTCCTGAGCTGACCAGCACGCACGGCGGCACACACCGGAAGGAACGCGGCTCCGCGCGGGGACCGTGCAGGACGACCTGTCGCCCAACTGCGGGTGTCTTCGTCGACGCCGAGTACCGGGTGCTCGCCCCTCGCTTCACCCGCAGGGACGAAGCGCTTCGCCCCTGCGCCCGATGCCCCGGCGACTCCGGACCGCGAGTCTGGTGACATGGAGTCCTCGACGAAACACACGATCGCCACGCTGCTGCTCTGCGCCGCGATCGTCGCCACGACCGTCATCGCACTCGCCGCCATGACCCCGGGCGCGTGACGTCGGTCCGCGCTGCCCGGCGTGGGCGGCATGCGATGATCGAGCCGTGACGGACCGGCGCACGTTCATCCGGCCGCTCGCCACCCGTTCGATCGTCGTCGACGTGGCGTGGGCGGTCCTGGCGGCGTTCGTCTTCCTGCTACCGCTCGAGGTCGAGCTCGAGCACGCGAGCTTCTTCGCCGTGCTCGCTGCCGCCGGCGCGATCGCCCTCCGTCGGGTCTCCCCGTCGGCGGCGATGCTCATGGTGGTCGTCCTCGGGATCATCCAGGTCGGCGGCGGCGAGCGCCCGTCACTCGTCGACCTCGCCATCTTCGTCGTCATCGGCACCGCGGCGGTCGTCGGGACCCGGACCGAGGTCATCCTCTCCGGGGTGCTCGCGCTCGTCGCGGGCGTCGGCGCGACGTTCTACCTCGCCGTCACCGGCTTCCGGTACCTGGTGCTGCTCAACGGCCCCCGCGACCAGGCGTTCCTCGCGATGGCCGCACCGGTCGCCGCCCTCCTCGGGGTGTGGGCGGGCGGCGTCGCCGTCCGGGCCTTCCGGTCGCGCGACCGCGAATCCGTCCGTCGAGCCGATGCCGAGGCTGCCGCGTCGCGCGCCGAGGCCGTCGCCAGCGAAGCCGAGGCGACCGCCACCCGTGCCATCGACGTCGCGGAGTCCGAACGCATCCGCGCCGACATCGCCCGTGACGTGCACGACGTCGTCGGCCACTCGCTCGCGGTGATCATCGCGCAGGCCGACTCGGTGCCGTTCCTGGCCGACGAGGCCCGCATCCGCGAGGTCAGTGCCACCATCGCCAGCACCGCCCGCAGCTCCCTGCTCGAGGTCCGGCAGGTCCTCGGGCACATCGACGGCTCCGGGGAGACGACCGATCCTGGCTCGCTCGAGGAGATCGTGCAGGGCATCCGCGACGCCGGAGTCGACGTCGACCGCACGGTGCGCGGCGTCCCGGTCCCGCTCCGCCCGGACACCGGCACGGCGGCCCGGCGCGTGCTGCAGGAGATGCTCACCAACGCGCTCCGGCACGGCGCTCCGGGGCTGCCCGTCGTGGTCCGTGAGACCTGGCGGAGCGCCGACGTCGTGCTCGAGGTCGAGAACGTCGTGGGTGACGGCACCACCGGGGGCTCCGGCCGGGGGATCGACGGCATGCACACCCGCCTCACCGCACTCGGCGGGTCCTTCGACGCCGCCGCGCTGGACGACGTGTTCGCCGCACGCGCCCGCATCCCGTTCGACGTCCAAGGGGGACCCGTCCGATGACCGAACCGATCAGGATCCTGCTCACCGACGACCAGGCGCTGTTCCGCGCCGGTCTGCGCGTGGTGCTCGACGCCCAGGACGACATGCACGTGGTGGGCGAGGCCTCCGACGGCGCCGAGGCCCTCGACCGTATCCGGGAGCTCCGACCCGACGTGATGCTGCTCGACATGCGGATGGCCGGCATGGACGGCGTCGAGACCGTCCGGCAGCTGTTCTCCGGCGCCGTCGAGGGCCCGCTCCCCCGGGTCGTCGTGCTCACCACGTTCGGCCTCGACCCCGCCGCCGCGACCGCGATCCGGCTCGGTGCGAGCGGGTTCCTGCTCAAGGACGCCACCCCGACGTTCCTGTTCGCGGCGGTCCGGGCGGTCCACGAGGGCAGCTCCGTCATCGCCCCGAACGACCTCGCGCAGCTGTTCGGGGCCGACGTCGCGAGGGCACCGGCGCCGCAGCCGCCCGAGTTCCAGGCGCTGACCGAGCGGGAGCGGGTGGTGTTCGGCTGGGCGTCGCGCGGGCTCTCGAACGCCGAGATCGCGACGAAGGAGTACGTCACCGAGTCGACCGTGAAGACGCAGATCTCGAGCATCCTCGGCAAGCTCTCGCTGCGGGACCGCGTGCAGCTCGTGGTCTACGCGCACGACCACGGGCTGGCGGGCAACCGCGACGGGTCCTAGCCGGTCGCGATCCGATCGAGCCACTCCGCGAGCATCGTCCGCTCGGCAGCCGACAGCCGATCCAGCCGGGGTGCAGCAGCACGGAGCGTGATCGCGGCGCTCGTCACGGCGTCGCCGCCCGCGCCGCCGTCGTCCGTCGTCGACGCGCTCGGCACGAGGATCCGGCCGAGCACGGCGTCGAGCACGTCGTCGGCGAGCGACGGGTCCCGCTCGTCCACCGGGGCGGCCAGGACAGCGAGGACGGCGCCGGTGCCGGCCGCGT
This sequence comes from Curtobacterium sp. PhB137, assembly GCF_003814955.1. Taxonomy (NCBI): domain Bacteria; kingdom Bacillati; phylum Actinomycetota; class Actinomycetes; order Micrococcales; family Microbacteriaceae; genus Curtobacterium; species Curtobacterium sp. PhB137. The sequence continues at coordinate 626,538 of NZ_RKQO01000004.1, read as the reverse complement.
GCACGAGTTCCACGGCACGTCGTTCCGGCACGGCGAGCCGCCCGGCCTCGGCCACGCGCTGGATCCGTTCGGCGAGCAACGCCGTGCCGGCCCGCGCCGCTGCTGAGCGCCGACCACGCTCGGGGTCGCTCAACAGCACGAACAGGTGCGGGTTGGCGAGCCCGAACCCGATCGTCATCGACCACCCGGCGCGCAGGTCGTCGACGGGGTCCGTCCGTCCGTCACGCGCTGCCCGCACCGCGTCCGCCTTCACCGCAGCGAAGGTCGTCATCGCGTGCTCAGCCACCGCTTCGAGCAGCCCGTCCTTGTCGCCGAACAGCCGGTAGATCGTCGGTGCCTGCACGCCTGCGCCGTCGGCGACTGCGCGGGTGGTCACCGCTGCCGCGCCGAGTTCCCGCAGCATCGAGCCGGCGACCTCGACGATGCGCGCTCGTGTCTCCTCGCGCTGGGTTCCCTGGTCGATCACGGAACAACGATAACGGATCACTGCTATCAGTGTGTTACCGTCGATACAACTTGGCCGTTACCACTGATTCGGAGATCCCATGATCGTCATCACCGGCGCCACGGGCGCACTCAACGGCGCCACCACCGACCACCTGCTCGGACAGGTCGACCCGAGCGAACTCGTGGTCGTCACCCGCGATCCGGCGAAGGGCCAGCGGTTCGCCGACCAGGGCGTCGAGGTCCGCCGCGGCGACTACGCCGAGCCCGACACGCTCGCCCGCGCCTTCGCCGGTGCCGACCAGCTCCTGCTCGTCTCGTCGAACGACCCGGGTGCGGACGCCGTCGCGCTGCACCGTTCCGCCGTGGCCGCGGCCGTGACCGCCGGCGTCGGCCGCGTCCTGTACACGAGCCACCAGGGTGCAGCGCACCGGTCGCCGTTCGTCCCCGCGGCCCACCACGCCGCGACCGAGGACCTGCTCCGCGAGTCCGGCCTGCCGTGGACGAGCCTGCGGAACGGTTTCTACGCCCACAGCACCACGTGGCTGATGGGACCGTGGCAGACCACCGGCACCGTGTCCGTGCCCGTCGACGGCCCGGTGTCGTGGACCGCGCGTGAGGACGCCGCCGAGGCAGCCGCTCGCATCCTGCTCGCCGAGCAGCCCTTCGACGGCCCGGTGACGCTCACCGCGCCGGCGGCCCCGACCTTCGCCGACCTCGCCGACTCCGCATCGGAGCGCACCGGCCGGACCATCGGCTTCGAGGCCCTCGGAGAGGACGAGTGGCGAGCTCGCGCGGTCGCCGCCGGACAGGACCCGCACATGGTGGGGTTCCTGCTCGGCATGTACGAGGCTGCAGCACAGGGCCTGTTCGCCGGCACCGATCCCCTGCTCGGTGAACTGCTCGGACGTGCACCGCGCGCGGTCGAGGACCAGTTCAGCTGAGGGCTGCGACCTCGTCGAGGATCGCCTCGACCGCAGCCGGGTCGTGCGCGAACCGACCGAGGAACAACCCGCCGAGCCGCCCCTGCCCACGGGTGAGCAGACCGGGCCCGGCGCTGCCCCCGTACAGCACGGTGCTGCCGCGCAGCTCGGGCCGCGTGGCGAGGTGCTGCTCGATCCCCGCGAGCACCGCGACGATGTGGTCGTCCGGCGCCGGTGCTAGCGCGCCGATGGCCCACACCGGTTCGTAGGCGACGGTCAGCGCCCCGGCCAGACCGTCCGCGGTGGCCGTCGAGACACCACGGTCGAGCTGCGCGGTCACGTCCGCCACGGCTTCCGCCAACCGGGAGGCCCGGGTCGTCTCCCCGACACAGAGGAGCGGGCGCAGGTGGTTGCGGAAGGCCGCGTGCACCTTCGCGGTGACGGTCGCGTCGTCCTCGTGGAACAGGGAACGTCGTTCGGCGTGCCCGATCTCGACCAGGTCGACCCCGATCTCCCGCAGTTCGGCGCCGGAGACCTCGCCGGTGAACGCTCCTTCGTCGGCCCACGACAGGTCCTGCGCGGCGAGGAGCACCCCCGATCCGGAGAGCACATCGCGCACGGGCACGAGCGCCGGGAACGTCGGCGCCACGAACAGCGAGGCCGCTCCCGACCGCGTCGCGGGGTGCCTCCGGGCGATCTCGGCGACGGCCCCCGACCACTCCAGGGTCCGGGCGTGCGAGAAGTACGTCTTCAGCGACACCCCGATGGTGATCACGGTGCGAGGGTCTCCACGATGAGCGCGAACGACACCGCTCCGGGATCCGGTGTGCCGACGGCCTGCTCGGCGTGGGTGCGTGCGCGGCCCATCTTCGGCACGAGCGACGCGGTGGCGTCGGCGGCCTCGCGAGCGGCGCTGACGGCGTCGGCCCAGGCGTCCGCGAGCGACGCTCCCGCGTCGACCCGGGTGCGGAGCACCTCGTCGAACGGCACGAGCGCGTCGACCATGGTCTTGTCGCCGACGGTCGCGCCGAACGCGAGGACCGCCTCGGTGGCGGCGTGCACCGCGCTCTGGACTGTGGCGGCCGACGGACGCTCGTCGTCCCCGAGGACGCGACCCAGTGCCTCCAGGGCGGCTCCCCAGATCGCACCGGACGTGCCGCCGGCCTTGTCGGACCAGGCGTCTGCAGCGATCCGCAAGACGGAACCGACACCTGCGCCGGCGGTTACTGCATCCGCGGCTGCGGCCTCTGCGGCGTGCGCCCCGCGCTGCATGCCGATGCCGTGGTCGCCGTCACCCGCGACGGCGTCGATCCGGCCGAGCTCGTCGGCGTGCTCGTCGAGGAGCGTGCGGACTGCGGCGAAGCCGGCCGCAGCCTGCTCGCCGACTGCGCGCGAGTCGTCGCTCGCCGCGCCGATGGCGACGCCCTCGGCGTCCGCCTCCACGGTGGAGGGGTCGACGCGTTCCCGCGGGACGGCGCCGCCCTTGCGGTACGCGGGGGTGTCCGCGGCTGCTGCCCAGAGTTCCTCGAGTTCGGCGTCAAGCCAGAACAGGGTGAGCGAGACGCCGGCCATGTCGAAGCTCGTGACGAGTTCGCCGACCTCGGGCTCGACGATGACCACCCCTGCGTCGGCCAGGCGCTGCTGCACCGAGCGGTAGACGACGAAGAGCTCCTCGTACTTGACGCTGCCCAGCCCGTTGAGGATCGGGACGACGCGCGCGCCGTCGGGTGTCACGCTCTCCGGCAGTTCGTCGAGCAGTCGGGTCACCAGCAGCGACGCCAGCTCGGACGCCGTCGGCACGTCGGTCTCGTCGATTCCACGTTCGCCGTGGATGCCCATGCCGATGGCCATCCGCCCCTCGGGCACCGTGAACAGGGGTTCGTCGGCGCCGGGCAGCGAGCAGCCGGAGAACGCGACGCCGAACGACCGCGTGCGGTCGTTGGCGCGCTCGGCGACGGCCGTGACCTCGTCGAGGCTGCGGCCCTGCTCGGCGGCGGCACCGGCGACCTTGAAGACGCAGAGGTCGCCCGCGATGCCACGCCGCTCCTGCGGGCGGTCCGCGGGCGCACTCACCACGTCGTCGGTGACGCGGACGGTCCGGACCGGGATGCCGTCGGCCTCGAGCGTGCGGGCCGCGGCGTCGAAGTTCAGGACGTCACCGGCGTAGTTGCCGTAGCTCAGCAGCACCCCGCCGCCGTGCTCGGACGCCCGCGCGACACCGGCGACCTGCTGGGCGCTGGGACTGGCGAACAGGTTGCCCATCGCGGCACCGGCTGCCAGGCCCGGCCCGACGAGGCCACCGAACGCCGGGTAGTGGCCGGAGCCGCCACCGATCACGACGGCGACCGTGCCGTCGGGGCTGGTGGTGGCGCGGGCGACGCCGCCGTGCACCTTCCGCACCCATCGCTCGTTCGCGGCGACGAAGCCGTCGGTCGCTTCGTCGGCGAAGTCCGCCGGGTCGTTGAACAGTCTAGTCACGCGTTCGTCTCCTTCGACGTCGTGGTGCGGACATGCGAGGTGTCGAGGAGATCATCCGCCTTCGACCCCCGGAAGAACTTCGTGCAGAAGATCATCACGGCCGCGACGAACGCCAGGACCCCGAGCGAGACGATCCCGAACGCACCGCTGTCGGTCGGCACCACCTCGTTGATCGCCGTGCGCATGATCGGGGCGACGAACCCGCCGAGGTTGCCGAGCGAGTTGATCAGGCCGATGCCCGCCGCGGCGGCTGCCCCGGTGAGGAACGCCGTCGGGTACGCCCAGGTGATCGGGCCGACGGCCAGGAAGCTCGCGACCGCCAGCGTGATGAACACGATGCCCAGGATCGGTTGCCCGTTCGCACCGGCCCACGCCGACCCGAGGATCGACAGCCCGGTCGTGATGTAGAACATGGTGCCCCAGCGACGACGGCGACCGACGGAGTCCGCCTTCGACCCGACCAGGTAGCAGGCGACGAGTCCGACGAGCCACGGGATCGCGGTCACGAGGCCGACCTGCCACCCGACGTCCTGCCCGAGCAGCGAGGAGACCTGCTGCGGCAGGTAGAACGTCGTGCCGTACACGGCGACCTGCAGGCAGAAGTAGATGATCGTGAAGTACCAGACCCGGCCGCTCGCCATGGCCTTCCAGATGCCGGTCGGGCCGTCCGCGCTGCGGGCGGTGTCCTCGCGTGCCATCGCCGCGGTGAGCGACTGCTTCTCGCCCGGTTCGAGCCACTTCGCCTGCTGCGGACTGTTCGTCAGGAACACCAGGGCCGCGATGCCGGCGAGCACCGCGAGGATCCCCTCGCCGAAGAACATGACCTGCCAGCCGTGGAACGGGGTCGCCTGGTCGCCGAAGCTCAGCAGACCGCCGGACAACGGGGCACCGATCATCTGCGAGAACGGCTGCGCCAGGTAGAAGATCGCGAACATCCGCACGCGCACCTTGTTCGGGAACCACTCCGACAGGTACATGATCACGCCCGGGAACAGCCCCGCCTCGGTCACACCGAGGATGAAGCGCAGGACGATGAACATCGTGTCGTTCGTCGTGAAGGCGAACAGTGCGGCGACGATGCCCCACGTGACCGCGATGCGGGCGAGCCAGAACCGGGCACCGAAGCGCTTGAGCAGCAGGTTCGACGGGATCTCGAAGATCGCGTAGCCGATGAAGAAGATGCCGGCGCCGAGTGCGAAGGCCGCGTCGGAGATGCCGCGGTCGACGCTCAGGGCCTCTTCGGCGAACCCGACGTTGGTGCGGTCGAGGAACGCGACGAAGTACAGGATGACGAGCATCGGCATGAGGTGCTTCGTCGCCTTGCCGATGGCGGACTTGAGGCCGGGGTCGTTCGTCGACCCGAGCGCGGGGGCAGGGGGAAGTGACACGGGTTCGCTCCTTTGCGAGCACGGTGCGGTTTCGGGGCGTCCGGCGGTGGGGCCTGGTGGCCGTCTGGCCGTTCGGCCGTCTGGCCGTCTGGCCGTTCGGCCTGTCGGACGGGAGGCACGGATCGCGTCGCGCGGACGGCGCGCGATCCGTGGCCGGTCGGCTCTAGTGCATGTACAGGCCGCCGTCGACGTTCAGCGTCTGGCCGGTGACGAACCCGGCGTCCTCGCTGATCAGGTACGCGATCGCCGCGGCGATGTCCCGCGGCGTACCGATGCGCGGCAGCACGCCGTCCGCTGCCATCTCGGTCTTGCGCTCCTCGGTCAGGGTGCCGCCCATGATGTCGGTGTCGATCGGGCCGGGAGCGATCGCGTTGACGGTGACGCCGCGCGGGCCGAGCTCGCGGGCCAGGCCACGGGTCAGGCCGATCACGCCGGCCTTCGCCACCGTGTACGGGGTCTTGCTGAAGGTGCCGCCGCCACGTTGGGCGGAGACCGACGACAGGTTCACGATGCGCCCGTAGCCGTGCTGCACCATCGACTCGGCTGCCCGCAGGCTGGCGAAGTGCACGCCGTCGAGGTTGATGGACAGCACGCGGTGCCACTCCCCCTCGGGCAGGTCGAGGTAGGCGTGCGCGGACGAGACCCCGGCCAGGTTCACCAGTGCGGTGATCGGCTGGAGTTCGGCCTCGATCGTGTCGAAGGCCGCACGGACGGCGGACTCGTCGGCGACGTTCGCGCCGACGCCGACCGCGCGGACGCCGTGCTGCTCGCGGATCTCGGTGGCGACCTGTTCGCTGGCGGTCTGGTCGAGGTCGATGACGCCGATGTCCCAGCCGGCCTCGGCCAGGTGGTGGGCGGTGGCGCGACCGATGCCGCGCGGCGAGGCGGCTCCGGTCAGGACGGCGGTGCGGGGCTGGTTCTGCGTGTTCGTGTTCGTGTTCATGCTCGTCCCCCTCAGTGGATCGGCGCCGGGCCGAGGTCGTCGAGCAGCTTCTGCATCGCGACGTAGGCCTTGTTGCGGTAAGCGACGAGCTCCGGCGTGCGGTCGGCCGGCACCTCGAGGTACCCGGCGCCGGACTTCGTGCCGAGCTCGCCCGCGTCGACGTGCTGCTGCAGTGACGGCGGGGTGGCGAAGCGCTCGGGCCAACGGGTCTGCAGCGACTCGAAGCAGAACGCGTAGACGTCGAGACCGGCCATGTCGGCGATCGCGAACGGGCCGAAGAACGGCAGGCGGAACCCGAACGTGGTCCGCACGATGGTGTCGATGTCGTCGGGGGTGGCGATGCCCTCGTCGGCGATCTTCGTGGCCTCCTCGAACAGCGCGTACTGCAGGCGGTTCAGCACGAACCCGGTCGAGTCCTTCACCCGCGCCGACTGCTTGCCGGTCGCGGCGACGACGGTCTCGCCGACCGCGATCGCGTGCTCGTTCGTGGTCGGGTGCGGGATGAGCTCGACGCCGGGGATGAACGGCGCCGGGTTCGAGAAGTGCACGCCGAGGAACCGCTCCGGGCCGACGACCGCCTCGGCCAGCGACTCGATCAGGATCGTCGAGGTGTTCGAGCCGATGATCGCGCCGGGGCGGGCGGCTTCGCTGATGCGGCGGAGGGTCGCGTGCTTGATCTCGATCTTCTCGGGGACGGCCTCCTCGATGAAGTCGGCCTCCGCGACTGCTTCCTCGATGGAGGCGGCTGCGCTGAGGTGGGCGTCGACGCGTGCCACGGCGTCCGCGGGGAACAGGCCGTCCGCGACGAACTGCTCGGTCTCTGCGATGAGCCGGGCTCGGTTGGACGCGGCGATCTCGGCCGAGACGTCGGCGATCCGGACGGTGTGGCCAGCGAGGGCGAGGACCTGGGCGATCCCGCCGCCCATGTAGCCGGATCCGACGACGGCGATGTCGAGGGTGCTCATCGGGTTGCTCCTTCGGTGCTGGTTGCTGCAGTCGGGGTCGCCGTCGCGTCGAGCTTCGTCGTCGCGAGGACGGATCGGATGTACTGCTGGTTCGTGGCGCAGACGCCGAGGCTGTCCCCGCCGTACTGCTCGGTCATGACGATCCCGCGGAACCCGTCGGCGACGGCGTCGCGCAGGACCTGGCGGTAGTTGATGAGGCCCGTCTCCATCGTGCTCGGCGCGCTCGTCGCCCAGCTGCCGTCGCCGGCCTCGTCACGCGTGTAGTTCTTCACGTGCAGGTAGTTCGTGTGCGGCATGGTCTTCGCGAAGAGCTCCCGCCAGTCCTCGATCGGCCGGTGGAGGCGGATGAGGTTCGCGACGTCCGCGTTCAGGCCGACGTTGTCGAGCCCGATGTCCTCGACCAGTCGCACGGCGCTGTCGGCGGTGCCGAGGTAGGTGTCCTCGTACAGTTCGAGGGCCATCGGCAGCCCGACGCTCGCAGCGTGCTCACCGAGCTCCCGCAGGCGCTTGACCGCCGCGTTCCAGACCTCGGGGTCGTCCGGGTCCTTCGGGCCCTGCGCGGTCCAGAACCACAGCGCGCGCTTCTGGGCCTCGGTGAACGGCTGGTGCAGGCCCGTCGAGAACACCTGCATGCCCCACTCGGCCGCCGCGTCGATGGTGCGGTGGGCGTAGGCGAGGTTGTCCTCCTCGTGCCCGGGCTGGATGACGCTCTTGCGCTGCAGGTGCACCGAGGGGATCCCGATGCCGTGCGCCTTCGCGACGGCGAACAGCTCGTCGCGGCGGGAGCGCTCGAGGTCCGCGGGGCGGATGTGGCTGTCGGCGAGTTCAGCGAGCGAGAACCCTGCGGCTGCGATCTGTGCGAACACGTCGTCCCAGACCTCGGCCGGGGCATCGTGGAACGCAGTGCCGTCGCGCGTGACCTGGGCGAAGCCGTGCAGACAGGCGGCGATCGGCCAGGTGTCCGACGTCCAGGTGGTGGGGTCCCAATCCTGGTCGACCCAGTCCTGCGGTGTGCTCACGGAATGCTCCTTCGCATGTCGGGGTTCGGCGGTGAACCTCTTTCCTATAGGAAAGATACTCGCACCTCGACAGAGCGCAACCCCTGCGGGATCAGCTCGTGTGCGAAGCGTCCTCGCGCGACCGGAGCCGGACGGCGTCGATGTGGTGCCGCATCGCCGCCACTGCTTCGGCCGGCCCGACCGCGAGGGCATCGACCACCGCTCGGTGCTCGTGCACGGCGCGGTCGGTGTCGTCCCCGCCGCCCTCGACGATCTGCCGCATCCGGTGCACGCGGGTCGTGATGATCTCGGACATCTCCTCGAGGAACGGGTTCCGCGTCGCGTCGAAGATCAGCTGGTGGAACTGCCAGTCGCTGCGGAAGAACCGGGCCATGAGTTCTTCCGACGCCTCAGCCGCACCGACCGCCGCGACCTCGTCGGCCACCGCAGCCTGCTCGTCGAGCGCCGTGCCGAGCCGCTCCCGCAGGGCGTCGACGTCACCGCGCGCAGCGAGCTCGACGGCACCGCTCTCCACGATGAGTCTGGCGTCGAACAGTGCCTCGAGTTGGTCGCCGGCCAAGGGTGGAGAGACCCGGTAGCCCTTGTTCGCCTCTCGGGTGACGAGGCCGGTGCGTTCGAGCTGCACGAGGGCTTCGCGCACCGGAGTCGGGGAAACGCCGAGGGTGCGGGCGAGCCCGTCGATCGACAGTCGCATGCCGGGTTCGACGTCGTGGCCCATCAGGACCTCGAGAACCCGGTCGTACACGCGGTCACGCAGGCCGAGCTGCGCGATGCGTTCGGTCCCGAAGCCGGGCATGGTCGTGGACATGTGTCGATCCTAGAGAATCCACGAATCCGACAGCTCGACCCTGATCAGTTGACGGCAGAATCGGCGAGCATCCCCGTCAGGTCGTCCTCCGAGGGCAGTGCCGCACGAAGCGTCGATGGAAGGAGGTCGTACCGAGCGACGCCGACCGGGGCTCCGTGCCCGCTGAGGGCGTACCGCACGACCGGGTCGTTCTTGTCAGCCACGAGCAGGAGCCCAACGGTGCCCGAGTGCTGTTGGCGCCGGAGCCGGTCGTCTACCAGGGACACGTAGAACGACAGCTGGCCGAGGTGTTCGGGTTTGAACTTGCCGCTCTTGAGTTCGACGACGACGTACCGGAGCTGGTCGACGTGGAAGAAGAGAAGATCGACGAAGAAGTCGTCACCGTGAACCTCGAAGTGGACTTGCCGCCCGACGAACGAAAACCCAGTGCCGAGCTCCCGGAGCGTGTCGATGATGCGGTCGACGAGCCGCTCCTCGAGCTGTCGCTCCGTTGCACCTGCGTCGAGCGCCAAGAAGTCGAGCACGTACGGATCGCGCGTGATCTGCTGCGCCAGATCGGAGTCAGCCTCGTCGAGGACACGGTCGAAGTTGGTCAGTGCTGAGGTGAATCGCTCGTGGGCGTTCGTCGCGACGTGGTGCTCGAGGACGTTCCGGGACCAACCGTGCTCGAGCGCTTGCGCCGCGTACCAGTCACGGCGCTCTCGGCCGTCGAGGCGACCGAGCAACACGGTGATGTGACCCCACGGAAGTTGTGCAACAGGCTGTTGCACGACATCCGGACCAGGCCACGCTGCCGCGAAACTGCGCATGTAGAACACGTTCCGCCGTGAGAAGCCCTTCATCTCAGGAAAGGCGGTCCGGAGATCACGCGCCAACTGGTCCACGAGCCCACTCCCCCACCCTGCGGTTTGCTGGCGGTCGAGGATCATTGCGCCGATCTGCCAGTAGAGGCGGACCAGCTCTGTGTTGACACGGCGCTGCGCCGTGAACCTGGCGGATTGGACGCGCTTCTTCAGCGCATCGAGCGTTGCCGCGTAATTCTCGGGCAGGGCAGGTTGGGTCATCGCGAACGACCGTAGCCAGTGCGCGCGGTCGGCGGGCCCGTCCAGCTGATCCTGTGGACAGATCGACGACGCCGTCGCGTCCGCTCAGTACAGCGCCGCGATCCCCCGCACGTCCCCGAGCCCGAGCGTCCGCTGCGCCGTGTCGCACACTGTGGACGACGGCTTCATCACCAGCCCCGACTTCTGCGCCGTGTGCCCGAGCCCGTACGAGTGCCCCCACTCGTGCGTCGCGATGCCACGCAGGTCGAACCGGTTGCCCGAGCAGGTGCTGGTCGATCCCCACCGGTGGCTCGTCGAGTACCGCTGGTCGGTCTCGAATGCGACCCCGCCTGTGAAGGACCAGATGCACGTCAGCGCCAGGGTCTTCGGCGGCAGCTTGCCCCACCCGACGACGCTCGTCCGGTTCGAGGTTCCGCAGCCCCCGCCAGCGGTAACCGCAGCCTGCTGCTTCGCGGTGCCGAGGTACTCCTGCGCCGCCTTCGACTGGACCGTCTCACCGCACGCCGTGATCGTGCCGGTCCAGGCCTCGGCACCGCGCTGGATCGCTGCGACGTTCGACACCTTCGACCCCGTCGGGTTGTACCGCCACTGGAGGGTGGACTCCCAGTGCGCGCCGGTCAGCACGTACGCCTTGCTCCCGCAGCTCGCGGACGTCGTGGCGCCGCTGTGCGAAACAGTGCCACGGATCGTCGCTCCGAGCGCTCGGCGCTGCTGGGCTGCGCGTTCCTGCCGGACGGCGGTGGGCGATCCGGCCCACACCTCGTCGACCTGCACGGCGATGCCCGCGGCACCACGGTTCGCGATCACCACGTCACCGGGGTCGGTGTCCCCTTCGGCGACCGGGGCGGCGGTGAGCGTGACGCCGGCGGCGGGTACCACGAAGGTCCGACCGTCCTCGAGTGCGACCACGCCGGAGCTGACGCGACACCCGGACGACAGGTCGTGGATCGAGATGCTGCTCCCCTGGCAGCTTGGCGCTCCCGCGATTCCCGGTGCGGCGACGACCGCCGTCAGGGCGAGCCCGAGCGCGACCGCGGCTGCGGCCTTCGACGACGTGCGCACAGCGCCTCCTTGATCACGCCGCACCCGCACCCCGGTGGCGGACGGCTGCATCAGTGTCCGAGGGAGCGGAAGGGTCGACAAGCCCCCAGAACGGCCGCGGTGCGCAGAGCGGACCGGGTAACGTGCCGCCATGCAGTGGGGCGACACCGGACTCGACGACCACCAGATCGCGTTCGTGCTCCGCACGCTCCCCGATGCCGTCCTCGTGGCGGACGACTCGTGGGGTCTGCTCGACACGAGGGTCCTGCACGTCGTCGACGGCGACGACAGCTACACCGTGAAGGCGTCCGGCCGGGACAACACCCACTTCCCCCGGGAACTCGAGGGGCACCGGACCGTGACCGACGCCCTGCGCGCTGCCGGGGACACCGGTGCCCTCGTGGCCGCGGACGAACAGCACCGGGTCCTCATCCTCGAGCGCGTCCCTGGTCACCTCGCGCTCGGCACCGTGGACGAGCACGCCCCCGACGTCCACCGGCAGGCTGGCGCGGTCCTCCGGCGTCTGCACGACCACGGCACCCGGCACGACCCGACGTTCCTGCTGCACGAGCAGGCGAAGGCCCTCCGCGCGCTCGATGCCCCGCACCGGATCTCGCCCGACGTCGCCGCCCGGACCCGCGCGGCACTCGAGATGCTCCCCACCGGCCACCCGGACGAGCCCCTGGTCCCGACCCACGGCGACTTCCACCCGCGCAACTGGATCGTCGACGACGAAGACGACCGCCACGGACGGCTGCGCGTCATCGACTTCGGCCGCTTCGGCTGGCGCCCGGCATCGTTCGACCTCACCCGCCTCGCGGTGCTGCACTGGCAGGACGATCCGGCCCTCGAAGCGGCGTTCTTCGACGGCTACGGCGACGATCCGCGCGAGTCGGACGCCTGGCGCTGGCTGCAACTCCGCGAGGCCGTCGGCACCGCGACCTGGGCCTACGCCGTCGGCGACGAGGGCTTCGAGGCGCAGGGCCACGACATGCTCCGGGACGCCCTCGCCGCCTTCTGACGGTCAGGAACGAGCCCAGCTCACGGCACCCGCACGAACCGCGGCGCCCCGCGATCCCGCAGCCGGAACCCGAGGTGCTGGTACAACCCGATCGCCCCGGTGTTCCCGGCGGCCGCGTGCATGAGCGGCGTCTCCCCACGCTCGCGGATCCCGTGCGCGACGGCGAGCACCAGCCGCCGCCCGAACCCCTGACCTCGGTACTCCGCATCGGTGCACACGGCGCTGATCTCGGTCCACCCCGGCGGGTGCAACCGCTCCCCCGCCATGGCGACGAGCCGTCCGTCCCGCCGGATGCCCAGGTACGTGCCGAGCTCGATGGTGCGCGGCAGGAACGGCCCCGGCTTCGTCCGCTCCACCAGGGCGGTCATCTCCGGCACGTCGTCGGATGTCAGCACGACGGCTTCGTCGTCGGGCGCCCCCTCGATCGCCTCACCGGTGAGCTGCACGCCGCCGGCGCCCTCGACGAGCTCCCACCCCGACGGTAGGACGGCAGCGGCACCGACGCCGAGCATCCCGCCCGACCCGAGCAGCGCCCGCACGTCCTCCCAGTCCTGCGCAGTGGGTTGCTCGGGGATCCCTGTCCACACCGACACGTCGGTCTGGTACCGGACGACCTCGCCACGCCGCTCGGCGAACCGTGCGTGGTGGCTGTTCAGCGCGGCCATGGCGGGCGCGTCGAGCATCCGCGTCGGGGTGCCGTCGTCGGCGATCGTCAGGTCGAGGGTCCGGAGTGCTTCGCCGCGGGCATCACCACCACGGAACCCGAGGTCCTCGAGCCGCCGACGATCGCCGTCCGCCCACCCGGCGGTGTCCGCGACGACACCGGAGGCGTAGTGGTTCGTGGCGCGTTGGACGACCTGCTCGACGTCCGCTGCCGAGGTCACGAGGACCTCTCCCGGTCGGGGCAGCGCGGTCGAGGTCGGCGCAGTCGTCGTCATCCCACCATTCTCTGCCCGCGGCGAGCGCCGCCACCGCATCGTTGCACCCCGTGACGGCACAGTGCGAGGTTGTTCACCTGGTGCGAGGAAACAACCTCGCACCGAGTGTGAAACCTCGCACCAGCGAGCACCCCCACCAGACCGAGCGCCCCGCCTCACCCCAGCCGCGACGCCACGAACTCCACCATCCGCCGCACCAGCAGCGCCCGCGACGACTCCCGTCGGTACTCGTGCCCCTCACCCGCGAGCTCCAGGTACTCGACGTCGTGCGCCCGCTCCCGCAGCGCCGCGACCACCTGGTGCGCCTCGCCGATGGGGACGTTCGTGTCGAGCTCACCGTGCACGACGAGCAACGGCGCCGTGACGTCGTCGATCGCCCGCATCGGCGACAGGGCCGCGAGCAGCGCTTCGTCGTCGACGGGGTGCCCGTACTTCGTCGCAGCGGCAGAGGCGATCCACGGTTCGGTGTCCCGGTAGAACGTGGCGAAGTCGCTCATCCCGCACACGGCGACACCTGCTGCGAACACGTCGGGCGTGAACGCCAGGGATGCGAGGGTCGCGTACCCGCCGTAGGAGCGGCCCTCGACGGCCACCCGGGAGCGGTCGGCGTACCCGTTCGACACCAGGAACCGTGCGCAGTCCACGACGTCGGCGAGCGCGTTCCAGCGCAGGGCCAGGTCGTCGGCGTGCACGAACTCGTGGCCGTACCCGGACGAACCGCGGATGTTCGGGGCGAGGACGGTCACGCCCGCTGCGGCGAGCGCCTGGTGCTGCGGTGAGAACGTGGGTCGCTCCTGCGACTCCGGTCCGCCGTGCAGGTGGACGAGCGCTGCGCGCGGGCCGGGAGGCACGGCAGCAGCAGCACGAGCGCCGACGGCCGACGACGCGGCCGGCTCCACCGCCCGGTACAGCCAGCCGGTCAGCTCCAGTCCGTCACGCGCGGTGAACCGCTCGAGCGTCGGCTCGACCAGCGGCACATCGGGCAGTGCGGGCACGTCGGTGACCCGGCTCCAGGTGAGCGCGTTCGTGTCGAGCCGCCAGAGTTCCCGCGGTCGCGTGGGTCCCTCGACGGCGAGCAGCACGCTCCGGCCGTCACGGCTGAGCACCGGGTCGGTGACGACGTACCCGGGCAGGTCGGGCACCGGGGTGCGCGAGGCGTCGTGGGTGTTGATGAGGTCGAGTTCGCTGCGCCCGTCGACGTTCCAGACGAGCAGCAACGTGCGGCCAGCGTCGTCGGCGTCGAGGTACTCGAGTTCGGCGTCGGCGCGCTCGATGATCCGTCGGGGCGTGCCGCGCCAGCCGTGTGGTCCGACGGGCTGGGCGACGAGTCCGCGGCGGGGCAGTCCGGCCTCGGTGGCGACGTAGGCGACGAGGGGGCTGGTCTCGCTCGCGGGCGAGGGCCGCAGGAACGCGATCTCGGCGGACCCGTCGGGGTCGTCGGCGAACAGGGCGTGGCTCTCGTCGGTCAACCGGTCGACCACGACGACGAACTCCTGCCCACGCTGCCCGTCGCTCAGCACGACGAGGCGTTCCTCCACCGACAGGTCGAGGATGTGGATGAGTTCGCCGACGGCCAGGTCGTCCCGGTCGCCGGAGACCGGGTCGACCAGGTACGAGCGGGCCGGCTGGTCGGCCTCGGTCGAGGGCAGCGTGATGACGACCCGGTGCCCGCTGCGGCTCCACGGGCCGAGTTCGGCGTGCTGGTACCGCGAACCGGCGATCTGCGCGGCGTCGGTGCCGTCCGGCCGGACCACCCAGACCTGCTGCTTCACGCCGCCGTCGGTCGCGATCGCGACGGCGAGCCACTCTCCGTCGGACGACCACGACACCCGGATCACGGGGTCGTCGGACAGCGCGATCCGGACCGGTTCGGGCAGTTCGCCGTCGACGACGACGTCCTGCACGAACACCTCGGGGGTGCCGTGCCGGTCGGACACGAACGCCACGCGCCGGGCGTTCCGGGTCATGGTGGGGCCCCACGACCCCCAGGCGGCGGCGAGCCGCTCACCCAGGTCGGCCGCGGCCCTGGTCGTGACCGAGGGACGGACGTCGGCCGACGACGCGACGCTCGCCGAGCCTCCAGTCCGGGTGGAACCCACGTTCACCGCACCCCCTGCTGCTGCAGCCACATCTCGATCAGGCCGAGCTGCCAGAGCGCGTTCGCGCCGATCTCGGTTCGCGTGCTGTTCGGGTCCTGGAGCATCCGCTCGACCGTACCCGGGTCGAACAGGCCGCGCTCACGTGCTTCCGGCGCGTGCAGTGCCGTGCGCACCCGCTCCAGGTACGGGCCCTCGAGCTGCCGGATCGCGGGCACCGGGAACGACCCCTTGCTGCGGTCGATGACGCTGTCGGGGACGATGCCGCGCGACGCCCGCTTCATGACGCCCTTGCCGCCGTCCGACAGCTTGAGCGCGGGCGGGATCGCGCCGGCGAGCTCGACGAACTCGTGGTCCAGGAACGGCACGCGGGCCTCGAGGCCCCACGCCATCGTCATGTTGTCGACGCGCTTGACCGGGTCGTCGACGAGCATCGTCATCGTGTCGCTGCGGAGCGCAGCATCGACGCTCGTCTCCGCGCCCGGAACCGCGAACGCAGCGTCCACGAACGCCGACGGGGTGTCGTCGTCGCTCTTCCAGCGCTCCCCGAGCAGCCCCTGCAGCGCCGGCCACCTGCGGTCCATGAACACGGAGCGGTAGGCCTCGGCCGCCTGGTCGCGGGGGACGTCGGCCAGCGGCGGGTACCAGTCGTAGCCGGCGAGCACCTCGTCGGCACCCTGGCCGGACTGCACGACCTTGACGTGCTGCGAGACCTCCTGCGACAGCAGGTAGAACGCGACGCAGTCGTGGCTGACCATCGGCTCGCTCATGGCGGCGACCGCACCGTCGATGCCGTCGAGCAGGCGCGTCGACGGGATGTGGATGCGGTGGTGGTCGGTGCCGAAGTGCTTCGCGACCTGGTCCGAGTACTCGAACTCGTCGCCGGACTCACCGCCAGCGGCCTCGAAGCCGATGCTGAACGTGGCGAGGTCCTGCTGCCCGGCCTCGGCGAGCAGTCCGACGACCAGGGAGGAGTCGATGCCGCCGGACAGCAGCACGCCGACGGGGACGTCGGCCACCATGCGGCGCTCGACCGCGGTGCGGAGCGACCCGATGAACGCCTGCTCCCAGTCCTGGTCGGTCCAGTCGGCCCTGGCGGGGTCGCGTTCGAACCGCGGCTCCCAGTAGACGGTGTCGCGGGACGTACCGTCGCGCTCGATCACCCGGACGGTGGCGGGCGGGAGCTTGCCGACACCGGACAGGATCGTGCGGGGTGCCGGCACGATCGAGTGGAAGCTCATGTAGGACGCGAAGGCGACGGGGTCGATGGACGTGTCGATGCCGCCGCCGGCCAGCACCGCAGGCAGGGACGACGCGAAGCGGAGCCCGCCAGGTACCTGTGCCACGTACAACGGCTTGATGCCCAGCCGGTCCCGCGCGAGGACGAGTCGGCCGCTGGCGTGCTCCCAGATCGCGATGGCGAACATGCCGATCAGGTGCTCGACGAAGGCCGTGCCCCACTCGGCGTAGGCGACGGCGATGACCTCGGTGTCCGACGTCGAGAAGAACTCGTGACCCTTGCCCCGTAGCTCGTCACGCAGCTGCTCGTAGTTGTAGACCATGCCGTTGTAGGCGATGGTCAGTCCGGCCCGGGGCAGCACCATCGGCTGCGCACCGGCGGTGGACAGGTCGACGATCGACAGCCGTCGGTGCCCGAGCGCGACCGGTCCGCGTGCCCACAGCCCGTCACCGTCGGGGCCGCGGTGCACCATGCACCCGGTCATCCGTGCCACTGCTCCGACGTCCGGGGCCGTGCCGTCGAACCGGATCTCGCCCGCGAGTCCACACATCAGCGCTCTCCCTCGGCCGCAGCCTTCGCGGCGGATCCCACGATCCACGTGTCCTTGGCCCCGCCGCCGCGCGACGAGTTGACGACCATGCTGCCCTCGGGTGCGACCCGGGTCAGGGCGACGTCGGCGAGGTGCGCGTCGTCCGCGCCGGTACCGGTCAGGTAGACGAACGCGCGCAGGTCGACGTGCCGTGGGTCGAGGCCCGCCGGTCCGATGGTCGGGTGCGACGACAGCTGCACCACTTCCTGCCCGACCCAACCAGCAGGATCCGCGGCGATCTCACGCCGTCGCTCGGCCACCTCGGGAGCGCTCGCGCTCGGCCCGATCAGGACCCCGCGTCCGCCTTCGCCGTCGACCGGCTTCGTCACGAGTTCGCCGACCCGGTCGAGCACGGACAGCCGTTCGCCCTCGATGCTCGTGCGGTACGTCGGCACCGACTCGAGCAGCGGCTTCTCGTCCAGGTAGTACCAGATCAGGTCCGGCACGTTGACGTACATCGCCTTGTCGTCGACCAGGGCGTTGCCCGGGGCGTTCGCCAGGTGGACGTGTCCGGCCTCGGCGACGTCGAGGACGCGGGCGCCCAGCTCCGGCGCGTGCTCCGCGGTCAGCGCGCGCACATCGCGGTCGATCCGCAGGTACAGCCCGTCGAGCACGTCGCCGGTCGTCGCGTCGACCACGCGTCCGTCACGGACGTCCAGGTCGGACCCGGCCAGGAGGCGCAGCCCGGCTCCGTCGGCCAGCCTGCGGTGCTCGAACCACGCGCCGGCGGCGGGGCCGTCGCTGACGAGTGCGAGCACCGGGTCCGGGTTACCGGTCACCGCGGTCGCGTTGGTGCGCAGGGTCTCGCGCAGCCGGTCGGTCACGCCGTGCGGGTCCCGCAACAGCGCCGGACGGGGCGCGTCGGGCACGACGGCGTCCATGAGCTCGCGGAGGGCGATGCCGTACGCCACACCCGAGGGTGAGCGCACGTTGTCCTCGAGCACCCGCCAACCGCCGAACTCGTTCCGCACCAGGTCGAAGCCGAGCACGGGTGCCCGCACCGCGTGACCGGGCAGGCGCGAGGCGTCGGGGTCCCAGCCGTTCGCACCGACGAACTGGTGCTCGTCCATGACCCCGTCGGCCACGATCCGCCGCTCGCCGTACACGTCGCGCAGGAACAGCTCGATCGCCCGTGCGCGCTGCCCGAGGCCGCGCTCCAGCTGCGACCACTCGTACGCGCTGATCGTCCGCGGCACCAGGTCGCACCCGAATGCCTGCACGCCGCCGTCCACGACGAAGCCGACCTCGTGCTCGCGGGCCCAGGCGTCGCGTGCGGCGCAGTGCTCGTTCGTCGTGTCCGCGTCCCAGGCGGTGAAGTACGTCGCCAGGTCGCGGAACGCCGGACGGGGGCGGGCACCGGGGCCGACCGCTTCGTCGCCGGCGCGCACGCGGTACCCGGGGACCGCGACCGCCGGGTCCTCGTCACGTCCGGACGGCGTGCCGGCGGTGTCCTCGACCACCAGGGCGACGACGTCGTCGAGCTCCCCGCGCTCGGCGTACGCGGTGCGCTGTCGATCGGTGGAGTTGCCGCGGGCCAGGGTCGCCTCGAGCAGGTCCGTGACGGTGCCCCAGTCGCCGAGCTCCTCGAGTTCCGGGCGCAGGCGGGACACCAGTTGCCGGACGGCGACCTCGGCGGGCAGGCGGTCCGGGTGCTGCCCGAGGCCGAGCAGTTCGCCGCTCAGCCCCGTGCGCGCCGCCTGCCACATCGCTGCACGGTGCAGGGGTTCGCTGCGGGGGTGCCACTCGGCGCCGGACTCGACGGCGACCTCGGCCTTCCGCACCGCGGCCCGGAACAGCCCGGCGATGAGCACCGCGTCGTCGACGATCGGGGTGGCGTCGCAGACCCTGAGTTCGAGCGTCGGAGCGTGCGACGACGGCCGCACGTCGAAGTACGCCATCTTCTTGTCGGCGATCACCCCCGAGGCGATCAGGTCGTCGAGCACCTTGTCGTACTCGGCCGCGTTCGACACTCGCCCGAAGCTGCCGGCCGACGGCCACCGCTGCCAGATGATGCTGCGGAACGACGAGTACCCGGTGTCCTGCCCGTTCCAGAACGGACTGGACGCGCTCAGGGCCAGCAGCACCGGCAGCACCGGCGCGACCCGTTGGGCGATCTGCACCGCCAGGTCGCGGTCGCTCACACCGACGTGCACCTGCAGGCCGCAGATGAGCTGCTCGTCGACGAGCATCCGGTACTGCTCCTGCATCCGGCCGTAGCGGCCGCCGCTGGTCAGTTCGAAGTCGGCGTACTCGGACCGCGGCGCGGTGCCCACCGACGCGATGGTCACCCCGGCCGGTGCGATCGCGGCGCTGAGCTCCCGGCGCAGGTCGACGATCACCCGCCGCAGGTCGTCGAGGGTACGCACCACGGGGGTGTTCGTCTCGATGGTCGTGCGCTGCAGTTCCGCGCCGAAGCGGTCGGCGGGCAGCTTGGGCAGAAGGCGCGGGGCCTTCGCGGAAAGTCGGCCGGACTCGAGGTCGATGAGGTGCAGCTCTTCCTCGGCGCCGAGCGTCAGCTCTGCACTCATGGCTGGAACCTACGCGCGGCCGCTGTGGCGTGCGCCGCGGCGCACCGCCTGACGCAAGCTCGTAACAAGGTCGTCCTCGTGCGCTGCAGTTCCGCACCGGAGCGGACGGTGAGTCAGCGCGCCGGGGTCACGGCGTCGAGGACTCGCGGACGAGCAGCTCCGGCTCCAGGAGCGTCGCGGTGTGGTGGTGCCGCGGCCCTTCGGTGAGTTCGGCGAGCAACCGAGCGACCGCCGCTTCACCCATCGCGCGCTTCGGCTGCCCGACCGTCGACAACGGGAGTGCCCCCTCGGTCGACAACGCGAGGTCGCCGTAGCCGACGACGACGGCGTCGGACGGTGTCCGCACGCCCTCGGCCGCCATGCCACGGATCACGCCGAGTGCGAGCTGGTCGTTGGTGCAGAACACCCGCCGCGGGGCGCCAGCGAGGACGAGGCGTCGACCGATGTCGAAGCCGGAGTCGATCGTCATCGCATCCGTCTCGAACTCCACGATCGCGTCCGGGTCGAGCCCGCGCCCCGCGACCGCGCTCCGCGCACCGCTGCGCCGATCCTCGCACTGACGGATCGACCGGAGGCCGTTCACCAGGGTCAGCCCGTCGCCAGGCAGGTCCAGCAGGTGCTCGGCGGCGAGCGCGCCGCCGTGCCGGTCGTCGATGGCGACCGAGCAGCTCTCCCCGGGGTCCGCCCCACGGTCGACGAGGATGAGCCGTGACCCGATGCGTCGCAGCATCGAGAGGCGTGAGGAGTCCGCCGTCAGCGGGACGACGAGGACACCGGCCGCACGCTGCCGCGCGAGGGTGTCGAGCTGTCGGAGCTCCTTCGCCGGGTCGTCGTGGCTCACGCAGAGCGCGAGCGAGTACCCACTGCGATCGGCGGCGTCGGACACCGCGTCGACGATGGTCGCGTAGAAGGGGTTCACGACGTCGGGGATGACGAGACCGAACAGTCGGTTGAACCCGGTCCGGAGTGCCGCCGCTGCCTGGTTCGGCACGAAGTCGAGTTCGCGGATCGCCGCCTCGACCTTGCTCCTGGTCTTCGCGGTGACCATCTCGGGACGGTTGATCGTGTTCGAGACGGTCGCGGTGGAGACACCCGCGAGTTGCGCGACGGCAGCGAGCCCGAGGTCCTGGATGCCCGCCACGCGGTCAGTCAAGCACGATCACCGCCCCCCTGCCACTCGATTCGGCGCCGACTGTTGACAGGAGCCGAGCCACCGGGCATCCTCACTTTTAATCGATTAAATCATGATCGGTCCAAGTTCCACCGTCGATGGCGATGTGGCACGCTCCACGCCCGTCGACGACGTTGACAAGGGAGTGAACGTGCTCGGAACCAAGTGCAAGATCGTCCTCGGGGTGGCTACCGCCGCCTTGTCCGTCGCCGCGCTCACCGGCTGCACCTCCGGTGCCCAGAGCGCCACGGGCGACCACACCACCCTCACCCTGGCGGTCTCCGGTCGGCCCCCGTCGCTCGACCCCGCGCTGCAGTCGAGCGCCGGTGACCTGGTCTGGCGGTGGCACGCGGTGTACGACACCCTGCTGCGCTGCGACCAGAACGGGAAGGTGCACCCGGCGGCCGCCAAGAGCTTCTCGATGAGCGACGACGCCAAGGCGCTCACGATGAAGCTCCGCGACGGGATGGAGTTCTCCGACGGCAAGCCGGTCGACGCGGCCGCGGTGAAGGCGTCGATCGAGCACATGCAGACCGGCGGCGGCAGTGATGCCGGCCGGGTCGCGGGGATGCAGATCACGACGCCGGACTCCGACACGGTCGTGCTCACCGCGAAGGAACCGACCGGGCAGCTGCCGACGTTCATGTGCTTCGCGCCGGGGATCGTCGCCAGTCCCGCGCAACTCGACAGCAAGGACGTCGGGTCGAAGGTCGTCAGCTCCGGGCCGTACACGCTCGTACCGTCGAAGACGACGAGCGGGTCGGTCTACACGTTCCAGAAGCGCGACGACTACTGGAACGCGAAGGAGTACCCGTACGAGAACCTCGTGCTCAAGGTGATGCCCGACGTGAACGCGCGACTCAACGCGCTGCGCTCGAAGGAGATCCAGGGCGCCGTCATCGACCAGTCCACCGCGGCTCAGGCGTCGTCGTCCGGCCTCGAGGTCCTGTCGCACCTGTCCGGCTGGAGCGGACTCGCCATCGCCGACCGCGCCGGCGAGACCGTCCCGGCACTCGGCGACGTCCGCGTCCGCCAGGCGATGAACATGGTGTTCGACCGGAAGGCGATCGCGAAGGGCCTGTTCAACGGTGAGGCGACCCCGACGACACAGATCTTCACGCCGAACGAGACCGCCTACCAGGCGAAGCTCGACGACCGGTACGCCTACGACGTCGAGAAGGCGAAGCAGTTGATGCAGGACGCGGGGTACGCCGACGGGTTCACCCTCCAGATCCCGAACCAGGCGAGCGATGACGGCAGCGGCAACAAGGTCAACCCGATGGTCGTGCAGCAGCTCGCGCTCCTGAAGATCAAGGTCGACCAGGTCACGATCTCCGGACCGACCGCCCAGGACAAGGTGCTCCGCGGTGACTTCCCGGTGTTCCCGATCCAGCTCGGCACCGCGGACTCGCTCTTCGACATCGTCCAGTCGCTGCAGCCGGACTCGATCTGGAACGTCCGGCACACCAGCGACCCGGAGCTCCAACCGCTCCTCGACAAGGCGCAGACCCTGCAGGGCTCGGCCGCCGACGAGAACGCCCAGGCGATCAACGAGTACGTGGTCGACCAGGCCTGGTACGTGCCGTGGGTGGACGTGAAGAGCTACTTCGCGCTGACCTCGAAGGACCTCGCTCCGGAACAGACCGACCAGTTCCACCTCATCCCGAACCTGTGGGACTTCCGGTGACGGCGGGCGGCGGTACACCGTGCTGAGACTCGTCGCCCGTCGGCTCGGGTCGGCGGTCCTCCTCACCCTCGTGGTCACGATGGCGACGTACTTCCTCGTCTTCAGCAACGGCCCCGGTATCGCCCGCGCCATCCTCGGGAAAGAGGCGACGCAGGCGACCGTGCAGGCGAAGGTCGTGGAGCTCGGACTCGACCAGCCCGTGTTCACGCAGTACCTGCACTGGCTCGGCAGTCTGTTCACGGGGTCGCTCGGCCGGAGCTACTTCACCCAGGAGCCCATCACGACGATGCTCGCGACCCGGGTGCCGGTGACCGCGAGCCTCGCGGTGATCATCCTGTTGCTGACCGCCGTGATCAGCATCCTGGTCGGTGTCGCCGCAGCGGTGAAGGGCGGGTGGATCGACCGCGTGCTGCAGTTCGTCAGCGTCCTCGGCGCCGCCGTCCCCGGCTTCATCGTGGCGATCCTGCTCGTCCTGACGTTCGCCGTCGGGCTGCACCTGCTGCCCGCCACGGGGTACGTATCGCCGACGGTGAGCGTCACCGGTTGGCTGAGCGCACTCGTCCTGCCGGTGCTCGCGGTCCTCGTCGGGTCGGTCGGCGGCGCCGCGCAGCAGTTCCGGGGCGCCGTCGCCGACGTGCTCTCGCAGGACTTCGTCCGGACTCTGCGTTCCCGTGGCGTCCCCGAGCGGCGCATCGTGTTCGTGCACGTGCTGCGGAGTGCCGCAGGACCCGGGCTGACGATCCTCGGGCTCCAGACGATCGGGCTGCTCGGCGGCGTCGTCCTCATCGAGCGCATCTTCGCGTTGCCCGGTGTCGGCGACCTCACCGTGTCCACGGCACTCCAGGGCGACGTCCCGGCGGTGATGGGGTGCGTGCTCTTCACCATCGTCGTGGTCGTCGTCGTGAACCTGCTCGCCGACATCGCGGCGGCGTGGCTCAACCCGAAAGCGAGGCAGGCATGAGCGTCGAACAGATCACCGCGACGAGCGTCGACCCGGAGGTCGGCGGCGTCACCGTCGACTCGCGCACGCGCCGGACGTCCACGCTCCGTCGACTCGTCCGGAACCCGATGGCCGTGACGTGCATCGTCTTCCTCGCGGCGCTCGTCGCCGTCGCCCTGCTCGCGCCGGTGCTCGCACCGTACGACCAGAACTTCACCAGGGTCGACCTGACCAACGCGAAGCCGTTCTCCGGCAGCTTCGTCCTCGGTGGCGACTCCTCGGGACGCGACATCCTCTCCCGGCTGATCTGGGCGTCGCGCGGGACGTTCCTCGCCTGCGTCGTCGTGCTCGTCGTCTCCGTCCTGATCGGCGTGACCGCGGGACTCGCGGCCGGGTTCCTCGGCGGGTGGACGGACCGGGTCTCCGGCTGGCTGTCGGACGTCGTGCTCGCGCTGCCGGGCACGGTCCTCCTCATCGCGCTGTACACGGTGATCGGGCCGTCGATCCTCATCGCGATGGCGGTGTTCGGACTCCTGATCGCACCGTCGTTCTTCCGTCTCGTCCGAGCCGTCGTCACCCAGGTACGGCGCGAGCTGTACATCGACGCGGCTCGGGTCTCCGGGCTGTCGGACCTGCGCATCGTGCTCCGGCACGTGCTCATCGCGGTCCGTGCTCCCGTGATCATCCAGAGCTCGTTCGTGCTCGCCGCCGGCATCGGCATCCAGGCGGGGCTCGAGTTCCTCGGGCTCGGGAACCCTCGCGAGGCGTCGTGGGGCGGCATCCTGCAGACGTCCTTCGCGTCGATCTACCAGAACCCGGGCGCTGTGGTGGCACCGACGGTCCTAATCAGCCTGACGACCCTCGTGCTCGTCCTGCTCGGGAACGCGCTGCGAGACGTCCTGCAGGTGACGGCCGCTCCCCGGCCGTTGACCCGCAGACAGCGGAACGACCTGCGCGACCGCCTGACCACGACCACGACGGCCGCGCCTGCAGGGGACGCGCTCCTGGCCGTCCGGGACCTCCACATCGCCTACCCGAACGGGGACGACCACACCGAGGTCGTCCACGGCATCGACCTCGACGTGCACCGCGGGGTGATCCACGGTCTGGTCGGGGAGTCCGGTTCGGGGAAGTCGCAAACCGTGTTCTCCGTGCTCGGGATCCTGCCCCGCGAGGCCGTCGCCGCCGGGTCGATCGTGTTCGACGGCGCTGAGATCCTCGGTTCCGACTCGGCCCTGCGCGCGGTCAGGGGCAAGCGGATCGCATACGTGCCGCAGGAGCCGATGAGCAACCTCGACCCCACGCTCACCGTCGGGCAGCAGCTCGTCGTCGGGGTCCGTGCGGTGAAGCCGATCAGCCGCCGTGCCGCACGCACGGAGCTCCTCGGGCTGCTGGCGCGGGTCGGCATCAAGGACCCGCCAGCCGTGTTCGACATGTACCCGCACGAGATCTCCGGCGGGATGGCCCAGCGCGTCCTCATCACGGGCGCGATCGCCGCGGATCCGGACGTCATCCTCGCCGACGAACCGACGACCGCCCTCGACGTGACGATCCAGGCCGACGTGCTGGACCTGCTCCGTGAGATCCGCGACGAGCGCGGCCTCGGCATGGTCCTGGTGACGCACAACCTCGGCGTCGTCGCGGACATCTGCGACACCGTCAGCGTGATGCGCGGCGGCCACATCGTCGAGACCGGTGACGTCCGGACCGTGTTCGCGGCGCCGTCCCACCCCTACACACGCGAGCTGCTGGCGGCCGCGACCACGTCCACGTCCACCGCCCCGGAGGTGCACTGAGATGCCCCACGACACCGAACCCGACACGAGCAGCACCGCCGAACCCCTCCTCCGCGTCCGCGACCTCGAGGTCGCGTACCCGGCCCGCGGCTTCCGACGGACGACGAACATCATCCGTGGCGTCTCGTTCGACATCGGCCGCGGCGAGACCCTGGGGCTCGTCGGCGAGTCCGGCTCGGGCAAGACGACCATCGGTCGAGCGGTCCTCGGCCTCGCGCCGGTCACCGGCGGGTCGGTCGAGTTCCACGGCACCCGCATCGACACGCTCTCCAGGACCGCCAGACGCCGCGTCGCCCAGGGCATCCAGGTCGTGTTCCAGGACCCGTACTCGTCGTTGAACCCGTCCCTCACGATCGAGGACATCCTCACCGAGCCACTGCGGGTCCGCCGCGTCGCCGCCGGTCGCGACACGGTCGCCCGGCTGCTCGACGCAGTGGGGCTTCCGGGTGACTCCGGGACGCGGCTCGCCCGCGAGTTCTCCGGCGGGCAACGCCAGCGGATCGCCATCGCCAGGGCACTCGCGCTCGAACCCGAGCTCATCGTCTGCGACGAACCGACGAGCGCGCTCGACATGACGACCCAGGCGCGGGTGCTCGACCTGCTGCAGTCGATCCAGGAGCGGACCGGGGTCGCGTACCTCTTCATCAGCCACGACCTCGGTGTCGTGCGCCGGATGAGCGACCGGACCGCGGTCCTCCTCGGCGGAGAGGTCGTCGAGCTCGACGACGCCGAGACGGTCGCGACGAACCCCGAGCACCCCTACACGCAACGGCTGCAGATGGCGACGCCGATCCCGGACCCGGTCGCGCAGGAACGACGTCGCGCCGACCGGCACCGGCTCCTCGAGGCACAGCGCACGCTGCTCGAGCACACCGGCGCCGACGGCGACCCGTGGTCGATCGAACCGTCGATCAGCACGACCACCCACTGACCCGCACACACTCGCAAGGAGAGTGACGAACGTGATCGATCCAGCACTCGTGGAGCGCTTCGAGACCCCGCCGTCCGAGTACGGCCCGACACCGCTGTGGTGGTGGAGCGGTGGGACGGTGACCGAGGAGGGCATCGACTGGCAGCTCCGGCGCTTCGCGGACGGCGGGATCCTCAACCTCGTCCTGATGAACCTCGCGCCGAAGGGCCCGACGTACGGCGCACCGCCGGACGACCCGGTGTGGTTCGGCGAGCGCTGGTGGGAGCTCTTCCGGTACACCTGCGACCGCGCGCGGGACCTCGGCATCGCACTCTGGTTCTACGACCAGATCGGCTTCTCCGGTGCGAACCTGCAGGGTGTCATCACGGCGCAGCACCCGGAGGCGGCCGGACGGTCCCTCCGTTCCCACGTGGTCGAGGTCCCCGCGGACGGCGTCCTGCCGGAGGAACCGCGTGAGCACCTGATCGCCGTGTTCGACGTCGAGCCCGACGCCGGCGGACGGTGGGTTCGACACGAGGTCCGAGACGGCCGGGTCGACGTGCCGGCCGGTTCGCGACTCCGCGTCGTGGCCTGGCACGAGACCTCGTTCGACTACCTCGACGAGGGCTCCGTCGCCCGCCTGATCGACTTCGTGCACGGCGAGTACGAGCGGCGCGTCCCGGAGCACGTCGGCACGACGATCGTCGGCAGCTTCCAGGACGAACTCCCGGCGATGCCGACCTGGTCGGCGACGTTCGCCGAACGGTTCCGTGACGAGACCGGCTACGACCTCGTCGCGAACCTGCCCGCGCTGTGGGACCACGGGGCACCGGCGAGCGCAGCCGTCCGCGCGGACTACCACCGCGTCCGGACCCTGCTCGCGGAACGGGCGTTCTTCAAGCCGCTCGGCGAGTGGCACCGGTCGAGGGGCATGCTGATCGGCGCCGATCAGATGAACCCAGCGCGTGCCGGTGTCCCGACCCAGAGCACGCAGCTCTACGGCGACTACTACGCCACGCACCGGTGGTTCGACGCGGTGGGAAGTGACCACGAGGGCGACGCCAGGATCCACTCGTCGATGGCCGACATGTACGACCACCCGCGCGTGTGGATCGAGTCGTTCCACTCCAGCGGATGGGGCGGAACGCTCGAGGACACCTGGGACTGGCTCATCCCGTTCTTCCGCAGCGGCGCCAACCTCTACAACCCGCACGCGAGCTACTACGGTCTCCGCGCGGGTTGGTTCGAGTGGGCTCCGCCGTCCACCGACTTCCGGCAGCCGTACTACGCGGTGTACCCGGAGTTCGCCCGAGCGGTCGCCCGGGTGTCGGCGCTCATGACCTGGGGCCGGCACGCCGTCGACGTGGCAGTGCTGTACCCGTCGACCTCGATCAGCAGCGAGCTGCCGCCGGACCTCCCGATCGACCACTTCCTCGACGGCGACATCGGCCCGGAGTACCCGGGAGCCGACGTGACCCAGCGGACCTACATGGCGCTCGCGGGGAAGAACGACTGGTTCCGCGCACAGCCGGGCTTGCTCGATCAGAGCGGCATCGACTTCGACGTCGTCGACGAGGACTCGTTCGCGCGCTCGAGCGCCGGTGACCGGACCCTCGACGTGAACGGGTTCCGCTTCGGCACGGTGATCCTGCCGTCGACGACCCGGCTGCCCGACGTCGTCGTGGACCGTCTCACCGCGCTCCTCCGTGCGGGCGGGCGCGTCCTCGGCGTGGGCGACGTCGACGAGCGACTCGTCGGCATCGAACGGTTCGCCACCCCGGAAGCGGCCGTGGCGGCCGTCGACCGCTCGGCCCTGTTCGCCCGTTCCACGCACGGTGTCCGCGCGCAGGAACACGGCGACCACGGCGTCGCGCTGCTGCCGGGGGCGTTCCCGAACGCCACGGCCTACCCGCTCCGCACCGACGAGGGTGCAGGCGGCTGGGACGACATCGACTTCGACGCCGCCAGGTACGGGCAGCACGACGAGCTCCGTGTGCGCGGTACGGTCGTCGAGGCCGAGGTCTGGGACCCGGCCACCGGAACGAGGACACCCACGTCGTTCGAGGTCGCCGCGGACGGCGCCTCGAGCAGGATCGAGGTCGTCACGGGTGGGTCACCACTCCTGATCGCGGTGTGGCGGACCGGCGACACCGTCGACGGACCGCCTCCGGCCGCCCCTGCGGAGCGGACCGCCCGACCGCTCGACACCGACTGGTCGCAGGAACTCGTCCCGACCCTCGACAACCGGTGGGGGGACTTCGCCCTGCCGGCGAGCACCGACCCGATCCCGCTGGAGCTCTGGAGCATCGATCAGGTCACCGCCGAGGGCACCACACCGGTCACCGTCACGATGGGTCAGGAGCTGCTCGTCAGCGGCCCGTTCACCGATGCGGCCACGCCGGAGCCCCTCGATCCGGACGGCGCCGCTCGGGCCTGGGACGGAGGCTCGCTCGCCGGTTCCGGCTGGACCGTGCAGCGCTTCTCGGCGTCGCTCGGTCGTGACGGCGCACTCGGTGCGGCGCAGGACCCGAAGGGCTTCATCGCCGAGGAGTTCTTGACGCACGAGACGCCGGCGGTCGGCGAGGAGGTCGCCGTCCGTGCCCTGGTCCGGGTCCCCGAGCCAGGCGACCTGGAACTGACCATCTCCTCGGCCTGCGCGACGCGCGCCTGGTTCGACGGGGTCGAGCTGGAACTCACGGGTACCGGCTTCGACGCGACCGCACCGGTCCGCTTCGCGTCCACGGTCGGGGTGCTGGAGTACCGGTTGGGCACACCGGCCCTGCCTGGAGGCTCGACCCACCCTGCAACGCACGTCACGTCGGCGTTCCGCCTCGAGCGCCCCGGCGAACGTTCGGTCCGACCGGAGTTCGTCGGTGCCGGCGAGCGTGGGGTCGTCGACGGCTCCGCGACGTTCCGTCGCGCGTTCCGGATCGACGCCGACGCGTCGGACGTCCGGATCGTCACGGGGGCACCGAGCGCGCTCACCGTGCTCCTGGACGGTCGGATGGTCGCGCGTCAGGAGAAGGTCGAGTACTACGAGTCCGGCCTCGGCGACCTGCCGAACTACTTCCTGCACGAACTCGGGACGCTCGCCGCCGGTGACCACGTCATCGAGGTGACGACCGACGGGGTGACGTCCACGACACCGCTCTTCGTCGACCTCGTCCTCACGACGCCGTCGGGCACGGTCGCGGTCCCGAGCGGCGCGGACTGGTCGGTCGGACCCGACGACGCCACGGTGGTCCTGCTGCCCGCGCGGACCGGATCGACCGTGCACGCGCGTGCAGCGGTCCGGCCGCACCCCCTCCCCGCGGCGCACTGGCTGAGCGGACCGCCGGAGGTCGGTCCGCCGACCGTCCCGTTCGAGACCGCCGTGTCGAGCGTGCCGCGGGCGGAGGACTTCGCACTGCGCCTGCCGGCCGGTGCCGCCGCCGTCGAGTTGCCGGTCGATCCGCAGCACGTCGAGATCCCCGGGCGCGACTCCGTCGTGTCCGGACGGACGGTGACCTTCGACGCCCCGACGGACGCGCCTGCGACACTCGCTGTCACGGTCGCCCCCCGGGCCTTCTCCACGTCGGGAGCCGCGTGGTCCGAGCCCGTCCGGGTCCGCACGGTCCCGACGGCGGCGCGGTTCGAGGACTGGTCCGAGCAGCACCTGGAGAGCTGGAGCGGCGCCGTCCGGTACACCACACCGATCGAGACCGCGGCCCGCGGCGCGATCCGCATCGACCTCGGGACCGTCCGCGGTGCTGTGGAGCTCGACCTCGACGGCGAACGGGTCGCCGCGGCGTTCTGCGCGCCCTGGGTGTTCACGGTCCCCGACGTCGGCAGCGGCCGGCACGAACTCGCCGTGACCGTGTACGGGACGCTCGCGCCCCGCTACGCCGCAGCGACGCAGACAACGTTCCTGAAGCCCGCGCAGTTGCGGACCGGCATCACCGGCAAGGTCCGGGTCGAGCTGCTCACCGACCAGGAGGATCTCCGATGACCACGACGACCACTGTGACGGCGGTGTCCGACCTGTTGCCGATGCGGACGCGTCGTCGGACCCGGATCGGGCTCGTCTCGGGTGGGCTCGGAGCGTACTGGCCGCAGTTCCCCGACCTGCTGCCGCAACTCGAGGGGTCCGCGGCGTACGTCGCGCGCCGGTTCGAGTCGATGGACGCCGAGATCGTCGACGCGGGGTTCGTGTCGGACGTCACGGACACCGCCCGGGCGGCAGAACGGCTGCGCGGCGCCGACTGCGACCTCATCGTCCTCTTCGTGGCCACCTACCTGACGTCGTCGATGGTGCTCCCGATCGCACAGCGCACGGGCACCCCGGTCCTCGTCATCGACCTCCAACCGACCCCTCGCATGGACCACGACACGTTCGGCACCGGCGAGTGGCTCGCGTACTGCGGCCAGTGCCCGGTTCCGGAGATCGGCAACGTGTTCCGACGGGCGGGCATCCCGTTCCGGTCGGTGTCCGGCTGGCTGCAACAGGACGCCGCCTGGGAGCGCATCGCCCGCTGGGTCCGGGCGGCCGACGTCCGTGCAGCACTCCGGCACGCACGGCACGGCCTGATGGGGCACCTCTACCCCGGCATGCTCGACGTCTCGACCGACCTGACGCTGCTCCCGACTACCTTCGGATCGCACGTCGAGGTCCTCGAGTTCGACGATCTCCGGCACCGGGTCGAACTGGTGACCGAGGCGGAGGTCGCCGACCGGGTGGCACTCGCCCGGGCGGTCTTCACCGTCGACGACTCCGTGGACGAGGTCGACCTGGCGTGGGGCGCGCGCGTCTCCGTCGGGCTGGACCGACTCGTGGAGGACGCAGACCTCGACAGCCTGGCGTACTACCACCGCGGACTCGACGGCGAGCAGCACGAGCGACTCGGTGCCGGCATGATCCTCGGTGCGTCGCTGCTCACCGCTCGCGGCATCCCGACCACGGGCGAGTACGAGCTGCGGACCACGGTCGCGCAACTCGTGACGCAGGTCGCCGGTGCTGGTGGATCGTTCTGCGAACTCCAGGCGCTCGACTTCGAGGACGGGGTCGTCGAGATGGGCCACGACGGTCCGGCGAACCTGGCCGTCTCGTCGCGCGACCCCCTGCTCCGGGGGCTCGGGGTCTACCACGGCAAGCGCGGATGGGGTGTGTCCGTCGAGTTCGACGTGCAGCACGGCCCGGTGACCTTGCTCGGCCTCGGCCAGGACCGCGACGGGCGGCTGTCGTTCATCGCCTCCACGGGGGACGTCGTCCCCGGGCCGCTCCTGCAGATCGGCAACACGACCTCACGGGTCGACTTCGGCCGGGACCCCGGCGAGTGGGTGGACGAGTGGAGCGGGACGGGCGTCGGCCACCACTGGTCGCTGTCGATCGGTGACCGGGTCGCGGACTACCGGGCCGCCGCCGAGCTCCTCGGGATCGAGTTCCGCACCTGCTGACCCGGACGGACCACGGCAGCTTCAGTCGCCGGTCCGCTGTCGCAGATCCGGCTGCCAGTGGTCCGCGGACGGCACACCGACGGGAGCGCCACCTCGCGCGCGCATCCGTTCGCCGAGGTCGATCTCGTGCTCGTCGGACGGCGGGTCGTTGGCGTCCATGCCGACGAGCCACGTGAGCCCGCGGAGCCCACGACTGTCCCGCCCGACCAGCGCGAGCCCCCAGACCGCGTCGGTGCGCGGCGCGACCGCTCGTTGCGCCCAGTCGATCGCTTGCAGGACGTCTGCATCGAACAGGTCGACCGTCTCCGTCGAGTACGAGTCGCCCGATCGCTCCTGTAGGTACACCCGGAAGTGCGGGCTGTGGTCTTCCCAGGTGCTGTCGCGCTCGTCGACCTCGATGGCGTCCATCGATCGAGCGCACGAGAGCCGGGTGTCCGGTGAAATTCCACGTAGGCTGTCCGCGTGGACTCCGACACCGCCGGGTCGTGGTCCTGGGGCAAGCGTGAAGCCCACCACCGCTGCAACGGTGATGGGCTTCGGGTTGCTCTCCGAGTGGAAAGCCGAGGACGGGCACAAACCGTTCCCGAGTCTGAACGCTCGGGCCCAGTGTAATCGAGCCCCGGCCCGATTGCACGCCCGTCCCGGTCCCCGCTCCTCGTGTCCGCCGGCGCTGACACCGGAGGTGGTCTCGATGTCGAACGACACCGATCCCAAGCCCGGGCGTCGGGTGTTCTGGTTGGGGGTCGCGGGATTGCTCGTGAACCTCGCCAGGCTCCTGGTCGACCTGGTCCGGAAGGACTGAGACAAGGACGTGCCGCACCGGTCTCGATCGGTGCGGCACGTTCCCGACGGTGCCCAGCCCGGACGAGTGCGCAGCAGAGACGGCTTCTGTGGGCTACGGGCGACCACCTCCGCGCACTCGTCAGGGTGGTGGGCCGCGAGTCAGCCGCGCGTGCGGGACAAGCGACGGTTGAGTGCGCCGTTGAGCAGCGCCACGAGCAGCCCCACCGCGAACACCAGCGTCCCGAAGCAGAGCACCTGCGGCGGCATCCCGGCCTTCGCGGCGCCGTAGACGAACAAGGGGAACGTGACCGCGGGCCCGGCGACGAACGAGGTGATGACGTAGTCGTCGATCGACATCGCGAGCGCGAGCAGCCCGGCCGCGAGCATGCCCGGCGCGAGCAACGGCAGCGTCACGAGCCGGAAGGCTTGGAACGGCGTCGCACCGAGGTCGCTCGCGGCCTCTTCGAGCACCCGCGACGTGCCGGAGATCCGAGCGCGGAGCACCACCACGACGTACGCGACGTCGAACGCCACGTGGGTGATGAGCACGGTCAGGAACCCGGTGCCGAGGCCCACCGACAAGAAGAACGACAGCGACGCCGAGCCGACCACGATCGAGGGCGCCGCGATGTCCGCGAACACGACGGCGTTCACGGCGCCGCGGCCGGGGAACCGGTACCGCTCGAGTGCCAGGGCCAGCGGCAGCCCGATCGCGACCGAGATGATCGCGGCCAGGAACGCGACGACGACCGAGGTGACGAACGCGGCTCCGAGCCCGGACACGTTGACCAGGTTCGCGTACCAGTACGTCGTGAAGCCGTTCCACGCGAACGACAGCCGGTTCGTCGGGGCGTCGTTGAACGAGTACACGATCATGTAGACGATCGGGACGAGTGTGATCGCGATGGTGACCCAGTAGACGATCGCGAGCCAGGGCCCGCGACGGTTCACGCCGTGGCGGTGGACGACGGGCGACGAGGTGGTCGCGGTGGACGGACGAG
This sequence comes from Curtobacterium sp. PhB137, assembly GCF_003814955.1. NCBI lineage: Bacteria > Bacillati > Actinomycetota > Actinomycetes > Micrococcales > Microbacteriaceae > Curtobacterium > Curtobacterium sp. PhB137. Next base: position 593,332 of record NZ_RKQO01000004.1, on the reverse strand, counting down.
ACGGTGCGACGGCGGTCATACGAGGTCCTCGAGGTCGTCGGTGCCGGAGACGCGGGCGTAGATGAACAGGATGATGCCGAGCACGACCATGAGCACGGTCGACAGTGCCGCGGCGACGTTGTACTGCTGGTTGCCGGAGTAGGCGTCCTGGATCGCCTGGCCGATCGTGTACGTGTTCGTGCCGCCGAGCAGCGCCGAGTTCACCGGGTCGCCGACGCTGTCGATGAACACGAGCAGGACGCCGGCGAAGATGCCCGAGCGGGACAGCGGCAGCGTGGTGTGCCAGAACGCCCGGAACTTGCCGGCGTAGAGGTCGTTGGCGGCCTCGCCGAGTCGCGGGTCGATGCGTTCGAGTGCGGCGTAGATCGGCAGCACCATGAACGCGAGGTCGTTGTAGGCGTCGCCGAAGATCACCGCGCCGCCGGTGCCGAGGATGTGGAAGTCCTTGCCCGCCAGGCCGATCGCCTGCAGGAAGGTGACGACCGGACCCTGCGACGCGAGCACGAACGCCCACATGTCGGTGCGGATGATGAACGACACCAGGAAGCTCACGAACACGAGCATGAGCAGCGGGTTCTTCCACCGCGGCGAGACCCGGAACGCGATGAAGTACGCCACCGGGTAGCCGACGATGATGGTCACGACCGTGGCGGCGGCGCCGTACCAGAGGGACCGGAGCAGGAACGTCAGGTAGGGCACCTGCGGGTCGATGAACAGGGAGCCGTAGATCCCCCAGTTCCACGTGAAGGTGTACCCGTCGTCCGGGTTGCCCGACATGAGCGAGACGATGAGCCCCGACACGAGCGGGATGACGAAGAACACGCAGAGGTACGCGGTCCCGACCAGCGCGAGCAGGAAGGGCGTGCTGCGACGGCGTCCCCGACGGACCGGTGCCGGACCAGCACCCGGTGTCGGTGCGGCACCCGGGCCGGCGACCCCGACGGCGGTCACGACTGCACCACCGCGTTGAAGATGCCGTTCCACTCCGAGTACTCGTCGTAGTTCTCGAACACCCGGAACTCGTGCGACCGGTCCAGCACGTCGGAGTCCGGGAACACCAGCGGACTGTCCGCCACCGTCGCGTCGTCGAGCTCGTCACGGACGTAGGCCTCGGCGCTGGGGACCGGGCAGACGTAGTTGACCCAGTCCTCGACGATGCCCGCGATCTTCGGCGTGTAGTAGAAGTCCATCCACTCGAGGGCGGCCACCGGGTTCGCTGCCTGCCGGGGGATCATGAGGTTGTCGTGCCACATCATCTGGCCCTCCTCCGGCGTCACGAACTTCAGGTCCTCGAACCCGGACTGCTGCGCCTGGAAGACGTCGCCGGACCAGGCCTGGGTGATCCAGGTGTCGCCGTTCTCGAGCTTGTTGATGTAGCTCTGGTCGTAGAAGCCGGTCACGCTCGGGCGCAGTTTCCGCAACCAGGCCTGCGCTTTCCGCCAGTCCGCCGGGGTCGACGTCTCCGGGGCGATGCCGTTCGCGAGCAATCCGAGGGAACCGAGCTCGGTGTTGTCGCTCATCAGCCCGACGCGGCCCGCGAACGCCGGGTCGAGCAGGTCCTGGAACGACGTGATCTCGCGGTCGACGTACTTCGGGTTGTAGGCGATCCCGGTGAAGCCGGTCTGCCAGACGACAGAGTGCTTGTTGCCGGGGTCGTACGTCGGGTCCTTCACCGAGTCACCCGCGTTCGCCGCGAAGTTCGGCAGCCGCGAGTGGTCGAGCTCGCACACGAAGCCGTTCTTGATCATCTGGGTCAGCTCGAACCCGTTGGTCATCACGACCAGGTCGTAGCCGGTGGCACCCTGCGCCCGCAGGATCGGCGAAACGGTTGCGTAGAACGTCGCGTTGTCCTGGATCACCGCCTGGTAGTCGACGCTGATGCCGGTGGCCTTCTGGAACAGCGCGAGCGACTCGGACTTGCCGTGGTCGGAGTCGATGTAGAGCGGCCAGTTCGCGAAGTTCAGCTGCTTCGTCGCCTTGGCGTCCTTCCAGAACGCGGTCCAGTCGACGGCGTTCTCGGCGCCGGAGGCGGCTGAGCCCTTGATGCTGCACCCGGTGAGCAGCGCCGCGAGCGCGGCGGCTCCTCCGCCGGCGAGCAGGCCGCGTCGGCTGACGCGCGCGGACGTCAGTCCGCGCAGCAGGTCCGGGCCGGGTCCCCCGCCGGTCACGCGAGCGATCCTGCCGTGGCGGGTGCGGACTGGAGGCCCGTGGCCGCGTGGGTGGTGACGGTCTGGTCGGACGCGGGGTGCGCCTCCAGGCCGAAACCGTGGTCGACGCCCCACGTGAGCCAGACCTCGGTGCCGGTGGCGATCCGCGGTCCGCCCTTCGAGTTCTGCGCGAAGACGGAGACGCGGCCGGCTCCGGGGACGTCCACCAGGTACTGCGTGCTGACGCCGGAGAACGAGACGTCGACCACGCGGCCGGGGCCGAGGATGTTGCGGCCGGCTTCGGGGGTGGGCTCCGAGGTGCGGATCTTGAGCTTCTCGGGGCGGACGCCGACGACGACGCTGCCCGAGGTGCGGACGGCGCGGTCGGCCGGGACGGCGATGGTGCCCGCCGGGGTCGCGACCACGAGCAGCGGGCCGTCCGTGCCGCGGACCTCGCCCTCGAGCAGGTTCGACTGGCCGAGGAAGTTCGCGACGAACGCGGTGCGGGGCAGCTCGTACAGGTCCTGGGGGCTGCCCATCTGCTCGATCCGGCCGCCGTTCATGACGGCGACCGTGTCGGCCATCGTCATCGCTTCTTCCTGGTCGTGGGTGACGTGCAGGAAGGTGAGCCCGACCTCGGCCTGGATCGTCTTGAGTTCGAGCTGCATCTGGTGCCGGAGCTTCAGGTCGAGCGCACCGAGCGGCTCGTCGAGCAGCAGGAGTGCCGGCCGGTTCACGATCGCGCGTGCCAGCGCGACGCGTTGCTGCATGCCGCCGGACAGGGAAGCGGGGCGCTTGTCGGCCGAGGCGTCGAGTTCGACCAGGTGCAGGGCCTCGCGCGCCTTCGTCATCGGGTCCGGGATCCGTCGCCGCTTCAGGCCGAACGCGACGTTGTCGAGCACGCTCATGTGCGGGAACAGCGCGTAGTTCTGGAACACCGTGTTGACGGGCCGCTGGTAGGGCTTCGTGTCGGTGACGTCCTCGCCGCCGATCGTGATGGTGCCGCTCGTGGGCTCCTCGAGCCCGGCGACCAGTCGCAGGGTCGTGGTCTTGCCGCAGCCCGAGGGGCCGAGCAGGGCGAAGAACGAGCCGGCCGGCACCGTCAGGTCCAGCGCGTCGACCGCGGTGTGCCCGGGGAACGACTTGGTGATCTGCTCGAGTCGGAGATCGGCTCCGGATTCGGCGAACGTGCCGGTCATTGCCATGGTGCCTCCTGCTGCTTCGGAAGGATCGGGGTCAGCCGATGTAGGACATGACGTGCTTGATGCGGGTGTAGTCGTCGAACCCGTACTGGGACAGGTCCTTGCCGTAGCCGGAGTGCTTGAAGCCGCCGTGCGGCATCTCGGCGACGATCGGGATGTGGGTGTTGATCCACACGCACCCGAAGTCCAGGTCGCGGGCGAAGCGCATCGCCCGCGAGTGGTCGGTCGTCCACACCGAGCTCGCGAGCCCGTACTCGACGTCGTTCGCGGCGCGCAGTGCTTCGTCCTCGGTCGTGAAGCGCTGCACGGTCTGCACGGGGCCGAAGACCTCCTGCTGCACGATGCGGTCGGTCTGGCGCAGGCCGGACACGATCGTGGCCTGGTGGAAGTAGCCGACGTCGCCCTGCCGCCCGCCGCCGAGCTCGATCGTGGCGTGGTCGGGGAGCGTGTCGACGAAGGACCGGACCTGGGCGAGCTGGTTCGCGTTGTTCACCGGGCCGAAGTACGGGGTGGCCGTGTCGGCGCCGGTGGTCGCGGTCGCACGTGCCGAGGCGGCGAGCGCCGCCACGAACTCGTCGTGGATGCCGTCCTGCACGAGCACCCGGGTGGCGGCGGTGCAGTCCTGCCCGGCGTTGAAGAACCCCGCGGCGACGATGCCGGCGACGGCGGACGGGATGTCGGCGTCGTCGAACACGATCACCGGGGCCTTGCCGCCGAGCTCGAGGTGGGTGCGCTTCAGGTCGCCGGCGGCGGCGCGGGCGACCTCCATGCCGGCGCGGACGGACCCGGTGATGGACACGAGCTGCGGGGTGGGGTGGTCGATCATCGCGGCGCCGGTGGTGCGGTCGCCGACGACGACGTTGAGCACGCCGGGCGGCAGGAACTCGGCGGCGACCTCGGCGAGCAGCAGGGTGGAGAGCGGAGTGGTGTCGCTCGGCTTGAGCACGGTGGTGTTCCCCGCGGCGAGCGCCGGGGCGAACTTCCACACCGCCATGTTGAGCGGGTAGTTCCACGGGGTGACCTGGGCGACGACGCCGATGGGCTCGCGCCGGACGAACGAGGTGTGGTCGGCCATGTACTCGCCGGCGCTGCGGCCCTCGAGGTTGCGGGCGGCTCCGGCGAAGAAGCGGATCTGGTCGACGGACAGCAGGATCTCGTCCTCGACCAGGGTGGCCCGGGGCTTGCCGGTGTCGAGGGACTCGAGGTCGGCGAACTCCGATGCCCGCTGCTCCATGGCGTCGGCGATCCGGAACAGCGCGAGCTGTCGTTCGCCGGGGGTCGTGCGGCGCCAGGTCGCGAAGGCGGTGCTCGCGCTCGTGAACGCGGCGTCGACGTCGGCGGCCGTGGACACGGGGGACGTGCCGTAGACCTGCTCGGTGGTGGGGTCGACCAGGTCGAACCGGGTGTCCGCGCCCGACTCGACGAACGCCCCACCGACGAAGTTGCGCACCTCGTGCGTCGTGGTCACCGTTTCCGTCGTGTCCAGCATGGCGGTGATCCTGACACGGATTCCGGCGGTTCGGAAGACGGATTCGGAGGTTGTGGAGAACCGTAACAACGGAAATCGTCGCGAAACACGGTGTTCACAACGGAATCCCTTGCGCGCTCCGGGCCTCGCTGCCATGCTGTCCGGCATGGCGGCAGCACCACGACGTCCGGGACCGATCGACGACACCTCGAAGCGGATCATCGAACAACTCCAGGCGGACGGCCGCCGTCCGTACGGCGAGATCGGCAAGGCCGTCGGTCTCAGCGAGGCGGCGGTCCGGCAACGAGTCCAGAAGCTCACCGAGACCGGCGTCATGCAGATCGTCGCGGTCACCGACCCGATGCAGCTCGGCTTCCACCGGCAGGCGATGATCGGCATCCGGGTCAGCGGCGACACCCGAACAGTCGCCGATGCCCTCGAACAGCTGCCGGCGGTCGACTACCTCGTCATGACCGCCGGCAGCTTCGACCTGATGGTCGAGGTCGTCTGCGAGGACGACGACGACCTGATCGAACTGCTCAACGGCACGATCCGGGCCATCCCGGGCGTCGCCGGCACCGAGACCTTCGTCTACCTGCAACTCCGCAAACAGCTCTACGACTGGGGAACGCGATGACCATCTCAGACCAGACGACCGGACAGCCCACGCGGCTCCACTCCTACGACCCGTTCGCCCCGGTCGACGACGCCGACCTGCAGCGGAAGTCCCGGGATCACCTGTGGATGCACTTCGCCCGGCACGGTGCGAACCAGGCCGGTGCCGACGTGCCGATCATGGTGCGCGGCGAGGGCCACCACGTCTACGACAGCCACGGCAAGGGCTACATCGACGGGCTCTCCGGCCTGTTCGTCGTCGCCGCCGGCCACGGTCGGAAGCGCCTGGCCGAGATGGCTGCGAAGCAGGCGGAGACGCTGAGCTTCTTCCCGATCTGGTCCTACGCGCACCCGGCGGCCATCGAGCTCGCCGACCGCCTGGCCGAGCACGCCCCGGGCGACCTCAACAAGGTCTTCTACTCGACGGGCGGCGGCGAGGCGGTGGAGACCGCCTTCAAGCTCGCGAAGTACTACTGGAAGCTCCAGGGCAAGCCCATGAAGCACAAGGTCATCTCGCGCGCGGTGGCCTACCACGGCACCCCGCAGGGTGCCCTGGCGATCACCGGCATCCCGGCGATGAAGCAGATGTTCGAGCCCCTGACGCCCGGTGGCTTCCGGGTGCCGAACACGAACTACTACCGCGCCGAGGAGATGGGCTTCCCGGGCGGCACCGAGGAGCAGTTCGGCTTCTGGGCGGCCGAGCGCATCCGCGAGATGATCGAGTTCGAGGGCCCCGACACCGTCGCGGCGGTGTTCCTGGAACCGGTGCAGAACTCCGGCGGCTGCTTCACCCCGCCGCCCGGGTACTTCCAGCGGGTGCGCGAGATCTGCGACGAGTACGACGTCCTGCTCGTCTCCGACGAGGTGATCTGCGCCTTCGGCCGCATCGGGACCATGTTCGCGTGCGACACCTACGACTTCGTGCCGGACATGATCACGTGCGCGAAGGCGATGACCTCGGGCTACTCCCCCATCGGCGCGACCATCATCAGCGACAAGCTCTTCGAGCCGTTCTCCAAGGGCGACACGACCTTCTACCACGGGTACACGTTCGGCGGGCACCCGGTGTCGGCCGCCGTCGCGATGGAGAACCTCGACATCTTCGAGGAAGAGGGCCTGCTCGCGAACGTGCGGCAGAACGCCCCGCTGTTCAAGGCCGAGCTCGACACCCTGAAGGACCTGCCGATCGTCGGGGACGTCCGCGGTGACGGCTACTTCTACGGCATCGAGCTCGTCAAGGACAAGGCCACCAAGACGACCTTCGACGACGACGAGTCCGAGCGGCTGCTGCGCGGGTTCCTGTCGAAGGCGCTGTTCGACGCCGGGCTGTACTGCCGGGCGGACGACCGCGGCGACCCGGTCGTGCAGCTCGCTCCGCCGCTGACCATCGGGCAGCCGGAGTTCCGCGAGATCACCTCGATCCTGCGGAGCGTCCTGTCCGAGGCCTCGTCGAAGATCTGACCGTGAGCGGCTACCGGGGCGTCTCGTTCTGGCTCGACCAGCTCGCGTCCACCGGACGCGACGACCTGGCGCCCCGGCCGCCGCTCGACGGCGACACGACCGCGGACGTCGCGATCGTCGGCGGTGGGCTGACGGGTCTCTGGACCGCCTGGTACCTGCTCCAGGCCGACCCGGGCCTCCAGATCGTCGTCCTGGAACGCGAGATCGCCGGGTTCGGCGCCTCCGGTCGCAACGGGGGCTGGTGCTCGGCCTTGTTCCCGCGCTCCGCGGACTCCGTCGCGCGCGAGCACGGCCGCGACGCAGCACTCGCGCTGCGCGCAGCGATGCGCGACACCGTCGACGAGGTCGGGCGCGCAGCGTCCGAGGCCGGGGTCGACTGCGACTACGTGAAGGGCGGCACCGTCCTCTACGCACGGTCCGCCGTGCAGGAACGCGCGGCGCACGACGAGGTCGCCTCGTCGGCCGAGTGGGGCGACGCCATGACCTGGCGCCCGGCTCGGCCCGGCGACGCCGCCGGATCGGCGGGGGTCGCGTGGACCCCGGACTGCGCGCGGGTGCAGCCCGCCGCACTGGTGCGTGGCCTGGCGGCCGCCCTGGAGGCCCGGGGCGTCCGGATCGCGGAGCACACGCCCGCCTCGTCGTGGGACCACGGGCGTGTGGTCACGTCGCGTGGGACCGTCACGGCCGGCGCGGTCGTCATCGCGGTCGAGGGGTACGGCGCACAGCTCGAACAGACGAAGCGGCGGATCCTGCCGCTCTACTCGCTCATGATCGCGACGGCGCCGCTGCCCACGGCGGTGTGGGAGCGCATCGGCCTGGAGCACGGGCAGACGTTCTCCGACTACCGGCACCTGCTCGTGTACGGGCAGCGCACGGCGGACGACCGACTGGCGTTCGGCGGACGCGGAGCCCGCTACCACTGGGGGTCCGCGATCACCCCCGGCTACGACCGAGTGCCACGCGTCTTCGAGCACCTGCGGAAGTCCCTGGTGGAGTTGTTCCCCGCCGTCACCGACGCCCCGGTCACCCACACGTGGGGCGGCCCGCTCGGGGTGCCGCGCGACTGGTGCGCGTCCGTCACCTGGGACGGGCACGTCGGCACCGCTGGCGGCTACGTCGGTGACGGACTCTCCACGACGAACCTGGCCGGGCGGACGCTCGCCGACCTCGTGCGCGGGGTCGCGTCGCCGCTCACCGCGCTGCCGTGGGTGAACCACCGCTCGCCCGACTGGGAGCCCGAGCCGCTCCGGTTCCTCGGGGCGAACGCCGGGCTCGTGGCGACCGACCTGGCCGACCGCGAAGAAGCCCTGACCGGACGGCCGAGCCTGGCGGCGCGGCTGATGGCACCCCTGACAGGAGGCCACTGATGGCTGCACTCGATGCCGACGTCGTCGTCGTGGGAGCCGGGGTCGCCGGGCTCGCCGCTGCCCGGGCGCTCGCACTCGACGGCCAGCGGATCGTCGTGCTCGAGGCCCGCGACCGGATCGGCGGCCGCACCTGGACCGACACCGCGCTCGGCGTGCCCGTCGACCTCGGTGCCTCGTGGATCCACGGCGTCGACGGCAACCCGCTCTGGGCCCTGGCTCCCCGCTTCGGCATCGAGACCGTCGAGTTCACCGTCGGGAGCTTCCAGTTCGACGGCCGGCCGATCGCGTGGCACGGCCCCTCCGGCGGACCGCTGTCCGAGGCCTCGGCCTCGGCGTTCGTCGCGGACCTGCACACCGTCGACGCCGTCCTGGACACCGTCGTCGCACACGCTCCACCGCCCTCGACGTACGCGGCCGCCGTCGACACCGTGCTGCGGTCCCTGCAGTGGCAGGGCGACCGGGCCGCGCGGGTCCGCGAGTACATGGCGCACCGCTCCGAGGACCTCTGCGGCGCACCCGTGACCGTCCTCGACGCCCGCGGCCTCGAAGAGGAACACGTCCCCGGCGACGAGGTGGTGTTCCCCGGCGGCTACGCGCAGTACGCCGCCGCCCTGGCCGAGGGGCTCGACGTCCGGCTGTCCGCGGTCGTGCGGTCGGTGACGCAGTCCGCGACGGGTGTCGTGGTCGGACTCGCCGACGGTTCGTCGGTCACGGCGGACGACGTCGTCGTGACCGTCCCGCTCGGGGTGCTGCAGGCCGGCGACGTGACGTTCGACCCACCGCTCGGCGAGACGGTCACCGGTGCGATGGGCCGACTCGGGATGGGCGTCTACGACAAGGTGTTCCTGCGGTTCCCGGAGCGGTTCTGGGGCGATTCGTGGGTGGTCCGCCAGCAGGGGTCGGCCGGTGTCGACTGGCACTCCTGGTACGACATGTCCCGCGTGACCGGAGCGCCCGTGCTGGCCGCCCTGGTCGGCGGGACCGGGGCCCGGCGCCTCGAGACCCTGCCGGACGCCATGATCGTGGAAGAGGGCATCGGCGGCCTGCGGCGGATGTTCGGCCCGTCGGTCCCCGAACCCGAGGCGTTCCGGATCACCCGGTGGGCCGACGACCCGTTCGCACGAGGCTCCTACTCGTACCTGCACGTCGGGGCGTCACCGGACGACCACGACCTGCTCGGGGCGCCGTCCGGCCGGGTGCAACTCGCCGGCGAGGCCACGTGGGGAGACGACCCGGCGACCGTGCACGGCGCGCTGCTGTCCGGACTGCGGGCGGCCGGGCGCTTGCTCGGCTCCGAGGTCGACCCGCTCGTGCTCGCGACGCACGTCAGCGGCTGATCCGCTCAGTCGAAGGCGGGGGTGTCGACCGAGCACGTCACGGGCTCACCCGCGGCAGCGGTCTCCGTGGCGATCTCGCGCTTGCCGTCGAGCAGGATCCGGCACGTCGCCGTCGCGCCCCGCGCCGGGGTCGCCCGGACCGAGGCGCGCTGCTCGGCGAGGACGATCGACTCGTGCTCCCAGGTACCCGTCTCCTCCGTGCCTGTCTCCTGCGTGCCGAGCCGGTGCACCTCCGGGGCGTCGCCGCGCTTCTCGGCGCCCTCGACGCGCACGTCGGTGAGCGCGGCCCCGCTCGGCTGGTCGACGCTGACCTCGTAGGTCACGGACCAGGCATCGCCCGTCTGCTGCTGGACGAAGCTGCACCCGGTCGCGAGCACCGCGACGGAGCCGGCGACCACAACGGCGGCGAGGAGACGGACGGTGGGACGGCTGCGTTCGGACATGCCATCAGCCTGCGCACCGAGCGCCCGCGGATCGTCCCCCGGGCGACGCGACCCCGTGCGACGACGGATCGATCCCGGGTCCTCCGAGCGGTTGACATCGGCTCCGTCCGCCCTGGCGGTCAGTACCGTCGACCCGGCGTCCGCGCAGGTCCTGTTCAACGTGCTGCTCTTCGTGCCCCTCGGTGCTCTCGCCCGGCGCGCGTCGACTGAGCGGCTCCCGACGGGTGCCCCGCGCCGGCAAGAGCGCGGGACACCCTGTGCTCAACCCTTGCGCCACACGTCGTGCAGGAACCGGGCCAGGGTCACGAGCAACGTCGCGATCCCCAACCACGGCACCTGACGGCGTCGACGCGGTTCGTCGTCGGAGGACATCCGAACCACCTTCCGTGTCAGCGCCGGCGGACACGAAGAGCAGGGGCCGAGGGACGTGCGACCCGACGGTGATCGAGTTACACTGGTTCCGAGTTCAAGCTCGGGACGCGTTCTGTCCCTCGTTCTCCACTCGGAGAGCAAATCGAAGCCCATCGCTGTTTGCCCAGCGGTGGGCTTCATCCTTGCTCGGGCCACGCTCCGGCGGTGACGCGGCCCGCCACCAGCCTACTGATGTTCCAGGTGCCGGTGAGAGAGACACGGGTGTCCTACTGACCGGACCCTCACGGGTCGCACGGGCCCGGAACGATGTTCGAGTGCCACACTCGGAGCCGTGACGACGACGCGGACCACACCCCGGCACGAGCACCGCGCGCCGGTGGCGATCGCCGTCCTGGTGAACCTCGGGCTCAGCCTGTTCCTGCCGAGCGAGGTGCTGTTCTTCCCGTCATGGGTGGTCCCGGTGCTCGGCGTCCTGCTGCTGATCCCGCTCGTCGTCTTCAACCCGCGGCGACTGACCCGCGAGACGACCTGGTCGCGGTGGGTGTCCTTCTCGTTGGCGATCCTGCTCACCGTCGCGAACCAGCTGACCGTGGTCCGGACGATCGAGCTGCTCCTCGGCGGCCACGCGGACGGCGGTGCCGTGCTGCTCACCGCCCTGCAGGTGTGGGTGAGCACGATCATCGCGTTCGGGCTCGTGTACTGGGAGCTCGACCGGGGCGGGCCGGTGGCCCGACGGCGTCCGGAGCTGTGGACGAGTGACGAGGCAGACTTCCAGTTCCCACAGGAGACCGACCCGAAGACCGCTGCGTGGCGACCGGTCTACCTCGACTACCTCTACGTCGCGATGACGAACATGGTCGCGTTCAGCCCGACGGACACGATGCCGATGACCGTGCGCGCGAAGATGATCATGGCCTACCAGGCACTCGGCGGGTTCATCCTGCTGGCCCTGGTCATCTCGCGCGCGGTCAACATCATCAGCTGAGGCCGCTCAGGAGCCGTGTGCCTCCTCCGACACCGGCTGCCACTCGCGCCAGGTCGCCAGGCGGGACGCGTAGTCCTGCTCGGCGATGCCGAGCGGCGCCTTGCCGAAGAAGACGCGCAGGGGCGGCTGCTCGGCGTCGACGACCTTCAGGATCGCCGAGCGGGTCGCCTCGGGCTTGCCGGGGTCGGCGGCCGACGGGCGCTTCGACGCGGCCTCGCGGACGTCGGCGTACGCGGCGATCTCGTCGCTCTTCTTCGACGACGGCCCGGACCAGTCGGTCGAGAAGCCGCCCGGCTCGATGAGCGTCACGTGGATGCCGAAGCCGGCGACCTCCTGCGACAGGGACTGGGACAGCCCCTCGAGCGCCCACTTCGACGCGTGGTAGGCGCCGACGGTCGGGAACGCGCTGATCCCGCCGATGCTCGAGACCTGGATGACGTGCCCGGAACCCTGCTCCCGCATGATCGGAAGCGCGGCCTGGGTCACCCAGAGCGCTCCGAACAGGTTCGTCTCGAGCTGGGCGCGGACGTCGTCCTCGGTGAGTTCCTCGACCATGCCGAAGTGGCCGTAGCCGGCGTTGTTCACGACGACGTCGAGCGAGCCGAAGTGCTCCGCCGCGCGCTGCACAGCCGCGAAGTCCGCGGCACGGTCGGTCACGTCGAGCTGCAGTCCGAGGAACGTGTCCGGGTACTGGTCGACGAGTGCTTGCACGTCGTCGGTGTCGCGGGCCGTGCCGGCGACGGAGTCTCCACGTTCGAGGGCGGCTTCCGCCCACTCGCGGCCGAAGCCCTTCGACGCTCCGGTGATGAACCAGGTCTTGCTCATGCTGTCTCCTCCTGAGATCTGACGCGATCAGGCAACGCTCCCCGCTTCCGTGGCACCTGGAGGTCCGGGTGACGGACGCGGCAAGCGGACACCAGCGGACCGCGACTCAGGGTCGAGGTGCCGCGAACTCCAGGTTGACGTCGTCGGGGTCCTGCACGGACAGGATCACCAGGCCGAACGGCGGCAGGTCGGTGACGTCGCCGTGCTCGATGCCGGCGGCGTCCAGCCGCTCGACGGCGGCGTGCAGGTCGTCGACGGACCCGACGCGGAACGACACGTGGTCGAGGCCGACTCGGTCGGGATCGAACCGGTCCTCGGCGGGGGCGACCGGTCGCAGGCCGAGCGTCTGCCCGCCGAACGTGAACGAGCATCCGCCGTAGGTCCGCCACGGGTCGTCGTGAATCGTCGGGTCGTCGATCTGGTCGCTGAAGTCACTGCCGGGCGACATGCCGAACAGCTGCTCGTAGAAGGCCTTGCTCCGGCGGATGTCCGTGACCGTGAGGCGCACGTGCGAGAAGCCGAGCGGCGTGACGATGGGTTCGCTCATCACCCCACCCAACTCCCCCTGGGCCTTGCACTCATTGACCATGCGATCAACAATGGCGGGATGGACGTCGTCATCGCTCCCCCGCACCCGTCTCCGCTGCACCAGGACACAGGCAACCCCCGCCGCTCGACCCGCGTCGCCCTCGTGCAGGTGCGTTGGCTCGAAGACCCCGCTGCCCACCGAGCACAACTCGCCGACGGCATCGTCACCGCCGCGGCCAACGGCGCCGCGGCGGTGTTCCTGCCCGAGCTCACCCTGCGCCGCTACCCCGGCGACACTCCGGCCAGTGGTGTCCCGAAGGACCTCGCCGAGTCGCTCGAGGACGGCCCGACGGTCACCTTCGCCCGCGCACAGGCGATCGAGCACGGGGTCTTCGTCCACGCCTCGCTCTACGAGCGACCTGCCGACGACGACCACCCCGACGACCCCCGCGGCTACAACACCGCCGTCCTCGTCGCCCCCGACGGCACCCTGGTCGGCCGGACCCGCAAGACCCACATCCCGATCAGCGCCGGCTACTACGAGGACACGTACTTCCGCCCGGGCACGGACGACGACGCCTTCCCGGTGTACGAGCCGGCGGGTCTCGGCGCACGCGTCGGACTGCCGACGTGCTGGGACGAGTGGTTCCCCGAGGTGGCCCGGTCCTACGGCCTCGCAGGGTCCGAGGTCCTGGCGTACCCGACGGCGATCGGCTCCGAGCCGACGTTCCCGGACTTCGACACCGCACCGATCTGGCGGCAGGTCATCGTCGCGAACGGCGTCACCGCCGGCCAGTTCATGGTCGTCCCGAACCGCTGGGGCGATGAGGGCGACATCACGTTCTACGGGTCGTCGTTCATCTCGGACCCGTTCGGCCGCGTGCTCGCCGAGGCGCCGCGTGACGCTGACGCGGTGCTCGTGGCGGACCTCGACCTCGAGGCCCGGACGGAGTGGCTCCGACTGTTCCCCTTCTACGTGACCCGTCGCCCCGACCTCTACGCGGGGCTCGTCGCCCCGGTCGACGAGGACCGCCACGCGTACGGCGCACGCGACGCGATCGACGCGGCCATCGGGGTGGCCGCGACCGACGCCGGACCGGAGGTGCGCGCATGACGTGGGTGATGCCTCCCGAGACGGCTCCGCAGGAACGCACCTGGATGGCGTTCCCGCGCCCCGGCCTGACGCTCGGTGACGACGCGGCGAGCGCCGAGGCGGCGCGACGGACGTGGGCGACCACCGCCAACACGATCAGCGAGCACCAGCCCGTCACGATCGTCGTGGACCCGGTCGCGCGAGCCGACGCTCGTCGCCTGCTGTCGACCGCGGTCGAGGTGCTCGAAGCGCCCCTCGACGACTTCTGGATGCGCGACATCGGGCCGACGTTCGTCGTCGACGACGTGACCGGCGAGCTCGGCGCCGTGGACTGGGTCTTCAACGGCTGGGGCGCGAACTCCTGGTCGACGTGGACCCGTGACGCCGAGGTCGCCGCCACGGTCGCGGCCGCCGCCGGTGTGCGGCGGATCCCGTCACTGCTCGTGAACGAGGGCGGGGCGATCCACGTCGACGGCACGGGCACGGTCCTGGTGACGGAGACCGTGCAGCTCGATCCGCGACGGAACCCGTACGCCGACCGCGAGCGCGTCGAACTCGAGTTGGCCCGGACGATCGGCGCGACGAACGTGGTCTGGCTGCCCCGCGGCCTGACCCGTGACTACGACGGGTTCGGGACCCGGGGCCACGTCGACATGGTCGCGACCTTCGCCGATCCGGGCACGGTCCTGCTGCACGCGCAGCCCGACGCCGGCCACCCGGACCACCTGGTGATGCCGCAGATCCGTCGGGCGCTCGAGCAGGCCACGGACGCGACCATCGTCGAACTGCCGGCCCCGTCGACCCTGACCGACGACGACGGCCCGGTCGACTGGAACTACGTCAACCACGTGGTGGTGAACGGCGCCGTGATCGCCTGCGCGTTCGGTGACGCCGTCGCCGACGACCACGCCCGCGGCATCCTCGCCGACGTGTACCCGGGTCGTCAGGTGCGTTCGATCGACGCTCGTCAGGTCTTCGCGCGCGGCGGCGGCCTGCACTGCATCACGCAGCAACAGCCGGCGGTCTGATCCATCGCCGCGGTGTACAGCAACTGCCCGACGTCTGTACACCGCGGCCGGTCCACCGAGCACTCGCACATCGGTATGTTGCTCCGAACCAGTCCGGGCGACGCTGCCCAGCCCAGCTCCGGCGCTGCCCACCTCCGACCCAGCAGGGAAGTCCACGCACATGGCATCACCGACCGCGGTCCCCACACCGACAGCACCGGCAACACCTGCGCGCGGCGGTTCCCTGAAGCGGAGCCTCGGACTCTGGGCGATCGTCGGCCTGGGCCTCGGCTACATGACCCCGACGGTGGTGTTCGACACCTTCGGCATCGTCTCCGGGCAGACCGACGGCGCCGTGCCGAGCGCGTACCTGATCGCGCTGGTCATCATGGCCCTGACGGCGATCAGCTACGGGAAGATGGTCCGGGTCTACCCGGCAGCCGGTTCGGCCTACACGTACGTGCGGGAGTCGATGCACCCGAACCTCGGGTTCATGGTCGGCTGGGCGTCCCTGCTCGACTACCTGCTGCTGCCGATGGTGAACGCCCTGATCATCCGGCTCTACCTGGAGCAGGTGTTCCCGGCACTGCCGTCGTGGGTGACGGTCGTCGTCTACACGGTGTTCGTGACGACGGTGATCTGCCTGTCGATGCGTGGCACGTCGAACCTCAACATGGTGCTGCTCATCGGCGCGATCCTGGCGATGATCGCGTTCGTGGTCTTCACCGTCATCGAACTCGTCCACGGTGCCGGCGCCGGCACGATCGCGAGCACCGAGCCGTTCGTGCACGACGGCGTGACGATGTCCGCCCTGCTCACCGGTGCGACGGTGGTCTGCTTCTCGTTCATCGGCTTCGACGCCGTGACGATGTACACGGAAGAGGCGAAGTCGATCCGGATCATGCCGAAGGCGATCATGCTGACGGTGCTGCTCGGCGGCGCGATCTTCCTGGTGTCCGCGTACTTCGCGCAGCTGCGGTTCCCGACGAACACCCCGTTCGGCGAGTTCACCGACGACCCGCTCCCCCAGATCGGCCTGCTCGTCGGTGGCCCGGTGTTCCAGGCGGTCCTGGTGTCGGCCGGGTTCGTCGCCGCGTTGGCGTCGGGGCTCGCCTCGCACGCGAGCGTCGCCCGCATGCTCATGGTGATGGGTCGGAACAACGTCCTGCCGAAGCGGGTGTTCGGCTACGTCAACCCGCGCACGCACACCCCGGTGTTCAACGTGGTCTTCGTCGGGGCGGTCACGCTGCTCGCGATGAGCTTCTCGCTCGACACCATCTCGTCGTACATCAACTTCGGCGCGCTCGTCGCCTTCACCTTCGTCAACGCGAGCGTCATCGTGCACTTCGCCGTTCGGCAGGGCCGCCGCCACACCGCGGGTGACCGGTGGAAGTACATCGTCCTGCCCGGCCTCGCGATGGTCCTGACGGGTGTGCTCTGGTCGCAGCTCCACGCCGACGCACTGATCGCAGGAGGAGTGTGGGCGGCGATCGGCTTCGCCTACCTGCTCGTCATCACGAAGGGCTTCCGGGTGCTGCCGAAGAGCTTCGACGAGAACCAGCCGGTCACCGGCGTCAACAAGCAGCTGACCGACCAGGCCTGACCCACCACGAGAGGACGCCATGTACGCCGTCACCGACCCCACCACGGGCACGACCCTCGAGACGTTCCCGACCATCACCGACGACGCGCTGCGCGCCGCCGTCACCACCGCCCACCAGACCCACGGCGAGTGGGGCCGCACCAGCACCGTCGCCGACCGCGCGGCCCTGCTCCACCGCGTCGCGGACCTGTACCGGGAGCGTCACGCCGACCTCGCCGCCACGATCGTGCGCGAGATGGCGAAGCCGATCGACCAGGCCGAGGGCGAGGTGGACTTCTGCGCCGACATCTACGACTACTACGCCGACCACGCCGAGGAGTTCCTCGCCGACCAGCCGATCACGCTGGCCGACGGCTCCGAGGGCAGCGCCTTCATCCGGAAGTCGTCGATCGGCGTGCTGCTCGGCATCATGCCGTGGAACTTCCCCGCCTACCAGATCGCTCGGTTCGCCGGCCCGAACCTGCTCATCGGCAACACGGTCCTGCTCAAGCACGCACCGCAGTGTCCCGAGTCGGCCCTGGCGATCGAGCGGATCTTCCACGACGCCGGGTTCCCCGAGGGCGCGTACACGAACGTCTTCGCGACGAACGACCAGGCCGCAGACGTCATCGCCGACCCGCGCGTGCAGGGGGTTTCGCTGACCGGGTCCGCCCGCGCCGGTGCCGCCGTCGCCGAGATCGCCGGCCGGAACCTCACGAAGGTCGTGCTCGAGCTCGGTGGGTCGGACCCCTTCATCGTGCTGTCCACCGACGATCTCGACTCCGTCGTCGAGTCCGCCGTCACGACCCGCCTCGAGGGCAACGGGCAGGTCTGCAACGCCCCGAAGCGCTTCCTGGTGGTGGACGACCTGTACGACGACTTCCTGGCGAAGTTCACGACGGCCATGTCGGCGGTTTCGCCGACCGACCCGTCCGTGCCCGGTGCCGAGCTCGGCCCGCTGTCGTCCCCGACCGCCGCGGACCGGCTGCAGGAGCAGCTCGCGTCCGCCGTCGCGCAGGGTGCGACCGTCGTCACCGGTGGTGACCGCCAGGGCAACGCCTTCGTGCCGACGATCCTCACCGACGTCACGCCGGACAACGACGCGTACCGCGAGGAGTTCTTCGGCCCCGTCGCCGCCGTGTACCGCGTCGCCGACGAGGACGCCGCCGTCGCACTCGCCAACGACACCCCGTACGGCCTCGGCTCGTACCTGTTCACGACCGACGCCGACCAGGCACTCCGCGTCGCGGACCGGCTCGAGGCCGGCATGGTCTACGTCAACATCGTCGGCGCGGACAGCCCCGAACTGCCGTTCGGCGGCGTCAAGGCGAGCGGCTTCGGCCGCGAGCTCGGCCCCCTGGGGGCCGACGAGTTCGTCAACAAGAAGCTGATCCGCATCGGCTGACGGACGCTCTGGACCCGGCTCCACGACGGACGGGAGGCACGGTGCCAGCTGGCACCGTGCCTCCCGTCTGCTCGTCGGTCGCCGCTACTGCTGCGGGTCGGCGGGCTCGCCGCCGGAGTCCGTGTCGCTGTCCTGCGCGGGGTCCTTCGTCGCGTCGCCCGTGGGCGACCCGTCCGGCAGGTCCTCGGTGTACTGCTCTTCGGCCTCGCTGGGGTCGCTGGATCCGTTCGCCGTCGTGTCGCTCATGGCCCGGACGCTACGCGCGGTCGGCGCTGCACCCGTTCAGACGGACGAGGCGGCAGCGCCCGAGCCGGCGGTGACCGGGGTCACGGCCAGGATCTCGTCGGCGACCTCACGCCCGATCCGCACCGCACCGTCGACGTGCTGGTACCCCTGCCCGGCCAGGTCGCTCGACGCGAACCGGATCGGACCGACGGCTGCACGCTGGTCGGCGCCGTAGCGGACGAGCCCGCCCAGGTCGAAGCTCGCCGCGTAGGCGCCGCGGGTCCACTCCTCGGTGCCCCAGTCGCTCTCGTAGTACACGACCGGGCGCAGGGCCTCGTCGCCGTAGTAGTGGGCGAGCGAACCGAGCACTCGGGCCTTCCGCTCCTCGGCCGACAGCGCGAAGAGGTCGTCGGCGTGCTGGTCGGAGACGAACCCGACCAACGTGCCCTGCTCCGATCCGTGCTCGGTGTTGTCGTACGCCTCGTGCACGACCTCGTACGGGCTGAACGCGGTGCCGGAGAGCCCGGCGCCGCGCCAGAACGGCCGGTCGTAGACGGCGTGCACCTTGATGACGAAGCCCATCGACAGGTGCTGGTGCAGCTGGTGCTGGCGACGGGGCAGCGGGGGTTCGTACGAGATCCGCGAGTACAGGGGCGGCGGCACGGCGACGAGCGCCTGCCGGGCGTGGACCTCGAGCCCGCCGTCGGCGAGCGCGACGACCCCGTCGTCGGTCCAGCGCAGGGTGCGCACCGGCGCGTTCAGGTGCACGGCGTCACCGAGGCGCTCCGCGAGGCGTTCGGACACCTGCTGCATGCCGCCGACGACGCGCTTGTCGAGGATGAAGTCGGCGTCGACCAGGTTCGTGAAGCTCCCGGCAGAGGCAGCCATCAGCAGGGCCTGCAGTGCCGAGAACGCGTGTGCCGGCTTCGTGAGCATGGCGCCGGCGATGAACAGTTCGACGTTGTCGGTGGCGACGCGGTCCGGGCTGAGCGCGTGCAGCCAGGCACGGAAGGAGACCTCGTCGAGTGCGGCCGCGTCCGGGGTCTCCCAGGGGCGCGCGGGGTCGACCGCCGCGACGTACTCGTCGACGACCGTCACGAGTCGCTCGATCTCGTTCGCCGTCGCCTCGGGCAGCGGGAAGATGTCGCCGGTGTACTCGGTGCGGGTGCCCTCGGCGTCGACGTAGACGCTGGAGCCCTCGCGGTACCGGTCGTACGTGTCGAGTCCGAGTTCGTCGAGGGTCTCGAGCAGTGCGGTCTGGTCGGGCGAGACCCACTGGCCACCGATCTCGAGCGTGACGCCGTCGATGTCGTTGGTCCAGGTGCGGCCGCCCACGCGATCGCGCGCCTCGAGCACCGTGACGGTCAGTCCCGCGGCGCGCAGGCGGTTCGCGGCGGTCAGGCCGGTGACACCGGCTCCGATGACGACGACGTCGCTCTCGATCATCGTGCTGCTCCTTCGGTGGTGGTGCTCCGGAACGGGTCCGGGGTCAGCGTGTACATGGTCTCGAGGTACTCGGCGATGCCCTCGCCGCCGCCTTCGCGGCCGAGGCCGGACTGCTTCACCCCGCCGAACGGGGCCGACGCGTTCGAGACGACACCGGTGTTGAGTCCGAGCATTCCGGTCTCGAGCCGCTCCATCAGGCGCTGGCCGCGGGCCGGGTCCTCGGTGAACGCGTAGCCGACCAGACCGTACTCGGTGTCGTTGGCGGCGGCCACGGCCTCGTCCTCGGTCCGGAACGTCCGGATCGCCAGGACGGGCCCGAAGATCTCGTCGCGGAGCAGGTCGCTGCCGGGCTGCACGTCGGTCAGGACCGTGGGCGCGTAGAAGGTGCCGGGGCCGTCGACCGGGTGTCCGCCGGTGCGGAGCGTCGCCCCGCGGTCGAGCGCGTCGGTGACCAGGCGGTGCGCCTTGTCGACGGCACGGTCGTCGATGAGCGGTCCGATGGCGACGCCGTCCTCGGTGCCGCGTCCGACCCGCATGGCCTCGACGCGTGCGGTCACCCGGCGCGTGAACTCGTCGACGACGTCCTCGTGCACCAGGAACCGGTTCGCGGCGGTGCAGGCCTGCCCGGTGTTGCGGAACTTGGCGGCGAGCGCGCCCTCCACGGCCAGGTCGAGGTCGGCGTCGGCGAACACCAGGAACGGGGCGTTGCCGCCGAGCTCCATGCTCGTCCGGAGCACGTTCTGCGCCGCCTGGGCGAGCAGTGTGCGTCCGACCGGCGTCGAGCCCGTGAAGGACAGCTTCCGGAGCCGGGGGTCGGCGATCACCGGCGCGGAGACGTCGGCGGCCCGCGTGGTCTGCACCACGTTGACCACCCCGGCGGGCAGACCGACCTCGCGCAGCAGGTCGACGAACAGCAGGGTCGTGAGCGGCGTCAGTTCGGCCGGCTTCACGACGACCGTGCATCCGGCGGCGAGCGCCGGTGCGATCTTCCGGGTCGCCATCGCCAGCGGGAAGTTCCACGGCGTGATGAGGAACGCGGTGCCGACGGGCTTGTGCGAGACGGTGGCACGGCCGGTGCCCTCCGGGTTGGTGCCGTACGAGCCGCCGATCCGGACCGCTTCCTCCGAGAACCAGCGCAGGAACTCCCCGCCGTACGCGACCTCGCCGCGGGCCTCGGCGAGCGGCTTGCCCATCTCGAGCGTCATGAGCAGCGCGAACTCCTCGCGCCGTTCCTGCAGCAGGTCGAACGCGCGACGCAGCAGCTCGGCGCGGTGCCGCGGCGGTGTGGTCGCCCAGCCCGTCTTGGCCGCTTCCGCGGCGTCGAGCGCTCGGACACCGTCCTCGGGGGTTGCGTCGGCGATGTCGAGCAGCGTCTCGCCGGTGGCGGGGTCGACGACGGCGAAGGTCCGGCCGTCGGCCGACGGCTGCCATGCGCCGTCGACCAGGAGGCCCGTGGGGACGCGGGCGAGCAGCTCGCGTTCGGCGTCGGTGCGGTCGGCCGCAGGGGCGGTGGTGGTGCCGGTGGTCATGCGGTTGCGAGTCCTTCCAGGACGACGTCGAGTCCCTCGTGGAGCAGGGCGTCGTCGATCGACAGTGGGGGCAGGAACCGGACGACGTTGCCGTACGTGCCGGCGGTCAGCGCGATGACGCCGTGCTCGAACGCGGACCGCACCACCTTCCCGGTCAGTGCTGCGTCCGGTTCTCCGGTGGCGGGGTCCACGAGTTCCATCGCGACCATCGCGCCGCGTCCGCGGACGTCACCGATCCGCGGGTCGGTCGTCTGCGCGGCACGGAGTCGTCCGAGCAGCACGTCCCCGATCTCGCGGGCTCGGTCGATCAGCCCGTCGTGCTCGAACGCGTCGATCGCGGCGAGTGCGGCAGCGCAGGCGATCGGGTTGCCGCCGTAGGTGCCGCCGAGCCCGCCGACGTGCGCGGAGTCCATGATCTCGGCGCGCCCGGTCACGGCGGACAGGGGCAGACCGCCGGCCATGCCCTTCGCGGTCGTGACGACGTCCGGCACGATCCCCTCGTGCTCGCTCGCGAACATCGACCCGGTGCGCGCGAAGCCGGTCTGCACCTCGTCGGCGATGAGCACGACGCCGTTCGCCGTGGTCCACTCGGACAGGGCGGTGAGGAACCCGGGCGCGGGGACGACGAAGCCGCCCTCCCCCTGGATCGGCTCGATGAGCAGCGCCGCGGTGTTCGCCGCGCCGACCTGCTTCTCGATCTGGCTGATCGCGCGCTTCGCCGCCTCGGGCCCGGAGAGCCCGTCGTGGAACGGGTAGGACATCGGCACCCGGTAGACCTCGGGCGCGAACGGGCCGAAGCCGTCCTTGTAGGGCTGGTTCTTGGCGGTGAGCGCCATCGTGAGGTTCGTGCGGCCGTGGTACGCGTGGTCGAACACCACGACGGCCTGCCGACCGGTGTGCTTGCGCGCGATCTTCACGGCGTTCTCGACGGCCTCGGCGCCGGAGTTGAACAGCGCCGTGCGCTTCTCGTGGTCACCGGGGGTCAGCCGGTTGAGTGCCTCGGCGACCGCGACGTACCCGTCGTAGGCGGCGATCGTGAAGCACGTGTGGGTGAAGGCAGCGACCTGCTCGGTGACCGCGGCGACGACGGCGGGGTGCGCGTTGCCGACGCTGGTCACGGCGATCCCGGACCCCAGGTCGACGAACGAGTTGTCGTCCGCGTCCACGACGACCCCGCCACCGGCTGCGACGACGGCGATCGGCACGGCGACCCCGACCCCGGCCGCGACGGCTCCGGCCTTCCGCGCCATGAGCTCGCGTGATCGCGGGCCGGGGACGGCCGTGACGAGCCGTCGTTCCTGGGGCAGCGAGGGGCCGCCGGTGGGCGCACTGATCGAGGGTGCTGCGGTGGAGGACATGCGGCGATGGTAGGAGCCTGCGGTGACCACGGCGGCTGTCCACCGTGTACATCGAGCACCGGTCCGATCGCCCCGGTGGATAAGGTGCTCCCATGCCCGCGACGCTGCGTTCCCTGTTGCACCGTGCCGACCTCCGCCTCCGCCCGCTGACCGACGCGGACACGGACGCCCTCGACACCCCGCTGTCGTGGCTGCACAGCTCCGACCTCGAGGACCCGACACCGTTCCTGGCCGACGGGCAGGGACTGCTGACCACGGGCACCCAGTTCGGCGCCGAGGCCGAGGTCCCGGAGGACGTCGCCGGCCCCTACGTCCGCCGACTCGTCGAGCGGGGCGTCGTCGCACTCGGGTTCGGCACCGAGGTCGTCCGCGCCGGCACCCCGGACGCCCTCGTCGCCGCCTGTTCGCAGCACGGACTCCCGTTATTCGAGGTGCCCTACGAGACCTCGTTCATCGCGGTCGCGCAGGCGAACGCCGAAGCGGTCGCCCGCGACGCGAACGCCCGGAACGCCTGGGCCCTCGCCGCACAGCGGGCGATCTCGCTCGCGGCGATGCGCCCGGACGGACTCGGCGCCACGATCGCCGAGCTCTCGGGGCAGCTCGACGGCTGGGTCGGGCTCTTCGACGTGTCGGGGCGCCTGGACCGCGGGCACCCGGCGGACGGCGTGCCCGCGCAGGACCTCGAGCTGCTCCGGACCGAGGCACTGCGCCTGCTGCGCGCGGGACAGCGGGCGAGCCTGCCGGTGACCACCGAGCACCACACCGGGTTCACCCTGCAGACCCTCGGCAGCGGGGGCCACCTGAGCGGCGTGCTCGCGATCGCCAACGGCGGTGCGCTCGACCGCGCCGGTCGTGAGGTGGTGACGTCCGTCATCGCCCTCGCTGGCCTCGCGCTGCAGCAGAACCGTGAGCTGGCCCGGGCACGCGGGCTCCTGCGCACCGGCCTGCTCACCATGCTCTCGGTCGGCGATCCGGAGGTGGTCCAGTCGACGTCGCGCGAGGTGTGGGGTCCCCTGCCCGCCGAACCAGTCCGGATCGCGGCCCTCGACGTCGACGACCACGACCTCGACACCGTCGTCGACCTGCTCGAACTGTGGGTGCAGGACCGGCCCGGACAGCTCTTCTTCGCCGTCGACGACGCCCTCTTCCTGTGCGTGAGCGCCGACGACACCGCGATCGTCGAGGAACTGGTCGGGCGCTTCGACCTGCGGGCCGGCCTGTCGGACGGTGCCGCCTACCGGTCGTTCGGCCGCGCTCGGACCGAGGCCGTGCAGGCCCTGGACCGTCGGCGCGAAGGACGACCGGGCACCACCGAGTTCGGCGACCTCGCCCGGGAAGGCGTCCTCGCACACCTGGCCCACGTGGACGTCGACGCCGGCGCCGTCGCCCGCGCGTTCCTCGCTCCCCTGCTCGAACACGACCGGTCGGCGGGCACCGAGCTCACCCGCACCGTCCGCGCCTGGCTCGAGCAGAACTGCGAGTACGACCGGGCCGCCCAGGTGCTCGGCATCCACCGCCACACCGCACGCTCCCGGGTCGAGCACGCCGGCCGGCTCCTCGACCGCGACCTCACCGTCTTCGCGACCCGTGCCGACCTGTGGGCGGCCTTCGTCGTCGAGGGCGCGTGACCCGCGGATACGGTGGGACGATGCCGACGACACCGGCCCGCCGGCGCCTGAGCCCGGCCGAACGCGGATCCCAGATCGCGGCGGCCGCCGTCGACCTGGCGCGCGCCGAGGGCCTCGCGGCGGTGACGCTCCGCGGGGTCGCCGCCGTGATCGGGGTCGCGCCGTCGCTCGTCGCCCACTACCGCCCGAGCATGGAGGACCTGGTCGGCGAGACGTTCCGCACCGTCGCGACAGCCGAGGTCGCCGAGGTCCGCGCGATCGTCGCCGCTGCGCCCGACCCCGTCTCCGGCCTCCGCACCCTGCTCGGCTGCATCGCCGATCCCGCGCGCGACGACGTCGCCACCCTGTGGGCCGACGCGTGGAGCGTCGGCCGCACGAACGCGGCGCTGGCGACCGCGGCACGGGACGTCATGGACGACTGGCAGCTCCTCGCGACCACGGTCGTCGTCGACGGGGTGCGCGCGGGCGTGCTGCGGACCGACGACCCGGACGGCGTGGGACGCCTGCTCTTCGCGCTCGTCGACGCCACCAACGGGTACGCCCTGGTCGACTACCTCGACCGACCGACCCGCGAGGGCCTGGTCCGCACGACGATCGCCCGAGCGGTGGGCCTGGACGGGTCAGCCCTGTCGGGGTGACACCCGCCGCGGCGCCACTGACCGCAGCGCCACCCACTGCAGCAGCATGATCGTCTTGCCGTCGGCGATCCGGCCGTCCTCGACCATCGCGAGGGCCTCGTCGAGTGCCAGCTCGAGCACCTCGATGTCCTCGCCCTCGTCCTCGACCCCGCCGCCCGCCTCGACCCGGTCCGCCGGTGTGTAGGCACCGACGTAGAAGTGGACACGCTCGGTGACCGAGCCGGGGCTCATGAAGACGTCGCCGACGCGCACCAGCTCACCCAGCCGGATGCCGAGCTCCTCGGCGGCCTCGCGGCGGACGGCGGTCTCGGGGTCGTCCTCGTCGAGCAGCCCCGCCGCCGCCTCGATGAGCATGCCGTCCGGGTGCCCGTTCACGTACGCCGGCCACCGGAACTGCCGGGTGAGCAGGACGGTACGGCGCTCGGCGTCGTACGGCAGCACGGTGGCGCCGTTCCCGCGGTCGTAGGTCTCCCGCTGCTGTCGGTCCCACCGGCCGTCCCGGCGCCGGACGTCGAGCGTGGTGCGACGGAGCACGTGCCAGCCGTCCGACACGACCTCGACGTCCCGCACGACGACGTCGGGGTTGCGGTCGAGGTCACGGCCGACGGCGTCGAGTCCGGTCCGCCCACGGGCATCGGGGACGTCGACGCCGGGACGAGGGGCTGCTGCACGATCATCGGTCACCTGGTCACGCTAGCGGGGCGGCTGCTCGCACGACCTGCCCGCCCGGTACCGTGCAGCCATGACCAGGACACCGTTCACCCGTCGCCCGGATCGACCGCAAGTGGTCACCGTGTCGTTCGTGCTCTGGCTCGTCTGGGTCGCGGTCTGCCTGGTGGCGACCGTCCTGCAGTTCGTGGCGGGCACTGGCGGCAACGCCCTCGGCACGGTCCTGACGGTGCTCGTCGCCACCGTGGTCTGGGGACTCGTCGGGTGGGCGGTCGTCCGCACGGCCGCCGGGTCGCGGGTGGCACGCATCGTGCTGGTCGTCGTCGCCGTGGCCCGTGCGGTGCTCAGCCTCACGAGCGGCGAACTCGGACTCCTGACGATCGCGTTGTCGGTCGTCGCCGCGGTCCTCCTCTTCCTGCCCAGCGCGCGCCCGTTCTTCGCACCGAGCGATGCGGGAAGAACCGACCACGGGTTCTCCGGACCCGGCGTGTCGGGGTCGAGCCGCGCCTCCTGGCCGGATCCCGACCACGCGACGGACGCCGATCGGACCTGATCCGCCCACCGGCGACGGCCGCCCGGGTACGTCCTGGAAGAACACGAAAGGCCCCGGATTCTTCCGGGGCCTTTCGCTGTTTCGCCTGGTGCGCGAGGGGGGACTTGAACCCCCACGCCGTTTCCAGCACACGGACCTGAACCGTGCGCGTCTACCAATTCCGCCACTCGCGCCAGCCCCAAAACACTACCACGCACAGACTGCCCCCTGCGCCAACCACTACCATGCAGTGGTTGACGACCGACGACTCTGGAGACACATGGGCCTGCTGGACAACTTCGAGCGAGGGCTGGAGCGCGCCGTGAACGGCGCGTTCGCGAAGACCTTCCGCTCCGGTGTGCAGCCGGTCGAGATCTCCAGCGCCCTGCGCCGTGAGCTCGACACGAAGGCCGCCGTGGTGTCGCGAGAGCGCATCCTCGTGCCGAACGAGTTCACCGTGCGCCTCGCACCGCCGGACTTCACGCGCATGAACGACGTCGGTCGTCCGCTCATCGACGAACTCACGCAGATGGCCCACCAGCACGCCGTCGCGCAGAACTACTCGTTCTCCGGACCGGTCACCATCCGGCTGCAGCAGGACGGCACCCTGTCGACCGGCATCCTGCAGATCGACTCCACCACGGTGCAGCGCGACGTCGCCTGGATCGCCGTGCTCGACATCGGCTCGCAGCGCCACCGCCTGCAGCGCGGACGCACCGTGATCGGCCGCGGCAGCGACGCCGACATCACCATCGCGGACACCGGGACGAGCCGGAAGCACGTCGAGGTCCTGTGGGACGGCAAGCACGCCCAGGCCACGGATCTGGGCTCGACGAACGGCTCGTTGCTGAACGGACAGCACTTCCAACAGGCGATCGTGGAGCCGGACTCCACCATCGAGATCGGTCGTACCCGTATGGTGTTCCGGGTGATCCCGGAGAACGACGGAGGTGCTCGATGACCACAGGCCTGACCCTGCTCGTCCTGCGCTTCGCGTTCCTCGCGGTGCTCTGGCTGTTCGTCTTCGTGATCGTCTTCGCCCTGCGCAGTGATCTCTTCGGCCAGCGCGTGCGCACGATCCCCACGGATTCCAAGTCGGCTCCCTCCGGCCCGACGACCCCGACGATCCCCGCAGCGGCGGCGCCGGCAGCGGCCTCGGGCGGCGCGTTCACCGACCTCATCGGGCAACCCACGGCGGCGACGCAGTCGCCCTCGCCGGCAGCGGTGCGCCTCGTGATCACCGAGGGCGCGCGTGAGGGCATGGAGATGCCACTCGGCGGCGGGCCGATCACGATCGGCCGCTCCAGCGAGTCCAACGTCGTGATCCGCGACGACTACACCTCGACCAACCACGCCCGGCTCGACCTGCGCGCCGACGGCTGGCTCCTCACCGACCTCGAGTCCACGAACGGCACCTTCGTCAACGGTCAGAAGGTGAGCGCTCCCCTGATCGTCGCGGAGCGCACGCCGATCACGATCGGGACGACGACGTTCGAGCTGCGGCGGTAACCCGGCATGACCGCTCGCACGTTGAGCGCCGCTGTGTCCCACGTGGGCCGCATCCGCGCGAACAACCAGGACTCCGGCTACGCCGGGGCGCACCTGTTCGCGGTCGCGGACGGCATGGGTGGGCACGCCGGCGGCGACGTCGCCTCGGCGATCGCGATCCGGCGCATCAGGGAGGTGGACCGCGAGTTCCCCTCGGCCCACGACGCCGAGTTCGCGTTGCAGTCGGCCCTGATCGCGGCGAACCAGCTCATCACCGAGACGGTCTTCGAACACCAGGAACTGACCGGCATGGGCACCACGGTGTCCGCGATGATCCGGGTCGGCGAACAGATCGCGATCGCGCACATCGGTGACTCGCGCATCTACCGCCACCGAGACGGCGAGCTGCAGCAGATCACGTCGGACCACACCTTCGTGCAGCGCCTGGTCGACAGCGGCCGGATCACCCCGGAGGAAGCCGCGGTCCACCCCCGTCGCTCGGTGCTCATGCGGGTGCTCGGCGACGTCGATGCCGCACCAGAGGTCGACACCGCGATCATGGACATCCAGCCGGGCGACCGCTGGCTGCTGTGCTCCGACGGCCTGTCGTCGTACCTGGCCGAAGAGCGCATCCGGCACGCCCTGGCGTCGAACATGGACGCCAACCAGGTCACACAGCGCCTGGTCAAGGAGACCCTCGACCACGGCGCCCCCGACAACGTCACCGTCGTCGTCATGGACGTCACCGCTGACGAGGTCGACGACGACGACGACGCGGCCACCACCGTCGGGTCCGCGGCCGCCCCCCTGACCTTCGAGGCGTCGACCGGTCGCAAGCCGATCCGCCTCCCCACGATCCTGCTGCACCCGCTCAAGGTCACCACCGCCCCGGAGGACTCGCACTTCGAGCCCGAGTCCGACCAGTTCTTCGCGGAGCTCATCGCCGAGGACCGCCGACGCCGCATCCGACGTCGGGTCTCGTGGACGGTCGCGCTCGTGGTGGCGGTCGCTGCCCTGGTCGGGGCCGTGTTCCTCGGCTGGCGGATCACCCAGGACCACTACTACGTCGGCACCGACCGCGGCACAGTCGCCATCTACAAGGGCGTCCAGCAGTCGATCGGACCACTGGCGCTGTCGGACGTCTACGAGGACACCGACATCACCGTGTCGATGCTGCCGGACTACACCCGCGAGAACGTCCGCTCGACGATCAACGCGCAGTCGCTCGACGACGCGCGGGACATCGTCGACCGACTGCGCAAGGCCGCCGAGACCGGGCAGGACCAAGCCGGTACCGGCGGTGACGGCGGATCCACCTCGTCACCCTCGCCGTCACCGACCCGGTCGTCGACGCCCTCCCCGTCCCCGACCCGGGGCTCGCGATGAGCAACGCCACCGCCCAGTCGTTCACGCAGGCGATCACGATCAAGCTCCGTGAACCCGCACGTGCTCGGAACCTCGAGCTCGTGCTGCTCGTCATCGCCTGCGGCATTTGCGCCGGCGCGATGGTGCTCGTGCAGCTCGGCACCAAGGGGCGACTGTTCGACACCTCGGTGCTGTGGGTCGGCGGGGGCATCCTCGGGCTCGGGCTCGTGATGCACGTCGTGCTGCGGGTCGTCGCCAAGAACGCCGACCCGTTCGTCCTGCCGATCGCCCTCGTGCTGAACGGCATCGGCATCGCGGAGATCTACCGCATCGACGTCCACAACGGCCTGACCGGCTGGGACGCCATCGGTGTGAAGCAGATCGTCTGGACGATGCTCGCGATGGTCCTGGCGATCATCACGCTGCTGGTCGTCCGGAACCACCGGTTCCTGCAGCGCTACCGCTACATCTTCATGTTCCTGACGATCGCGCTGCTGCTGCTGCCGATGCTCCCCGGCATCGGCTACGCACCCGGCGGAGCACGGGTCTGGATCCGCGTCGGACCGTTCTCGTTCCAGCCGGGCGAACTCGCGAAGATCACCATGGCGCTCTTCTTCGCCGGGTACCTCGTCACCGCGCGCGACTCGCTGTCGATCGTCGGCAAGAGATTCCTCGGCATGACGTTCCCGCGTGCCCGCGACCTCGGCCCGATCCTGGTGATGTGGGGCGCCGCGATGGCGGTCCTCGTCTTCCAGCGCGACCTCGGCACGGCGCTGCTGTACTTCGGCCTGTTCCTCGTGATGATCTACGTCGCGACCGCGCGCATCAGCTGGGTGGCCATCGGCCTCGTGCTGTTCGTCGGCGGCGCCCTCGTCGCGCAGAGCGTCCTCGAGTACGTGCACGGCCGCTTCGAGCAGTGGCTCGACCCGTTCAACCAAGAGGTCTTCAGCCGCGACACCCAGGCGAGCTACCAGCTCGTGCAGGGACTGTTCGGCTTCGCGAACGGCGGCATCACGGGCACCGGCCTCGGCCAGGGGCGCCCGTACATCACGCCGGTCGCCAACGCGGACTACATCATCGCCTCGCTCGGCGAGGAGCTCGGCCTGATCGGTGTCTTCGCGATCCTGGCGCTCTTCATCGTGCTGGCCTCGCGCGGCATCCGCGTCGGGTTCATGGCGCAGGACGACTTCGGCAAGCTGCTCGGCGTCGGCTTCGGCTTCGTGATCGCCCTGCAGGTGTTCGTCGTCGTCGGTGGCATCACCCGCGTGATCCCGGTGACCGGCCTCACCACGCCGTTCATGGCTGCGGGTGGTTCCTCGCTCATCGCCAACTGGATCATCGCCGCGATGCTGCTGCGACTCACCGATTCCATCCCAGCCGAACAACGCGTCCAGCAGGGTGCGATCCCCGCCGCGAGCGGGCGGTCCGCGCGCGCGACCAGGAAGGAGCGTCGTCGATGAACCGACAGCTCCGCGGTGTCTCGACCGTCATCGTGCTCATGTTCGTCGCACTCTTCGTGTCGACGACCTCGATCCAGTTCTTCTCGGCGGACACGCTCCGCGCCGACTCCCGCAACTCACGCACCATCTTGGACAGTTACTCGACCAAGCGCGGTGCGATCCTCGTCGACGGCAGCCCGATCGCCGAGTCGACCCCCGTGGACGACCAGTACGAGTACCAGCGCAAGTACACGAACGGCGACCTGTACTCGGCGGTCACCGGGTACTTCACCATCGGCCAGGGCAACACCGGCATCGAGAGCGCGGAGAACACCGTGCTGTCCGGCAACTCGGACGCCTCGTTCTTCCAGAACCTCAACTCGATCCTCACCGGCCAGGACGTCCAGGGCGACAACGTCAACCTGACGATCGACCCCGCCGTGCAGCAGGCCGCGTACGACGCCCTCGGCACGAACAGCGGCGCCGTCGTGGCCATCCAGCCGAAGACCGGCAAGATCCTCGCGATGGTCTCGAAGCCGAGCTACGACCCGAACACCCTCACCTCGCACGACACCGCGAAGGTCAAGGAGCAGTACGACGCCCTGCTCGGCGCCTCGTCGTCCCCGCTGCAGAACCGCGCCATCGGCGGCGACCTGTACACGCCCGGATCCGTCTTCAAGCTCGTCGTGGCATCGGCGGCGCTCGAGGGCGGCAAGTACAACCTCGACTCGACGTTCCCGAACCCGTCGCGCCTGCAGCTCCCCGGCACGAGCTCGTACATCAACAACGCCGAGGGCGGCACGTGCGGGGGCGGCGACAAGGTCAAGCTCCGCACGGCCATCCAGTACTCGTGCAACATCCCGTTCGCCGAGCTCGGACAGAAGCTCGGGTACGACGCGATCAAGAGCATGGCCGACAAGTACGGCTTCGGTGACGCCATCGAGGTCCCGATGTCCGCGACCGCCAGCCAGTACCCCGAGGTCGACTCCACCGCGCAGCTCATGCTCAGCGCGTTCGGCCAGGCGAGCGTCCGGGTGTCCCCGCTGCAGATGGCCATGGTGTCGGCCGGCATCGCGAACGGCGGCAAGGTCATGCAGCCCTCGCTCGTCGACTCGATCACCACGAGCGACCTGAAGACGGTCGAGTCCTTCTCCCCGAGGCAGTACAGTGATCCGCTGTCCTCCTCCGAGTCCGCTGACCTCACCGAGGCCATGCAGAGCGTCGTGAACGCCGGGACCGGAACGAATGCCAAGATCGACGGTGTCGACGTCGCAGGGAAGACGGGCACGGCCGAGGGCGGAACAGGCGATCCCTACACCCTCTGGTTCACCGGGTTCGCGCCCGCGAAGGACCCGGAGGTCGCCGTGGCGGTCGTCGTCGGAGACGGCGGCGGGCTCGGCCAGTCGGGAGTCGGCAACACAGTCGCGGCCCCGGTCGCGAAGAAAGTCATGGAGGCGGTGCTGAACAAATGAGACCCACCAGCGGACTCACCTTCGGTGGGCGGTACCAGCTCTCGTCCCGGGTCGCCATCGGCGGCATGGGAGAGGTGTGGCAGGCCACCGACCTCGTCATCGGCCGAACCGTCGCACTCAAGATCCTCAAGGACGAGTACCTCGGCGACCCCGGGTTCCTCGAGCGCTTCCGCGCCGAGGCCCGGCACGCTGCGCTCGTCAACCACGAGGGCATCGCCAACGTCTTCGACTACGGCGAAGAGGACGGCAGCGCCTACCTCGTGATGGAGCTCGTCCCCGGCGAAGCGCTCTCGACCATGATCGAGCGCGAGCACACGCTGCCGGTCGACAAGGTCCTGGACATCGTCGCGCAGACCGCGAACGCCCTGCAGGCCGCGCACGCGGTCGGTCTCGTGCACCGCGACATCAAGCCCGGCAACCTGCTCATCACGCCGGACGGCCGCGTCAAGATCACCGACTTCGGCATCGCACGCATCGCCGACCAGGTCCCGCTGACCGCGACCGGCCAGGTCATGGGCACCGTGCAGTACCTCTCGCCCGAGCAGGCGAGCGGGCACCCGGCGTCACCGTCGACCGACATCTACTCGCTCGGCATCGTCGCGTACGAAGCCCTGGCGGGTCGTCGTCCCTTCACGGGCGAGTCGCAGGTCGCGATCGCGATGGCGCACATCAACGAGCAGCCGCCGGCGTTGCCCGGGGACATCCCCGAGCCCGTCGCCGCCCTCGTGATCTCGTGCATCGCGAAGAAGCCCGCCGATCGTCCCGCCACCGCCGCCAACCTGGCGCGCGCCGCACAGGCGCTCCGCCGTGGTGACGTCGCAGCGGCCACCGTCGCCGTCCCCGCCATCGCACAGGGCGGCACCGTCGCGTTCAACCCGCCGCAGGGCCAGGGCAACGACGCCGCCACGGCACTGCTCGGCACCCAGTCCGGTGCGGCCGCCGGCGGTGCCGGTGGACCCGTCGGACC
Organism: Curtobacterium sp. PhB137; assembly: GCF_003814955.1. Lineage (NCBI taxonomy): Bacteria > Bacillati > Actinomycetota > Actinomycetes > Micrococcales > Microbacteriaceae > Curtobacterium > Curtobacterium sp. PhB137. The sequence continues at coordinate 560,739 of NZ_RKQO01000004.1, read as the reverse complement.
GCGCTCCCCGGCGACGGACGAGCCCGAGGAACCGAAGAAGAAGCGCGCCTGGATCTGGTGGGTCGTCGGCATCGTCGTGGTGCTCGCCATCGCGGGTGGCTTCGGTGTGTACGCCCTGAACAACCCGGCCGACCCCGACCCGACGCCCTCGAACTCCGCGTCGAGGACCCCGCGTCCGACCACGACACCGTCCGAGACCCCGTCCCAGACGCCGGTCGACACCCGCGTGACGGTGTCGGCAGCCGACTACACGGGCCAGAACGCCGAGCAGGTCGCGAACCAGCTCCGCGGTCGGGGCCTGGTCGCCGAGGTCGTCGCCGGTTCGAACGCGACGTCCTCCGACCAGGTCGGCACCGTCGAGTCGCTCAGCCCCGAGGGCAGCCTCGAGCAGGGCACGACGGTGACGATCAAGGCGTTCGGCGACGTGCTGACCGCCGAGGCACCCGAGCGTGCGACCGGTGGATCCGTGAGCGACTCCGGCCGCGTCACGTTCAGCTGGCCGTCCTACGACAAGTGCCCCGCCGGGTACTCCGACGTGAGCTACACGTACACGATCGACAACGGCACGGTCCCGTCGAACGGCAGCAGCTCGGGCTCGACCTCCGGCACGGCGGTCACCGTCGCGGCGGCGCAGTCCGGCACGGTGACCCTGTCGTACAAGGTGACGTGCAAGTCGCCGCAGTCCGGCACCGCGGTCGTCTCCGACTCGTCGCCCGGGGCGCAGGTCACCTGGACCGAGCCCACCGAGGAGCCCACGACCGACCCGAACGACGGCATCGACCCGACCGACGCCCCGATGGACGGCAACTGAACGACCCCCGGACGGGGACTGTCGACACCGTTCGGTAACGGTTCGGTCGACCCCTCCCTGACCAGCGTCTCACCAGGTGGTGCTGCCGTACACTAGCCCGGACGGACAGACGGAGGAGTACGTGCCAGAAGGTGTGACCGCGGGGATCACCCTCCTCGCCAACCGTTACGAGATCGGTGATGTCATCGGCCGAGGCGGCATGGCAACCGTGCACCTCGGCAACGACACCCGTCTCGGTCGCAAGGTCGCGGTGAAGCTCCTGAAGCCGAGCCTGGCCAACGACCCGGCGTTCCGCACCCGGTTCCGGCAGGAAGCCCAGGCCGCCGCACGTATGGCGCACCCCACGGTCGTCCGCGTGTACGACGCCGGCGAAGAGACCGTGACCGAGACCTCGGGCGCCGAGGTGCAGGTCCCCTTCATCGTGATGGAGTACGTCGAGGGCCGCCCGCTCTCCGACATCATCGCCGAGGGCGCCGTCGCTCCGGCCGAGGCCGTCCGCATCACCGAGGGCATCCTCACCGCGCTCGAGTACTCCCACCGCGCCGGCGTCGTGCACCGCGACATCAAGCCCGCCAACGTCATGGTCACGCACAGCGGCCAGGTCAAGGTCATGGACTTCGGCATCGCCCGAGCCATCACCGACACCTCCGCCACGGTCGCGCAGACCACGTCGATCCTCGGCACTGCGTCGTACTTCTCGCCGGAGCAGGCCCGTGGCGAGACCGTCGACGCCCGTACGGACATCTACTCCACCGGTGTCGTGCTGTTCGAGCTGCTCACCGGCCGCGCGCCCTTCCTCGGTGACACCCCGGTGGCGGTGGCCTACCAGCACGTCAGCGAGCAGCCCGTCGCCCCGTCGTCGATCACACCAGAGGTGTCCCCGGCACTCGATGCCGTGACCCTGCACGCCCTGGTCAAGGACCGCACGCGCCGCTTCCAGAACGCCGCCGAGTTCCGCTCGGACCTGCAGCAGGCCGCTGCGGGCCGAGTTCCGGCATCCACCAAGAAGATCCAGCAGAACGCGGCGAACGACGCCTCGACGGTGCTGTTCGGGGTCGACCCGCGCACCACGTCGAACCCCGCCGCGGCGTTCCGCGAGCTCGACGACGACACCGCGGAGCACCGCCCGCAGCGCACGCAGAACCGTCCGCCGGTGGCGTGGATCTGGGTCGGCATCCTGCTGACGGTCGCGGTCATCGTCGGGGTCGTGTTCTTCGTCGCGAACCTGCAGCCGGGCAAACCGCCGGTGTCGTCGTCCGTGAGCGTGCCGAACGTCACCGGGTCGACCTTCAGCGCCGCGTCCACCGCGCTCGAGAAGAAGGACCTGACGGCGGTCAAGGTCGAGGAGAACTCCGACTCGGTCGACAAGGGGACGGTCATCCGCACCGACCCGGGCTCCGGCATCAACGTGGGCCGGAAGTCCAGCGTCAACGTGGTCGTCTCCCTCGGCCCCGAGCGGGTCCCGGTCCCCGAGCTGAACGGGCAGTCCCAGGCAGCGGCACAGCAGGCACTGGACGATGCCGGCTTCCGCGTCGGCGCGATCAGTTCCGACTACTCGTCCGACGTGCCAGAGGGCACCGTGATGAGTTCCGACCCCGAGTCCGGTTCGCTCCACACCAAGGGCATCGTGATCAACCTCACGGTGTCCAACGGCAAGGTGCAGCTGCCGAACGTCACGAACCAGCAGTTCTCCGAGGCGAAGGCGTCGCTCGAGCAGCTCGGCCTCACCGTGACGCCGTCGCCGTCGTACTCGTGCACGGGTGGCCTCGTGACGCAGCAGGACACCCCGCAGGGCGATGTCGCCCAGGGCAGTGCCGTCGCCCTGACCTACTGCGCCGCGTCGAGCCAGCCGACCCACGCTCCGTCGTCCGACAACGGGAACGACAAGGGCGACAACGGGGACAACGGTGGAGACAACGGGGACACCGGCGGGGACAACGGCGACGGTCGCTGATCGTCCCGATCAGGAACGACGCCACCACGGCGGTCGAGCCGACCACACGCACACGCGTGCGGCGTGACGGACCGGTGACGGGCCTCCCGTCGGCACACTGACGGCCAGGAGGCCCGGCTCACCCCCGCCACGCGTCCGCGAGCCCGTCAGGTCGTCGCGTCCACTGCTCCAAGCGCGTCGACACGCGACGCCGTCGAGTGCGCTCTGACGAGTCAGCCGCGATGCGTCGCGATGAGCGGGCCGAGGCCGTCGGCGCGCTCGGCAGCCCCGGAGAGACCGGTGGTCTCGAGCCAGTTGCCGACCATGCGGTAGCCACCCTCGGTCAGGACCGACTCGGGGTGGAACTGCACCCCGTACAGCGGGTGGGCGCGGTGCTGGACTCCCATGATGACGCCGCCGCCGGTCCGGGCCGTGACGGTGAGCTCGTCGGGCACCGTGCCGTCGACGATTGCGAGGGAGTGGTACCGCGTCGCCGTGAACGGGTGCGGAACGCCCGCGAAGAGCGTGCTGTCGTCGTGGTCGACCTGCGAGGTCTTGCCGTGCATGAGTTCGTCGGCGTGCGTGACCGTGGCGCCGAGGGCTTCTGCGATCGCCTGGTGGCCGAGGCAGACCCCGAGCAGGGGGGTGCCGGACGCGATCGCCGCGTGCACCGTGGGGATCGAGACGCCGGCGTCGGCCGGGGTGCCTGGGCCGGGCGACAGCAGGATGCCGTCGTAGTCGGCGATGCGGTCCGCGATCTCCGACTCGGGGAAGGCGTCGTTGCGCACCACGTCCGTCTGGGCTCCGAGCTGCTGGACGTACCCGTTCAACGTGTAGACGAAGCTGTCGTAGTTGTCGACGACGAGGATCCTGGTCATGGCGGTTCACCGTACTCGTGGGGGATGTGTGCAGCGGTCTGCGGGCCGATCCACACACGTGGTCACGGTAGGATACCGGCCATGGCCAGTGACAAGGACCGCACCAAGCCCGCCCGGAGGACCCGAGCCGACTCGGTCGACACCGCGGGGGACGCCCCGAACCCGGTGTGGTTCAAGCCGGTCATGTTCGGCTTCATGCTCATCGGCCTCGTCTGGGTGATCGTCTTCTACATCTCGAACGCGACCCTGCCGGTGCCGAGCCTCGGCTCGTGGAACATCCTGGTCGGCTTCGGCATCATGTTCATCGGCTTCCTCATGACCACCCGCTGGCGCTGATCCGCAGCCTCGAGACACTCCGACGCCCGTCGCACCACTTGGTGCGGCGGGCGTTGTCGTTCTCCACAGGACTTGCTGCCGCTCGTCCCCAGATCATCGAGGATCCGGGCGGTTCTCCACACTTCTCCACACTCTCCACATCGTCATCCACACCCCGACCCCGGAGTTATCCACAGCTGAGTCCACAATGGGGATAATCACACGCGTGTAACTCACCGGTTTCTCCACACCTGTGGATAACTCTGCGGACGCCTTGTGGACGGTGGACTGGAGGCCCGTGGCGGCCTGGCACCGTGCCTCCCGTCCGCCGTTCGGTCGCGCCACGAATGTGCGGCTGGCTGCGCCGTCCTGTCTGCGAAAGCGTCAGACCTCGCCGAAAGGTCGGCGGCAGACTGTCGCTTCCGCGGGAGAGCGGCCGCACGACGGGCTGGGCGCAGGGATGTCTCGGAACGACGAACGCCCCGCCGCGGAAGCGACGGGGCGTTCGGTGGACGTGTGTCCAGGTCGGGTCAGCCGATGGTGACCGCGTACCCGACTGCGGTTAGCACGATACCCACCAAGGCGGTGGCGACGAGCAGGCCGATCTGCAGCGGCCGCTGCCGGACGTTCCGGGTCTTGGCGAACACGAAGCCCACCAGGAAGCCGCCGATGATCCCACCGACGTGCGCCTGCCACGAGATGTTGATCCCCGGGAGGAACCCGACGACCAGGTTGAGCCCCATGATCACGAGGAGCTGCACCGCGTTCTGCCCGAGGCTCCGCTGCAGCACGAAGAACGCCGCGAAGAGCCCGAAGATCGCTCCGGAAGCGCCGACGACGGTCGTTCCGGGAGCGAGGAACGTCACGAGCATCGAGCCGAAGATCCCCGTGATGAAGTACAGCGCGACGAATCGCCAGGTGCCGAGCATGTTCTCGAGCATCCGACCGAAGATCCACAGCGCCCACATGTTGAACAGGATGTGGAAGATCCCCGAGTGCACGAACAGGGAGGTGACGACTCGCCACGGCTGTGTGGGCAAGAGGAACGAGTTGTAGGCCAGCAGGCTGGTGAAGAACCGGCCACTCACCTGGTCCAGCAGCCAGATGGCGACCGTGATCGCCACGATGACGACCGTCGCCTTCTGGTCGAGCATCGCGAAGCGCCGTCGCGCGACCGTCAGCCCACTGGGGGCTCCGGACGCGCGACGGTTCGCTGCGAACTGTGCGCGCTGTTCACGCACGCACTCCGGGCAGTGCACCCCGACTGCCGCCGGCGTCTGGCACTCCGGGCAGATCGTCCGCCCACAGCGCTGGCAGAGCACGAAGCTCTGCCGGTCCGGATGCCGGTAGCAGGTGTTGTTCGGGTTGTACGCCTGGTCGGTCACGTGTGGATCAGACGCCTTCGACGTCGATGCTCTGGATGACCACGTCCTCGACGGGCTTGTCACGGCCGTCGGTGGGGACACCCTCGATGGCGTCGACCACGGCACGCGACTCGTCGTCGGCGACCTCACCGAAGATGGTGTGCTTGCCCTGCAGCCACGGCGTCGCCACCGTGGTGATGAAGAACTGCGAGCCGTTGGTGCCACGCCCGCCCTGGATGCCGGCGTTGGCCATGGCGAAGATGTAGGGGTTCTGGAACGTGAGCTCCGGGGAGATCTCGTCGTCGAAGCGGTAACCCGGGCCGCCGATGCCCTGGCCGAGCGGGTCACCACCCTGGATCATGAAGTCCTTGATGATGCGGTGGAAGACGACGCCGTCGTAGAGCTTGTCGGTGGAGACCTTGCCCGTACCCGGGTGGGTCCACTCCTGCTTGCCCGTGGCGAGGTCGACGAAGTTCTTGACGGTCTTCGGTGCGTGGTTGCCGAACAGGTTGACGCGGATGTCGCCCTTGTTGGTGTGGATCGTTGCGACAGCGGTGTGCAGAGACATGTTCCGATTCTCGCATGTACCGGCTGCGTACGGACCGGACCCACAGGTGAGGCTCCGTGACCTGTCAGGGACTCTGGTGGCAGGATGGGGTCACGCCGATCCGATGGAGGTACCAGATGACGACGATCGAGATCCCGCGCAAGCGTCGGAAGCAGATCAAGAAGCTCAAGGGCCAGACCGCCTCGCTCCTCGGAGAGCAGCGCAAGGTCCTCGAGCACGCGAACGCGATCCTGGCGGAAGCCCGGTCGAACGCAGCCGACGCAGCCCGCAAGGACATCGCCCCTCGTGTGCAGAACGCGATCGACAACGGGATCCGTCCCGCGGTCGCGACCGGGGTCCACGCTGCGACGTCCGCAGCACAGAACGCTTCGCACAAGTTCCAGTCCGAGGTCATCCCCGGACTGGTGTCGACCGCTGGCTCCGTGCTGAGCGTCACCGACCTCGCGAAGGACCCCCGGGTCAAGAAGATCGTGAAGAACGCCCAGAAGAAGGGCAAGAAGGCCAAGAAGGCTGCTGTGAAGTACGTGCCGTCGCAGCAGAAGAAGGGCATCGGCTTCGGTGGTGTCGCGCTCATCATCGTCGGCGTCGTCGCCGTTGCTGGTGCTGCGTACGCCGCGTACCAGACGCTCCGCGCCGACGACGACCTGTGGGTTGCCGACGACGCTGACACGGCGGAGAAGCCTGCCGCCTGACCTCCACGGTTCGTACGAAGGGCCCCGGCACTCCGCCGGGGCCCTTCGTCGTTCCCGGCCTCGGGTCTGCGACGAGGCATCGACTGGCTGACCGGCCGATGCCGAGGTTCCACGACATGCCGCACGCCAGCCGCCGAGGTTCCACGGCCGTCCCCAGCCGCGCCCGAGATGCCGATATTTCGGAACCTCGGCGCCGCGAGACCTCGGCGCACCGACACCCGCCCGGACCGAGCACGCACGACGAGCACGCACGACGACGACGACGACGAACGCGCGACGTCCCACGGAGACGGCCATCGCGGAGCGGCCCGTGCCGAAGGCACGAGACGAGCACGGCGGAACGATCCGGCGGAGGAAGGAACGACCGCAGCAGGGTCATCCCGGAGTGGAGTGGAGCCTGGGAGAATCGAACTCCCGACATCCTGCTTGCAAAGCAGGCGCTCTACCAACTGAGCTAAGGCCCCGGGTGCCACCGAGGTGATCGGTGACGGGATGGAATTGTCGTGTGTTCCGAAGAACTGGTGGGGCTACAAGGACTTGAACCTTGGACCTCTTCGTTATCAGCGAAGCGCTCTAACCGCCTGAGCTATAGCCCCTCAGACCGGATGAAAGCCTACCCCACGGATCTCGCAGAACGAAATCGAGCGGTCGGCTCACCCGGCCCGGGTGTGTCAGTTGTTCGTGAAGCCGACGAGCAAGCCGCCGGTGATGCGAACACTGAGGTTGTAGAGGACGCTCACGATGGCGCCGAGCACGGTGCCGACGACCACGTTGAGGATGCCCACGACGATGGAGAACCCGAGCACCTGACCCAGTGAGAACTGGTCCATGATCGAGTAACTGTTCTGACCGGTGACGTCCTTCAACAAGGCGTCCACCTGCGTGAACACGCCCGTCTGGTTGAGGATGACCCACACCAGCGCCGTGGCGACCACGATCACGATGCTGCCGGCCAGGGCGATGAGGAAGCTGAGCTTCACCATCGACCAGAAGTCGACGTAGACCAGCCGCAGCCGCACTTGGCGGGTGCCGACGGGTCGCTTCGCCTTCTTCTGGAGCTTCTCGGCGACACTACTCATTGCTTGACTGGTCCTCTCCGGCCTCGTCCGCGACGGGCTCGGTGTCGATGGGATCAGTGGAGTCCGGGGCCGCTTCGGAAGGGCTGACCGTCTCCACCGGGCCCGCTGGCTCGATCTCGGCGTCGTCCTGGTCGACCAGGTTCCGCTCGGTGTTCTGGGCCACTGCGATGATCTTGTCGTTCGCCGCGAACCTGGCGAAGACGACACCCATGGTGTCGCGACCCTTGGCAGGGACCTCGGCCACGGCAGACCTTACCACCTTGCCCGATTGCAGCACGACGAGCACTTCGTCGTCCTCACCGACGATGAGAGCACCCACAAGGTCGCCTCGGTCGGTCGCCAACTTCGCCACCTTGATGCCGAGACCACCGCGTCCCTGGATGCGGTACTGGTCGACGGCGGTGCGCTTGGCGTACCCGCCCTCGGTCATCACCCAGACGAAACCGTCGTCCGCCACCACGCGTGCGGCCAGGAGCGAGTCGCCGTCGCGGAAGGACATGCCCTTCACGCCGGAGGTCGACCGACCCATCGGCCGCAGGGTGTCGTTCGTCGCGGTGAAGCGGAGCGACATGCCCTGTCGTGAGACGAGCAGCAGGTCGTCGTGCTCGTCGACGAGCAGCGCCTGGCGGAGCTTGTCGCCGTCGCGCAGGTTGATCGCGATGATGCCACCGGTGCGGTTGGTGTCGTACTCGGTGAGCGCGGTCTTCTTCACCAGCCCGTGCTCGGTCGCGAGGACGAGGTACTGCGCGACCTCGTAGTCACGGATGTCGAGCACCTGCTGGATCTGCTCGTCCGGCTGCATCGCGAGCAGGTTCGCCACGTGCTGGCCCTTGGCGTCGCGGCCGGCTTCCTGCAGCTCGTACGCCTTGGCGCGGTAGACCCGGCCCTGGTCGGTGAGGAACAGCAGCCAGTGGTGCGTCGTCGTGACGAAGAAGTGCTCGACGATGTCGTCCGCGCGGAGCTGGGCCCCACGGACACCACGGCCACCGCGGTGCTGCGAGCGGTACTGGTCGCTGCGCGTGCGCTTGACGTACCCACCGCGGGTGATGGTGACGACCATCTCCTCTTCGGGGATGAGGTCTTCCATCGACATGTCGCCGTCGTAGCCGAGCATGATCTCGGTGCGGCGGTCGTCGCCGAAGCGGTCGACGATCTCCTCGAGCTCGTCGCGGATGATCGTGCGCTGCCGGGTCTCCGACGCCAGGATGTCCTGGAAGTCGGCGATCTTGCGCTCGAGTTCTTCGGCCTCGTCGTGGATCTTCTGGCGCTCGAGGGCGGCCAGTCGACGGAGCTGGAGCTCGAGGATCGCGCGCGCCTGGATCTCGTCGACGGACAGCAGGTCCATCAGGCCGGAGCGGGCCTCTTCGACATCGGGCGACCGACGGATGAGCGCGATGACCTCGTCGAGGGCGTCGAGCGCTGCGAGGTAGCCGCGCAGGATGTGCGCGCGCTTCTCGGCCTCGCGCAGGCGGAACTGGGTGCGGCGGACGATGACGTCGACCTGGTGCGCGACCCACGCCGAGATGAACCCGTCGAGCGGCAGGGTCCGCGGGACGCCGTCGACGATCGCGAGCATGTTCGCGCCGAAGTTCTCCTGCAGCTGCGTGTGCTTGTACAGGTTGTTCAGCACGACCTTGGCCACGGCGTCGCGCTTGAGGACGATCACCAGGCGCTGGCCGGTGCGACCCGAGGTCTCGTCGCGGATGTCCGCGACGCCGGCGAGCTTGCCGTCCTTGACGAGGTCGGCGATCTTGATCGCGAGGTTGTCCGGGTTGACCTGGTACGGCAGCTCGGTGACGACGAGGCAGGTGCGACCCTGGATCTCCTCGACGTTGACGACGGCGCGCATCGTGATCGAACCGCGACCGGTGAGGTAGGCGTCCTGGATGCCCTTGGTGCCCAGGATCTGCGCACCGGTCGGGAAGTCCGGCCCCTTGATGCGCTGCATGAGCGCGGCGAGGAGCTCTTCGCGCGTCGCCTCGGGGTTGTCGAGGGCCCACTTCGCGCCCTCGGCCACCTCGCGCAGGTTGTGCGGCGGGATGTTCGTCGCCATGCCGACCGCGATGCCGACCGAGCCGTTGACGAGCAGGTTCGGGAACCGTGCCGGCAGGATCGCGGGCTCCTGCGTGCGACCGTCGTAGTTGTCCTGGAAGTCGACGGTGTCCTCGTCGATGTCCCGGACCATCTCCATGGCGAGCGGCGCCATCTTGGTCTCGGTGTACCGCGGGGCTGCTGCGCCGTCGTTGCCCGGCGAGCCGAAGTTGCCCTGGCCGAGTGCGAGCGGGTACCGGAGTGACCACGGCTGCACCAGACGGACCAGCGCGTCGTAGATCGCCGAGTCGCCGTGCGGGTGGAACTGCCCCATGACGTCGCCGACGACGCGGGAGCACTTCGAGAACGCGCGGTCCGGACGGTAGCCGCCGTCGAACATCGCGTAGATCACGCGGCGGTGCACCGGCTTCAGGCCGTCGCGGACCTCGGGCAGCGCGCGGCCGACGATGACCGACATCGCGTAGTCGAGGTAGGAACGCTGCATCTCGAGCTGCAGGTCGACCTGCGAGATGCGGTCACCGGAGACGACGATGTCCCCGCTGTCGCCGTGGACGATCTCGGGCTGCTCGTCGGGGGCGTTCTCGTTGTCGTCAGCCATTGGCTTGCGTTACCTTTCTGACGGCCGGGAGGCCGTGGTGACGTTCGTCGCGGTGGACGCGACCACAAGTGGTCCGGACCAGAGCACGCGGCTGGCACCGCGCCTCCAGGCCAGGGTCGAGATGTCGAGTCTGTTCAGATGTCCAAGAAGCGGACGTCCTTGGCGTTCTGCTGGATGAACTGGCGACGTGCGTCGACGTCTTCACCCATCAGCGTCGAGAAGGTGCTGTCCACCGCGGCGGCGTCCTCGAGCGTGACCTGCAGGAGCGTACGGGTGTCCGGGTTCATCGTGGTGTCCCAGAGCTCCTTGTAGTCCATCTCGCCGAGGCCCTTGTAGCGCTGGATGCCGTTGTCCTTCGGGATCCGCTTGCCGGCGGCGATGCCCGACTGCATCAGGGCGTCGCGCTCCCGGTCGCTGAACACGTACTCGTGTGCGGCGTTCGACCACTTCAGGCGGTACAGCGGCGGCTGCGCGAGGTACACGTAGCCGCGCTCGATGAGCGGCCGCATGTAGCGGAACAGCAGGGTCAGCAGCAACGTGGTGATGTGCTGGCCGTCGACGTCGGCATCGGCCATCAGCACGATCTTGTGGTACCGGGCCTTGTCCGGGTCGAAGTCCTCACCGATGCCGGCGCCGAACGCCGTGATCATCGACTGGATCTCCTGGTTGGCGAGCGCGCGGTCGAGCCGCGCCTTCTCGACGTTCAGGATCTTGCCGCGCAGGGGCAGGATCGCCTGGGTCATCGGGTTGCGGCCCTGCACGGCGGAACCGCCGGCGGAGTCACCCTCGACCATGAAGATCTCCGACAGGGTCGGGTCCTTGGACTGGCAGTCCTTCAGCTTGCCGGGCATGCCACCCGACTCGAGCAGCCCCTTGCGACGCGTGGTCTCGCGGGCCTTGCGGGCGGCGAGTCGCGCCTGCGACGCCTGGATCGCCTTGCGGACGACGTCGCGGGCCTGTGTCGGGTTGCTCTCGAACCAGTGCGTGAGCTCGGCGCCGACGACGCGCTGCACGAAGCCCTTCGCCTCGGTGTTGCCCAGCTTCGTCTTCGTCTGGCCCTCGAACTGCGGTTCGCCGAGCTTCACGGAGATGACGGCCGTCAACCCTTCACGGATGTCGTCACCCGTCAGGTTGTCGTCCTTCTCCTTGATGATCTTCGTCTCGCGCGCGTACTTGTTCACCAGGTACGTCAGCGCCGCGCGGAAGCCCTCTTCGTGGGTGCCGCCCTCGTGCGTGTTGATCGTGTTCGCGAAGGTGTGGACGCTCTCCTGGTACGAGGTGTTCCACTGCATCGCGACCTCGAGCGCGATCTTGCGCTCGGTGTCCTCGGACTCGAAGCCGATGACGTCCGGGTGGACGAGGTCGGCCTTCTTCTGCGCGTTGATGTACTCGACGTAGTCGGCGAGACCGCGCTCGTACATGAAGGAGTCGTTCCGCGCCTCTTCCCCTTCTTCCGGGGTGCGCTCGTCGCGCAGGTTGATCCGCAGCCCCTTGTTGAGGAAGGCCATCTGCTGGAACCGGGTGCGCAGGGTCTCGTAGTCGAAGACGACGGTCTCGAAGATCTCGGCGTTCGGCCAGAAGGTGATCGTGGTGCCGTGCTCGTCGGACGGTTCGTCCTTGGTGAGCGGTGCGACCGGGACGCCGTCGGTGTAGCTCTGGCGCCAGACGTGGCCCTGCTGTCGGACCTCGACGTCGAGCTCGGAGCTCAGCGCGTTCACGACGGAGGAACCGACACCGTGCAGACCACCGGACACCGCGTACGCGCCGCCGCCGAACTTGCCGCCGGCGTGCAGGACGGTCAGGACGACCTGGACGGTCGAGACGCCCTCGGCCGCGTGGATGCCGACCGGGATGCCACGGCCGTTGTCGACCACGCGGACACCGCCGTCTTCACGGATGGTGACGTCGATGGTGTCGCAGTACCCGGCGAGGGCTTCGTCGACGGAGTTGTCGACGATCTCCTGGACCAGGTGGTGCAGACCGCGGGGCCCCGTCGAACCGATGTACATACCGGGACGCTTGCGGACCGCCTCGAGCCCCTCGAGCACCTGAATCTGGTCTGCTCCGTAGGACGGTTCGCTCTGCGGGGTCTCCGCGTCGAGCGGGTTCTGCGGGTCGTCTTCAGATTCTGATGCCATGTCGAGCGTGCTCCTGCCTGCGCGCGGAACGCCCGCGCACTGCACCTCCCAGTCTACCGCAGAGGCCCCTCTTTCGAGGGCTCATCCGGCCCACAGGCGGGCTTTTTTGGCACCACAGGATGATTTCGTCGACTCAACCGTAGGTGTCGCGAGGACCGCGCCCCTGGACCGTCCTGGGGCCGCGTTTCCAGGTGGGGACGTACGGCCCCGAAACCCGGATCGACTCGACCCCGGCTTCCGGGTGCCGCTCGGCGATGGTCGTCGTGACGCTGGCCCGCATGAGACGGAGCTGCGTCGCCCAGGCCGTCGAGTCACACCGGATGACCAGCGCACCGTCGTCGATGGTGACCGGGGTGGAGTGCTTCGCGAGTTCCTCACCGACGACGCTCGGCCAGTCCACGAACAGCTCCGAGCGGGCCAGGGGTTCGGTCCACCCGAGCTCGTTGGCCAGGGATCCGACCACGTCACCGAGCCCTCGGGGCTCACGGCCGCGGCCGTACGGGACGGTGTCGGCGTCGAACTCGCGGGAGCGACGGCGGCGGGCGTCGACCCCGCGCTTCGAGGGGTCGCCGAAGACGGCTCGGAGGTGCCGGTACAGCCGCGACGGCTCGGTCGGCTTCCACGGGCGGGGCATCAGGCGTCGGCTTCCGGCGGGGTCGCGTCGGTGTCGTCGGTCACGATCGTGCCCGCCTCGATCCGCACCGTGTGCGCGGCCAGCTGGGAGGGGACGTCGCCGAACACCGCGGCCGTGATGAGGACCTGCTCGTAGTCGGCCACGGCGTTCCCGAGGCGTTCGCGCCGGGATTCGTCGAGTTCGGCGAACACGTCGTCGAGGATGATGATCGGGTCACCGAGGTTCGACTCCGCCCGCAGGATCGACGCGCTCGCCAGCTGGATCGCGAGCGCGAAGGACCAGGACTCCCCGTGACTGGCGTACCCGCGGGCAGGTAACCCGTTGAGCTGGAACAGGACGTCGTCCCGGTGCGGCCCGACGAGGGTCAACCCGCGGTCGAGCTCGTCGCGACGACGACGCTCGAGGGCAGCTGCGAACGCCTCGGCTGCAGCGGTCACGCTCACCGGCTCGTCGGGGGTGCCGAGGACCGGGTCCGTCGCGGCGGCGGCCTCCGGGTCACCGCCACGGATCGAGAGCACACCGGCGATCGAGGCATCGTGGTCCTCGCCCGCGACGGTGGCGTACGCCTCGGCGACGAACGGTGCGAGCCGGCGGGTCAGGTGGTCGCGCGCGGCGACGATCTCGGCACCGAGTCCGACGAGGCGGTCGTCCCAGACGTCGAGCGTCGACAGGGCGTTGGCCTTGGCGCCGGTGGCACGGGCCGACTTGAGCAGGGTGTTCCGCTGGCGGAGTGTGCGGTCGTAGTCGGCCAGCACCCCTTGCATCCGCGGTGCGATCTGGCCGAGCAGCTCGTCGAGCATGCGTCGCCGACCGGCCGGTTCGCCACGGACCAGGGCGAGGTCCTCGGGAGCGAAGAGGACGGAGGTGCAGTAGCGCGGGAGTTCACGCGGCTTGATCGCCGACCGGTTCACCTGCGCACGGTTCGCTCCGGTGCGGTTGATCTGCACCTCGGCGAGGATGCTGCGGTCCTCGTGCGCCAGGCGGGCCCGGACGATCGCGGCGTCGCAGCCCTGACGGACGAGCGCGGCATCCGTCGGGACCCGGTGGGAACCGAGTGTCGACAGGTACCCGATGGCCTCGACCAGGTTGGTCTTGCCCTGCCCGTTCCGGCCGACGAACAGGTTCGGCCCGCGTGCGAGGTCGACGTCCGCCTCCCGGTAGTTCCGGAAGTCGGTGAGTTGGAGATGGTCGACGTGCACGCGGGCCGAGTCCGGGTTTCCCCGGGTGGTCCTAGGACTTCTTGACGGCGTGACCGCCGAACTGGTTGCGGAGCGCCGCGACGGCCTTCATCGTCGGGGACGCGCTGCCCTGACGCGAGACGAAGCGCGCGAAGATCGACGCCGACAGCGCCGGCATCGGAACGGCGAGCTCGATGCCCTCTTCCAGCGTCCAGCGTCCCTCGCCCGAGTCCTCGACGTAGCCCTCGAGCTCGTCGAGCTTCGGGTCTTCGTTCAGGGCCAGGACCATGAGGTCGAGCAGCCAGGAACGGACGACCGTTCCGCGCTGCCACCCGGCGAACACGGCGGGGACGTCGGTGATCAGGTCCTTGGCCTCGAGGAGCTCGTAGCCCTCGCCGTAGGCCTGCATGATCGCGTACTCGATGCCGTTGTGGACCATCTTGGCGTAGTGCCCCGCGCCGATCGGACCGGCGTGCGAGAAGCCCTCTTCGCGCGGCCCCTCGGGGCGCAGTGCGTCGAAGACCGGCATGGCGAACTCGACGTCCTTGACGTCACCGCCGACCATCAGGCCGTAGCCGTTGTCCTTGCCCCACACGCCGCCGGAGACACCGGCGTCCATGTAGCGGATGCCGCGCGCACCGAGCTGCTCGGCGTGCGTGGTGTCGTCGAGCCACTTCGAGTTGCCACCGTCGATGACGAGGTCGCCCTCGTTCAGGACGCCGGCGAGCTCGGTGATGACGTCGTCGGTGATCTTGCCGTGCGGCACCATCACCCAGACGAGTCGCTGACCCTCGGGCAGGGCGCCCGCCAGGTCTGCGAGGCTCGCGACGTCGGAGACGGCGGGGTTCGCGTCGTAACCGGTGACCTCGATCCCTGCGTTGCGGAGACGGGCACGCATGTTGTTGCCCATGCGACCAAGGCCGACAAGACCGATGTGCATGATTTCCTCTTCTGTTTCGTCGTCGCGCTGAGGCCGCAGCTGGTGCGTCAGCGCAGTGTTCCTGTTGCGCCTATCGCAGCAGCAGGTTGGGCTGCAGCAGGTACCGGTATCCATCGGTCGCAGCAGCCTCTTGCGAAGTCTGGCCGGTGATCAGCACCGGGCCCGGCTTGTTGGGGTTCTCCGTCTTGGTGAAGGAGATGCGGACGAACTCGGAGTGCACCGCGTTCAGTCCGTCGAGGAGGAAGGCGGGCTTCAGCGAGACCACCGTTTCCTCTCCGGTCAGCAACGCACTGATCGACTCTGACGCCTGCGCTTGTTCGGATCCGATCGCCTCGAGCGTGAGCCCGTCGACCGTGAAGGAGAACCGGAGCGCTGCTTCGCGCTCCAGGACGAGTGAGACCCGTCGGACGGCTTCGACCAGCTCAGCGGTGTTGATCACCGCGTGGTCGTTGACGTTCTCGGGGAAGAGCCGGCGGACCGGCGGGTAGTTGCCCTTGATCAGCAGCGAGGTGACGGTCTTGTCATCGGCGTGGAACGCGATGAGCTCACGGTCGGAGTTGCCGCTGATCGAGACGGAGACGGTGGACGCCGACCCGAAGGTGCGACCGACCTCCTGCAGCGTGCGGGCGGGGACGAGGGCGTGCAGCGGGTCCGAGCCGACGCGGCCGGAGTCCCACGCGATGGTCCGGACGGCCACGCGGTACCGGTCCGTGGCGATGAGCGACAGGTCGTTGTCACCGACCTCGAGCTGGACACCGGTGATGACGGGGGTGACGTCGTCGCGGCTGGCGGCGACGGCGACCTGCGACACGGCCTCGGAGAAGGCATCGCCGGGGATGACACCGGTCTGCGGACCGATCTCGGGCAGCGTCGGGTACTCCTCGACCGGCATGGACAGCAGCGTGAAGTGCGCCGATCCGCAGGAGACCGAGATCTTGGAGTCCTCGGTCGTGAAGGTCACCGGAGCGTTCGGCAGTCGGCTCGCGATGTCGTTCAGCAGGCGACCGCTGACCAGGACCGTGCCCGGGTCGTCGATCTGTGCCGAGATGGACGTCTGCGCCGAGACCTCGTAGTCGAACGACGAGAGCGTCAGACGATCGCCGTCCGCGTGGATCAGGACGCCCGACAAGATCGGGAGGGTCGTGCGCTGTGGGAGGAGTTTCACCGCGAAGGAGACGGCTTCGGAGAAGACGTCCCGGTTGACCTCGAACTTCACAGCTGGAACCCCTGTCGATCGGCTTGGACTGTCCGGCCGCCCCATTCTGGCACAGGCGGACGTGGGCCGGATTTCTTGTCATCCCGCCGTCCACAAGGTTGTCCCGCGGAGATGGATCGTTAACCAGGAGTAATGGTGTTAACGCCTGTGCACACTGTGGATAACCCTGTGCATGCCGCTCGGCCGTAGGGAACTACACCGTTGTGACTTGTGGGCGGGCTGTGGGCGACGTCGGGATGAATGAATCTCATCTATCCACTTCCATCCCCAGTTTCCACAGGAGGCCCCCTCGCTGTGAACAACCGGGCGGCGTGTCCTCCACAGTTATCCACAGGCTATCCACACTGTGAGAACTCCGGCCCATGGAACCGTCTCAGATGGTGGATACGCCCGGAGACGTACCGATCTCAGCGGTAGCGGCGGTCCTGTTTGATGCGGCTCGTGAGCTCGGTGACCTGGTTGTAGATCGACCGCCGCTCCTTCATGAGCTCGGTGATCTTCTTGTTCGCGTACATGACCGTGGTGTGGTCGCGGTTGCCGAACAGCTGCCCGATCTTCGGGAGCGACAGGCTCGTGAGCTCGCGGCACAGGTACATCGCGATCTGTCGCGCGGTGGCGATCGCCTGCGAGCGGGACGAGCCGTACAGGTCGTCGACGGAGAGCTTGAAGTACTCGGCGGTGTGGTTGATGATGTCCGTCGGCGCGACGACGTTGTCCTCGTCGAGGGTGATCAGGTCCTTGAGGACGGTCTGCACCAGGGCCATGTCGACGGCCGTCCGGTTCAGGCTCGCGAACGCCGTGACGCGGATGAGCGTCCCCTCGAGCTCCCGGATGTTGCTCGACACCTTCGAGGCCATGAACTCGAGGATGTCGTCCGGCACCTGCAGGTGGTCGGACTGCGCCTTCTTGCGGAGGATCGCGATGCGCGTCTCGAGCTCGGGCGCCTGGACGTCCGTGATCAGACCCCACTCGAAGCGCGACCGCATGCGGTCCTCGAAGCCGGTGAGGTGCTTCGGTGCGACGTCGGACGTGATGACGACCTGCTTGTTGTGGTCGTGCAGCGTGTTGAACGTGTGGAAGAACGCCTCCTGCGTGGAGTCCTTCCCCTGCAGGAACTGGATGTCGTCGATCAGCAGGATGTCGATGTCGCGGTAGCGCTGCTGGAACTGGTTCGAGCGGTTGTTCGCGATCGAGTTGATGAAGTCGTTGGTGAACTCCTCGCTCGACACGTACCGGACGCGGATCCCCGGGTAGAGGCTCTCCGCGTAGTGCCCGATGGCGTGGAGCAGGTGGGTCTTGCCCAGCCCGGAGTCGCCGTAGATGAAGAGCGGGTTGTATGCCTTCGCCGGAGCCTCGGCCACCGCGACCGCTGCGGCGTGGGCGAAGCGGTTCGACGAGCCGATGACGAAGTTGTCGAAGTTGTACTTCGGGTTCAGCCGCGACTCCGGCCGGCCGCTCGTGCCCGGGGAGTCGATCTGGCTCGGCACGAAGGGTGCCTCGATGTACTGGCGGGGCGCAGCGCTCTGCTCCACTGCTTCCTGGACGGGCTCGGCGTACTCCGGCACGTTCGGGTCGACGCGCGGCTCGGACGCCATGTCCGGGTTCACCGTGATGGCGAAGTTCGCGACCGAGTCGTCACCGATGCGGGCGACGGCCTCGGTGATCGGGATGCGGATCCGCTGCTCGAGCATGCCGCGGGTCAGGTCGTTGGGGACCTCCAGGTACAGCGTGCCGGCGAGGACGCCCTTCGGTTCGACCAGGTTGAGGAACCCGTGGAGCTGCGGCGTGATGCGGGGGTCTTCGCTGAGGATTCCGAGTACGGATGACCAGAGGTCCTCGACGGGGTCGGCCGGCATCGTCATGTCGCGCTCGTCTCCAGGTGTGTGTCGTGCGTTCGGTGCCGGACCGGGGTGCGTCCTGCTGGGTCGGACGTGCCGGAGCGCCGCGGGGTGTGGCGCTCAGCGGACCGTGTCGTTCGCCGGCGGTTCGTCGGGGTCTCGGGGGCTTCGTCGACGCCTCGTACCGCGCGTGTTCCCACAGGGTTGTCCACAGTGTTGTCCACGACCGCCCGGATCCGTCGGACAGGAGTACTTCCCTGTCGTACCGGGGCGCGGGGCCGATCGATGACCCCACTGTAAAGGACCGGGCCGGGTGGCACCGAACGGAAGTTGTCCCCAATGTGGAGAATGGACCGCAGCGGTGTCCTCGACGCCTCCGGCACCGAGGCCGGCCCGATCGGCGTTTGACCTGCTCGCTGCTGTCACGTACCGTTAACCAGTTGACTGCGGCCGATTGGTCGCGCCCATCTGCGTCGTTCGACACCGAGCGATGACACATACATACGTGACGGCTCGCCGCGAGCAGCCGTGTGGAGAGATCATGAGCAAGCGCACCTTCCAGCCGAACAACCGTCGCCGCGCCAAGAAGCACGGCTTCCGCCTCCGCATGCGGACGCGTGCCGGCCGCGCCATCCTGTCGGCGCGTCGCGCCAAGGGCCGCACCGAGCTCTCGGCCTGATCAGGCTCACCGCCTGATCCGGTCCTCGGTCTGACCCCGGCATCGCAGTGTTGGCCAGCGCCAACCGCATCGTCCGCGGGGACGACTACCGGAACGTCGTGCGTCGTGGTCGCAAGAGCGCCACGGCGCACGTCGTCGTGTCCGTGGTCCGTCGCTCGACGGACCCCACCGGACCGTCGCGGTTCGGGTTCATCGTCGCCAAGACGGTGGGCAACGCCGTGACCCGGAACCTGATCAGGCGGCGGCTCAAGGCGATCGCGCACGGCATCCTCGCCGACTCCCCCGTGGGGTACGACGTGGTGGTGCGCGCACTGCCAGCCGCATCGCAGGCCGGATGGCCTACCCTGCTCGAAGACGTCGTGCGCTCCTTCGCGCGCGGGGTGGAGAAGGCAGCATGAACCGCACCCTGTGGACCCGGCTGGCCTGGGTCGCCGCGTTGCTCCCACGCAACGCTTGCGTCGTCGTGCTCCGCGCCTACCGTGCAGTGATCTCCCCGTTGTACGGCAACGTCTGCCGGTACCACCCGTCGTGCTCCCGGTACGCCCTCGAAGCGATCCAGCAGTACGGCGTCGTCCGCGGATCCGCGATGGGCGCCTGGCGCATCGCTCGCTGCAACCCCTGGGCTGCAGGCGGGATCGACGACGTCACGGAACGTCGTCGCCCGTTCGTCGTCAACCGGTTCGGGTTCGTCCTCGCGCCGATCCCGCAGCAGCCGCACCCCGCGGTCGGAACGGCCCGGCCGGTCCTGCTCCCCCAGCGCACTCGAAAGGCGTAGCCGTCCCCATGGACATCATCGGTACGATCCTCTGGCCGCTCAAATGGGTGGTCTCGGCCATCCTCGTCGGCTTCCACTGGATCTTCGAGAGCATCGGCATGGACCCGGGCGCGGGTATCACCTGGGTCCTCTCCATCATCTTCCTGACCTTCGTGGTCCGCGCCGCGCTGATCCCGATCTTCGTGCGGCAGATCAAGTCGCAGCGCCGCATGCTCGAGGTCGCGCCGCAGCTGAAGAAGATCCAGGACAAGTACAAGGGCAAGAAGGACCAGTTCTCGCGTGAGGCCATGAGCCGCGAGACCATGGCCCTGTACAAGGAGACGGGCACCAACCCGCTGAGCTCCTGCCTGCCGCTGCTGCTGCAGATGCCGATCTTCTTCTCGCTGTACTCGGTGCTGCACGAAGCCCAGATCAACAAGACGGGCATCGGCCTGCTCACGAACGACCTCGCGGCGTCGTTCGGCAACGCGGCCCTGTTCGGTGCCCCCCTGCACGAGACGTTCACCAACGCCTCCGGGTGGGAGGTCCGTGCGATCGCCGGTTTCATGATCGTGGTCATGACGGCCTCGCAGTTCATCACGCAGCTGCAGCTCGTCGCCAAGAACATGTCGCCGGAGACCAAGGCGTCGCCGATGTACCGCCAGCAGAAGATGATGCTGTACATCCTCCCGCTGGTCTTCGTGATCTCGGGTCTGAGCTTCCCCCTCGGCGTCATGTTCTACTGGCTCGCCTCGAACGTCTGGACGATGGCGCAGCAGTACTTCGTCATCCGCAGCATGCCGACGCCTGGTTCCGAGGCGGCCCTGGCACGTGAGGCGCGTCTGGCCAAGAAGGCCCAGCGTCGCGGCATCGCCAACCCGGTCCTCGCCGAGGCCGGTGCCGGTGCTGGCGCCGCCGAGATCGAGGCCGTGCGCGTCACCACCCAGCGTTCGCAGCCGGTCGGCAAGCAGCGCTCGAAGAAGAACGGGAAGAAGTAAGTGACCGAGCAGGACACCGCCGCAGCCGTCGACACCACCGAGGTCCCGGACGAGGACGCCCGTGACGAGGCCGACATCGCTGCGGACTACATCGAGGAACTCCTCGACATCTGCGACCTCGACGGAGACATCGAGATCGAGGAGCGCGCCGGTCGCGTCTACCTGTCGGTCACCGACGACGGCGAGGCGCTCCGCGTCCTCTCGAAGCCGGACACGGTCACGGCCCTGCAGGAACTCACCCGCATCGCCGTCCAGGCCGAGACGGGCGAGTTCAGCCGGCTCATCCTCGACGTGGGCGGCTCCCGTGACGCTCGTGCCGACGAGCTGCAGCGACTGGTCGACACCGCCGTCGAGCGCATCGAAGCCGGATCGTCCTCCGCAGCACTCCCCCCGATGTCGTCGTACGAGCGCAAACTGGTCCACGACCTCGTCGCTGAGAAGGGCTTCCACTCGGAGTCCGAGGGTGAGGGTCGGGACCGCCACACGGTCGTCACCCGATGACGGACGAGTCGGTGTCAGCCGACACCGCTCCCGTGCTTTCGGACGCTGCTCCGGTGCTCGAGGCCGAGCCTGCGGTTGCGTCCGTGCTCTTCGGCGATCAGATCGAGACGGCTCGGTCGTTCACGAACGAGCTGGCTCGCCGAGGCGAGGAGCTGGGCCTGATCGGCCCGCTTGAGTTGCCTCGACTGTGGACGCGACACATCCTCAACTCCGGCTTGCTGGCGCCCCTCCTGGAGGCCCGTGGTCGGGTCGCCGACGTCGGCTCGGGTGCGGGATTGCCCGGTCTCGTGCTCGCGATCGCCCGTCCGGACGTGCACTTCACGCTCATCGAGCCGATGGAGCGCCGCGTGGACTGGCTCACCAGTGAGTCGAGCCGGCTCGGCCTGTCGAACGTGACGGTGGTCCGCGGCCGCGCCGAGGACGTCTCCGACGACATCGTGGTCGACCAGGTCACTGCGCGTGCCGTCAGTGCGTTGTCGAAGCTCATCCCGATGACGGTTCCACTCGTCCGCTCGGGCGGGCAGCTCATCCTGATGAAGGGTGCGCGAGTCGACGACGAGATCGAGAAGGCGCGCAAGGTGATCCTTCGCCAGCACCTCTCGGACGTCGAGGTCCTCGAGCTCGGGGATGGTGTGGTCGCAGAGACCACGCGGGTCTTCCGGGCTACAGTTGACTGACCCTGCGGCTCGGATCGGGACGACTGATCTCTTGCTGCTCTACGTTTCACGTGAAACATCGAACCGGGGAAGAGGCACTCGTTGAGCTCATCGACCGATTACGACGCGTCGACTCCGCTTGCTCGCGAGATCGCCGACCTGAACCGCCGACGCCGGGCGATCGCGACGCAGCAGTTCCCGTTGCCCTCGAAGACGCGGATCATCACCGTGTCGAACCAGAAGGGTGGCGTCGGGAAGACAACGACGACCGTCAACTTGGCTGCTGGCCTCGCGCACGGTGGCGCACGGGTGCTCGTCATCGACCTCGATCCGCAGGGCAACGCGTCGACGGCCTTGGGCGTCGACCACCAGGCTGAGGTCGCGAGCATTTACGACGTCATCGTCGACGAGGCCGCGATGGCCGACACCGTGCAGCGCTCCCCCGAGTCCGACACCCTGTGGTGCGTCCCGGCGACGATCCACCTCGCGGGCGCTGAGATCGAGCTCGTCTCCTTGGTCGCTCGAGAGCAGCGGCTGCGCACGGCGCTCGATCTGTACCTCCAGTCTCTGGACGAGCCGTACCACTACGTCTTCATCGACTGCCCGCCGTCGCTCGGTCTCCTCACGATCAACGCGTTCGTGGCGGCCCAGGAAGTCCTGATCCCGATCCAATGCGAGTACTACGCGCTCGAGGGACTCAGCCAGCTGCTGCGCAACATCGAGCTCATCGAGCGACACCTCAACCCGAACCTCCGGGTCTCGACGATCCTGCTCACCATGTACGACGGTCGGACCAACCTGGCGAACCAGGTGGCGAACGACGTCCGCGAGCACTTCGGTGACCAGGTGTTGAAGGCGATGATCCCCCGGTCCGTCCGGGTGAGTGAAGCGCCGAGTTACGGACAGAGCGTCGTCGCGTACGACGTGAACTCCACCGGGTCGCTCTCCTATTTGGAAGCGGCCGCCGAGATCGCAGCACGAGGAGCGAAAGACTGATGGCACCCAAGCGAACCGGACTCGGCCGCGGCATCGGCGCGCTCATCCCGACGGCAACGGACCAGCAGGACCGCCCGGTCGACGTGTTCTTCCCGACCGGTGGGTCGCCGGCGTCGGCACCCACCGCAGACGAACTCGTCGCTGTTCCGGGAGCCCGACTCGCGAACCTCAACCCGCTGGACGTGATCCCGAACGGGCAGCAGCCGCGCAAGGAGTTCCGCGAAGAGGAGTTGCAGGAGCTCGTCCACTCCATCCGTGAGATCGGCGTGCTGCAGCCCGTCGTGGTCCGTCCGATCCCCGGGGCCGCGGGGACGGAGCCGCAGTACGAGCTGATCATGGGTGAGCGGCGCCTCCGCGCCACCAAGGAACTCGGGCTCACGACCATCCCGGCAATCGTCAAGGAGACGCCGGACGACGCGATGCTCCGCGACGCCCTGCTCGAGAACCTGCACCGAGCGCAGCTCAACCCGCTTGAAGAGGCTTCGGCGTACCAGCAGCTCCTGGCGGACTTCGGGATCACGCAGGAACAGCTCGGCCAGCGCATCGGCCGCTCCCGTCCGCAGATCACCAACACCATCCGTCTGCTGCGGCTCCCCTCCCCCGTGCAGCGTCGGGTTGCTGCCGGCGTGCTGTCGGCCGGTCACGCACGCGCGATCCTTGCTGCCCCGGACGCGGAGGCAATGGAGTACCTCGCCGAGAAGATCGTCAACGAGGACCTGTCGGTGCGCGCTGCCGAAGCGATCGCGCAGCAGTTGGCGACGAAGACCCCTCCGAAGACGACGCCGCAGCCCTCCAAGAACCAGGCGCACTTCAACGACCTTGCTGAGCGCATCGGTGACAGGCTGAACACACGCGTCAAGATCGCCGTCGGTGCCCGGAAGAGCTCCGTGACGATCGACTTCGCGAACGGTGACGACCTCAATCGCATCCTGTCGGAGCTGGGGATCAGCGACGTCTCGTCCTGACGGCTTGTCAACGGCGCTGAGCGCCCCGTAGCGGGCCTCGCATGCCTGGTGCGGGCGCCTGGAGCAGTGAGGGATCGTTCGGCCCTGTACGGGGCGCGTAGCCGTTCCGCTGGTTCGAGTTCACGAGCAGCGAACGGGAAGCCCGTACGTTTCACGTGGAACACTGCCAGGCTCGCATCATGAGATCCCGCAATCCCGAGCCGCTCTGGCGTGATGTCGTCGGTCGAGAACTCCGTGCTCGTCGCCGCGTCCGCGGGGACACCCTGCAGGATGTCGCTCGTCGCGCAGGGGTGTCGCCGCAGTACTTGTCGGAGATGGAACGGGGGCGGAAGGAGCCTTCGAGCGAGATGTTGGCAGCAGTGGCCGGCGCACTCGAGAGCTCCTTGCTGGACTTGACAGCGGCGGCAGCAGAACAGCTCCGCGAGCGAGCACGTTCCGCAGATACTGGTGGCGAACAGCTGCAGAGCAGTTTCCTCCTCGCAGCCTGAGGCGTCGGGGAGCACCGTCCGTCAGCGTCGAGTGATCACGTGGTCCACGAGCCCGTACTGGTGGGCCTGACGGGCCGTGAAGACGCGGTCGTGATCGGTGTCGGCTCGGAGTTGGTCGGGACTCTGGCCGCTGTGCTCGGCGAGCAGGTACTCGATCTCGGCCCGGATCCGAACGACCTCGTCGGCCTGCAGGATGAGCTCCGGAATGGCCCCCTGTCCCTGCGCCGCGGGTTGGTGGAGCACGACCCGAGCATGCGGCAGGGCCGACCGCTTTCCTTCGGCGCCCGCGGCGAGCAGGACGGCTCCGACACCGATTGCCTGCCCAACACAGGTGGTCGCGACGGCGGGGCGGACGAACCGCATGGTGTCGTAGACGGCGAGCATGGCACTCGGGTCGCCGCCGTCGCAGTTGACGTAGAGCTGCACGTCCGAGTCCGGGTTGTCTGACTCGAGGAAGAGGAGTTGCGCGATGAGGGCATTGGCGACGCCAGCATCGATCGCCGTCCCGATGTAGATGATCCGCTCGGTGAGCAGGTGCGAGTAGACGTCCAAGACCCGGTCGCCGCGAGCGTCCCGCGCGATGACGTTCGGGATCGTGTACGCGCTCATCGGTCTCCCTCCGCTGCGGCAGGTCCGCCGAAGCCCGTCACCGTGGAACGGGGCTGCTGGGGCCGGATCACCGAGAAGTCGTCGACGATCAGGTCGACGAACCCGTAGTTGAGGGCCTCCTGTGCGGAGTACCAGTGGTCGTGCAGCGAGTCCTCGAAGATGCGGTCGACGGTCTGCCCGGTGTCCGCAGCGATGAGTCCGAGCACGGTGTCGCGGGTGTCACGGAGGTGGTCCGCCTGTAGCGCCACGTCCACCGCACTCCCCCCGATCCCTGCGGATCCCTGGTGCATCAGGATCCGGCTGTGCGGCAGCGCTCGGCGCTTGCCAGGAGTACCCGAGGACAGCAGGAACTGCCCCGCGCTGCAAGCGATCCCGAACGCGAGCGTGCTGACGTCGTTGGGGATCACCCGCATGAGGTCCCGGAGTGCGAGCATCGCCGGGACCGAGCCTCCGGGTGAATGGATCCAAAGCGCGATGTCGTTCCAGGGATCCGCCGTCGCGAGCTGTACCAACTGCGTCATCAAGACGGTGCCGTTGTCGTCGTCGAGGGCGCCGTCGAGTACGAGCACGCGCTGGTCGAAGAGGGCACGCCGGTACTCGGTCGTGAAGGCTGCGGGGGGTGGTGAATCGGTCATGCGTCCACCGTGCGCGCGCAGATGACTCGACGCACCCGATGCTGCTCAGAGCGGATCAGCTCTCAGCAGCGAACCGCGAGTGTCGATGTTCCACGTGGAACATGACTCTCGCGCACTTCGATGTTCCACGTGGAACGTCGGAGCAGACGGATCAAGCGTGGTGGTCGCGGATCGCCTGTTCCGCGAGTTCGGCGTACGTCCACCCGAGATCGAACCCCGATGCGGAGAGTGCCTGCGGCAGCAGGGATGTCTCGGTCAGACCCGGGAGCACGTTGGCTTCGAGGAACCACGGCGTTCCGGCGCCGTCGATGATGAGGTCCACACGGGACAGGTGGCGGAGGCCGAGGGCTGTGTGCGCCGCGACGGCGGCATCGGCTGCAGCGGTCGCGAACTCGTCAGACAGTCGGGCGGGGGTGTAGAACGTCGTCTCCCCCGCGTTGTACCGCGCCTCGAAGCCGTAGATGCCGTTCCGCGGGACGATCTCCACCGCGGAGAGTGCCACCGGCCCGTCGCCCGTGTCGATGATGCCGACCGCGACCTCGGTACCGCGGATGAGCTGCTCGACCACGACGTCGTCGCAGTACGTGTAGGCCGTGACCATGGCACGCGGCAGGTCGTTGACGTCATCGACGAGGGTCACTCCCTGCGCGCTGCCACCACGCGCCGGCTTCACGGCGAGCGGTACCGGGTGCTCCCCCGCGATGGCCTTGAGCACCCCGACGGCGCCGAGCTCGCGGAACACGTCGTGGGACAGCGTGACGGAGCGAGGGGTGCGGACGCCTGCCCGCGCGACCAGCGCTGACGCCGTGGGCTTGTCCCATGCCAACCGGGCCGACGTGGAACGTGAGCCGACGAACGGGATGTCCACCGCCTCCAGGATGCCCCGCAGGGCCCCGTCTTCACCGGAGGCGCCGTGCAGAGCCGGCCACACGACATCCGGGCGGGACTCGGCGAGAGCCGGCAGCAGCAGCGCGTCGGCGTCGCGGAGGTCGACCTGCCAGCCGTACCCAGTCAGCGAGTCGGCGACCCGCCGACCGGAGCGCAGGGAGACGTCACGTTCGTGCGAGATCCCTCCGGCGACGACGACGACGTGACGACGAGTGAGCTCAGCCATGGGGATCCTCCGGTGTGGAACGACGGTGCTGGTGGGCCACGCACCGCAGAAAAGCGCTGATCAGGAGATGTTCGGCGGCGGAGCGCTCACCGAGGACGTCTCGCGGACGACGCTGTTCGGCCGAGTCGTCGGACCGAACGTCTCGATCAGCTCGAGCTCGTCGTTGACGACGTTGGCGAGCCGCTTCACGCCGACGCGGATCTGCTCGGGGGTCGGGTAGCAGAACGAGAGGCGGATGTGCCCGCCGCCACGACCGTCGGCGTAGAAGGCCGTCCCCGGCGTGTAGGCGACGAGTTCCTTCACGGCGCGCGGCAGCATGCCCTTCGAATCGAGGGACTCGGGGAGCGTCAGCCAGACGAAGAAGCCACCGTTCGGCTTCGTCCAGGACAGGTCCGGCAGGAACTCCCCCAGAGCGGACAGCATGGCATCACGGCGCTCTGCGTAGATGCCCCGGAAGGTGTCGACCTGACCCTTCCAGTCCGCGGCGTCCAGGTAGGCGTTCACGACGTACTGCCCGAAGGAGTTCGGGGCGAGGACGGCGGACTCGTTGGCGAGCACGAGCTTCTCGCGGATGGCGTGCGGTGCGAGCGCCCAGCCGACGCGGAAACCGGGTGCGAGGGTCTTCGAGAAGGACCCCAGGTACACGACGCCCTCTTCGTCGATGGAACGGATCGCCTGCGGTGCCGGCTCGTCGAACCAGAGGAGTCCGTAGGGGTTGTCCTCGAGCACCAGGATGTTGTTCGACCGGCAGATGTCGAGCACCTCGATGCGGCGCTCCCGGCTCATGGTGACGCCGGCCGGGTTGTGGAAGTTGGGGATCGTGTAGAGGAACTTGATCCGCTTGCCCTGCGTGCGGAGGTTCGCGATCGCCTCACGCAGTGCCTCGGGCACCAGCCCGAGCTCGTCGGTCGTCACGTGGACGGTCTCGGCCTGGTACGACCGGAACACACCGATCGCGCCGACGTAGGACGGGGACTCGGCGAGGACGACGTCGCCCGGATCAATGAACAGCCGCGTGACGAGGTCGAGGGCGTGCTGCGAGCCCGTCGTCACGACGACGTCCTCGGCACTGGCACGGATGCCCTCGAGGCTCATGACGTCCACGATGTGCTCGCGGAGGGACCGCAGACCCTGTCCGCCGCCGTACTGCAGTGCCATGGCCGCGTGCTCGTTCATCACGCGGTCCAGGGAGCCCGTGACGAGCTCCCTCGGCAGCGCGGAGACGAACGGCATGCCGCCAGCCAGCGAGACCACCTCGGGGCGCGAGGCGACGGCGAACAGGGCTCGGACCTCGGAGGCGCTCAGCCCGGCGGTGCGCTGGGCGTAGGAGTCGTACCAGGGGTCGAGGCTGTTGCCGTTCGTCATACCGTGCTCCGATCAGTGAGACATTCCCGCCACACTACGACATCGACCCCGGAAACCCGGGCTCCGCGGCGGGGGCCGATCCGCAACGGGTGGCATGCGAACGCCCTGCACAGAGAGATTTGCATCGCTCCGTCCAATAGTCCCGTAACGACCTTATAACATCACACGTGAAATTTAGAGTGTGAACACTACCGTCGATTCGAGACCGCGATGGTCTCAGCGGGGGCTGACGCAATCCAGCCCAGGTGCATCGGAGGGCAGACAGACAATGAGGTTCAGCAAGTCATTCTCGATCTTCGTGGCGACGGCCGTGGCCAGTACGTTCTTCCTCGGAGGAACAGCTGCGCAAGCCTCGCCCGGCGACCCGCGTGCTCAACTGGGGCCCTGTAACTCGCCCCAGGCCATCAAGTTCTCCAACAGCGGGATCAACGGGGGCACATCAACCATTCAGAACTGCTTCACCTCCAAGAAGCGTGTCGCCATGAGGATTCACAACGTCGTTGGTCTGATCGGTTGGGATCAGAACGGCAGCTGTGTGACTTTGAATCCGGGAGCGAAGACCAGCATGCGAAACGCGACGACGAGTTACGGCTTCGGTTGGGTGTCCTGCTGACGGGGAGGTCGCGCCACCAGCGCACTTCGACGGCCGAACGGTCCTGAACAAGAAGGCGCCCCGCCCTCCGATGCAATGGAGGGCGGGGCGTTCGTGGTGCGGGTGCGACCTACGCGAGGAACTCGGCGAGGTCGGCCTCGAGCGCGGGCTTCGGCTTGGCGCCGATGACGGTCTTGACCACCTCGCCACCCTTGAAGACCTTCATCGCCGGGATCGACGTGATCTGGTAGTTCATGGCCGACTGGGGGTTGTCGTCCACGTTGAGCTTCACGATCTCGATCTTGCCGGCGTGCTCTTCGGCGATCTGGTCGAGGATCGGCGAGACGGCGCGACACGGGCCGCACCACTCGGCCCAGAAGTCGACGAGGATCGTCTTGTCGGACTTGAGGACCTCGTCCGAGAAGGTGGCGTCGGTGACAGCCTTTGCGTTGGACATGGGTGTCCTTTCGTGAGAAGTCGGTACAGGATGTGGAACCGCGGACGCTCCCCCGGCATTCCGGGGGCCGTACGGGTCAGGCGGAGATGGTGACCGGCTCGACCGGGGTCTCGCCCGCAGCAGCGTCGGTCAGCGTGTCCTCGAGGTCGGCGAGGTACTTCTCGGCGTCGAGCGCAGCGACGGCACCGGACCCAGCAGCCGTGATGGCCTGGCGGTAGGTGTGGTCGAGCACGTCGCCCGCGACGAAGACCCCGGGGACGCCGACGGCCTTGGACGTGCGGCCCTCGACGGCGATGGTGCCCTCGGGAGCGAGCTCGAGCTGACCGTGCACGAGGTGCACGCGGGGGTCGTTGCCGATCGCGATGAACAGACCGTCGAGGGCGAGTTCGCTCTCGGTGCCGTCCACGGTGTCCTTGAGCGTCACGCCTGTCACGGCGGAGTCACCCTGGATGCCGATGACCTCCTTGTTCCACGCGAACTCGATCTTCGGGTCGTTGTGGGCGCGGTCCTGCATGATCTTCGACGCGCGGAGGGTGTCCTTGCGGTGGATCACGGTGACCTTGTCGGCGAAGCGCGTGAGGAACGTCGCCTCTTCCATCGCGGAGTCGCCACCGCCGACCACGGCGATGTTCTTCTGGCGGAAGAAGAAGCCGTCGCAGGTCGCGCACCACGAGACACCGTGGCCCGAGAGGCGCTCTTCGTCGGCGATGCCGAGGTGGCGGTACGCCGAACCGGTCGCGTAGATGACCGCGAGGGCTTCGTACGTCTCGCCGGAGCCGACGGTGACCTTCTTCACGTCGCCGGTGAGGTCGACGGAGACGGCGTCGTCGTACAGGACCTCAGCGCCGAACTTCTCGGCCTGTTCCTGCATCTTGATCATGAGGTCGGGGCCCTGGATCCCCTCGGGGAAGCCCGGGAAGTTCTCGACCTCGGTCGTCTTGGTGAGTTCCCCGCCCGTCTCGACGCTGGACGCGACGATGAGCGGCTTGAGCTCTGCGCGCGCGGCGTAGATGCCGGCGGTGAACCCGGCCGGACCGGAACCGATGATGATGAGCTGGCGCATGCCTGACTGCCCTTCCGTTGCGTGCTGACCGGGTCAACACATGGTACCGGCGCGGCATTCCGCGACGTCCGGGAAGCGTGCGGTCAGCGACCGAGCTTGCTCTTCACCATGCCGACGGCGTTCTTGATCTCGCCGTTCTTGGCGACGACGAGCGCCCCGAAGTACACGAGGACCATGACGGCGCCGGTCAGGACGATGGTGATGAGTGCCCCGGTGCGGTCCGACATCGCGAACCCGGCCGCGGAGAACGCCCCGAAGAAGTTCACGACCAGCAGGCCGACCACCCCGGCGATCAGCGCGGCGATGATGAACTGCACGTGCGAGCGGGTCACGACCGGTCCTTCGATGCTGCCGAGCTTGCGACGCACCAGGACGAGCGCGACGATCGTCTGCGCGGTGCCGGCGAGCGTCGTGCAGGCGGCCACACCGATGCCGATCACGGAGGTCGGGAACGTCGACACCGCGAGGGCACCGATGACGAACAGGACGGACTGGATGCACTGCATCAGGAACGGGGTCCGGTGGTCGTGCATGGCCCAGAACACGCGCTGGATGATGAACAACATGCTGAACAGCACCAGGCCCGGCATGTAGGCGACCAGGACGGCACCGACCTGCAGGGCGCTCTCGAACGTGCCCTCGTAGAGCCGGCCGAACGGCACCGCGACGACGACCAGCGCCACGGACGCGAAGACCGTGAAGAGTCCGACGATGCGCAGGGACAGCGACAGGTTCCGTCGGACTGATGCCAGGTCGCCGCGTGCAGCATCGTGGCTCATCCGGGTGAAGTACGCCGTCGCGATGGAGACCGTGATGATCGAGTGCGGCAGCATGAAGATGAGCCACGCGTTGCCGAGCACCGCGTTGCCGGGTCCGTCGCCCTGACCCTTCCACGCGACCGCGGACTGCACGATGCCGGCGACCTGGGTCACCAGGATCATCGCGAAGAGCCAGCCGGCAGCGGTTCCCGTCGACTTCAGGCCGACGCCGCGCCACCGGAAGTCCGGCCGGAAGGACAGCCCTGCTCGCCGCCAGAACAGCGGGAGGAACGCCGCCTGGGCGAACACACCGAACGAGGCGCTGCCGGCGAGGAGCGCGATCTTCGCCGGCGTCCAATCGTCGAGGGCGCTGCCGCTCGTGCCGTACAGGGCGATGAACACCACGAGCCCGGCGATCGCGATGACGTTGTTGAGCAGCGGTGCCCAGGTGAACGGACCGAACACCTGCTTGGCGTTGAGGACCTCACCGAGCAGCGAGTACATCGCGTAGAACAGGATCTGCGGCAGGCACCAGAACGCGAAGGCGATGGCGAGGTCGGTCGCAGCGGGACTACGGGTGTCCGAGGACGTCGTGTACAGGCGGACCAGGAGCGGTGCCAGTGCCGTCGCGACGATCGTGATGACGATGAAGACCGACCCGCCGAGCGTCACGATCTTGTTGACGTACGCCTGTCCGCCGTCCGTGCCGTTCTTCATGGCGCGGACGATCTGCGGGATGAGCACGGCCGACAGCAGGCCACCCGCGATGAGCGCGTAGATGTTGTTCGGCAGCTGGTTCGCGACGGCGAACGCGTTCGCAGAGGGGCTCGCGTTCTGCCCGATGGCGTAGGCGAGGACGAACGTCTTCGCGAAGCCCAGGATCCGGCTCACCATCGTCCCCGCCGCGAGCATCGCACTCGCCCGCCCCAGGCTGCGCTCCGCGACCGGTTCCGCGTCGACGTCGGGCTGGGGCTGGGTGGCGCTGATGGTCGGCTCCTCGGGGTCGCGGGCGTCCGCGACGCGGCTGGTACGGGCGTCGGACGGGAGGCCCGGCTCGGCCCCGGCACGGGCGATCGCGTCCTGCAGGCGGTCGCCACCAGGAGCCGCGACAGCGGCCGTGCCGGAGCCGGCCACGGCGAACGCGGTGGATGCCTCGGCGCGGTGATCCGGGCCTCCCGGTCCGGCGACCGATCCCGCGGACGGAGCAGCCGCGCCGGGCGCACCCGGCTGCACGGCGAGCGGGCGGTTGGGGTCGTCGTCGTCCTCGTCGTCGAGTTCGCCGTTGCGACGACGGATGCGCTTCCGGATGCTGCGGAAGATCCCGAAGCCGAAGATCGCGATCAGGGCGACCGCTGCGGCGGCGGTGATGACCGTCTCCCACTGCGCCTGGACGTTGAGTTCGACGGTGGCCGGCTGCGCGATGGCGACGCCGGTCGGGCTCGACAGGGACATCGTCAGCTCGACCTTGCCGTTCGCGACGGACTGCACGGGGACGGTCGCTCGGGTCGAGGAGTCCGGTTGGATCTCGACGACGATGTCGTTGCGGACGATCCGGAGGGCGGAGTTCGACGGCTGGACGGCCAGGTGCACCGTCACCGGGTAGTCCGAGCTGTTGCGGATGGACACCGGCAGCGAGGACCGGTCGCCGAGCAGGGTCAGGCTGCTCGAGTCGACGATCCCGACCTCGGTGGTCTGCTTCGCCCAGGCTGCGGTGCGGACGTCGACCGCGGCCTGGAGCCCGTCGTCGTCCCCGCGCCACGCGTTCGAGGCGATGGCGAGCAGCCGGAGGCGTGCGGGTGCCGTCAGTGCAGCGGGGGTGTCGAGGATGGTGGCGAACGCGGAGAGCCCCTGTTCGCCCTGCACGAGGCGCTTGAGCTGTGCGATGCGGTCGGCCCCGGTGGACGCACTGTTGAGCGTGAGCGACCCCGCCGTGGCGTCCGACGCCGTGGAGAGGTCGGCCGGTGCCACCCAGGCGGTGCTCTCGAGGGCGTCGAGGGTCTGGCTGAGGCGTGTGGAGTCCGAGGGCCAGTCGCGACCGAGGGTGAGCAGGATCGGCCCCGTGGCGGTGCCGTCGCGCGCCGAGGTGGCGAGCGTCGCCGTGAGCTCGGACATCGCCGAGGACCAGCTCTGGCGGTCCGGTGCGGTCGCGGCGTCGCGCAGCAGGGACGACATCGACTGGTCCGACACGAGGACGTGGTCGTCGCCGATCTTTTCCGACGCCGAGACCGTGGCGTTCGCGCCGGCGGAGGTGTTCCCACTCGACACGATGGTGGTGTCCTTGTCGGCCCGCTGCAGTGCCGTGAGGTCGGCCGCGGTCACGGTGCCGTCCGCCGGCCACGCGATGGAGTCCATCGAGTACGGGAAGTCCAGCAGCTGCTCGGTCGTCGGCAGCGTCTCCGTGGTCTCGCCCGAGCCGGCGTCGGTGGTGGCGTCGTCGCTCGGGGACGCGGTGCTGCTCGGGGTCGTCGTCTGCCCGGGCGTCGCGGTCGGGGTCGGTGCGGGGGTCTCGGCGCCGGGGAAGTTCTCGGTCTTCACGGACTGGTCGAGCGAGATCGGGGCGAGGATGCCGTCCGACCCGGCTTGGCGCAGCCCGGTGACGTCGGCGTCGGCGTACGACAGCGCGAAGGTCTCGTTGCGCAGGGACTCGAGGCGCTGGAGCCACGCGGTCGCCGCGGACGGCGCGTTCTCGCCGAGGATCCGGATCGAGGCGATGATGCGGGGGTCGACCGCGACCGCGACGTTGTGGTCCTCGGCGGCGTCGAGCTGCTGGGTGAGGGTGCCGTCCACCGAGGTCGCGGCGGCGAGGACAGCCGCGCTGAGGATGCCGTCCGTGGACTTCGGGACCGTCACCGGCATCGCGACGGAGACGCTGACCGGCACCTGCTCGAAGTCCGGGTACCAGGTGATCGCGGAGCGGGCGACGGCGAAGGTCTCACCGGCCGTGTACTCCGCCGCGATGCGCCGCGCACCGAACGAGGAGTACCCGCCGAGTGCCACGTTGCCCGAGACGATCTCGACCGAGTCGATGGTGACCGATCGGTGCGCCGGGACCTCCGGGATGTCCACGGAGTCCATCGGGGCGCCGAGGTAACCGGTCGTGGTGGTGTCGGCAAGCCAGTCGGCGAGGACGTCCCGCGTGCTCACGGAGCGGAAGATGTCGAACTCCGCGGTGCCAGCGGGCAGCGCGGTGTCGGTGTCGTTCGTGACGGTCACCGAGAGGGTGAGGTCCTGGTCGCGCTGGACGATCCCCCGGTGCGCGGGGGCGACCGAGATCGTGGCCTTGCCCGCATCGGCAGCAGCCGGATCGGCGAGGTGGGTCTTGGCCGACGACACCGTCGCAGCATCGGCGTGCGGGGCGCTGACGGGCGCGACGACCAGGCCGAGCGCGACGAGGGTCGACGCGGCTGCGGCGAGCGTGGTGCGGAGGATGTGCATACGGAAGCGGGCCACGGGGTCGGTTCGGGCCGAGCACGAGTGTATGAGGCGTGACCATGAACAGGTCCCGTGCGCGCGGGGTTGTGGAGAACTCGGGGCCTCGATCTGGGAGGATGAGCACCGTCATGCAGTCCGTTGCCCAGGCCGTCGAACGACTCGACGCACTCGCCACCACCGAGCCCGTCGACCTCCTCGCTCGGGCCTTCGCCGACGCCGGACACGAGCTGGCCCTGGTCGGTGGACCCGTGCGGGACGCCTTCCTCGGTCGTCCCGTCACCGACCTCGACTTCACGACGAGTGCGCGTCCGGACGAGATCCTGGCGATCGTGGAGCCGATCGCGAGCACCACGTGGGACGTCGGGCGGCAGTTCGGCACGATCGCCGCTCTGGTCCGCGGCGAACAGGTCGAGATCACCACCTACCGCAGCGACGTGTACGACGGCGAGACCCGCAAGCCCGAGGTGGCGTTCGGCGACACCATCGAGGACGACCTGCTCCGCCGCGACTTCACCGTCAACGCGATGGCGCTCCGGCTGCCGGCGCGCGAGCTCGTCGACGTGCACGGCGGCGTCGAAGACCTGCTGGCCGCACGACTCCGCACCCCGCAGGCCGCCGTGGTGTCGTTCCGCGACGACCCGCTCCGGATGATGCGGGCAGCGCGGTTCACGTCGCAGCTCGGGTTCACCGTCGACGACGACGTCCGTGCCGCCATGCAGGACCTGGTCGACTCCATCGACATCGTGTCCGCCGAGCGGGTGCGCGACGAACTCGTCAAGCTGCTCGGCACGGGCGACCCCGTGCCGGGCATCCGCCTGCTCGTGGACACCGGGCTGGCGCAGCGGTTCCTGCCCGAGCTGCCCGAGATGCAGCTCGAGATCGACGAGCACCACCACCACAAGGACGTCTACGAGCACTCCTTGACCGTGCTCGAACAGGCGATCGGCTACGAGGCCGAGCGGCACGCGGGCGACCCCCCGGACACCGTGCTGCGGCTCGCGGCGCTGCTGCACGACATCGGCAAGCCCGCCACCCGCAAGCTCGAGCCGGGCGGCGCCGTCAGCTTCCACCACCACGACCTGGTCGGCTCGAAGCTCGCGAAGAAGCGGCTCCGGGCCCTGCGCTTCGACAACGACACCATCGCCGCGGTGTCCCGCCTGATCGAGCTGCACCTGCGGTTCTTCGGGTACACCGACGGTGCCTGGACCGACTCGGCCGTCCGGCGCTACGTCCGCGACGCCGGCCCGCAGCTCGAACGGCTGCACGAGCTCACCCGCTCGGACGTCACCACGCGGAACCGTCGCAAGGCCGATCGCCTGGCGTTCGCGTACGACGACCTCGAGGAGCGGATCCGCGTCCTGGCCGACCAAGAGGAGCTGGACTCGATCCGGCCCGACCTGACCGGCGACGACATCATGCGGATCCTCGACATCCCGCCGGGGCGTGCCGTGGGCGAGGCCTACCGCTTCCTCCTCGAGGCGCGGATGGACGACGGGCCGCTCGGCGCCGACGCTGCCGAGGCGCGCCTGCGCGACTGGTGGGCCGCTCGGGACGCGACCGCCTGACGGACGCGACGGTTCTCCACAGACCGGTGGCGCGCCTCCAGGCCGTCGGGTAGTCTGTGCAGGTTGCCCGGCGCGTGTCTGCGTGCCGTGGCACATGCATCAACCCTCCTGCCCCGGGAACTGCCCGGGGCCGCTGAGACCAGAGGAGGTGGGTTCCGCATGCACCAGTACGAACTGATGGCGATCCTCGACCCCGAGATCGATGAGCGCACCGTCGCTCCCAGCCTGGACAAGTTCCTCGCTGTCATCCGCAACGACGGTGGCACCGTCGACAACGTGGACGTCTGGGGCCGTCGCCGGCTCGCTTACGAGATCGCCAAGAAGTCCGAGGGCATCTACGCCGTCGTCGACTTCACGTCCTCGCCCGAGGCCGCCAAGGAGCTCGACCGTCAGCTCGGTCTCTCCGAGGCCGTGCTCCGCACGAAGGTCCTCCGCGCCGAAGAGGGCATCGCGCAGGTCGCCGCCCAGAAGCAGCGCGACGAGGCACGCGCAGCCCGCAAGGCTGCCAACGCCTCCGCAACCGCGACCGCGAGCGCCGAGTAACCCGTGGCCGGCGAAACCGTCATCACGGTGGTGGGCAACCTCACCGCGGACCCCGAGCTGCGCTACACGCAGAACGGGCTCGCAGTGGCGAACTTCACCATCGCCTCCACGCCTCGCACGTTCGACCGTCAGGCGAACGAGTGGAAGGACGGCGACGCGCTGTTCCTCCGCGCGAGTGTGTGGCGGGAGTTCGCCGAGCACGTGGCGGGGTCGCTGACGAAGGGCTCGCGCGTCATCGCGCAGGGTCGTCTGCGTCAGCGTTCCTACCAGGACCGTGAGGGTCAGCAGCGCACGAGCATCGAGCTCGAGGTCGACGAGATCGGCCCGTCGCTCCGGTACGCGACCGCACAGATCACCCGCGCAGCGGGTGGCGGCGGCGGTCGTGGCCAGGTCGGCGGCGGCAACAGCGGCGGCGGTCAGCAGGGCGGCGGCAACGGCGGCTGGAACAACAACGGTGGCGGCAACGCCCCCGCTGGCGGCCAGTCGGACGAGCCGTGGTCCCCGCAGGGTGGCCAGCAGGGCGGCGGCAACGCACAGTCGAACGACGTGTGGAGCACCCCCGGCGGCAACTTCGACGACGAGACCCCGTTCTGATCCTCCGCGTTCCGACGGACACACAACTTTTCTTCTAAGGACAAATCACTATGGCTGGAAAGAGCACCGGCGACCGCCGGAAGCCTCGCGGCAAGGGCGGCAAGAACGCCGCTCCCGCGAAGTCGATCAAGGTCGGCGTCATCGACTACAAGGACGTTGCGACCCTTCGCAAGTTCATCTCGGAGCGTGGAAAGATCCGCGCCCGTCGCATCACCGGCGTCTCCGTCCAGGAGCAGCGCCTCATCGCCCGTGCCGTGAAGAACGCCCGTGAGATGGCGCTCCTCCCCTACGCCGGCTCCGGCCGCTGATCGGAGGTCGACACATGTCGAAGCTCATCCTCACCCACGAGGTCTCCGGCCTCGGTTCCGCTGGTGACGTCGTCGACGTCAAGAACGGCTACGCCCGCAACTACCTCATCCCCCAGGGCTTCGCTGTCGCGTGGTCCAAGGGCGGCGAGAAGCAGGTCGAGTCGATCCGGGCCGCGCGCACCGCGCGTGAGCTCGCCACCATCGAAGAGGCACAGGACCTCAAGATGAAGCTCGAGAACGCGACCATCTCCCTGGCGGTCAAGGCCGGCAAGGACGGTCGTCTGTTCGGCTCCGTCCGTCCGGGCGACGTCGCTGACGCCGTCCAGGCGCAGGGAGTCGGCTCGCTCGACAAGCGCAAGGTCGAGGTCCCCGCGACCATCAAGACCGTCGGTGACCACGAGGCCACCGTGCGTCTGCGCGAGGACATCACTGCCGTGATCTCGCTCAAGGTCGTCGCTGCCAAGTAGCACTGACGTTCCG
This sequence comes from Curtobacterium sp. PhB137, assembly GCF_003814955.1. Classification (NCBI taxonomy): domain Bacteria; kingdom Bacillati; phylum Actinomycetota; class Actinomycetes; order Micrococcales; family Microbacteriaceae; genus Curtobacterium; species Curtobacterium sp. PhB137. Next base: position 522,953 of record NZ_RKQO01000004.1, on the reverse strand, counting down.
CTCCACGACGGGCGGGTCTCCTCCGGGAGGCCCGCCCGTCGTTGCGTTGGGGGGTTCTCCGCGTGGTGCGGGGCGCGGGGCGTGCGGCATGCGGGGTTCACTTGGTGAGCAGAAAAGGTCGGGTCCCGATCCCCCACTCGACATCTTCTGCTCACCATCAACGCACCGTCGTCCAGAACGGCCGGGAGGCCCGGCTCGGCTTGCACGGGCGGGCTCGGCTTGGCTGGCTGGTTACCTCTCAGGCACGATCCGGCTTGCTGGGAACGGCCCGAGAACACTTCCCACAGGAGGGGTGCTTGTCAAGTCGTTTTACACAGCAGAAACGTGTCAAATCGGAACCTTCAAGGCGTACTTGAACCCCACTTTTCCACACATGGTGTGAACCGGAAAACCCCAGGTCAAGTGGTCGAAAGTGTGTTCCCATGGCCATGTTTCCACAGGCTCGTCCACAGTTCTCCACACAGCATTCCGGCGTGTTCCGCAATCCCTCCACAGAGTTATCCACAGGGCCGTTTGTTGGGGATAACTCTGCGGCCGTAGCTTGGCCCAGCGACTCGGGGATGTCGGTCGCTGGGGGTAGAAAGTCGTTGCAGGTGTCGGATCACTGTGTCCAGCCCTGCGTCGTTCAACAGAGGAGAGAGTGTGTCGATCGCGCATCTTGAGCCCGCACCGCAGGAGTACGCGGAGCGCGGCATGGAACGCACCCCGCCGCACGACCTGTTGGCCGAACAGTCGACCATCGGCGGCATGCTCCTGTCGAAGGACGCCGTCGCCGACGTCATCGAGACCGCTCGTGGCGTTGACTTCTACGTCCCCAAGCACGAGGTCATCTTCGACGCGATCCTGTCGCTCTACTCGCACGGCGAGCCCACCGACGTCATCGCGGTCACCGACGAGCTGACCAAGACCGGTCTGCTGTCCCGCGGTGGCGGCGCCGAGTACCTGCACAGCGTGACGAGCATGGTGCCGACCGCGGCCAACGCGGGGTACTACGCCGGGATCGTCGCCGAGAAGGCCGTCCTCCGTCGCCTCGTCGACGCCGGCACCCGCATCGTGCAGATGGGCTACGCGTCCGAAGGCGAGGTCACCGACCTCGTCAACAGCGCGCAGGCCGAGGTCTACAACGTCGCCGGTGGCGTGCAGACCGAGGACTACGTCCCCCTGACCGACGCCATCTCCGCCGCCCTCGACGAGATCGAGGCCGCCAAGGGCCGTGACGGCCAGATGACCGGCGTGCCGACCGGGTTCGCGCAGCTCGACGGCCTGACGAACGGCTTCCACCCCGGACAGCTGATCATCGTCGCCGCTCGACCCGCCCTCGGTAAGTCGACGCTCGCGCTCGACCTGTGCCGCGCCGCGGCGATCAAGCACGACCAGACCGCCGCCTTCTTCTCGCTCGAGATGGGTCGCGCCGAGATCGCCATGCGTCTGCTGTCCGCCGAGACCAGCGTGCCGCTGCAGAACATGCGCAAGGGCACCGTGGACTCCCGCGACTGGACCACCATCGCGCAGACCCGCGGGCGCATCAACGACGCGCCGTTCTTCATCGACGACTCCCCCAACATGACGCTGGTCGAGATCCGCGCCAAGTGCCGTCGACTCAAGCAGCAGCACAACCTCAAGCTCGTCGTCATCGACTACCTGCAGCTGATGACCTCGGGCAAGAAGGTCGAGAGCCGCCAGCAAGAGGTCTCCGAGTTCTCGCGTGCACTGAAGCTGATGGCGAAGGAGCTCCAGGTCCCCGTCATCGCGCTGTCCCAGCTGAACCGTGGTCCCGAGCAGCGTGCCGACAAGAAGCCGGCGATCTCCGACCTGCGAGAGTCCGGGTCGATCGAGCAGGACGCCGACATGGTCATCCTGCTGCACCGCGAGTCGGCGTACGAGAAGGACAACCCGCGGCAGGGTGAGGCCGACCTGATCGTGGCGAAGCACCGTAACGGTCCGACGGACACCATCACCGTGGCGTTCCACGGGATGTTCTCGCGGTTCGTGGACATGCCGCAGTAAGGCGGGTGCCGCCCGCCAGCTGACAAGAGTGCCAGCCAGTGCAAGTAAGGACGGTCTGATGTCTCCTCGCAGCTACAAGATCACCCTCGCCGTCCTCGGCGTGGCCAGCCTCCTGCTCGTCCCGTTCCTCGCGCAAGGGATGCTGCCGGCAACCGTCGGCACGGTTGCCCTCGTCGTGGTCGTCGTCTGGGTGCTCTACGGCGTCGTGAACGCCAAGTTCACGCAGCGCTCCGGTCACAAGTAGGCGCGTCGCACCACAGAACGACCCTCAGCTGGTGGGCTGAGGGTCGTTCTGCCGTGGACGGGGTGCTGGGCGAACCCATCCCTCGCTGAGAGTTCACCGCCCGACTTGGCCACATGGCCAAGTTCGGCGTTACGGTCGGACCATGACCCTCCAGCAAGAGCACCGCAGCGTCGAGGAGCGGCGCGAGCAGCTCGTCGACGCCGCGATCGCCGTCCTGCGCGACGGCGGGATCAGCGCGGTGACCACGCGGGCGGTGACCGCCCGCGCCGGCTTGCCGCACGGCGCCTTCCACTACTGCTTCGCGTCGAAGGCGCCACTCTTCCGAGCGGTCCTGGAACGCCAGCTCCGCGCGGCCATGGCGGTCGCGTTCGCGCCGCCGGTCACGCGGCTCGACCTGGAGGCCCGGATCGCCTCCGGCCTGTCGGCGCACCTCGCGCAGACGCGCAGCGATCCAGCGACGGCCCTCGCCGTCGTCGAGCTCGTCACGTACTCACGACGCGACCCCGACCTGCAGGACCTCGCCGCGTGGGAGCAGCACGCGTACCTCGCCGCCGTCCGCGCGCAGGTCGAGGCGTGGACCGCCGAGGACGGCATCCGCTGGGCCGTGCCGGTCGAGCACCTCGTCCGGCTGCTCATCGCGACGGCCGACGGCATCGGCTCGACGTGGCTCGCCGACCGGGACGACGCTGCGGCGAATGCCACCGGCCGGGTCGCGGCACGGGCGATCGCGGCCCTGGCGGACAGGACCGGCGCATGAAGTGGCTGTTCCTCGGGACCGCGATCGTCGCCGAGGTCACCGGGGCGCTCTCGATGCAGGCCGCTGTGGACCAGCCCGGGTGGTACGCGCTCGTCGCCGTGGGCTACGTCGCCGCGTTCGCGATGCTGATCCTGGTGCTCCGCGCGGGGATGGCGGTCGGGGTCGCCTACGGCATCTGGGGAGCCTCCGGCGTCGCCCTGACCGCCGTGCTCGCGGCCGTGCTGTTCGGGCAGGCACTCACGCTCACCATGGTCGTCGGCATCGCGCTCATCGCTGCCGGGGTGCTGCTGGTCGAGATCGGTTCGCAGCGAGCGCTCGCCGCACGGAAGCGCCATACGCCAGAGCGCGAGGCGTTCTGATGGCCTGGGTCCTGCTCGCCGTCGCGATCGTCTCCGAGGTCGGTGCCACGATCAGCCTCAAGCTCGCCACCGACGGCAAGAAGCTGTTCTTCGTGCCGGTCGTCCTGGGGTACCTCGTCGCCTTCAGCCTGCTCGCCATGGCCCTGACGCTCGGCCTGCCGATCGGTGTCGCCTACGGGATCTGGGCCGCGACCGGTGTTGCACTGACGGCGATCCTGGGGCGGGTGCTGTTCCGCGAACCGTTGACGTTGCTCATGCTGGGCGGCATCGCGCTGATCATCGCCGGGGTGTTCCTGGTCGAGCTCGGACACTGACCGGGGGCTGCGTCGAAACCGAACCTGCGCCAGAATCGCACCATGACCGACAACCGTGACGACCAGCCGCGTGTGATCGCCGTGAGCCGGGACGACGTCCATCGGTTCAGCAAGCCCGTGGTCGACGAGGTCACCTTGGTCGAGGGCTGGGGCATCGAGGGCGACGCCCACGCCGGGACGACCGTCCAGCACCGGTCTCGAGTCGCGCGTGACCCGTCCCAGCCGAACCTGCGGCAGGTGCACCTGCTCCACGCCGAGGTGTTCGACGAGGTCGCCGACGCCGGGTACCACCTCGAGCCGGGCCAGATGGGCGAGAACGTCACGACCCGCGGTGTCGACCTGCTCAGCCTGCCCACCGGCACGGTGCTGCACCTCGGCGACGAGGCGTGCGTCCGGGTGACGGGCCTGCGGAACCCGTGCCAGCAGATCAACGGGTTCGAACCGGGTCTGTTGCGTGAGGTGCTCGGGCGGGACGAGGACGGTGCGGTGGTGCGGAAGGGCGGCGTGATGAGCGTCGTCGTGACCGGCGGTGTCGTCCGGACGGGTGACCGCATCCGGGTCGAGCTCCCCGCCGGCGAGCAGCAGGCGCTCCAGCCGGTCTGACGAGCGCCTACTCCCCCGCCGCCGCGGCCTGCTGGTACAGACTCGTCGCCAGGTCGTTGAGCACCTCGTGCAGCTCGCCGCCGTGCGCGCCGTCGACCGCCCGGAGCATGGCGGCGTAGCGCTGCCGGTAGTCCGCGACGACGTCGTCGCCACTCGGCAGCAGCCGCAGCAACGACCCACGACGGTCGTTCGGGTTCGGCGCGCGCTCGAGGAGTCCGGCGGTGCTCATCCGGTCGATCATGTTCGTCACCGCGCCCGAGGTCAGGCCGAGGTAGCCGGCGACCTCCGTCGGCGTGGAGTACCCGGTGTCGCTGATGAGCACGAGTGCTCGCAGGGCGTTCTCGTGCACCCCGGCTCGGGCACTGAGCTGGTTCACCAGGCTCGCGTTCGCGCGCACGACAGCGGTGAACGCGGCCATCAGGTCGGCGGCGTCGTCATCGGGTGCGGCGGGGGTCACGGGGGGAATCCTTCCATGTCGGGAACCCGGGGGACAGGAGCGTCCCCCGCACTGGGGTAGGTGTGCGAGTGGCTAACTTGGTCAAGCGATGACTATCTTAATGATTGAAGCAAATCCGCCCGAGTGACTTGCTTCCCCCAACCACTGCGAACCACCGAACCGATGAGGTACACCGTGTCCACCAAGCTCCGCACCTCCGCGCTGAAGCGGATCCGTTTCGCCCCCGTGGCGCTCCTCGCCGGCATCTTCGCCGCCGTGCTCCTCTCCCTCTCGCTCACCGGCACCCTGTCCGGGTTCGCGGCGAGCATCACGAACAGCAGCAACACCGCCGCCAGCGGCACGCTGATCATGCAGGAGCAGAACGCCGGCGCGACCGTCACCTGCCTCAGCACCGACGGCGGCTCGGTCTCGACGAACTCCGCGACCTGCTCGACGATCAACAAGTTCGGCGGCAGCACGACGATGACGCCGGGCAACACGGTCAACACGGCGATCTCGATCAAGAACACCGGCACCGCTGCCGCGAGCACCTTCACCCTGACGCCGGGCAGCACGTGCACCCAGTCGAACAACGGCTCCTCGAACGGAACCGCGACCGACCTCTGCGCCAAGATGAACCTCGTCATCACCTCGGGCTCGACCACGGTCTTCAGTGGCACGCTCGCCAGCTTCAAGGGCGCCGCAGCGTCGGCCTTCACGATGCCCGCAGCTCCGGCCGCCGGTGCGTCGACGCCGTTCAACTTCGCGGTGACCCTCGACTCCTCGGCGGGCAACACGTACCAGGGCCTCGCAGCCTCGGTCCCCATGACCTGGACGTTCACGGCCTGATCCCGCTCCGGGCCGGCTCCCCCAGCCGTCCCGGGACGTCCCGTGACCCCAGACCGGCGACGCTCGACCGACCCCCTCCGGCCGAGCGTCGCCACCCCCGTTCCACCACGCGCAGTAGCCGAACCCCACCGAGCCGCAGGAGCACGACATGAGCCAGACCGCAGCGATCCCGCTCAGCGGCACGCTCGACCGTCCGGTCCTCCGCGGTCGCGCGGTCACCCGCTCCGAGACCGTCCTCGCCTGGTTGCTCGCCCTGGTCGCCGCCCTGCTGCTCACCGCCGCGGTGCTGTTCCTGTCCGCCGGTGGCCGCTGGTTCGTCGTCGAGACGCCCTCGATGGGTGAAGCAGCCCCGGTCGGCACCCTCGTGCTCGACCTGCCGGTCGACGTCACGACCCTGCGCGTCGGCGACGTCGTCTCGTTCGAGACCTCCGCCAACCCCGACGTCGTCTACACGCACCGCATCATCGCGATCGACGCCGACGGCGGCCTGCACACCCGCGGCGACGTGAACGGCGCGGTCGACCCGTGGACGCTGTCGCAGGCCGACGTGATCGGCACCCCGGCGCTCCTGGTCCCGCACCTCGGCTGGCTGTTCCGCGCCGCCCCGATCCTGCTCATCGGCACGTTGCTGATCCTGACCCTGACCAGTGCCTTCACCGACCGGGTCACCCGCACGTGCCTGCGGATCGCCGGCTCCGCCCTGACGGTCTCGTACGCCGCGTTCGTGCTCAAGCCGTTCGTCAACGTGACGACCATCACGAACACCTCGAGCCCGACGGGCGTCGAGGCCACCGTCATCTCGTCCGGCATCTTCCCGGTGCGCGTCGACGCCCACGGCGGCAACACCGTGCACCTGGTCGACGGTGAGGTCGGCCGCGTGGTCATCCACGAACTCACGAAGAACGGGCACTACCAGCTGACCTCGAACATCGACCTCGACCCGCTCGGGTGGGTGGCGCTGATCGCCATGTGCCTGGTGCCGCTCGTGGCCTGCCTGGCCGTCGGCCGCGTCGAGGCGGTGCGTCCCTCGTGATCCTCCGTCGCCTGCGTGACGGCCGCGTCGTCGCCCTCCTGCTCGTGGTCGCCCTGGCTGTCGTCGTCCTGCTGAACCAGTTCGCGCCGACGCGCTCCGCCTACAGCGCCACCGTCCGGAACGACACGAACACCGCCGCGACCGCCCCGTACTTCACCTGCACGGGCGCCGTCGGAGCCGACACCGCGAACGCCCTGTTCGCGTACCGGCTCACCGAGTCGACGAACGCGAAGACCGCCACGGACTGGTCGGGCCGCGGCGTGAACGGCACCTACCAGGGCGCGATGACGGCGGTCACGCCCGACCCGAACGCCTGCCCGCGCGACACCGGCAGTGCCTACGTGCTGAACGGCTCCACGAGCTACGTCTCCACCTCGCGCTCGTACGCCAACCCGACCACCTTCAGCGAGGAGGTCTGGTTCAAGACGACGGTCGCCGGTGGACAGCTCATCGGCTTCGGCAGCAGCCAGACCGGCGGGTACGGGCAGCACGACCGGAAGCTCTACCTGAACACGAGCGGACAGCTCGTGTTCGGCGCCTACAGCGGCACGACCCAGGTCGTCTCGTCGCCGAAGGCCTACACCGACGGCGCATGGCACCACGCCGTGACGACGATGTCACCGGCCAACGGCATGCGCCTGTACGTCGACGGCACGCTGGTCGCGTCGAACGCGGCGTACAAGACGCCGGAGAACTACACCGGCTGGTTCCGGATCGGCTACGACACCATCGGCGGATGGCCGGGTTCGCCCGCCAACGCCTACTTCACCGGGTCCATGCGGTACGCGGCCGTCTACGGGACGGAACTGTCCGCCGCCCAGGTCGCCGCCCACGCAGCAGCCGGTCGCTGACGCGCCGCAGACCGGACGGGAGGCCCGTGGCGGGCCCGCCACGGGCCTCCCGTCCGATCCGGCTGACGTCGAAGACGTGAGCCGGGTCGCCGAAGCCGGTCAGGGTTCCAGCGTGCCGACGAGCGCCTGCTCGACGAGGCTGCGCAGCCACCGGTGCCCCTGGTCGGACGTGGAGCGCTGGTGCCAGGTCAGGACGACCGAAACCGCCGGCAGCTCGACGGGCGGCGTGAAGACCACGGTGTCGTCCGCGCGGACGGCACGTGACGCCACCGACGCCGGGATGACGACGACCGCGTCCGTCTCGCGCACGATCTCGACGGCGGCGCTCGTGGACGCGACCGACGCGACCACCGACCGTGACCGCCCGGTCGCGGCGAGCAGCTCGTCGATCCGGTCGCCGAACCGGCCGCGGCGGGAGACGACGACGTGCGGCACACCTGCCCACGCAGCCAGGTCGACGTCGGCGGTGCCCGAGGCCAGGAGCGGGTGCCCGCGGCGTGCCAGCCCGACCAGGGGGTCGGTCGCGATGTGCCGGTGGTCGATCTCGGCGGTCGCGGGCTCGGCGGAACCGATCTCCAGGTCCACGACGCCCCGCCGCAGGTCCGTGGTGTCGTCGTCCGGTTCGCCGAGGAACCGCAGGCCGACGCCAGGGGCGGCCCGGTGCGTGTGCTCGACGAGCCACGGGGCGAGCACGGAGACCAGGGCGTCGTGCGCACGGATCGTGAAGGTCCGGTGCAGGGCGCCGGCGTCGAAGGTCGTCTCGGGTGTCAGGACCTGCCGGCTGCGCAGCACGAGCGACCGGACCTCCTCGCGCATCGCGAGGGCGCGTGGCGTGGGCCGCATGACCCGGCCGCTGCGCACCAGGACCTCGTCTCCGACGGCGATCCGGATGCGGCCGAGCGCGCGGCTCATGGCCGGTGCCGACAGGTGCAGTCGGTCGGCGGCGCCCGTCACACTCTCCTCTTCGAGCAGGGCGTCGAGCGCGGTGAGCAGGTTCAAATCCAGTTGCACAAGACGCAATCTACCGGTGCGCGGAATGTACTGGCGCGCAATGACCGACGTTTATAGCGTTGCCCCCGGATCGACGGACCGCGTCGGCCGGGACAGGAGACGACCATGGACGACCACCAGCTGCTCGCCAGCGCGACGGAGGCGGTGACCGCGGCCGCGCAGGTGCTCCTCGAGCGCTTCTCGACCGCGAACCGGGTCGACGACGGGCGGTCGCTGCTCGCCGCGATCGACGCGAACGACGCGGCCTCGACGGCGGTGCTCCGACCGGCGCTCGAGCGCCTCCGGCCCGATGCGCAGTGGGACGACGACGAAGAGGGCGCCGGCACGCTCGGCCCGGGCGAATGGTGGGTGACCGACGCCGCCGAGGGCAACGTCAACCTGGTCCACGGATCCGCGAACTGGGGCGTGACCGCGACGCTCGTGCGCGACGACGTCCCCGTCCTGACCGCCGTGGTCCTGCCCGCACTCGACCAGGTGTTCACGGCCGTCCGCGGTGCCGGTGCGCGGTTGAACGGGACCCCGATCAGTTCCTCGCGGAAGACCGAGCTCGGAGCCGCCCTGGTCGGTACCGGTCAAGCGAAGCCGGGCGAGGCGCCGGCGGTTCGCCGCCGGATGAGCGACTCGATCGACCGGATGCTCGAAGCAGCACTTCTCGTGTCGGCCTCGGTCCCTGCGACGGTGCAGCTCGTCCAGGTCGCCACCGGGCACGTCGACGGCTTCTGGCAGTTCGGGCAGGTGCGGTCCGGCCTGGCTGCAGGAGCGCTCCTGGTGCACGAGGCGGGCGGTGCCGTCACCGACACGACCGGTGCCCCCTGGACGCTGGCGAGCGAGGACTGCATCGCCGCGGCGCCGGACCTCGCCCGCCCGATCGCAGCAGTGCTCACCCGTTGAGCCGCTGAGCCGCTGACCCCAACCCCTTGACCCACCCGTCGCACCTGACCACGAAGGACACCCCCATGACCACGACCACGACCATCTCCGTCCTCGGATCCGGACGTGTCGGGAGCACGCTCGCGCGCGGCCTCGTCGCCGCCGGCCACCCCGTCACCATCGGCGTCCGCGACCCCGAGTCCGTCCGGCCGCACTGGGCCGACACCGGGGTCGAGGTCGCCGACGTCGCGACCGCCATCCGGACCGCCGCGGTCGTGGTCAACGCCACACCGGGCGACACAACCCTGGAGCGGATGACCGCACTGCGGGCCGGATTCGCCGGACGGATCCTGCTCGATGTCTCGAACGCGACCACGCGGACCGCCGACGGGTTGCCGGGTGGACTCGCCTACCTCGACGGCAGCCTCGGCGAGCGGCTGCAGGCCGCCCTGCCGGAGACCCGGGTGGTGAAGAGCCTCAACACGATGCTGTTCTCGGTCATGACCGCGCCGGCGGCACTCGCCACCCCGCCGACCGCCTTCGTTTCCGGGGACGACGCCGCGGCGAAGGCCACGGTGGGCGACCTGCTCCGCAGCCTGGGCTGGAAGGACGGGTGGGTCGTGGACCTCGGCCCGATCGCCACCGCGTCCGGCCCGGAGTCGATGGCGCTGATGGTGCCGAGCCTGCTCGGCGCAATCGGTTTCGCGCCCTTCGCCCTGTCCGTCGCTCGCTGAGGACCGGAGGCGCGACCGGCGGCGACCACGGGGGTCCGGGGCGGGCGCACCAACCCCCGGATTCGGCACGACGAATACCGCTGATCAGGCCTTTTCGTCCTCGGAACCATGCCAGGATCGACAGGTCCTGAGACGTCGGCGTCTCCGTCCGACCGTCTCGAAAGGCGCCGCCCCCATGTCGTTCTGGGCCCTCTTCCTCATCGCGCTCGGCGTCTCCGCAGACGCCTTCGCCGTCGCCCTCGGCAAGGGCCTGCACATGAAGCGCTTCGACGTGCGGCACGCGCTCGTCATCGCGCTGACGTTCGGTGCGTTCCAGGCGCTCATGCCCCTGCTCGGATGGCTGCTCGGTTCGGCGTTCGCGCAGTACATCGCCGCCTTCGACCACTGGATCGCGTTCGGGCTGCTCGCGCTGATCGGCGGCAAGATGCTGTGGGAGGCGTTCTCGAAGCACGAGGACACCGAGCAGGACACCGACCGTCTGCCGATCCGCGAACTCCTGGTCCTGGCGATCGCGACGAGCATCGACGCCCTGGCCGTCGGTGTCACGTTGGCGTTCCTGCCGGTGTCGATCGGCGGCGCGGTGCTGCTCATCGGTGTGACGACGGCGGTGCTGTCCTTCGCCGGCGTGGTCGTCGGGCGCCGTGTCGGAGCCCGGTTCGGCAAGCCGGCCGAGATCGCCGGCGGTGTCGTGCTCATCCTGATCGGCGTGAACATCGTGCTCGAGCACACGGGCATCATCGGCTGAGGCTGCGCAACGGGCGCGATCCGTCAGATGTCGAGGACGCCGTCCACGGCGGCGTCACGCGCAGGGATGTCCCGGGTCGCGATGTCCTCCTCGAGGTACACCGTCACGTACGTCCAGTCCTCGACGTGGCCGGCGTCGTCGAACACCCGGTAGCGCCGACGGAGCCGCAGGTACGGCACGTCGCTGTGCTCGAACGACACGACCACCTCGGTCGACGGCCACTCCCCCTCGACGACGACCTCGACGGCCCGGTAGGCGCTCGCCGCACGGCGGGGCTCCGGGTGCTCGCGGGTCCACAGGATGCCCGGCTCGGCCAGCGACTCGAACACCCCGACGAGTGCGGCGACCGCCTGCGCCTTCGTCGAGTCGTCCGTGTCGTGGAGCGGCCACCGGGCGCCCTCGACCCCGGTGAGGTCGAGCCGCTCGATCCACGGGGCGCGAGCCGCTTCGAGCCGTGCTTCCTCGGCCTCCCACGACGATTCGTCCTCGTCCTCGTCCTCGTCCACCGTCCGCGCCGGCAGGGCATCGGTGGTGATGGTGGTCGGCAGGCCATCGGAGAGGTCGACGTCGACCTCGCGGTACTGGTACGTGTAGTCCAGCCCGCCCGCGGAGTCCGGAGTCCGCCGGGGCCCGGTGGGCGCGTACCGGACGGTCAGCACCGAGCCCTCGCGACCGACGCCGTCGACCAGGTGGTCGACAGCGATCGTCGCGCGGGTGCCGTCCGGCCGCACGAGCACCAGGTCGGTCGCCGGGGTGGGCAATGGCGGACCCGGGTCAGCGAGTGGCTCCATCGACGGGACGAAGCCGTCGGACTCGTCGCCGAAGCCGATGCTCCAGGTGTACGGGCCACCGTCGTCCTCGTCGTCGAGCAGTTCCGGGTCGTCGTGATCGTGCTCGGCGGCGGCCTCGGTCTCGAGCGTCGCCGCCCACTCCTCTGGTGTCGGCCAGAACGGCTCGGCCGGCGCCCACGGCAGGGTCTCGGGGTCGACGCCGTCGAGCGGATCGTCGGCGTCGGCGTCGGAGTCGTCGGAGCCACCGGCATCCACATCGACGTCCACGTCGTCGTCCTCGCCGTCCCACATCGACGCGGGTCGCGGGTCACCGATCCACAACCCGTCCACGTCGGCACCGTGCGGCCGACGATCCCCGAGCTCGACCGCGCACGTCACACCGGTCGGCGTGACGTGGACGGCTGACCGGGACACGGCGTCGCCACCGTCACCGTTCGACCCGTAGACGATCCACGCGCCATCTGTGGTCGCCAGGACGCGGACGTCGTCGACCGCACCGGCGGGCAACAGGGCGTCCGACCACGTCACCCACCGCACGTCGTCACCCGTGACGACCGCTGCGACCGGACGCGTCGCGTCCGGCACGATCGTCGCGTCGCCGACGGCGACGGCGTCCGCGGGGTCGAGGAAGCTGCTCATGCTGCGACCGTACTGCAGCCCTGTGGCCGGGCCGAGAACGGACGGGAGGCGCGGTGCGGGCCCGCCCCGCGCCTCCCGTCCGCCCCGCTGCTGGTCCACCTGCCGCACACGCCCCCGCCACCCGGCGCATGATGAACGCATGTCCCGCATCCTCGTCACCGGCTCGACCGACGGCCTCGGGCGGGCGACCGCCGACACCCTGCTCCGCGACGGGCACGAGGTCGTCGTGCACGCCCGGAGCACGGCACGGGCGGAGGCAGTCGCCGACCTGCTCGACCGTGGTGCCACGCTCGTCGTCGCCGACCTGTCCGACCGCGACGCCGTGATCGCCGCTGCGCGCGACCTCGACACCGGCGACCCGATCGACGCGGTCGTGCACAACGCCGGCGTGATCTCCGGCCGTGCGCTGATCCCGGTCAACGTCGTCGCGCCGTACCTGTTCACCGCGCTGCTCCACGCGCCGACCCGGCACGTGTACCTGAGCAGCGGGATGCACCGCGGCGGCCGGCCCCGACTGGACGGCGTCGACTGGGACGGCACCGCGGAGACGAACACCTACTCGGACACCAAGCTCTTCGTGACCGCGCTCGCCGCCGAGGTCGCGGCGCGCCGGCCCGGGGTCCTGAGCAACGCCGTCGACCCGGGTTGGGTCCCGACCAAGATGGGCGGCGCGGGGGCGTCGGACGACCTCGAGCTCGGGCACCGTACCCAGGAAGCCCTCGTGACCGACCCCGACGCAACCCTCAGCGGTGGTTACTGGTTCCACGGAAAGCGGCAGGAGCCGCACCAGGCGGTTGCTGACCCGCAGTTCCGCCGCCAACTCGTCGACGCCCTGGCGACGGCGACGGGCATCACCCTCTGAAGCAGGACAGGAGCACCATGTCGACGGTCAGGGTCCACAACTTCGCGATCTCGCTCGACGGGTACGGCGCCGGAGCCGACCAGTCGATCGACCGGCCGTTCGGGCACGCCGACGGCCGACTCATGGGGTGGTTCGCCGCCACGGCCACCTTCCGCGCGATGCAAGGAGCGTCCGGCGGGACCACCGATGTCGACGACGAGTTCGCTCGCGCCTGGGGACCGGAGATCGGTGTCGAGATCATGGGGCGGAACAAGTTCGGACCCCAGCGCGGACCGTGGCCCGACGACGGCTGGACCGGGTGGTGGGGCGACGAACCACCGTTCCACACGCCCGTGTTCGTGCTCACCCACCACCCGCGCGAGCCCCTCGAGATGGCGGGCGGGACGACCTTCCACTTCGTCGACGCCACCCCGGCGGAAGCGCTCGAGCTCGCCCGCCAGGCCGCACCGGGCCGCGACGTACGGATCGGCGGCGGGGTCGAGACAGTCCGCGAGTTCCTGCAGGCCGACCTGGTCGACCACCTGCACCTGGTCGAGGTGCCGATCGTGCTCGGCCGCGGCGAGCGGCTCTGGGACGGACTCGAGGGGATCGAGGAGCGCTTCGCCGTCGAGACGGTCGCGTCGCCGTCGGGGGTCGTGCACCGCACGTTCACGCGCGTGGCGCGCTGACCGCAGGGCGGGCACTGAACGCAGGGGGCGGCGGACGGGAGGAACGGTGCGGGCCCGCCACGGGCCTCCCGTCAGCACTGCGCGCCACGTCGACGGCCGCCGGCCGGGTCCCGGGGTTCTCCTGCGGATGGCAGGATGGGTCGACCCCATCGCCGACCAGATCCGGAGTGTGCACGTGACACAGGTCCCAGGTCGGCGTGAGCGGAACCGGCAGGACAAGCTCGACCGGATCACGGCTGCTGCCGGCGAACTGTTCGCCGAGCACGGCGTCGACGAAGTGACAACCCAGCAGATCGCGGAGCGCGCGGACATCGGAGCCGGCACGCTCTTCCTGTACGCGAAGACCAAGGGCGAGTTGCTGCTGCTGGTGCAGAACGCGAAGTACGACGAGGCCCTCGCGCAGGGCCGTCGAGCTGCTGAGGCGACCGACGACGTGCTCGATGCGGTGCTCGCGCTCGTGACGCCGATCGTCGCCTGCAACCGGGTGCAGGTGTCCAACGGGCGGACCTACCTGCGGGAGATGGCCTTCGGGGACCCTGGCGAGCCGCATCATGCGCGAGCGCTCGCGATCTCGGGGATGACCGAGCAGGCGATCGCGGCGATCCTGATCGACCGCTGTGGTCTCGACGACGCACGGGCCGCGATGCTCGCGCACGTGGTCTCGGCGGTGGTGTTCGTCACCATGGTGTCGCACGTCGACCCCGAGACCAGCGTGGCGAGCGTCGTCGAGTCGATCCGGGCGCAGCTCGAGGTGGTCCTGCCGCGCTGAAGCGGTGGTGCCGCGGTCAGGCGGCCAGGAACTCCGCAGCGACCGGGGCGAACTGCTCCCAGTACTGGAAGACGCCGCCGTGGCCGGAGTTCGGGTAGATGACCAGCTCGGACCCGGCGATGCGGCGGTGCAGGTCCTCGGAGAGGACCGAGGGCACCATCCGGTCGTGGTCGCCGTTGGCGATCAGGGTCGGCTGCGTGATCACGGACAGGTCGGACGGCTCGGACCGGCCGAAGCGCTGGATGGCCTTGAGCTGGGTTCGGAACGCCTTGGCGCTGATCGCCTCGTCGCGGTCGTTCGTGCGTTCCTCCAGACGCCCGATGAACGTCTTGCCTGCTTGCTTACCGACGGCATCGCGGTTGAAGAACAGGAACTCCTTCGGGTCCGACCGGGTGAGCGTGGCGCGCAGGATGTCGTAGTACGTCGTGCGAGCGACCTTGTCCATGTCCTTGCCGCCGCGTGGTCCGGTGCCGGTCAGGACGAGCCGCCGGACGAGCCGGGGGTGCGCGACGACGAGGTCCTGCGCGATCATCCCGCCCATCGAGAACGAGAACACGTCGATCTGTTCGTGGCCGAGGGCGCTGATGAACGCGTACGCGTCATCCGCTGCGGCGTCGAGGGTGTCGGGGAAGGTGCCGCTGGAGGCGCCGACGCCGAGCTGGTCGAAGGTGATCACGTGCCGGGTCGCGGCGATCGCGTCGACGATCCGTGGGTCCCAGTTGTCGAGTGTCGCTGCGAGGTGCACGAAGAACACGACGGGGATGCCTCCGGTCGGCCCGAGCTCGCGGTACGCGAAGGTGGCACCGCCGGCGTGCACGGTCTTGGTCGGTGCGTGGGCGTACGAGGTGATCGCGGGGTCGGTGGCGCTCATGGTGGCGGATCCGTTCGGTCGTGGGTGGGGTGTCAGTTGCTGGTGACGACGGTCTTGCCGCGCACGCGGCTCGTCCCGATCGACGTGAGCGCTTCGGGGGTCTGGTCGAAGGCGAACGTGGCGCCGACCACCGGTCGGATCGCGCCGGCCTGCACGAGGTCGGCGATCTGCTGGAGCTGCGCGCCGTCCGCTCGCATGAACAGGAACTCGTACGTGACCCCGAGTCGCTTCGCCTGCGCGCGGACCTTGCGGCTGATGCCGGCTATCACCAGTCGGATCACCGGGTTGAGCCCGGCCTCCTTCGCGAAGGCGGGGTCAGGTGTGCCGTTGATGCTCACGACCTTGCCGCCGGGGCGCAGCACGCGCATGGACTTCTCGAGGTTCTCGCCGCCCAGGCTGTCGAGGACGAAGTCGTAGTCGGACAGTTCCTGCTCGAAGTCCTGGGCTCGGTAGTCGATCACCACGTCGGCACCGAGCTCGCGGACGAACTCGGCGTTGGCGGCCGACGCCGTGGTGGCGACGTGGGCACCGAGGTGCTTGGCGAGCTGGATCGCGATCGTCCCCACGCCACCGGAGCCCGCGTGGACGAGCACCTTCGTGCCCGGTCCGACCCCGCCCTTCTCGACGAGCGCTTGCCACGCGGTCAGGGCGACGAGCGGCATCGAGGCGGCCTCGGCTGCGCTCACGTTCGACGGCGCGCGGGCGACGTCGGCTTCGTCGACGGCGATGCGCTCGGCGAACGTGCCGATGCGGTGGTCACGGGGGCGGGCGAAGACCTCGTCACCGGGCTTGATCCGTCGGACGCCTGCTCCGACCGCGATCACGGTGCCGGCGACGTCGTGGCCGAGGACGAGCGGGGTCTTGTACGGCAGGATCAGCTTGAACTCGCCCTGGCGGATCTTCTCGTCGAGCTGGTTCAGGCCGGCGGCGGCGACGGCCACGAGGACGTCGTGTTCGCCGACGACCGGTTCGGGGACGTCGGTCTCGCGGAGGGGCTGCTTGTACTGGTCGAAGGCGAAGGCGCGCATGGTCGGTTGCTCCTGGGGTCGTGTGGTCGTGGGGGTGGGGGATGTCGTACTACGTCTGCAGGAGTTGCCGGACGGCGGTCACGATGTCCGTTCGGTTCTGCGAGACGACGCCGTGGCCGGAGTCGGGGAAGCGGCGGACGGTCGCCTGCGGGTAGCGGTCACGCAGGGTCTCGGCGTTGGCTGCCGGAACCATCCGGTCGGAGTCGCCGTGGACGACGAGGACGGGGCCGCTGAACGCTGAAGGAGTCGGCGACCAGCGGCGGTCTCCCCATCGGTGCACCGCTCGGAGTTGCGCGCGGAACACGCGGAGCGCGACCGGCGCGTCTCGGTCGACGACACGTCGTGCGAGGCGGGACCGGTACGCGGCTGCGGCCCGACGACCGTTCCGGGTTCGCGTGAAGAACAACAGGACCGTCGGGTCCGTGCGGGTGAGGATGCCCCGCAGGATCCCCCGGATCATGATGCCCGGCAGCCGAGTGAGTCCCGGACCGCCCGCAGGGCCCGACCCGGCGAGGACGAGGTGCTCCACCGACTCCGGCACCCGGTCTGCGATCTCCTGAGCGACCATCCCGCCCATCGAGAGTCCGAGCAGGTCGACCCGTTCGAACCCGAGTGCCCGGATCACTGCGATGACGTCGACGGCCATGTCCTCGATCGAGTCTCGGAGCGGGCCGTCCGAAGCGCCGACGCCGGAGTACCCGACGAGGACCACCCGGCGGTGTTCTGCCAGCGGGTCGACGACCTCGGGGTCGAAACTGTCGAGGTTCCCGCCGAGGTGCGTCAGTGCCACCAGCGGAGTTGCTTCGTCGGCCGGCCGACCGAGGACCCGGATGGCGACGCCGCCGGTCGGGACGGGCACCACCTGCGTGGGGGTCGTCTCGACCCGCTGGACGTCTCCGGTGTCGGTCACGGTCGTCTCGCCTTCTCCTCGGTCCCTGCAGCAGCGACTGGTGGTCCCCGGTTTTCCCGAGTACGCTCAATAATGAGGTCACTCAGTCGTCTTGTCAAGGGAGTTCGGATGTCACAGCAACGGACTGAACCGACGCGCCGCGAGCGCGCGAAGGAGGACAAGTCACGACGGATCGTCGCTGCTGCGCGAGCACTGTTCGCCGAGCACGGCGTGTCCCGAGTCACGACCCAGCAGATCGCTGACCGAGCCGATGTCGCGGTGGGCACCCTGTTCCGGTACGCCGCCTCGAAAGCGGAGCTGCTGATCATGGTCCAGAACGAGGAGTTCGCGGCGGCGATCGAAGAAGGACTCACCGTCGCCAATGTCGTCTCCTCCGCTGCATCCCCGACGGAGGTCGTGCTCGCGGTGCTCACGCCGGTTGTGCTGTGCATCCGGGAGCATCCGGAGAACGGCCGCACCTACCTGCACGAGCTGGTGTTCGGCGACCCGACCGAAGCGAACCGGCGCCGCGGTCTCGTCCTCGCCGAGCAGCTCGAGGGTGGCATCGCACGCGCACTCGAGCGGTCAGCACACATCGAGCACGGCGAAGCGACCGTCCTGGCCGGCGTCGTCACCGCGATCGTCCACATCGGTGTCACCGCGACGATCCACCTCGACCGGGGCGCCGATGAACTCCTCGCCGACATCCGCACACAGATCGACACGGTCATCGCGCCTCGTGGGTCGTCGTCGGATCTGGTCTCCGCCACACAGAGAGAAGGCCTGTCATGAACGCCACCGACCACCAGCACTTCGACGTCGTGATCCTCGGCGCCGGCCCCGGAGGCTACGTCGCCGCGATCCGTGCCGCCCAACTCGGCAAGCGCGTCGCCGTCGTCGAACAGCAGTACTGGGGAGGGGTCTGCCTCAACGTCGGCTGCATCCCGTCCAAGGCCCTGCTCCGGAACGCCGAACTGGCCCACGTCTTCCAGCACGACGCGGAGCGGTTCGGGATCTCCGGCGACGTCACCTTCGACTACGGAATCGCCCACGACCGCAGCCGATCCGTCGCGGCGGGGCGCGTCAAGGGCGTCCACTACCTCATGCAGAAGAACGCGATCACCGAGATCGACGGCCGGGGCACCTTCACCGACGCACACACCATGCAGGTCGACCTCACCCAGGGCGGCAGTCGACAGATCACGTTCGAGCACGTCATCATCGCAACGGGGTCGACCGTCCGGCTCCTCCCCGGGATCGCACTGAGCGAACGCGTCGTCACGTACGAGACCCAGATCCTCGACCGAGACCTGCCGGAGTCCATCGTGATCATCGGCGCTGGCGCCATCGGGATCGAGTTCGCCTACGTCCTCGCCAACTACGGCGTGCACGTCACCATCGTCGAGTACCTCGACCGCGTCCTGCCCAACGAGGACGCCGAGGTGTCGAAGGAGGTCGCACGGCAGTACCGGAAGCTCGGGATCACCCTCCTCACCTCGACGAAGGTCGAGTCCGTCACCGACGACGGTGCGGCCGTCACCGTCGAGTACACCGACGCCGCGGGTCAGCGATCGAGCCTGCGCGCCGACCGGGCGTTGGTCTCGGTCGGGTTCGCCCCCAGGACCGAGGGGTTCGGTCTCGAACGCACCGGGGTGTCGCTCACCGAACACGGAGCAGTCGCGGTCGACGACGTCATGCGCACCGACGTGCCACACGTCTTCGCGATCGGCGACGTCACGGCGAAGCTCCAACTCGCCCACGTCGCCGAGGCACAGGGCGTCGTCGCGGCGGAGACCATCGCCGGCGCCGAGACCATGCCGATCGTCGACTACCGGATGATGCCGCGCGCCACCTTCAGCCAGCCGCAGGTCGCGTCGTTCGGCCTCACCGAAGCCCAAGCCCGCGCCGAGGGTCACGACGTCCGAGTCGCCAAGTTCCCGTTCACCGCGAACGGGAAGGCCCAGGGCCTCGGCGAGCCCGGCGGGTTCGTCAAGCTCGTCGCGGACGCCCGCCACGGAGAACTCCTCGGGGCGCACATGGTCGGAGCCGACGTCGCCGAGCTCCTCCCAGAACTCACCCTCGCCCAGAAGTGGGACCTGACCGCGCTGGAGCTCGCGCGCAACGTGCACGCCCATCCGACGCTCGGTGAGGCGCTGCAGGAAGCGTTCCACGGGCTCACCGGGCACATGATCAACCTCTGAGGTGTCAGCTGGCGTGCGCGACGAGATCGACCAGTGCAGTCACCACCGCAGCGGGAGTCGTCTGCCACATCTGGGGCGAGAGGTGGCCGCTGGCATCCATGCTCGCGATGCCGTGCGCGCTCGTCAGCAGCATCGCTCCGTACAAGTGCGCATGCTCGGCACCGACCACGCTCCCGACGATGCGCAAGAACTCGAACTGCGCGCGTGCCGCAGCCGCGATCGCGACCTCCGGATCGTTCGCCGGCATCGTGAACATCATCCGGTAGACCTCCGGCTCGTCCCGAGCCACCGCCATCAGCGTCTCCAACGCGGCTCTGAGGCGGTCCACCGCAGAGCGGGAGTCCGACGCCTGGATCTGCGCGAGTTCAGTCGTGATCCGGTCCCAACTCTCCGCTCCGACCGCAGCGAGGAGGCTCTCCTTGTCGGCGAAGTGCCGGTACGGCGCCCCTCGGGACACCTCCGCGCGCGCGCCCACCTCGCGGAGCGTCACGCGTGCCGGCCCACCCTCCGTCAGCAGGTTCCGGGCGGCATCCAGCAGCGCACGGCGCGTGGCAGCGGCGGATTCGAGTCGACTCACCATGACCCGATCCTACAGTTGACACCGTCATCTGAGCATGTGACTCTTGCAAGATGACAACGTCAACTGAAAGTGCATCGCTCTTCGTCGTGACCGGCGCGTCCACCGGGATGGGTGCGGCAACGGTCCGCGAGCTCGCTGCCCGTGGCCACCACGTGCTCGCGGGCGTTCGTCGGGCAGAAGACGGACGCGCACTGCAGTCCTCGACCGTGCGCCCGGTGATCCTCGACATCACCGAGCCCGAGCAGATCGCCGACCTCGCTGCCGCTGTGGAGGCGGAAGACCTGCCGCTCGCTGCGCTGATCAACAACGCGGGGATCGCCGTCAACGCTCCGGTCGAGGTCATGCCGATGACCGAGTGGCGGCGCCAGTTCGACGTCAACTTCTTCGGTCACATCGCCGTCACCCAGGCGCTTCTGCCGGCGCTGCTCCGAAGCCGCGGACGTGTCGTCATGATGAGCTCCGTCGGTGGCCGCCTGGCGCAGCCGACCTACGGTGCGTACTCGGGGTCGAAGTTCGCGCTCGAGGCGGTCAGCGATTCACTCCGCCGCGAACTGGCACCACACGGCGTCGGAGTGGTCATCGTCGAGCCCGGCGCAGTCCGGACCGAGATGGTCGGACGCGGCGGCGTCACCGCACGCCGACTCTCGAGCGAGATGACCCCGGACCAGCAGCACCGGTACGGCGGGCTGATCCACGCGATCCTCGCGCAGTCCGAAGGCTTCCTCCGCGACGGAGTGACCGCCGACACCGCAGCGAAGACCATCGCGGCTGCCGCAACGCACCCCCGCCCGCGGACTCGCTACACGATCGGCCGGGACGCTGCGCTCCTGACGCGTCTCGCCCGGTTCCTCCCTGACCGAGCCATCGACCGGGTCCTCACCCGTGCGCTGCGCCCCCTGTACCCGACCAGCAAGTAACCACCGCCCTCTCGGCGACCGCCCCACCCTGCAGAAAGAAGTCACCATGCCCACCATCAACAACGCCGTCGTCCTCATCACCGGATCGAACGGCGGCATCGGCACCGCACTCGTGCACGCGGCGCTCGCGCGCGGCGCCGCCAAGGTGTACGCCACCGCCCGCACACCCCGTGCATGGGACGACGAGCGCATCGTCCCGTTGGCGCTCGACGTCACCGACACCGACTCCGTGTCGGCAGCGGTCGCCTCCGCCAGCGACGTCACCATCGTCATCAACAACGCCGGCGGACTCCCGTCGACCGCGAGCATGCTCGACGTGACGGACGACGACCTCCGCCAGACGATGGAGATCAACTTCTTCGCACCGGTGCGCGTCGCCCAGGCGTTCGCTCCCCTGCTCACAGCGGCCACCGGAGCAGCCCTCGTCGACATCCACTCCGTCGCGAGCTGGGTCGCGTTCGGCGGGGCGTACAGCGCGTCGAAGGCCGCGATCTGGTCCGCGACGAACTCCCTTCGCCTCGAACTCGCACCCCACGGCGTGCTCGTCACCGGCGTCCACGTCGGCTACGTCGACACGCAGATGGCCGCCCACACCGACGACGCCAAGATGGCCCCGACCGACCTCGCGTCGGCGATCTACGACGGAATCGAGGCTGACGCGTTCGAGGTCATCGCCGACGAACTCAGTGCTCGGGTCAAGGAAGGACTCGCCGCACCGATCGAGGCGCTCTACCCCCAGCTCGCCGATCCTGCGGCGGTCCGCTGAACCCGGACTCCGTGTCGAGCACCGTGATGCACCTCTCCGCCTCCGAGTTGTCCGCGTCCGGCTGCTCCGGTCGGTCGAACCTGGGCCGCGGATCCCCTCGGGGACTACCGTCGACCGCAGGTGACCCAGGCCCCCGGCTGCCGGCACGATCTCCTCGTCCGATGCCGACCGGAAACGCCATGTCCTCCTCGCAGACCGATCTCCCACACCAGCACGACCCGACGAGCTGGACCGCGCTCGAGGTCGGCCGGTGGGAAGCCCGCTCCGGCCGGTCCCACATCGGAACCGTCGTCTTCACGAACCGGTACGAGGTCCGTGGGTGGTCGGGCGAGGTCTTCGGCGACCACACGAGCCTGGAGAGCGCGAAGGCACAGGTCGAGGCGATGGCGCGGTGGAGCCTCGGTGAGCGACCGTGGTCACCCGACGGAGTCGACTGATCAGTCCATCGCGTCGTCGTAGATCCCGATCAGGCGGTCCAGGAACGCCTGCACCGTGGCGCGCTCGCTGTCGTCCATGTCGGCGACGACGTCCTCGATCCCCTCGATCAGCGGCAGCACCAGGTCGTACGCACGATCGGACGACCGCTCGGCTGCGGTGACCACGAGCTTCCGGCCGTCGCTCGGGTGCCGCTCCCGCGTGACGTGGCCGGCGGACTCGAGTCGGTTGAGCACGAGGGTCATGGCGGCGGTGGAGATCTCCAGTCGCCGCGCGAGCTCGGTCGGGGTGGACCGTCCGTGGGTGATGAGGTGGTCCATCGCCTCGAGCCCGGCCGCGTCGACGTCGAGTGCCCGGGCGAGGTGTCGCTCGAAGCGCTGCTGGCGGACCCCGACCTGTTGGACCCGGGCGCGGATGTCGTCGTCGGGCAGCGGCCGTCCGTCGCGACGGGCGGCTTCGCGGTCGCGTCGGTCCTCGCGGTCGCTCCGGGCGTCGCGGTCTCGTTTTCCGTCGGTGGGCGCTGTCGGTTCGTCGTGCGGCACGAGGTCGATAGTAGTCGTGTAGATTGCCAATCTCATTGGTAATCAAGATTCGAGGCAACATGTCGACCGACCGCAAGCGCGTCCTCATCTCCGGTGCGAGCATCGCCGGACCCGCCCTGGCCTACTGGCTGCACCGGTACGGCTACGACACGACGATCGTCGAGCGCGCGCCGGAACTCCGGACCGGTGGCCAGAACGTCGACGTGCGGGGCGCCGGGCGCGAGGTCTCGCGGCGGATGGGGATCGAGGACGACATCCGTGCCGCCACCACCGGTGAGGTCGGCACGCGGTTCATCGGCCGCTCCGGTTCGGTCATCGCGGAGTTCCCGGCCGGAACCACGGACTCGGGCGGCGCCACCGCGGAGCTCGAGATCCTGCGCGGTGACCTCGCGCAGCTGCTGGTCAGCCGGACCACCGACACCACCGAGTACCGGTTCGGCGACCGCATCACCGGCATGGCGGACGACGACGGCGGCGCCGGCGACGGCGTGACCGTGCAGTTCGAGCACGCCGCCGACGAGCGGTTCGACCTGGTGGTGGCGGCGGACGGCATCGGGTCGAGCACCCGGCGACTGGTCTTCGGCGACGAGCCCGAGATCCGGTCCCTCGGCCTCGAGACGTCCTACGCGACGATCCCCCGCACCGACGCCGACGACGACTGGTGGCGTTGGTACAACGCACCGGGTGGCCGATCGGTCACGCTGCGCCCGGACCGGCACGGCACGATCCGGGCGACACTGTCGTTCGTGACCGACCGGACCCGGGAGCGCGCCGGATCCGAGCGACGATCGATCGAGGAGCAGCGCCGACGACTGCACGAGGTCTTCGCCGACGCCGGCTGGGAAGCACGTCGTGTGCTCGCGGGCATCGACGCTGCCGACGACCTGTACTCCGAGTCGATCGGGCAGGTCCGCGCGCCGCGGTGGTCCGAGGGTCGGGTCGCGCTCGTGGGCGACGCCGCCTACTGCGCCTCACCGGTCAGTGGCATGGGCACGAGCCTGTCGCTCACCGGGGCGTACGTGTTGGCCGGCGAGCTCGCGGCCCACGTCGACCACCGCGATGCATTCCGGGGCTACGAGCGCATCATGCGGCCGTACGTCGCCCAGGCGCAGCAGCTGCCGCCGGGCGTGCCGCGGGTCGCGAACCCGAAGAGCCGGCTCGGCATCGCCGCGTTCGGTGCTGCGGTCCGGGTCGCCTCCACCCCGTTCATCGGTCGGCTCGGCGACCGGTTCTTCACGCCACCGGCCGACGCGATCGACCTGCCCGACTACGCGCACCTGGGCTGAACGAACACGTCCGTCGTGCCGCCTGCACAATGGGTCCGGGGACGATCGGGCGTCCCGTTGAGCGGACGGGGACGGCATGCGTGTTGCACCGAAGATCTGGATCGGCGTGGTGGTCTTCGTCGGCTACGCCGTTCTCGTGGTCGGGATCCAAGCGGCGACGGGTATCGACTACACGCGCTGGGGAGACTCCGCGCGGAACCTGTTCCTCGGCGCCGGGCTCTCCCTCATCGTGGCGACCGTCGTGCTCGCGATCGTCACGACGCTGCTCGGCTGGTGGGGACCGGCGCTGCGCGAGCGGCACCGTGCTCAGCACCGGTGGCCGCTGATCGCCCCGGTCCTGCTCGCGGTGATCGCCGTCGTCGTCCTCCTGGCGTCGGACTGGCAGGCGGTCAGTGGGGCGTTCCTCGCCGCCGCCCTCGTCCTGGTGCTCGTGGGCTTCACCGAGGAGATCGTCGCCAGGGGCCTGCTCCTCGTCGCACTCCGCAGTCGGCTGTCCGAGGTCTGGGTGTGGCTGATCACGTCCGTGCTCTTCGGTGCGATGCACCTCAGCAACTCGCTGCTCGGGCAGCCGCTGTCGGCGACCCTCCCGCAGGTGGGCTTCGCCTTCCTGGTCGGGACGTCGTTCTACATCGTCCGCCGGTGCACCGGGTCGTTGATCCCGGCGATGTTCCTGCACGGCTTGTGGGACTTCGCGCAGTTCATCTCGGGCAACGGCACGCCGGGTGCGGCAGCGCCGTTCGCGCAGGCGTTCGTGTTCGTCGTCGGCGCCCTGGCCCTGGTGTCGGTCGGGTTCGTGATCCGCGGTGCTGACGAACGGCTCGGACCGCGGGCGCAGCTCACGTCGACGGCGACGCGATCGCGGTGACGACCACCGCCCCGACGCGCGCGCCGATCGCCCGGACGACCTGGGTCGGCCTGGCCGCCGTGGTCGTCTACGTGCTCTTCGCTGCCGTCCTCGGCAACGTGCTCGGTGACCTGGCGGGCGACGACGACACCGCCGAGTTCGTCCTGTCGCACTTCATCCCGTTGCCGATCGCCATCGTGTTCGGCCTCGTGTTCCTGCGTCGGTCCGGGTGGGGTCGACGGGTGTGGTCGGAACCGCCGACCCCGACCCTCCGTCCGCGCCGGCTGTGGCTGATCGCCATCCCGGTGCTCATGCTCGTGCTGGCGTTCGCTCAGCTCGGCGACTCGATCGGGGCTGGTCGGACGTTCGGCACGGTGCTGATCGTCCTGCTCGGCACGCTCATGGTCGGTTTCGGTGAGGAGCTCTTCCTGCGCGGCATCCTCGTCGAGGCCGTCCGCGGCAAGCACGGCGAACTCGTCACACTGCTCGTCACCTCGGTGGTGTTCGGTCTCGCGCACGTCGTCGGGAGCGTGTGGGCGGGGGTGCCACCGGCGGCGATCCTGTTCCAGGTGTCGTTCCTGGCGATGAACGGCAGCCTGTACTACTGGGTCCGTCGGGTCAGCGGCCGGCTGTGGGTGGCGATGCTCGTCCACGTGCTGACCGACTTCGTCCTGTACCTGGCGTCCGGTCCGTCGCGCCCGACGGACGCCCTCGTCCAGCCCGACGATGCAACGTCTGCACCGGTGCTCGCCACGGTGCAGACGATCCTCATCGTGCTCGCCGTGGCGGGGGTCGTGAGTGCCGCGCGCGAAGACCACCGCGCCCGCACTGCCCGGTCGGCGTGAGCCTGCGGAGGAGGACGTGACCAGGCCGCCACGGGCCTCCCGTCCGGGCCGCACCACGCTGGTGCGGTAGGTTCCTGCCCAACGCATTCCGGACGCGAGAGAGGGGACGCGGATGGCCCAGGGACACCGCTCGCCCCCCACGATGAGCGACGTCGCAGCCGTCGCGGGCGTCTCGAAGAAGACCGTCTCGAACGTCCTCTCCGGCTACGAACACGTCTCGGCCCGCACCCACGACCGGGTGATGGCTGCGGTGGACGAACTCGGCTACGAGCTCAACGTCTCGGCCCGGAACTTCCGCGCCGGCCGGTCGAAGGTCATCGGCCTGGCGGTGCCGGAGCTACGGCAGGCGTACTTCGCCGAACTCGCCGACGCCGTCATCCGCGCCGCCGGTGCCGTGGGCTACACGGTGCTCATCGAGCAGACCGCGAGCGGTGTGCGCGAGGCGGACGCGATCACCCGGATGCGCGAACACTCGATCGACGGCATCATCTACAGCCCGCTGACGGTGCGGTCGAGCGATGCTCCTGCGCTCGAGGTGAAGTTCCCCCTCGTGGTGCTCGGCGAGCCGATCCCGGACAGCCCGGTCACGTTCATCACGATGTCGAACGCGGACGCGCTGCACGACGCGACCGCGCACCTGCTCGACGCGGGCCGTCGTTCGATCGCCTTCATCGGTTCCGAACCGTCGGGGCCGGTACGGACGGCGCAGGAGCGGCTCCGCGGGTACCGCGAGGCGCTCGCCGAGCACGGCGTGGCGTTCCGACCCGAACTCGTCGTCCCCACGGCGCTCTGGCACCGGGCCGAGGGGGCAGCGGCGGCGCGGGCGCTGCTCGACTCCGGCGTCGAGGTCGACGGGATCGTCTGCTGCAACGACGCCCTGGCGCTCGGGGCGATGAGCGCGTTGCAGCTCGCCGGTCGGACCGTGCCGGACGACGTCGCGGTCGTCGGCTTCGACGACATCGAGGAGTCGGCGTACGCGACGCCCGCGCTGACCACGGTGTCGGCCGACCTGGACCGGGTCGCGGCGACGGCGGTCGGGGTCCTCGTCGAGCAGCTCGAGGAGGACGCGGCCGTCGGTCCGGGCGTGCTGCGCTCGCCGCATGCCCTGGTCGTGCGGGCGTCGTCGGCGCCCGTCGTCGTGGAACGCACGGTCTCCGCCTGAGGTCTTGACCTGCCCGTCGAGCACGGACTACTGTCCAGATTTACACCGGTGTAAATCCGGCATGGACGAGGTTCCGCACACCGAAGTGCGGGACGGATGGCAGGTTTTCGATGAAGAAGCACATCGCGGTCGTCGCGCTCGCAACAGCGGCGGCGATCTCCCTGGCCGGATGCGCCGGCTCCCCCGGATCGTCCGCGAACGCCCACGTCGACCTGACGTTCTGGCACGGGTACACCGAGGCCGACGGCAAGGTCCTGGACGGCATCGTCAAGGACTTCAACGAGTCGCAGGACAAGGTCACGATCACGACCCAGACGAAGACGTGGGCGGTCATCGACGACACGATGCTCCCCGCGCTGACGGCGAAGAAGGGCCCGGACATCGTCGCGATGACCTCGGACCGACTGCCCGTCTACGCCGAGAAGAAGGCCCTCGTCGACCTGAGCGACTTCTACGACGACGACACCAGCAACACCGGCGAGCTCAAGGAGCAGGCCGTCGCGATGGAGCAGGTCGACGGCAAGGAGTACGGCGTCCCGAGTGGCTTCGTGCCCCTGTCCGTGATCTACAACAAGAAGCTCTTCGCCGAGGCCGGCATCGACGCGTTCCCGACGACGTGGGACGAGTGGGTCGCCGACGCGAAGAAGCTGACGAAGGACGAGAACGGCGACGGCACCCCGGAGCAGTACGGGCTCGTGCTGCCGGACCACCAGACGGTCGGCAACGGCATCTGGCCGAGCCTGTTCGCCGGCAACGGCGGCTCGATCACGAACGACGCCGGCACGAAGTCGACCATCGACTCCGCTGCGAACGTCGAGACGCTCGAGTACTGGGCGAAGGCGATCCGGCAGGACAAGATCTCGCCGACCGGTGTCGACGGCATCGCGGCCGACAAGCTCTTCACCGCCGGCAAGACCGCCATGGAGATCGGCGGCCCGTGGATGGCCGGCGTCGCGAAGGCGTCCGACATCGACTACGGGATCGCCGCGATCCCGGCCGGGCCGAAGGCGCAGGTGGCCTCCGCCATCGGCATCTCGCTCGGCGTGACCGCACAGACCGACGACCCGAAGCAGGCCGCTGCCGAGGACTTCCTGCGGTACTTCAACGAGAAGAACGTCGCGACCAAGTGGGCGCTCGGGTCGGGTTGGCCGTCCCTGCGCACCGACGTGACCGCCGCCGACGTCGACGCGAACCCCACCGTCGCGGCGCTGACCGGTCTGCCCGGCACGACGATCCCGCTCCTCCCGGGCGTCGTGAACAGCGGTGACGTGCTCACCGCGCTCGACACCGCGACGCAGAAGTCGATCGCGGGCGGCGACCCGGAGTCGCTCCTCGGCACCGCAGACACCGACGTGCAGTCAGCCCTGAAGTAGAGGACCACGATGACCACGCAGCAACTCGGCCGACGCCGTCGGTACCGACCCCCGGGACAGCTCGGCGGCCGGACGCCCCTGAACGGGACCTTCCGCCGCCGTGCGACCGTCGTCGGCTTCCTCGCACCCGCGATCGTCATCCTCGGGGCGTTCGTCCTGTGGCCGATGCTCTCGGCACTGCGGCTGTCCTTCACGGACGCCAGCGGCTTCGGTGACCCGAGCTGGGTCGGCTTCGCGAACTACGTCCGGGTCTTCACCGACCCGGACGTGGTCCGCTCGATCGGCAACACGGCGCTGTACTCGGTGCTGTTCACCCCGGTCGCGATCGCCGTGGCGCTGGTGCTGGCCCTGGCGCTCAACCACCCGGCGTTGCCGTTCCGCGGCTTCTTCCGCTCGGCGCTGTTCCTGCCGTTCATCGTGTCCCTGGCGGTCGCCGCGTTCGCGTGGTCGTACCTGCTCGACCCGCAGATCGGCCTGCTGAACCACTGGCTCCAGGTGGGCGGCATCCGGCTCGGCAACGTCCTGCAGGACCCGACGCTCGCCATGCCGACCGTGGTGCTCGTCGCGGTCTGGAAGAACTTCGGCTTCTACATGGTCATCTTCCTGGCGGGGCTGCAGGAGATCCCGACCAGCCTGTACGAGGCGGCGCAGCTGGACGGCGCGAACGGCCGCCAGCGGTTCGCGAACGTGACGTTCCCGATGCTCAGCAACACCATGGCGTTCGTCGTCATCGTCGCGCTCATCGCCGCACTGCAGGCGTTCGACCAGATCTACGTCCTGACCGGCGGCGGGCCGTACCGGTCGACCGAGACGATCGTCATGCAGATCTACCAGTCCGGGTTCAAGGACCTCGACCTCGGCTTCGCGTCCGCACTGGCGTACGTGCTGCTCATCGCGACCCTGCTGCTGAGCCTCGTGCAGTTCCTGTTCTTCGGCAAGCGCGGAGAGGACACCGCATCATGACCGCACTCCCCCGTCCGGCCACCGCGGTCCGGCGCAGGACCGTGGCCCGGCGCCCACCGTCGATGCGCTGGCTCGGCTTCGCCGCGGTGCTCATCGTCACCCTCGCGGTGCTGCTCCCCGTGCTCGTCATCGTGTTCACGGCGTTCAAGCCGGCGAGCGAGGTGAACGCCTACCCGCCGACGCTGTTCCCGCACACGTGGACGCTCGACAACTTCCGGGCGATCTTCACGCAGTTGCCGTTCGGCCGGCTCATCCTGAACAGCTTCGCCTTCGCCGGCGGGGTGACGGTCTTCGCGCTGGCGTTCGACGCGCTCGCCGCCTACGCGCTGGCCCGGCTCGACTTCCGGGGCAGCAAGGTCCTGCTCATCGTGATCATCGCCAGCCTGATGATCCCGTTCCAGGCCACCCTGATCCCGATCTACCAGCTCGTGTCCGACCTCGGGTGGGTGAACACCTTCGCCGGCCTCATCGCACCACGGGCGGCGGACGCCTTCGGCATCTTCTTCCTCCGGCAGTTCTTCGTGTCGCTCCCCCGCGACCTCGACAACGCGGCGCGCATCGACGGTGCGTCCGAGTGGCGGATCTTCCGGAGCATCATCCTGCCGAACGCCGTACCGGCACTGCTCACCCTCGGCATCTTCACCTTCGTCAACAACTGGAACGACCTGCTCTGGCCGCTGGTGTTCACCACGGACCAGGACATGGGGACCATCACCTCGGGGCTGACCCTGCTGACCGGACCCGGCGGCATCATCCCGCAGGGCGTGATGATGGCCGGCGCCCTGATCGCCGTGCTGCCCCTCGCCGTCATGTTCCTGCTCGTGCAACGCCGCTTCATCGAGAGCGTCGCCAGCACCGGGCTCAAGTGACGACGACCCCGCGCGGTCCCTTCGGGGACGCGCCCACCACGAAACGAGACACCATGCACTGGTCCGACGACGGACGGCTGCACTTCGCCCTGGGCATCGAGGACACCTTCGTCCCGCAGGCCCGTCCGGGCGAGCGCCCCATCGACGAGTACGAACTCACCGACCACTACCGGCAGTACGCCGCCGATCTCGGCCTGGCGGTCGACGTCGGCGCCGAGCTGCTCCGCTGGGGCGTGCCCTGGCACCGGGTCGCTCCCGAGCCCGGTGTGTGGGACTGGTCGTGGGTCGACGGTGTCATGCAGCGCTTCCGTGAGACCGGCCTGCGGCCCGTCATCGACCTGCTGCACTACGGCACACCGCTCTGGCTCGACGGTCAGTTCGCGAACCCCGACTACCCGGCGCACGTCACGGAGTACGCCGCCCGGTTCGCCGCCCGGTACGGCGACGTCGCGACCGACTACACGCCCGTCAACGAGCCCGTCATCCACGCCCTGTTCTCGGGTGAGTACGGGTACTGGCCCCCGTACCTGACCGGTGCCGACGGTTCTGCCCGGATCGCCTCGGCGCTGGCGAAGGGGTTCGTCTCCACCCAGCACGCGATCGCCCGTGAACTCGGAGACGCCGCCACCTTCGTGCACGTCGACGCCGGCATCCGGTACGTCGGCGACGTCGATGCCCCCGAGCACCGCGACACCGTGGCGCGGCTCCGCGCCCAGACGTTCCTGGTCGAGGACCTCGTGACCGGCGGCGTCGACGACCACCACCCGCTCGTCGGACGGCTGCGCTCCGGCGGGGTCACCGACGCGGACCTGGACTGGTTCCACCAGCACGCGGTCCGGCCGGACGTGATGGGCGTCAACTACTACCCCCTGCACTCCACCGAGGTCTTCGAGGCCGGCGTCCACCACGGCGGCGGCTTCGCGGACCCGCGTCCGTACCGGGACACGGGGGCCGAGGGACTCCGCGACGTGCTGACGACGTACGCCGAGCGGTACGGCGCCCCGGTCATGCTGACCGAGACGTGCGTCACCGGGTCCGTCGACGAACGCATCGGCTGGCTCGACGACTCCGTGGCCGCCGTGCGCGAGCTCCGTGCCGAGGGCGTCCCGGTGGTCGGGTACACCTGGTGGCCGCTGTTCGACATGTACGAGTGGACCTGGCGGCACACGGGCGCACCCCGCCAGGAGCACCTGCTCACGATGGGCCTCTTCGACCTCGTCGAAGACGGCGACGGCGGGCTCGACCGCCGTCGCAACCCGGTCGCCGACGCCTTCGCCGCGCATGCGCGGCAGGAACGAGCCGTGGCAGCGGCCCTTGCGGCGACCACCTGACAGACGGGAGGCGCGGGTCGGGTCGGTCCCGTGCCTCCCGTCCGCCCCGCACCACGTCTCAGGCCGCGACCGCTCCGTCTGCCGGCTCGCGCAGGGCCGGGCAGTGCTCGGCAGTCGGGTGCTCGCTGATGGCGATGACCTCGTCGAGCCGGCCACGCGCGGCCTCGAGCTCCGCCATCTGCGCCGTGATCCGGTCGCGCTCGGCGACGAGCAGCGCGAACGACTCCGGTGTCGTGTGGCCGCTGTCCACGCACGGCAACAGCTGCACGATGGTGCGGCTCGGCAGACCGGCGGCGAACAGCTGCTGCACGAGCTGGACGCGTTCGACCGCCGGGGTGTCGTAGACGCGCTGCCCGCTGGTGGTCCGCGACGCGGCGAGCAGTCCCTGCTCCTCGTAGTACCGCAGCGAGCGCACGCTGGCACCCGTCTCTGCGGCGAGGTCGCCGATCCGCATGCGGACTCCGATCCGGGGCTTGCCCCTGACATCGATGTGAGGTCTTAGCGTAACCGAGCCGCTGCGGGAGAGACCCGCGCGGCAGGAGGAGACACCATGGACATCGCTGGATCGGTCGCACTCGTCACGGGCTCGAACCGGGGCATCGGACGCCGCTTCGTCCTGCAGCTGCTGGAGCGCGGCGCCACCAAGGTCTACGCGACCGCACGCCGACCCGAGCTCGTGGACATCGAGGGCGTCGTGGCGCTGCCGCTCGACATCACCGACCCGGCGTCGGTCGAGGCGGCGGCCGCAGCCGCTGGCGACGTCACCCTGCTCGTGAACAACGCGGGCATCTCGACGACGGGCTCGCTGCTCACCGACGACCTGACCGATGCGCGCCGCGAGATGGACACGCACTACTGGGGGAACCTCGCGATGATCCGGGCGTTCGCACCGGTGATCGAGCGGAACGGCGGCGGCGGCATCGTGAACGTCCTGTCCGCACTGTCCTGGTTCGTCTACCCGGGATCCGGCGCGTACGCGGCGGCGAAGGCCGCCGAGTGGAACCTGACGAACGCCGTCCGGTTGGAGCTCGCCGGCAAGGGGATCAGCGTGCAGGGGCTGCACCTCGGGGCGGCGGACACGGACATGATGGACGGCTACGAGGGGCCGAAGGTCGACCCGGCCGACGTGGCGCGGGCCGCGCTGGACGGTGTCGAGCGGGGTGCGGCCGAGGTCGTCGTCGACGAGTGGAGCAGCGCGGTGAAGGCGTCGCTGTCGCAGGACCCGTCGGCGTTCTACGCGCAGTTCGCCTGAGCAGGGTGACGCCGGGGCGTGGTGGAGCCCCGGCGTCGGGCCGCGGCTGGGAGTGCTCACATCCGCGGGTCCCACACTGACGCCACGGTGTCGCCGTACCGAGTCCGAGATCCTCTCGAGCTCCCGCGGGGATCCGCCAAGGGAGTCATCATGACGGACCAGTCCGAGGCGGCCTCGACGCCGCTCGCGCTCACGAGTGTGGTGGCCTCCGGCCTGCCCACCGAGCTCGGCAAGCCCACGGCGGCGAAGTACTACGACGTCCCGGCGGTGTTCAACCGCCGACCCGACGCAGCCGAGATGGCCGGCCTGCGCGGTGCCGACGGACACGCGCAGCTCGTGACGGCCGGCTACCCCGACGTCACGCTCGACGTGCAGGACCGGCGTCTCGTCATCGGCAACACGAACCTCGGACAGCTTGAACGCGGTCTCGCCACGGTGGTCGCGACGATCGTCGACGTCGTGAGCCGGGCGTCGTTGTTCGACAAGGAGCAGGTCCGTGACGCAGCGCGCATCGAGTTCGACGACCGCACGGCCCGGGCCCGCGAGGTCACGCGGGCGGCGGAGCGGATCCACTTCGTGCCGGAGCCGTCGCGCGTCAGCGCGGGCTGACCGTGTCCGCGCGGGTCGACGTGCCCGGCGGGCGACGCCAGCGGGGCACTGCGCTAGCGTTGCACAACGCGGGGGCCGGATCAGCCCCGCGTTCACGGACCCGGACGGTTTCCTCGCGATGAACGACTTCACGACGGCAGTCTCCGCACTGCAGGCCGCACCCGACGGCGCCGACATGTGCCCGCCGTTCCTGACGACGCTGCCCGTCACCGGGGTCGGCATCTCCACCCTCGGCAACCCGCTCGGGTCGGCGACGGTGTGCGCGAGCGACGCGCGCGCCGCGCGGATCGACGAGATCCAGTTCGACCTCGGCGAGGGCCCGTGCTGGCAGGCGTTGACGACCCGCCGCCCGGTCCTGGAGTCCGACCTGTCCGGCACGACGAACACCGACTGGCCGCTCGCGCTCGAGGAACTCCTGCGCGCCGGGGTCGGGGCGGTGTTCTCGTTCCCGATGCGCATCGGGACGATCCCCGTCGGCGCCGTCGACCTTTCCGTGGACAGCGAGCGCACCCTGACCGTGGGGCAGATCCGCGGCGCCGTGGAGCTCACCGAGGTCGCAGCCCGTCGGGTGCTCCGTGGTGCGTTGCTCGCCGCGGCCGCCGACGGCCGTGCCGACATGGGTACCAGCCGCTACTCCCGACGAGAGGTGCACCAGGCGACCGGCATGGTCGCAGCACAGCTCGGGGTGGACGTCACCGACGCCCTCCTCGTGCTGCAGGCGCACGCCTTCGCCACCGAACGCACCGTCCGCGACGTCTCGAACGACGTCATCGCTCGCCGCATCGACCTCGCCCGGCCGTACGGTTCCGAGAACTGAGGAGCACGCACCATGGCACCGACCCGCGAGCGCCGGCTCATCGACACCTTCGTCACGCTGACCGACACCCTCGTCGACGAGTACGACGTCGTCGACCTGCTGCAGAACCTGGTCGACAGCGTCGTCGACATCTTCGACGCCTCGGCGGCCGGCATCCTGCTGGCCAACCAGCACCAGGAACTCGAGGTCGTGGCGTCGACCAGTGAGCGGTCCAGCTTCGTCGGACTCCTCCAGCTCGACGCCGGCGAAGGGCCGTGCGTGGAGTGCTTCGCGACCGGGCGTCCGGTGTCCGTCAGTGACCAGGCGGAGATGCAACGCCGGTGGCCGACGTTCGCCGCCGCGTCCGCCGAGTCGGGGTACGCGTCGGTGCACGCGATCCCGATGCGGTTGCGGGACACCACGCTCGGGTCGCTGAACCTGTTCCGCGAGACCGAGGGTGCGCTGAACCGCGACGATGCCTTGGCTGCTCAGGCCCTGACCGACGTCGCGACCATCAGCATCCTGCAGCAGCGGACCCTGCAACACGCGGCGCTGACGCAGGCGCAGTTGCAGCGAGCCCTCGACAGCCGGGTCGTGATCGAGCAGGCCAAGGGATTCGTGGCGTACACGCACTCGGTCGACACCGAGGCGGCGTTCGAACTGCTGCGGCAGTACGCGCGGTCGAACCAGGAGCGCCTCGCCGACGTCGCCCGGGCCATCGTCGAACGCCGCCTGGTCCTCCCCGCCTGATCCCGTGTGTCCCCGGTCCGGGCCGGCGTACGATCACGAGCAAGTCGTAGCCCCGGACCCCGGTTGCAGGCGCAGCACTGGATCCAGGAGGAAAGCATGGGCGACGAACTGGTCGTACCGACGGGCTACCGGAAGACCGAACGACGGTCGCCTCGGACCGACACCACCTCCACGTACACCGCGCTGCTCGCGCAGGTCCGCACCGCTGGGCTCCTCGGTCGCCGCACGGGCTGGTACTGGGGCCTCATCGCAGTGCTCGCCGCGCTGCTCGGCATCACCGGCGGGGCGTTCGCCGTGCTCGGCGGCTCCTGGTACCAGTTGATCGTCGCGGGGGTGCTGGGCGCACTGTTCACGCAGTTCGCGTTCCTGTCGCACGAGGCCGCCCACCGACAGGTCTTCGCGTCGCACCACTGGAACGACCGAGCAGCCCGGTACGCCGGCACGTTCCTGACCGGCATCAGCTACGCGTGGTGGATGAACAAGCACACCCGGCACCACGCCAACCCGAACACCGTCGGCAAGGACCCCGACATCTCGTTCGACGCGATCTCGTTCCGACCCGAGGACGCTGCCAGCCGGACCGGGTTCCTGCGTGTGCTCGTCCGCGTGCAGGGGTACGCGTTCTTCCCGATGCTCCTGGTCGAGGGCGTGAACCTGCACTGGCAGTCGATCCGCACGTACACGAGTCGTGGCCCGGTGAAGCGGCGGTGGGCCGAGGGATCGGTCTTCGTCGGCCGGTTCGTGCTCTACCTGGGTGTCGTCTTCTGGTTCCTGCCGGTCGGCTTGGCCTTCGCGTTCCTCGGTGTCCAGCTCGCCGTGTTCGGGTTCCTCATGGGGATCGCGTTCGCGCCGAACCACAAGGGCATGCCCGTCATCGAACCCGGCCGCCGCGTGGACTTCTTCTCGCGCCAGGTCCTGACCTCGCGCGACATCGGTGGTGGCGCCTGGGTCGAGTACTTCATGGGTGGCCTGAACCACCAGGTCGAGCACCACCTGTTCCCGAGCATGGCCCGGCCGAACCTGCGGGCCGCCCGGGACATGGTCCGGAAGTACTGCGCGGACCAGGACGTGCCGTACACCGAGACGACGCTGGTGCACTCCTACGTCATCGTGGTCCGCTACCTCAACGAGGTCGGTCTGGCGGCTCGCGACCCGTTCGCGTGTCCGATGGTCGAGCGGCTGCGCTGACCGACCGCGACGGCTGGGCGCTTCCTGTCCTGTTGGCGCAGCCCTGGACCTGACGGGGCTCATCGGCGAGCATGGACCCGATCAGGGACGGCGGGCACAGGGGCCCACCGCGGGAAGGGCAACCATGCGTCCTGTCAGGAACACGCTCACCACCGGGGCGGTCATCGCACTCGTCGTCGGCCTCACCGCGACGGCGGCACCCGCGCAGGCGGCGACGCCGGGGGCATCGACGCCGGCCGCCGGTACCCGCTGCGCCACGGGGACGCTCTCGGTGCAGACGCTCCGGTCGGGGTGCACGGTCTCGTCCGGCACGATCGCGCTGCCGGACGGCCGCACGTTCGCCGTGCCGGCGCCCGGTGAGAGCGTGATGGCGAGCAGCTCGGCGGCGCCGGGTGCTCCAGAACTGGCGGAGGTCGTCATCGCGAACACCGGCACCGGCGGTGTCGCGGTCCGCATCGACGAGACCTGGAGCGGTTCGGCGCCCGCCGTGCGCCGCGAACAGGCGAGGAGCGCGGCAGCCAGCGCACCCGCAGCGCCAGCCGCCACGACCGCGGCCACCACCAAGTGCACCAGCACGGCCAACGCACGGAACCCGTACCGCTGGTCGAGCACGGTGCAGTGGTACTACAACGAGTCCGGCCAGAAGTCGTCGTACGCCAAGGACGCCCTGCGCAAGGCGGCGAACGCGTGGACCGGCACGATCGCGTCGTGCGACCGAACCGTGACCTCGTCGGCCCGGAACTCCTACGTGCGCCTGGCGACCCAGGTGCCCGGGCTCACCGACAAGGGCGGCTGCTCGAAGAGCAACGGCTACAGCGTCGTCGGATGGGGCAAGCTCCCTTCCGGCACCCTCGGCGTGACGTGCGTCTGGTACGACGGCAACGGCATTGCGAAGGAGTCCGACCAGCGGTACGCCACCAGCTACAAGTGGAGCTCGACGACCGCCTGCTCGGGCGCACGGTTCGACACCCAGGCCGTCGCCACCCACGAGTGGGGACACCTGTACGGACTCGGCCACGTCAAGACCGGAACCGGTCAGGTCATGGAGCCGTCCGGCGGGTACTGCGACACCGGCTCACGCACGCTCGGGCTCGGCGACATGACCGGCATCGCAGCGATCTACTGAAGCGCGGCTGCGGGCCGCGGGCCGTCGTCAGACCCCGTCGGGGTCCTCAGACAGCGTCGGCGCGGAGGAAGTCCGCGATCGGGGTCGATCCCGAGTTGAACCGGATGGTGTTGCCCGCCGTGCCGGGGGTCTCGAGCACGTCGGCGATCACGTGTGCGACGTCGCCGCGAGGCACGTCGCTCGACGAGCCCGCCCAGTCGACCGAGCCGGTGGCGTCGTCGTCCGTCAGGGTGCTCGGCGCGACGATGGTCCACTGCAGACCGGAGTCGCGCACCACGGCGTCGGCGATCGCCTTCGACTGCGCGTAGGCGAAGAAGTCGTTGTCCTGCGGTACCCCGTGGTCGAGCTGCGACCCGGACCACGACACCATGACGTAGCGGTCGACGCCGGCCTGCTTCGCGCCCTGCACCGATAGGATCGCGGCGTCGCGGTCGATCGCCCAGGTGCGGTCGACGGACCCGCCGCCGGCACCGGCCGACCACACGACGGCGTCGTGCCCGTGGACGAGCTCCGCGAAGTCGGTCAGGGACTGCTGCTGGATGTCCGCGACACGGGGTTCGCCGCCGTGGGCACGGATCTCGTCGGACTGGTCCGCGTCGCGGATGACCGAGGTGACCGAGTGGCCGCGGTCGCTGAGGATGCGGGTGGTGAGGAGTGCGACCTTGCCGTGGCCGCCGAAGACGATGACGTTGCTCATGCGGCGGACGCTACTCGGGTCGGCTCAGTACCCGCAGTCCGTGAGGACCCTCGGAGCGCTCGCGGCCCGCGTGCGTACGGTCGGACCTGATCACGACTGGAGACACGATGAGCAAGCAGCACGAGCAGCACACCCTGGTCCGCACCCTGGTGCTCGGCATCCTGAGCGGCGGCCGCAGTGCCACCCCACTCGCGGTGCTGGCGCTGAACCACGACCGGTCCTCGCTGAAGGGGTCGTGGCAGGACTGGAAGGTCTTCAGCACCCCGCTCGGCCGCGGGCTGCTCGTCGCCTCGGCCGTCGGTGAACTCATCGGCGACAAGCTGCCGATGACCCCGAACCGCATCTCCCCCGCCGGCCTCATCGGCCGCATCGGGTCCGGCGCGCTCGTCGGCGCGGCACTCGGCACGACCGGCAAGCGCGACCTGCGCATCGAGGGCGCGATCCTCGGCGGCGTCGGTGCGATCGTCGGGTCGTTCGTCGGGTGGGGTGCCCGCAAGCTCGTCGGTGCCACCACCCGCCTGCCCGACCCGGTCGTGGCGCTCGCCGAGGACGCCGCGACCATCGCCGGCTCCGTGAAGGTCATCACCGCCGACTGATGCGCATCGTCGTCATCGGAGCCACCGGCCACATCGGCACGTTCCTCGTCCCCCGCCTCGTCCGCGCCGGTCACGAGGTCGTCGCCATCAGTCGCGGCACCAGCACCCCCTACGCCGACTCCCCCGAGTGGCAGCGGGTCGAACGCGTTACCGCGGACCGTGAGCAGGAGGACCGCGACGGCACGTTCGGAGCGCGGATCGCTGCGCTCGGCGCCGATGCCGTCGTCGACCTGGTCTGCTTCACCGAGCCGTCCGCCGCCGCCCTCGTCGAAGCGCTCCGCGGCACGGGGACGCACCTCGTGCACTGCGGCTCGATCTGGCGCGCGGGTGCATCCCGTGTGCTGCCGATCACCGAGGACGACTTCACGCCGCCCTTCGGCGACTACGGCGTGCAGAAGGATGCGATTGCCCGGATGCTCAAGGAAGAAACCGTGTCAGGGGGTTTGGCGACGACGACACTGCACCCGGGTCACATCAGCGGTCCGGGCTGGATGCCGATCGGTCCGCTCGGAAACCTCGACCCGTCGATGCTGACGAGGCTGTCCGCCGGCGAGGCGATCGAGGTCCCCGGTCTCGGCGCCGAGACCATGGCCCACGTGCACGCGGACGACGTCGCGCAGGCCTTCCAGCTCGCCGTCGAACGCCGCGAGGCGGCGGTCGGCGAGGACTTCTTCATCACGGCCCCGACGGCGCTCACCGCGCGTGGGTACGCCCACCTGGCAGCGTCGTGGTTCGGCCAGGAGGCCCGGCTCGAGCCCGTCAGCTGGGACCGGTTCCGCGAGACCACGACTCCAGAGCACGCTGGCGCCAGCTGGGAGCACCTGTCACGCAGTCAGGTGTTCAGCGTCGAGAAGGCCCGCCGTCTGCTCGGTTACGCGCCCGGGTTCACCGCCGAACAGACGGTGCTCGACGCCATCCGCTGGCAGGTCGACCACGACCAGCTCGAGGTCGCCGGCCCCCTCGTCGTCTGACGGACCGGCCGCGACCTCAGGCGGCGGGCGCGCCCTCGTTCACGGCGGCGAGCCCGTTGAGCGTCCGCGGGTAGCCGATCACGGGCACCAGGACGGTGAGCACGTCGAGCAGCTGCTGCCGGGTGTTCCCGACGTGCAGGTTGCCCGCGACGTGTCCCGTGACCTGCGCGTCCGCGCCGCCGAGTGCGACGAGGACCGCGAACGTCAGCAGCTCACGCGTCGGCAGGTCGAACCCGTCCCGTCCGACGGTGTCACCGAAGCAGTTGCCGGACAGGAACCGCTGGAAGTGCACGGTGTCGTCGGCGGCGTTCTCGTACATCGCGTCGACACGTCCGGCGCCGACGACGGCGCTCTGGACCGCACGGCCCCGTTCGAGTCGGTCGTCGGGGGTGGTCGTCGACCGGCCCGGGAGCGGCAACTCGACACCGCGCGCGATCAGCACGTCGTTGGTGATCGTGAGGAAGTCCGAGGCGCGTGCGGACCCGACGTAGGCAACGGCCTGGTAGCCGATCTCCTTCGCCTCGACCGGGGTCAGTGACTCGTCGAGCGCGGTGCCGAGCAGCTGTCGGAAGGCGATCTGGGCGCCGGCGGCGATCATCGCGCCGAGCTGCACGACCGCGCGGTCGTGGCTGCTGAGCGACGCGTACTGCAGCGTCTCGTCCACGAAGTCGGCGTGGTACTGGGCGAACTCGGGGTCGGTCTCGGCGAACGTCATGTCCCCGACGCTACGACCGCCCCGCCGACCGAGGGAGGTAAGGGCCTCCCCCCTTTCGCCGTGGGTGACCGGCCTAGCGTGGCAGCCGTGCCCGGCGAGACCCGCGGGCACGGAGAGGAAACCATGGAGTACCGCCAGCTCGGACGCACCGGCGTCGAGGTGAGCCCGCTCGCTCTGGGCACCATGATGTTCGGCCCGTGGGCGAACGCCGACGTCGACGACTCGATCCGGATCATCCACCGCGCCCTCGACGCGGGCATCAACTTCGTCGACACCGCCGACGCCTACTCGGACGGCGTCTCGGAGGAGATCGTCGGCAAGGCCATCAAGGACCGCCGTGACGACGTCGTGCTCGCCACCAAGTTCTTCATGCCGATGGGTGAGGGCCCGAACCGCTCCGGGGGCTCGCGCCGCTGGATCATGCAGGAGGTCGAGAACTCCCTGCGCCGCCTCGGCACGGACCACATCGACCTGTACCAGGTGCACCGTCCGTCCCCGACGACGGACGTCGAGGAGACCCTGGGCGCCCTGACCGACCTGGTCCGCCAGGGCAAGGTCCGGAACATCGGATCGTCGTCGTACTCGGGCGCCGAGATCGTCGAGGCCCAGTGGACCTCGGAGCGCCGTGGCCTGGAGCGCTTCCGCACCGAGCAGCCGCCGTACTCGATCCTGGTGCGCGGCATCGAGGAGGACGTCCTGCCGACCACGCAGCGCTACGGCATGGGCACCCTCGTCTACAGCCCGCTCGGCGGCGGCTGGCTCAGTGGCCGCTGGCGCAAGGACGCTCCCGGCACCCCGACGGCGAAGCACCGCCCCGCGGCCCGGTTCGACATGTCGACGCCCGCGAACCAGCGGAAGCTCGACATCGTCGAGGAACTCGCACTCCTGGCCGAGTCGCAGGACATGTCCCTCATCGAGATGTCGCTGGCGTGGGTGATCCGGCACCCCGGCGTCACGAGCGCGATCATCGGCCCGCGCACCATGGAGCAGCTCGAGTCGCAGCTCCCCGCCGCTGACCGCGTGCTCAGCGACGAGGTCCTGGACCGCATCGACGAGCTCGTCGCACCGGGCGTCACGATCAACCCCGACGACAACAGCTACGGGCAGCACACCCTGGTGCCCGCCGCACGTCGCCGGTGAACGCGACCGAGTGACGGACGGGAGGCCCGTGGCCAGCTGGCCACGCGCCTCCCGTCCGCCATCTGGGCACGCTCACAACGTCAGTCACCCCGAACCACGCGATCACGTGGTTCGGGGTGACTTTGGTTGTGCGGCGCTGCGCCGCAGCGCGTCAGCGGCGTCGGAACAGCTCGCCGAGGTGCCACGGGCCGGGCGCGAGCCGCACAGCGGCCTCGGCACGCACGCGCTCCTCGAGCGCACGGTCGCGGGTCAGGTCGTGGATCTCCTGCTCAGCGCGCCAGCGGAACCGCAACCGGCCGAGGAACCCGAGCGGTGCAGCGGCTGCGGTCGTCGGGACGGACTCGGTCTCGCTCATGCGTCCTCCGGTTCCGGGACGGCTGCGGCCGTCGTGGCGACGAGGTTCGCGAGCAGCTGCAGGCGCTCCTCGGACGGTGAGCCCGGCTCGGTGCCGTACGCGATGAGCGTCAGCCCGGTGTCGGTCGCGAGCTCCATCGTCTCGTACGTCAGGTCGAGGTCGCCGACCTCGGGGTGGTGCACGCGCTTCGAGCCGTTCAGGTGCCGCATGACCCCGTGCGCGGCCCAGCGCTGCCGGAACTCCTCGCTGCGGGTGGAGAGCTCGCCGATCAGGTCGGTCAGTCCCTTGTCGTACGGCGACCGGGCAGCCTCGGCACGGAGCACGGCCACCATGTCGCTCGCGACGACGTCCCAGTCGCGCCAGAACTCCTGACCGCGTGGATCGAGGAACGCGAAGCGGGCGGTGTTCGGGGTGCCGGCGGGGTCGAGGAACAGCGGCGAGTAGAGCGCACGGGCCAGGGCGTTGCCGGCCAGGAAGTCCGAGCGGCCGTTGCGCACCCACGCGGGCATGGTCATGCCGTCGAGCATGCGCTGCACGTTCGGTCGGACCTTCGACGTCGGGGGCTTGCGCCGCGTGGTCGCCGAGGCGTTCTGCACGCGGGCCAGGTCGAACAGGTGCGCGTGCTCGGCGTCGTCGAGGCGCAACGCGCGCGACAGCGACTCGAGCACGCTCTCCGAGACGCCGGTGAGGTTCCCGCGCTCGAGGCGGATGTAGTAGTCGACGCTCATGCCGGCGACGAGCGCGAGCTCCTCGCGGCGGAGACCCTTGACCCGTCGGGCGCCACCGAAGTCGGGCAGCCCGACCTGCTGCGGCGTGACGCGCTCGCGGCGGGTGCGGAGGAAGTCGCGCACTTCGCTTCTGGTGTCCATGCGTCCACGGTAGGACGGTGCCGGGCGGGGAAGAAGGGGTTGCTGGTACCCGTCAGGGTCAGGGGCACCGGCCTAGCGTCGTGGGCATGGACTCACTCACCCTCAACAACGGACTCGAGATCCCCGCGATCGGCTTCGGCGTGTTCCAGAGCGCACCCGACGAGACCGTGGACGCGGTCCGCACGGCACTGGAGACCGGGTACCGCCACATCGACACCGCCGCCGCGTACGGCAACGAACGCGAGGTCGGCGAGGGCATCCGCGCCTCCGGCGTCGACCGCGACGAGATCGTGGTCGAGACGAAGATCTGGGTCTCCGACTACGGCTACGACGAGACCCTGCACGCGTTCGAGAAGGCCACCGGCAAGCTCGGGTTCGACCGCGTCGACGTGCTGATCCTGCACCAGCCCGCGCCGGACCGCTTCGAACGGACGGTGCAGGCGTACAAGGCGCTCGAGACGCTGTACGCCGATGGTCGGGTCGGAGCGATCGGCGTGAGCAACTTCATGCCGCACCACCTGCAGTCGCTGCTCGACGCGACCGACGTCATCCCGGCGCTCAACCAGGTCGAGCTGCACCCGTACTTCACGCAGCCGGACGTGCAGCGCACCGACGCGGAGCACGGGGTCCTCGACCAGGCGTGGTCCCCCATCGGCGGGATCACCTTCTACCCGGGCTGGGGTGACGAGCGGGTCAGCGTGATGGACGACCCCACGATCCGGACCATCGCCCAGACGCACGGCAAGACGCCGGCGCAGGTGATGCTCCGCTGGCACGTGCAGCAGGGGCGGAACGCGATCCCGAAGTCGACGAACCCCGGACGGATCGCTGAGAACTTCGACGTCTTCGACTTCGTGCTGTCCGACGACGACCTCAGGGCCCTGGACGCGCTCGACACGGGCCGCCGGAACGGCCCGGACCCCGACGGTGCGGACACGAGCCGCTTCGAGCGGGTGATCCCGGAGGCCTGACGCGACCAGGAGACGGCCAGGAGGCCCGTGGCGGCGCCGCCACGGGCCTCCTGGCCGTCACGGGGTCGGCACTCAGGCGAGCGGGTCGCCGTCCGGCGGCTCGTCCGTCCTCGTCGGCGCGCCCGGCACGGCGCGCTCCGGCAACCAGATGACGAAGGTCGACCCGTCGGAGCCGCGACTCTCGAGGCGGAGGCGGCCCTCGTGGCTCTCCACGATCTGGCGCGCGATCGACAGCCCGAGGCCGCTGCCGGTGGAGGCGTCCGAGGACTCCCGGTAGAAGCGGTCGAACACCCGTGGCCGGGCATCGTCGGCGATGCCGGGGCCCTCGTCACGCACCGCGAGCCACGCCCACCCACGGACGCTCCCGACGCCGATCGTCACGGTGGAGCCGACGGGTGCGAGCCGGACGGCGTTCGAGAGCAGGTTGCCGAGTGCGCGCGACAGGGCGTCGGGATCGGCGAACACCACCGGGCCGCCGTGGATCCGCTCGCGGATCGTGAGGTCGCGGCGGCTCGCCAGGATCCCGTACTCCGCAGCAGCGGACGCGGTCAGCCGCGCGACGTCGACGTCGCGGTCGGTGAAGGCCTCGGACCGGGTGCGGGCGGTCGCGAGCAGGTCCTCGAGCAGGCGGCTCATCCGCCGGGTGGACTGCAGCACGACGTCGGCTGACGCCTGCCGTTCGGCCGGGGTGGCGGCGTCGTCCGCGAGGACGGCCTCGACGTTCGACTGCACGACGGCGACGGGGTTCCGCAGTTCGTGGGAGACGTCCTCGACGAGCATCCGTTCGGCCCGGAACGCGCGGTCGAGCCGGTCGAGCATCCCGTCGATGGTGTCGGCAAGGGTGTGCAGCTCGTCGGGAGGTCCTGACGCGTCGATGCGGCGTGACAGGTCGGTCGCGGTGATCTCCTGCGTCGCCCGGGTGATCGCACCGACGGGGCGGAGCGCGCGGCCGGCGACCCACCAGCCGATCGCCAGGCTCAGGACGAACATCACGACCAGGGCGATGATCGAGTACTGCTGCAGCGACTGCAGGGACGTGTAGTTGACGGCGCGCTGCACCGTCTCGAGGTCGGCGACCTGGAACTGCTCGCCGGGCTTGTAGACGATCGTGCCGTCGGCGGCCTTGTAGAACTTCTTCACCGTGACGGGGTTGAGGGGCTCGGCGCTGACCGTGCTCGACAGGGCGACGTAGACGG
Source organism: Curtobacterium sp. PhB137 (assembly GCF_003814955.1). Classification (NCBI taxonomy): domain Bacteria; kingdom Bacillati; phylum Actinomycetota; class Actinomycetes; order Micrococcales; family Microbacteriaceae; genus Curtobacterium; species Curtobacterium sp. PhB137. The sequence goes on along the minus strand of NZ_RKQO01000004.1, from coordinate 478,278 downwards.
CGGCGAGGGCGAGCGCGGTGATCCCGAACAGGACGGCGCTGTACGTCAGGGTCAGGCGCATCCGGATCGTGCGTGCCCAGGCCGGCAGGCGCAGGAACCGGCGGTGGCCGACCTCGCGCCTGGCGCGGTCGAGCGCGCTCACGACGCAGCGCCGGCCGCGCCGACCGCCCGTACCGGCGCCGCTGGCGCTCCGAGCGTCGACGAGTCCCCGGTGCCGTCCTCGGTGAGTTCCCGGAGCCGGTACCCGCGGCCGACGACGGTCTCGATCGCCGGCTCTTCGTCCGCGACGCTGAGCTTCCGGCGGAGCGTGCCCACCGTGACCCGGACGGTCTGCGTGAACGGGTCGGCGTTCTCGTCCCACACGTGCTCGAGCAGTTCCTCTGCCGACACCACGTAGCCGACACGGCCGAGCAGGTACCGGAGCACCCCGAACTCCTTCAGGGTCAGCGCGAGTTCGCGGTCGCCACGGCGCGCGAGCTGCCGCGCGGTGTCGACGACGATCGGGCCGTCGACGAGCACGGAGGACGCGGCCTCGCCCGAGCGCCGGGTGAGTGCGCGCATCCGGGCGGTGAGCTCGACGAGCGCGAACGGTTTCACCAGGTAGTCGTCGGCACCGAGGTCGAGCCCGCGGACCCGATCGCGCAGCTGGCCGCGGGCGGTGAGCATGAGGATCCGTGGGCCAGGGCCACCGGACCCACCGGGTTCGCCGGTCGACCGGAGTTCGCCGGCGAGCTCGAAGCCGTCCCCGTCCGGCAGGTTCACGTCGAGCAGGACGATGTCGTAGTCCGTGACGGCGAGCTTCCCGCGGGCGTCCCCGAGCGTGCCGGCGGCGTCGACCGCGTACCCCTCACGCTGCAGGGCGACGCGCAACGCGGTCACCAGACCGGCTTCGTCCTCCACCATCAGCACACGCATGCCTCACGGTAACCAGGGCGGCTGGGCGACTGACAGGTACTGTCCGTTCCCCCTTTTCGGTCTGGTTTCGATCCGGCTTCCCGTCGTTTTCGCCCCTGGCGACTGGAGTGGGACGCACCCGAACGACAGGAGGACACCATGACCGAAGCCGCCCACGCCGACCCGTACACGACGCCGTCCGCGTCAGCCGTCCTCGAACGCGCACTGTTCGAGGTCAAGCACGTGGTCGTCGGCCAGGACGCCATGGTCGAACGGATGATGATCGGGCTGCTCGCCCGGGGCCACGTGCTGCTCGAGGGCGTCCCCGGCGTCGCGAAGACCCTCGCGGTGCGCACCCTGGCCACCGTCGTCGGCGGGGACTTCGTCCGCCTGCAGTTCACCCCCGACCTGATGCCGTCCGACATCGTCGGGACGCGGGTCTGGCGGCCGTCCACCGAGACCTTCGACATCGAACCCGGACCGGTGTTCGCCAACCTCGTGCTCGCGGACGAGATCAACCGCGCTCCCGCGAAGGTGCAGTCGGCGCTGCTCGAGGCGATGGCCGAGCAGCAGGTCTCGATCGGTGGGCAGACCCACCGGCTCCCCGACCCCTTCATCGTGCTCGCCACCCAGAACCCGATCGAGAACGACGGCGTGTACGCGCTCCCCGAAGCGCAGCGCGACCGCTTCCTGCTCAAGGTCGACGTCGACCATGCCGACGAGCTCGGGGAGCTGACCATCGTGCAGCGGATGAGCGCCGACCGGCCACGCGCGCAGCAGATCCTGACGGTGCCGGACATCGTCCGGCTGCAGGCCGAAGCCGAGCAGGTCTTCGTGCACCACGCGGTCGCCATGTACGCCGTGCAGCTCGTGATGGCGACCCGCCACCCGCACCGGTACGGCGTGCACACCCTCGACGGAGTACTCGAGTACGGCGTCAGTGCTCGCGGGTCGCTCGGCCTGGTCGCCGCGGCCCGTGCGCTCGCGCTCCTCCGGGGCCGCGACTACGTGCTGCCCGGTGACATCGCGGACGTCGCCTCCGACGTGCTCGCGCACCGCCTCGTGCTCACCTTCGACGCCGTCGCCGACGGGGTCGACCCCAGGACCGCTGTGGAGGCCGTGCTCGCGGCCGTCCCGCAGCCTCGGATCGCGGCGTCCGAGGACCCGAGCGCGGTCGCGGCGGGCGGTGACGTGCGGTACCCCCCAGCCGCACCGACCCCCGCCGCGGCCGCTTCCACCCCGTACGAGGCGACGCCGTGAGCGACGCCGCACGGCTCCGCCGCCTCGAGCTCACCGTCCGGCGCCGTGTCGACGGCACGGTGCACGGCGACCACCAGGGCCTGTCCCTCGGCACGGGCAGCGACCCTGAGGAACTCGTGCGCTACCAGCCCGGGCACGACGTCCGCCGGATCGACTGGAACGCCACGGCTCGAGCCGGCGAACCGTACGTCTGGCTCACCCGCGCTGAGCACGCCCTCGAGACGTGGGTGCTGGTCGACCGTTCGCCGAGCATGGCCTTCGGCACCACCGACCGTGAGAAGGCCGACGTCGCCACCTGGACGGCGGCGGCGATCGGCCTGCTCACCACCGGCGCGGGTGACCAGGTGGGACTCGGCGTCGTCGGCACCGAGGGGATCCGCTGGACCCCACCGCGCGCCGGTCGCACCACCGCCCGCCGCGTGCTCCGTGCCGATCCAGGCCCCCGCGACGGCGTCCCGACGACCGACCTGTCCGCAGCGCTCCGCGTGTTCGCCGCCCAGGCGCCCCGCCGCGGTCTGCGGGTCGTCATCAGTGACCTGCTCGACCAGCCGGCGACCGACAGCGCGCGGCTGCCGTGGGAGCCCGCCCTGCGTCGGCTGTCGGCACGCCACGAGGTCATCGTCGTCGAGGTGCTCGACCCCCGCGAACTCGACCTACCCGACGTCGGCGACGTCGTCTTCGTCGACCCGGAGTCCGGCGCCCAGCGCGTCGTCGCCACCTCGGACCGGGCACTCCGCACCGCGTACGCCGCCGGAGCAGCCGCCCACCGCGCGGCCACCGCCACCGCCGTCCGCGCCGCCGGGGCCGACCACCTGGTCCTGCGCACCGACGATGACCTCGGCCGCGAACTCACCCGCTTCATCCACCGCCGGCACCGCACGCCCGCCCGATCGGCACGGAGGACCCGATGACCTTCCTCACACCCTGGTTCCTGCTCGCCCTGGTGCCGGTGGCGGCGCTCGCCGTCGCGTACCTGCTCGTCCAGCGCCGACGCCGGCGGTACGCCGTGCGCTTCGCGACCCTGCCGATGCTCGACAAGCTCGTCCCGAAGCAGCCCCGGTGGCGTCGGCACCTGCCCGCGGCGCTCGTCCTGGTCGGCCTGACCGCCCTCGGCTTCGCCGGTGCGCGCCCCGAGATCGACGTCCGGGTGCCGTACGAGCGTGCCACGGTCATCGTCGCGATCGACACGTCCGGCTCGATGCAGGCCGACGACGTCGACCCGAACCGGCTCGAGGCCGCCAAGTCCGCCGCCGAGTCCTTCGTCGCCGAGATGCCGGAGACGTTCAACGTCGGGGCGATCGCCTTCGCCGGCGGCGCGGACGTCCTGGCTCCGGCCACCCGCGACCACGAAGCGGTCCGGGAGGCCATCGCCGGCATGGACGACGGCGGCGGTGGGACGGCGATCGGCGAGGCCGTCTTCGAGGCGGTCGGCGAGGTCGACCGCCTCAGTGACGAGGGTGCCACCGGCTCGGCGTCGCCGTCCCCGACCCCCGGCTGGTCCGGGGAACCGGAGCGCATCCCGGCGCGACTCGTGCTGCTCTCCGACGGCGCGAACACCACCGGGCGCGAACCCGCCGCGGCCGCCGAAGCAGCTCGCGAAGCCGGCATGCCCGTCTCCACCATCGCCTACGGCACCGATTCCGGGGTCGCGAACCTCTGGGGGACGCAGCAGGCCGTCCCCGTCGACGAGACCTCGCTCCGCCAGCTCGCGGACGAGACCGACGGACGGTTCTACCGGGCGTCCAGCACCGACGAACTCCGCGAGGTCTACCAGGACATCGGCTCGTCGATCGGTTGGCACGAGGAACCCGTCGAGATCACGCCGTGGCTCGCCCTGCTCGGCATGCTCCTCGCCCTCACCGCCGGCGCGCTCTCCCTCCGCTGGTTCGCCCGCATCGTCTGAACACGAGGACACGACCATGAGTGACACCCCTCCCGGCATCGGCCGGCCCGCAGGTCCACAGCACTGGTCCACCGGCGCACCGCCCGAGCGATCTGCGCGACCAGACGGCGGACGGGAGGCCCGGGACCAGCTCGCAACGGGCCTCCCGTCCGTCCCCACGCCCGTCCAGGGCCCCCCACCGGACCCGGCCACCCGCCGGTCCGAGTTCGACGAGCCGGCACCGCGCCGCGAGCGGCGGGGCGGCGGCCGGACCGCGACCGTCCTCGTCGCCGCGCTCGTCCTCGGCGGCACCGCGGGGGTCACCGGCGCCCTGCTCGTCACCCCGGACTCCCCGGTCAGCGCCCCGGCGGCCGGTCGGCAGCAGTCCGGTACGTCCGGCTCGTCGGGGACGTCCGGCTCGTCCGGCGGTACTGCGACCGACGCCGAGGACGCCGCCCAGCGGATGCTGCAGAGCGTCGTGCAGGTCCGCACGACCGGCGGGAGCGGCTCCGGCTTCGTCATCGACGACGCCGGACACGTCATGACGAACCACCACGTCGTCGACGGATCGTCGGCCGTCCGGCTCGTACTGCCCGACGGCACCAGCACCGACGGCCGGGTCGTCGGCAGCGACGAGGACAGCGACATCGCGGTCATCGAGGCGACCGGCCTGACCGTGCCCGCAGCCGACCTCGGACGCAGCGCCGACCTGCGGATCGGCGAGTCCGTCATCGCGGTCGGGTCCCCGCTCGGCCTGAACGGCACCGTCACCTCGGGCATCATCAGCGCCCTCGAACGGACCTCGCAGCGATCGGCGCAGCCGCTCGTGCAGACCGACGCGTCGATCAACCCCGGCAACTCCGGCGGGCCGCTCGTCGGGCTCGACGGCCGCGTCGTGGGGGTGAACACGTCGATCGCGACACTCGGCTACTCCTCCGGCAACATCGGCATCGGCTTCGCGGTGCCCATCGACGACGCCGCACGGATCGCGGACGACATCATCCGGGGCTGACCGCGCTGCGCGCACGTTCCGCGATCTGCTCCGTCGCCGCCCACGATGCGAGCAGGCGGAGCGCATCGGCGGTCGGGCTGCCCGGGGTCGCCGGGTAGATCGTGAGCGCGAGCCCGGGGTCCTCGGCGAGTTCGAGCGTCTGGAAGTGCAGCTCGAGCGGACCGACGACAGCGTGCCGGAAGGATTTCACGCCGGCGTAGTGGCGGCGGACGTCGTGCGCCGCCCACAGGGCGCGGAAGTCGTCGCTCCGCATCGACAGCTCGCCGATGAGTGCTGCGAGGTCGCGGTCGTTCGGTGTACGGCCGGCCTCGCGCCGCAGGATCGCGACGTTCGTGTGCGCCGCCCGCTGCCAGTCCTGGTAGAAGTTCCGGGCCTGCGGGTCGAGGAAGATGAAGCGCGAGAAGTTCATCGGCCGGGCCGGTGCCGCCACCAGGTCCGAGTGCATCGCGTAGCCGAGCGCGTTCGCGGCGACGATGTCCTGCCGGTTGTTGATGATCATCGCCGGCGCATCGGTGATGACGTCGAGCAGGTACTGCAGCTCCGGGCGGACTGCGGCCACCGGCACCACCTTGCCCGCGCGCCGCGGTGTCGCGTTCTGGTGCCGGGACAGGTCGCGCAGGTGCTCGAGCTCGGCGGCGTCGAGCTGCAGTGCACCGGCGACGGCCTCGAGCACGCTGTCCGAGACGCCCTGCAGGTTCCCCCGCTCCAGCCGCGTGTAGTAGTCGATGCTGACGCCGGCCAGCCGTGCGACCTCTTCGCGCCGGAGCCCGGTGACCCGACGGCGGGTGCCGAACGTCTCCACCCCGGCTTGCTCGGGGGTGATGCGGGCGCGACGGCTGGACAGGAAGTCGCGGGCTTCGTCGCGGTGGTTCATGCCGTCACGGTAACCGGCTGGACAGCGTGCGAGCGAGGGGCTGCCGGAACCCCTGTGGGGTCGTCACGACCGCGTGAGCGGGACCGAGACGATGCGATCGTCCCCCGCTGCGGGGTCACCACGGCCGTCGGTGTTGTTCGTGACGAACCAGAGGGTGTCCGCCGGCCCCTCGAGCACGGTTCGGATCCGGCCGAAGTCGCCCGGGAAGTACTCGGTCGACGTCCCCGGGTCGTCCGCCGGGATCGCCCGGAGCACCTCGCCGCGCAGGTTGGCCACGAACACGGTGTCGTCGACGACCGTCAGGCCGCTCGGGGACGCCTCGTCCGTCGACCACTGCTGCACCGGGTCGACGAAGCCCTGGTCCTCGCCGCCCTCACCCTCGACCTCGGGCCAGCCGTAGTTCTCGCCCGCCTCGATCACGTTCAGCTCGTCGAGGGTGTTCTCGCCGAACTCCGACGCGAACATCGTGCCGTCCGATGACCATCCCAACCCCTGCACGTTGCGGTGCCCGAGGCTCCAGACGGGTGACCCGTCGAACGGGTTGTCGTCCGGTACGTCGCCGTCCGGGGTGAGCCGCAGGATCTTGCCCGCGAGCGAGTCCTCGTCCTGCGCGTCACTGCTCGTGCCGGCGTCCCCGACGCTGGCGTAGAGCATGTCGTCGGGGCCGAACGCGATGCGGCCGCCGTCGTGGAACGTGTTCGACGGCAGCCCGTCGATGATCGTCGTGGCGTCACCGAGCGCCCACGACCCGGCGCTGCCCGTCAGTTCGAACCGCTGGATCCGGTTGCCGTCGTCGGCCGTCGAGTACACGAACAGGTCGTCGTCGTGCAGGGCCAGCCCGAGCAGCCCGCCCTCGCCGCCGTGGCTGACGCCGTCGACGGTGCCCACCTCGCGCGTCGTGCCGTCCTCCTGCAGCTCGAGGACCTTCGCGGAGTCGCGTTCGCTGACCAGGGCGTCGCCGTCGTCGCCGGTGCGGACGACCGACCACGGTGCCTCGAGCCCGGTGACCACGTCGCTGGTGTCGCCGTCGAGCGCGACCTGCCCGGTGGGCAGGTCGGCGGGGGCGGTGGCGCGGGCGCTCGCCGACGAGCCGCGGTCGTCGTCCGGTGCGGCATCGGCGCAGCCGCCCAGGGCGAGGGCGGCCACCGCGGCGATGCCCGCAGCGGACCAGCCGCATCGGGCTCGGGTGGGGTTCGGGTTCGGGTGCGGGTTCGGGTGTTCGCTGCTGTCCACGGTGGTCCTCCCGGATCGTGCGTCGATCACACACGTCGCGTTCGGGAAACGGCTGAGGGGTACGGCCGGCACCTCCCTCCAGTGCGCACATCGGCCTACCGTCGGGGCCATGAAGATCCAACCGAAGCAGCCGACCGTCAAGAACCCGGCCGCGCAGTTCACCGGCGACGTGTACCTCGACGCCATCGCCAGCCCGAAGGAAGCCGGCCAGTCGATGACCGTCGCGAAGGTCCGGTTCCTGCCCGGCGCCCGCACCGCCTGGCACTCGCACGCCAACGGCCAGACCCTGCACGTCACCGAGGGTGTCGCGCGCATGGGCACCCGTGACGGCGGCGTGATCGAGGTCCAGCCGGGCCAGACCGTCTACACGCCTGCGGGTGAGGAGCACTGGCACGGTGCGACCCCGACGGATTACATGGAGCACCTCGCGATGCTCGACCTCGCCGACGACCCGGCGACCACCACCACCTGGCTCGAACACGTCACCGACGAGGAGTACTCCGCATGACCACCATCGCCATCATCGGGGCCGGCAAGGGCCTCGGTCTCGCCGTCGCCGAACGCTTCGGCCGCGAGGGCTTCTCGATCGCCCTCGTCTCCCGCAACCAGGACCGCCTGGACGGCCTCGCCGCGTCGCTGCGCGAGCAGGGCATCACGGCCGCCGGGTTCGCCGCGAACGTCCGTGACGGCGATTCGCTCCGCAGCGCCCTCGAGCGTGCGACCGAGCAGCTCGGCCCCATCGAGGTGCTGCAGTACAGCCCGCTCCCCGCCAAGGAGTACATGCGTCCGGTGCTCGAGACCACCGCGGACGACCTGGTCGGCCCGATCGAGTTCTCGGTCTACGGCTCGGTCAACGCGGTCCGCCAGGTGCTGCCCGGCATGCGCGCGATCGGCCACGGCACGATCCTGTTCGTGAACGGTGGCAGTGCGGTGCGTCCTGGCGCCCGGGTCACCGGCACCTCGGTCGCCTTCGCGGCCGAGAGCGCCTACGCCCAGCTCCTGCACGACGCCGTGCGCGACGAGCAGGTCCACGTCGGCCAGCTCATCATCCCGTTCGGCATCGACGACGGGCAGCCGGAGCACTCCGGCGAGTCCATCGCGGATCGTCTGTGGGCGATCCACTCGGAGCGCGGCGAGTTCCGCACGTACGCGGAGGCGCTGCCCGACCCCGCTTGAGCGCGGTTCGCGCCGCATCGAGTGAGCAGAAGGCGACGAGTCCGAGCGCGTGACCCGTCGCCTTCTGCTCACTCCGTGGCGGACGGGAGGCCCGGTGCCAGCTGGCCACGGGCCTCCCGTCCGCCCTGGGGTCACGTCGAGAGCACCGCGACGGCACGCGCGGCGCGTGCGGCGACCGCGGCCGCCGTCGGGGCCGGAGCCAGGCCGAGCAGGCGCTCGCGGTGGAGCTCCCCGAGCAGCAGGGTGAAGAGCTCGGCGGCGGTCTCCGGAGTGGCTCCGGCGCGGACCAGGGCCTGCTGCGCGGCGAGCGGGCCGGCCTCGTGGAACTCACGGGCGAGCTCGGGTGATCGCGCCGACTCGGCGATGACGAGCCGGTGCAGGGCGACGGCGCGGTCCGAGAGCAACGCGCTGCCGATCGCCGTGGCCGTGGACACGAGGTCCGCGGCGGGCTGCGCGGCGTACGGGTGCTGCTGGCGCACGACCGCGTGGAGGATCGCGGGCTTGTCGCCGAACGCCGTGTAGAGCGTGCGCTTGGTGACCCCGGCCTCGGCGGCGATGCGGTCGAGCGCGACCCCCGCGAACCCGTGCTCGAGGAACAGTGCGGTCGCGACGTCGAGGATCCGCTCGTCACGGGCGGTCCGCTCGTCGGCGGTCGGACGTCCTCGCTTGTTCACGGACCCATCCTAGTCGTAATGATACGCTCCCGTTTCATTACTGAGGAGGGTCCATGACCGATGTGGTCTGTCACGTGGCGATCGCCGACGACTGGGAGATGAGCCGCGGGTTCGGCGAGTACGAGGTGTCCACTCGCGGGGTGCCGCTCGAGCCGGGCGGGTACGTCCGCGCCACGACGCCCGACCGGGTGTCCGACGTCGTCGCCGAGCGGTACGGCGACCTCGCGCTCCCCCTGCTCCGGATCGACCTGAGCGTCGAGGGGCTCGCAGCTGCGGGGGTGCCGGTCGAGTGGGTCGACGGTCTCCCCCGGGTGCGCGGTCCGATCCCGATGGACGACGAGGTCGTGCTGGCCGAGGTGCCCATCCCGAACGTGTGACCACTTCGTGAGCAGAAATGGTCGAGTCCGCCAACGGCCACCCGACCATTTCTGCTCACGAAGTACCGCGCCCTAGGCTGGAAGGGATGTCCAGCGTCCTCCTCACCGTGCACGTCGTGGCGGCGCTGCTCACCCTCGGGCCCGTCGCGGTCGCCGGGAGCATGTTCCCGAAGCCGGCCCGCGCGCTCGTCGTCGATCCGGGCGACCAGGGGGCCCGAGCGGTCGCCAGGGTCCTGCACCGGATCTGCCACGTGTACTCGATCATCTCGCTCGCCGTCCCGACCTTCGGCATGGCCCTGGCGTTCGAGGTCGGGGCGCTCGACGAGGCGTGGCTGCTCGTCTCGATCGGTCTGACCGCGGTGGCTGCGGGGATCCTCGCGCTCGGGGTCCTACCGGAACAGCGCGAGGTCCTGCGCGGGAACGGGACCGAGCGCTCGCCGCGGAAGCTCGCTGCCCTGGTCGGCCTGTTCAACCTGGTGTGGGTCGTCGTCGCCGTGCTCATGGTGGTGCAGCCCGGCGCCTGACCAGGCTGCACCGGGACGGCGCCACGTGCAGCGCCGCCCCACACCTCAGTGCGCCCGCCGCACCGCCACGCGGCGTCGGCCGTGCGCGGTGAGCCATGCCCCGGCCGTCACCAGGAGCGGCAGACCGATCGCGAGCAGGGCCAGCATCGACCAGTCCGGCACGAACGGCATGTGGTTCGACCCGACCGCTGGCTCGGTGAACCGCAGGGTGAGTGCCCGCATCGGCAGCAGCCCCAGCAGGGTGCCGATCACCGCGCCCACCGAGGCCAGGATCGCTGCCTGCCAGGTCGACACCCGCCGTCGCAGTCGTGGTGCGGCACCGATCGCGTCGAGCACCTCGTCGTCTCGGCGCCCGTCGGACCGCGCGAGCCCGATGGCCACCGCCGTCGCACCGATCGTCACCGCCGCGGCCAGCGCGAGCACGATCGCCCGGATCAGCGCGCCGTTGTCGACCGGCCCGGCCTCGTAGGCGAACTGCGGGCCGTCCCATCGAGCGCGGTCCGCGCCGCCGAAGCTCTGCCAGGCGGAACTCAGCTCGTCCCACTGCTCGGGCGCGATGTCCCCGGGCAGCGTCGTGACGAGCATGCCGTCGACGGCGCGCACCCCGTAGTGCGCAGCGGTCGCCTTCGTCATGAAGACGCCGACCTGGATCCGCGGCGACTGCACGTCGAGCACGGCCGGGATCGACACGCTGGCGTCCGGTTTCGTCGTCGTCGTGATCGTCGGGCTCTCCCACGTGCGCTCGTGGAACGTGTCGATGCGGACCGCACCGTCGTGGGCGTACTCCGGCCACAGTGACACCGCCTTGCCGCCCTCGAGCGCATCCCGCACGGCAGCAGACGGTCGGTGTCCGGTGAGCACCGCGTAGTCGTCGACGGTGCCCGTCCAGATGTGCGGGACGGTCGCGTCAGCGGTGTCGAGGTAGTACGAGCACGACGTGGAGTCGTAGCCGTCGCAGTCGAAGTCCGTCCACCGGTGCGGCATCGTCACGGACGACGGGGTGTCGCCCGCCCAGCCCTCGGCCACGCCGAGCACCCGGATCCGGTCGTGGTCGAGCACCCGCGCCACGACCTTCGCCGCGTGCGCCGTCAACGCCGCGTCGTGCCCGCTGGCGGCACCGTCCTCGCTGGACAGCTGCACCTCGGACGTCGCGACCCCGACCGCCGTCGTGTACTCGTACCCGCGGACGTACTGCGCGTGGCTCGATGCGCTCCACGTGATCACGACCGACGCGACGAACACGACGCTCATCACACTGGCGAGCACCGGCACCGTCCGGACCGGGTTGCGCCGGGCATCGCGGGCGGCCAACCGAGCCGACAGGCCCAGGCGTGCGGACATCCGGGACACCAGGGCCAGGAGCCACGGCGAGCAGATCGCGATGCCGAGCTGCATCAGGCACGGCCCGAGCGCGACCCCGGCACCGACCACCCAGGCCCAGTGGTCGTCCTGCACCCGGCGGTCGTTGAGCATGAGCACCCCGGCGCCGCAGGCCAGCGTCATCACGGCACCCGCGATGATGAGCACCGGCCCCCAGATGCGTCGCCGACGACGAGCAGGACGGTCGACGGGCGCGGGCCGGAGTGAACCCCGCAGCGCCGCGAGCACGTTGATGCGGGTGGCGGCCCGCGCAGCGACGAGTGCGGAGACCAGCCCGGCCAGGACGCCGGCGGCCGCGACCACGAGCAGCAGGAGCGGGGGCACGTGCAAGCCGGGGAACGACACGACGTCGCCGTTGTCGATCAGGCGGAACACCGCGACGCCGATCCCGGTGCCCACCGCGACGCCGAGGACGGCGCCGATGGACCCGAGCACGAGGCCGGACCCGGCGACGATCGTCCGGACGAACCGCTTGTCCCCGCCGACGCTCGTGACGATCGCGTACGAACGGGTGTCCGCCCGGGTGCCGACCAGGAACGCGGCCCCGGCGAGCAGCGCGACCTCGAACATCGCGAAGACCCCGAGCAGCGCCATCGCACCGAGGTACCAGCCGAGCGACGAGCTCATCTGGCCGCCGGGCAGGCGGGCGTCCGGCGGATCGAGCACGACCGGGCGGGACTGCACGACGATGCCGTGCGCGTTGAGCTGCCGGATCTCCGACCAGGTCGGCGCGTCCGACGGCAGGTAGACGGTGACGTCGGTCAGACCCGCGTCGTCGGTGGTCTCGGTCGTCGACAGGGTCGTCCCCCACGGCAGGAACACGCCCTGCTCGGTGGGCGCCGAACCGAGGTCGCGCATCGTCCCGGTGATCGTGAACCGCTTCGTGACGGGATCGGTGATGTCGATGGTGTCACCGATGTGCGCACCGAGCCGGTCGAGGGTCGCGGGCGTGACCATGAGCTGGTTGCGTGCGGTCGGTGCCGAGCCGTCGAGGACGCGCCAGTGCCCCTCGAGGGACGGGTCCCAGACGCTGCCCTCCACCGCGGCCAGACCCACCGGGCCCCGCGGACCCTGCACCACGACGGGGGTACTGCCGACCGGGATCGACAGGGCACCGTCCGGCACGTGGGCGAGGACGTTCGCGAACGGGGGGTCCTCGTCGGCCTTCGTGACCGGGCTGTTCCGCTTCGAGTCGGTGAACTGCCACTGCACCGGGTCCTGCCGCATGCCGGGCAGGTCCGGTCCGGACACCCGCATCTGCGCCGCCGCGTTGCCGAGGTCGTAGTCCAGTGACTCCTCGACCGTGGGCTGTGTCGACTGCACGACGACCGCCACTGCGGCGAACCCGGCGGTCGGGATGCCGATGAGCGCGATGATCAGTGCCGCACGACCGGCCTTCGCGAAGGCCAGTCGACGCCCCAGACGGAGCGCCGGTCGGAGGGCGAACGGCGTCCGGCCGGTACCGGGACGCCGACGCCGGCTCACGACGCGGTCCGGTCCGACAGGGCGAGCTCGACGCCCGAGTACACGGTCTCGTCGACCACGCGACCGTCGCGCAGGAAGACGATCCGGTCCGCCCAGGCAGCGTGCCGGGCGTCGTGGGTGACGAGCAGTGCGCCGGCTCCGGCGTCCACGTGTCGTCGGAGCATGCGGAGCACCACCTCGCCGGTCTGCGAGTCGAGGGCACCGGTCGGTTCGTCCGCCAGCACGAGCCGACGTTCGCCGACCACGCCCCGGGCGATCGCGACGCGCTGCTGCTGCCCACCGGACAGGTCGTCCGGGTAGGCGTCGCCGCGGTGCGCGAGTTCGACGTTGTCGAGTGCCAGTTCCGCGGCGCGGCGGGCCTGCGAGGCCTTCCAGCCGTCGAGCTCGAGCGGCAGCGCCACGTTCTCGACCGCGGTGAGCGATGGGATCAGGTTGAAGTCCTGGAACACGAACCCGATGAGGCGACGGCGGAGGGCCGCGAGTTCCTTGGCGGGCCGGTCGGACACGAACTCGCCGTCGATCAGCACTTCGCCGCTCGTCGGCGGAAGCAGGGTGCCGGCGCAGGCGAGCAGCGTCGACTTGCCGGAACCCGAGGTCCCCATGACGGCGACCATCTCACCGCGCTGGACGGCGAGGTCGATGCCGGCCAGCGCCGTGACGGCCTTCGCGCCGGAGCCGTAGTGCACGCTGACGGCGTCGAGCTGCAGGAGCGGAGCGGCGCTCACCGTGCACTCCGCACGGTGTCGGCGGCGGTCGGGGACGAGGAGCCAGCGTCGGTCGCCGGGGGGTCGTCCGGCCGGTACCGCGCCACGGTCGACTCCACGTGGTCGAGCCACCGCACCTCGGCCTCGGCCTGGAACACCATCGACTCGAGCACGAGCGACCACGCCAGGTCCGTCGCGGGATCGGTCGTGCGCTTGAGCCGGGTCAGGTCCTGCAGGTTCCGGATCGCGGCACCGCGCTGCACCTGCACCAGGCGCGCGACGTCGACGCCGGGCACCGTCACGGCCAGAGCGAACTTGATCGCGAGCTCGTCACGCCCACGCTTGGCGGGCACCGGCTCGCTGAACCAGCGCGCCACTTCCCCGCGACCCGCGTCGGTCACCGTGTAGACGACGTGGCCGTCGTCATCGGTGTCGCCGCGGGCCACGAGGCCGTCGCGTTCCAGGCGGTCGAGTGTCGTGTAGACCTGGCCGATGTTCAGCGGCCAGCTCCCGCCGGTGCGGTGCTCGAACTCCCCCCGGAGCTGGTACCCGTAGCCGGGTCCCCCCACCAGCAGCGCGAGTACGCCCATCCGTACGCTCATGACACTTCCCCCGTCTCTCGTCCACCATGGACATACCGAGTATGCCCATACCGCGTATGCATGCGCAAGCGCGGTGGTGGAGAACGCGGGAGACGGACGGGAGGCACGGTGCCAGCTGGCACCGTGCCTCCCGTCCGCCGCTCGGTCGCGTCCGCGACCGAAGGGTCAGGAACCCAGCTTCGACAGCTCCTCGAACTCGTCGTCGGTGAGCTCGATGGTCGCGCCCTGCAGGTTGTCCTCCAGGTGCGAGACGCTCGAAGTGCCCGGGATCGGGAGCACGACGGGCGAGCGCTTGAGCAGCCAGGCGAGGGCGAGCTGCGCCGGGGAAGCACCCTTGCGCGACGCGATCTCGGTGAGCGGAGAGTCCTCACCGGTCAGCCCGCCGGTCGCGAGCGGGAACCACGGGATGAACGCGATGCCCTGCTCGGTCGACCAGTCGAGGAGCTCCTCGGCGTCGCGCTTCTGCAGGTTGTACAGGTTCTGCACGGAGACGATCGTCGCGATCTCCTGGGCCGCCTTGACGTCGTCGACCGACACCTCGGACAGGCCGATGTGCCGGATCTTGCCCTCGTCCTGCAGCTTCTTCAGCTCGCCGACCTGGTCCTCGAGCGGGACCTTCGGGTCGATGCGGTGCAGCTGGAACAGGTCGATGCGCTCGAGGCCCAGACGGCGGAGGCTCATCTCGGCCTCCTGACGCAGGTACTCCGGGCGGCCGACCGGCGGCCACTCGTTCGGGCCGGTCCGGGTGAGTCCGGCCTTCGTCGCGATGACGACGTCGTCGCCGTAGGGGTGGAGCGCCTCGTGCAGGAGCTCCTCGGCGACGTAGGGGCCGTACGAGTCGGCGGTGTCGAAGAAGTCGACGCCGAGCTCGACGGCGCGCCGCAGCACGCGCACGGCCTCGTCGTGGTCCTTCGGGGGTCCCCAGACGCCGGGGCCGGTGAGCTGCATGGTGCCGTAGCCGAGGCGGTGGACCTCGAGGTCGCCACCGATGCGGAAGGTGCCGGAGGCCGCGGCCGGGCGGTTCGTGGTGTCGGTGTCAGTGGTCATGTCCCCGGTCTACGCCGGAGGCGTTGCCGGTCCCTGAGTCGGTGTCCCCCGGCGCTCCGACCGGTCCGGACGCGGGTGCGGCGTCTCGCCGCGTGCCAGTCCGGCGACGAGCTTCGTCAGCCGGTTCGTCCGCGAGGTCGCACTCGGCGCGGTCGTGATCCGGTGCAGCACGGCGTACCGGTTCGTGCCGTCGAGCTCGGCGAACAGGGCGGCTGCCGCGGGTGACGCGTCGAGCGCCGCCTGCAGGTCCTCGGGGACGGTGGCGGTCGCCGGCCCGGCGTACGCGCGGTCCCACCGGCCGTCGCCCTTCGCCCGGTCGATCTCGGCCTGCCCGCGCTCGCGCATCCGGCCGTCGGCGATGAGCGTCGCGACGAGTCCGAGGTTGCGCTGCGACCAGAGTGAGGCCTTCCGCCGCGGGGTGAACCGCTGGCGGTAGGTCGTGTCGTCCCGCCCACGCCGCTGCCCGTCGATCCACCCGGAGCACAGTGCCTCGTCGAGGGCGGTGTCGTAGGTCAGGGTCGTCGGCTCGGTGACGCCCTTCTTCGCGAGCACGAGCCACACCCCGTCGGCGTCGCCCTCGTGCGCGTCGAGCCAGGCACGCCACGCGGCGACGTCCGGCAGCACCAGGTCGACGATGTCCATGCGGTCATCGTAGGACGCGGTCGGCCGACCGGCCCCGGCTCCTGCCCGAGACTCGGCGTGGGCGACAGTCCTCGCGGTGCGCGCCACGAGAACTGTCGCCCACACCGAGACTCGCGTGCGTCGGGCCGAGAATCGTGCGTGCTCAGACCCAGTTCGGCTGGTCGAGCACGCCCGTCGGATCGGCCTGCTCGGCGATGCGGTGCAGGCGCGAGGTGTTGTCCCCGAAGTACGCCGACGGGTCCGTGATCGCCGCGTCGCAGTAGTTCGCGTACGCCGCGTCGCCCCACGCCGGCCGCATGGCCCGACGGAACCCCCGCACGTACGCGTCGAACGGTGCAGGGTCAGCGCCGTCGGCGAAGACCGCGGTGTACTGCACGGTCATGAGCGCGGATCGCCACGGGAACGCCGAGTCGGTCCGGCCGATGTCCGCCACGACGCCGCCGAGGGCGTCGAGCGCGACCCCGCCCTCGAGGTTGCCGTCGACGTCGCCCGCCGCGGCCGCCCGGGCGACGAGCATGTCGATCTGCGCGTCGGTGAGCTTCGCCGATCCGATCGACGACGTCGCTGCCTCGGACACCCGCTGCGGCTTCCCCGCCAGCGCGGACATCGCGGCGCCGTAGGTGAGCACCTGCCCGGTGTGGGCGAGCGGCTTCGCACCGGTGGCGGCGATGAAACCGTCGACGGAGGTGTCGGCGCCGGTCTTCGATCCGGTCCACACGCCGGTCACGGTGACCGTCGGCGCGGTGTGCCGACTGCCGTTCAGCAGCTTGAGCGTCGACCACAGCTTCGGGTCGGCGGTGGGCGCCCAGTCCTGCCAGGCGCGCACCACGGCAGCGGCGGCCGACCACGCGAACGTGATTGTGAAGAGCAGGACGGGAGGCGCGGCCTGCGTCCGGTACGTCAGTGCGGTCACGACGCCGACGGTTCCACCGCCCCCACCGCGGCAGGCCCAGAACAGGTCCGGTTCGCTGGACGTCGAGACCTCGTGCACGGCGCCGTCCGGAGTGACGAGCGTCACGCCGGTGAGCTGGTCGCAGGTCAGCCCGAACGAGCGGACGAACACGCCGACCCCACCGCCGAGGGTGAGCCCGCCGATGCCGACGGTCGGACAGGAGCCGGCGCCGATCGCCCGTCCGGCCTTCGCGAGCGCGGCGTAGACGTCCCCGAGCTGCGCACCCGGGCCGATCGTGACGGTGTCGTCGTCGTGCAGTTCGATGCCGTCGAGGTCCTGCGTGCTGATCACGAGCGACCGCGGGACGTCGGTCCCGGGTGCGCCGCCGGCCGACCAGCCCGTGTACGAGTGCCCGCCCGCGCGCAGTGCGACGGGGGTGCGGGTGTTCCGCGCGAACGCGAGACCGGCCTGCACGTCCGGAGCCCCGGCGACGCGCAGGATGCCCTGCGGGTCGGCGTCGTCGTACCGCGGGTTCTCGAGCACGCGGGCGCTGTCCCACCCGTTCGACCCGGACCGGAGCACCGTGCCGGAGACCGCGGCGGCGAGGGCGTCCCACGAGTCGGGGCCACCGGGTGTCGGTGTGCTCGTCGGCTCGGCGGAGCCGCTGGAAGTCGGTCGCGGCGAACCCGACGGAGCGGGACCCGGCCGGCTGCACGCCGCCAGGACCCCGGCGAGCCCGAGTCCGACGCCCCCGGCGAGCAGGGCGCGCCGGGTCGACGTGCGGCTCACGAGCCGGCGAGTCCCCCGATGGCACCGGTGATGCCGGGGTGTGCAGACTTCGCGAGGCCCTCGGTCATCGAGTGCGCCGCTTCGGCGTCGGCGAGGGATCGGGCTCCGAGGGTCGGGTCGACGGGTTCGAGGTGGGCGAGGCGCTTCGCACGACGGCGGTTCTGCACCTCGAGCACGGTGAGCAGCGCGGCGATGGCCACGACCACTCCGATGACGATCCACATGACGACCATGACGTTCCCCTTCCGTCCGGGGCATCCACCCCGTGCTCGCAGCGTAGCGCCGGCGGTGCGATGCCATCCAACGGAGCCGGGATCTGTCGCCGTTCCGTGACCGTCAGGCGGTGCTGCTGATCCGAACGGCGCCCGCCCACCCGTGCACCCACTCGGGCAGTTCGCGGTCAGCCGGTGCTCCGCCCACGGCGTCGAGCAGGTCCGTCATCGGGACGGTCCCGCCGGAGCGTCGCAGGAACCGCGCCTGCACGACGGCACGGGCGACGACGGCTCCGCGACGGACGAAGGTCTGCTCCAGGTACACGGCCCGGTCGTCGACGCCGAGCACCCGGGTCACGAGCTCGAACCGCTGCCCGAGCGTCAGGGACCGCTTGTACGTGATGGTCTGCGCCGAGACGACCGGGTACCAGCCGCGCTCCGCGATCGCGCCCCAGAACCCCGACCGCAGCATCAGGTCGAGCCGCCCGAGGTCGAGCATCGACAGGTACTTCCCGTTGTTGACGTGCCGCAGCGGGTCCAGGTCGGTCAGGGTCACGCGGAACGGTGTGCGTGCCTCGTCCCAGAGCGACGGCCGCCGTCCGCCGGTCGTCGGGCGGAGCCGGACACGCAGGCGCAACAGGAACAGCCGGAAGTACAGGTTCACGCCCCGATCACACCAGAAGGCCGCGCTGCCCCGCGTGGACCTTGGAGGATCCACACGAACGGTGCCCGTGTCTGACCGGCACAGGCAGTGCCTTCCTCCGAGCGGTGCTCCCGGAGTAGACCTGCACCATGCAGACACGCAAGCTCGCAGACCTCGAGGTCGGACCCGTCGGCCTCGGCACCATGGGCATGAGCGCCTTCTACACGGGCGCCGGCACCGACGACGCGGAGTCGATCCGCACGATCCACCGCGCGATCGACCTCGGCGTCACCCTGTTCGACACGGCCGAGGCGTACGGCCCCTACACGAACGAGGACCTGCTCCGCCGGGCCCTCGCCGACCGCCGCGACGACGTCGTGATCGCGACGAAGTTCGGCCTCATCACCCACACCGCCGGTGAGGAGACGCCCGCCACCGGCCGCGGCATCAGCTCCGCACCGGAGTCCGTGCGCGAGGCCCTCGAGGGGTCCCTGCGGCGCCTCGGCACCGACCACATCGACCTGTACTACCAGCACCGCGTCGACCCGGCCGTCCCGATCGAGGACGTCATCGGGCAGCTCGCCGGCTTCGTGCAGGAGGGCAAGATCCGGCACATCGGCCTGTCCGAGGCGGGTCCGGAGACCATCCGCAAGGCCCACGCCGTGCACCCGATCACTGCCCTGCAGAGCGAGTACTCGCTGTGGACGCGCGACCCCGAGGGTGCGGTGCTCGACACTCTGCGCGAGCTCGGCATCGGACTGGTGCCGTACTCGCCGCTCGGCCGCGGGTTCCTGACCGGTGCGATCACGAAGCCGTCCGACCTGGACTCCGACGACTTCCGCCTGGCGAACCCGCGCTTCCAAGAGGAAGCGTTCGCGCAGAACATGCGCATCGTCGACGCCGTCAAGGCGATCGCGACCGAGGCCGAAGCCACCCCGGCCCAGGTCTCCCTCGCCTGGTTGCTCGCCCAGGGCGACGACGTCGTGCCGATCCCGGGCACGAAGCGCGTGTCGCGCCTCGAGGAGAACGTCGGTGCCGCCGACCTGACCCTCACCGCGAACCAGGTCACGCGCCTGTCGGCGCTCCCGGTCCCGAGCGGCGACCGCTACCCCGACATGTCGACCATCGGTCGCTGACGCAACCGGATGACGGCCGGGAGGCCCGTGGCGGATCCGCCACGGGCCTCCCGGCCGTCTCGGCGTGCGTTTCGGGCGCTGGTCCGGTGACCGACGCGACCCACGCCCGTCATCCCGGGGAAACACGGGGTGCATAGCGTCCGGAGCACAGGGAAACCACCGCTCGAAGGGGACGCCATGACGACCACGAAGACACCGCGCGCGACACCGACCGAGGACGGCGTCGACTCCGTCCCACCGCTCGCCAGGCTCCTGCCGCTCGGCCTGCAGCACGTGCTCGCGATGTACGCGGGCGCGATCGCCGTGCCGCTCATCGTCGGTGGGGCCCTCGGCTTCGACAGCGCCGACCTGGCCTTCCTCATCAGCGCCGACCTGTTCGTCGCGGGCCTCGCCACGATCGTGCAGTCCGTCGGCTTCTGGCGGTTCGGAGTCCGGCTGCCGCTCGTGCAGGGCGTCACGTTCGCCGCGGTCGGCCCGATGATCGCGATCGGCACCGAGCACGGCATCACCGCCGTCTACGGGGCGACGATCGCGTGCGGCGTCTTCATGGTGGTCGTCGCACCATGGTTCGCGCAGCTCGTCCGCTTGTTCCCACCGATCGTCACCGGCACGGTCATCCTCATCATCGGTCTGTCGCTCATGAGCGTCGCCGCCGGCTGGGTCACCGACGGCGGCAAGGACGGTGCTGCCGACCCGCTCGACGTCGCGTTCGCCGCCGGGGTCCTGCTCGCGATCGTCCTGGTCGAACGGTTCGCCCCGCGCGGTCTCGCCCGGGTCTCGGTGCTGTTCGGACTGCTGCTCGGCACGGTCGTGGCGCTGTTCGTCCCCGGCATGGTCGACGGGTCGGGCATCGGCGACGCGGGCTGGTTCGCCTTCGTCACGCCGTTCCACTTCGGGCTGCCGACGTTCGACCTCGCCTCGATCGTGTCGATGCTCGTCGTCGGGCTCGTGATCATGACCGAGACCACCGGCGACATGATCGCGGTCGGCGAGGTCACCGGCCGCCCGGTGTCGAAGCGCACGCTCGCCGACGGTCTGCGCGCGGACGGACTCGGTACCGTCGTCGGCGGGGTGTTCAACACGTTCCCGTACACGGCGTTCGCGCAGAACGTCGGGCTCGTCGCACTGACCGGCGTGCGCTCCCGGTACGTGGCGACGGCGGCCGGCGGCATCCTCGTGGTGCTCGGCCTGGTGCCGAAGGTGGCCGCGGTGGTCGAGGCGATCCCGCACGCGGTGCTCGGGGGTGCCGGTGTCGCCCTGTTCGGCATGGTGGCGGCTTCGGGCATCAGGACGCTGTCGAAGGTGCGGTTCGACAACCGGAACGTCCTCGTGGTGGCGCTGCCGCTCGGCATCGCGCTGCTGCCGACCGTCGCCCCGGAGATCTACGGGCAGTTCCCGACCTGGTTCACGCTGGTGTTCGACTCGGGGATCTCGGCCGGCGCCGTCGCGGCGATCCTGCTCAACCTGCTGCTCGGGTCGCGTTCCGTGGCCGAGCGGTACGGCGAGGACCCGGCGGTCGGTTCGTACGACGGGGTGCGGTCGACGGCGCCGATCGCACTGCCGCGCGAGGAGCCCTCGGCCTAGACGAAGGCGGGCAGGTGCTCCCACGCGCGGGGCGCCTCGGCCACGCCGTCGCGGACGACCGTCCCCTCGATCAGCCCGTAGGGACGGTCGGCCGCGATGAACACCTCGTTCTCGTTCGTCAGGTCGAACGGCGACAGGTCCACGACGAAGTGGTGCTTGTTCGGCATCGCGAACCGTACCTCGGCGAGCTCCGGTCGCAGCTCGATCGCCGCGCGGCCCATCTCCCACAGGGTCTGCTGCAGGGCGAGGGAGTGCACCGTGGCGAACTGCTCGAGCATCACGGCGACGACCTCGTCGTACAGGGCGTCGTAGTCGATCCCCGCTGCGACGGCGGACGGCAGGTACCGCCACCGCGCCGTGACCTCGGTCGCCATGATGCGGTCCGTCGTCTCCGGCAGGGTCGTGAACCGCGACCGCGGGAACCCGTGGAACTCGGAACCGGTCGACTTCAGGACGACCAGGTCCTTGACGCCGCCGGTGACGTGGCGCTCGCCGCCTTCGACGTGCACCGTCGCCAGACGGGTCCCGGTGCCGGTGCGGCGGAACGAGTGGTCGTGCGGCTGTCCGTCGACCGTGATGCGTTCCCACGGGTGCACCTCCGCCTGCCAGAGCCCGCCCTCGACCCAGTCGAACTCGCTCGTGAACTGGTCGGCGAGCAGCGCGAGGAAGTCCTCCGGGGCGCCGACGCCGTGCTCCTTCGCCAGGGCGAACACGGTGTTCTTCTGGGTGTCCGTCGCGACGATCCGGGAGTTGTCGCCGCTGGTGAACGACCCGGCGAACGCCTCGCCGATGAGCTGCGACGTCACGGTCAGGTCGGCGATCTCGTGCCGGTCGCCGTGCCGGGTCACCCGGACCAGGCGGTTCTCGGCCTTGCCGTACTTGTTCGGTCCCAGGTGGACGGTGGTCTCCGACATGGCGGTCAACTCCCTCGGTAGGTGCTGTAGGCGAAGGGGCTCAGCAGCAGCGGGACGTGCAGGTGCTCGGTTCCCGTGACGCGGAACGCCACGGTCACGAACGGGTGGAAGGTCGGCACCCCGGCGGCGGCGAAGTACGGGCCGGTGTCGAAGCGCAGCACGTGGTCGGTGCGCGCGAGCACGTCGGGGCCGAGTGCCGCACGGCCGTCGGTATCGGTCGAGCCGGTCGCGACGACGTCACCGTCCACGGTGCTGAGCGTCAGGCCGACGCCGACCGCCGGGGTGCCGGTGGTGGCGTCGAGCACGTGCGTGGTCAGGTGCGGCACGGCGAAGGTCGCACGGATGCGGTGCAGGGCGATGTCGGCCAGGGCAGCGGCGGCCTCGCGCGTCTCGACCGCCGGGTCGCCCGCGAGGCGCCGGTCGAGCTCGGCCAGCAGCTCCTCGGGGGTCCGACCGGCGGCCCGCACCAGGAACACCCGCCCGAACCGTTGCTCGTACGCGACGTTGCCGTCGGCGATCCGGCCGGCCACCTCGTCGCCGGCGGTGCGCATCGACGACTGTTCGCGGGCGGACGAGGCATCGGTCGTCCGCTCCCCGATCCGCGGGTGCTGCGCGAGGGCGTGGTCGAGTTCCGGCCCACCCCACGACGCCGACTCGGCACGTGCCCGGTCGATCAGCGCCGGCACCGAGCCGAAGGGGCGCGCGGCCACCAGGGCGTCGACCCACGCGGGCACGTCGGCCCATCGCCGGATCACCGCGGCGGCGTCGGGGGCGGTCGCGTCGTCGAGGTCGCCGAGGTCCATGTGGCGAGGCTACGGAACGACCGTTTCACCCGCGTTACCGGGCGGTTTCCCCCGCAACGCGACCCGCGGCCCTGAAACGGTCGCGTCTGCCGGACGGGAGGCCCGTGGCGGCCCCGCCCCGCGCCTCCCGTCCGCCGTCCGTCGCGTTGCGGACGCGAGACGCCGGCGGCTCAGACCTCGGCGGCTCAGACCTCCGTGGCGAAGGACGCTGCGCGCAGCTGCAGGTCCTCGATGCGCCGCAGGCGCGCGGCCTCGACGTCGTAGCCCTCGTACGCGGGCGGCGGCAGCTTCCGGACGTTCCGCGAGCACTGGAAGTCCTGGCAGACGAGCGTGCCGACGGTGTCGCCGTTCCGCCCCGCCTTGCCGGACCGCTTCGCGCTGTAGAACACGACGTCGTTCGGCAGCTTGACGTCCTGGCACCACGAGCACTGGGCGCGCGAGCGCGACGAGGCCTCGGCCTGCCGGAACACGATGCCGACGAGCGTTCCCTCGAGTGTCGGCACGACGGCGTACGCACGCCGACCGATCTTCGGGTCGCGCCAGCCCAGGAAGTCGAGGGCGTCCCAGCCGATCGTCTCGAAGTCGGCGGGCAGCGTGATGTCGGTCGTCTCCTTGCGGGAGGCGTTGACGAAGGACGTGCGGAGGGTCTTCTCCGTGATGGGGAGCATGGTGCATCGCTTTCGAGCGGGCCCGGGGCGTGCGGACGCACACCGCACCGGGCGGAAGGAGGTCAGGGTTCGACGAGGGCGGCCGTGCCTGCGGGCACGACCGGGGGCCTCACGCCCTGATGCCGGCGTTACGGGCGCCGACCACCTCCTGGAAGCTCACGCGACCAGCCTACGTCGACGTGTCAAGCGCGGGGACGGCCGTCACCAGGACGAGGGCGCCCTCGTAGGTCGGCTGGATCCGCAGCGCCCCGTGCCGCCGGTCCCACTCGCCGGAGTCGAGCGCGGTACGGAGGGCGGCCACCGATCGCCGGGCGGTGAGCTCGTCGACGAAGCTCCACGCCGAGTTCGCCTTCCGGGCGCCGGGGTCGAGCAGGCGCTCCGGGCGGGCGTAGTACGCCTCGGAGAAGCCGTCGACGCACGTGAACGGGATCGGCAGCGGGGTGTTCGTGACGGTGTCGTCGCCTAGCGCGGCGGCGATGCGGTCGAGCGCCGGGTAGCGCCGGGCCTCGGTCGCCATCACCTCTGGTGCGTACTCGGCGAGCCAGAAGTCCTCGACGCGGGCCGGGTCGCACGTCAGGATCACGACCGGACCCCGGGTCACCCGGCGCAGCTCGGCCAGCCCGCGCTCGAGGTCGCCCCACTGGTGCACCGAGAACGTCGTCATCGCGGCGTCGAACGTGTCGTCGTCGAAGGGCAGGTCCTCGGCGGTGGCGTCGATCGCCATCGACAGGGTGTCCGGTCGTTGGGCACGCATCGACGCCGAGGGTTCGACAGCCGTGACGTCGCGATCGGTCGGCTCGTAGGATCCGGCACCGGCACCCACGTTGAGGACGGTGCGGGCGTCGCCTAGGGCCTTCGCGATCGCCCGGGCGAACGTCGGTTCGGGGCGCCGGTACTGCCGGTAGTCCTGGCCGATGCGGGCGTAGTCGGCGTCCCCCGCTGATCCGTCCGTCGTCCTGGTCACGGCCCCAGCCTACGAACCGTGCGCTGGGCCGACCAGCGGTTCAGTCGACCGACTCGGACTCGGACTCCGCCGCGCGCAGGGCCGCGTACTGCTCGGCCCGTTCCGTCGCGGCCCAGGTGCCGAGCAGGGCCAGTGACCGCTCGGACTCGCTGCCCGGCTCGGCCGAGTACGTGAACAGGGTCAGGCCGGGGTCGGCGACCAGGTCGAGCGCCTCGTACGACAACCGGAGCTCGCCGACGATCGGGTGGTCGATGCGCTTCCCGCCGGCGCGCTGCAGCCGGACGTCGTGCGCGGCCCACCAGCCGCGGAACTCCTCGCTGCGGGTGGAGAGCTCCCCGACCAGGGTGATGAGTCCGGGCTCGCACGGGTTCGACACCGCAGCCGCCCGGAGCACGGCGACGGCGTCCTTCGCGGTCTGCGCCCAGTCCGGGAAGAAGTCTCGGGCAGCGGGGTCGAGGAACGTGAAGCGTGCGGTGTTCACGGGACGCCCCGGGCCGGCGAACATCGGCGAGTACAGCGCGCGACCGAGCTCGTTCGTCGCGACGACGTCACCGCGTTCGTTCCGCACCCAGGCAGGCGCGCCGGTGATGGCGTCGAGCAGGCGCTGGACGCCGGGGCGGACCCGCGTGGGGACGGTGCGGTGCATCGTCTTGACGCCGGAGTTCGCCAGTCGGGTGAGGTCCCACAGGTGGACGCGCTCGTCCTCGTCGAGCTGCAGGGCGCTCGCGAGGCCCTCGAGCACGCTGTCCGAGACCCCCTTGAGCGATCCACGCTCGAGCCGTGTGTAGTAGTCGACGCTCACGCCGGCGAGCATCGCGACCTCGTGCCGTCGCAGCCCGGGGACGCGTCGGACCCCGCCGCCGAACGACGGCATGCCGACCTGCTCGGGGGTGAGCCGCGCTCGCCGGGAGGACAGGAAGTCGCGGATCTCGTTGCGCACGTCGATACCCATGGGGAGAGCGTACGTGGCGGCGCTGTCCGTCCGGCAGGCACTGGCGGTACCCGCCGGGCGGACGGGAGGCCCGTGGCGGCGCCGCCACGGCCCTCCAGGTCAGCTGCGCGGAGTTCAGAGCGTGACGTCGGCCGTGATCCGGACGCGCGCCACGCGGTGACCGTCCATGGCGGTCACCTCGAGGCGGTGTCCGCCGGCGGCGACGACGTCGCCGACCTCCGGCACGCGGTCCAGGTGGACCTGGACGAGGCCGCCGACGGTCTCGTAGTCACCGTCGGGCAGCGCCGGACCGCCGTCGGCGACGAGGTCCTCGAGCACCGTGGACCCGTCCACGCCGTCGTGCTCGGCCGTGGGTTCGTCGTACTCGTCGCGAATGCGGCCGACGAGGTCCTCGAGCAGCGCCTCGAGCGTGACCATGCCCGCACTGCCGCCGTACTCGTCCACCACCAGGGCGATCTGGTGCCCGTCGGTCCGCATGTCCGCGATCGCGCTCGACAGCGACTTCGTCTCCGGCAGCGCGAGCACCGGGCGTACCAGGGTCGACACCGGTGCGGACGGGTCGCTCGGACGGAGCAGGTCGCGGAGGTGCACGAAGCCGTCGACCTCGTCGCGTCCGCCGGAGGTCACGAGGTACCGGGTGTGCCCGACCTCGATCGCGTGGTCGGTGGCCTCGGCGATGGTCAGCGCGGCGTCGATCGTGGACACGTCGTACCAGGGGCGCATCGACTCGCGCAGGATCCGGTCACCGGCGTCCAGCGCACTCCGGGCGATCCGGCGGCCCTGCTCGTCGACGCCGGTGTGCTCGTCGACGAGGCCGCGGAGCTCCTCGGTGCTCATCGACTCACTGCGGGCGTTCGGGTCGCCACCGAGTGCGCGGACGACCAGGTTCGTCGAGGCCGACAGCACCCAGATCACCGGGCGCATCAGGGTCGCGAAGCGGTCGAGGGTCGGTGCGACGAGCATCGAGAAGCCCTCGGCGCGCTGCAGGGCGAGTCGCTTCGGCACCAGTTCACCGAACACGAGCGACAGGTAGGCGATGACGAGGGTCATCAACACGAGGGCGACCGTCTCGGCGGCTCCCTGGCCGAGTCCGAGCCCGGTGAACACGGGTGCGACGTCGGGCGCGATCGACGAGGCGCCGTACGCGGCGGAGAAGAACCCGGCGACGGTCACACCGATCTGTACGGCCGCGAGGAACCGGTTCGGGTCACGCCCGAGTTCGGCGACCCGCAAGCCACGGGAGCCCCGGCGTTCGAGTTGCTGCAGCTGCGACTCACGGAGCGAGACGAGTGCGATCTCGGCGGCGGCGAAGACCCCGCCGACGAGCACGAAGAGGATGACGAGCCCGAAGGCGATCCAGGTGTCGGCGCCCATCAGCGGGCAGCTTCCTCGGATCGACGACGGGCGGGCGGTCTGTGGTGATCGTCCATGCCTGTGAGTCTGCACAGGGCAGCTGTGACGTCACCCCACCAGCGCTCGACGTCTGCTGTGCGTCCGGGGTGGGTGGTGTCGGGGGCTACGTCGTCAGTGAGCGGCCGATGCGGGCTTCGAGCCACGCCTCGGGGTCGATCGGGGTCACGCCGTCCATCAGGACCTCGAGGTGCAGGTGCGCACCGGTCGAGACGCCGGAGGAACCGACGAGTCCGATGAACTCGCCGGCCTCGACCTGGTCGCCGACCTTGAGCGGCGACGACCCCGGGATCATGTGCCCGTAGAGCGTCGACACCTGGCGGCCGTCGATCTCGTGGTCGATGATCACGGCGTTGCCGTACGAGAAGTACGTGCCCGAGATCCGGACGGTGCCCGCGGCGACGGCACCGATGGCCGTGCCCATGCCGGGCGTGAAGTCGAGGCCCTGGTGCAGCGAGGAGCACGCGCCGCACGGTGCCGAGCGGTAGCCGAAGCCCGAGCTCATCTGCACCGGGCCGGGGAACGGGGAGCGGACCGCGCCGCCGTACGAGACGGCTTCGCCCGCGATGCCACTCGTGTCGGCCGTGCCGCCGGTGGTGACGATCCGGCGCGTCGTACCGCCGCCGACGGTGAACCCGTCGCGGTCGAGCCCGGTCGCGGTGACCGCCTGGGTGACCGCGTAGTCCTGGGTGCGCACGATCGGCGCGATGGTCGAGGTCGCCATCGAGGTGCCGGCGCTGGCGTGGGCGGGCATCGCCGAGGCGGCGAACATCGCGATCGCCGCAGCCGCGCTGGTCAGGGTGATCCGTCCGGCACGACCGGACCGGGAGGCCCGTGGGGCCTTCGTGACGCTCGTCACGGTGGCAGCGGGTCGGCGGACCACGCGCGTGATGCGGGTGTCGACGTGCTCGGTCGTCGCGCGGGCTGCGGTGGCGCGGCGGCCGACGGGCTTCGCGACCTTGGCGGGCTTCTCCGGCTTGTCCGCTCGGCGCTGGGGCTTCCGGGCTGCGGCGCGCTCGGCCTCGAGGGCAGCGCGACGGGACAGGTGCACCACCGGGGTCTCCGGGTGCTGGTCGAGTTCGGGTGCAGTCGTCATGGCCGCCCACCATTCTGCACGACTCTGTCGCTTTGTACAGGCCCCACCGTGATCTTTTCGTTACCGCGGGGCTGGGAGGCACCTGATCACCGCGGGCCCCGACGTCCCCCGACCGTCCGACATCGGTAGCGTCGTGGGAAAGCGACGGAAGGACCCGCACCATGGCCCGATCGCCGAGAGAGCGGCCCGCGCAGGTCGACCTCGGCACCGCCGACGTCGTGCTCGCCGGCACCCAGGAACTCCTGCCCGTGCTCCGCGCCGCCGCGGTGCGCGCGGGCATCGACGCCGCACGCATGCGGGTCATCGGGGTCGACGACCTGCCGGACCCCGAGGAGACCTGGGACGCCGAACTCGCGGTCATCGCGATCCGGCGCCCCGGTGACGACCCCGCGTTCCACCGTGCGCAGGCAGCAGCCGAGCTCATCGATCCGCTGCTCGTGCCGCACGCCGTCCGGATCGTGGTGACGGTCTCGGGACTGACACGGTTGGCGCCGAAGGTCGAGCGCACCTTGACGTCCGAAGTGCTCCACCAGATCGACGCCGCATCGGCGCCGTCGGGGTTCGAGCGGCCGTTCCGCAGCATGCGGATGCGGCTCGGGCTCGCAGCACTCCGGGCGGCCGGCGTCCGGGTGTTCCGCGTCTCGATCGGCACCTGACCGGCGGGACTGCCGTCAGCGGGCACGGGACTGCCGTCAGCGGGCAGGTGCTCCACGGAGCTCGAGGGCGATCTGCTCGGCGTCGAGGTTCTGCAGCATCGACTCGAGCACCTCGGCGTCGAAGGAACCGTCGTCGCGGGCGTCGAGGATCGCGGCGCGTTGTGCCTCGAGCACGGCGAGCCGCCGTGCCTTCTCGCGGCCCATCCACGCGCGGAGTTCCGCCGGATCGGCTGCCTCCAGTTCCTCGCGCGTCCGGGGGCCGGCTTCGCTGGTACCGGGGACCTGCTCCGCCGCGGTCCGCATGAGTTCCAGCAACCGCCCGCGTTCCTCGGTGTCCTTCGCGGCGGTGTCCGGCACCGGTGCGGCGATCCGACGGAGCAGCGGGCCGATCGTGCTGCCCTGCACGACGAGCGAGAGCAGGGCCACCGCGAACGCGACGAACACCAGGAGCGACCGTTCCGGAGTGTCCGTCGGCAGGGTCTGCGCCGCCGCGACGGTCACCGCGCCGCGCATGCCCGCCCAGACCACCGCCGTGCCCTCGCGCCAGCCCAGCGGTGCCGTCGTGTAGTACGCGATGTCCGCCAGGGTTCGCCGGACGCGTGTCGTGAACCGGTCGAGTTCGCGCTCCGACGGCGCCCGGTTGCCCGGTCGGTGCTCGCGGATCACCTCGCTCATCGCGTCGCGGTCGCCGGCGTGCATCTCGGCGAAGCGGTCCTGCATCCGCTCACCGCGCTTGGCGGCCGCCGACAGCGCGAACAGGAGCGGCACGACGTACGCGGTCCGGACGAGCACGGTGAGCACGAGGGCGCCGACGGCGATGAGCAGCGCCGGGCCGATGCCGGAGTGGTCCTCCTGCACGTCGCGGAGGATCGTCGCGAGTTCGAGCCCCATCGTCAGGAACACCGCGCCCTCGAGCACGAGCTCGATGGTCTGCCAGTTCTGCGCGTCGGACAGTCGGTGCCCCGGCGGGAGCTTGCGCGGTCCGACGATGCCGGTGAACAGCCCCGCGACGACAGCGGCGACGAGTCCTGACCCGCCGAAGTGCTCGGTCGGTACCGCGGCGACGAACGGCACCGCGAAGGACAGCGCCGTGTTCACCGCTGCGCTCGGCACCCGGGAGCGCACGAACACGTTCAGCCAGCCGACGAACCAGCCGATGACCACCGCGATGGCCACGGCGCCCGCGAAGTCGCCGAGCGCTCCCCAGAACGAGAACGACGCGGCAGCGGCCACGATGGCCGTCCGCAGGAGCACCAGTGCGGTGGCGTCGTTGAGGAGCGATTCACCGTCGAGGATCGAGATCGCCCGGCGCGACACCGAGGTCTGCTTGACGATCGACGTCGCGACGGCGTCGGTGGGACTCACGATCGCACCGAGGGCGATCCCCCACCAGAAGCCGAGGCCCGGGACCACCCAGGCGAAGAAGAGCCCGAGCACGAGGCTGCTCGCGACGACGAGCAGCACCGACAGCCCACTGATGGCACCGAACTCGCGCCGGAAGTTCATCGACGGCATCGACACCGCCGACGAGTACAACAGCGGCGGCAGGACTCCGGCGAGGATCCACTCGGGCTCGATCTCCGCGTCCGGGATGAACGGCAGCAGGCTCGCGATGATCCCGACGACGACGAGCACGAGCGGTGCCGCGACCCCGATGCGGGGCCCGAGCACGGCGGCACCGGCGATGGCGATCAGGGCGATGACGCCCACGACGAGGAGTTCGGTCACCGGTCCAGCGTGGCACCACCGTGCGTGCGTCGTCATCCCGTGCGCGGTTGGCCGCGCGGTGCGGCGCAGTAGGCGCGCACGCGGCGGTCATCCTCGCACCGAACGGCGGAACCGGCACGGTGCGGTGGGCGCGACCGCCGGACGGACGGGAGGCTCGTGGCGGCGTGGCCGCGTGCCTCCTGTCCGCACGGTGCGTGCGTCGTCATCCCGTGCGCGGTTGGCCGCGCGGTGCGGCGCAGTAGGCGCGCACGCGGCGGTCATCCTCGCACCGAACGAAGGAACCGGCACGGTGCGGTGCGGTGGGGGCCGTCCGGGCGATCAGGTCCCGTCGGTGTCCGGGCTGTGGAGGACGCCCGCCTGCACGGACGGGTGTGGCGGGACCGTGTGGGCGACGACCGCGACGCTGCCGACGGCGAGCACGAGCGCCAGCGCCCCGGCGCTCACCGCTGTGCCGATGCGGCGGAGTCGGGAGCGTCCACCGCGGTCACGCGGGGCGAAACGGGCCAGTCCGCGGCGGGGCTCCGGCCCGACGAGCCACGGTCCGGAACCGTCGACGTCGTACGAGAACGGCCCGCTGCCGTCCGGCGCGTACCGGTACGGGCCGCTGCCGTCCGAGGCGTAGGCCGAGCGGAGGTCCTCCGCGGTCCACCCGAAGTCCTCCGGTGTCGCTCGTGTCGTCGCCATGATCGCCCTCCTGCGGCTCTGGAACTGCGGAAGACCAGTCCACCGAGCGTTCCTATGAGCCGACAGTGCGCCTCCAGGACGTCTGCCGAGTACCTGCCGGACGCAGGCCGGACCATGTATCTTGATGTCGAGACATCCCGCACCACGAGTAGCGTGGACGTACCGACGGTCGAACAAGGGAGTACCCGCCAGCATGGCCAAGATCATCTACACCCTCACGGACGAGGCGCCGTTCCTCGCCACCCACTCCTTCCTCCCGGTCATCCAGGCCTTCGCCGGCACCGCTGGTGTCGACGTCGAGACCCGCGACATCTCGCTCGCCGGCCGGATCATCGCCCAGTTCCCGGAGCGGCTCACCGACGAGCAGCGCGTGGACGATGCCCTGGCCGAGCTCGGCGAGCTCGCGAAGACCCCCGAAGCGAACATCATCAAGCTGCCGAACATCTCGGCGTCGATCCCGCAGCTCAAGGTCGCGATCAAGGAACTGCAGTCGCAGGGATACGACCTGCCGGACTACCCGGACGAGCCCACGACGGACGAGCAGCGCGACGCCCGCGCCCGCTACGGCCGCGTCCAGGGCAGCGCCGTCAACCCCGTGCTGCGCGAGGGCAACTCCGACCGCCGCGCTCCCCTGTCCGTCAAGAACTACGCCCGGAAGCACCCGCACCGCATGGGTGCGTGGAGCGGCGACTCGAAGACGAACGTCGTCACGATGGGCGTCGACGACTTCCGCTCGAACGAGAAGTCCTGGATCGCCCCCGCCGACGACGTCCTGACGATCACGTTCGTCGCCGAGGGCGGCGAGACCCAGGTCCTCAAGCAGTCGATCCCCGTCGTGCAGGGCGAGGTCGTCGACGGCACCGTGCTGCACGTCGCCGCGCTCGAGGCGTTCCTGCAGGACCAGATCCAGCGCGCCGCCGCCGAGGACATCCTGTTCTCCGTGCACCTCAAGGCGACGATGATGAAGGTCTCCGACCCGATCATCTTCGGCCACGTCATCAAGGCGTTCTTCCCGTCGGTGTTCGAGCGCTTCGGTGCCGACCTGGCCGCCGCCGGACTCACCCCGAACGACGGCCTCGGTTCGATCCTCGCGGGGCTCGACGCCCTGCCGAACGGCGCGGAGATCAAGCAGGCCTTCACCGACGGCATCGCCGCGGGCCCCGAGCTGGCGATGGTCGACTCGGACAAGGGGATCACGAACCTGCACGTCCCGAGCGACGTCATCGTGGACGCCTCGATGCCCGCGATGATCCGCACCTCCGGCCACATGTGGGGTCCGGACGGCGACGAGCACGACACCCTCGCCGTGATCCCGGACTCGAGCTACGCCGGCATCTACCAGACCGTGATCGACGACTGCCGCGTCAACGGTGCCTTCGACCCGGCGACGATGGGCTCCGTGCCCAACGTCGGGCTCATGGCGCTGAAGGCCGAGGAGTACGGCTCGCACGACAAGACCTTCGAGGTCCCGGGCGCCGGCGCCGTCCGCGTGACGAACGCCGCCGGTGACGTCGTCATCGAGCACGACGTCGAGCCCGGTGACATCTGGCGCGCCTGCCAGACCAAGGACATCGCCATCCGCGACTGGGTCAAGCTCGCCGTCACCCGTGCCCGCGCCTCGGAGACCCCGGCCGTGTTCTGGCTCGACGAGACCCGGGCGCACGACGCGAACCTGATCGGTCTGGTCCGCCAGTACCTGGGCGAGCTCGACACCGAGGGCCTGCAGATCGAGATCCTCTCGCCGGAGGACGCCATGCGTTTCTCGCTCGAGCGCATCCGCCGCGGCGAGGACACCATCTCCGTCACGGGCAACGTCCTGCGCGACTACCTGACCGACCTGTTCCCGATCATGGAGCTCGGCACCTCGGCGAAGATGCTCTCCGTCGTCCCGCTGCTCGGTGGCGGCGGCCTGTTCGAGACCGGTGCCGGCGGCTCCGCCCCGAAGCACGTCCAGCAGCTCGTGCAGCAGAACTACCTGCGCTGGGACAGCCTCGGCGAGTTCCTCGCCCTGGCGGTCAGCCTCGAGCACCTCGCCGGTGTGACGGGCAACGAGCGGGCGAAGATCCTCGGTGAGACGCTCGACCGTGCCACCGGGACCTTCCTCGAGCAGGACAAGTCCCCGGGCCGCAAGCTCGGCTCGATCGACAACCGCGGCAGCCACTTCTACCTGGCCAAGTACTGGGCGGAAGAGCTCGCAGCGCAGACGACGGACACCGAGCTCGCAGCGTCGTTCGCCGAGATCGCGGGCAAGCTCGACGCGCAGGAGCAGCAGATCGTCGAGGAGCTGAACGGCGTGCAGGGCCACCCGGCCGACATCGGCGGCTACTACCGCCCGGATGACGCCAAGACGAGCGCGGTCATGCGCCCGTCCGCCACGTTGAACGCGACGCTCGCCGCGCTCTAGACGCACGCACCTGACGGACGGGAGGCCCGGTGCCAGCTGGCACCGGGCCTCCCGTCCGTCCGTGGTCGCGACCAGGGCCGCGCATCGTGAGCAGAAATGGTCGGGTCCGCATCACGAACCCGACCATTTCTGCTCACGAAGTCACGCGGGGCGGGCCCGCCGCCAGCAGCACCACGAAGACCAGAGCGACCGCCACGACCCCGATGACGACCGCGACCGCGGGGCGACGCACCACGAAGAACAGGAGACGGTCCCAGAAGCCCGAGCGCGCGTCGGGTGAGCGGCGCCACGGGCCCTCGAGCATGCCGCGTCGGGCGACCGCGACCTCAAACGGCACCGTGGCGTACGGCACGACGGCACTCGCCCAGCCGAGCACGAGTGCCCCGAACGACCACCGCTGGTTGACCGCGACGACGGTCGTCACGACGAGGTACGCCAGGAACACGAAGCCGTGCACCCCGCCGCCGATCCGGACGCCCCAGTCGCCGGCGTCCAGGCCGTACTTGAGCACCATCCCGGCGATGAGCATGGTCCAGGTCACGAGTTCGGCGACCGCGGCGGCACGGAACAGGGAGCGGGGAGTCATGCCCACATCGTCGCGGACGTGTCCCGGGAAACCCCCGACACTCCGGTGGTCGTATCGATTCGACGCCCGGGGAGGCTAGCGTTGGAGCCATGTCAGTGCCGACCGAGAACCGTCCCCTGAACATCGTCGTCTGGAACGAGAACGTGCACGAGACCCGCGGTGACGCGACGGTCATCGGGCACTACCCCGACGGCATGCACACCGTGATCGCGGCAGCGCTCCGCGAGCACCACCCCGACGCCACCGTGAGCACCGCCACGCTGCAGGAGCCCGACCACGGCATCACCGCCGAGCGCCTGGCCACGACCGACGTCCTGTTCTGGTGGGGCCACGCCGCCCACGACGAGGTCAGCGACGCCGTGGTCGACCTGGTCGTCGACGCCGTGCACGCCGGCATGGGCCTGGTGGTGCTGCACTCCGGGCACTACTCGAAGCCGTTCAAGCGCCTGATGGGCACCACCTGCTCGCTGAAGTGGCGCAACGACGGCGAGCGCGAACTCGTCTGGACCATCGCGCCGGAGCACCCGATCGCCGCCGGGGTCCCGCACCCGATCGTGATCGAGCGCCAGGAGATGTACGGCGAGTACTTCGACATCCCGCGCCCCGACGAAGAGGTGTTCCTGTCGACCTTCGCCGGCGGCGAGGTCTTCCGGTCCGGGGTCGCCTACCGTCGCGGTCTGGGGAAGGTCTTCTACTTCTCCCCCGGCGACCAGGAGTACCCCGTCTACCACCACCCGGACATCCAGCGCGTGCTGTCGAACGCGGCGGCGTGGGCCGCTCCGGTGTCCGAGCGACGCGAGTTGACGGCCGACCAGCACCCGCGGGACTGGTTCATGACGGAGGGTGCGGGTAGACAGGGCGCATGACCCAGCTGGACCCCGCCGCGCACCGGACCGCCGTCGTCGAGGCACTCGGTGTCCTCGGCAGTGGCCCGGAGGAGCGGTTCGACCGCATCACCCGCATGACCCAAGAGGCGTTCGGGGTCCCGCTGACGTTCCTGAACCTGGTGCACGGCAACGTCGTGACGGCGCAGTCGACGCAGGGCTGGCGGCAGGGCGGGAGCGCCCCGGCGGAGCAGGTCTTCTGCTCGACGACGGTGCTCACGAACGAGCCGATGGTGGTGCCGGACGCGCTGCTGGACCCCCGGTTCCGCGACCTGGCAGCGGTCACCGAGCAGGGCATCCGGTTCTACGCCGGAGCACCGTTGTCGATGCTCGACGGCACCCGTGTCGGCACGCTCTGCATCATGGACGCGACCCCGCGCGAGCTGTCGGCGGCCGACCTCGACCTGCTGCGTGACCTCGCACGGTGGGCGGAGCGCGAACTCGGCCACGCGATCGACCGCGATCGGGTGACCCGCGTGCTCGAGGGCCTGGTCCCCGGACCCGTCGAGGTCCCCGGACACGACCTCGACACCCTGGTGCTCCGGACCGAGGACGGCGGTGGGGACGTCGCCGACTGGCGACTCGCCACCGACGGTGCGCTGCACGTCACCATGGGCAGCGTCGCGGCGGCCGGACGCGCGTCCGGCCTGCTGGCCTCCGCGGTCCGCGGTGCCGTCGTCGCGCGTACCGAGACCGCCATGCAGGACGCGATCGGCGGCCTGGAGGCCCAGATCACGGCCGACCTGTCCGCTGCGGACGCCGTCGGCTCGCTCTTCCACCTGCGGCTCGACCCGACGTCGGGGCACGTCGTCTTCGGGGACGCCGGCCACGGCCTCGCCGTGCTCGTCCGCGCCGACGGCACCAGCCGAGCGCTGCACTCGCTCGACCTGCCGCTCGGCCTGCAGCCGGAGTCCGTGCCGCGGTCCCCCGCCATGCTCGACCTGGCGGCGGGCGACCGGCTCGTGGTGTGCACCGAGGGCGTCCTGGCGCTCGACGGGATCAGCCACCTCGACGACCTGGCCGCCCTGGTCGCTGCCGAGCCGACCGGTGCCGCGGTCGTCGAACGGGTCCGCGCCCTGGTGCCGGCCGGCGCAGCCCACGACGTGACGCTGGTCGTGCTCGGGCGGCGTTGAACACCGTCCGCTGACGACGCCGCTGCCGCAGTCGTGCGCCGCGGTCAGGAGCGGAAGCGGTCCTGCCGTGATCGCGGTGCGCCGGTGAGCGCGACGACGAGCAGCGTGGCCAGCAGTCCGAAGCCCGCGAGCTCGATGCCGAGGCCGGCGAGCTGCCAGTAGGCACTGCCGACCACCTGCGGCTGCGTGATCGACTCGGGCCACCACGCGTCGATCAGCGGGAACGATGCGGGGAACGGGTCGAGGCCGAACACCACGAGCCCGCCGAGCAGCAGGACGACACCGAGCAGCGCCATCACCCCGCGGGAGCGCCCGAGCATGTGCACGACGAGCGCGGCTGCCATCCCGGCGAGGCCGACGACGGCGATGAGGAACGCGAGCACGACGATGGTCTGCGGCGCGAGGGCCACCCAGTCGAGCACCGCGATCGGCAGCAGCAGCCACCGACCGGTCCGCGCCCACCGCGCGGGGTTCCGCCATCCGTCCATGGCGGCCAACCGTAGGGCACCCGCCCGGACGCGGGCCGTGCGCAGCCTCGGAGCGGACTACGATCGGCAGGTGATGGCCCAGGACGGACGCACCCGGCAGCAGCGGGCGCTCGAGACCCGCGCGGCGATCATCGGGGCCGCGGCCGCCGAGTTCGACGAGCGCGGGTACCTCGGCGCGTCGATGGACGGCGTCGCCGAGCGGATCGGGCTGACCAAGGGCGCGCTGTACTTCCACTTCGCGTCGAAGGCCGACCTCGCCGGTGCCGTGATCGCGCAGCAGCACGAGGTCTCGCGGCGCTACGGCGAGGCCGCGGTCGCCCGGAGCCGGACGCCGCTCGAAGCCCTCATGTGGATGTCGCAGGGACTGGCGACCCAGATGGTCACCGAGGTCGTCGTGAGCGCCGGCATCCGACTGTCGACCGAGGTCGCGACGCACGACGTCCCCCGTCAGGACCCGTACACCGACTGGATGGCGCTCATCGCACAGACCGTTCGCCAGGCGATCGACGCCGGCGAGGTCGACCCGCGGTGGGACCCGGACATGGTCGGACGCGTGGTCATCCCCGCGTACACGGGCGTGCAGACGGTGTCGGACGTGCTCGCCGACCGCACCGACCTGTACGAACGCCTGCGGGAACTCTGGACGGTGCTGCTCGCCGCGCTCGTCACCGAACGCGTCCGACCAGAGGTCCCGCGACTCGTCGCCATCATCGCGCCGGAATGACGCGGGTCCCCCCAGGGAAACACCCACGTCACCGTCCCTGCGAGCATACCCAGCGGTCGGTTTCCGCACCCGCCCCCGTTCGCGGGCATGTGTCCACCGGCCCACTAGCCTGAGCCGGTGCCCACACCACCGGCAGAGGTCGACGTCGACGTCCCGCTCGTCCGGGCCCTGCTGCACGCCCAGCACCCCGACCTGGCGGACCTCCGGCTCGTGGTCGTCGCGAACGGCTGGGACAACGTCATCGTGCGGCTCGGCGACGAGTACGCCGTGCGGCTGCCGCGTCGGGAGCTCGCAGCACGCCTGGTCGAGCACGAGCAGCGGTGGCTGCCGGAGATCGCCGCCCGCGTCGCACCGGTCGTCCCGGTGCCGGCCCCGGTGCGCGTGGGCCGTCCGGCGCTCGGGTACCCCTGGTCGTGGAGCATCCTCCCGTGGCTCCCGGGAGCACCCGTCGGTGAGCGTGCTGCCGGTGTCCGGGTCGCCGAGGCCCTCGCGGAGTTCGTGCAACTGCTGCACGTGCCGGCTCCGGCGGATGCTCCGGCGAACCCGTTCCGTGCGGTGCCGTTGGCGACGCGCAGCGACGCCGTCCTGACGCGACTCGCCACGCAGGACGTGCCCCGGGCCGTGGAGCTGGCAGCGGTCTGGCGGACCGCGGCGGCGCTGCCGACGCACACCGGGCCTCCCGTCTGGGTGCACGGCGACCTGCACCCGTTCAACCTGCTCGTGGACCGCACGCCGGACGGCGACGAACGCCTGTCGGCGGTCGTCGACTTCGGCGACGTGACCTCGGGGGACCCCGCCGT
Organism: Curtobacterium sp. PhB137; assembly: GCF_003814955.1. Lineage (NCBI taxonomy): Bacteria > Bacillati > Actinomycetota > Actinomycetes > Micrococcales > Microbacteriaceae > Curtobacterium > Curtobacterium sp. PhB137. The sequence goes on along the minus strand of NZ_RKQO01000004.1, from coordinate 440,362 downwards.
CGACCTCGCCACCGCCTGGCTGACGCTCGACCGGGAGGCCCGCCACGCGTTCCGGACGCTGGTCGCCGCTCCGGACGTCACCTGGGGACGCGCGCGCGGGTGGGCGATCGCGCTCGCCTCCGCGCTCGCGACGTCCGACGAACGCGCCTTCCGGAGCGTCGCGCGGCGCAGCATCGACGCGGTGCTGGACGGCTGAGACCCCGCGGGGCTATCGTGACCGCACCATCCGTGCACAGCCGATCGGAGGGGCCCTCATGACCCTCGAGTTCCGCGTCCAGCACGACGTCGCCACCGACGCCTCTCCCGCCCCCACCCGATCCGAGCGAACCGGCCTCCGCGGGTTCCTCGACCGCCTCGCCGAGCGCCGCGCCGCCGCACGCGTCCGACGGGTCGAAGCCCGGCTGCAGGAACTCGGCGAGCTCGAGCACCTGCTGTCCGACGCGCGTGGCGTCGTCGAACGCGGCTGGATCCAGCACGCCTGGTTCGCGTACCTCGACGAGCACGGCCGGATGCGGAAGGCCACGAGTGCCGCCGCGATGGACGTGCAGGGGCGACCGCTCGTCGCTGCGTGCCTGGTCGGCGCGGTCGTCTCGGCCGCTGGCGGGCCGCACGCCGTGCACTCGCCGCGGGTCCAGCACTCCCTCGACCTGGTCTGGCACGCGCTCGCCGTGGACGAGGGCGCGCCGGTGCTCTGGTGTCCGGCGCCCGACGTCCGGATGGGCCGCGTGCGTGACCTGACGAGCTGGAACGACGCCCCTGCGCGCACCTCGGCCGAGGTGGCCGGGCTGCTGCTCACCGCGGAGCGGGTGGCCGTGCAGGAATCGGCACGCCTGCAGGACGTCGTGGTGGCACGATCGAGGGCATGAGCAGCACCGACGCCGTCCCCGAGGTCCACCCCGCGACGACCACCGGCCTCGCGTCCAGCGGGAACTCGGCCCTGTCGGACGAGGGCGCGTCGTCGGACACCGACCCCCTGGCCTCGGCCGCAGCGGTGAAGCGGACGCTGCACCGGTACCTGCAGAAGCACCGCGCCGCGCTCCTCGGCAAGCTCGACGGCCTGGCCGAACGGCAGGCCCGCTGGCCGGTGACCCCGACCGGCACGAACGTGCTCGGGCTGGTGAAGCACGTCGCCGGTGTGCAGGCCGGGTACTTCGGCGAGGTCTTCGGTCGACCGCTGCCCGATGCGCCCGCCTGGCTCGAATCGGAGGACGGCGAGGACATGTACGCGACGCTCGACGAGACCCTGGACGACGTCGTGGCCTTCCACCACCGCAGCGCCGCGCACGCCGACGCGACCATCGAAGCGCTCGACCTCGACGCCCGCGGTACCGTTCCCTGGTGGCCGGAGGAGCTCCGCGAGGTCACGCTCCACCGCATCCTGGTGCACATGGCGTACGAGACGGCCCGGCACGCAGGGCACGCCGACATCGTGCGCGAGATGCTCGACGGACTGGCGGGCGACGGGGACGGCAACCTGGCCGACAAGAGCCCAGAGGAGTGGGTCCTCTGGCGCGAGCAGCTCGTCGACATCGCCGAGCGGTCCGGCCTGCGGGGCCTGGCCATGTAGCCGATGGCCCCTCACGATCGTTACCGTTCTCTCAGGCTCGACAGTCAAACTGGTCGCTGACCAGGGGTTCTCGCTCGGCTGTCTGCACAGGAATCGATCACTTCCGCTGCGCTGCGTCGTACGACCGGTCCGTGCCCTGCGTAGCTTTGGCGCAGCTTGTGCCCCGACCCGTGGGCAGTTCGGCCGACCGGAAGGGGAGCGCCCACCCGTGTTCCAGTACGTCGTGGAGCGATGGAGCCAGATCTGGTTCTCGTCGTGGCAACACTTCTCACTGGTGGTCCAGTGCACGGTGCTCGCCACGGTCATCGCCGTGGTGCTCGCCACACTCGTCTACCGCAGTCCCCGCCTGACCTCCGTCGCGAACGGGGTGTCCGCCATCGGCCTCACCCTGCCGTCCTTCGCGGTCATCGGCCTGCTCATCGTCCCGCTCGGCTTCGGCGTGCTGCCGTCCGTCGTGACGGTCGTCTTCTTCGCCGCGCTCCCGATCCTGCGCAACGCGGTCGTCGGCCTCGCCGAGATCCCGCCGAGCGTGGTCGAGTCCGCGCGCGGCATCGGCATGAGCCGGTTCCGGACCCTCGTGCAGGTCGAACTGCCGATGGCCTGGCCGATCATCCTGAGCGGCGTCCGCGTGTCCGCCCAGATGGTGATGGGCATCGCAGCCATCGCCGCGTACGCCCTCGGCCCCGGGCTCGGCGGCTTCATCTTCTCCGGACTCTCGCGCCTCGGCGGCGCGAACGCCCTGTACTCCGTGGTCGTCGGGGTGGTCGGCGTCGTCCTGCTCGCCCTCGTCCTCGACCTGCTCCTCCTCGGCCTCGGCCGCCTGACCATCTCGAGAGGTATCCGTGTCCAGCACTGACTCCGCCACCACCACCGCGCCCGACGGGGACGTCACCGGCCGCAGCATCCTGCTCGACGAGGTCACCAAGCGGTACCCCGGGCAGTCGAAGCCCGCCGTCGACGGCATCACCCTCGAGATCCCGGCCGGCAAGATCGTCATGCTCGTCGGCCCGTCCGGCTGCGGCAAGACGACGACCCTCAAGATGATCAACCGCCTGATCGAGCCCACCGAGGGCCGCATCGTCGTCGGTGACGACGACGTGACCGGCATCGACGCCGACGAGCTCCGCCGCCGGATGGGCTACGTGATCCAGGCCGGCGGGCTCTTCCCGCACATGACCGTCGCAGCGAACATCGCGATCGTGCCGAAGATGCTCGGTTGGTCGAAGGAGAAGATCGCGTCGCGCGTCGACGAGCTGCTCGACCTCGTCTCGCTCGACCCCGCCACCTACCGCGACCGCTACCCCCGCGAACTCTCCGGTGGCCAGCAGCAGCGCGTCGGTGTCGCCCGGGCGCTCGCCGCGGACCCGCCCGTCCTGCTGATGGACGAGCCGTTCGGTGCGGTCGACCCGATCACCCGGCAGCGCCTGCAGGACGAGCTCCTGCGCATCCAGGAAGAGCTGCACAAGACGATCGTCATCGTCAGCCACGACTTCGACGAGGCCGTGAAGCTCGGCGACTGGATCGTCATCTTCACCGAGGGCGCCCACATCGTGCAGTACGACACCCCGGAGCGGATCCTGGCGGAGCCGGCGAACGAGTTCGTCGAGAACTTCATCGGCTCGGGCGCCGGGCTGAAGCAGCTCACCCTGAACCGCGTCCGCGACGTCGAGGTCGTCTCCGCGGTGACCTGCTCCCCCGGCGAAGAGGCGAAGGCCGTCCTGCAGCGCATGCAGGAGGCCGGAGGCCACGGGCACGCCGTCGTGGTCGACCGTCGGCAGCGGCCGATCGGCTGGCCGTCCCGCCGACAGCTCGAGCGCCTGGACCGGATCCCGGACGGCGTCGACCCGGAGCTGCCCATCGTGGGCGAGGCCTCGACGCTCAACGACGCCCTCGACACCATGCTCGTCTCGAGCGCCGGGGCCGCACTGGTCACCGGTCGTGGCGAGGCGTTCCGCGGTGTCATCACGGTCGAGGTCGTCATGGAGGCCATCACCCGGTCGCGTGCGGCAGCTGCCGACGACCGCGCGTACACGCCGGTCGGCACGAACACCAACCAGATCGAGACGCTGCCGTCCTCGCCGGCCGCGCCCGTGATCGCGCCCTCCGGGGAAGACCTGTGAGTGCTGTCACCGCCGGACCCGCCACCGGCGCCAGCACGTCCTGGAAGGGCCTGCTGTTCCAGCCGATCGCGATCCTGGTCGTGCTCGCCGGGTTCGCGGTCTGGCTCGCCACGGCCGACCTCACGCCCACCGAACGCACGACGCTCAACCCGGCCGACATCCTCGACCTGACCGGGCAGCACCTCGTGCTGACCCTGCAGGCGACGGTGCTCGTGCTCGTGATCGGTATCCCGCTCGGCATCGTCCTCACGCGCGGACCGCTGCGTCGGGCGAGCCCGTACGTGCTCGCCGTCGCCAACTTCGGGCAGGCGGCCCCCGCCGTCGGCCTGATCGTGCTGCTCGCCGCGTGGCTCGGCCTGAACAGCTGGTCCGCCGTGGTCGCACTCGTGCTCTACGCGATCCTGCCGGTCCTCCGGAACACCATGATCGGCGTGCAGAGCGTCGACTCGCGACTCGTCGAAGCCGGTCGTGGCATGGGCATGAGCGCGTTCAGCGTCCTGATGCGCGTCGAGCTGCCCCTCGCGGTGCCGGTCATGCTGTCCGGCATCCGGACGGCGCTCGTGCTGCTCGTCGGCACCGCGAGCCTGGCCACCTTCGTCGGTGCCGGTGGCCTCGGTCTCCTCATCACCACGGGCGTGACGCTGTTCCTGCCGAAGGTGCTCGTCGCCGGGGCGCTGCTCGTGGCGCTCCTCGCCCTCTCCATCGACTGGCTCGGCCGCGTGGTCGAGACCGTCGCACGTCCGAAGGGACTCCGATGAACCGCCGTACCCGCCGCCTCCGCCGCGGGGCCGTTGTCGCCCTCGCCAGCACCACCGCGCTCGTCCTGGCCGGCTGCGGCCTGCAGCCCGCGACGTCCTTCGTCCCCGAGGCCGGTCCCGGCACCATCGAGCGCATCGACGACCTGCCGGACGGTGCCCACATCACCGTGACGTCGAAGAACTTCACCGAGCAGCTCGTGCTCGGCAAGATCGCCGTGCTCGCCGCGAAGGCCGCCGGGTTCGACGTCACCGACGAGACCAACGTGCCGGGCAGCGTCGCCGTCCGCGAGTTGATGACCTCGCACGGTGCGGACTTCACGTACGAGTACACCGGCACCGCCTGGCTGACCTTCATGGGCCACGCCGAGGGGATCCCGGACAAGACCGAGCAGTGGGAAGCGGTCAAGAAGGAGGACGCCGGCAACGGGCTCACGTGGCTGAACCCGGCGCCGATGAACAACACCTACGCGTTCGCGGTCCGGGACGAGGCGGTCAAGGAACTCGGAGACATCAAGACCCTGTCCGACATCGCGAAGCTCCCCGTCGACGAGCGCACCTTCTGCGTGGAGTCGGAGTTCAACTCGCGTGCCGACGGGTTCAAGCCGATGCTCAAGAAGTACGGCTTGGAGCTCGGCGGTTCGGGGGAGAACGGGATCCCCAGCGACAACGTCAGCATCCTCGACACCGGCACGGTCTACACGGCCACCGACCGCGGCAAGTGCAACTTCGGCGAGGTCTTCACCACCGACGGCCGCATCAAGTCGCTCGGCCTGACCGTGCTCGAGGACGACAAGGGCTTCTTCCCGGCGTACAACGTCGCGCCGGTGCTCGACTCGGCCACGCTCAAGGAGTACCCGCAGCTCGCCGACGTCTACGACCAGATCTCGCCGAAGCTCACCGACGCGGTGCTGCAGGAGCTGAACCGTCAGGTCGACGTCGAGGGGCGCGAGCCGGCCGACGTCGCGTTCGACTGGATGGTGAAGGAGGGCTTCATCACGAAGCCGTGACGGCTCTCGACGCATCCACGTCACGGACGGGAGGCCCGGTGCCGGGTGGCACCGGGCCTCCCGTCCGTCTGTGGTTGCCTCTCAGGCCACAGCGATGCGCGCAGCCGTGTCGCGGATCGACGCGACGACGCGGGCGCGGACCTCTTCCGGGTCGGAACCCTCGTGGCGCGCCGAACTCCGCAGGCCGGTCATGCACATGCCGAGCAGCATCTCGGCGGCCTGCGGGGTCGCGGCGTCCGGCCCCCACGCCGGATCGCGTTCGAGGATCGTGCGCACCGCACCCGTCATCGCCTCGGCCACGGTCGTCATCCGGCTGACCTGGCGGCGCATGAGCTGCGGGAAGCGCACGATGACCTCCTTCCGGGCGAGCCGCTCGTGCTCGTCGCCGAACGACGAGCCGAACACCAGGAACGCGAGGTCGACCACGGCCTGCGCAGCCGGCTCCCCCGCGACGGTCTCGAGGTGCGCTGCCAGGGTCTCGGCGTCCAGGTCGAGCTCGGTGTGCCCGAGGACCGCGTCCTCCTTGCTCTCGAAGTAGTTGAAGAACGTGCGGGGTGACACCTCGGCGCGTGCGGCGATCTGTTCGATCGTGGTGTGGTCGATGTCCTGCTCGAGCGCGAGGGACCGAGCCGCCTCCGCGATGCGGTGGCGTGTCTCGATGCGCTTGCGGTCGCGCAGACCCATCTCGGTGGCGGGCGCGGTGTCGGGCATGGCCCGACTGTAACCGGAACGTCACATGATCTACAGCAAACGCAAACTTGCAGTCGTGCAGTGGACACTACGGTGGGGCCATGACCACTCCCGTGCTCGAGGCCCGTGACCTCGCCAGGACCTACGGCCGAGGCCCGACGCGGTTCGACGCGCTCAAGGGGGTGTCGCTCCAGGTGCACCAGGGCGAGAGCCTGGCGATCGTCGGCAAGTCCGGTTCGGGCAAGTCGACGCTCATGCACCTGCTCGCACTGCTCGACAAGCCGTCGACCGGGCAGGTCCTGCTCGACGGGACCGATGCGGCGACCCTCGGCGCGCGGCAGGTGAACCGCACGCGCAACAGCACCTTCGGGTTCGTGTTCCAGCAGTTCTTCCTGACCCCCAAGACCTCGGTCCTCGACAACGTCGTGCTCCCGCTCAAGATCGCGGGCGTCTCCGGGGCCGAGCGGAAGCGACGCGGCATGGCGGCGCTCGACTCCCTCGGTCTGGCCGACAAGGCGAAGAACGACGCTAACGACCTGTCCGGCGGGCAGAAGCAGCGCGTGGTCATCGCACGCGCGCTGGTCGGTGAGCCGAGCGTCATCTTCGCCGACGAGCCGACCGGCAACCTCGACACGAACACCGGGCAGGTGGTCGAGGACATGCTCTTCGGCCTGCAGCGCGAACGCGGGATCACGCTCGTCGTGGTCACCCACGACGAAGAACTCGCCGCCCGCTGCGACCGCAGCGTCAACGTCCGCGACGGACTCATCGTCGGTGGATCGGACGGCACACCCACCGCCGGTGCCGCCATCGACCAGCAGGCCACGCACGGAAGGCACTCCGCATGAACTTCCTCGACCTGCTCCGCACCGCGGTCTCGAACACCTTCCGGTCGAAGCTGCGCACGACCCTGACCGTCATCGCGATCTTCATCGGCGCCTTCACGATCACGCTGACCTCGGCGATCGGTACGGGTGTCAGCAACTACATCGACACCCAGGTCTCGTCGATCGGCGACACCGGTTCCCTGACCATCACGAAGGCCGTCGACACCACGTCGACCGACAGCGGGCCGGCGGAGTACGACCCCGACGAGTCCGGCCAGAGCGTCGACCGCGGTCCGGCGTCGTTCTCGTACCTGTCGCAGTCCGACGTCGACGACATCCGCGCGATCGACGGCATCAAGAGCATCCGTCCAGCGGTCGCCCTGGCGCCGAAGTACGCCGAGCACGGCGACGACGGCAAGTACGTCGTCTCCCTGACCGCCAACGCGGGGGAGCTCGACGCCGACCTGGCGAGCGGGAAGCAGCTCGACGACGACACCGACGCGAACCAGGTGATCCTGCCGACGAACTACCTGGAGAACCTCGGACTCGGCAGCGCGAAGGCCGCCGTCGGCAAGGAGCTCACCTTCGCGGTGGACGACTACCAGGGCAAGGAGCACACCCTCACCGCGACGGTGGTCGGTGTGCAGAACGAGTCGCTGTTCGGGGGCGGTGCCGGGGCGAACGCCGCGCTCACCGACGCGATGCAGGCCGCGCAGGAGATCGGCAAGCCGGACTCGATCGCGACCTCGTACGCCAGCGCCACCGCGACGCTCGACTCCGGGGCCTCCGCGACCACGGTCAAGAAGGCGCTGTCGGACGACGGGTTCCTCGGGCAGACCATCCAGGACCAGCTCGGCCAGTTCCAGACCGTCATCAGCGGCATCGTCGGGGTCTTGAACGCCTTCGCCGTCATCGCCCTGGTGGCTGCGGGCTTCGGCATCATCAACACGCTGCTGATGAGCGTGCAGGAGCGCACCCGCGAGATCGGCCTGATGAAGGCGATGGGCATGGGCGGCGGCAAGGTCTACACGCTGTTCTCGCTCGAGGCGGTCTTCATCGGGTTCCTCGGCAGCGCCATCGGAGCCGGTGTCGCGATCCTGCTCGGGACGGGCATCTCGAACGTGCTCGCGGGCACGGTGCTCAAGGACCTGCCGGGCCTGCAGATCATGCAGTTCGCGCCGAGTTCGGTGGCGACGATCATCCTCGTCGTGATGTTCATCGCGTTCCTCGCCGGCACCCTCCCCGCGCGCCGCGCCGCACGGCAGAACCCGATCGAGGCGCTCCGGTACGAGTAGCGCCCGGCGTGCATAGTCTCTGACGGGTGGCGGCATTCGGGCGGGACCTCGGGGACGGGTACACGCTCACGCTGCGCGACCTGACCACGGTCGACCCGGTGCTCGAACTCGTGCGCGCGAACCTCGACCGGCTCCGGGCCGCCGAACCATGGGCGTGGGATCCGCAGGACCGCGAGACCATCGGACTGCACACCGAACGGCTGCTCGGCCAGTTCGCGATGGACCGCGCGCTCCCCTGCGTCATCCGTTCCGACGACCGCATCGTCGGGGTGGCGTCGCTGACCTTCGACCCGTACCTGGGCCAGGCGTCACTCGGCTACTGGGTGGACGCCGGACACGAGGGCCTCGGTGTCGCGGGGCGGGCCGCCGGGGTCCTGGTCGAGGTCGCGCGGGCACGCGGCACCGCACGGCTCGAGATCCGGACCGGCGTCGACAACGCCCGCAGCCGCGCGCTCGCCGAACGGCTCGGGTTCGCCCTCGAGGGCACTCTGCGGGGCGCGCTGCCGCTCGGACCCGTCCGCGCCGACGTCGCCGTCTACGGCCTGCTGCTCTAGGCGAGACTCCCCGCCGCCCGCGTGCGCGTGCGCGTGCGTCAGGAGCCCTGCGTCGCGCCCTGCCAGACCGCGAACACACCGCCGACGACCGCCAGCACGAGCAGCAGGATCCAGACGGCGAGCGCGATGAGGTTCAGGAAGATCCCCCAGCCCGCGCGACCACGGGCGAGCGGTTCCCGGCTGCGCGACGCGACGCCCAGGCACAGCCCGACGATCGGCGCGACGAACGTCCAACCGGCGAGCAGCGAGCAGATCCCGAGGACGAGGCTCGCGGTGCCGAGACCGGTGCGGGGGGACTCCGTGTACGTGACCATGCACCCGACGCTACGGAACCACTCGGGGCGTGTCGTCCCTCCAGGGCGTGATCCGGGTCCACCTGCCGACGGATGGTCACCGGACGCCGGTATCGTCGGAGCATGGCCTTGTTCGGACGACGCAACCACGACGTGCGCGATCGACCCATCAGCCAGGTCGAACTGAAGCGGGCCGTCGACGAGGGGTTCCTCATCGCGAAGGCCGCGGTCACGATCGCGGTCGGCAACCGGATCATCACGAACGCGCTGCGCGACCAGGGGTACTTCGACCACGCGCTGATCGCCGAGGCCGCGCGCGAGGAGCTCCACCGCATGGCCGAGGAGCAGCGGGGCGACGCCGCGCGCATGCGGGAGATCCGGTCGACGTCGAGCAAGTCGAAGGGCCGCTCGCGGCACCAGCACGACTACCGCCGGGGTGACGACCTCAAGCTGCGCACGCGAGAGGCGACGTACGAGCAACTCGCGACGATGCTCGACAAGCGCCGTGACGACCAGCACTTCGTCGACGGCATCGTGCTCGCCGCCCGCGCCCGAGCCTGGGACGACATCGGCACCACGGTGGTCGGGCGCCTCGGCTGGGCCCAGCGTCCGGCCGACGACTACGAGATCGGCCGTGACGACCGCCTGCAGCAGATGCTCGACGAGGACTTCGCGACGTTGCTGGCCGAGCACCCCGTGGGCTCGACCCCGGTCGACACCGACGAGCCGGACGACGCCGACGGCGACGAGGACGGCTCCGACCCGGCAGACCCCGACGTCGCACGCCCCTGACCGGGACCACACGCAGACACGAGTCCCTAGGCTCGGACCATGGTTGATGCGGTGGTCGTCGGGGCCGGACCGAACGGACTCGCGGCGGCGGTGACGCTCGCCCGTGCGGGCTTGTCCGTCGAGGTGGTCGAACGGAACGACACGATCGGCGGTGGTGCCCGCACCGCCGAGCTCACCCTGCCGGGGTTCCTGCACGACGTCTGCTCGGCGGTGCACCCGATGGCGCTGCAGTCCGAGTTCTTCCGGCTGTTCCGGATGGAGGAGCGCATCGAGCTCCGCCTGCCCGAGGTGCAGTACGGGCACCCGCTCGACGGCGGTCGTGCCGGCATCGCGTACCAGGACCTCGAGCGGACGGCCGCCGAGCTCGGTGTGGACGGCCCAGCCTTCCGGAACCTGATGGGCCCGCTCGCCCGCGCTGCCGACCAGGTCGCCGACTTCGCCACCGACGCGCTCTTGCACGTGCCGCGGCACCCGCTCACGGTGCTGCGGTTCGGCCTGCGCGCACTCGAGCAGGGCAGCAGCGCCTGGAACGCCCGCTTCCGGCAGGACGCCGCCCCGGCGATGGTGTCCGGCGTCGCCGCGCACTCCATCCAGCACATGCCCTCGCTGTCGACGGCCGCCGCGGCGCTGTCGCTCGGCGCCTACGCACACGCCCGCGGTTGGCCCGTGCCGATCGGCGGCAGCCAGGCGATCATCGACGCGCTCGCCGACGACCTCGTCGCGCACGGCGGACGGATCGTCACCGGGCACGAGGTCCGGTCGCTCGGCGACCTCACCCCGGCGAAGGCGGTGCTCTTCGACACGAGTGTCCCCGGAATGCTGCGGATCGCCGGCTCGCAGATCCCCACGCCGAAGCGCGGTGCGCTCCGCCGGTTTCGGTTCGGCAACGCGGCCGCGAAGGTCGACTTCGCGCTGTCCGATCCGGTGCCGTGGACGAACGAGGCGCTGCGCCGGGCCGGCACGGTGCACATCGGCGGGACACGAGCCGAGATCGCGGCGGCGGAGGGCTCGGTCGCGCACGGTCAGCACGCCGAACGGCCGTACGTGCTCGGTTCCGAGCCGACCGTCGTCGACCCGACCCGGGCGCCGAAGGGCAAGCACGTCTTCTGGGCCTACGCGCACGTGCCGGCGGGGTCCGACGTCGACCAGACCGAGGCGATCACGCGCCAGGTCGAACGGTTCGCACCGGGGTTCCGCGACACGATCCTGCACACGTCGAGCCGGACGGCCGCGCACATGTCGGACCACAACCCGAACTACGTCGGCGGCGACATCGCCGCCGGTGCTGCGAGCTTCTGGCAGCTCGTGAAGCGCCCGGTGCTGTCCAGCGACCCGTGGCGGATGGGCGGCGGCATGTACCTGTGCTCCGAGTCGGCCGCGCCCGGCCCCGGTGTGCACGGCATGGCCGGTTGGCGTGCCGCGAAGAGCGCACTCCGGCACACCTTCGGGCTGCCCGACGACGTCGACCTCACCCCGGAAGGCTGATCACCATGGCGAAGAACGTCCGCATCCTGCACTGCGCTCCCGAGGACGTCTTCGACGTGCTCGGCGACGGCTGGCTCTACACGACCTGGGTGGTCGGCGCCTCGCGCATGCGGAAGCAGGAGGCCGGTTGGCCGCAGGTCGGCACGCACCTGCACCACTCCTTCGGTGCCTGGCCGCTCGTCATCGACGACGTCACGACCTCGTTGGTGTGGGATCCGCCGCACCGCATGGTGATCCAGCCGAAGGGGTGGCCGATCGGTGAGGCCCGCGTGGAGCTGACCGTGGAGCCGCACCGCAAGGGCTGCAAGGTGACGATCGTCGAGAACGCCGTCGCCGGTCCCGGCGCCTGGGTCCCCGACTTCCTCATGCAGCCGCTCATCTGGGTCCGGAACCACGAGACGCTGCGCCGCCTCGGGTGGGTGGCCGTCGGGCGCGCGACGAACGCCTGAGACGTTCCCACAAAGGCGGACGGGAGGCGCGGTGCCAGCTGGCCCCGTGCCTCCCGTCCGCCCTGTGGGCGCGTCGACTACTCGGCGCGCGAGAACTCGCTGGCGCGCGCCACCTGGTCGTCCGTCAGGGCGACGCCCGTGTAGCGCTCGAACTGGCGCGCTGCCTGCAGCGCGATGACCTCGGCGCCGGTGATGACGTGCTTGCCGGCGTTCCGTCCCGCACGGACCAGCGGGGTCTCCGACGGGAACGCGACCACGTCGAAGACCGTGTGGGCCGCCTCGATCCGGTCCTGCGCGAAGGCGAGCGCGTCCTGCTGGTCGCCCCGCATGCCGAGGGGCGTGACGTTGACCACCAGGTCGGACTCCCCCGCCTCGCGCTCCTCGGCGATCCACTCGTACCCGTACTGCGACGCGAGCGCCGTACCGGTCTGCTCGTTGCGGGCGACGACCGTCAGGCGGTCGAAGCCGGCACCGCGGAACGCCGCGGTCACGGCCTTCGCCATGCCGCCGGAGCCGCGGAGCAGCACCCGGGACGCGGTGTCGACGTCGTGCGACCCGAGCAGGGCGGCGATCGCCTCGTAGTCGGTGTTCGACGCGGTGAGCACGCCGTCGTCGTTCACGACCGTGTTCACCGACTGGATGGCGGCGGCGGACTCCTCGACGTGGTCGACGAGCGGGATGATCGCCTCCTTGAAGGGCATCGACACCGAGCAGCCGCGGATGCCGAGCGCTCGGATGCCGGCGACGGCGCCGGGCAGGTCGGTCGTGGTGAACGCCTTGTACAGGAAGTTGAGCCCGAGCTCGTCGTACAGGAAGTTGTGGAACCGGGTGCCGATGTTGCTCGGCCGGGCCGCGAGCGACATGCAGACCTGCATGTCCTTGTTGAGGATGGGCATGGGGCCAGTCTCCCACCGTCGTGCCGATGGAGCGGTCCACGCGGACCGTTCGTCATGCTCGGGGTACCGTCGGACGCGATGACTGAGATCCCGGAGACCATGCGCGCCGTCCGCTTCGACGAGTGGGGTGACCGCTCCGTGCTGCACGTCGCCGAGGTCCCCGTCCCCGAGGCCACCGCCGGTCGGGTGCTCGTCCGGGTCCGCGCCGCCGGCATCAACCCGGGCGAGTCGGCGATCCGCCAGGGGCTGCTCGACGGCGGGTCCTCCGACGCGCTGCCGTCCGGTCAGGGCACCGACTTCGCCGGCATCGTCGTGGCCGTCGGCGAGGGCGTCGACGGCGTCGACGAGGGCGAAGAGGTCCTCGGGTGGTCGTGGGACCGCGCGAGCCAGGCCGAGTACGTCTCGGTGCCGGCCGAACAGGTCGTGCAGAAGCCCCGGCTGCTCGACTGGACCGTCGCTGGCGGGCTCGACATCGTCGCCACGACCGCTGCCGCAGCCGTCCGTGCCGTCGACCCCCGACCCGGCGAGACCGTCGTCGTGTCCGGTGCCGCCGGTGGTGTCGGCGGGTTCGTCACGCAGCTGCTGACGAACGAGGGCATCGACGTGATCGCGATCGCGTCCGAGGCGAACCACGAGTGGCTCCGGTCGAAGCGTGCACGGCCCGTCGCGTACGGCGAGGGCCTGCAGGAGCGCATCACCGAGCTCGCCACCAACGGCATCGACGCCGTCATCGACACGTACGGTCCTGAGTACGTGCACCTGGGGATCGCCCTGGGCGTGCCGGTCGACCGCATCGAGACGATCATCGCGTTCGAGGCTGCCGCCGAGGTCGGTGCGAAGGCCTCCGGCAGTGCGGACACCGCCGACCCGGAGATCCTCGGCGCCCTCGCGATGCAGGTGGCGAACGGCGAGGTCGAGGTGCCGATCGCGGCGACCTTCCCGCTCGACCGGGTGCAGGACGCCTACGAGCAGCTGGAGCAGCGGCACACCCGCGGGAAGATCGTGCTGATCCCCTGACGGGTGTCGGTGGTCGGTGGTCGGGGGCCGGGCGTCGGCGGTGGTTCGGGGGTCGTTCGGGGGTTGTCCCCACCGTGCTCCGGGGTACTGCCCGGATGCCCTTGCTCGTCGCCGGTGCGTAGCGTCGACCCCATGAGCACACTCTCCCGTCCCCGCAACGGCCGCATCCTCGCCGGTGTCTGCGCCGGCCTCGCCGATCGCTTCGGCCTGTCCCGCACCCTCGTCCGCATCGGCTGGGTGATCCTGAGCCTGTTCCCCGGGCCGCTGTGGATCGCCTACGTCGTCCTGTGGTTCGTGGTGCCGGCCGAGGGCAACACCCGCCGCTGAGCCCCGGTCCGTCCGTGCCCGGGGGCCGAGTCTCGCGGTGAGCGACAGTTCTCGCGCTCGTGAGTCCGTGATCTGTCGCTCAGCCCGAGACTCGGTGCGGCCAGCTGAGCCCGGTCCGTCCGGACGGGTTAGTGTGGCGGCGTGCCGGTCTCCGTCTTCGATCTGTTCAGCGTGGGTGTCGGTCCCTCGAGCTCGCACACCGTCGGGCCGATGCGGGCCGGCGCCGAGTTCGCGTCCCTGGTCGCCGGGCTGCCCGTCGCCTCCGTCGCCGTCGACCTGTACGGCTCACTGGCGTCGACCGGGCAGGGCCACGGCACCCTCGGCGCCGTGGTCGCCGGCCTGATGGGGTCCCACCCCGAGACCGTCGACCCGGACGCGATGACCGGGTCGCTCGACGCCCTCGAACGCGACGGCCTGCTCCGGCTCGACGGTGGGGTGACCGTGCCGTTCCGGCTCGCCGACATCGTGCTGCATCCCCTGACCATGCTGCCCCGGCACCCGAACGCCATGCGGCTGCGAGTCCGTGACGGAGCCGGTGCCGACCTGGCCGACGAGACGTACTACTCGATCGGCGGCGGCTTCATCGCTCGCGACGGCGACGGCGACGGCGACAGCGACGGCGAGGACGGCGGCGCCGTGGACGACGGTGCCGTGGTCGCGGGGGCGGCGATCCCGGTCGACGACCGCGTGCCGTACCCGTTCTCGAGCGGCGCCGAGCTGCTGGCCGCCTGCGCTGCCTCCGGTCTGCCGATCAGCGGAGTGGCGCTCGCCAACGAGTCGGTCACCCGGACCGACGCCGACGTCCGCTCCGGGCTGCTCGACATCCATGCCGTCATGGACTCGTGCGTCGACCGCTCCGTCCGCCGTGACGGATGCCTGCCCGGCGGGCTCGACGTCCGGCGTCGTGCAGCCACCTGGCACGAGCAGCTCACCCGCGAGGACCCCGACCACGACCCGCTGTTCGCCATGGAGTGGGTGAATCTCGTCGCCATGGCGGTGAACGAGGAGAACGCCACCGGCGGCCGGGTCGTCACCGCACCCACCAACGGCGCCGCCGGCATCATCCCCGCGGTGCTGTACTACGCGCTCACCTACGTCCCCGCGATCACCGCTGCCGACCGCGACGACGCCGTCGTGCGGTTCCTGCTCACCGCCGGCGCCGTCGGGTCGATCTACAAGGAGCGCGCATCGATCTCCGGTGCCGAGGTCGGTTGCCAGGGCGAGGTCGGCTCGGCCGCGTCGATGGCTGCCGCCGGACTCGCCGAGGTCCTCGGGGGCACCCCGGAACAGGTCGAGAACGCCGCGGAGATCGCGATGGAGCACAACCTCGGGCTCACTTGCGACCCGATCGGTGGCCTGGTGCAGATCCCGTGCATCGAGCGGAACGCGATCGCGGCGAACAAGGCGATCAACGCCGCACGGATGGCCCTGCGTGGCGACGGCGTGCACCACGTGTCGCTCGACCAGGTCGTCGAGACGATGCGGCAGACCGGGGCGGACATGTCGACGAAGTACAAGGAGACCGCGATGGGTGGGCTCGCGGTGAACGTCCCGCTTTGCTGAGCACTGCGGCTGCTCGGGCCGCCACCGCTCAGCCGTGCAGGAGCGTCAGCAGCCGGGCGGTCTCGGTGGAGATCGCCTCGCGCCCCGCCGACACGTACTTGCGGGGGTCGACCAGGTCGGGCCGCTCGTCGAGCACGGTGCGCAGGGCACGCGTGAACAGGCCGTTCAGGTGCGTCGAGATGTTGATCTTCGTCATGCCGGCCTGCACCGCGCCGCGCAGCTCGTCGTCGGACAGCCCCGACGAACCGTGCAGGACCAGCGGGACCGGCACCGCGGACCGCAGACGTTCCACCAGGTCGCGGTCGACCGAGGCTTCGCGGGTCTGCATCGCGTGCGAGGTCCCGACGGCGACGGCCAGGGCGTCCACCCCGGTGTCGGCCACGAACGCGGCGGCATCGGTGGGGTCGGTGCGGACACCCGGAGCGTGCACGCCGTCCTTGCCGCCCACCTCGCCGAGCTCGGCCTCGATGGCGACGCCGGCGGCGTGACACCGGACCGCGAGGTCAAGGGTGGCGGCGACGTTCGCCGCGAAGTCCAGGTGCGAGCCGTCGTACATGACGGAGTCGACGCCCAGGTCGATGCCGGCGGCGACGAGGTCCGGGTCCTCGATGTGGTCGAGGTGGACCAGGACGTCGACGTCGGCGGCCCGGGCGATCGCCTGGGTCGCGGTCGTGATCGGTGCGAGACCGCCGTGGTACCGGACGCAGTTCTCGCTGATCTGCAGGATGACGGGCAGTCCGGCCCGCTCGGCCCCGGTGACGATGGCCTCGGCGTGCTCGAGCAGCACGACGTTGAACGCGCCCACGCCACGGTGTGCCGTGCGGGCGGTGTCGAGCAGGCCCGTCAGGGCGAGGTCGGTGATCATGCTGGGGTCCTCGTTCGGTCGGGGTGGGTCAGGAAGCGGTGGACGTCGGCGGGGTCGACCTCGCCCGCCACCGGGCGGAGGACGGCGGCGGCCCCGTGGGCAGCGGCGGACCGGAGCGCTCGGAGCAGGGTGTCGTCGGCGAAGGGGGCGCCGGTGCCCTGCTGGTGACCCGAGCGGACCAGGGCACCGACCAGACCGGCGGTCGCTGCGTCGCCCGCTCCGGTCGGGTTGCCCGAGACGCCGGGCACCGCTGGGACCTCGAGCACGTGGTCCGCGGTGTGGGCGGCGATGCCGTGCGCTCCGCGGGAGACCACGACGACGCCGGCGCCGCGTTCCAGCAGCCGGAGGGCGGCCGTGCGTTCGTCCGCGGCGCCCGTGGCCTCGAGTAGTTCCTCGCGGTTGGGCTTGCAGACGGTGGCACCCGCGCTCGCCGCCGCCAGCAGTGCGGCACCGGAGCAGTCCACGACGCTCAGGACGCCGTGCTCGTGGGCCGTGGCGACCCAGCGCGCGACGATGTCGGGCGCGGCACCGCCGGGCAGCGAACCGGACACCACGAGGGCGGTGGCGTCGGCGCGGCCGAGCAGTCCGTCGACCGCTGCGGCGACGGCGTCCCACTCGGTGCCGGTGAGCACCGGGCCGGGCTCACCGAACATCGTCGGGTGGGCGACGTCGTCGACCACGGTGACGGTCGTGCGGGTCGTGCCGGACACCACGACGTCGGTGTGGTCGAGGCCGAGGTCGTCGAGCGCGTCCGAGATCCAGCGGCCGGGCGTCTCCCCAAGGGGCAGGACGGCGTGCGTCGCGACACCCGTCGCCGCCAGGACCCGACCGACGTTCAGGCCCTTGCCACCCGGGTGCCGTGCGACGTCGAGGACTCGCTGGGTCTCGCCGATGCGCTGTTCGGCGACCCGGTACGTGACGTCGACGGCCGGGTTCGGGGTGACGACGATGATCACGCGACCACCGCCGTCCGCAGGGGGTTCCGCACCGCACCGGTGTCGGGGTCGAGCACGAGGAGATCGGCGGGTGCGCCGACCGTGAGCGGCGCCGGCCGACCGAGCAGCCGAGCCGCACGTGTGGCAGAGGCGGCGACGACCTCGGGCACCGCGACCCCGCTCGTCAGCAGCCCACGGACCGCGTCGGCGACGGTGATCGTGCTGCCCGCCAACGACGACCCGTCGGCGAGCATCGCGACACCGCCGCGGACCGAGACCGCGGACCCGGCGATGGTGTGGTCGCCGTCGGGGCAGCCCGTCGCCGACATCGCATCGGACACGAGCACCAGGCGGCCCGGTGCACTCCGCTGGACGAGCCCGATCGTGGTCGGGTCGAGGTGGTGTCCGTCGACGATGCACTCGAGCAGGACGCGGTCGTCGGTCAGGGCGACCCCGACCGGCCCCGGCGTGCGGTGGTGCAGCGGTGGCATGCCGTTGAACAGGTGCGTGACGAGCGTGGCACCGGCGTCGATCGCGCGGCGGGTCTGCTCGGCGGTGGCGTCGGTGTGCCCGATCGCCACGACGACCCCGGCGGCGACGAACCGCGCCACGGTGTCGAGGGCGCCGGGGAGCTCGGGGGCGAGTGTCACGACCCGCAGCGCGCCGTCGGCGGCCGCCAGGTACGCGTCGACCTCGAGCGGGTCCGGCGCGTGGAGCAGGTCCACCCGGTGGGCTCCGCGGCGGGCCGGGGACAACCACGGCCCTTCGAGGTGCAGGCCCGCCAGCGTGCCGTCCGAGGTGAGCGGTCGCAGGCGCGTGAGGGCTGCGACGGTGTCGTCGGGACGCCCGGTCGCGATCGAGGCGACGAGGGTCGTGGTCCCCCGTGACCGGTGGTGCGCGGCCGCCGCTCGGGCGTCCGCGGCGGAACACGTCGCGAAGTCGTGGCCGAGTGCGCCGTGGGCGTGCAGGTCGACGAAGCCCGGCACGACGGTGCCCTCGACGGGGACCGCGGAGTCCGCGCGCGGCGGTGTGCCGGCACCGACCGCGAGCACGGTGGCGTCGTCGCCGAGGACGAGCCACCCGTCGTGCAGGTCGTGGGCGGCGGTCACGATGCGTGGCGCGCGGACGAGCGTGGTCACAGCAGCACCCCGCTCTCGAGCAGCCGCCGTGCGAGCAGACCTGCGCCGATGGCTCCGGCGGCGTCGCCGTGGGCGGCCGGCAGGATCTCCGGGGCGCGGACCCCGACGAGCCGCTCGGCCACCGCCGTGCGGAGCGGCCCGAACAGCAGCGGGCCGGACTCGGCGAGTCCCCCGCCGACGATGACGGTGTGGCAGCCGGCGACCGCGGTCGTCCAGGCGAGGGCGTCCGCGAGCACGGCGACGCAGTCGTCCCAGACGGCGGTCGCCACGGGGTCGCCGTCGCGCACCCGGAGCATGGCTGCGTGCGCCGATGCCGACCCGGAGCGGCGTGCGACTCCCCCGGCCGATGCGATCTCCTCGACCCGGAGCCCCTCGTGCGGTCCGGACGGGATCAGCACCTGGCCGATCTCCCCCGCCCATCCGCCCCCGGACACGACCTGGCCGTCGACGACCAGCGCGCTGGCCAGGCCGGTGCCGACGGGTACGAACGCGACCGATCCGCGGGACAGCGCCGTGTCACCGGTGTGGGTCTCGGCGAGGGCACCGGCGCGGACGTCGTGGCCGAAGGCGATCGGGACGTCGACACCGCGTCGGACGAGCTCGGCCCGCACGAGGTCACGGACCGGCACGTCCCGCCACCCGAGGTTCACCGCGAGGACGACGGTGCCGGCGGCTTCGTCGACGACACCCGGCGTGACGAGCCCGACGGCGTCGAGCCGACCGCGGTCGAGCGCCCGCACTGCCAGGTCGGCGACGGCCACCGCCAGTCGGAGCCCCGACGGATCGTCGCGGGGCGTCGGGACCCGGGTCTCGTCCAGGACGAGTCCGTCGGCGTCGGTCAGCCGGGCCTTGGTGCCCGTGCCGCCGACGTCGACCCCGAGCACCGCGCCTGCGCCCGCCATCAGGTGAGGATGACCGACCGCGTCAGCGAACGGGGGT
Organism: Curtobacterium sp. PhB137; assembly: GCF_003814955.1. Classification (NCBI taxonomy): domain Bacteria; kingdom Bacillati; phylum Actinomycetota; class Actinomycetes; order Micrococcales; family Microbacteriaceae; genus Curtobacterium; species Curtobacterium sp. PhB137. The sequence goes on along the minus strand of NZ_RKQO01000004.1, from coordinate 420,844 downwards.
TGTCCGGGTCCAGCCCACGACCCTCGGCCAGGGCGACGGCGAACCGGTGCACGACGACGAGGCCGGCGATCGGGTCGAGGTCGTGCTGCACGAAGCGCGCACCGGTGGCGGCGACCTCGTCAGCCAGCCCCTGCGGTGCGGCACCGAGCGACCAGACGAGCCGGCCGGGCTGCGCGATGGCGATCGGCCCGTGCCGGTAGTCCATCGCCGGGTAGGACTCGGCCCAGAACTGCGCGGCCTCCCGCGTCTTGAGTGCGGCCTCGAACGTCAGGCCGACGGCGGCACCGCGGCCCACGAAGGAGACCTGCTCGGCGTCGAGCAGGTCGTCGATCGGCAGGGTCAGCGCGATCTCGGCCTGGGCGGCGAGGGCCTCGACGTCGTCGCCGATCGACGCGCGCAGCAGGGCGAGCGCCGTGGTGGCGAACCGCGTCTGCACGACGGAGCGCTCGTCGGCGAAGGGCAGTGCGACCACGTCGTCGGCGACGGCCGCGGCGGGACTGTCCGCGACGGCCGTGATCAGGACGGTGCGCTGCGACGGCAGGGCTTGCAGCAGGTCGACGATCTCGGTCGTTGTGCCCGAGCGGCTGATGGTGAGCACACGGTCGTACTCGCGCGATGCGGGGTACTCGGAGCCGGCGAAGGCGTCGGTGACCCCGAGGCCGGCCTGCTCACGGGCGACGGCGTAGCTCATCGCGATGAACCAGCTCGTGCCGCAGCCGATCACGGCGACGCGTTCACCGGGCTGGGGGAGCGCGTCCGAGAAGGTCGGCAGGAGTGCTGCGGCGGCGCGCCAGGTCTCCGGCTGGGAGGCCAGTTCGGCGCTCACGAAGGTGTCGGTCATGGGAGCCTTCCGGTCCGGTTCGATCCGGGTGATCGATGATCAGGAAGCGTAGCGAGCGATCGTGCGCGATGGAAGACCAAAGCGTCAATTCCGATCACCGAGCAGTCGCGATGGCACCGTAGGATGGCCGTCATGACCCCCCAACAGCGGCTGAACGCCCTGCTCGAACTGGTGAGCGAACGCGGCAACGTGTCGATCGCCGAGATCGGCGAGCTGCTGGGGATCTCGGCCGCCACGGCCCGACGCGACCTCACGACGCTCGCCGACCAGCGGCTCGTCACGCGCACGCACGGCGGAGCCGCGGCGCTCGGGGCCGGCTACGAACTGCCCCTGCAGTACAAGATCGCGCGCCAGGCCGAGGCGAAGACCGCCATCGCCCGTGCCGCAGCGCGACTGGTGCAGCCGGGCGAGACCGTCGGGCTGAACGGTGGGACCACCACGACCGAGGTCGCGCGAGAACTCGGCAAGAGCGAGCGGTTCATCCGTGCCGACGGCGAGTTCGGGATCACCATCGTGACGAACGCGCTCAACGTCGGGTACGAGCTGTCCGTCCGCGCCAACGTCAAGATCGTGGTCACGGGCGGGGTCGCGCGGCGGCAGTCGTACGAGCTCGTCGGCCCACTCGTCCGTGACACCCTCGACGAGTTCGCGCTCGACCTCGTGGTCCTCGGGGTGGACGGGCTCACCGGGCAGTACGGCGCCACGACCATGCACGAGGGCGAGGCCGAGGTCAGCCGGCACTTCGCCTCGGTCGGCCGACGGGTCATCGTGGTCGCCGACTCGACCAAGATCGAGCGGTCGACGTTCGCCAGGATCTGCCCGCTGGACCGCATCGACGTCCTGGTCACCGACCAGCCCGTCCCGCCGGCCTTCGCAGCCGACCTCGCCAGCGCCGGCGTGGAGCTCGTCGTCGCCGACTGAGCCGACGGACGAGCGCCCGGATCCCGGGCGCGACGTTTCGATCGTGTAAAACCCTCCCGTCGTGGACCCATGAGCGATCCGTGAGCGCCTATTGTGCATTCATGATCGATTCGGCATCATGGGCGTCACAATCACGCAAGGGAGCGAGATGAGCATGGGCGTTGACAACGGGATCCTCCGCGTCGCGGTGATCGGGATGGGCCAGCGGTCCGCCATCGCACGGCACGTCGCCGAGGCGGTCGCCGCGGACCCGGCACTGCAGGCGCAGGTCGTCGCCGTGGCGGACGTCACCGCAGCGGGCCGCGAGCGCGGGCGGGTCGAGTACCCCGATGCGCTGGTGGTCGAGCACCACCGGGACCTCACCGACCAGGTCGACGCTGCGATCGTGACCACGCCGGACTGGACACACGCCGAGATCGCGATCGACCTGCTCCGCGCGGGCATCGCCGTCTACCTCGAGAAGCCCCTCGCCATCACGGTCGAGGACGCCGACGCGGTCCTCAACACCGCCGCCGAGACGGGCACCCCGCTCTACGTCGGCCACAACTTCCGCCACGCGGCCGTCGTCCGCCTGATGCGCGAGATCGTCGACCGCGGCGAGATCGGCGAGGTCAAGGCCGTCTGGTGCCGCCACTTCGTCGGCAACGGCGGGGACTACTACTTCAAGGACTGGCACGCCGACCGCGCGAACGTCAACTCCCTGCTCCTGCAGAAGGCCAGTCACGACCTGGACGTCATCCACGCACTCGGCGGCGGGGACACCAGCCGCGTCGTGGGCATGGGGTCACTGTCGGTCTACGGCGACGTCACCGACCGACGGGACCGCAGCGGCGAGCTGATGGGGGACTGGTTCTCCCACGACAACTGGCCGCCACTCGCCCAGACCGGGCTGAACCCGGTCGTCGACGTCGAGGACGTCTCGATGGTGATGATGACGCTCGACAACGGCGTGCAGGCCAGCTACGAGCAGTGCCACTTCACCCCGGACTACTGGCGGAACTACACGGTCATCGGCACCGAGGGTCGCCTCGAGAACATCGGCGACACCGGCGGTGGCGTCGTGAAGGTCTGGACGCACCGTCGTGGCTGGGACACCGCGGGGGACCGCGAGTACCCGATCGATGGCGTCGAGGACGGCCACGCCGACGCCGACCTGATCACCATGACCGAGTTCCTGCGGTCCGTCGCCCTCGGCGAACCGACGGAGCTGTCCCCGATCGCGGCGCGCGCCGCGGTCGCTGCCGGTGCCCTGGCGACCCGTTCGCTGCGCACCGGTTCCGTCCCCATCGACGTCCCGCCGCTGCCGGCCGAGACGATCGCGCACTTCAGCCGGCCCGCCACACCCTCCACACGACCCGCTCCGCACCCCACCCACCCCGCCCAGACCGTCGGTTCCTGACGGCCGTGCGAAAGGATCTCCCGATGACCGCACACATCCCCGCCCGAGGAACCGGCGTCCGCCGGATCCTCGTCGGCGCCGTCGCCGCCCTCGGCGCGGCCGCACTCCTCGCCGGGTGCTCCACGTCCTCCGGGGCGTCGAGCTCCGGCGGCGACTACACCGCCGCCGCGAAGGACACCAAGGCGAACCTGACGTACGCCGTCTGGGACGAGAACCAGGTCAAGGCGATCAAGGCCAACCTCAAGGGCTTCAACGAGGAGTACCCGGACATCAAGGTCAGCGTCGACGTCACGCCGTTCGCCAACTACTGGACGAAGCTGCAGACCCAGGGCTCGAGCAACACGCTGCCCGACCTGTTCTGGATGAACGGCCCCAACTTCCAGCTGTACGCGGCCAACGGCAAGCTCGCGCCGATCACCGGCGAGGTCAAGGCCGGCGACATCGACCCCGCGAAGTACTCGAGCGCGCTGAACGACCTGTACACGTACGACGACACCCAGTACGGCGTGCCGAAGGACTTCGACACCATCGGCGTCTGGGTCAACAAGGCCCTGTTCGAGAAGGCCGGCATGGACCTGCCGTCGAAGGACTGGACCTGGGACGACTTCCAGAAGACCGGCGCCGAGCTCAGCGAGAAGCTCAAGGCCGACGGCGCGTACGGCGCGGCCGGCGGCATGGACGGCCAGACGACCTACTACGACACGATCTTCCAGGCCGGGGGATCGGTCGTGAACGCGGACGGCACGAAGTCCGAGTACGCCTCGAAGGCATCGGAAGCGGGTCTGCAGTTCTGGACGGACCTGATCGACTCGGGCGCTTCGCCGTCGATGAAGCAGCTCACCGACACCACCGCCGACCAGTGGTTCACGTCGGGCAAGCTCGCGATGTACCAGGGCGGCAGCTGGTTCCGCTCGGCCCTGACCGGCACCGCGATGGAGAAGGACATCGTCGTGTACCCCCTGCCGAAGGGCAAGGAGCAGGCGACCGTCATCCACGGTGTCTCGAACGTCGTGTCCGAGGCGAGCAAGAACAAGGCCGCGGCGCAGGCGCTCCAGGTCTACCTCGCCGGCAAGACCGCCCAGCAGCAGCAGGGCGACATGGGCGCCGTCATCCCGGCCTACGAGGGCACGCAGTCCGCCTTCACGAAGACGATGCCGGACGCCGACCTGCAGGTGTTCCTCGACGCCGTCGACTACGCCAAGCCCCTGCCGGTGTCGAAGAACACCGCCGCGTGGAACACCCTCGAGACCAACCTCCTGCCGAACGCCTTCGACGGTTCGACCCCGGTCGACGACGTCGCGAAGCAGCTCGCGCAGAAGATGGACGCCGCCCTCGCCAAGGAACAGTGAGTCCCGAGCCGATGACGATCAACACCGAGCGGCCGCAGGCCGCCTCCACCCCCGCCCGGACGACGCGTTCGTCCGGGCGGGGCGCCCCCGGCCCGACGGCCGGCGGCAAGCGCGCAACCCGACGGACCGACGGCTGGTGGCCGTGGCTCTTCGTCCTGCCGCTGCTCATCGGCGTCGGCACGTTCTACATCTGGCCGATCATCCAGACGTTCTGGTACTCCTTCACCAGCTGGGGCGTGTTCGGCGGTGCGACGTTCAGCGGCGTCGCGAACTACGTGCGGCTCGCCGGTGACCCGCAGCTGTACCAGTCGCTGCTCAACACGATCGTCTACACGGTCATCGTGCTGGCCGGCATCCCGATCGCGGTGTGGCTCGCCAGCCTGCTGAACACCCCGGGCCTGCGGTTCGCGCAGTTCTACCGGGTGCTCTTCTTCCTGCCCTACGTCGCCATGCCGGCCGCGATCGCCCTCGTCTGGCGCATCATGTTCAACGGCGACTACGGCATCGTGAACTGGTTCATCGGACTGTTCGGCATCGACGGCCCGTACTGGATCTCGACGCCCGGGTTCGCGCTCGTCGCAGTGAGCTTCGTCGGCCTGTGGTCGTCCCTCGGGTTCTCGATGATCATCCTCGGCGCAGGCCTTAAGGACATCCCACCGGAGCTGTACGAGGCCGCCGAGCTCGACGGCGCGAGCCGCTGGCGGCAGTTCCGCTCCGTCACGGTCCCGCTGCTCAGCCCGAGCATCTTCTTCGTGGTCATCGTCACGACGATCTCGAGCTTCCAGCTGTTCGACCTGCTCTACGCCATCCTCGGCAGCACCAACCCGGTGATCCCGAAGACGATGTCGCTCGTCTTCTACTTCTACAGCGCCGGGTTCATCGACAACGACAAGGGCTTCGCGGCCGCGATCGCCATGGTGATCTTCCTGCTCATCGGCATCGTCACGCTCGTGCAGTTCCGTGTCCAACGGAAGTGGGTGCAGGCATGACCGCAACCGTCACACCGCCACGGGCAGCACGCCGGCCCGGTCGTCGCGGCGGCAGTCACTGGTGGATCCACGTCGTCCTCGGCGTCGGCGGCTTCGCGATGGCGTTCCCGTTCGTGTGGCAGATCATCATGTCGCTGTCCACGAACGCCCAGGTGCAGTCCGTCACCCCGACGTTCTGGCCGGGGGAGCTGCAGTGGCAGAACTACGCGCAGGTCTTCGAGCGTCTGCCGTTCCTCAGCCAGCTCGGCACGTCCGTGTACGTCACGATCATCCGCACCCTCGCGCAGATCGTGCTCTGCACGCTCGCCGGCTACGCCTTCGCCCGCATGCGGTTCCGCGGCCGGGCGATCCTGCTCGCGATCGTGTTGTCGATCCTGCTCGTGCCGTCGCAGGTCTACCTGATCTCGCAGTACCAGATCGTGCAGGGGCTCGGATGGCTCGACACCCTGATGGGGATCGTCGCGCCGGGCCTGTTCAGCGCGTTCGGCACCTTCCTGATGCGGACGGCGTTCCTGAACATGCCGCCCGAGCTCGAAGAGGCTGCGCGCATGGACGGCGCGAACCCGTTCCAGACGTTCTGGCGGATCATGCTGCCGCTCGCCCGTCCCTCGATCAGCGTGCTCGCGATCACGACGGTGCTGTGGTCGTGGAACGAGCTGCTCTGGCCGCTCGTGGTCTCGACCCGTGCCGAGGACATGCCCCTCGCCGCAGGACTCGCGACGCTGTCGAGCGACCGGACGATCGACTACCCGGTGCTCATGGCCGCGAGCCTGATGGCCATGGCCCCGGTGCTCATCATGTTCATCGTCCTGCAGCGGCGGGTGATGGACGGGCTCGCCTCGTCCGGTCTGAAGTGACCGCCGACACCCCCGGCCAGGAGGCCCGTCCCGCGTCCGTCGCGGTCCTCGCCGCCGCCGTGGGGTCGCCGGACGACTCCGCCACGGTGGCGGCCGCACTGGCCGCCACCGTCGTCGACGCGGAGCCCGCCCAGCGGGACGCCCTGCTGGTCGCCGCGCTCCGCGCGTCCGTGCCCGGCAACGCCGCGGGGCTCGAAGCGCGGGGACTCCCGCGCAGCCTGGCGGAGGCGTCCGTCGCCGACGTCGGCCGGAAACTCGACCGGTACGGTCTGCGTGGCACGGGGGTGGACTGGCTCGTCGCGGTGGCGACCGGTCGCGTGGTGGCCGTGGGGCGCCTCCAGTACGAACTCGGCGACCACCTGCCGGACGGCCAGCCGGCCTGGGGCGTCCACGTCCCGGAGACCGGGCCGCTCGATCCGGACGCCTGCGACCGGTCCTTCGCCCGCGCGCCGGACGTCCTGCGCGCCCTCGCACCGGCGCTCGCCGCCGACCGGTGGCAGTGCCGCTCGTGGATCCTCGATCCCGGTCTGGCCGCGGTGCTCGGCCCCGACGCGAACCTGGTGCGCTTCGCCCGACGGTTCCGGCTCGCGCCACCCGGCCCGCACGACGCCGCCGAGGGCGACGAGAGCGTGGCGAAGTTCGTGTTCGGTGTGCCGCTGGCCACGGCGCGCGCCTCGAACGCGTCCGGTCGCCTGCCCCTGGCGGTGCTCGACCGGTGGGCGGCGGGCGCGCACTGGACCGAACGGACCGGCACCGCACCCGTCGTCTGATCGCGCGCAGCAGTCAGCGCGTACCGTGCAGCGCATGACGAAGCCCGACCACGACCACCTCGACGACGGCGTGGACATGACGTTCGAGGAACGACGCCAGGACACCTTCCGACGCATGTCCGGGTCCGACGCGCACGACGCCGACCCCCGGGTCGAGGTGTCCCGCGCCGAGGACGGCGACGTCCGCATCGACGTGGCCGACACCGCAGCCGTGCGCCCCGGCGGTCCGAAGCGCGCCTGAACCCGGCGCGGCCCGATCGCGGGGCCGGATCGGCTCTTCCGCTCGGGATCGTCGACCGGTAGCGTGCGAGGTGATCCGCGTTCCGCGGACACCGTGCACCATCGCATCGACGCGAGGAGTCGACATGGCCGGCAAGTTCGAGATCTGGACCGACGCCAAGGGTGAGTACCGCTTCCACCTGAAGGCGGGCAACGGCGAGGTCATCGCCACGTCCGAGGGGTACACGACCAAGGCGAGCGCGAAGAGCGGCATCGCCTCGGTGCAGGCCAACGCGCCGGCCGCCGAGATCGTCGAACTCGACTCCTGATCGTCGGCGTCGGCCGGTGACGGTGGGGCACGGCATGATCGTTCCGTGCACCTCGTCCTCCGCCGCGTCGACGGCGGCGTCCTCGCGACGCCCCTGACCGACTCGGGGACCGCTGACGGTGAGCCGATGCGCGTGGACGAGTCGGGCCTGCCGGCCTTCGTCGCGGCGCACGATGCCCCGGGCGTGCGCTGGGTGTGGGACGACACCGCACGCTGGTACCCGGCCGTGCTCGCCGCCGGCGGACGCGTGGGGCGCTGCGTCGACCTGCGGTTGTGCCGACGGATCCTCCGCGCAGCGCTGGCCGCGCGTGGCTCCGCACTCGCGGCGGCACCGGCGGACGCGCTCGACGCTCCGGTGGCGGAGGCCCGGGTCGTCCGGCCGACGCAGGCCCAGCTCTTCGACGACGCGCTGTTCACCGCGTCGGTGCCGGACGACGACGTCGACCCGGTCGCCGAGTTCCGGGCACAGCTCGCGGCGGTCGCGGGGTCGACGTCGCCCGGTGCCCTCCGCCTGCTGACGACCGCCGAGTCCGCCGGAGCCCTCGTCGCGGCGGAGATGCTGCACGCGGGGCTGCCGTGGCGTGCCGACGTGCACGAACGCTTGCTCGAGGAGACGCTCGGGCCGCGTGTCCCGTACGGCGTGCGGCCGCGCCGGCTCGAGGAGATCGCCGCCGTCGTCCGCGACCGCCTCGACGACCCGACGCTCAACCCGGACTCGCCGGCCGACGTCCTGCGCTCGTTGCGCCGTGCCGGGCTCATGGTGACCAGCACCCGCAAGTGGGAGCTGCAGGAGATCGAGCACCCCGTCATCGAACCGCTGCTCGAGTACAAGCGACTCGCGCGGCTCCTGACGGCGAACGGCTGGACGTGGCTCGACGACTGGGTGCGCGACGGCCGGTTCCACCCGAAGTACGTGGTCGGCGGCGTCGTGACCGGACGCTGGGCGGCCGACGGCGGGGGAGCGATGCAGCTGCCGAAGGGCATCCGCGGGGCGGTCGTCGCCGACCCGGGCTGGAAGCTCGTCGTGGCCGACGCTGCGCAGCTCGAGCCCCGCGTGCTCGCCGCGATGGCCGGTGACCGAGCGATGGCCTCCGCGGGCGACGGACGCGACCTGTACGACGGCGTCGTGGCCTCGGGCGCGGTCGAGACCCGGCAGCAGGCGAAGGTGGCCATGCTCGGCGCGATGTACGGCGCCACCCAGGGCGAGGGCGGCCGGCTCGTCCCACGCCTGGTGCGGGCGTTCCCGCGTGCGCTCGACCTGGTCGAACGCGCCGCACGCGCGGGGGAGCGGGGCGAAGCCGTCACGACGTTGCTCGGTCGGACGTCGCCCGTGCCGGAGTCGTCGTGGTTCGAGGCCAGGAACCAGGCCTACACGGTCGAGGGGACCCCGGCGATGCAGCGTGCCGTCGAGTCACGGGCGCGGAGCTGGGGGCGGTTCACCCGGAACTTCGTGGTGCAGGGGACCGCGGCCGAGTGGGCGCTCGCGTGGATGGGGTCGTTGCGCTCCCGGCTCACCGCGCGGTTCCCCAGGGCCGTGACGGACGGCCCGCACCTGGTGTTCTTCGTGCACGACGAGATCGTGGTGCACGCGCCGGAGGATCACGCCGAGTGGGTGGCGACGCAGATCCGTGAAGCCGCGGTCGACGCCGGACGCTTGCTGTTCCAGGACTTCCCGGTGACGTTCCCGCTGTCGGTCGCGGTGGTGGGGGCGTACTCCGAGGCGAAGGACTGACCGGTACCTGGTTGCATGGTGTCGTGACGACTCCGTACCGAAGGCCAGACCACCGGGGTGCCGCCGTACTGCTCACGGTGCTGGTGGTGGTCTGCTGGGTGGCCACGATCGCGTTGCCGATCGTCGCCCTGTCGTTGATGCTCCACGTCGAGGCGCCGGCGGAGCGGGCCGTCCCGATCGTCATCGGGTGGTTCATGACCCCGTTCATGACCGCGCTCGGTGTGACGATCGGGCTCGTCATCCTCCAGCGGTCTCGCCGGAGTGCCGAGCTGGAGCGCCGCGATCAGCGCCGGGCGGCGCGGTAGGCAACGGCGTCGTCCCGCCAGCGGACGGCCTCGGCGTCGAAGTCCGGGATGCTGTCGAGGTCCGGGCCGCCGACGGCGTAGTGCTCGACGATCGCGTCGTTCGCCGCGCGACCGATCGTGGCGCCACGCTCGACCATCCGCTCCTCGTACGCGCGCACGGCGTCGTCCAGGGACGTGCCGTCGCCGGCCGATGTCAGGACGGCGCGAGCGAGTTCGGCTCCGTCGAGGAGCGCGAGGTTGACGCCGTTGCCGCCGAAGGGCGACATGACGTGCGCAGCGTCACCGAGCAGTGTGATCCCGACACGGTGCTCCCACCTGGTCGGCGTCGGCAGGGCGAAGATCGGCCGGTTCGGCAACGACCCCTCGCTGTCGTCGATGACGCGGAGGAGTTCCGGCGCGAACTCGGCGAACCGTTCACGGAGCGCCGTCCGGACGCGCTCGGTGTCGGTCGTCTGCGTTCCGTTCGCGTCCAGGACGCGGCCTCGACCGTCGGCGGTGCCGAGCCCGGCGTGGGCGAGCCAGTCGAGCTCCGCGCGCATCGAGACGTAGCCGCGGACGACGTCGCCGCTGTTTCGCTGGAGCACGATTGTCCGTCCGTCGCCGTTGGCCCACATGTGACCGTCGCCGACGAGCTCGGCGATCTCGGGGTGCTGTTCGGTGACGCGGGTGAACAGCGCCTCGACGAAGGTGACCCCGGTGTACGACGGCACCGCATCGGTGAGCGCTGCACGCACCCTCGACCACGCACCGTCCGCGCCGACGACGAGGTCGGCCGACGCCGTGGAGCCGTCCGTGAACGTGATGACGCCGTCGCTGACCGCGGCGACCCGGTGCCCCCACCGGATCGTGTCCGGCGCGAGTGACTCGACGAGCATCCGGCGGAGCTGTGCACGGTCGATCTCGGGCGCGGCTGCTTCGCCGTCGGCGGGGGCCTGGTCGACCAGGACCGTTCCCGACGGGTCCAGGAGCCGGTGCGCCTGCCCCTCGGGGCGGGCGAGCGCGGTGAACTCGCGCGAGAGTTGGGCGTCCTCGATCGCGATCTGGCCGCTGTCGGCATGGAGGTCGAGCGTTCCTCCCTGGTCACGCGCCGCGAGCGACTCGTCGGCGTCGTACACGGTGACGTGGAGTCCACCGAGCTGCAGGATCCGTGCGGTGAGCAGGCCGCCGGGGCCCGCCCCCACGACGGCGATGGTGGGGGCAGTGGTGGTGTTGGTCATGGCGTGCTCCGATCGGTCGGACTGACCGAACGATCGTTCGGCTGGAGGCGACACTACTTACCGAACGATCGTTCGGCAAGTAGGATGCACGTCATGGATGCGATCACGACCCGACGACCTGGCAGCGAGACGAGGGCGCAGATCCTCCGGGTCGCCCTCGAGCAGTTCACCGAGCGTGGGTACGAGGGGACGTCCATCCGGGACATCGCCGAGGCCCTCGACATCACGAAGTCGTCGTTGTACTACCACTTCACGAACAAGGAGGCGATCGTCCGGGCGCTCCTCGACGGGCGGCGCAACGAGATCGACGAGTTGATCGCCTGGGTCGAGTCGCAGCAGGCCGGGCCCGACCTCCTGCGGCGGGCTGCGGTGCGGTGGGTCGAGTCCACCGGTCGCGACCGCGTGCAGGGCATGCGGTTCGCGCACGCCAACCGCCCGATCATGCAGAAGCTGGCCGCCGAGGGAACCGATCGCCGGTCCTGGTTCGACGCCGTCGTCGACCGGGTGCTCCCCGAGGCCGCGCCGAGGGCTGATCGACTCCGGGCGCAGATGGCGTTCGATACCGTGAGCGCCGCATTGTTCGCCGCGCAGGGGTCCGACGCCTCGGACGACGAGGTGCTCGAGGCCGCACGCACAGCCACGATCATGTTGACGGAGACCGGCGGCGACGAGCGACTCGTGGGCGGAACTTCGTGACGGGCTCCGCCGCACCTGGGCAGGGTGGACGGATGGACACCGAACGCGGGGACGCCGCCGACCGCACCGTCGGCGAGGTCGACCTCACCCGCTGGCGCACCCGCGCGGGCCGGGCGACCGCGCAGGGGTGGACCACGCTCGGTCACCGGTACGGCGCGATGCCGCTCCTGCTGCTCACGCTGGCCGTCGGGATCGGCATTGCCGTCGTCGCGACCTGGCTCGCCTCCGAGGTCTACGACGCCGTCCGCGAAGCCGACGACGTCGCCGTGCTCGACCGTCCGGTGCTCGACTGGGCACTCACCCTCCGGTCGCCCGTGGGGGATCGCCTGGTCACGTGGTGGACCGACATCGCGGGCACGATCGGCATGCCCATCGTCGCCCTCGGGTTCCTGGTCGGGTTCACCATCCAGCGTCGGGCGTGGACCCCGTTGGTGCTGCTCGTCGCGGCGAGTGGCGGCTCGCTGCTCATGACGATCGCGGGCAAGGACCTCATCGGTCGAGCGCGTCCGCCGCTCTCCGACGCGGTACCGCCCTACGAGCACTCGCCGTCGTTCCCGTCCGGCCACACCCTCAACGCGACGGTGATCGTGGGGACGATCGTGTACCTGTTGCTCCTGCGACAGTCGCGGGTCGTCACGCGGGTGTGGACGATCGTCGTCGGGACCCTGTTCGTGCTGTCGGTCGGGGCCTCGCGGGTGTTCCTCGGGCACCACTGGCTGACCGACGTACTGGCGGCGTGGGCGCTGGGTCTCGCCTGGCTCGCCCTCGTGATCACGGCGCACCGGCTGTACCTGACGGCGCTCCGCCACGGTGCCGAGCCCACTCCAGACGCAGACATCGTCAAGAAGACTTGAATTGCGATCGATCCTGTTCCAGAAACATCTTCGGAACTTGAACAACCCCTCTTCGAGTTCAAGTTTTGATCCGTAAAGTGGAACGATGGACCTCACGCGCTTCCGGAGCAGCCCCGTCGGTCAACTCGTTCCGGTTCGTGGAGTCGACGGTCGGACCGGCCGCTCGTACGACCACTTCGGTTTCGTACCGGACCCGCTCGGTGAAGTCCCGACATTGTCCGGAGTGACGTGGACCAAGGTCGCCCGCGCGAACCGGGCGCTCGGGGCGCTTCGGCAAGGATCATCTCTGATCCCGAACCCCGGCATCTTGCGTGCTCCGACTCTCCGGCGAGAGGCGCAGAGCACCTCCGCGCTCGAGGGCACCTTTGCGCCGCTGGACGACGTCCTCGCCGCGGAAGCGGTCGGGAAGGCTGACCGGTCCGCGGCTCTGTCCGAGGTACTGAACTACGTGGATACCGCCGAGCTCGGGTTCACCTGGGTGCAGGAGCGCCGCGTCACGACCGGTCTCCTCGAGGAACTGCAGTCGGTACTGGTCCGTGGCACTGCCGCAGATACACCGCAAGCTGGACACATCCGGACGGTTCCAGTGGCGATCGGAACGCGCGGAGGTGGCATCGAGGATGCCCGATTCGTCCCGATGCCACCGGGGACGCCGCTGCGAAGTGCGTTGGGTGACCTCCTCGAATGGGTGGACACGGCGCCTCTGTGCGACATCGACCCAGTGGTCGCGGCAGCGCTCACGCACTACCAGTTCGAGACGCTGCACCCGTTCATCGACGGCAACGGGCGTCTCGGTCGCTTGCTCATCGTCCTGCAGTTCATGCGATCTGACGTCCTCACGGAGCCGTTGCTGAGCGTCTCGCCGTGGTTCGAGGCCCGGCGAGAGGAGTACCAGGATGCGCTGGCCGCGGTCAGTGCAGAGGGGGCCTGGGACGAGTGGGTCGCGCTCTTCGCCGACGGGATCCACAGCTCCGCGACGGACACAGGAGCCCGGATGTCGGATCTTCTGGCGGTGCAAGCGGAGTACCGCGATCGCATCCGAGCAAGCGGAGCGCGGGGAATGGTCCTCGACGTGGCTGACTACCTCATCGGGGCGCCGTTCGTCACGGTTCCGATGTTGGCCAATGCTCTGGGAAAGACCTACCAGGCCGCCAGCAACGCCGTCGCTCGGCTCGTCGATCTCGACATCTTGTCCGAGGTCGAGCGGCAGGGAATCCGTGTCTTCCGGGCCTCGAACGTCGTCCAGGTCACGATGCGGTCGGGGAGCGGAACCCCTCAGTGAGCAGAAGACGTCGAGTCAGTCGAATGGACTCGACACCTTCTGCTCACCAAGCGCCGGGACTCGACGGATGAGCGGGCCCGTCAGCCGCTACCGGTAGGTTGCCCGTCATGGAAGAACGGGTCTTCGGCGGCAGGTACCGCGTCACGGGCACGCTCGGACACGGTGGCATGGCGTCCGTGTACCGGGCGGTCGACGAGCAGCTCGGCCGCGAGGTCGCCGTCAAGGTGTTCCGCATCGGACCGGTCGACCACGGTGAACGCGCCCGCGCCGAGTCGGAGATCCAGACGCTCGCGACACTGCGCAGCCCAGCCCTGGTCACCCTGTACGACGCTGCCCTCGACGACGAGGACGGGGACTCGTACCTCGTCATGGAGCTCGTGCCCGGTAGCGACCTGGCCACCCGGCTGCGCGAGGGACCGCTCGACCCCACGACCGCCGCCCGCGTCGGCGCGCAGGTTGCCGACGGACTGAGCGCCGTGCACGCCCAGGGCATCGTCCACCGCGACGTGAAGCCCGCCAACGTGCTGCTCGAGCGCGACGGCAGCCACGTCAAGCTCGCCGACTTCGGCATCGCCCTGCTCCGAGACGCTTCGCGCGTAACGGGGACGGGCACCGTGATGGGGACAGCTGCGTACCTCGCGCCGGAGCAGGTCCTGGCGCAGGAGATCACCGGCAAGGCCGACGTCTACGCGCTCGGGCTGGTGCTGCTCGAGTGCCTGACCGGCGGGACGCCGTTCCCGGGCAGCGCCATCGAGTCCGCGACCGCGCGACTCACCCGCGGCCCGGAGATCGACCAGCACCTGCCGACGGCCTGGCGCACGCTCCTGCACGTGATGACCGCGCAGGACCCGTCCGAGCGCCCGAGCGCGGCCGAGGCAGCCGAACGACTCCGCGCCCTGGGCCGCGACGAGCCCGGGCCCGCTACGCAGCTCCTGCCCGGTGGTCCTGGCACGCTGACGGCAGCCGGTGCCGGCGCGGCAGCCGGAGCAGCCGCGGCCGGAGCCGCAGGCGCAGCCACGGCTCCGATGGCCGCGCACGCGGACGACGCGACCCGCGTGATGCCGGCGAGTGGTGCCTCCCGTCCGGGTGGACAGCCGGGCGCGGACGACGCGACCCGCGTCATGGACGCCCAGCAGCCGAACGCCGCGGACGACGTGTCGACCACCGTCCTCGGTGCCCAGCGCGGCACCGGCGGTCCGACCGGCGGTGGCGGCGTGCCACCCGCGGCCCCACCCGTCCGTCCGGGCTCCGGTGACGACCCGGCGAAGCGCGAGAAGCGACGCAAGGGGCCGATCATCACGGCGATCGTCGTGGTCGTCCTGGTGCTGGTCGGCATCGGCGTCGCGGTGTTCGCGTTGAACGGTGACGACGACGGCACACCGGCTCCGACGGACACGAACTCGACCGCGCCGACGGAGCAGCAGCCCAGCGAGGAGCAGCAGCCGAGCGAGGAGCAGCAGCCGAGCCAGGAGCAGCAGCAGCCGAGCGAGCCGGCCGAGCAGCAGCCCTCCGAGCCGGCCGAGCAGCCGTCCGAGCCCGCTGAACAGCCGACCGAGCCCGCCGAGCCCAGCCAGGAGCCGTCCGTCGGTCCGGAGCCGAGCGCGCCGGTCTCGAACCCGGTGCAGGAGCCGCAGGACGGCGCCGACCCAGCCGACGGCGCAGCCGACACGACGACCGATACGACGACCGGCACCTCAGCGGACGCCGGTCCGGGCAACTCGGAGAACGCGCCCGGGCAGAACAAGGGCTGACACGCCGAGCGTTTTCGTCCAGACGCTGGACCAAATACGCTGGACCCGTGCGAGAACTGCAACGGAGCGGTGGGCCGACGACGGCCGTCGCGGCGCGGAACGGTGTCGGCTTCGGATCATCGGAGGGGTGGTTGGTCGAACGACCCGCGGGTGACGGCGCCGTCGTGGCGCTCGTCCCCGGGGCCGGTGGCCGGGTGGTCGCACCCGGCGACGAACTGTCGTGGGTCTGGTTCCCCGAACGCACGCTCCCGCAGGGCGCCGCCGAGCCCACCGAGGCGGACCTGCCGCACTTCTGGGACGCCACGGCCTTCACCGTGGACGTCGTCTTCACCGACGGCACACGACTGAGCGAGCACGCGGCCGCGCACGGCGGACACGCCCGCGACCAGTACGGCGACGCGCTCACGCCCGAGGCGCAGGACGCGGCCCGCAAGCAGTGGGTCGACCAGTGGAACCGTCGCGCGGTGGACCTCACGCCGTTCGCGGGGCTGGTCGTCGACCGACTGGAGGCCCGGCTCGGCTCCGACACGCAGCCGTCGGACGCCGACGGGGAGCGTCCAGCCCTGCGCGGCTGGCTCGACGACGTCCGGATCGCCCCGGCACGCCCGGCACCGGTCACGCCGCTCGACCACGTCCGCACGACCCGCGGCACGCAGGCGTCGTCACGGTTCTCCCGCGGCAACAACGCGCCGCTCGTCGGCATCCCGCACGGCGGGGTCTTCGGCCTGCCGATGACCGACGCGTCGAGCAACCGCTGGCCCTACGCGTACCAGGAGCACTCGCGCACCGACGCCGACGGGCGGGTCCGACCGGCGATCCAGGCGTTCGCGACGAGCCACATCCCGTCGCCGTGGATGGGGGACCGCGGCGTGTTCCAGGTCATGCCGTCGCCGCTCGACACCCCCGACGTCGACCGAGCCGCCCGCGCGCTCGGCTTCGACCACGACGACGAACTCGACGGTCCGCACCGGTACCGGGTCGCCCTCGACCAGGGTGTGACGGCCGAGATGACCGCGGGGGAGTTCGCCCTCGGCTTCCGGTTCACCGGTACCCGCAGCATCGTGCTCGACCACCACGGGTGGGTCTCCGACGTCTCCGTGACCGTCACCGACGGCACCGCCGTGGTCGAGGCCCTGCTCGACGACCGCCCCGGCACCCCGCCGCACCACGTGCACGTCCGGATCCCGCACGTGACCGCGGACCACACCAGCACCGGCGAGCACGAGCTGCGCGGCTGGCTGGCCGTCGACGGCGACGGAGCGGTCGACGTCCTGCTCGGCATCTCGACCGTCTCGATCGAGGACGCCCGCGCGAACCTCGACGCCGCCGGCTCCTTCGACGCCATGTGCACCCGCGCCGAGGCGCTCTGGACGGAGAAGCTCGCGACCCTGTCGTTCGACGGAGCCACCCCGGACCAGCTGGTGAGCCTGTACTCCGGCCTGTACCGGCTGTTCCTCTACCCGAACCGTGCCGGCGAGACCGCCCTGACCGGGTCGCCGCACCACCGTTCCCCGTACGGAGCCGTCCTCGCCGACCCGATCCGTGACGAGCCCGGGCCGGAGGTCGTCGAGGGGCCGTTCACCACCACGAACGGGTTCTGGGACACCTACCGCACCGCCTGGCCGCTCCTCGGACTCCTCACCCCGGAGACCGCCGGCGAGCTCGCGCAGGGCTTCGTCGAGCACCACCACGACGGCGGGTGGACCCCGCGCTGGAGCGCCCCCGGCGCCGAGGACTGCATGACGGGCACCACGAGCGACACCGTCTTCGCCGACCTCGCGGCGAAGGGCGTCACCGGGTTCGACCTCGCCGAGGCGTACCGGAGCGCAGTGCGGAACGCGACCGTCCCGCCGCGCGACGAGCGCGTCGGACGGAAGGGGAGCCTCCCGGGCGCCTTCCGCGGCCACGTCGACACCGCGACGTCCGAAGGGATGTCCTGGACCCTCGACGCCGCCATCAACGACTGGGGACTCGCGGTGATGGCGGGGCTGCTCGCGTCGCGGGCGGGCACGCCCGCCGACCTGTCCCGGTACGAGGCCGAGGCCGAGTGGTTCGCCCGGCGATCCCTGCAGTACCGGCACGTGTTCGACTCCGAGCGGGGCTTCTTCATCGGCCGCGACCCCGACGGCTCGTGGCGGATCGGCACCGAGTTCGACCCGCGCGACTGGGGCGACGACTACACCGAGACGAACGCCTGGGGGACGGCCTTCACCGCACCCCACGACGGTGCCGGCATCGTGGACCTGCACGGCGGCCCGGCGCGGTTCGACGCCGCCCTCGACGCGTTCTTCGCGACACCTGAGACCGGCGCGACCATCCGCTCCGGCGCGTACGGCTTCCCCATCCACGAGATGACCGAGGCCCGTGACGTCCGGATGGGCATGCTCGGCCTGTCCAATCAGCCGGCGCACCACATCCCGTTCTTCCCGATGTTCACCGGTCGGCACGACGACGCGCACCGCATCGTCCGGGAGTCGCTCGAGCGGCTGTTCGTCGGTTCCGACCTCGGCCAGGGCTACCCCGGCGACGAGGACAACGGCGAGATGAGTGCCTGGTACGTCTTCGCGACGATCGGCCTGTACCCGCTGGTGCCGTCAACGGGCACCTACGTGCTCGTGCCGCCGTCGGTCCGCAGGACGGTGCTGCAGCAGCCGGGAGGAACGCCCACCGTCATCGAGATCGCCGACGGTTCCGCAGGTGCCTACGTGGCGTCGGTGACGGTCGACGGCTCGCCCTGGACGTCCGTCAGCATCCCGCACCACGTGGTGGTGTCGGCGTCGCACATCGTCTTCACGCTGTCGTCCGAACCGCAGGGCTGGGCATCGGACACCCGGCCGGTGTCGGCCTCCGAGGTCCACGGCTACCGGGACGCCCCGGTCGACCTGCTGCCCGTCGGGACGTCGTCGGAGGGCTCGTCGGCACTGGTCGACGACACCGGGCGGACCGTCACGGCGCTCGCCGCGGAGGAGTCGGTGGCGTTCGACGTGGACTGCCCCGCCGCGTCGCTGTACACCGTGACGGTGGCGACCCCGGGGTCGTACTCGTGGCAGGTGTCCCTCGGCGAGACGGTCACGGCCGTCGACGGCGCCGAGTTCACCTGGCCCGGGCAGACCCGGGTGTTCCGGATCATCGGCGGCGGCTCGTCGTTCGTGTTCACGGCGGGTACCGACGTCGGGTTGACGCAGCTCGAGCTGATCGCGGCGGATCGTTCCTGACCGCCGGCCACCGCGACTGATCGCTCGCTCTACGGCGATTCAGAGGCGTCACTCAAGGTCGCCCGGCATGCTCGTCGGCATGTCGATCGCGAACTCGTGGGACCCGTCTGGTGGCCGTGCAATCCCGGAGGACCAGGTCCGCGAGGACGGGCTGGAGCTCGACGAGGACCCGGCGATGCTCGGGATCTCCTTCGACGTCGTGGGTGGCGCCTCCGCCGACCCCGCCGCGGTGTCCCCGGTCGACGTGCGCGTCCCGTCCTCGGGGGCCCCGGCGTCCTCCGACTGAGGCGTACCTGGTCGAATCGGGCGTACCTGGTCGGAAGTTTCGACCAGGTACGCCCGAAACCGTCTTGCATCGCGCGCGCTCTGGGAAAGAACGTCAGCGCGCGAAAGAGTCTGGGACGCGGTACTTGAAGCCGACGTGCGATCCGGTGAAGCCGAGGCGCTCGTAGAACCGGTGCGCATCCGTCCGGGCGGCGTCCGAGGTGAGCTGCACGAGCGGGGTCCCGAGGTCCGGCGCTGCGACGTCGGTCACCCAGCGCATCAGCGCGCTGCCGATGCCTCCCGAGCGGAGCGCACTGCTCACGCGGACGGCCTCGACGAGCAGCCGCGTCGAACCCCGGCGAGCCATGCCCGGGATCCGGGTGAGCTGCAGCGTGCCGACGAGCCGACCGGACTCGTCCTCGGCGACGAGCAGCGCGTTCGCCGGGTCGTCGGTGATCGATCGAAGGGCCGCGGCGTACTGCGGGCGGTCCTCCGGGGCGGCGACATCGCCGCGGGCGGCACTGATCGGGTCGTCGGACAACAGCGCCATCAGGGCGTCGAGGTCACCGTCGGCCGCGTTCCGCACCACCACCGAACCGGCGCGGGCGGACAGGCGGACGGGCAGGGTGAGGTCGTGGAGCACGACTCCACCCTGCCCGATGGACTCACGGGACGGTGTGCCCCGCGGCGGTGAAGATGCGGTACCACTCCTCGCGCGACAGCTCGACGTCCGAGCCGGCCGCCGAGTCGCGCACGCGCTGCGGGTTCGTCGTGCCGAGGACGACCTGGAAGTGCGCGGGGTGCCGGGTGATCCAGGCGACGGCGATGCCGGTCGGGGTGACCCCGTGCGCGGCGGCGATCTCCTCGAGGACGTCGTTGAGGTCGGCGTACTGCTCGCGGTCGCCGAGGAAGACGCCGTCGAAGAACCCCTTCTGGAACGGCGACCAGGCCTGCAGCGTGATGTCGTTGATCCGCGAGTAGTTGAGGATGTCGTTGTCGCGGGAGATCGACTGGTCGAGGCCACCCATGTTCGCCGTGAGGCCCTGCGAGATGACGTTGGCGTGCGTGATGCTCAGCTGCACCTGGTTGAAGGCGAGCGGCTGCTGGACGTGCTTCTTGAGCAGGTCGACCTGGCCAGGGGTGTGGTTCGAGACGCCGAAGTGGTGCACCTTGCCGGCGGCGTGCAGCTCGTCGAAGGCCTTCGCGACCTCTTCCGGTTCGACCAGGGCGTCGGGGCGGTGCAGCAGCAGGACGTCGACGTAGTCGGTCTGCAGCGCGGTGAGCGATTCCTCGACCGACTCGAGGATGTGCTCGTACGAGAAGTCGAAGTACGCGCCGTTCGGGGTCGGACGGATGCCGACCTTGGTCTGCAGCACGATCTCGGCGCGCTCCGCCGGCGACAGCGTCACGGCGGCACCGAACCGCTCCTCGCAACCGTGCCACTCGCCGTACACCGCGGCGTGGTCGAACATGTTCACGCCCGCGTCACGCGAGGCGCTGTAGAGCGCGCGGATGTCCTCGTCGCTCATGTCGTTGATCCGCATCAAGCCGACGACGACGTCGGATGCGGTGAGGTCAGTCTGTGGCAACTCCAGTGTCTTCACGCCATCGATCCTGCCAGCCGGTCCCCGGTGCAGGCAGGCCCTGCCAGTACCTCAGGCGCGTTCGGGCAGCAGGACGGCGAGCACTCCGGAGCCGTCCGTCCACGTACCGGTCAGCTTCTCGCCCTCGGGCAGGGCGGTGCCGACGACCCGAGCGATGACGATCGTGCCGTGGTCGGTCGCGATCGACGTCACCGCGCCCGTCGTGGTCGCGTGCACCGAGGTGACATCGGGGGAGTCGGGTTCGGAGCCGCTGCCGTGGGCCCAGGCGTCCTTCGGCCGCCGTCCGGCATCGTTCGCCAGTTCGAGCTCCGCTTCGTGCCCGCCGGTGACGATCGCCCGGCGCAGGACGTCGGCGTGGACCGGATCGCCCACGGCGTCGTACACCCAGCGTCGCCCGAGCACGGAGTGGTCCATCTCGGTGACCAGGAACGCGTCGGCGCCGGGCAGCGGTGCATCCCGGTAGGTCAGTGGCGCCTGCAGGACCCGGCCGTCCTCGGTGCGGGCGAGCAGCACTTCGACGCCGACCTCGCCGGCGGGGTCGTCGAACCGGAACTGCCCGACGACCTGCAGCGGCGCTCCCGCGACGACGCCGCTCCACGCCTGGTCGGGCAGCCAGGCGGCGAGCGCCTCGGCCTTGGAGGGGCGGAGCGTTGCCTGCTCGATGACTGCCATGTCCTGACCGTACTGCTGCGCAGCACCCTGTCGTCGGCGCACCTCGAGGTCAGTGGACGGAGAACCCGCCGTCGACCGCGATGGACTGCCCCGTGACGTACGCCGAACCAGGGCCGGCGAGGAACACGGCAGCGGCGGCGAAGTCCGAAGCGAGTCCGTTCCGGCCGACCAGCGTCCGCGCCGCGAGGGCTGACACCGCGGCCGGGTCGGAACCGAGCCGCTCGTTGAGCGGCGTCCGTACGAAACCGGGGATGAGGACGTTGGAGGTGACCCCCTGCGCGGACCAGGCCTCCGCTTGGGACCGGGCCAGTGCCTCCAGGCCTGCCTTGGAGACCCCGTACGCGCCACTCGAGGCGAACGGACGGTGCGCCTGCTGCGAGCTGATGCTGATGATCCGGCCGTGGCCGCGCGCGGCCATGCCGGGCGCGAGCCGCTGGCCGAGCACGAAGGGTGCGTCGAGGTTCACGGCCATCGTGGCGTCCCAGGTGTCCTCGTCGAGGTCGGCCATCGGCGGCCGGAGGTTGATCCCCGCGGAGTTCACGAGGACGTCGACGTCGCCCGCCGCATCGGCGAGTGCGTGTGCTCCGGCGCGCGAGGACAGGTCGGCGACGATGCCGTCGGCCGATCCTCCAGCGGCGCGGACGTCGTCGACCGTCGCGTCGATGGTTGACCGTGTCCGAGCAGCGACGAGCACGTGCGCACCCGCGTCGGCGAGTGCGGTGGCGATGGCGCGTCCGATGCCGGAACTGCCTCCCGTCACCAGGGCGGTGCGTCCGTCGAGGCCGAAGAGCTGCTGCAGCGACATCCGGCCAGGCTAGCGAGGCCCCGTACGCTGGGCCGGTGCGTGACGACCTGCTGCCGATGCTCGCCTGCCCCGTGTGCGCCGAGCCCCTCGGTCGGGTCGACGGCGGCCAGGTCGGCTGTGCGACCGGGCACCGGTTCGACGAGGCCAAGCAGGGCCACCTGACGCTCCTGCCGGCGAAGCGTCGGGCGCTCACCGCGGACACCCCGGAGATGGTCGACGCGCGGCTGCGGTTCCTGGGACGGGGCCACTACGCGCCTGTCGAGCGGGCGCTCGCCGACGTCGTCGCCGAGGCGACGGCCCCCGGAATCGTGCTCGACGTCGGGTCCGGTCCGGGGACCTACCTGGCGCATGCGCTGGACGCAGCGCACGTTCCGGACGGTGCGGACGGGAGGCTCGGGGTCGCGTTGGACCTGTCGGCGATCGCGATCCGCCGCGCGGCCCGCGTCCACGAACGTGCCGGAGCCGTCGTCGGGGACGTGACCGAGCGCCTCCCGGTCGTCGACCACGCTGCCGCCGTCGTCCTCGATGTCTTCGCACCGCGCAACCAGACCGAGTACGCCCGTGTCCTGCACCCCGAGGGCGTGCTGGTCGTCGTGACCCCGCGCACCGGCCACCTGGCGGAGCTGGCCGAGGCGACGATCTCCGTCGACCCGGAGAAGGAGCGCCGGTTGCACGAGTCGCTCACGCCGTCGTTCGTCCTGCGGTCCTCCGAGGACCTGACCTGGACGATGGACCTCTCCGCCGAGGACGTCCACGACGTCGTGCACATGGGGCCGAGCCACCACCACGTCGCACCGGACGCGGCGTTCGCCCCAGCGACGGTGACGGCCGCGGTCACCGTGTCGACGTGGACGCCGACGCGCTGACCGCGGCCACGGGGAACTACAGGTAGCGGTCGGCCGGGGCGACGTCGAGCTGCCAGACCACGCCGAACCGGTCGCGGAGCTGCCCGGCGAGTGGCGCCCAGGCCGAGGGAGCGAGGGGCTGCCGGATCTCGGCGCCGTCGGACAGCACGGCCCAGTACCGCTCGATCTCGGCGGTGTCGTCGCCGTGCACGAACACGTAGAACGCGTTCGATCCCTGGTCGTAGGGCTGCCCGGGCCAGACGTCGAAGGCCATGACCCGGAACCCGGCGTCGGTGGAGACCTGGCCGAAGACGATGCGGTCGGCCCAGGCCTGGTCGTCGAGGGCGCCCATCTGGCCGTAGGTGGCGGCGGTGACCTCGCCGCCGAAGACCGATGCGTAGAAGTCGAGGGCCTCGCGGGCATTGCCGTCGAAGTTGAGGTGGGGTGTCGTTTCGATGCTCATGGAACGAGGATGACCGGCAATGCGGTCAGATCGTGTCCGCTTCTCCGACGAGAATGCTCGACATGGCCGGACCCTCCTCGCGCATGCTCGCGCTGCTGTCACTGCTGCAGGTGCACCGCGACTGGCCGGGCGACGAGCTCGCCGGACGCCTCGAGGTCAGCCCCCGTACCGTGCGCCGTGACGTCGACCGGCTTCGCGAGCTCGGGTACCGGGTCGAGGCACTGCGCGGGCCCGCTGGCGGGTACCGGCTCGCAGCGGGCTCGGACCTGCCGCCGCTGCTGTTCGACGACGACCAGGCCGTGGCGATCGCGCTCGCCCTGACCGTCGCCCCCGCCTCGGGCGCGGACATCGCCGAGTCGGCCGCCCGGGCGCTTGCGACGATCCGGCAGGTCATGCCAGCGCGGCTCCGGTCGCGCATCGACGCGGTGCAGGCCGTGACCGCGACGAGCCGGACCACGACCGACCCGGACGTGCTCGTCGCGGTGAGCGAGGCCGTCCACCTGCGCGAGGTGTTCCGCTTCGGCTACGGCGAGCACGAGACCCCGCACCGGGTGGAAGCGCACGCCGTGATCGCGCGGAACGGCCGCTGGTACCTGCTCGACTGGGACCTCGACCGCGACGACTGGCGCACCCATCGCATCGACCGGATCACCCCGCGGATGCGTACGCGGGTGCCGTTCACCCCACGGCCCGTACCCGGTGGCGACCCCGTGGCCTTCGTGTCGGCGCGCTTCAAGGGATCGGCGCAGGCCGACGTGTGGCCGTGCGTCGGTTCGGTCACCATGACGGCCGCCGAGGCCCGGACGATCGCGCCCTACCTGCCCGAGGACGCCGTCGTCGAACCCCTGTCCGACGAGCGGAGTCGGGTGACGCTCGGCTCGTGGTCCTGGCCGGGGCTCGCCGGAGCGTTCGCGGGGTTCGCGGTCGACTTCGTCGTCGAGGGTCCCGAGGACCTCGCCCGCTCGGTTCGCGCGCTGTCCGCACGACTCAGCGCCTCGACCGCGGACTGAAGACGGACCCGTTCGGGCCTCAGACCGACGTGTCGACGAGCGCGCTGCCCGGGCCGAACACCATCGCGATCGGTGCCAGCAGGACGACCACGGCGCAGCAGACGGCGAGCGCCGCGCGCTTCCGCCCGCGCCCGCGCGACCACCCCACCAGTGCGAGGACGAGCGCCGCGATCGCGGCCAGCCACGGCACGAACGCCAGCGGCACGGCCCAGAACCACAGCAGGAGCTGCCGCTGCTCACCGAAGAGCCACAGCGGCCCGAAGACGACCGCCCACAGCGCACCGATCGACACCACGGCCGTGGTGAGCAGGCTCCCGGCCACGGCGGACGCCCTCGTTCCGGGGCGGGTCGGGGGAGCAGGGATCACCATGCTCCGATCGTAGGACGGCGAGCGCGCGTTAGCGGGGCGCATGCGTCCGCCAGGGCGGCGTGAGGAAACCGTTAGGAGCGCCCAGGAGGCCCGGCGCAGGACCCAGCATCGGTTCAGGCACCACACGTGGTGCCGTCCGCGTCGCCCGGCGCGGACACCGCAGACCTTCTGGAGTCCCTCGTGTTCGACGTGTTCGTCGTCGCCGGTGTCCTCGCCGTGTTCGGCGTGGTGGCACTGATCGCCAAGGGGGTGGAACGGCTGTGATCGGCATCACCATCGCGGCCGCCGTCCTCGGCATCGCCGCTGTCGTGTACCTCGTCTGGGCGCTCGTGCGTCCGGAGCGGTTCTAGTGGGCGCCGTGGGCGCGTCGGTCGCCGCGGACATCTGGGCGGGGATCGTCCAGGTCGCCACGCTCGTCCTGCTGCTCGTCGTCGCCTACCGGCCGCTCGGCGACTGGATGGCCCGTGTCTTCACGCCCGTCCGGCACAACCGGGTCGAGCGCGGGGTCTACCGGCTGATCGGGGTCGACCCGGACGCCGAGCAGTCGTGGCCCGTGTACCTGCGCGGCGTGCTGCTCTTCAGCGTCGTCGGCCTCCTGCTCGTCTACCTGCTGCAGCGCATCCAGGTCGTGCTGCCCGGCGACCTCGGGCTCCCTGCCGTCGGCCCGTCGCTCGCGTTCAACACCGCGGCGTCGTTCGTCGCGAACACGAACTGGCAGTCCTACTCGCCCGAGGTCACCGTCGGGTACAGCGTGCAGATGGCCGGCCTCGCGGTGCAGAACTTCCTGTCCGCAGCCGTCGGGCTCGCCGTCGCCGTGGCGCTGGTCCGCGGGTTCGCCCGGCGCAAGTCCGGCACGCTCGGCAACGTGTGGGTCGACGTCGTCCGCGGCGTCGGTCGGCTGCTGCTGCCCGGGGCGTTCGTCTTCGCGATCGTGCTCGTCGCCGGCGGCGTCATCCAGTCGTGGGGGAGCGGCACCGACGTCACCACGCTGGTCGGTGGCACGCAGCACCTGCCGGACGGGTTCGTGGCGTCGCAGGAGGCGATCAAGGAACTCGGCACGAACGGCGGTGGCTACTTCAACGCCAACTCGGCACACCCGTTCGAGAACCCGCAGGCGTGGACGAACCTCGTCGAGGTCTTCCTGATGCTCGTCATCCCGTTCTCGCTCCCGCGCACGTTCGGGCGGCTCGTCGGGGACGACCGCCAGGGCTACGCGATCCTCGCCGTGATGGGCGCGATCTTCCTCGTGTCCCTGTCGGTGATGTCGATCGCCGAGCTCAGTGGTGGGGGGCTCGCCACACACGCAGCCGGCGCCGCGATGGAGGGCAAGGAGACCCGGTTCGGGATCCTCGGCACCACGTTGTTCGGCACGACGTCGACCGCGACCTCGACCGGAGCGGTGAACGGCATGTTCGACAGCTTCACGCCGATCGGCGGGATGATGGCGATGCTCAACATGATGCTCGGCGAGGTCACCCCGGGCGGTGTCGGCTCCGGCCTGTACGGCATGCTCGTGCTCGCCGTCATCACGGTGTTCATCGGCGGGCTGCTCGTCGGCCGGACCCCGGAGTACCTCGGCAAGAAGATCCGCGCCAAGGAGATGACCTTCGCGGCGCTGTACATCCTGGTGACGCCGACCCTCGTGCTCCTCGCGACCGGACTCTCGCTCGTGATCCCCGGTGTCCGGGAACAGGTGCTCGGCACGTCGATCTTCAACCCCGGCAACCACGGACTGTCCGAACTGCTCTACGCCTTCACCTCGGGCGCGAACAACAACGGCTCGGCCTTCGGCGGGCTCACCGCGAACACCACGTGGATGAACTCCGCGCTCGGCGTCGTGATGCTGCTCGGCCGCTTCGTGCCGATGGTGTTCGTCCTGGCGCTCGCCGGGTCCCTCGCCGCCCAGGACCGCGTACCCGAGACCGCCGGCACGCTGCCCACCCACCGCCCGCTGTTCATCGGGCTGCTCGGCGGCGTCGCCGTCATCGTTACCGCACTCACCTACTTCCCGGTGCTCGCACTGGGCCCGCTCGCAGAAGGACTGTCATGACCGTGACCACCGAGCCGGAACCGCGCACCGCAGTGGAGCCGGCCACCCGCTCGTCCGCATTCGGACCCCGTCAACTGGTGGCGGGCCTCCCGGGAGCCCTGCGGAAACTCGATCCGCGACTGATGTGGCGGAACCCCGTCATGTTCATCGTCGAGGTCGGCGCAGCCCTGACGACGGCGGCCGCCGTCGTCGAGCCGTCCGCGTTCACCATCGCCATCGCGGTGTGGCTGTGGCTCACCGTCGTCTTCGCGAACCTGGCGGAGTCCGTCGCCGAGGGCCGTGGGAAAGCGCAGGCCGACACGCTGCGGAAGACCCGCTCGACCACGAGCGCCCGACGGGTGCTCGGCTACGACCCGGCCGACGCAGCGGCCGTCGGCAACGCGACCGAGGAGGTCGCGTCGGTCGACCTGGCCAAGGGTGATGTGGTGGTCGTCGTCGCCGGCGAGGTGATCCCCGGTGACGGTGACGTCATCGACGGCATCGCGTCCGTCGACGAGTCGGCCGTCACGGGGGAGTCCGCACCGGTCATCCGCGAGTCCGGCGGCGACCGCAGTGCCGTCACCGGCGGCACCCGGGTGCTGTCCGACCGGATCATCGTGCGCATCACCTCGACCCCTGGTGAGACCTTCATCGACCGGATGATCCGCCTCGTCGAGGGTGCGGCCCGGCAGAAGACGCCGAACGAGATCGCGCTGAACATCCTGCTCGCCTCGCTGTCGATCGTCTTCGTGATCGTCTGCCTGACGATGCAGCCCATTGCGGGACTCGTCGGTGCCACGGTCAGCGTCCCCGTCCTGATCGCACTGCTCGTCTGCCTGATCCCGACCACCATCGGGGCCCTGCTCTCCGCGATCGGCATCGCCGGCATGGACCGGCTCGTGCAGCACAACGTGCTCGCGATGTCGGGCCGCGCGGTCGAGGCCGCCGGCGACATCACCACCCTGCTGCTCGACAAGACCGGCACGATCACGTACGGCAACCGTCGGGCGTCCCGCGTGGTGCCGGTGCCGGGCGTGAGCGAGGCCTCGCTGATGGCGGCAGCAGCCCTGTCGAGCGCGGCGGACTCGACGCCCGAAGGCCGCTCGATCGTGTCGCTCGCTGCCGAGGCCGGGGTCACGCCGGCTCTGCCGGACGGCGCCGTCGAGGTGCCGTTCACGGCGCAGACGCGCATGTCCGGCCTGGACCTGCCGGACGGGTCGCAGATCCGGAAGGGTGCCGCTGCGGCCGTGCTGGCCTGGGCCGACACCCCCGACGCCGGTTTGGTTGCCGCGATCGACTCCACCGTCGCGGAGATCTCCGACCAGGGCGGCACCCCACTGGTCGTCGGCCGCCGCTCCTCGGACGGCGCGGTCGCCCTGCTCGGCGTCGTGCACCTGAAGGACGTCGTCAAGGACGGCATGGCGTCACGGTTCGCCGAGCTCCGGTCGATGGGCATCCGCACGGTGATGATCACCGGTGACAACCCCCGCACCGCGGCCGCGATCGCGGACGAGGCCGGCGTCGACGACTTCCTGGCCGAGGCCACCCCGGAGGACAAGCTCGCGTACATCAAGCGCGAGCAGGAGGGCGGCAACCTCGTCGCGATGACCGGGGACGGCACCAACGACGCCCCGGCCCTGGCGCAGGCCGACGTCGGCGTCGCGATGAACACCGGCACGACGGCGGCGAAGGAGGCGGGCAACATGGTCGACCTCGACTCCGACCCGACCAAGCTCATCGACGTCGTCCGGATCGGCAAGCAGCTGCTCATCACCCGCGGGGCCCTCACCACCTTCTCCATCGCCAACGACGTCGCGAAGTACTTCGCGATCATCCCGGCGATGTTCCAGGCGGCGTTCCCCGGGCTCGCGGCGCTCAACATCATGGGCCTGCACAGCCCGTCGTCCGCGATCCTGTCCGCCGTCGTCTTCAACGCGCTCGTCATCGTGGCGCTCATCCCGCTGTCACTGCGCGGCGTCAAGTACCGCGCCGCCGCAGCGTCGTCGATCCTCGGCCGCAACCTGCTCGTCTACGGGCTCGGCGGCGTGATCGTCCCCTTCATCGGCATCAAA
The DNA here is from genome assembly GCF_003814955.1 of Curtobacterium sp. PhB137. Lineage (NCBI taxonomy): Bacteria > Bacillati > Actinomycetota > Actinomycetes > Micrococcales > Microbacteriaceae > Curtobacterium > Curtobacterium sp. PhB137. The sequence goes on along the minus strand of NZ_RKQO01000004.1, from coordinate 391,985 downwards.
CTGATCGACCTCGTGGTCGGTCTCATCCCGGGGTTCTAGTCATGGCATCTGCACGTTCCACAGTCCGTTCCGCTGGTGTGGCCATCCGCCTCACCCTGCTCGCCACCGTCGTGCTCGGCGTCGGCTACCCGCTCGCCGTCTGGGGCGTCGGCCAGGGGGTGTTCCACGAGCAGGCCAACGGCTCGGAGGTCACCGATTCGTCCGGCGCCGTCGTGGGGTCCTCCCTCATCGGGCAGTCGTTCTCCGGCAAGCAGGCGGATCGCTGGTTCCAGTCGCGGCCCTCCGCAGCTGGCGAGGACGGCTACGACGCCGGGGCCTCGTCCGGCTCGAACCTCGGACCGAACAACCCGGACCTGCTCAAGGCCGTCAAGGAGCGGCAGGGGGCACTGGCGAAGGCCGACGGGGTCTCGGAGGCGGACGTCCCCGCCGACGCGGTCACCGCCTCGGGTTCGGGCCTCGACCCGGACATCAGCCCCGCGTACGCGTCGCAGCAGGTCGTGCGGGTGGCGGCGGCGCGGGGCGTGTCCGAGGACACGGTGCGGCAGTTGGTCGCATCGCACACCGAGTCGCGTCAGCTCGGGTTCCTCGGCGAACCCGTCGTGAACGTGCTGGCCCTGAACCTCGCGCTGGCGAAGGCGTCCTCGTGATCGATCGCGCCCCGCGGTGGTCATCGCGCCCCGACTCACCGGGGCGCGATGACCACACAGGGGCGCGATCCCGCCCTGCGCCCGGCTTCGCACCCGCTGCGGAACTCGACGCGAGAGGATGAGCACGTGAAGCGCGGCAAGCTACGGGTCCTGCTCGGTGCCGCACCGGGCGTCGGCAAGACGTTCACCATGCTCGAGGAGGGCCGCCGGCTGCTCGACGAGGGCCGGGACGTCGTGGTGGCCGTCGTCGAGACGCACGAACGGGCCGCCACCGCCGCGCTCGTCGACGGCCTCGAGGTCGTCCCGCGCCGCACCGTGGACCACCGCGGTGTGGAGCTCGACGACCTGGACCTCGACGCGGTGCTCCGGCGAGCGCCCGAGGTCGCCCTCGTCGACGAACTCGCGCACACGAACGCTCCCGGCAGTCCGAACGAGAAGCGCTGGCAGGACGTCGAAGCGCTGCGGGCCGCCGGCATCGACGTCATCTCGACGGTCAACGTGCAGCACATGCAGTCCCTCGGTGACGTGGTCCGCGAGATCACGGGCACCGTGCAGCGCGAGACCGTCCCCGACGCCGTGGTGCGCGCGGCCGACCAGATCGAGGTCGTCGACCTGGCACCGGCCGCCTTGCGCGAGCGGCTCTCCGACGGGCTCGTGTACCCGGCTGCCCGGATCGATGCGGCCCTGTCGAACTACTTCCGGCTCGGGAACCTGACGGCGTTGCGCGAGATCGCGCTGCTCTGGCTGGCGGACGAGGTCGACGACGCGCTCAAGGCCTACCGCGCCGAGCACGGCATCGAGCACCGGTGGGAGACCCGTGAGCGCGTGCTGGTCGCCCTGACCGGCGGCCCCGAGGGCGAGACCCTGCTGCGCCGAGGGGCCCGCATCGCTGCCCGCAGTGCCGGGGGCGAACTCGCGGCCGTGCACGTGACGACGAACGACGGCCTGCGCGAGCGGCACCCGGGGGCGCTCGGTGCCCAGCGCACCCTGCTCGAACAGCTCGGCGGGACGTACCACCAGGTGGTCGGCGACGACGTGCCGTCGACCCTCGTGCGGTTCGCGCGGTCGATCGACGCGACCCAGATCGTCATCGGCGTCAGCCGTCGCAGTCGGCTCGCCGCGGCCCTGACTGGCCCGGGCATCGGCAACACCGTGATCCGTGAGTCCGGCGACATCGACGTGCACGTCGTCACGCACGAGCGCGCCGGTGGTGGCTTCGCCCTGCCGAAGCTCGGCGGCAGTCTGTCCCGCGGACGGGTCCTCGCCGCGTTCGTGCTCTCGGTCCTGGTCGGGCCCCTGCTCACCTGGGTCCTGTCGATCGGCAGCGACCCCGACGCCATCACCGTGGACGTCCTGGCGTACCAGTTGCTGGTGCTCGTCGTGGCGCTCGTCGGCGGGATGTGGCCGGCGGTGTTCACGGCGGTGCTGTCCGGACTGAGCCTCGACTTCTTCTTCGTCCAACCCCTGCACATGGTCACGGTGCAGCAGCCGTGGCACCTCTTCGCCCTGGTCATGTACGTCATCAGTGCCGTGCTCGTCAGCTTCGTGGTCGACCGGTCCGCCAGACGTTCGCGTGCCGCCCGTCGCGCCGCGGCGGAGTCGGGTCTGCTGATGGGGATCGCCGGCAGCGTCCTCCGCGGCGACGACGCCCTGCAGGCCCTGCTCGACCGCACCCGCGAGGCCTTCGGGTTCGCCGGCGTCCGGATCCGGCAGGGGAACGAGGAGCCGGCCACGTCGGGGACGTTCGGCGAATCGCCGGACGCGTCCACGAGCCTCCCGTCCGGTGCCGTGCTCGAGTTCGCGGGCGCTCCGGACGACCCGACCCAGCGCCGGTTGCTGCGCGTCGTCGAGCAGCAGCTCGACGCCGCGGTCGAACACCGCTCGTTGACGCGCACCGCGCTGGACGCGGAGCGGATCGCGGCGGCGGACCGCGTCCGCAGCGCGATCCTCGCGGCCGTCGGCCACGACGTGCGGCGGCCGATCGCGGCCGCCTCGGCCGCCGTCCAGTCGTTGCGTGCGCTGGACGTCGACCTGTCCAGGGCCGACCGGGAGGCACTGCTCGCGACCGCCGACGAGAGCCTCGGTCAGCTGGCGGTGCTGTTGGCAGACCTGCTGGACGTCAGTCGTGTGCAGGCGGGTGTGCTCGCGGTCGCGTCCGGGCCGCTGGCCCTCGACACCGTGGTCGCACCGGCGCTCGACGAGCTCGAGCTCGGGCCCGACGACGTCGACCTCGACCTGCCGGCGGACCTGCCGCCGGTGCTCGCCGACCCGGTCCTGCTGCAGCGGGTCGTCGTGAACCTGCTCGCGAACGCCGTCCGCTACGCACCCGACGGCACCCGCGTGCGCGTCGCGGCGAGCGCCTTCGGAGGCGGGGTCGAGCTCCGGATCGCCGACCACGGTCCGGGGATCCCGTCGGACCGGGTCGACGAGGTCTTCCAGCCGTTCCAACGGCTCGGCGACACCGACAACGAGACGGGCCTCGGGCTCGGTCTCGCACTCGCGCGGGGCTTCACCGAGGGCATGGGCGGCACGATCGAGGTCGACGACACCCCGGGTGGTGGGCTCACCGTCGTGGTGCGGCTGCCGATCGCCGGGCACGTGGGAGTGGAGCTCCGGTGAAGGTCCTGATCGCGGACGACGACGCGCAACTCGTCCGAGCGCTCTCCGTCACGCTCGCTGCCCGCGGGTACGAGGTCGTGACGGCGAAGGACGGGCGCGCGGCGATCGACGCCGTCATCACCGAACGGCCCGACCTGGTGCTGCTCGACCTGGGCATGCCCCGACTCGACGGGATCGGGGTGCTCGAGGGCATCCGGGGGTGGTCGCAGGTGCCGGTGCTCGTGCTGTCCGGCCGGACCGACTCGTCAGACAAGGTCGACGCACTCGACGCCGGCGCGGACGACTACGTGACGAAGCCGTTCCAGATGGACGAGCTGCTGGCGCGGTTGCGAGCCCTCGGACGACGCCGTGCCCCGGCCGGCGTCGACAGCGCGCCGACGATCCGGATCGGCGACCTCGTCGTGGACCTCGTCGCGAAGCAGGTCACCCCGGCCAGCGGTCCCGCGATCCGGCTGACCCCGACGGAGTGGCGCCTGCTCGAGGTGCTCGTCACGAACCCCGACCGGCTGATGACCCGCGAGATGCTCCTGACCGAGGTGTGGGGGCCCTCGCACGGCAACGACTCCGGGTACCTGCGGCTGTACATGGCGCAGCTGCGGCGGAAGCTCGAGCCCGACTCGGCGACCCCGCGGTACCTGGTCACCGAGTCCGGCATGGGCTACCGCTTCAGCCCCTCCGGGGTCACGCCCGGGAACTGAAGGCGGCGAGCTCGGCACGGGTGCGGGCCCCGTGCTTCCGGAGCAGGTTCGCCACGTGGTACTTCACGGTGTTGACGCTGATGCCCAGGCCCTCGGCGATCTCGCGGTTGCCGACGCCCGTCGCGAGCAGCCGCAGCACGTCGCGCTCCCGCGGGGTGAGGTCGTCGTCCGCGACCGAGTCCACCTCGGTCGGCGAGGGGTCGAGGGGCAGCGAGATGTCGAGGACCGAGCCCCAGTCCGGCGTGCTCGACACCTGGACGCGGCCGTCGAGGGTGACGACCCGTTCTGCGATCGGCCGCATGGCGTCGTCGTGCACGTCGAGGGTGCCGGAGCCGTCGTCGCGGAGCTGCATGAGCAGGTTCCGGCCGTCGCAGTCCCACTGGATGCGGACCCGCTTGGCCGCACCACCGTCGACCAGGGCGAGCACGGCGGTCCGGACGATGGCGCGGGCCGCGTGGGCGACGTCGCCCGGCAGTGCGCGGCCGGTGGTCGGCGGCTCGACGAACTGCACGTCGAGGTCGCCGAACCGGACGAGCGGGCGCAGGTCGGCTCGGAGGCGCGAGAACGCCCCGGTGACCGGCTCCAGCAGGGTGCTGCGCTGGTGGTCGGTCTCGGTGCGCAGGTCGACGAGTGCTGCCGACGCGATCTCGACGGCCTCGGCCCGCGCGGCGGCGTCCGACACCCGTGGTGACCGGAGCACGGCGAGCACGGACTCGAGGGTGAGCGCCTGACGGTCCGCCTGCTCGGCGACGGTCCGGGCGTGCTCCGAGGCGGCGAGCCGACTGGCGGGCTCGCCACGGGCCTCCCGGTCGGGTGCGATGGCGTCCATGGGAGCCGAACCTACCTGTCCCACCCGTGCGGACGGGGCCACCCGATCGGGTGGGATGCCTGCCGACGCGGGTAGCGGTGCGGCGGGCCGCGCGACGGCATGCTCGTGGACATGGCAGAACCCACCGTCCCCGCAGCGTTCGACGTGATCGTGCGTGAGGTCACCGACCTCGCCGCGAACATCGACGGTGCGTCGGCTGAGCGCGCTCTCGACCTGATCGACCGCTCCCACCGTGTCTTCGTGCACGGTGCCGGCCGTTCCGGACTCGCGCTGCGCATGACCGCGATGCGGCTCATGCACCTCGGTCGCGACGTCCACGTCGTCGGCGAGGTCACCACGCCCGCGATCCGGCCCGGGGACGTGCTCCTCGTCGCGAGCGGTTCCGGCACGACCACCGGCATCGTGCAGGCCGCCCGCACCGCGCACGACGTCGGCGCGTCCGTCGTCGCCCTGTCGACCACCGACGACTCCCCGTTGTCCGAGGTCGCGGACGTCACCCTCGTGCTGCCGGCAGCGACGAAGACCGACCGCTCCGGCACGGCCTCGGCGCAGTACGCCGGCAGCCTCTTCGAGCAGGCCGTCGCCCTGGTCGGCGACGCCCTGTTCCACACGCTCTGGTCCCGCGGCGGGCAGTCCGCCGACGACCTCTGGCCCCGACACGCAAACCTCGAATGAAAGGCATCCACATGCAGCTCCAGTTCGCCATGGACACCCTGACCACCGAAGCCGCCCTCGAACTCGCCGCCGCGGCCGCGCCGCACGTCGACGTCCTCGAGCTCGGCACGCCCCTGATCAAGAGCGCCGGCCTGTCCGCCGTCACCGCGATCAAGGAAGCCCACCCGGACAAGATCGTGTTCGCGGACCTCAAGACGATGGACGCCGGTGAGCTCGAGGCCGACATCGCCTTCTCGGCCGGTGCCGACCTGGTCACCGTCCTCGGTGTCGCCGGCGACTCGACGATCGTCGGCGCCGTCAAGGCCGCGAAGAAGCACGGCAAGGGCATCGTCGTCGACCTGATCGGCGTCTCCGACAAGGCCGCCCGTGCCCGCGAGGCCGTTGCGCTCGGCGCCGAGTTCGTCGAGGTGCACGCCGGGCTCGACGAGCAGGCGGAAGAGGGCTTCACGTTCTCAACACTGCTCGACGCCGGCAAGGAGTCGGGTGTGCCGTTCTCGATCGCCGGCGGCGTGAACGCGTCCTCCGTCGCCTCGGTGCAGGAGGCCGGTGCCCGGATCGCCGTCGCCGGCAGCGCGATCTACAGCGCGTCGGACGTCGGCGCAGCAGCCGCCGAGATCCGCGCCGCGATCACTGCGTAGCGCCCGCGGCGCCCGCGGCCGCGTGTGCCCGCGGCGCCCGCGGCCGCGTGTGCCCGCGGCGCCCGCGGCCGCGTGTGCCCGCGGCGCCCGCGCCGCGATGGTGAGCAGAAATGGTCGAGTGCGCATCACGCACCCGACCATTTCTGCTCACCGAGGGACCTCCGCCGGTACCGTCGAGGCGTGACGATCGAGCTGCGCCGGGTGACCGCGGACGACTGGCAGACCTGGCGACCCGTCCGGCTGCGGGCGCTCGCCGACTCCCCGCACGCGTTCGGTTCGACGCTGCAGGACTGGGCGGACGCCCCCGAGCACCGCTGGCGGACACGCCTGTCGATCCCCGGTGCGCTCGACCTGCTGGCGGTCGCCGCCGAGGGCGACGTCGTCGGGATGGCGAGCGGTGTCCCGGGCGCCGACGCCGGTGTGCCAGCCGAACTCATCTCGATGTGGGTCGACCCCGCAGCCCGGGGCCGAGGCGTCGCACGTGCCCTGATCGAGACGATCGCGGAGTGGGCAGCGGCCTCCGGTGGCGGGGCGCTCGAACTCTCCGTGATGCCCGACAACACCGTCGCCCGGCACACCTACGAGCGCGCCGGGTTCACCGCACTCGACGAACCGGGCGCTCCCCTGCCCGACGGTCGGAACGAGGTGCTGATGCGTCGTACGGTGGTCGCATGAACCGAGTACTGCGGTGGACCGCGTGGATCGTCGCCGTGCTGCTGGTGGTCGTGGTGGTGTTCCTCGTCTGGGCGCACATCGTCATGCAGGGCACCCGGAGCGCTGCGCTGCAGGTCTGGCGCGACGACCGTGTGTCGGTCCAGGATGCCGGTGACTCCGTGGTGATGACGCCCACGGGGCAGGCCGACGGCAAGGGCATCGTGTTCATCCCGGGTGCGAAGGTCGATCCGTACGCGTACATGGCGACCTTCCGGCAGGTGGTCGCGAACGGCACGACGGTCGTCATCACGAAGCCGACGCTCAACCTCGCGTTCTTCGACACCCGGCCGCTCTCGACCTTCGAGGCGCACGCGCCGGACGTCGCGACCTGGGCGGTCGGCGGGCACTCGCTGGGCGGGGTCCGTGCCTGCCAGCTCGCGCAGGACGCGGACGGCCTGCTGCTGCTCGGCAGCTACTGCGCGAACGACATCAGCAGCTCGTACATCGACGTGCTGAGCGTCTCGGGCTCGCGTGACGGGCTCTCGACCCCCGACAAGGTCGACGCGGCCCGGCACCTGTTGCCGTCGACCGCGACGATGACCGAGGTCCAGGGTTCGAACCACGCCGACTTCGGCGCCTACGGGGACCAGCCGGGCGACCGCACGGCGACCATCAGCCGCGAGGCCGCCCGCGAGCAGATCTCCTCGGCGATCGAGGAATGGGCGCGCGACCTGCCGCCGGCCCCTGGCCTGCGCTGACGGCGCGGTCTGAACACGCGTGCTGGAGCGGTCCTAGACTCGACGAGAGCAACGTCCACGAACCCCGTTCCCTGAAGGGCTGCAGATGACGACGCCGACCCGGCGCACACCCGCGCGACTCGCGGACACGCGAGCGCTCCTGTTCGACCTGGACGGTGTCCTCACCCCCACCGCCGACGTGCACATGCGCGCCTGGAGCCGGCTCTTCACGCCGTACCTCGAAGCGCACGGGGTCGCGCCGTACACACAGGCCGACTACTTCGCGTACATCGACGGCAAGCCGCGGTACGACGGCGTGCGGTCGCTCCTCGAGTCGCGGGGGATCGACCTGCCGCAGGGCACCCCGGACGACGGCCCGGACGACGACACCGTGTGCGGTCTCGGCAACCGGAAGAACGCCGAGTTCACCGCCGAGCTGGACGAACACGGCGTCGAGCCGTACCCCGGCTCGCTCCGGTTCCTCACCGCCGCGATCGACGCCGGCTTCCACGTCGCGGTCGTCTCGAGCTCCGCGAACGCCGTCTCGGTGCTGCGGACCGCCGGCATCCTCGACCGGTTCACCGTCGTGGTCGACGGGCTCGTCGCCCGCCAGGACGGCCTGGCGGGCAAGCCCGCCCCCGACACCTACCTGGACGCCGCCGGGCGCTTCGGACTGACCGCCGCCGAGTGCGTCGTGGTCGAGGACGCCACCAGTGGTGTCGAAGCCGGCCGGAACGGGGCCTTCGGGCTCGTCGTCGGGGTCGACCGCGGAGCGGGCGCCGACGCGCTGCGTGAACACGGCGCCGACGTCGTCGTGACGGACCTCGCCGACCTGGTCGCGGACCTTCCCCACGCGACCACCAGCACGACGTAGCCAGCGCGCCGGAGGCGAGCCGCGCCTCCCGGTCGAACCGACGTCCCCACGCCACCCTCCCTTCCCACGGAGCACCATGAACCCCATCACCTCGGACCCGCTCGACCGCGTCCGGTACCCGATCGACGAGTGGGCACTCGTCGAGACCGAGTACACCCCCGACCAGCAGGGCGTCGCCGAGACGAACTTCGCCGTCGGTAACGGGTACCTCGGCCTGCGCGGCAACCTCGACGAGGGCCGCGGCGGTGTGCAGTACGGCACGTACATCAACGGGTTCCACGAGACCTGGCCGATCCGGCACGCCGAAGACGCCTTCGGGTTCGCCAAGACCGGCCAGACGATCATCAACGCGCCCGACGCCAAGGTGATCCGGCTCTACGTCGACGACGAACCCCTCGTGCTGGCCGAGGCGGACATCCTCCACCACACGCGGCGCCTCGAGTTCCGCGGCGGCTACCTGTTCCGCGAGACCGAGTGGTCGACGCCGTCCGGCAAGCGCGTGCTGATCCGGTCCCGCCGCCTGGTGTCGTTCACCGATCGGCACCTCGCCGTCATCGACTACGAGGTCACCGTGCTCGACGCGGACGCCTCGATCCTGCTGTCCAGCCAGATCCTGAACCGCCAGGACGTGCAGGACGAGTACCACGCGGGGATGCGCGCCGCCGCGAACGCCTTCGACCCGCGCAAGGCCGAGGCCTTCACCGACCGGGTGCTCGAACCGAAGCTCAAGCGCAGCACCGGCGCCCGTTCCCTGCTCGGGTACCAGGCGTCGAGCTCCGGCATGACCATCTGCGTCGGTGTGGAACACCACCTCGAGACCGAGAACAGCTGGGACGAGTCGTCGTCGATCGACGACGACCTGGCGAAGCACGTCTACCGCGTCCAGGCGCGTGCCGGGCAGCCGATCCGACTCGTCAAGCACGTCGTGTACCACACCTCCCGCGGTGTCCCGGTGCGCGAACTCGCCGACCGCTGCGACCGCACGCTCGACCGGGCGCACGCCGAGAACATCGACGAGACGTTCGAGAAGCAGCGCGTCTGGCTCGACGACTACTGGGCCCGGAGCGACGTCGAGATCGCCGGGCAGCCGGAGATCCAGCAGGCCGTCCGGTGGAACCTGTTCATGCTCGCGCAGGCCACGGCCCGCACCGACGGGCACGGCATCGCCGCCAAGGGCGTCACCGGCTCCGGCTACGGCGGGCACTACTTCTGGGACATGGAGATCTACGTCCTGCCGTTCCTGTCGTACACGGCGCCGATCGTCGCCCGGAACGCGCTGCGGTTCCGCTACAACATGCTCGACGCCGCACGCTCGCGGGCACGCGAGCTGAACCAGCGGGGTGCCCTGTTCCCCTGGCGCACGATCAACGGCGAGGAGTCGAGCGCGTACTACGCCGCCGGCACTGCGCAGTACCACATCGACGCCGACATCGCCCATGCCCTGATGCAGTACGTGCGGGCGTCCGGTGACACCGAGTTCCTGAAGCGCGGGGCGATCGACGTGCTCGTCGAGACCGCTCGGCTGTGGGCCGACCTCGGCTTCTGGCGCTCCAACGGCGACAAGAAGTTCCACATCGACGGCGTCACCGGGCCCGACGAGTACACGACCGTCGTCGACGACAACCTCTACACGAACGTCATGGCGCGGGCGAACCTGTGGTTCGCGGTGAACGCGTGCCGCGAACTCGCGGCCGACGACGTCGAAGAGTACGACCGGATGATCCGACGCACCGGTCTGCGCCCCGACGAGCTCGTCGAGTGGGAGCACGCCGCCGAGTCGATGGAGATCCCCTTCGACCCGCACCGTGGCATCCACCCGCAGGACGCCCAGTTCCTCGACAAGGAACTCTGGGACCTCGAGAACACCCCCGAGTCCAAGCGTCCGCTGCTGCTCCACTACCACCCGCTGGTCATCTACCGGTTCCAGGTGCTCAAGCAGGCCGACGTCGTGCTCGCGCTGTTCCTGCAGGGGCACGAGTTCACCGCGGCCGAGAAGCGCCGCGACTTCGACTACTACGACGCGCTCACCACGGGCGACTCGACGCTGTCGGCGGTCGTGCAGTCGATCATGGCGGCCGAGGTCGGGTACCACGACCTCGCCGACCAGTACTTCCAGACGGCGCTCTACGTCGACCTGGCCGACCTGCACGGCAACACCTCGGACGGCGTGCACATCGCGTCGACCGGTGGCATCTGGGGTGCGCTCGTCAACGGGTTCGGCGGCATGCGCGACCACGGCGGCCGGATGACGTTCAACCCGCGACTGCCGCGGCACTGGGACTCGCTGACCTACCGACTGACCGTGCGCGGGTCGCGGGTCCGGGTCGACCTCGGGCAGGACGCCATGACCTTCACGGTCGAGACCGGCACGGGCTTCACCGCCTGGGTGCACAACCAGCAGTGGGACATCGAGGCCGGCGAGCCGACCGTTGTTCCGTTGCCGCACCAGGGGCCGCGGATGTCCGGGCACGCACCGACCACGAGCGACATCCAGGGCACGCTCCGCGCTGACGGCTCCGTGATCACGGCGTCGATCCCGACGATCTCGCTCCAGCGCGACTTCGACGTGGACGAGACGACCGCGTAGGGCGTCACGCCGGCCGTCGGCGGGGGCCCGCTCGACCCCGTCAGCTCGCGACGAGCTCGACCTTGAACCGTTCGGCGTCCTCCAGGAAGGCAGCACGGTGGTCTGGACCGCCGGCGTACGGGTGCCGGTCCTCGTAGAGGCGGGTCCAGCCGTGCGCCGGTGCGTCCGTCCACAGCTGCTCGACCTGTCCGGCGTCGCCGGCGTGGAACGCGAGGTGGCTCAGCCCGGGCCGTCGGCGGTCGTGCGCGCCGTCGAGCGGTGCGGCCTCGAGCACGACGTAGACGTCACCGAGTCGCCAGCTCCGGCCCGCTGGCCACTCCTGGAACGGCGTGTACCCGAGCTCGCCGAGCAGCCAGCCCCACGCCCTGCTCGCCGTGTCGAGGCGGGCGGTGCGGAGCTCGACGTGGTGCAGGGCTCCTCGGGTCACAGGAGCTTCCGGAGCGTGTTCGTGTTGCGCGTCGTGGTCGAGCGCTTGAAGCGTGCTGCCCCGGCCCGCTTCGCGAACACGGTGTCCGTGCTCGACCCCTTCGGGCAGGACCAGTACACGACCCCGTCACCCCGGGCGACCTGCTCGACCGTGGTGTCGAGCGCGAGGTCGGCGAGCAGCGCATCGAGGGCGTCGTCGTCGGAGCCGAACACCACGTAGTCGTGCCGATCGTCGGCCCGGTCGAACGGGAACCCCTCGACGATGCCTTCAAGGTCGTCGTGCCGGACGAGCACGATCCACGCGTCGTAGCCGAAGCGGTCACGGAGTGCCTGCTCGATCGTGGCCTTCAGGGTCGGCGCGTCGGCGTCCGTGCCGAACACCACGTTGCCGGACGCGAGCACCGTGCGGACGTCGTCGAAGCCGAGTCCGCGGAGCAGTTCCGCGAGCTCGGTGTTCTTGATCGTGATGCCGTTGACGTTCACTCCGCGCAGCAGCGCGATCCACTTCGCCATGCCGGAACCGTAGCGCGGAGGCGGCCGATCCAGGCGGGTCAAATGCACAAGAAGCATTGCGCAAGAGTTCTTGTGCATCTATCGTCAGAGCATGACCGTGCGCAGACTCGACGACGCCGCCCACATGCGCGCCCTCGCTCACCCGACCCGACTGCGGATCGTCGGGCTCCTGCGCTCCGGTGGACCGCAGACCGCGGCGATGCTCGGCGACGAGATCGACGAGGCACCCGGCACGATCAGCTACCACTGCAAGCGTCTGGCCGACGCGGACTTCATCGAGCCGGCGCCGGAGCTCGGTTCGGACCGGCGGGAACGGTGGTGGCGTGCGACTGCGGACCACACGTCGTGGGACCTCGCCGATGCGTTCGACGACCCGGAACGCATGCTCGCCACGACGGCACTCGACCACACCGTCGCCGATGCGTACGCGGCCGAGTACGGGCGGTTCATCGACCAGGCGCCGGTGCTCGGCCGTGAGTGGGTCGCGGCGTCGACCAGCTCCGACGAGGTGCTGCGACTGACCGCCGAGGAGCTCACCGGCCTCGGCGCCGAACTGCGTGCCGTCGTCGAGCGATGGACGGCCGTGAGTGACGCGCACACGCCGGGTGACGGGTCGGAGCGCGTCATCGCCGTCACGCAGAGCTACCGGATGGGGCGACCGTGAACGCCCGGGCACGGTTGCGTGCGCTGCTCGCGGTCCAGGTCGTCTCGCGGACCGGCAACGTCGTCACGACCGTGGCCGTGCCCTTCGCCGTCCTGGCCCGGGGTGGCTCGGCGACGGACGTCGGGATCGCCGCCTTCGCCGCGACGGTGCCGATCGTCCTCGGCGGCCCCTTCGGCGGGGCGCTCGTCGAGCGGGTCGGGTTCGTCCGTTCGAGTGTGGCGTCGGACCTCGTCAGCGGTGCGACCCTCCTGGCGATGCCGATCCTCGCCTGGACGGTGGGTCTGCCGTTCTGGGCACTCCTGGCGCTCGTGTTCGTGAGCGGCCTGTTCGACCTGCCCGGGGAGTCCGCACGCCGGGTCCTGCTCCCGGGGCTCGCACGATGGGCCGGCGTCCCGCTGGAGCGCGCGGTCGGTCACTTCGAGGCGTCCCAGCGACTCTCGGTGCTCATCGGCGCGCCGCTCGGCGGGGTGCTCGTCGCGGCTGCCGGACCGATGGCCGCACTCGTCTGCACCGCGGTGGCGTTCGGCACCGCCGCCCTGCTCGCTGCGGTGCTGGTCCGGCCGGCGGACGGTGACGGGGAGGCCGTGACCGCTGATGCGGCTCCGACCAACGGGTACTGGCGGGACATCGCCGAGGGCTTCCGGTTCTGCGTCCGCGACCCGTTCTTCCGGCTCGTGATCGCCCTCGTGCTGATCACGAACCTGCTCGACGCGGCCCGGTCGACGACGTTGCTCCCGCTCTACGCCGCCGACACACTCGGCGGGGCGCAGGCGCTGGGCTTCGTGACCGGGACCTTCGGCGGTGCGGCGTTCCTCGGCTCGGTGGCCTTCGGGTACGTCGCACACCGCGTCCCCCGTCGGATCACGTTCGTCGTGTGCTTCGTGCTCGCCGGTGGGCCTTCACTCCTGGTGCCGGCGCTCGGCCTCGGGCTGCCGTGGATGCTCGTTGCCTCGGCGCTGTCGGGCCTCGCCGCCGGCGCACTCAACCCGATCCTCGGTGCGGTCGAGCTCGAGCGCATCCCGGTGCACATGCGGGCCCGGGTGTTCGGGCTGCTCGGAGCCGGGTCCTGGGCGGGCATCCCACTCGGCGGACTGCTCGCCGGGTTCGCGGCCGAGGGTGTCGGTGTGCAGGCGACGTTCGGAGCGGTCGTCGTGCTCTACACCGTCGTGACGCTCGCGCCGCTGACGGGTGGCGCCTGGCGTCTCATGGAACGACCGGCTCCGGAGCGGGCGCCGGTCGAGCGCGTGACGACGTAGTCCGCATCCGGGGTGGCGCTCACGTCCACGTCCGCGCGACGCCCCAGCCGCTGCCCTCGGGCACGATGTCGACCACCAGCGTTTCCCCGTCGTCGGCCGTGGCCTGGAAACGCCAGCCGACCGTGCGCTCGGGGGCGTGGGTGATGGCGGTCGGCAGCTCGGCCCGCGTCACGGTCAGACGGGTCGGGGTGTCGCTCACCCGCCAACGGCGCCCGCCCCAGACCAGCCGGCTCGGTGCGCCCTCGGACCACCACACCGTGGCGGCCGTCTCCGTGATCATCATCGGGTCTCCTCGTTCGAACGTGTGTTCGAATGCTAGGTCGCAATCGAACGGCGAGCAACTGCGGGTTGTGTTCAGAACGCGTTCTGAATACGCTGGATCCATGACCCTGATCGCCCCTCCTCGCTCGCGTCGTGCCGTCCAGTCGTCCGACCTCTCCCGCCACTCGAGAGAAGTGTTCGCTGCAGCTGAAGAAGAGCCGCTCGAAGTCACGCGGCGCGATGGAAAAGCGCTCGTGCTCACCACGAAGGAACGCTCGGACGACGACGACGCGGTCCTCGAGATCGCTGCGCAGTTGATCGCTGCAGTGACCGTCAACGAGGGGCTGCCGCTCCACGATCGACTCGCCATCCCCTACCCGTGGATCAAGCTCCTGAGTCGAGACGACCAGCAGCGATTCGCACGTGAGATCGTCGACGTGGCTCGTGGATCGTTCTCGCTCAGGCAGCCGCGGGCCTTGCTCGTCGAGATGCAGGCGTGGCGCAGCAGTGCCGAGGCGATCGCGGCGGGCTGGAGCACCGGCGAACCCGAACTCCTCGAGCACCCGATCGTCCTCGACGCACCGTGAAGCCGTGGTCAGTCGCGGCACCGGTGTCCCCCGTCCGGTACGGACGACGGAGTTCACGGTCGTCCTGGGTACGCGCTCGGCAGAACACGGCTGGCGAGACGTCCTGGCGACACAGCGGAACGCCGTCGTGTCAGCCTGGGAGCGGTTGACCAGCGATCCCCTGTCCGAAGACCTGGCCTGCCATGCGCTCCGCGGTGCGCTCGGCGTCGTCCGGCACTCGGGTCGCGAATGGACACGTCGGCAGCTCGAACTGAAGCGGGGCGCGCGGATCTGGTTCACGGTGGACGAGGCGGATCGAGTCGTCTGCATCACAGACGTCCACACGCGCCATCCCAACCAGACGAAGTGACTGCGCCTGACCTCGGATGCCCTCGTGTAGACGGGGAGCATGACGAACGACGATCAGGGCCCCGACGCACAGCACCAGGCCCCCGCGGGGGTCTCCGACGCCACGGTGGAGGCTCTCGGCACACTGTCGGCTGCGGTCGAGGTCATCGAGCACGCCCGCGGCCTGCTCTACGGCTTCCACCGCCTGACGGGTACCGCCGACCTGAACCTCGGCGAAGCCGTCGAGCAGCTCCGGGAGGCCGGCCACACCGAACTCGCCGACCGCATCGACACCGAGCTCGTGGGTCGCAACGTCATCGCCGGCCGCTGGACGTTCCAGGTCGTCGAGGACTACGACGACGGGTACTACGCCCTGGCGAAGGAGCTGGAGCGCACTGCGCGGGACGAGCTCGTGCAGGGGCGCCGCCACCTGTTCGAGGCGGGCATGAAGGAGGATCGGCGGTCCGGCGGTCGACGCCACCACGAGGCGACGCCGGGCGACCTGCCGGACTGAGCACGGGCCTCCCGGCCGGCCCGAACGCGAAAGCGACAGTTCTCCGCGGATGTTTCGCGGACAACTGTCGCTTTCGTGGACCACCCTCGGACGGCCCCACAGGAACTGTCGCTCTTGCAGACCAGCCCCTGCCCAGCCCGGCCAGCCCCTGCCCAGCCCCCCGGCCTCAGCCGACGCCGAGCAGCGCCTCGAGCGGCCCTCGTGCGAAGTACAGCAGGAAGCCCGCGGCGACGACGTAGAGCAGCCACGACACCTCGCGGCCCCGGCCGGACAGCAGCTTGATGAGGACCCAGCTGATGAAGCCCACGCCGATGCCGTTCGCGATCGAGTAGGTCAGCGGCATGACGACGATCGTCAGGAACGCGGGCAGGGCCGAGCCGAAGTCCGTCCAGGAGATGTCCGCGACCTGCGCGACCATCAGGGCGCCGACGACGACGAGTCCGGCGGCGGCGACCTCGAGCGGGACGACCTGCGTGAGCGGGGTGAGGAACATCGACGCCAGGAACAGCAGGCCGGTGACGACCGACGCCATGCCGGTGCGTGCGCCCTCGCCGATGCCGGCGGCGGAGTCGATGAAGACGGTGTTCGACGACACCGAGGCGCCACCGCCGGCGATCGCGCCGACGCCCTCGACGACGAGCGCCGACTTCAGGCGGGGGAACGTGCCGTCGGGCTTCGCGACGCCGGCGGCCTTCGCCAGGCCGGTCATGGTGCCCATCGCGTCGAAGAAGTTCGTGAACACGAGGGTGAAGACGAGCATCGACGCGGCCAACGGCCCGATGCGGCTGAATGCACCGAACAGGTCGGCGTGGCCGACGAGCGACAGGTCGGGGAACGCGAAGAGCGCACTCGGCAGGCCGGGGGCGTTGAGGTTCCAGCCGGTCTTCGAGTCGACCGAGGTCGGCACCTGGAAGATCGCCTGCAGGATGATCGCGATGATCGTCGTCGCGACGATCCCGATGAGCAGCGCGCCCTTGACCTTGCGGGCCATGAGCGTGCCGATGATGACGAGGCCGATCAGGAACACGATGGTCGGCAGGGCGCCGACGGAGCCGTCCTCACCGAGCTGCAGGGGCGGCGACGCGAGCCCGGACGAGCGCACGAAGCCCGAGTCGACGAGGCCGATGAAGGCGATGAACAGGCCGATGCCGACGGTGATCGCTGCCTTCAGCTGCGCCGGGACGGCGGTGAAGATCATCGTCCGGATCCCCGTCAACGCCAGGACCACGATGATCACGCCGTTGATGACGACGAGTCCCATCGCCTCGGCCCAGGTGACCTGCTGCACGACGCTGACGGCCAGGAACGAGTTGATCCCGAGGCCCGCGGCGATGCCGAACGGCAGGTTCGCGATGACGCCCATGGCGATGGTCATCAGGCCGGCGACGAGGCCGGTCGCGGCGGCGACCTGCGCGTTCTCGAGCCAGCCGCCGGAGACGTCCTTGGCGGCTTGGTCGGCGCTGAACCCACCGAGGATCAGCGGGTTGAGGATGACGATGTACGCCATCGTCACGAACGAGACGAGTCCGCCTCGCACCTCGCGCGGGATCGTGGATCCGCGCTTCGTGATGGAGAAGTATCGATCGAGGCCGGTCGCGAAGCGGTTCCGGGGTGGGGTGTCGGTCTTCGTGGCGCTCACCGAGCAAGTTTAAAGCCTGCTGGGTTTCCGGCATGTCACAGGATCCTCACAGGGCGCGCAGGGTGCGCCGATGTCCGACCGGGAGGCCCGACCCGCGTGATCGGGGGACGTCACGCCGTGCGCCGGCTCGCGTTCTCCGGCCATGGCTGGTGTTGGATGGACCGGTGACGTCACGCATGGACCGTGCCCGCGTCG
Organism: Curtobacterium sp. PhB137; assembly: GCF_003814955.1. Taxonomy (NCBI): domain Bacteria; kingdom Bacillati; phylum Actinomycetota; class Actinomycetes; order Micrococcales; family Microbacteriaceae; genus Curtobacterium; species Curtobacterium sp. PhB137. The sequence goes on along the minus strand of NZ_RKQO01000004.1, from coordinate 374,645 downwards.
AGGCCGCGGTGCGCGAACTCCTGCTCGGCATCGGCGAGGATCCCGACCGCCCCGAACTCGAACGCACACCCGCTCGGGTCGCCGACTCGTACGCCGAGTTCTTCGCCGGCATCGGCACGGACGCCGTGGCCATCGCCCGCGACGGCACGGTGCACGCCGAGGACGGTGAACGCGGCCGACTCGTCATCGTCCGCGACGTGAAGTTCCGGTCCGTCTGCGAGCACCACCTGCTGCCGTTCCTCGGGGTCGCGCACCTGGCCTACGCGCCGGGTGACCGTCTGATCGGGCTCGGAACGCTCTCGCGGGTGCTCGACGCCGTGGCCTCGCGTCCGCAGCTGCAGGAACGGCTGGGCGAGCAGGTCGCTGCCACGATCGCCGAGGGGCTCGGTGCCGAGGGGGTCCTCGTGGTCCTCGACGCGCAGCACCAGTGCGTGACGACCCGTGGGGAGCGCCAGACCGGCTCGACGACCGTCACGGTCGCGGCGAACGGCTCGCTGGCCGACGCCGCGGGCCGGGCGGAGGCGATCGCGCTCATCGGTGCGGGGCGTGTACCCGACCCCGAGGCGGACGCGTGACGTCTGAGGGGGCCGCCACGGGCCTCCAGGCAGGATCGACCGCACCCGGCTGGGTCGTGCCGGACCTGCGGCAGCCGGTCCGTACGATCGGACGCAGAACGTTCGACTTCGACCACCGCATCGCCGTGATGGCGATCGTGAACCGCACGCCCGACTCGTTCCACGACCGCGGTGCCACCTTCGAGCTCGACCGCGCCGTCGCCGCCGCCGTCCGGGCTGCCGAACAGGGCGCCGACTGGGTCGACATCGGCGGCGTGAAGTTCGCTCCGGGGCCGGAACTGCCCGCTGCGGACGAGGTCGACCGCGTCGTGCCCGTCGTCGAGCAGCTCGCCCAGGAGTCCGACGTCACCATCAGCGTCGACACGTTCCGCCCCGAGGTCGCCGCAGCGGCGATCGCAGCTGGCGCGAGCGTGGTCAACGACACCACCGGCCTGTCCGATCCCCGGATGGCGGCCGTCGTCGCGGACTCCGAGGCGACGATCGTCATCACGCACTCGCTCGCCGAACCCCGACGGCCCCTCGCAGCGCCGCCGCAGTACGACGACGTCACCGCGTCCGTCGTCGGGTTCCTGCGGGAGCGCGTCGACCGGGCGCTCGCCGCGGGGATCCCGGAGTCGCGGATCGTCGTCGACCCGGGCCACGACCTCAACAAGAACACCGTGCACACGCTCGAGGTCACCCGGCGCCTGCCCGAGGTCGTGGCGCTCGGCTACCCGGTGCTCGCGGCGGTGTCGAACAAGGACTTCGTGGGGGAGTCGCTCGGACGCCCGCGCGGCGAACGCCTGGCGGGCTCGCTCGCCGTCGCGACCGTGAGCGCGATGCTCGGGGCGCGGATCGTCCGGATGCACGACGTCGCCGAGAGCGTCGACGCGATGCGCATGGTCGAGGCGACGCTCGGTTGGCGCACGCCGGTGGAAGCGCGGCACAACACGTGAACCTCCTGCCCCCGTCGATCGCGGACCTGTCCGACGACGACCTGGTCGACCTGTACACCGCGGGTGCGTCGGCGCCGTGGCTGCGGGTGAACTTCGTGGCGACGGTCGACGGGTCCGCCTCGGCCGCCGGGGTCTCGGGGTCGCTCGGCGGCCCGGACGACCTGCGCGTGTTCGACCTGCTCCGCCGGGTCGCCGACGTGGTGCTCGTCGCAGCCGGCACCGTGCGTGACGAGGGCTACGGGCCGATGGTCCTGCACGACGCCGACGTGGCCTGGCGCCGGGCGCACGGCCTGCCCGACCACCCGGTGTTCGCGATCGTGTCTCGGTCACTGTCGCTGGACGCCGGATCCCGGGTGTTCACCGAGGCCCCGGTCCGGCCCGTCGTCCTGACCTCCGCGGCTGCGGCGGCGTCGGACGCCGGGGTCGCGCTGTCGTCCGTCGCCGACGTCGTGCCCTGCAGCACCGACACCGACACCGACTCGGTCGACGTGTCGCTCGTCCGCGACGCACTGGTGGCGCGGGGGCTCGGCACGATCCACTGCGAGGGCGGCCCGTCGTTCCTCGGGTCGCTCATCGCCGCGGACGCCGTCGACGAGCTGACCCTGACGATCGACCCGTCGCTCGAGGGCGGCACCGGGCCCCGGATCGCCCGCGGCAGTTCCCCGGAGCTGCGACGGATGCGGCCCGCGCACGTGCTCCGCGGTGCGGGTGACGTGCTCCTGACCCGGTACGTCCGGGCGGAGCCGTCTGCCCGCGTCTCGGTGTCGGTCGACCGCGTCGGCTAGGGTCGGGCGCGTGATCGACATCGTGGCGTCCGGGGTCCTCTTCGACATGGACGGGACCCTCGTCGACTCGACCGCGGTGGTCGAGGCCACCTGGACGCGGTTCGGTCACGACCGCGGCATCGACCCGGCCGAGATCCTCGCCTTCTCGCACGGCCGGCAGGCGATCAGCACGATCGGGCACTTCCTGCCCGGACTGGACCGCGACGAACAGCTCCGCATCGCCGCCGCACTGGTCGCCGAGGAGAGCGCGAGCAGCGAGGGCATCTTCGAGATCCCCGGCGCCGCAGCCTTCGTCGACCGGCTCCTCGACGCGGGGGTCCCGGTGGCGCTCGTGACGAGTGCGCCGCGCGACCTGGCCGCCGGCCGGATGGCGGCGGCGGGCCTGACCATGCCGACGGCGTTCGTGCCGTCCGAGGACGTCGAGCACGGCAAGCCGCACCCCGACGGGTACCTGCGCGGTGCCGCACTGCTCGGTGTCGCGGCAACCGACTGCGTGGCGTTCGAGGACGCCCCCGCCGGCCTCGAGTCGGCCATCGCCTCCGGAGCGACCACGGTCGTCGTCGGCCCGCACGAGTCGGACGTCACGGCGGGGCTCTACCGGGTGTCGGGGTACGAGGGCATCACCGTCGAGCCCGAAGGGTCCGCTTTCCGCATCCGCGGCTGAGGACCCGCTGCGTCCTGCGGGCACGCCCAGCGCTCCCCGACGACCCTCGGGTGTGCGGCCGGAACACCCGGGCCGTACGTGCGGCCGGAACCACCGGGCCGCGGAAGGAGCGACCATGGCAACCCTGGACGGCAAGAAGGTCCTCGTCATCGCGACGAACTACGGCGTTGAGCAGGACGAGATCGTCGTGCCCGTCGACCAGCTCCGCAAGCGTGGCGCGACGGTGACCGTGGCGGCGCAGGACTCCGGTTCGATCGCGACCCTCGTCGGCGACAAGGACCCCGGCAAGTCCCTCGACCCCGACACCACCATCGCCGGTGTCAACGTGACCGGGTACGACGCGCTCGTGGTCCCCGGTGGCACCATCAACGCCGACACCCTGCGACAGGACAACTCGGCGGTCTCCCTGGTGACGGCCTTCGTCGAGGCGAACAAGCCCGTCGCGGCGATCTGCCACGGCCCGTGGACCCTCATCGAGGCCGGTGTGCTGCGCGGACGGACGATCACCTCGTTCCCGTCGCTGCAGACCGACGTCCGGAACGCCGGCGCCGAGTGGGTCGACCAGGAGGTCCAGGTCGACGGCGGCATCATCACCTCGCGGAACCCCGACGACCTGCCGGCCTTCGTCGACGCGATCGAGAGCGCGCTGACCGCGTGAGCACGGTGCGCTGCCGCTGACGGCCCTGCCGCTGACGGCCCTGCCGCTGACGGCCCTGCCGCTGCCGGCGCTGCCGCTGACGGCACCGCCGTCAGCCCAGCGCGACGGGGCGGGTCGTCCGGAGCACCGCGGGTCCGAGGGTGAGCACACCGTCGGACTCGGGGTCGCACCGCACCCCGCCCCGTCCACGCATCGCCCGGAACGCACCCGGCGCCACCTCGTGGTCCATCCAGGCGCACGGGTTCGCCGGCCGGTACCCGCGGAACAGCACGGCACCGCTGCCGGGGCTCTGCAGCGAGAACGGCTCCCCCCGGAGCGCTTCGACGTCGGCGCCCCGCAGGAACACGTTCCGCCGGGTCGCCACGGGGTCGACCGGCTCGCCGAGTGACCGTCCGACCTCCTCGAGGCCCTCGAGCCCGATGACCGTCACCGAGGCGTGCACGTGCGCCCGCGCCGCGAAGTAGCGGTCGTCGACGATGCCGAGTCCCGCGCGGAGTTCGATGCGGTCGCGCAGCTCGTCCGGGTCGTCCGACCGGACCGGCAGGGCACCGTCGGCCGGCCTGCCCTCGTAGCGGTGGCGGCGCGACACGAGCAGCAGCGCGATCTCGACGTCGGTCCGGAACGGCAGGTCGACGGAGTCGGCGAGCTCGGCGAGCTCGTCGGGGCCGACCCGGTGGTCAGACCCGGCGACGTCCTCTCCGGTGCTCACCCGCCCAACGCTAGCCGGGCCTCCCGGTCGACGCCGTGCCGTCGTCGGTGCCGCAGCGCCGAGGTTCCACAACACGCCGTCGGTGTGGCGCCGAGGTTCCACGGGCGAGCACATCGAGCGCCGACATGCCGAGATCTCGGAACCTCGGGCCGCCCGCCACCCGCACCACGCGACCGCCGCGGCGTCCGATTTCCGCCAGTCGCGGTCGGTGGTGCGTGTCAGGCTGGGCCCGTGACCATCCCCGGAACCGACCAGCTGCACGCCGAGCGCTACCGCGTCGTCGCCTCGCGCGACGCACGCTTCGACGGCCAGTTCGTCACCGCCGTGCACTCCACCGGCATCTACTGCCGACCGAGCTGCCCGGCACGCACGCCCCGCGAGACCGGCGTCACCTTCTACCGCACGAGCGCAGCAGCGCACCTGGCCGGCTTCCGTGCCTGCAAGCGCTGCCTGCCCGAAGCGACCCCCGGCAGCCCCGAGTGGGACCTGCGCGAGGACGTCGCCGGCCGCGCCATGCGCCTCGTCCTCGACGGCGTCGTCGAGCGCGACGGCGTCCCGGGCCTTGCCGCACGGGTCGGCTACTCCGAACGCCAGCTCAACCGCATCATGACGGCCGAGCTCGGTGCCGGCCCGAAGGCGCTCAGCCGCGCACACCGCGCCCAGACGGCGCGCACGCTGCTGACGTCGTCGGACCTGCCGATCGCGGACGTCGCCTTCGCGGCCGGGTTCGCGAGCGTCCGCCAGTTCAACGAGACCGTCCGCGAGGTCTTCGCCGTCACCCCGTCCGCGCTGCGCGCCCGACGGACGCTCCGGCCCGCGTCCGACGGCGCACTGCACGTGCACCTGCCCGCGCGGCCGCCGTTCGACGCGCAGGGGCTCCTCGACTGGCACGCGCTGCACGCCCTGCCGGGCCTGGAGCAGGTGGACACCGACGAATCCGGTCGGGTCGCCTCGTACGGGCGGCTGCTCGACCTGCCGGGAGGCCCGGGCTGGTTCACCGCGTCGGCCGCGGTCGCGGGGACGGCCGGTTCCACGGCCGCCGGTCGCGGTACCGGGATCGACCTGCGGGTGCGCGTCACCGACCTGTCCGACCTGCCGACGCTCGTCGCCCGCGTCCGGTCGTACTTCGACCTCGATGCCGACCCGGTCGCCGTCGACGCGGTGCTCGGCTCCGTGCCCGAGCTGGCCGCGGCCGTGCGGCGGGTCCCCGGCCTGCGGCTGCCCGGTGCCGTCGACGCGCACGAGATCGTGTTCCGCACCCTCATCGGGCAGCAGGTCTCCGTCGCCGCGGCCCGGACGGCCCAGACGCGGCTCGTGGCGGCGCTCGGTGCTGCTGTTCCGTCGGCGATCCTGCCGGACGGCCTGCTGTTCCCGTCCGCCGAGGTCATCGCTGCCCGCGGCCACGAGGTGCTGCGCGGTCCGGCCGCCCGCGTCGACACGATCCTGCGGGTCGCCGCAGCGCTCACTGGCGGGTCGCTCGTCATCGACGGCGGACAGTCCCTCGACGAGCTGCGCGAGCGGCTGCTGGCGGTGAAGGGCATCGGGCCGTGGACCGCCGACTACGTGGCGCTCCGGGTCCGGCACCACCCCGACGTGTTCCTCCACAGCGACCTCGCGGTGCGCAACGGTGCACAGGAACTCGGACTGCCCGGTACGGCGCGCGAGCTCTCCCTATGGTCGGAGCAGGTGGCGCCCTGGCGGAGCTACCTGACGATGCACTGCTGGCGACCGATCATCGACCGCGCGATCGCGACGGCCGCCGGTGCGCGGGTGCACGGCACCGGCCGTGCGCGGCACGCAGACAACGACCCTCGGAAGGACGAACGATGACCGACGCAACCATCCAGACCCTGGACACCCCGGACGGGGCCTTCACCGTGCTCGAGGACGCCGAGGGCCGTGTCCTCGCCTCGGGCTGGACCGACTCCCTCGACCGGATCCTCGGGCGGCTCGCCGACCGGTACCGGCCCAGTCGCATCGTCGACGGCACGGTCGCCGCCGCTGATGCCGTGGACGCCTTCTACTCGGGCGAGGTCGAGCACGCCATGCAGGTGCCGGTGCGGCAGTTCGGCACCGACCTGTTCACCGAGGGGTGGCGGCAGCTCCGCCGCATCCCCGCCGGCGGCACCCTGACCTACACCGAGTTCGCGGGGGCGATGGGCCGTCCGGACGCCGTGCGGGCCGCCGCCAGCGTGTGCGCACGGAACGCTCCCGCACTGTTCGTGCCGTGCCACCGGGTGCTGCGGTCGGACGGCACGCTCGGGGGCTTCGCGTGGGGGCTCGACGTCAAGCGATCGTTGCTCGAACGGGAGTCGGTCGGCACCACGGCGCTCGTCTGAGTTGTACAAAACGCTCTAGAATGTACAGGTGAGCGAAGTGTCGATCTCCGAAGCACGTGGCCGCCTGGCGTCGATCATCGACGACGCCCGGCACGAACCCGTCTACCTGACCCGGCGCAACAAGCGCGTCGCGGCGGTGGTGGACGCGGATGTCCTGGACCGCCTGCTCGAGGCGGCCGAGGACCTCGACGACCTGGTCGCGTACGACGCTGCCATCGCGGAGAACAAGCGCATCGGCGGCGAGAACGTGCAGTGGGACGATCTCAAGCGCGAACTCGGACTCGGATGACCTGGTCGGTCGAGGTCATCCCGTCCGCGCAACGTGTCATCCGCAAGCTCCCGCCCGACGGTCGTCGGCGGATCGAGGGACTCCTCGCGATCCTCGCCGACCACCCGCGGCCCCCGGCAGCTCGGAAGCTCGTGAACCGACCCGGTTGGCGGGTGCGATCAGGTGACTACCGTCTGATCTACGAGATCGACGACGGCCGACTCATCGTGATCGTCGTCGATGCCGGCCACCGCCGAGCGATCTACCGCGACCGCTGAGCGGAGCCGGACCCGGATCGGTCGTCTCCCCCTGGTTGCGGGTGGTGACGTGGGAGCGCTCCGATGCCATGCTTCGAGGACCGACCCGCCCGGTCCCTCCCGAGGACCCGACGCAGCGCCGTCGAACCACCCTCGGAAGGCCCCCAATGGACCAGCACGTCGACCGCACGGTCGTCTCCGCCGACGGCACGGTGATCGCCGTGTCCGACGCGGGGACCGGTCCGGCGCTCGTCGTGGTCGGTGGCGCCTTCGACCACCACGGCACCCCCACCGTCGAGCACCTGACCGGCGGCCTGCAGGACCGCTACCGGGTCATCACGTACGACCGGCGGGGCCGCGGTGCGAGCGGCGACACCACCCCGTGGACGATCGAGCGCGAGGTCGAGGACCTCGCGGCCGTCGTCGCGAGTGTGGACGGACCCGTCGCCGCGCTCGGCCTCTGCGTCGGCGCGGGGGTGGTCCTCCGGGGCCTCGCCGCCGGCGTCCCGCTCGGGGCCGCCGTGCTGTGGGAGCCGCCGTACCGGGCGACGGTCGACCCGCACGCCGACGACGTCGTCTTCGCCGACCTGCTCGACGAGCACGTCGCCGCCGGCCGTCGCGCCCAGGCCGTCCGGGCGTTCCTCGCGCACGTCCTGGGGGTGCCGATGGGGCAGATCTCGGCGCTGCGGCTGAAGGGTGCGCTCTGGCGGTCGCTCGTCGTCGACGCCCACGTGCTCAGCCGCGACGTGCGGGTGCTCAACGGCCTGGCGATCCCGGAGCGGGTGGCAGCAGCGGTCGGTGTCCCGGTGCTCGTCGCCGCGGGCAGCGACGGCCACGAGTGGATGCGGCAGGCGGCCCGAGCGGTCGTCGAGGCCGTGCCGGGCTCGGGCTACGTCGAGGTCCCCGGGCAGGGTCACGTGCCCGACCCGGCCGCGATCGGCGCCGTGCTCGACGGGTTCCTGGTCCGGGTCGTCTCACCGAGCAGCTGACTGCGAGAGGATGGCGTGGTGAACGCACCTCGTCTCGGACTCCTGCTCGACGTCGACGGGCCCATCGCCAGCCCCGTCTCCCGCACCATCGCGATCCCGAGCATCATCGAGGACCTCGTCGCCCTCGCCGCCGAGGGCATCCCCGTCGTCTTCAACACCGGTCGGAGCGACGCCTTCATCCGGAGCGAGGTGGTCGGTCCGCTGCTCGCCGGTGGTCTCGCCGAGGGTGGCCGCGTGCACGCCGTCTGCGAGAAGGGCGCCGTCTGGTGCTCGATCGGCCCGCAGTACGAGGGCGGCATGAGCGAGCTCACCGTCGCCGACGACCTGGCGCTCCCGCGCGACTACGCCGACGAGATGCGCGAGCTCGTCCGCACCGAGTACGCCGACCTGGTGTTCTTCGACGAGACGAAGCGCGCCATGGTGTCGATCGAGCAGCGGGTGGAGGTGCCGAACGCCACGTACCTGGCTCGGCAGCCCGAGTTCGACGCGAAGGCGATGGCGGCCCTCGAGCGTCGCGGCCTGGGCGTGCGCCGTCTCGACGACGTCCGACCCGACGCCGACGGTGCCGTGCAGTGGCGGATCGACCCGACGATCATCTCGACCGACGTCGAGTCCGACCGCAGCGGCAAGGACATGGGCGCCGAGCGGTCGCTCGAGCTCCTGGCGCAGGACGGCGAGCTGCCGACGGCCTGGCGCACGATGGGCGACTCGCGCAGCGACTACGCGATGGCGGACTGGCTGCACGCGAACGGCCACGAGGTCGCGCACGTCGACGTCCGTCCCTCGGACGGCGTGCCGGCGACGCCGTACCCGGTGCTCACCGCACCCGACGGGGTGATCCACGACGAGGCCGGAGCGCGGTTCCTGGCGGACTGGCGCCGATCCGCCTGAGCCGAGCCGGGCCTCCCGGTCGACCCGCTCTGCCCACGGAACCTGGTTCCGGACACTGCACCGCGCCGTTCCCTGGTTCCGCGTCCGGAACCTGGTTCCCATGCGCCCAGCGGCTCCGCTGTTTGCGTGTCGGGGTGGTACACCAGTACTGTCACGGGGTCCGCCGCCCAGTCGATGACGGGATCCACCCCATGGCAACGAAGCTCCGCATCAAGTCGATCGAGGCCTCACTGGCCGACTCCGAGGAGCAGGGCCGGTCCCTGAAACGCTCCCTGAAGACGTTCGACATCGCCGCGATGGGCATCGCGGTCGCCGTCGGCGCCGGCATCTTCTCGGTCGGCGCGAACGCCGCCGCGAACTTCGCCGGGCCCGGCGTCATCATCTCGTTCCTGCTCGCCGCCGTCACGTGTGGCCTGGCCATCATGTGCTACGCCGAGTTCGCCTCGACGATCCCCGTCGCCGGCTCCGCCTACACGTTCACCTACGCCACGATGGGCGAGCTGCTCGCCTGGATCGTCGGCTGGGACCTCATCCTCGAGACCCTCACCGCCAGCGCCGTCATCGCGAAGTACTGGGGCATCTACCTCAGCACCGCGTTCGACGTGTTCGGTGTGACCCTGCCGAGCACGATCCAGCTCGGCCCGATCCCGTTCACCTGGGGCCCGGTCCTGATCGTCGGTATCTTCACGGCGCTGCTCGCCTTCGGCACCCGCCTGTCGTCGCGGGTCTCGGCGGTCATCACGATCATCAAGGTCGCCATCGTGGTGTTCGTCATCGTCGCCGGCGCGTTCTTCGTCAAGGCCGCGAACTTCACCCCGTTCATCCCGCCGTCGGAGCCCGCCAAGGGCGCGGAGGGCAGCGTCTGGACCCAGTCGCTCGTGTCGTGGTTCACCGGTTCCGAGCCCGCGCAGTACGGCGTCTTCGGGCTGCTCGCCGCGGCGTCGCTCGTGTTCTTCGCGTTCATCGGCTTCGACGTCGTCGCGACCAGCGCGGAGGAGACCGAGAACCCGCAGAAGACGCTGCCCCGCGGCATCTTCATCGGCCTGGGCATCGTGACGCTGCTCTACGTCGGCGTCAGCATCGTCATCACCGGCATGGTCTCCTACCAGCGCCTGGCGCAGGAGGACGCACCGTCCCTGGCCTCGGCCTTCGACATCGTCGGGTTGCCGTGGGCTGCCGGCATCATCGCCATCGGCTCCCTGATCGGTCTGACGACCGTCGTCATGGTGCTGCTGCTCGGTCTGTCCCGCATCGTCTTCGCGATGAGCCGTGACGGTCTGCTGCCGCGCTGGTTCTCGAAGACGAACCCGAAGACGCAGACGCCGGTGCGCGTGCAGGTCGTCGCGGGCGTCGTCGTCGCGCTGCTCGCCGGGTTCACGGCGGTGGACAAGCTCGAGGGCATGATCAACATCGGCACGCTGTCGGCCTTCGTGCTGGTGTCGATCGGCATCATCGTGCTCCGCAAGTCGCGCCCGGACGCTCCGCGCTCGTTCCGCGTGCCGTGGTCGCCGGTGATCCCGATCCTGTCGGCGGTGCTGTGCTTCTGGCTGATGCTGAACCTCGAGGTCGAGACCTGGCTGCGGTTCGTCGTCTGGCTCGTCATCGGCTTCGCCATCTACTTCGGGTACAGCCGCCGCAACAGCCGGGTGGGCAAGGGGCAGCAGTAGCGGGCTCCGGCCTCCTACGCGCCGACGACCAGCAGGACGCCGAAGCCCAGCATCACGACGGCGACCAGGCCGTCGAACACCCGCCACGTCAGGGGCTTCGCGAACAGCGGCCGGAGCAGTCGCCCGCCGAACCCGAGCGCGCCGAACCACAGGCAGCTCGCCGCGACGGCGCCGACGGTCCACAGCCAGCGGTCGTCCGGGCCCTGCTGGTTCGCGACGGACCCGAGGAACACCAGCGTGTCCAGGTACACGTGCGGGTTCGCCCACGTGAAGACGAGCATGGTCACCACCGCCGTGCGCATGGTGACCGCCTGGCCGGGAGGCGCGGTGCGCGTCCGCCCCGCCACCACCGTCCCCGGGCGCTCGGGTCCACTGCCCGCGGCCGGCTCCGGCACGCCGTCGTCCGCCGCCTGGTCGGCGACGCGAGTCGAGATGGTCACGTCGTCCGCCGCCTCGTCGGCCACGCGCATGGCGTCGCTCGACGGCCACAGCGTCCGTCGCGCGGCGAGCACGCCGTAGGTCACGAGGAACGCGGCCCCGACGAACCGCACGACGACGAGCGCCACCGGGAACCGCTCGACCACGGCCCCGACGCCGAGCACCCCGGCGACGATGAGCACGGCGTCCGACACCGCGCACACGACGACCGCCGCCGTCACCACCCGCAGCCCCGAGCTGACCGCCAACCGGAGCAGGTAGGTGTTCTGCACACCGATCGCGACGATCAGGGCGAGTCCGGTGCCGAGGCCGGCGAGCAGGGGAAGGAGTGCGGTCACGTCCACGACGCTAGGTACTCCCTCGGCTGTAGACCAGCTCACGTTCCTTCAGCGCCGTAAGCTGCACTGCATGGTCCGGTTCCAGCGCGAGCACCTCGAGACCCTGTTGGCCGCCGTCGACCACGGCACCCTCGACGCGGCCGCCCGGGCCCTGGCGATCACCCCGTCGGCGGTCTCGCAGCGCATCAAGTCGATGGAGCAGCAGGTCGGCCGGGTTCTGCTGCAACGGACGACCCCGGTCACCCCGACTGCCGACGGAGCGGTCGTGCTCCGGCACGCACGTCAGGTGCGGTTGCTCGACGACGAGACCGCTCGCGCACTCGGCGAGACCGATGCCGACGGTGCGGGGTCTGCGGTGCCGTCGATCCCGCTCGCCGTCAACGCCGACTCGCTCGGCACGTGGTTCCTCGACGCGCTCGCACTCGTCCGTGCCGACACCGAGGTGGTCTTCGACCTGCACCGCGAGGACCAGGACCGCACCGCCGAGCTGCTGCGCGCCGGCACGGTGATGGGTGCCGTGACGGCCGAGGCGGACCCCGTGCAGGGCTCCTCGTCGGTGCCGCTCGGCATCGACCGGTACCGGGCGGTGGCGTCGCCGGCGTTCGTCAACCGCTACCTGGCCGACGCCGACACCGAGCGGCGGATGCTGAGCCGCCTCGACCTGGTGCCCCTGGTCGACTACGACCGTGACGACGACCTGCAGCAGGGCTACCTCCGCCGGGTGCTCGGCCACGCGCCCTCCGGTCCACGCCACTTCGTCCCGACCTCGGCCGACTTCGCACGGGCGGTCTCGCTCGGCTTCGGGTGGGGGATGCTGCCCGAGGCGCAGTGCCTCGATGCCCTGGCGCGGGGCGAGCTGCTCGAGCTCACCCCGACGCGCCGAGCCGACGTCGCCCTGTGGTGGCAGCGGTGGAACCTGGCGTCACCCTTGCTCGAGCGGGTCACGGACGCGGTGCGGTCGACCGCCGCCGAGCGCCTGCACCCCGTCACCCGGTGAGCAGGCACGTGCCGGTGCTCGTCGCTGCGCCCGCGGCTCAGGTCTGGCAGCGCGGGCACCAGTAGGTGTCCCGCAGGGTGAGTTCCGAGTCACCGAGGTCCCCTCGCCGGATCCGGGTGCCGCACCGCAGGCACGGCTTGCCCGCGCGTCCGTAGACCCAGAACCGACGCCCCGGGCGATCGATCCCCGTCGTCACCCGGTGGCTGCGGTCCCGGTTCGCCAGGATGAGCCGGCTCGCCAGGGAGATCGTCCGGCCGGCGTCGTGCACCTCGGCCACCGGGCGGGTCGGCAGGACCCCGCGCAGGAAGCAGAGCTCGTTGCGGTAGACGTTGCCGAGGCCGGCGAGCACCCGCTGGTCGAGGAGCGCCAGTCCGACCGGGCGTGCAGGATCCCGCGTCAGGTTCTCGAGCGCCAGGTCGGCGTCCCAGTCGGGCCCGAGCAGGTCCGGGCCGAGGTGCCCGACGACCTCGGACTCCTGGTCGCGGGGGACCACCTCGAGCACCCCGAGCGTGAACCCGACGGTCGAGACGTCCTCGGTGTCGAGGATCGCGCGTGCCTGGTGCGCCGGGCGTCGCCAGCGCTCGCCGGGGGCGTAGACGTCCCACCGCCCCTCCATCTTCAGATGCGAGTGCACGGTCAGGTCCCCGATCCGGTGCAGCAGGTGCTTGCCACGGGGCACGACCTCGTCGACGGTGCGGCCGACCAGGTCGACGGTCGCGAACGCGGGCACCCGGAAGTCGCTCCGGGTCAGGACCTTGCCCGCGAGCGCCGTGTGCAGCCGGTGGGCTGCCCGGTAGACGGTGTCGCCCTCAGGCACGGAGCCGGAGTCCCTGCGGGGTGGCGGTGAACCCGGCGTCGCCCAGCGCGGTGCCGAGCGGGGTGCCGAGCACGAACTCGCCGTCGACGCGCTCGACCGCGAGCTTCCGCAGTCCGGTGCGCACGATGCCCGCGATCGACGCCGCTGCGACGGCCAGGTCGGCGGGGTCGTCGGTGAAGGTCAACACCGACTTGCCGCCGCGCTCGACGTACACCGCGAGCCGGCCGTCGACGGTGGTGACGAGTGCTCCGGCCTTGCGCCCGGGCCGGTGGCCGCGTGCGCCGGTGGTGGCCGGTGCCGGGGCCTTCTGCGCAGCCGCAGCGACAGCAGCGACGTCGGCGCCCGTGACGTCCGTGTCGGCCGCCGCGCGGTCGTCGGACGGCCAGGGCAGCGATGCGCCGTACGGGTTCGCGGGGTCGGTCGCGGCCAGGGTCAGTGCCTCGCGCTTCCGGTCCGGGTCGACGCGTTCGTCGTCGTCGAGGTCACGGGCGTAGGTCCGCAGCCGGTCGATGGTCGGACCCGTGGCGAACTGTGCGGCCCCGAGCCCCTCGATGAAGTAGCCGCGGCGCGCCCGCCCGGACTCCTCGAACCGCGAGAGCACTCGGTACACACCGGCGAACCCACCTCGGACCCCCTCGACCTGGACGGCCCCGCGGGTGACGACCCCGTAGCGCTCGAGCAGCTGCTCGGCGGTCGCGGCGGCCCGTACGGTCGAGTCGGACTCGGCCAGGGGGAGCAGGGACCAGCGGCCACCGACGGACGGCGGGCCGGACTGCGTCGGCATCGTCGGACGGCGGCGCCCGCGGTACGCACGAGCCCGCGGGGCGCTGCTGCTCTTCGCCTTGCCGCCGAGCATCGAGCGCAGCGGAGCGAACGTGTCGTTCGTGATCTGTCCGGCCCAGACGAGGTCCCACAGCGCCGTCGTCAGGGCCGGGTCGTCGGTGCTGCCGACGGCCTGCCCGAGCTGGCGGAAGAAGTACGCGCCGCCGCCGGCCAGGGCACCGAGCACGTCGCGCTGCAGCTCGGTGGTCTCGTCGCCGGAGGGCTCGGCGAGCGTCGTCGACGCCGTCTCGGCGAGGTGCAGGCGCACCCACCCGTCGTTGCCGGGCAGGGTCCCGCCGCCGGACCACAGGACCTCGCCGGTGGCGGTGAGCTCGTCGAGCATGTTCGTGGAGTAGTCGGTCACCCGCGCGGGCAGCACCAGGGTCTCCCAGGCGCTGGCGGGCAGGGCGACGCCGGCGAGCTGGTCGATCACCTGCAGGACCCCGTCGACCCCGCGCAGGCCGCCGCGGGTGCCGGGGGTCTGCACGTGCTGCCAGGCGGGCAGGAAGCGCGCGAGCGTGTCCGGCGACACCGGCTCGACCTCGTGGCGGAGCGCGGCGAGGGACTTCGTGCGGATCCGGCGCAGGACCTCGGCGTCGCACCACTCGGCGCCCTGCCGATCCGGGCGGAACTCGCCCTCGACCACACGTCGGTCGGCGACCAGACGGCGCAGGGTGTCCTGCACGACGGCGACCCCGAGGCCGAGGCGACCCGCGGCCTCCTGCGCCGAGAACGGCCCGTGCGACCGGGCGTACCGGCCGACCAGGTCACCGAGCGGGTCGGCGACGGGTTCGACGAACGCGGTCGGCACGCCGATCGGCAGCGGGACCCCGAGGGCGTCGCGCAGGCGCGAGGCGTCCTCGATGACGGCCCAGCGGGTGGACCCGGCGTGCGAGAACGACAGGACACGGCGGTCGCGTTCGAGCGCGGTGAGCACGGTCTGCACCTCGGTCGCAGCGGCGGAGCGGTCGTCCGACGCCGCCAGCCAGCTCCGGTCGACAGCTTCGTCGAGGTCGAGCGCGCCGACGAGCCGCAGCACGTCGACCAGCCCCTCGGCGTCGCGCGCCCGGCGGTCCGGCGACAGCCGCTGCAGGTCCTGTTCGACCGAGGCGATGACCGCCGGGTCGAGCAGCTCCCGCAGTTCCGCGCGGCCGAGCAGTTCGCCGAGCAGGGTCGAGTCGAGCGACAGTGCCGCTGCCCGACGCTCGGCGAGCGGGGAGTCGCCCTCGTACATGAACGCGGCGACGTACCCGAACAGGATCGAACGGGCGAACGGGGACGGCGTCTCGGTCTCGGTCTCGACCAGGCGGATGCGGCGGCCGGCGATCTCGTCGGCGATGCCGAGCAGGGCGGGCACGTCGTAGACGTCCTGCAGCACTTCGCGCACGGTCTCGAGCACGATCGGGAACGACGGGTACTTCCGGGCCACCTCGAGCAGCTGCGAGGCCCGCTGCCGCTGCTGCCACAGGGGCGATCGCTGCCCGGGGTTCCGACGGGGCAGCAGCAGGGCGCGCGCCGCACACTCGCGGAACCGCGCGGCGAACAGCGCCGAGCCACCGACCTCGTCCGTGACGAGTGCCTCGAGGTCGTCGCGCTCGAACACGAACAGGTCGGCGCCCGGCGGTTCGGCGTCGGTCTCGGGGATGCGCACCACGATGCCGTCGTCGGCGGCCATCGCGTCGCCGTCGATGCCGTGGCGTTCACGCAGCCGTGCCGCGACCGCCAGGGCCCACGGCGCGTGCACCTGCATGCCGTACGGCGAGTGCAGGATGAGCCGCCAGTCGCCGAGTTCGTCGCGGAAGCGCTCGACCACGAGCGTGGTGTCGTTGGGCACGTGCCCGGTGGCCGCGCGCTGGTCGCGCAGGAAGGTCAGCAGGTTCGTGACGGCACGCTCGTCGAGGCCGCCGGCGGCGACCCGGGCGCGGGCGTCGTCGTCCGAGGAGCCCTCGACCTCGCGCACGAACGCCCCCGTCGCGCGACCGAGTTCGGCGGGGCGGCCGATGCCGTCGCCCTTCCAGAACGGCACCCGACCGGGCTGTCCGAAGGCTGGGCTCACGATGACCCGGTCGTGGGTGATCTCCTCGATCCGCCAGCTCGTGGCTCCGAGGGCGAAGACGTCGCCGACGCGGGACTCGTAGACCATCTCCTCGTCGAGCTCGCCGACCCGGGAGGCCTTCTCGCCGACCATGAACACGCCGAACATGCCGCGGTCCGGGATCGTGCCGCCGCTCGTCACCGCGAGCCGCTGGGCGCCGGGTCGTCCGGTCAGGGTGCCGTGCACGCGGTCCCACACCAGCCGCGGGCGGAGTTCGGCGAACTCGTCGCTCGGGTACCGCCCGGTCACCAGGTCGAGCGTGGCGTCGAACGCCGAGCGGGGCAGGCCGCTGAACGGGGCGCTCCGCCGGACCAGGTCGAACCAGTGCTCGACGTCGACGGTGTCGATCGCCCCGGCAGCGACGGTGTGCTGCGCCAGGACGTCGAGGGGGTTCGCCGGCACCGAGATCGACTCGATCTGCCCCGAGACCATCCGTTCGACCGTGACCGCACTGTTGACGAGGTCGGCGCGGTGCTTCGGGAACAGCACTCCGCGGGAGATCTCGCCCACCTGGTGCCCGGCACGCCCGACGCGCTGCAGACCGCTCGCGACCGAGGGCGGCGCCTCGACCTGGACGACGAGGTCGACCTCGCCCATGTCGATGCCGAGCTCGAGCGAACTCGTCGCGACGACGCACCGCAGCCGACCGGACTTCAGGTCGTCCTCGATGATGGCGCGCTGGTCCTTTGACACCGAGCCGTGGTGGGCGCGGGCGAGCACGGGCACTGCAGTGTCGGAGCCGCCGCCACCGGTCTGCCCGGACGCGCCGATCATCTGCGCCGGCGGCCGCTTCGTGCCCTGGGGTGCGACCGCATGTGCCGAGGTCCGGGCGGGCGACTGCGCGCGACCCCGCGCCACCGGCAGCCCGTCGTCGGCCGGCGAGACACCCGCCGGCACCAGCGCATCGCCCACCGCGGCCGGAGCCGCCGCAGCGATGACGCGCTCTTCGTGGATCTCGTTCAGCCGCGCGGTGAGTCGCTCGGCCAGTCGCCGCGAGTTCGCGAACACGATCGTCGACCGGTGCTCCTCGATGAGGTCGACCACACGCTCTTCGACGTGCGGCCAGATCGAGCCGTTCGCGGGCGCGTCGGACGCGTCCGCACCGACCGGCGGAGCACCGAGCTCGGCCATGTCGTCGACCGGCACGACGACCCGCAGGTCGAAGGTCTTCTGCGCCGGCGGGGCGATGATCGTCACCGGTGCACGCCCGCCGAGGAACCGAGCGACCTCTTCCGGCGGCCGGACCGTGGCGGACAGCCCGATGCGCTGCACCGGCTTGTCGAGCAGGTCGTCGAGCCGCTCGAGCGAGACGGCCAGGTGCGCTCCGCGCTTGGTCGAGGCGACCGCGTGCACCTCGTCCACGATGACGGTGTCGACGTTGACCAGGGTCTCGCGCGCCTGCGAGGTGAGCATGAGGTACAGCGACTCGGGCGTCGTGATGAGGATGTCCGGCGGCTGGCGGAGCAGCTTCTGCCGGTCCGACGACGGGGTGTCGCCACTTCGCACCCCGACGGTGACCTCTGGTGGTTCGGTACCGAGCCGCCTGGCCGTCTGCGTGATGCCGACGAGCGGGCTGCGCAGGTTCCGCTCGACGTCGACGCCGAGGGCCTTGAGCGGCGAGACGTACAGGACCCGTGTGCGCTGCTTGGCCGGCGGCCGGTCGGTCGCGCTGATGAGCCGGTCGATGGACCACAGGAACGAGGCCAGGGTCTTGCCGGAACCGGTCGGCGCGATGACGAGTGCGTGCTGCCCCGTCGAGATGGCGTCCCAGGCGCCCGCCTGCGCCGGTGTCGGGGCGTCGAACGCACCTCGGAACCACTCCGCGGTCGCGGGGGAGAAGCGCTCGAAGACGTCCGTCATGGTCCGCCCATCCTGCCCGTCACCACCGACAGCAGCCCGAGCGGGGAGTACCCCTTGACAAGACGATAGTTAGCGATCTATCGTAAACACATCGCGATACGACGAAGACGAAACCAGTCAGACCGATCGCGAGCCGACTCAGCAACAAGGAAGGACGCACCATGCGCCCCATGCACAACGACAACGACAGCAACCACCACCCGCGCGGCCCCCGTTTCGGCGGCGCGCGGCAGCACCACGGCGCCGGCTTCCCCGGCCGCGACCGCGGTGACCACGAGCACGGCGGCCGAGGCGGCCGTGGCTTCGGCCCGGGCTTCGGGCCGGGCATGGGCTTCGGCCCCGGCTTCGGTGGCTTCGGCGGACCCGGCTTCGGTCGCGAACGCCGCCGCCGCGGTGACGTCCGCCTCGCGATCCTCGGCCTGCTGGCCGAGGGGCCGCAGAACGGCTACGCCGTGATCAAGACCATCGCCGAACGCACCGGCGGCGCCTGGAAGCCGAGCCCCGGCTCGGTCTACCCGACGCTCCAGCAGCTCGTCGACGAAGACCTCGTGGTCTCGTCGGGCGACGGCCGCAAGACGCTCTTCGAGCTCACCGATGCCGGCAAGGCCGAGGCCGAGGCGAAGGCCGACGAGATCGCAGCGGCACTCGACGCGGCCCCCGGGATCCCGGACGCGCAGCGCGAGTTCTTCGAAGCGCTCCGGAAGACCATGGGCGTCCTGCAGATGTACCGGACGACCGCGACGGAGGACCAGGCCAAGGCCGCCACCGCCAAGGTCGACCAGCTCCGCAAGGACCTGCTGCAGATCCTCGCCGACTGACGGTCAGGAGGCACGGTGCCAGCTGGCACCGTGCCTCCCGTCCGTCGTCGCCGGGGCTAACCCCCGCGCATCGTGAGCAGAAAAGGTCGAGTCCGCACGTCGGACCCGACCATTTCTGCTCACCAAGCGCGCCCCGCGCCTACGCCCCCATGAACGCCGCGACGTCCGACAGCTCCGCTGCCGACACCGCGTGCGGCAGACCCTCGTACGTCCGGTCCGTCACGGTGGTGTTCGCCGCCGCCCACGCCTGCGTCCGCGCGGTGGCCTCCGCCGGGATCACCGGGTCGAGGTCGCCGTGCCCGAGGAACACCCGCGGCCGGACGGCGGCGACGGCCTCGTCGCGCGAGTCCGTCACCCCCGGCACGACGAACCCGGACAGCGACACCGCGAACGCGAACGCCGCGGGCCGTGCGCGCAGCAGCTGCAGCGCCATCGACCCGCCCTGCGAGAACCCGAGCAGCCCGATCCGCGGGTGGTCGGCGGCGACGGAGTCGACCCACGCGAGCACCTCGGCGACGGCGGCGTCGACGGGCTCGAGTGCGGGGGAGCCCGGCGTCCCGAGCGGGTACCAGCTGAACCCCTGGCCCCACGGCATCGGTGCCCGCAGTGACGCCATCGTCCAGGCCGCCGGCAGCGCGGGGGCGAGTCCGAGCAGGTCGCGTTCGTTCGACCCCACCCCGTGCATGGTCACGAGCAGCGGTGTCCCTGCGCGTTCCTCCGCGGGACGGGTCCACTGCACCAGGTCTGCATCGATCATGTGGACAACGCTAACCATCCCCAAGTCCCGCGCCTTCCGCCGAACTCGACGCCGTCCCTGGTAGACACGGTGCATGGCCTCGTTGCAAACCCCCGACCCCGACTCCGGCTGGCTGTCCGACGAGGAACTCGCCAACGCGCGTCGTCGACTCCCCATCTGCTACGTCGAGGCGATCCCCGTCCGTACCGACGGGCTCGGCGTCGTGACCGAGGTCGGAGTGCTGCTGCGTGTGGCCCCGAGCGGCTCGATCGTCCGCACTCTGGTGTCCGGTCGCGTGATGTTCGGCGAGTCCATCCGCACGGCGCTCTTCCGTCACCTCGAGAAGGACCTCGGCCCGATGGCGTTCCCGCAGCTGCCGTCGAGCCCGACGCCGTTCACCGTGGCCGAGTACTTCCCGCTGCCCGGCGCCTCGGTCTACACCGACGAGCGACAGCACGCGATCTCGCTGGCCTACGTCGTCCCGGTCACCGGCACGTGCGAGCCCCGGCAGGACGCCCTCGAGCTCACCTGGATGACCCCGATGGAAGCCGCGTCCGACGGCGTCGCCGACGACATGGAGGGTGGCCGCGGCGCTCTGCTGCGCGCGGGCCTCGCGTCGGTCGGCGCGCTCATGTAGCGACCCGCCCGGTTCTGGAACACGACGGAGCACCCGCGCACGACGAAGCCCCCGGATCCGATCGGATCCGGGGGCTTCGCAGCGCGGTAGTGAACCGGCTTCTTACTTCGTGTCGCGGTCGCTCTTGAGGCTGTCGGCGACGCCTGAAGCGGCGTCCTTGACGTTCGTACCCGCCTGCTTGGTGTCGGCCTTGACCTGATCGGTCTTGCCCTCAGCCTTGAGGTGGTCGTTGTCCGTCGCGTTCCCGACGGCCTCCTTGACCTTGCCTGCCGCCTTCTCAGCGGCGTTCTTGATGTCTTCGATCCCAGCCATAGGCACTCCTTCCAACAGCGGACGTTTCCCCGTCAGCCGCTTGCGCGGCATCCGGTGAAGGAGAACGTACGCCTCGGGGGCGTCCGCTTCGCAGGCGCCCCCAAGGTTGTCCCCCGCTGGTCAGCGCGGGCCGGGTCGACAGGTCAGTGGCGGTCGGCAGCGCCGGCCGGACGGGAGGCACGGCGCGACGAGCCACGACGGCCCCCGCCCGACTCCTGGCCGGCTCCACGGCCCGCGGCGTAGCCACCGTCCGAGGACCAGACGGCAGAGGACCCACCGCGCACGGTGTCGCTGCCGGCACGACGGCTGCCGCCGGTACGGCGACCACCCGTCGAGCCCGCGCCCGCGGCGGCGGAGCGCCCGGTGCCCTCGGAACGTGCGCCACGAGCCGGACGGCCCTGACGGCCCCCGGCCGAACCGGCGGACTCGGAAGCCGAGCCGGCACGCGCGGGCTGACCCGAGCCTCCCGGACGGCCGCCGCGACCACGACGACCACGGTCACCGGCGGAATCGGAGGAGCGCTGCTTCGGCTGACGCTGCTGCTGCGCGGGCTGGTCCTCGGCGACGTGGCGGATCGGGGCGATCTCACCGACGAGCGTGGTGACCGCCGGGGAGGTCGCGGTGACCTGCTGCGGGGTGACCTTGATCGCGGCGGCACGCATCATCTGCGCGACGTCGCGACGCTCGGCGGGCATCGTCACCGTGACGACGTCACCGGACGAACCGGCACGGGCGGTACGGCCCGAGCGGTGCAGGTACGCCTTGTGCTCGGTGGGCGGGTCGACGTGCACGACGAGCTCGACGTTGTCGACGTGCACACCACGGGCGGCGACGTCGGTGGCGACGAGGACGAGGGCCTCGCCGGACGAGAACTTCGCCAGGTTCCGCTCACGGGCGCCCTGCGACAGGTTGCCCTGCAGGTCGACGGCCGGGATCCCCTGGCTGCTGAGCTGCTTGGCGAGGCGCTTGGCGTGGTGCTTGGTGCGCATGAAGAGGATGCGGCGACCGTTGCCCGAGGCGAGGGTGCTCACGAGGTGCTTCTTCGCGTCGGCGTCGGCGACCTCGAACAGGTGGTGGGTCATCGCCTCGACGGGGCTGTTCGCCTCGTCGACGGAGTGCATCACCGGGTTGTGCAGGAACTTCTTGACGAGCTTGTCCACGCCGTTGTCGAGCGTGGCGGAGAACAGCAGACGCTGCCCCTGCTCGGGCGTCGCCTGCATGATCTTGGTCACGCCGGGCAGGAAGCCCATGTCGGCCATGTGGTCGGCCTCGTCGAGGACGGTCACCTCGATGTCACCGAGGTTGACGTGGCCCTGCTGCATGAGGTCGGCGAGACGGCCCGGGCAGGCCACGACGACGTCCACGCCGCCGCGCAGGGCGTCGACCTGACGGCCCTGTCCGACGCCACCGAAGATGGTCGTGGTGTTCAGGCCCATGGCCTTCGCGAGCGGAGCGAGGGCGACGTCGATCTGGGTCGCGAGCTCACGGGTCGGGGCGAGCACCAGGGCACGGGGGCGGCCGGCACGGCGCTTGCGGCCACTGGCGGCGAGACGGGCGACGAGCGGGATCGCGAACGCGATCGTCTTGCCGGAGCCGGTGCGGCCACGGCCGAGGACGTCCTTGCCCTGCAGGGAGTCGGGGAGCGTGTCCTCCTGGATCGGGAACGCGGTCTCCTTGCCCTGGTCGGCGAGGACGGCGACCATCGGCGCGGGGACGCCCAGGTCGGAGAAACGGAGGTCATTGGTGGTCATGGTGACCTTTCGAGCCGGATGAGACCGGCTGTGGGCGCGCTCTGAGGCAGCGCGCGGGCGGGATGCGCGCCAACAGAGGTGGCTGGCGCAGTCGCCGCAGCAGAGAAGCCTGGGCACCTTCGGGAGGTGCTCGATCATCGACCAGAGGATCAGTGGAACGTGGTCGGGAGTTCGGGGCGTCCGTACGACGCACGAGACGATCGGCGTCTCGAGTACCACCAGCATAGCGTGTCGACCCCGCAGAACCCAGGACCGGTCCGTTCGCCGTGCGCATGCGAGGATTCCCGGGTGCGCACGCGAACCGTCCTGATCACCACCGCGATGGCCCTGGTGGCCGTCCTCGGCACGGCCGGCTGCGCCGAAGCTGCTCCGACCAGCGCTGCGGCGAGCTACCGCAACCTGCCGACCTCGGGGCGCCCGGACTACCAGCTCGGCGGCTCCTACACGCCGCCGTCCGGCGTGACGATCGTCGAGCGGGACAGCACTGCGAAGCCTGCGACGGGCAAGTACGACATCTGCTACGTCAACGGGTTCCAGACGCAGCCCGAGTCCGCCCGCACGTGGACGGGGTCGTACCCGTCGGCGATCCTGCGCGACCGGGCCGGCAAGCCGGTGTCCGACCCGGGTTGGCCGGACGAGATGCTCCTCGACACCCGGACGGCAGCGAAGCGCGCGCTCATCACGAAGGTGCTCGCGAAGTCCATCGCCCGCTGCGGCGACCGCGGGTTCGACGCGGTCGAGTTCGACAACCTCGACTCGTGGACCCGGAGCGGGAAGCGGCTCACGCGCGCCGGCAACCTCGCGCTGGCGAAGTCACTCGTCGACACCGGGCACCGCCACGGCCTGGCCGTCGGGCAGAAGAACACGCCGCAGCTCGGGGCCTCCGGCCGGAAGCAGACCGGGTTCGACTTCGTCGTCGCCGAGGAGTGCGTGCAGTACCGGGAGTGCTCGGCGTACACGAAGGCCTACGGCAAGCGGGTCATCGACATCGAGTACGCGGACACCCTCGAGCGCTCGTGGGGCTCGGTCTGCAAGCTGAAGAGCCGCCCGGCGATGACGATCCTGCGCGACCGCGACCTGGTCACGCCGACCGACGACGCCTACGTCTTCGAGCACTGCTGAGCGCGGGTTCCTTCCAGAACGCCCGCGATGGAAAGTCGAATCGGGCGTACCGGGCCGGAACTTCCGACCAGGTACGCCCGAAAGCACCAGGTACGCCCCAAAGCCCCGCGCCTACGCGGGCCAGGCGTCCTTGAGCGCGGTGGCCGCCTGGTCGGCCGACAGACCAGCCGCGCGGGCAGCGGCTGCCAGCGCGCGTGCCGCATCAGCCACGGCGTCGGGCACCTCGGCCGGCCGCACCACCCGGGTGCCGGCACCACGCGCGGTGTGCACGAGCCCGGCCTCCTCGAGCAGTTGGTAGGCCTTCGCGACCGTGCCGGCTGCCAGCCCGAGCTCGTCGGCCAGCCCCCGCACGCTCGGCAGCCGTTCGCCGTCGACGAGGTACCCCGCGCCGATCTGTGCCGCGATCTGCGAGCGGACCTGCTCGAAGGGCGGCACACGTCCGCCGGCGTCGAGTGCGACCAGTCCTGCCATGCGTTCCACCCTAGAAGTCGTACTGCTCGCCGACCGGGATCGGCACCGGCACGGTGTTGCCGGGAGGCGCGAGCGGGCACGCCCACGCCGGGTCGTACGCGCACGACGGGTTGTACGCGAAGTTGAAGTCCAGCACGAGCGAGTCGGCGTCGTCGCCGCCCAGGTCCGAGCCCTTGATCGTGTCGAGCAGGTAGCGTCCGCCGCCGTACGTGCCACGGGCCTTGCCGGCGCTGGAGTCCTTCACGGGGACGAACAGCCCGCCCGCGTAGCCGCCGTGCGACCAGACGTCGAGCGTGCCGACGCCCGGGACCGTCACAACGCCGAGGCGGTCGAAGTGCACGGTGCCGTCGGTGCCGGTCTCGTAGTCGAACTCGGCGGGCTCGGCGGGTTCGATGCGCACCTGGAATCGCCAGGCGGGGTCGTAGTCCGGCACGGGCAGCGACTCGAAGTCGCGGGCGTCCTCGTCCAGGAGCGGCGACGCGGGGTGCTCCGCGAACATCGCGTCGCGGGTCTCCCGCCACAGCGCGTGCGCCGTCTGGGGATCCGGCGTCGCACGGACACGGCGGTACAGGTCGAACGTCATGCGCCGCCAGTCCACGGTCGCCAGCGTGCTGCGCACACGGTCGTCGGTCGTCGGCTCCTGGGGGCGCGTCTGGCTCACGTGGTCGAGGCTACGCCCGCTCCGCGGTGGACGGGAGGCTCGACTCGCCTCGGTCAGGCAGCATCCGTCCGCCAGGTGGGCGCGAGCGCACGCATCCGGTACGCCCGCCACTGCCAGATGACCCACATCCCCGGCCACAGCAGTGCGCCGAGGGGCCACGGCCGCATCCGGTAGGTCAGGCGGTCGATGAGCAGCGTCCGGTCGCCGGGAGCCGGCACGACCGCCATCCGGTGGCGCATCGTCATGCGGCCGAACAGCCCGCTCGTGCCGCCGCCGTTGTCACGCTGCACGGGGACGCCGTCGATCTCGTACAGGTCGAGGTCGACGTGCGTGTCGCCGCTCGGCACGAGGCCGAACGCACTCGCGGTGATCGGGTGCGGGTGCCCCGGTTCCCACCGCTCCGGGAACCCCTCGGGGCTGCGCGAGCGGTACACCAGGAACGGCTTCGTCACCGCGACCATCACGGACGGGGACAGCAGGGCATCGCGCACGGCGTCGACCGGCGCATCGAGGACGATCCGGATACCGACGTGCATGCCCAGGACCCTACGCTCGCGGTCGACGACCGCTCTCGGCAAATGTGAAATACGAGTATGTGAGTGTGGACAGCATGCGATCCACTCACCCCCGCTTCCCCCTGCTCGCCGCCCCCGCCGTCCTCCTCGTCCTCGCTGGGTGCGCGGCCGGAACGCCTCCCGAGGCCGACGCGCACGACGCCGGCACGTCGTGGTCGTACGAGGGAGCAGGCGCCCCGCAGCACTGGGGTGGTCTCACCGACGAGTACGGCACGTGCGGCACCGGCGACCAGCAGTCCCCGATCGACCTCCCGGCCGCCCGCGGTGGCGCCGACCTCGACCTCGTGGTCTCGGGCGCCGTCCGGGGTCTGACGGCGGACAACGGGCACACCGTGCAGTTCACCGCCGGCGACGGTGCCTCGACGACCATCGCCGGCGCGGACCTCGACCTGGTGCAGATGCACTTCCACGCGGGGTCGGAGCACACCGTCGACGGTGACCCGGCCGACGCGGAGTTCCACTTCGTGCACGCCGACGACCGCGGAGCCCTGACCGTCGTCGGGGTCCTCGCCGAGCGGGGCGCGCACAACCCCGCCTACGAGAGCTACCTCGCCGGGGCGACGGCGGGTGCCGGCCGGGAGAGCACGGTGGACGTCGAGGCGATGCTGCCCGCATCGCGCTCCTTCGCGACCTACGAGGGGTCGCTCACCACGCCGCCCTGCACCGAGGGGGTGCGGTGGATCGTGCTCGAGGACCCGATCGAGCTCGGCGCCGACCAGCTCGCCGACCTCGAGGCAGCGCACGTCGAGAACGCGCGTCCGGTCCAGCCGCTCGGCGACCGGACGGTCCGTCACACGCTCTGACGGTCAGGCGTGCCGGGCGGACCGGCGGCGCGACCCCTCGGCGCGGTCGTGCCGCCGGAGCCGCTCGGCCAGGGACAGCCGGACCGCCGGCCACTCCGAAACGATGATCGAGAACACCACGGTGTCGCGGAGCGTGCCGTCGCGACCGATCGAGTGGTTCCGCAGCACGCCGTCCTGCTTCGCGCCCAGACCGGCGATCGCGGCGCGGGACTGGTGGTTGTGCCAGTGCGTGCGGAACTCCACCGCGATGCACTGCCAGGCCTCGAACGCGTGGGACAGCATCAGCAGCTTCGCCTCGGTGTTGATGCCCGATCGCTGCGCCGACTTCGCCAGGAACGTGCTGCCGATCTCGACGTGCCGGTTGCCCGCGTCGATGTTCATGAAGGTCGTCGAGCCCACCACGCGGCCGGTCGGACGGTCACGCACCGCGAAGGGCACCATGCGGCCGGCTTCGTGCTCGGCGAGACGCCGGTCGATCTCGTCCTCGACCTGGGCGGGAGCTGGGATCGAGGTGTACCAGGTGCGCCACAGATCGCCGTCCGTCACCGCTGCCCGCAGGTCTTCCGCGTGCTCCTGCGCGAGGGGCTCGAGCGTCACACGGTCGCCGGTCAGGGTGGGCGCGGGGGCGATCTCCATGGAAGTGCATCCTACGGTCGTCGACCATGGTGGAGCCTGTCGGGACGGCCACCCTGTGGAGAGGGACAGCATCGCCCGGACGGCTATCGTGACGGACGTGGCAGAACGCACCCAGGAGCAGTACCAGGTCCGGTTCGCGTGGGGCACCGGTGGTGCGGCACGCATCGCCCACGGCGCACACCTCGTCGTCTGGGTGGACGTCCTGCCGAGCTCGCCGGACGCGGCGGCGCAGCGCCGCGCGCTGCGGAACGCGACCGTCCAGCTGCCGGACGGTCCGGAGGTCGTGCTCGGCCACCTCGGCAACGCGAGTGCGATCGCGGAACGGGTGACGGGCCTCCAGTCCGATCGTGGCGACCGGTGCGTCGTCGCGGTCGTCGCCGCCGGGCTGCACCATCCCGGAGCGCTGGACGACGCGGCCGAGGCCGCGGGCGAGACCGTCGACGTGCCCGACGCACCCGACTTCGCCGTCGAGGACCTGCTCGCCGCCGGCGCCGTCGTCGACGCGCTCGCCGCGGTCGGGATCGACCACACCTCACCGGAGGCTGCCGCGGCCTGCGCGGCGTACACCGGGCTCCGGCGCGCGGTGAAGCACCTGGTCACGGCGTCCGAGAGCGCGGCCGTCCTCGGTCGCGAGCCGGTGCACGCGGCGCTCGCCGTCGGACCGGGCCTGGTCGTCCTGCGGGAATCGCGGGGCCGGGCGTAGCGTTCGGGCGGACAGGGACCGGAGCGCCGTCCAGGCCGTCCGGCACCAGCGAGCGAAGGAGCAACGCATGAAGGCAGTCGTCGGCGACACGGTGATCGCGGAGGCCCCGGAAGAGGACCTCATCAAGATCGAGGGCAACTGGTACTTCCCGCCGTCGAGCGTGAAGTCCGAGCTGTTCACCGAGAGCCCCACCCAGTACCACTGCCCGTGGAAGGGCGACACGCAGTACTTCACCGTGAACGTGGACGGACAAGCGCTGCAGGACCGCGCGTGGTCCTACCCGACGCCGATCCCGTCGTCGTTCGACCGCGTCGGCAAGGACTACTCGGGCTACGTCGCGTTCTGGAAGGACGTCACGGTCGTCGAGTGACGACGTACGTCCCGGCGCTCACTGCGTCACCGTGAGCACGATCAGCGCGACGTTGAGCGCCACGATGACCGCCGCGATCACCCACGCCACCACGCGGGTGGTCGCGGCGTTCACGTCCGTGCCCATGATGCTGCGGCGCGACGTGTAGACGACCAGCGGGACGATCGCGAAGGCGATCCCGAAGCTCAGCACCACCTGGCTCACCACCAGCAGCATCGTCGCGTCGGCACCGATCGCGAGCAGCACGATCGCCGGCACCAGGGTGATCACGCGCCGCGCCACGAGCGGGATCCGGACGTGCAGCAGCCCCTTCATGATCTCGGCGCCGGCCATGCAGCCGACCGAGGTCGATGCCAGTCCGGACGCCAGCAGCCCCACCGCGAACAGCACCCCGACGACGGGCCCGACGTGCTCGGCGATCGCCCGCTGTGCTCCGGGGATCGAGTCGGTGTCCGCGACCCCGGGTAGCGTCGCCGCGGCGAGGACGAGCATGCAGATGTTCACGCCGCCGGCGACCACTAGCGCGAGGCCGACGTCCCACCGGGTCGCGACGAGCACGCGGCGGCGCTCGGGCCCGGCGGGCACGTCGCCGTGCCGGTCGCGGGCGAGCGCCGAGTGCAGGTAGACCGCGTGCGGCATGACCGTCGCGCCGAGCATCGACGCCGCGAGCATCACCGACTCTGACCCCTCGAACCGCGGCACCAGGCCGCTGACGAGCTCGGCGGGGGAGACCTGCGCGAAGAGCAGTCCGGCGCAGAAGCCGACGGTCAGGATCGCGAGCATCGCCGTGACGACGGCTTCGAAGGTGCGGGTCCCGCGGCGGCTGTGCAGGGTCAGCAGGAGCATCGAGACCACGCCCGTGATGAGCCCACCGGCGACGAGTGGCAGGCCGAAGAGCAGGTGCAGGGCGAGCGCGCCGCCGATCACCTCGGCGATGTCGGTCGCGGCCGCGACGATCTCGGCCTGCCCCCAGAACAGCAGCCTCGGGGTGCGACGCATCCGCAGGCCGAGGTGCTCCGGGAGGGACTTGCCCGTGACGACGCCGAGCTTGGCGGACAGGTACTGCACGACGACCGCGCTCGCGTTCGCGGCGACCAGGACCCAGAGGAGCAGGTAGCCGTACTTCGCCCCGGCGGTGAGGTTGGCCGCCACGTTGCCGGGGTCGACGTAGGCGATGGCCGCGACGAACGCCGGGCCGAGCAGGGTGAGGCCGGCAGCGCGGCGGCGCGGCGTGCCGGAGGGCTGCTCGGTGGTCCTGGCGGCGGCGGTGTCGGTCACGGTACCCAGCATGCCAGAGAATTCGGTGCGCCGAATCTTTTTCTTCGCGCTGCCTTGACGGCTGGCTGGAGGGTGGTCAGACCGCCGCGCGCCGAGCGCGGTGCGCACGGACCTTGGCGCGGTTCCCACACCGCTGCATCGAGCACCAGCGACGCGTCCCGCCCCGCGAGGAGTCGTAGAAGACCAGCGCGCAGTCGTCGGCCGAGCAGCGGCTCAGACGCGTCGGACGGCCGTCGGCCTCGACGTCGTCGAAGCCGACCTCGGTGAACAATGCGACGGCGTCGCGCGCGACGCTGGACAGTGCCTGGGCCAGGCGGACGCGGTTCGCTCCGGCACGTCGTCGGCCACCCGGGAGGCTCGGGGGCACGTCCGGCAGGGCGGCGAACAGGTTGACGGTGTCGATGTCGTCGGGCGCGGGGCGCGTGCGGCCGGTCCCGGCACGCAGGCCCGCCGCGACGGCGGTGCGCTCGGCCGCGGTGGTCGCCGGGCCGGGGGCTGCGGCGACGGCGAGTCGGGCGATCGCCGCGCGGAGCGCGCGGGCGTCCTGCAGCTCGCGCGCGCTCGCCCCGACGTCGATCGGTTCGGTGTGGTCGCTGAGCCACTCGTCCAGGTCCGCCGGGCTCGCGAGCAGCTCACCGAGCTGCGATCGGGGACGCCGGCCGTCCGGGTCGTCGGCGAACCCACCGGTGTGCGCGAAGTCCAGGGCGATCCGACCGGCGTCGAAGAACCAGGTGGATCCGGCGTCCGTGCGGATGTGCTGCCCCGTGTGCATCCGTCCAGGCTAACGGGTTACCGGCGCGCCTCCGAGCGCGGACGGACTCATGCGGTAGTCGAGGCCACCGTCGACGGGGTGTCAGCCTCGCTCCGGCGCCGCCAAACGATGGCGTTGCGGGGATCGAACCGGCGGGAGCACCGGGCACAGGCGAGCTGGCGGGTGGGCGTCCGGTAGCGGAAGTGCTCGTGTCCGGCGGGGCAGGTCCCGATCCACGGTGCGAGCTCGCTGGCGATCGGGCCGTCGTGCAGCCGCGAACCCGTGTACCCGATGGCGGACGCGGTCCGCTTCCACTTCGCGCCGTGGCCCGCACGGGCGCCCGCGAGGGCGTGGGCGACTTCGTGCAGCAGGACCTGCTCGACGTCGTCCTCCGAGAACAGTGTCGCCAGGTGCCGGCTGACGGTGATGCGCTTCCGGGCGAAGTCGCACTGTCCTGCGCGGGTCTTCGCGTGATCGAACCCGAAGGCCCACGAGCCCGCGCCGAGGTGTTCGGTGATGAGCGCCTCGGCTCGGGAACGGACCGTCTCGAGTGCGGTCACTGGTCGGCGCGGGGGTCGGCCTGGCCCTTCTTGGCTGCCCGGGCGGCGATCCGTCCCCAGATGTCGTCGGCCTCGGTGCGCGCGGCGTCCGGCGCCCCGAGCACCCGGCGGCGGATCGGCGGCACCTGCTTGACCGGCTCGGCGACGCGCATGGTCGGTTCGTCGTCCTCGGCGCGGCGGGCGGCGACCTCGCGGGCCGTCCGCGGCTTGTCGGCGGGTTCGGCGGGGTGCGTGATCGAGGCACGCATCGCCGCCTCGACCGCGGTGCGCAGGGCGTCGGTGCGCTCGGACGGGGCACCGGCCTGGCGGAACGCCTGGTAGGCGCGGGACAGTGCGGCGCGGGCCTCTTCGAAGCGGTCGTTCTCGAACAGCGACCACCCCTCGATCTCGGCGGCGGCACCCTCGAGCTCCGGCCACTCCTCGGTCGCGGCGGTGTCGCGGGCCAGAGCGGCCTCGGTCGCGGCACGGTCGTGGCGACCGAGGTCGTGCAGGATGTGCGCGCGCCGGATCCGGGCGGCGACCTTGTCCTGGCGCTCGCCCGTGAACATCGCGAGGCGGAAGACCTCCTCCGCGACGACGAGGGACTCGTCGAGACGGCCGAGCAGGCGGAGGAGTTCGGCGCGTTCCGCGAGCGCCTCGGTGCTGCGGCTCTGACCGAGGTCGCGCAGACGCTGGTGCACGGCGTCGACGTCGACCGCCGGCCGCAGGCTGATGGGCGCGAAGGTGCTGCCCGGGCTGACCCCGGCCGTCACGGGAGCCGCGTGGCGCGGTTCACGGGACGGGTCGGACGGGTCGGGCTGCTGACGGTCGTCGGGCGGGAGGGACATCGGTTCGAGGGTAGCCGCGCTCTGCCGGGAGCGGCCGGTGCGACGCGCTCAGGCTTCGCGCCGGTGGACGGAGAACGGCCCGCCGTGCCGGAGCACGACGGGCCGTTCCGGACCGGCTCGGCGGATCAGGACATCCCGCTCGCCGCGACCGCAGCGACGCCGACCGCCACGACGAAGACGATGAGCGCGACGACGGCGAGGACGATGGCGAAGACGCCCCAACTGCGGCCACGCTTGGTGACGGCAGCGATGATGCCCTGCACGATCGCCCACAGGCCGAGGGCCGTGCCCAGGTAGAACATGAGGGACCCGGTGATGACGTTCGACGAGGTCATCAGCTCGGTGATCTGCGCGTCGCTCGGCGTCGCTCCGCTGTTCTGCATCGAGTCGCGGAAGGCGTCGGAAGCGCCGAACGACTGCCCGAACAGGTACCCGCCGATGGCTCCCACGACCAGGGCGGCGAGGCCGACCACGAACGCGATCACGCCGACGGTCTTCTTCTTGGCCTTCGGCTCCTCGTAGCTCTGCCACGCGGGCGAACCGGAGCTCGCGGGCGCCGCGGCGTACGGCTGCTGGCCGTACTGCTGCTGCTGCCCGTACTGGTCCTGCTGCTGCCCGTACTGCTGCTGCTGCTGCCCGTACTGGTTCTGCTGCTCGCCGTACTGCGGGGCGGACTGCCCGTACTGCGGCGTCGGGTCGCTCCGCTCGCCGTACCGCGGTGCATCGGCGGCGGGCTGCTGCTGCGGGGCTTCGCCCCAGCTCGGCGCCTGGCCGTCGCCCGTCCGGTCCTGGTTGCTCCGGTCGTCGTTCGTCATCAGGGGATCCCATCGCTCGGTCGCGCACCTGCGCGGTCGTTCAGACCATCCTGACAGCCGCACCCGCCGAGTGCCCGGGAACGGCCTCGCGCGCCGCCCCGTCGTCACCGCGGGGTCAGGCGCCGAACACGCTCCGGTTCGGCTCCGGTGACGCCACGGCCGTCGCGTCGGTGACGATCGGCGCCCCGGCGATGAACGCCCGCAGCTCGGCCCCGTGCACGACCTTCGCCGGCATCGGGTCCGACGAGTACCGCCGCGGCATCTCGGCGATCGGCAGGTCGGTCGGCGAACCGAGCAGCACG
The DNA here is from genome assembly GCF_003814955.1 of Curtobacterium sp. PhB137. NCBI lineage: Bacteria > Bacillati > Actinomycetota > Actinomycetes > Micrococcales > Microbacteriaceae > Curtobacterium > Curtobacterium sp. PhB137. The sequence goes on along the minus strand of NZ_RKQO01000004.1, from coordinate 342,413 downwards.
ATGTTCCCGAACCGTCGCCCCTTGAGCATGCCGGTGTCCGCCACCGCTGCCACCGACGGCAGCACGGCCTGCAGCGTCGACGCCTGCCCCCGTGCGAACGCGAGACCCGCACCGTCGGCCACGTTCACGGCGACGATGCCGGTCGGCGACAGGAACGCGGCGACCTCGCGGTAGAACTCGATGCTCGTCACGTGCGCCGGGATCTGCGAGCCGCCGAAGACGTCCACCACCGCCAGGTCCACCGTGCCGCGCAGCCCGGAGGGGAGCTTGCCGAGCACCTCGCGCGCGTCGCCGTACCGCACCCGGATCGACGCTCCGCGGGGGAACGGCAGGACCTCGCGGACGTGGTCCACCAGGTCGCGCTCGAGCTCGATGACCTGCTGGCGGGAGCCCGGCCGGGTCACTGCGACGTACCGGGGGAGCGTCAGGGCACCGGCGCCGAGGTGCAGCGCCGTGACCGGACCGGACGGCAGCAGGTCGATGGCGTGCCCGATCCGCCGGATGTACTCGAACGCCAGGTGGGTCGGGTCCTCGAGGTCGACGTGCGACTGCGGCGTGCCGTCCACCACGAGCGTGAAGGACCCGGGGCGGTGCCGGTCCGGCTCGACCACCGAGTACCCCGCACCGATCCGGAACCCGTCGAACGCATCAGCCATGCGGTCAATCGAACACCACCCGACCGGCACCGCGATCACCACCCGGGCCCCACCCCTGGTTGGTGTGCCCGCGAACGCACCGGAACGAGGCTGGATCCATCGGTCGGGGACGTCCCGCCGGGTCACCTCGAAAGGCACACCATGTCGGTCCAGCTCCTCGTCAACGTCCTGATCGGCGTCGCCCTCGTCGGCTTCCTCGGGTACCGCCAGGCCACCTGGCAGTACCTCGACCCGGCGCGCATCTGGCGCACGCCGATGATCATGGCGATCATCGGCGTGGTGGTCCTGGCGCAGTCGGGGGCGACGATCACCACGACCGACGTCGTGTTCCTCGGCATCGAGGCCCTGATCACGATCGGCGTGGGCCTGACGATGGGCACCATCACCCGGTTCCGCACGGTCGCCACCCCGGACAGCAAGGGTCGGACGATCCAGTCCCGCACAGGGTGGCTCGGTGCGTCGCTCTGGATCGTGCTCATCGCCGTGCGCGTCGGCCTCGATGTGCTCGGCGGCCACCTCGGTGCGCACCTGCTCACCTCGACCGGCGCGATCCTGCTCGTGCTCGCCCTGAACCGCGCCGCCCGCGCCGTCGTCATCGACCAGCGCATCCCGCGCGGAGACCGCGGAGACCGCGGCGACCGGACCGCCAGCCGCCGCACCACCCGCGGCATGATGGTCCGGTGACCCTGCTGAGCGGACAGGACCCGACCGACCTCCCCGGGGGTCGGTCCCGTTCGGCAACCGCCTGGGGACTCAACGCCCTCGGCATCGTGATCGTCGGGTTCTGGTTCGTGAAGAACGGACTCGAGCTGCAGCTCCCCGCGTGGGTGTGGGTGTTCGGTGCAGTGGCGCTCGCCGCGTGGGCGCTCCGCGAGTTCGGCCGGACGCCGCAGCTGCTCGTCGTCGCGGGCGTGGTGATGATCGTCGCCGGTTCCCTGACCGTGGTGGCGACCGACTCGCTCATGATCGTCCCCGTGATCGTCGGGATCGTCCTGCTCGGCGCGAACCTCCGGGTGCCGGTCTGGCTCGCGGCGGTGGCGGCGGTGGGGGCGATGGTGGTCATCGCCGTCTGCGCGACGATCGAGCACGCCTCGGTCCAGTTCGTCCTCGGCACGAGCGGCGGGCTGCTGCTCGGCGTGCTCATCGGGTTCAGCCGCCGGCAGTTCCGGGTCGCGGCGCAGCGCGCGCGGCAGGCCGAGCAGGACCAGCAGCGGGCGCAGCTCCTCGCCGATCGGTCCCGGGCCTCGCGGGACATCCACGACGTCCTCGCGCACTCGCTGGGCGGACTCGTGCTGCAGCTCGACGCGGTCGAGGCCCTGCTCGAGGCCGGCCGGGTCGACGACGCGACGAAGCGTGCCGGCGAGGCCAGGACCCTGGCGGCGGACGGCCTCGCCGAGGCGCGCCGAGCCGTGCACGCCCTCCGCGATGACGCGGACGCCGAGCCCGATGCCACCCCGGACGGGGCCGCCGTCCCCGACCCGACCACCCCCGCGGACCGCGCCACCACCCCGGACCGGACCACAGCCCCGGACCAGGCCACGCGGACCACCGGAGCCGACGTGCCGGACGCGAGCCGCGCCTCCCGGCCGTCCACCGACCAGGTGCCGGACCGCACCGACCAGACCGACCGCACCGACCACGTGCCGGACCGCACCGACCTGACCGCCCTGGTCGCCGCCCACCGCTCGTTCGGCGGCACCATCGTGGTGCAGGGCGACGCGACCCTGGCCGCACTCGACGAGGCGCACCGCGCCGCCGTCGTCCAGGTCGTCCGTGAGGCCCTCAGCAACGCCCGCCGGCACGCCCCCGGCCGCCCCGTGTCGCTGTCCGTCGTCCGCGACGGCGACGCCGTGGACGTCGTCGTGGCCAACCCGCTCACCGGCGGCGGCCAGGGGCTGCTCGGGATGCGCGAGCGCGTCGAGGAGCTCGGCAGCGGTGCGACGGTCGAAGCGGAGCGGTCCGACGACGAGTTCGTCGTCGCGCTGCACCTGCCGGTGGACCGGGTGGCCGAGCACGAGGTGGACGCCTCGTGACCATCCGTGTCCTCGTCGTCGATGACCAGGCGATCGTCCGCGACGGCCTGGTGACGGTGCTGTCGCTCGTGCCGGACCTGCAGGTGACGGGTGAGGCCGCCGACGGTGCCGAGGCGATCGTAGCGGTGGACCGTGACGCTCCCGACGTCGTGTTGATGGACCTGCGCATGCCCGGCACCGACGGGCCGACGGCGACCGCGCGCATCGTGGCCGACCACCCGCAGGTGGCGGTGCTCGTGTTGACGACCTACGCGGACGACGAGTCGATCGTGACCGCGCTCCGGGCGGGTGCGCGTGGGTACCTGACGAAGGACGCCGGACGGGCCGAGATCGCGACGGCGATCCGGGCGGTCGCGTCGGGGCAGTCGACGTTCGACGCGACGGTCGGAGCGCGGCTGGTGGCGCAGCTCGCCGGCGGCGGGGCGACGGCGTCCGCGCCTGCTGTGCCGCCGCTGCGAGACCGGTTCCCGGACCTCACCCCGCGCGAGGCCGACGTGCTCGAGCGCATCGCGGCCGGCCGGACGAACCCGCAGATCGCGGCGGAGTTGTTCCTGACGGTGCCGACGGTGAAGTCGTACGTGAACCAGGTGTTCGCGAAGCTCGGGGTCGCCACACGCGCCGAGGCGGTCGCGCGCGTCCTGCGCTGACCGGTCCTGGCCGGTACGTGAATGCGTACACATGGACGGCCAGCGGACGCCAAGGCTCGTTCCGTACTGTTCATCCGGTCGTCACGCGGGACCGCGTCGATGCGTGCAGTGCCCCACACCTCGCGCGTCCGCCCTCCCGACGTGACCACGACGTGCCGTCGAGCGCCCCACCGCTCGAGTGTGCGCGCCGTCGGCACGCGTCCGCGTGCCCCTTCCGGTCACCCGCGCGCGCTGGCCGTGATCACATCGCACCCGTCATGTAAAATACGGGATGCAACACTCCGCCGAGCTGCAGGAGACCCGACATGACCACTGACACGATGAGCGTGCCCACCGCACGCCTGGCCGCACCGACGACCCGCGACACCACGCGCACGACCGCGAGCCGGGCGACGCGGGTGCCCCGCGCCTCCCGTCCGGCCCACGCCGACCACGAGGCGGCGCCCACCTGGATGCGTGTCGTCGGCGCGGTCCTGCTCCTCGGCGGGCTCGGCCTGACCGCGGCCGTGACCGCCTGGCCCGGCGACGCACCGGAGACCGCGCTCATCGTTCCGGCGCTGGTCGCCGTCGTGGCGGGCGTGCTGCTGCTGCTCGCACGAGCCGGGTTCGCTGTCACCGACTCGCACGTCACGTTGCACTTCCGGCCGCTGCCGCCACGGCGCATCGCACGTCGGCGCATCGCCGACGTCCGACTCGTGGAGGCGGACGCTCGCACCTACGGCGGCGTCGGCCTGCGGATCGGTCGCGGTGTGCGCGCCCTGATCCTCACCCCCGGACTCGGGATCGAGCTCACCGACGACCGTGGTCGCGTCACCTTCGTGCGCACCCGTCGACCCGAGGATGCCTTCCGTGCGCTGGCCGGACGGCAGGGCCAGCCGGGAGGCGCGGGGCACGTCGAGCGCGAGCGACTCGGCTGAGCGCACGGCCGGGTCCACTGCGCGGGCGGGGTGCGCAGGGCCGTTGCGGGCCGGGCGCGGGGCGGGAATTCCGCGGGCACGGAGCGGCTTATACACGCCACTGCCGAATCTGGTCAAGCCAGGACTGGACAGCACGACTCGGCGCGAACTATGATGGCAGTTCGCGCTCCCTGGCATCCGTGTCGTCATATTGCGGTCGACGCAGAGTTCTGAGTTGGACAAGCTCAACTCGCCCTGGTGCAGCCGGACCCGTATATGGCGGCGGGTCCCGCTCACGGAGATCATCCCACACGTGCACCGACGTTCCGCGTCAGGCACGCGTCGGCGTGGTCGCAGGGCAAGAACTCGCGGGGATCGCCGAGCGATCATCTACTCACCTACATGCTGCTCGTCAGTATCGGCCCGACGGGGCCTACGGAGGTCACACCCTTGGCTGCTGCGCCCAACGCATCCACCAACCCCAAGAACGGTCGCAACCACTCGCGACTCTCGTTCGCCAAGATCACGGACACCCTCACGGTTCCTGATCTGCTCGCACTCCAGACGGAGAGCTTCGACTGGCTCGTCGGCAACGACGTCTGGAAGGCCCGTCTCGCAGAGGGACAGGAGCAGGGTCGCACCGACCTCGCCCTGCACTCCGGGTTGGAGGAGATCTTCGAGGAGATCTCCCCGATCGAGGACCTCGGCGAGACCATGCAGCTCTCGTTCACGGCGCCCGAGCTCGAGGACCCCAAGTACTCGATCGACGACTGCAAGGAGCGCGGCAAGACCTACGCCGCTCCGCTGTACGTCAACGCCGAGTTCATGAACCACATGACGGGTGAGATCAAGACGCAGACGGTCTTCATGGGCGACTTCCCGCTCATGACCGAACGCGGCACGTTCATCATCAACGGCACCGAGCGCGTCGTCGTGTCGCAGCTCGTCCGTTCGCCCGGCGTGTACTTCGAGCGCCAGCAGGAGAAGACGTCCGACAAGGACATCTACTCCGCTCGCGTCATCCCCTCGCGTGGTGCGTGGCTCGAGTTCGAGATCGACAAGCGCGACCAGGTGGGCGTGCGCATCGACCGCAAGCGCAAGCAGTCGGTCACGGTCTTCCTCAAGGCGCTGGGTCTGACCAGCGAGGAGATCATGGAGGAGTTCCAGGGCTTCGCCTCGATCGAGTCGACCCTCGAGAAGGACGCCATCCTCACGAAGGAAGAGGCGCTCAAGGACATCTACCGCAAGCTGCGCCCGGGCGAGCAGGTCGCTGCCGAGGCCGCGCGTGCGCTGCTCGACAACTTCTACTTCAACTCGAAGCGCTACGACCTGGCGAAGGTGGGCCGTTACAAGGTCAACCGCAAGCTCGGGATCGACGCCCCGCTGTCCGACTCGGTGCTGACCGTCAAGGACATCGTCGCGACGATCAAGTACCTCGTGTCCCTGCACGCCGAGAAGACCACGCTGAACGGCGTGCGTGACGGCGAGCCGGTGCAGCTGCGCCTCGACGTGGACGACATCGACCACTTCGGCAACCGTCGCATCCGCGCCGTCGGCGAGCTCATCCAGAACCAGGTCCGCACGGGTCTGTCCCGCATGGAGCGCGTCGTCCGCGAGCGCATGACCACGCAGGACATCGAGGCGATCACGCCCCAGACGCTCATCAACGTGCGTCCGGTCGTCGCCGCGATCAAGGAGTTCTTCGGAACGTCCCAGCTGTCGCAGTTCATGGACCAGAACAACCCGCTCGCGGGCCTGACGCACAAGCGTCGTCTCTCGGCCCTCGGCCCGGGTGGTCTGTCCCGTGAGCGTGCCGGCGTCGAGGTCCGTGACGTCCACCCGTCGCACTACGGCCGCATGTGCCCGATCGAGACCCCGGAAGGCCCGAACATCGGCCTGATCGGTTCGCTCGCGTCGTTCGGTCGGATCAACTCGTTCGGCTTCATCGAGACCCCGTACCGTCGCGTCGTCAACGGCGAGGTCACGAAGACCATCGACTACCTGACCGCCTCGGAAGAGGACGAGTTCGTCGTCGCGCAGGCCAACGCGCCGCTGACCGACTCGTTCCACTTCGCCGACGACAAGGTCCTCGTCCGCAAGAAGGGTGGCGAGGTCGAACTCGTCGCCAAGGGCGAAGTCGACTACATGGACGTCTCGCCGCGCCAGATGGTGTCGGTCGCGACCTCGCTCATCCCGTTCCTCGAGCACGACGACGCGAACCGCGCCCTCATGGGTGCGAACATGCAGCGTCAGGCCGTCCCGCTGCTCCGTTCCGAGTCGCCGCTCGTCGGTACCGGCATGGAGGGCTACACCGCGATCGACGCCGGTGACGTCGTCACCGCCGACAAGGCCGGTGTCGTCTCCGAGGTCTCGGCAGACGCCGTGACCCTGCAGCTCGACGAGGGTGGCACGCAGACCTTCTACCTGCGCAAGTTCGACCGCTCCAACCAGGGCACGAGCTACAACCACCGCGTGGTCGTCTCGGCCGGCGAGCGTGTGGAGCAGGGCGAGGTCATCGCCGACGGTCCCGCGACGGAGAACGGCGAGCTCGCGCTCGGCAAGAACCTCCTCGTCGCGTTCATGCCGTGGGAGGGCTACAACTACGAGGACGCGATGATCCTGTCGCAGAACCTCATCAAGGACGACACGCTCTCCTCGATCCACATCGAGGAGTACGAGGTCGACGCCCGCGACACGAAGCTCGGCAAGGAGGAGATCACCCGTGACCTCCCCAACGTGAGCCCGGACCTGCTGGCCGACCTCGACGAGCGCGGCATCATCCGCATCGGTGCCGAGGTCCGCCCCGGCGACATCCTGGTCGGCAAGGTCACGCCGAAGGGCGAGACCGAGCTCTCCGCCGAAGAGCGCCTCCTCCGCGCCATCTTCAACGAGAAGTCGCGCGAAGTGCGCGACACCTCGCTGAAGGTGCCCCACGGTGAAGAGGGCACGATCATCGGCGTCAAGGTGTTCGACTCGCAGGACGGCGACGACGAACTCGGCTCTGGTGTCAACCAGCGCGTGGTCGTCTACATCGCCCAGAAGCGCAAGATCACCGCGGGTGACAAGCTCGCCGGTCGTCACGGCAACAAGGGCGTCATCTCGACCATCCTCCCGGTCGAGGACATGCCCTTCCTCGCCGACGGCACCCCGGTCGACATCGTCCTGAACCCGCTCGGCGTCCCCGGCCGCATGAACTTCGGCCAGGTCCTCGAGATCCACCTCGGTTGGCTCGCCAAGCAGGGCTGGAACGTCGAGGGCATCCAGGAGTGGGCATCGGCCCTCCCCGAGGCAGCGCACAGCGCCGCTCCGGGCACGAAGGTCGCCACTCCGGTGTTCGACGGTGCGTACGAGCGCGAGATCGAGGGCCTCCTCGACTCGACCCTCCCGAACCGCGACGGCGAGCGCCTGATCGGCTCGTCCGGCAAGGCGCAGCTCTTCGACGGTCGCTCCGGCGAGCCGTTCCCCGAGCCCGTCTCGGTCGGCTACATGTACATCCTCAAGCTGCACCACCTGGTCGACGACAAGATCCACGCTCGTTCGACGGGTCCGTACTCGATGATCACGCAGCAGCCGCTGGGTGGTAAGGCGCAGTTCGGTGGCCAGCGATTCGGTGAGATGGAGGTGTGGGCGCTCGAGGCGTACGGCGCCGCTTACGCCCTCCAGGAGCTCCTGACGATCAAGTCCGACGACATCCTCGGCCGCGTGAAGGTCTACGAGGCGATCGTCAAGGGCGAGAACATCCAGGAACCCGGGATCCCCGAGTCCTTCAAGGTCCTCATGAAGGAGATGCAGTCGCTCTGCCTGAACGTCGAGGTCCTCTCGGCCGACGGCCAGGCGGTCAGCCTGCGCGACAACGATGACGAGGTCTTCCGCGCTGCGGAGGAGCTGGGCATCAACATCTCCTCGCGGTTCGAGTCGTCGTCCGTCGACGACATCTGATCCCGCCCGTACATCGAAGCCTGAATCAAGCAAGAGAGAAGAACATTGCTCGAAGCAACTTCCTTTGACGCCATTCGGATCGGCCTCGCGACCGCCGAGGACATCCGTCAGTGGTCGTACGGCGAGGTCAAGAAGCCGGAGACCATCAACTACCGCACCCTGAAGCCCGAGAAGGACGGTCTGTTCGGCGAGCAGATCTTCGGACCTTCCCGCGACTGGGAGTGCGCCTGCGGCAAGTACAAGCGTGTCCGGTTCAAGGGCATCGTCTGCGAGCGCTGCGGCGTCGAGGTCACCAAGTCCTCGGTCCGTCGTGAGCGCATGGGCCACATCGAGCTCGCTGCCCCCGTCACGCACATCTGGTACTTCAAGGGCGTCCCGTCGCGCCTCGGGTACCTCCTCGACATGGCGCCGAAGGACCTCGAGAAGGTCATCTACTTCGCGGCGTACATGATCATCGACATCGATGAAGAGGGCCGTCACGCGGACATGCCGGGCCTCGAGAACGAGATGCGTCTCGAGATCAAGACCCTCGAGGGCCAGCGCGACTCGATCATCGCCGACCGCCTCAAGAAGCTCGAGGACGACCTCGCAGCCCTTGAGGAAGAGGGAGCGAAGGCCGACGTCAAGCGGCGCACCAAGGACACCGCCGAGAAGGAGATGTCCCAGGTCCGCAAGTCGTTCGACGAGGACATCACCCGTCTCGAGCGTGTGTGGGAGGACTTCCGCAACCTCAAGGTGGGCGACCTCAAGCCCGAGGACGCCGTCTTCCACGAGCTCCAGGACCGGTTCGGGATCTACTTCGACGCCTACATGGGCGCCGAGGCGATCAAGCTCCGGCTCGAGGCGTTCGACCTGGCTGCCGAGGCCGAGGCGCTGCGCCTGCAGATCGCCGAGGGCAAGGGCCAGAAGAAGATCCGCGCGATCAAGCGTCTGCGCGTCGTCAGCTCCTTCCTCGCCACCGGCAACTCGCCGGCAGCGATGGTGCTCGGCGTCGTGCCGGTCATCCCGCCGGAACTGCGCCCGATGGTGCAGCTCGACGGTGGCCGTTTCGCCACGTCGGACCTCAACGACCTCTACCGTCGTGTGATCAACCGCAACAACCGTCTCCGCCGCCTGCTCGACCTCGGTGCCCCCGAGATCATCGTGAACAACGAGAAGCGCATGCTGCAGGAAGCCGTTGACGCGCTGTTCGACAACGGTCGTCGTGGACGTCCGGTCACGGGTACCGGCAACCGCGCCCTGAAGTCCCTGAGCGACATGCTCAAGGGCAAGCAGGGTCGTTTCCGCCAGAACCTGCTCGGCAAGCGCGTCGACTACTCGGGCCGTTCGGTCATCATCGTCGGCCCGCAGCTGAAGCTGCACCAGTGTGGTCTGCCCAAGCAGATGGCGCTCGAGCTCTTCAAGCCGTTCGTGATCAAGCGCCTGATCGACCTGTCGCACGCGCAGAACATCAAGTCGGCCAAGCGCATGGTCGAGCGTTCGCGTCCGCAGGTGTGGGACGTGCTCGAGGAGATCATCCGCGAGCGCCCCGTGCTGCTGAACCGTGCGCCGACGCTGCACCGTCTGGGCATCCAGGCGTTCGAACCGCAGCTCGTCGAGGGCAAGGCCATCCAGCTCCACCCGCTCGTGTGTGCTGCGTTCAACGCGGACTTCGACGGTGACCAGATGGCCGTGCACCTGCCGCTGTCGGTGGAGGCCCAGGCCGAGGCCCGCATCCTGATGCTCGCCTCGAACAACATCCTGAAGCCGTCCGACGGCCGTCCGGTGACCCTGCCCGCACAGGACATGATCATCGGTCTGCACCACCTGACGACCGTCCGCGAGGGCGCCGTCGGTGAGGGCCGTGCGTTCTCCTCGGTCGCCGAGGCGATCCTGGCCAACGACCAGCACACGCTGCACCTCAACGCCATGGCGAAGATCCGCATGACGGGTGTCCACTTCGCCGAGGGTGAAGCTCCCGAGGGCTACGAGCAGGGCGACACCGTCCTCCTCGAGACGACCCTGGGCCGTGCGCTCTTCAACGAGACCCTCCCGGCGAACTACCCGTTCGTCCAGAAGGTCACCGACAAGGGTGTGCTGTCCGCGATCGTCAACGACCTCGCCGAGCGGTACTCCAAGACCGAGACGGCCGCTGCGCTGGACCGGATCAAGGACGCCGGCTTCTACTGGGGCACGCGCTCCGGTGTGACCGTCGCCCTGTCGGACGTCGTGACGCCTCCTCGCAAGAAGGAGATCATCGCGGGCTACGAGATCCAGGCCGCCAAGGTGCAGGGCGAGTTCGACAAGGGTCTGATCACCGACTCCGAGCGTCGCGCCGACCTGATCAAGATCTGGACCGAGGCCACCAACGAGATCGCGCAGGAGATGCGGGACAACTTCCCCGTCGACAACACGATCAACCGCATGGTGTCGTCGGGTGCTCGTGGTAACTGGCTGCAGGTCCGCAACATCGCGGGTATGCGTGGTCTGGTGAACAACCCGAAGGGCGAGATCATCGCCCGCCCGATCATCAACTCGTACCGCGAGGGCCTGACCGTGGCGGAGTACTTCATCGCCACCCACGGTGCTCGCAAGGGTCTTGCCGACACCGCGCTCCGTACCGCGGACTCCGGGTACCTCACCCGTCGTCTCGTGGACGTCTCGCAGGACGTCATCATCCGCGAGGACGACTGCGGTACGACGCGTGGCCTCGAGCTGCCGATCGCGACCGTGGACGCGGACGGCAAGCTGGTCCGCGACCCGCGCGTCGAGAACACCGTGTACTCGCGCACCCTGGCCACCGAGGCCGTGGACGCCAAGGGCACGGTCGTCGCCGAGGCTCGTGAGGACGTCGGTGACGTGCTCCTCGAGAAGCTGCTGGCAGCCGGTGTCGAGAGCATCAAGGTGCGCTCGGTCCTGACCTGCGAGTCGGCCGTCGGTGTCTGCGCGAAGTGCTACGGCCGTTCGCTCGCCACCGGCAACCTGGTCGACATCGGTGAGGCAGTCGGCATCATCGCTGCGCAGTCCATCGGTGAGCCCGGTACCCAGCTGACGATGCGTACCTTCCACACGGGTGGTTCGGCCTCGGCCGACGACATCACCCAGGGTCTGCCGCGTGTCACGGAGCTCTTCGAGGCCCGCACGCCCAAGGGCGCGTCCCCGATCGCCGAGGCCCCCGGCCGCGTCGTCGTCGAGGACACGGACAAGGGTCGTCGGATCATCCTCACGCCGGACAACGGTGACGAGCCGTTCATCTACCCGGTGCTCAAGCGTGCGACGCTCCTCATCGAGGACAACCAGCACGTCGAGCTCGGCGAGCAGTTCATCGCCGGCACCGTCGACCCGAAGGAAGTCCTCCGGGTCAAGGGTGTCCGAGAGGTCCAGAAGCACCTGGTCAACGGTGTGCAGGACGTCTACGGCTCGCAGGGTGTGCCGATCCACGACAAGCACATCGAGGTCATCGTCCGTCAGATGCTCCGCAAGGTCACCGTCGTCGACCACGGCGACACCGACCTGCTGCCGGGTGAGCTCGTCGACCGGTCGCGCTACAACATGCTGAACCGTGCGGCGCTGCAGGAGGGTCGCAAGACCGCCTCGGCTCGCCAGGAGGTCATGGGCATCACGAAGGCGTCCCTCGCGACCGAGTCGTGGCTGTCCGCCGCTTCCTTCCAGGAGACCACCCGCGTGCTCACGCAGGCGGCCATGGAGGGCAAGCAGGACCACCTCGTCGGCCTCAAGGAGAACGTCATCATCGGTAAGCTCATCCCCGCGGGGACGGGCCTCAGCCGGTACCGCGACGTGGACGTGAACGCGACGGAAGAAGCGAAGGCAGAGCGGTACCCCAACCGCATCTTCGCGGACGACTCGTCGTTCTCGGACGCCGACCTGAGCTTCGTCGACTTCGACAGCTTCTCGTCGGACGACTTCACGCCGGGCACGTACAACTGAGTCTGATGTGATCCCACGAAGGCCCCGTCTCCGCAAGGAGGCGGGGCCTTCGTCGTGTCGTCACCACGTGACGGACAGGAGGCCCGGTGCCAGGCCGCCACGGGCCTCCAGGCCGTCGAGCGGGTGTGTCTAGAGCGCGTGGTCCGCGCCGTTGTCGCGTCCCGAACCGCGACCGGTCTCGTCCACGAGCGAGAACAGGCTGAGGACGTTGCCGTCGGGGTCGCGGACGTCGAACCAGTTCACGGCGCCGTCGACGCACTCGACCGGTCCGATGTCGATGCCGAGTGCGCCGATGCGCGCGTGCTGGGCTCCGACGTCGTCGACGCCGAACCGGACGCTCACGGGGTTCTCCTCGGCGGAGTCGTCCTCGTAGAGCTGGACCCAGATCCCGCCGACCTCGTACTCGGCGACACCGTCCTCGGGTTCGAGGTCCGGTTCGGTGCGCTCGAAGACGGCGCCGTACCAGAGGCAGGACGCCTCGATGTCGGTGACGGGCAGCCCCACGGTCACGCTCGTGATGTCCATGACTCATCATGGTCCCGGTCGGGCCTGCTCGTCGAGGGGCTTTCGGCGGCGTCTCGCTGCGCGGCGGAACTGGCAGGGTGGAGGGATGGCGACCCTGCGCGAACGGATCACGGCCCCGGCACACCTCTCGTTCCCCACGCCGATCGGCGGCTTGACGTTCCGGGCGGGCGGGCTCGACGACGTCGGCGCGATGCACGCCGTCGCGGTCGCGTCGGCCGCGGTGGACGACCCGCACGCTCGTCCCTCCACAGCCGACCTCGAACGGTCGTTGTCCACCGAGGGGCTGGACGTCACCAGGGACACCGTGGTGGGCGTCGATGCTGGAGGGCATGTGCAGGCCTACGGCATCGTCATCGACGTCCCCTCCCGCGTCACCGCTGCGCGCGCCGTGCTCGACGGGGCGGTCCACCCCGACCTGCGCGGGCAGGGGATCGGACGCCGGGTGCTCGCCTGGCAGGTGGGCCGCGCCCGGCAGCGCCTGGCGACGCTCGACGTCGACCTGCCGGCGACGCTCGACGTCGGTGGGCGGCAGGGGTCCTCGGCGTTGCGGCTGGCGGCGCACCACGACTTCGCGCCGGTGCGCACGTGGCTCGACATGCAGGTCGTGTTCGACGACCGCGCGTCGGACGCCGACGCAGTGCCCGTCCTGGGGGACGGGCTCGTCCTGCGGCCCGTCACGGCGGACGACATCGAACCGCTCCGGACGGCCAAGAACGACGCCTTCCGCGACCACTGGGGTTCCCAGCCGATGGTCGCGTCGGACTGGCGGGGGTTCCTCACCTCGGACAAGAGCCGGCTGGACCTGTCGCGGGTCGTCGTCGGTGCCGACGGTTCGGTCGTGGCGTTCACGATCGTCGAGGTGGAGCCCGACGGGTTCGCTGCCCGGGGCCGTTCGTACGGGTACGTGCACTGGGTCGGCGTCGTGCGTGCAGCACGGGGGACGGGGCTCGCCCCGATCGTCCTCGACGCCACGCTGCAGGCGATCCGCGCCGACGGGTTGTCCGCAGCGGTGTTGCACGTCGACGCCGAGAACCCGAGCGGAGCCGGGCGCATCTACGAGCGACTCGGGTTCGTCGCCGGCGAGGTCCACGTCACCGCGTCGACGTCGCTCTGACCGTCACGTCGGGGGTCCTGGACCCCAGTTCTGGGTGCATCCGGACCCCCTCCGCCCCCTCCTTCTGGGACTGCGGCCGACGACTGTCGCAGAAGTAGCGTGGTCGAGCGCCACATCCCTGGTGGTGCGCAACCCGACCACGTCTCGCCGCGCGCGAGTCCAAGGAGGCACAGGACTCATGGCGACCCTGTCCGAGATCCTCATCCTGAACGGCGCCCTGCCGATCGAGCACCTCGACTCGATGACGGGCGACGAGGACCTGGACGAGCGCGCCATCCGCGGCCTGGTCGACCAGGGCGTCGTGAGCGAGGCGCAGTTCATCACCGCCCGCGCGGCGTCGAACAACTCCCGCACCGTCCCGTTGACCGACTACCCGGTCGACGGCACCGCGGTCTCGATCCTCCCCGCTGCGCTCTGCCGGCGCCACGGTGTCCTCGGCGTCGGGTTCGAGGGCGAGCTGCTCATCCTCGCGATGGTCAACCCGACCAACGTGCTCGCGATCGACGACGCCCGCGCTGCGTCCGGCCGGCCCATCAAGCCGCTCCAGGTGGACGAGCGGGACCTGCTCACCGCGCTCGACCGCTACCTGCGTGCCGACGACGAGCTCAACGACCTGACCTCGTCGCTGGAAGAAGAAGCCTCGGTCAGCTCCTCGGCCCAGGTGGACCTGGCCGACGGTGCCCTCGACGACGTCCCGATCGTCCGCTTCGTGAACCTGCTCGTGTCGCAGGCGATCCAGGACCACGCCTCGGACATCCACATCGAGCCCGGTGAGCACGAGGTCCGGATCCGCTACCGCATCGACGGTGTACTGCACGAGATGGCCCCAGCACCGAAGAACATCCAGAACGGCGTCATCAGCCGCCTGAAGATCATGAGCGACATCGACATCGCCGAGCGTCGCAAGCCGCAGGACGGCCGCATGTCGGTCCGCCACGGTGGCCGCCAGATCGACCTCCGCGTGGCGACGCTGCCCACCGTGTGGGGCGAGAAGGTCGTCATGCGGATCCTCGACAACACGAACACGTCGCTGACCCTCAAGGACCTCAACCTCCTCGAGCAGAACTTCCAGGCGTACCAGCGGTCGTACTCGAAGCCGTACGGCATGATCCTGGTCACCGGGCCCACCGGCTCCGGCAAGTCCACGACGCTGTACACGACCCTGAACGCGGTCGCGAAGCCCGAGATCAACGTCATCACGGTCGAGGACCCGGTCGAGTACCGGATGGCCGGCATCAACCAGGTGCAGGTCAACCCGAAGGCCGGGCTGACCTTCGCCTCGGCGCTGCGCTCGATCCTGCGATCGGACCCCGACGTCGTCCTGCTCGGCGAGATCCGCGACCACGAGACCGCCCAGATCGCGATCGAGGCATCCCTCACCGGACACCTGGTGCTCTCCACCCTGCACACGAACGACGCCCCCTCGGCAGTGACCCGTCTGACCGAGATGGACATCGAGCCCTTCCTGGTCGGCTCCGCGTTGGACTCCGTCGTGGCCCAGCGTCTGGCGCGACGGCTGTGCGACCGGTGCAAGGCCCCCGCCGTGTACGAGGCCGAACAGCTCCGTACCCTCGGGTTCCTGCGCCCCGGCGACGAGGTCCCGGCGTTCTTCGCCCCCATCGGCTGCGCGGTCTGCTCGAACACCGGGTACCGCGGCCGCATCGCCCTGCACGAGGTCATGACCGTCACCGAGGAGATCGAACGCCTCGCCGTCTCGCGCGCCTCGAGCGCCGAGATCAGCCGCGTCGCCCAGGCGCAGGGGATGCTGACGCTCCGCCAGGACGGCTTCGAGAAGGTCAAGCTCGGTCTCACGAGCGTCGACGAGATCCTGCGCGTGGTCGCGTAGTCACGAGAGAGCGCAGCAGATGACCGACTCCGTGTACGACATCACGCACCCCGGCGACGAACCCGTCGCCGGCTGGCACCCGGGCAACCCCGGCACCGAGGTGGGCTCCCGCCGTGCAGCACGTCTGGCTGCCGCCGCAGCGTCGGCCCCTCCGGAGCAGGTGTACGACCTCGGGGACGACACCGCCGGATGGCCGGCACCGTCCGGGTCGCCCGTCGCCGTGCCCGTCGCGCAGCCGCTCGCCGCTCCGGCGACGCCGCCCGCCGGCGTGCCGTCGTCGATCGCGACCTACGGCTACGCCGAGGCGCCGACGCAGCAGCTCCCCACGGCTGGCGCCCCGGCACCGACCGCCACGATCGGCGGCGACATCGAGTTCTCCCGCCACGCGCGCGAGGTCGCCGACCCCGACCTGATCACCGCACTCGCCCAGGTCGTGTACCAGGGCGCGTCCGACCTGCACGTCACCGCCGACGCCCCGCCCACCGTCCGCGTCGACGGCTCGCTCCGTCCCGCGGTGCCCGGCGGCGCGTGGTCGCGCGGCAAGGTCATCGCCGCACTCAAGACCATGCTGTCGGTCGAGCAGGCCGGCCAGTTCGACCAGGAGCAGGAACTCGACTTCGCGTACTCGCTGTCGCCGGAGTACCGCTTCCGCGTGAACTTCTACCAGCAGCGCGGCAACTGGGGCGCAGCCTTCCGCATCATCCCCACCAAGATCAAGACGCTCAAGCAGCTCGGCATCCCCGAGCACGTCGGCGACTTCGCCGGCCTGCCCCGCGGACTCGTCCTGGTCACCGGCCCGACCGGCTCCGGCAAGTCCACGACCCTCGCCGCCCTGATCGACCTGGTGAACGAGAGCCGGGCCGACCACATCGTGACGGTCGAGGACCCGATCGAGTTCATGCACGAGCACAAGAAGGCGATCATCAACCAGCGCGAGGTCGGTGCCGACACGCACTCCTTCGCCGCCGCACTGAAGCACGTGCTGCGTCAGGACCCCGACGTCATCCTGATCGGCGAACTCCGCGACCTCGAGACCATCTCGGTCGCGCTCACCGCGGCGGAGACCGGTCACCTGGTGTTCGCCACCCTGCACACGCAGAGCGCCCCCGGCACGATCGACCGTGTCATCGACGTCTTCCCGCCGCACCAGCAGGGCCAGATCCGCACGCAGCTCGCGGCGACCCTGCAGGGCGTCGTCTGCCAGACCCTGGTGCCGAAGGCCAACGGTGTCGGCCGGGTCGTCGCCACCGAGATCATGACGATCACCCCCGCCATCGGCAACCTGATCCGCGAGGGCAAGACCTACCAGATCACGTCCGCCATGCAGGCCGGCCGTGACCTGGGCATGCACACCATGGACCAGGACCTCGCCGAACTGGTCAACGTCGGCACGATCTCGCGCAAGGCCGCGATGGACAAGGTGCACGACGAAGAGGGCTTCGACCGGCTGGTGCAGCGCGTCGAGTCCCCATCCGACTCCTCGGCAGCCGCGATCGCCGCCAGCGGGATCGACTTCGGCGACAAGTTCTCCGGAGGCTACTGATGTCCCTCGCATTCGACTACCGCGGGCGCGACGGTGCCGGCAAGCTCGTCAAGGGCCGTCTCGACGCCTCGTCCGAAGGAGCGGTCGTCCAGCGGCTCCGGGGCATGGGTGTCTCGCCGATCGCGATCACGGAGTCCAAGGCCGGCACCGGCCTGCAGACCGAGATCAAGATCCCGGGCTTCGAGAAGGGCGTCGGTCTCAAGGACCTCGCGATCATGTCGCGCCAGGCCTCGACGATGCTCACCTCGGGACTCTCGCTGCTGCGCGCGCTGTCGATCCTCGCCGACCAGACCGAGAACAAGAAGCTCAAGGAGATCCTCGGCAAGGTCCGCGACGACGTCGAACGTGGCGTCTCGTTCTCCGACGCGGTGGCGAAGTTCCCGGTCGAGTTCCCGCCGATCATGATCAACATGATCCGCGCGGGCGAGACCGGTGGGTTCCTCGACCAGGCCATGGACTCCATCGCCACCAACTTCGAGAAGGAGCACAAGCTCCGCTCGACCATCAAGTCGGCGATGACCTACCCGGTCGTGGTGCTCGTGATGTCGCTGGTGGCAGTCGTCATCATGCTCATCTTCATCGTGCCGATCTTCCAGAAGATGTTCTCGTCCTTGGGCGGGCAGCTCCCGCTGCCGACGATGGTGCTCGTGTACGCGTCGAACGCGATGGTGTACGTCGGTCCGGTCCTGCTCGTCGCGGCCATCGCGTTCTGGGTGTGGTGGCGAGCGAACAAGAACACCGAACGCGTCCGCGCGTTCGTGGACCCGCTGAAACTCCGACTCCCGGTGTTCGGACAGCTCAACCGCAAGATCGTGATCGCGCGGTTCTCACGAAACCTCTCGGACATGATCGGAGCCGGTGTCCCGATTCTGCAAGGATTGCAGATCGCCGGAGAAGTGTCGAACAACTACGTGGTCGAGAAAGCGCTCCGGCGCGTTTCCGAAGCCGTGCGGAAAGGTGAATCCATCGCCGCACCGTTGGCAAAAGAACCGATCTTCCCGGCAATGGTTTCGCAAATGGTCGCGGTCGGCGAGGACGCCGGATCGCTGGAGATCATGCTCGAGAAGATCGCTGCGTTCTACGACAGCGAGGTCGAGTCCACCACCGAGGCGCTCACGTCACTGATCGAGCCACTGCTGATCGCCTTCCTCGGCGTGGTGGTGGGCGGCATGATCGTCGCGCTGTACCTGCCGATCTTCCAGATCACCTCGCTCGTCAAGTAACCACTCGGAGTCGATGCCCCCAGTAACGGGGGTATGGAAGCACGCAATGCCCCCGTTACTGGGGGCATTTCGGTACCCCCGGACCCCCCGTTCTCGGGATTACGCCCGGAAACACCCCTGAATACTCTTGTGACCGGCGGCGGAGCAGTCCCCGGCACAATCCCCATCGCATTCCCAGAAGAATGGAAACCACCATGTACTTCGCTCTCATGGGCAAGCTCGACGCTCGCCGCAAGGGCCTGCTGGCCGAGGAGGAGAAGGGCTTCACGCTCATCGAGCTCCTGGTCGTCGTCATCATCATCGGCATCCTCGCCGCGATCGCCATCCCGGTGTACCTGAACGTGCAGAACAACGCGAAGGACGCCTCGGCGAAGTCCGACCTGCAGAACGCGAAGACCGCGGTCATCGCCGCGTACACGCAGAACAACACGTTCCCGACGAAGCTCGCCGGCCTCGCGGGCTACTCGGCCAGCGGGACGTACGACAAGGGCACCGCGCCGGAGATCAAGAAGTCCGATGCCACTGCCGGTTCCTTCTGCATCCAGGTCACGAGCAACTCGACGAAGAACTTCTACGTCGACCAGGACGGCGGGGCCAAGGACGGCTCCTGCCCCGCTTGATCGATTGAGTTCCGAGACGGACTCCGGCTCGTGACGAGTCGGGGTCCGTCTCCAATGAACGCGGCGTATCGGAGGTGACCATGCTGCGACTGACCGAGCTCCTTCGCGACGCCCGCGAACGAGACGATGGCTTCTCGATCATCGAGGTGCTCGTCGCCATGACCGTGTTCGCGATGATCGCAGCGGGTGTCGCCATGGGGATCGCGAGCTCCCTCTACCTCGCACAGGGTTCGCGCTCGCGCGAAGTCGCGATCGGTCTGGCACAGGACGCCATCGACAAGGCGCGGACGAGCAGCAACCTGTTCGGCGTCACCGACGCGACGGACTCGTTGACCCGGAACGGCGTCGACTACTCCGTCAAGCAGACGGCCCGCTGGGTCCCGACCTCCGGCACCGCCAACGCCTGTGGGTCCGGCGGCGGCCCGCTGGCTTACAAGCGGGTGTCGATGACCATCAGCTGGACGGCCGGAGGGCGTGGATCGACCCAGTCGATCTCGATGAACAGCATGGTCGCTCCGACCACCTCGGTGACGGCGGCGAACCTCGGCACCATCGTGGTCTCGGTGTCCCGGGTCGATGGCTCGGGCAACCAGGGTGTGGGCGTGACGATCGCGCCGAACACCAGTAACCCGAACGGCGCCGCAGCGATCACCTCCACGATCGGACAGACGGACGTGACGGGGTGCACCTACGCGCTGAACGTCAAGCCCGGGCGGTACGACGTCACGCTCACGAAGTCCGGGAACATCGACGACGGGACGTCGTCGGGTTCGCTCGGCGCGCAGACCGCCACGCCGTCCACGACGGTCACGGTGCAGACGAACCAGACCTCCGCTGCCAACTTCAACTACGACACCGCGCTCACGGTCGTGCCGCAGTGGTCGGATCCGAACCAGAGCACCACCGCCTTCACGCCACCGACCAGCAGTCCGGTGTCGCTCCGACGGAAGACCGCCGACTACGGTCCCTACGCGGCCGGGACGACGGCCCAGGTCTTCCCCTACGCCGATGGCTACAAGGCGGTGCCGGGGACCCCGGCGACCTGTCTGAGCGTCGACCCGGAGAACTGGACCACGGCGAAGGGCGCCGCGGTGGCCCCGCGCGCCCTCGCGCAGCCCCAGGCCGGCACGAACGCGGTGAAGGCTCCCGTCCAGGTCGTCACCGTGAAGCTCGCCGCGAAGACCGACAACGCGCTGACGGCCACGACCGTCGCGCCGACCGCGAACTCGGGTGATCCTGGCTGCGCAACTCCGGTGACCTACACCTTCACCGGCCTGTCGAACCAGACCGCGACGATCGCTCTGCCCTACGGCACGTACTCCTTCCAGTCCGGCACCGTGCTGAAGATCCTCGGTGGTGTCGTCTCCCTGACCCTCAGCAGCGGAACCCCGTCGGCGACCACGGCGACGGGCGTCTCCACCTCGTCCGGCAAGGTCATGCTCGATCCCCGGCGGGCACCGTGATGCGCGCGCTCGCCCGGCTGCGCCGGGATGACCGCGGTCTCTCCCTCGCGGAGCTCATCGTCGCGATGAGCGTCACCGTCCTGCTCCTCGCGATGGCAGGAGCCTTCTTCGCGTCCGTGACCCGCGCGTCCACGACGACCACCGGGGTCGACGGCAACACCCGGGCGGCGTCGACCGCGATGCGGGAGATGCAGCGCATGTTCCGGGTCGCGTCGAACAACCCCGTCGCGAGCGGCATCGACACGCAGTACGCGTTCCAGTACGCCTCGGCGACGTCGGTGCGCTTCTTCGCGTACATCAACCTGAACTCCGCGGTCGACGTCCAGCCCGTCGAGGTGCAGTTCACACTCGATTCGTCGAAGGGGACGATCACGGAGACGAAGTGGAACGGCACGGCGACCGATGCGTCGAACAGCTACTTCGACTTCCCCCGCGCCACGACGGCGACGCTCGGCAACACCCCGACCTCGAGGCTGACGCTCGCGTCGTCGGTCGTGCCGACTGCGCTGTTCACGTACCGGGATGCGGGCGGGAACGCGCTGATGCCCGGCGCGACCGGTCTGAGCGTCGCTGACCTGCAGTCGGTCCGATCCGTCACCGTCGCCCTGACCGTGGGCGAACGCGACATGTCGAAGCCGTCCGCCGCCAACAACGTCTCGCTCACGAGCACCGTGGGCATGCCCAACCTGCAGTTCGGAGGCTGACCGTGCGCCGCATGCTCGACGTGATCCGCTCGCGGGACGACGACCGCGGGGTCGCCCTCACCGCCGTGCTCGGGATCGGGGTGATCGTGATGATCCTCGCCGCGACGATGGTCGGTCTCTCGACGTCCGGTGCCACGAAGTCCGCCTCCGATCGTGACTACGCGAACGCGATGGCGGCAGCGTACGCCGGGCTCGCCGACTACCAGTCGCGCGTCAACGCCGACAACACGTACGCGACGAAGTACGGCGACTCCGGTCAGCCGTTCAGCACCGGGAACACGTTCCCGAACCGCACGGGGGACAACGCCGCGTTCACGACCTGGGTCGCGGTGCCGGACTCGACGGGTGCCGGCGGCCCGACGTTCTACCGGTACGCGGTCGACAACAGCATCTACGGGCAGCAGGGCATCGTCCGGGTCCAGGTCACCGGCAAGGCCGGCAACACGACGAGGACCTTGGTCGCGAACGTCAAGCCGGACGGCTTCTCGAACTACCTGTACTGGACGGACTACGAATCCGGCGATCCGGACATCACCGGCGAGGACTGCTCGAACGTGTACCAGAACGCGACGTTCTCGAACTCGCCCGGCGGCGGCAAGAGCGCATGTTCGCGGATCCAGTTCCAGGACGGCGACACGCTGAACGGGCCGATCCGGTCGAACGACGTGATGCTCATCTGCGGCGGGACCTTCAAGAACACCGTGCAGTCCGCGGTCGGCACCACCGACTACGGGTGCTCGCCCAAGCGGACGCCGTCGTACCAGTACTACAGCGGCTACGCGCCGGAGACCGTCGGCTCGTACACGCCGCCGTCCACGATCAGCGCCGGGCGCGACCGCATGTACACCGACGACACCGCGATCACCACGACGACACCCGGGACGGGGTGCTTGTACACGGGGCCGACCCAGATCACCTTCCTCGGCAACGGCAAGATGACGGTTCGCTCCCCGCTCACGCTGAAGACGAACCTGCAGAAATCGGGTCCGAACTACGGATCGGAGCCGACGAAGTGCGGGGCGATCGCCGATCTGCAGGGCGCTGGGGCCACGCTGAGCACGAGCCTGCTCGCGAACAACCTGGTCTACGTGCAGGACGAACCCGCCTCCGCAGGCAGCGGCAGCTCGACGAACCCGAACTACTACTGGTCGAAGTACACGACCCGCAACGCACCGTCCGCGTGCATGAAGAGCCCGTCGGTGACCGACAACGGATTGGGCTTCCCCTACACGGGGCCGATCTCCGGGTACTCCGGTACCTACTCGGAGTCGGTCCCGCGGAACGCACAGGGAGACCCGGTCCCGTTCAGCACCGCCTACGGCTGCAGCAACGGTGACCTCTTCGTCTCCGGCAAGGTCGACACGTCGATCACGCTGTCCGCCGAGAACTACGTCTACATCACCGGGGACCTGCAGTACGTGGCCAACCGGGCCGCCTCGACCGTGCTCGGGATCGTCGGGCAGGAAGCCGTGATGGTCTGGAACCCGATGTACTTCAGCGGCGCCAGCGCGTACGCGTTCCTCGCGGACAACCGGACCGTCGCCGGAGCGATCCTGTCGAACCAGGGCACCTTCACGGTGCAGAACTACGCGTACGGCGGTGGCCGGGGAACCCTGACGGTGAACGGTTCGATCGCTCAGCGCTACCGCGGAGCCGTCGGCAAGGGGGCGAACGGGTACCTCAAGGCGTACGGGTACGACACGAGCCTCGCCAGCTACACGCCACCGTTCTTCCCGCAGCCGGTGGTCACCACGTACAAGGTGACCTCGCAGATCGAGGTCAAGCCCGCCTACGACGCCGGCGGGAGCCCACGATGACCGCCGCGGTGATGGTCGTCGGCTTCGCGGCGGCCACGGGACTCGCGATCGGCTCGTTCCTCAACGTGGTGGTCCACCGGGTCCCGGCCGGTCTGTCCGTGGTGGCACCGGCGAGTGCGTGCCCACGGTGCGGTCACGAGATCCGGGCGCGGGACAACGTCCCGGTGCTCTCGTGGGCTGTCCTGCGCGGGCGCTGCCGCGACTGCGCCGAGCCGATCTCGGTCCGCTACCCGCTCGTCGAGCTCGCGACAGCAGTCCTGTTCGCGCTCGTCGTCCTGCAGTTCGGACCAGCACTGCTGGCCGCCACTGATGCCCGTGCCGCGGCGGTCGCGACGACCGTCCTCGTCGCGATGCTGTACCTGATGGCGGTGTCGGTCGCACTCGCCCTGATCGACCTCGACGTCCACCGCCTGCCGAACGCGATCGTCCTGCCCGCCTACCCGGTGCTCGCCGCGCTGCTGACGGCCGCGAGCGCGCTGAGCGGTGACTGGGGTGCCCTCCTGCGCGCGGGCGCCGGTCTGCTGGTCCTGGGCGGTGGCTACCTGGTTCTGGCGCTCGCCGTCCCGGGCGGCATGGGACTCGGCGACGTGAAGTTGGCCGGTGTGCTCGGCCTCGTGCTCGCGTACCTCGGATGGGGACCCCTCGCAGTGGGAGCTTTCGGAGCCTTCGTCCTCGGCGGTAGCTTCGCCATCGGCCTCATGGTGGCCGGACGTGCGAAGCGCGGCTCCGGTATCCCGTTCGGCCCCTGGATGCTCGGCGGTGCCTGGCTCGGTGTCTTCATCGGTCAGTCGGTCCTCGACGGGTACCTGCGGATCATCGGACTGGCCTGAGGAAGGACCACACATGGCGAAGAACGTCGTCGGGATCGACATCGGGGGTGAGACCATCCGCGCTGTCGAGGTGACGAACCCGAACAAGCCCGGGCCGGTGATCCAGCGCGTCGCAGAGGTCCCCCTGCCCGTCGGAGCTACCAAGCGCGGCGAGGTCCTCGAGCCGAACACGATCGCGGCCAGTCTCCGGGAACTCTGGCGCGTCGGCCGGTTCCGGTCCAAGGACGTGGTCCTCGGCATGGGGAACCAACGGGTGCTCTCGCGCGACCTCACGGTCCCGAAGGCTCCGCTCGCGCAGATCCGCGAGTCACTGCCCTTCCAGGTCCAGGACATGCTCCCGGTGCCCGTCGGCGACGCGATCCTCGACTTCTACCCGGTGTCCGAGTCCCACGGGACGGACGGTCCGGTCGTGCACGGTCTCCTGATCGCGGCCATCAAGGACGCAGTGCTCGCGAACGTCCGTGCGGTGCAGCTCGCCGGCCTGAACCCGATCGGGGTCGATCTGATCCCGTTCGCCCTCACCCGGGTGTACCTCCCCGCATCGCGGTTCCCCGGGACCCACGCACTCGCCGAGATCGGGGCGAACACCACGACGGTGGTCGTGGCGACCGACGGCGTCCCGCAGTTCGTGCGCATCATCCCGAGTGGCGGCGACGACCTGACCGCGACCCTCGCGACGGCACTCGACATCGCGGTCGACCAGGCTGAGGCAGTGAAGCGCTGGATCGGCCTCGGCGCTCGTGCGCAGACCCCTGATGACGTCCGCGCCGCGACGACCGTCCGTGAACTCAGCAACGAGTTGCTGACGAGTCTGCGCAACACCGTGAACTACTTCGTCAGCACGCGGCCAGGGGCCGGCGTGCAGAGCCTCGTCCTCGCCGGCGGTGGCGCCCAGCTGCCGGGCTTCGCCGAGGCGCTCCAGGCGTCGACCGGCATCGACGTCAGCATCGGCGACCCGTTCGCCGACGCGCCCACGAACCGGTCGATCCGGCGAGAGGACGTTGCCGGCCGTGGGCTCGCAGTGGCGGTCGCCTGGGGCCTCGCGACCGGGAGCTGTGCAGCATGACCAAGATCCTCGAGCCCTCGAAGCGCGCACGACGCGGCGCAGGGACCTCCCACGAGGTCCGGATCGCGGCGGACACCGCCCAGCGGACGAAACGTCAGGGACGCGGTAACGGCCAGTCGGTCGTCGTGGGTGGTGTGCCGCGAGTCGATCTGCTGCCGACCGAAGTCCTCATCGATCGTCGCCAGCGCGCGGTCGTCCGGCGGGCCTGGCTCGGTGTCGTGGTCGTCGCGGTGGCGGTCGGGGCCGGAGTCGTCCTGGCCTCCGCGACGGCCATGCAGGCCGACGCTCAGCTGACAGCGGCCCGTGAGCAGACCGACTCGCTCCTGGTCGAGCAGCAGCAGTACCGCGAGGTGCGCAGCACGGAGACGCAGTCCGAGCTGCTGCGTGCGGCTCAGCAGGTCGGTGGGTCGACGGAGATCGACTGGCAGGCGACGCTCCAACGGGTCCAGGACTCGCTCCCCGCTGGCGTGACGATCACGGGCGTCCAGATCGACTCCGCGACCCCGCTCGAGGCCTACGCCCAGGCGACCAGCCCGTTGCAGGGGCAGCGTGTGGCGACGCTCACGATCGACGCCGCGAGCCCGACCCTTCCGTCGGTGCCGACCTGGCTCGACTCGGTGAAGGATCTCCGGGGGTTCGTCGACGCGAACGCCAACTCGGTGACGCTCGACACGTCGACGAACGTCTACACGGTGGACATGACGATCCACCTCGACGAGAAGGTCTACGACGGCAAGTACGCAGCGAAGGACGGATCATGAGCCGCAACCGATTGATGCTCCTCCTCGCTGTCGTCGCAGCGGTCGTGGTGGCCGCCGGCGGGTTCTTCCTCGGCGTGCAGCCGCAGCTCGACCGTGCTGCGACGGCGAAGAGCGACACCGAGAGCATCAGCGCCGGCAACGCGACGACGCGCGCTGAGATCGCACGGCTCCGCCAGCAGGCGAAGACCCTGCCCGAGATGCGTACCCGCCTCGCGACGCTGCAGGCGTCCGTGCCCGACGCGGCTGGAGTCTCGTCGTTCATCAGCCAGCTCAACGGGACCGCTGACACGGCCGGAGTCCAGGTCGCGACGATCACCGTCGGTGACGCGACCGCGTACTCCCCGCCCGCAGCACCGGCCGGAGGGGACACGAGCAGCGACGCTGCCTCCTCCGACGGCTCCGCGACGGCCACAGCGACGCCGGCGCCGACTGCGGTCGCGACGACCCCGGCGGCTCCGGAGACGGCGACGGACAGCAGCATCACGTCGCGGAACTTCTCCGTCATCCCGGTGTCGGTGACCGTCAACGGTGAGTTCCCAGGAGCGCTCGCCTTCGTCAAGGGTGTGCAGTCGAACTCGCGGCTCTTCCTGATCGACTCGATCTCGTCGTCGTCGCCGAGCACGGCAGCCGCCGATGACTCCGACGCGCAGGCGGAGTCTCCGTCGTGGACCTTCAGCGGGTCGATCTACGTGCTCTCGGACGCCGCAGCCGCGGCCTCCGCGAAGGGCTGATACGACCCCCTCCCACTGGGGTGCGGCGCGCCACGCCGACCCCTCTTCCGCGACACCCGTCGCTGTGCGTACGATGCTCACGACGCCGCGATCGCGGCTGCTCATCTCCCTCTCGAACGGTCGGCTCGAACCGGCCGTTCCCGTCGTGCCCGGAGTCGCGCGTGTTGGTCGGAATCGTGGAATTCTTTGGTTGGTTCGGCGCTGTAACCGTGCTGGCTGGTTACATTCTCTTCTCCACGGGGAAGCTCCCGAACGGGCCGGTCTACCAGCTCTTCAACCTCGTCGGCGGGCTGGCCGTCGCCGTCAACGTGGCCGCGCACCACGCGGTGCCGTCGACCATCGTCAACGGCATCTGGGCGATCGTGGCCGTGGTCGTCCTGGTGAAGATGGGACGCGCCCGTCGTGCGGCGAAGCGCGGCGAGCCGGCGGCCTCCGAGGCGACCGTCCTGCACGCCGAGCCGGCGGCCACCACCGGTGTCCTGCCGATCATCGGCCCGGCCCTGCGTGACCACGAGCCGGAGGAGCCCTCCGAGGCGGACGCAGCCCCGGGCCTCCAGGTCGCACCGACCACCAGCACGACGCAGGCAGCACCGACCACCAGCACGACGCAGGTCGCTCCGATGACCGAGACCGTCCCGATCATCACCGCGACGATCGCACTGGCCCTGGTCGCCGCAGCCCAGGGGCACGTGGAGCGTGCGGACGGCGCGGACAGCGCAGGCGCCACCGAAGGTGCCGACCACGCGGAGCGGACCGAAGCCACCCGCTGACCGTCCCGTCGGCGATACGATCACCTCATGTCCCGGTGGTTGATCGCGACGATGACGTCCGTCCTCTTCATCGCGCTCGTCGTCGCCGTCGCGGGGTTCGAAGCGCTCCTCGCCGACGTCGAGGCGATCGCGCAGCCGGACGCGACCCCGTACCTCGGCCCGGCCATGGTGATCGGCGCCGCCGTGGTGGTGTTCCTCGCGACCGCGGTCGGCGCGCGAGAGGGCAACCCCGGTGTCACCGGCCTGGTCGCCGCCGCGACCGCCTACCTGGTGATGCTCGGCGTCGGCGCCGTCGGGTACGCGGCGATCCGCCGCGACCTGACCGAGCTCCTCGTCTTCCCGGCCGGCTACGCACTCGGGCCGTTCGTCGTCGGCTCCGTCGTGGTGGCGCTCCTGTCGGTGATCGGCGGGATCTCCATGGCCCGGCACCAGGCCCGGACGACGGGCTCGACACCCACGGCAGGGCAGCGGCAGGAGCCGACCGTCGCGGGTGACGACACCGTCGGGCGGTAGTCTGCCCGGGCAGGACGCACACGCAACGGGGGAACGATGAGCGACGAGAACACGCCGGATCCGGACCAGCAGGACGGTTGGGGAGCCGTGCCGTCGGTGGCGTCGATCCGCGGGACACAAGAGACGCCCGCGGCCGCGCAGAACGCGCAGGCCGGGTCGACGGCGCAGGCCGGGACGACCGCGCACGGCGCGCAGTACGCTCCGACCGCGTCGCGCGCTCCGCGCCGGAAGCTCCGCCGCGGCCAGCTGGTCGGGATCATCGCCGGCGGCACCGCCGTCGTGCTGTTGCTCGTCGCCGGTGTCGTCGGGTTCTCGGTCGGCTCGGCCACCCACTCGGCCGACCGCCCCGTGCGGGCGTTCCTCGACGACCTGACCGCGGGGAAGGTCACCGACGCCCTCGACGCAGCGGGCATCGACCGGACGAAGGCCGACGTGCTCCTGACCGACGCCGCGTACGCGAAGGCGACCGCGAAGGTCACCGGATACCGGGTGGCCGCGACGCGCACGGACGGCGACACCGCCACCGTCCGCGCGTACCTGCGCCAGGCCGGCCGTGACGTCGCGGCGACCTTCACGCTCGACAAGACCGGCACCGACTGGGGCGTGTTCCCGGTGTGGGAGCTGCAGGCGCCGGAGCTCGGCAGCGTCGACGTCAGCGTCCGGGGTCCGTCCGGCGCCTCGGTGCAGGTCGCGGGCACGTCGACGAAGACCCCGAAGGACGGCACGGTCGGTCTCCGCGCCCTCCCCGGCACCTACGCGGTCACGTACGACGGCGGCAAGTGGACCAAGGCCACTGGAGGCAGCGCCGTCGTGGGCGGGTTCGGTGGCAGTACCTCGACGCCGGTGCAGATGACCGCGACGCTCACGAACGCGGGCGACCAGGCGGCGAAGCGGGCCGTGGACGCCTGGGTGGACGGCTGCATCGCCTCGAACGACGCCGCGCCGGCCGGGTGCAGCTTCTACGCGTACGGCGAGAACCCCGCGTACACCTACACGAACGAGAAGTGGACGCTCGAGTCGCGGCCGACCGTCGCCGTCGGCAGCTGGACGACGAACGGCTGGCTCGTCTCCACCACCACCTTCGGTCGGGCCACCTTCACGGCGGACATCGCCGGCGCGGGCGGCACCGGGACGGCCACGGCCGGACCGCTCAACGTCAACGCGAGCGGGTACATCACGGGGTTCTCGAGCTCGGGCGCGACGTTCCGGTCGGCGGTCG
This sequence comes from Curtobacterium sp. PhB137, assembly GCF_003814955.1. Lineage (NCBI taxonomy): Bacteria > Bacillati > Actinomycetota > Actinomycetes > Micrococcales > Microbacteriaceae > Curtobacterium > Curtobacterium sp. PhB137. Next base: position 313,570 of record NZ_RKQO01000004.1, on the reverse strand, counting down.
GCAACGGGTCCTCGGACACCGGCTCATGACGGTGTCCGGCGTGGTGCCGGCCCGGATTGATTTCGTCCCGTTACGCGGGTAGTCTCTTCTGGGTGTGCGCCCTCGGGCGCGCCCGAAAAGTCCGGCGAGCGAGATCGCCCAGTCGGACCACTCCGTCCCCCCGCAGGTTCCTCCGCCGTCAGGCGGTCATCAGCGTGGGACGAGGAAGCCGGCGGATCGCGCCGGCCAGAGAGCACGAGCGAAGAACCAGGAGAACAGTTGCCTACTATTCAGCAGCTGGTTCGCAAGGGTCGTACGCCGAAGGTCACCAAGACCAAGGCGCCCGCCCTGAAGGCGAACCCCCAGCAGCGTGGTGTGTGCACCCGCGTTTACACCACCACCCCGAAGAAGCCGAACTCCGCACTGCGCAAGGTCGCTCGTGTGAAGCTCTCGAACGGCACCGAGGTCACGGCGTACATCCCCGGTGAGGGCCACAACCTCCAGGAGCACTCGATGGTGCTCGTCCGTGGCGGTCGTGTGAAGGACCTCCCCGGTGTGCGGTACAAGATCATCCGTGGCGCCCTGGACACCCAGGCCGTGAAGAACCGTAAGCAGGCTCGTAGCCGCTACGGCGCGAAGAAGGGTTGAGTTAGATGCCTCGTAAGGGTCCCGCCCCCAAGCGTCCCGTCGTCGCCGACCCGGTCTACGGTGCGCCGATCGTCAGCCAGCTCGTCAACAAGATCCTGCTCGACGGCAAGAAGGGCCTCGCCGAGCGCATCGTCTACGGTGCACTCGAGGGCGTCACTGCCAAGAACCAGCAGGATGCTGTCGTCACGCTCAAGAAGGCGCTCGACAACGTCCGTCCGACCCTCGAGGTCCGCAGCCGCCGCGTCGGTGGCTCGACCTACCAGGTCCCGGTCGAGGTCAAGCCGCACCGCGCGAACACCCTCGCGCTCCGCTGGCTGACCTCGTACGCCAAGGCCCGTCGCGAGAAGACGATGACCGAGCGTCTCATGAACGAGATCCTCGACGCGTCGAACGGTCTCGGTGCCGCGGTCAAGCGCCGCGAGGACACGCACAAGATGGCCGAGTCGAACAAGGCCTTCGCCCACTACCGCTGGTAGTCCCGGCACCGTCCGGGCACCGGTGGTCAAGAACCCCGGCGCCCGGACGGCCGCCAACCTCTCCTACAACTCTTCCGGAGGAACCCTGTGGCACAGGACGTGCTCACCGACCTGAACAAGGTCCGCAACATCGGCATCATGGCGCACATCGATGCCGGCAAGACCACGACGACCGAGCGCATCCTGTTCTACACGGGCATCACGCACAAGATCGGTGAGGTCCACGACGGCGCTGCCACGATGGACTGGATGGCGCAGGAGCAGGAGCGCGGCATCACGATCACGTCGGCCGCGACGACCTGCTTCTGGGACAACAACCAGATCAACATCATCGACACCCCCGGTCACGTGGACTTCACGGTCGAGGTGGAGCGTTCGCTCCGCGTCCTCGACGGTGCGGTCGCCGTCTTCGACGGCAAGGAGGGCGTCGAGCCCCAGTCCGAGACCGTGTGGCGTCAGGCTGACAAGTACAACGTCCCGCGCATCTGCTTCGTCAACAAGATGGACAAGCTCGGCGCGGACTTCTACTACACCGTCGACACGATCATCAACCGCCTCGGTGCGGAGCCCCTCGTGCTCCAGCTGCCGATCGGTTCGGAGAGCTCGTTCGAAGGCGTCGTCGACCTCGTCCAGATGCGTGCACTCACCTGGCGCGGCGACGCCAAGGGTGACGTCGCGATGGGTGCGAAGTACGAGATCGAAGAGATCCCGGCCGACCTGCAGGACCGCGCCGCCGAGTACCGCGAGAAGCTCATCGAGCGCGTGGCCGAGGCGGACGACGTCCTCATGGAGCGTTACCTCGAGGGCGACACCGACTTCTCGGTCGACGAGATCAAGGCCGCGATCCGCGCCCTCACCGTGAGCAGCACGCTCTACCCGGTGCTGTGCGGTTCCGCGTTCAAGAACCGCGGTGTCCAGCCGATGCTCGACGCCGTCATCGACTACCTCCCGTCCCCGCTCGACGTGCCGCCGATGATCGGCCACGACGTCAAGGACGAGGAGAAGGAGATCATCCGCAAGCCCGACGCGTCGGAGCCGTTCTCGGCTCTCGCGTTCAAGGTCGCGGTGCACCCCTTCTTCGGTCGCCTCACCTACGTCCGCGTGTACTCCGGCTCGATCGAGTCCGGCGCACAGGTCATCAACTCGACCAAGGGCAAGAAGGAGCGCATCGGGAAGATCTTCCAGATGCACTCCAACAAGGAGAACCCGGTCGCCAACGTGACCGCTGGCCACATCTACGCGGTCATCGGCCTCAAGGACACCACCACCGGTGACACCCTGTGCGACCCGACCAACCAGGTCGTCCTCGAGTCGATGACGTTCCCGGAGCCGGTCATCGAGGTCGCGATCGAGCCGAACACGAAGGCTGACCAGGAGAAGCTCTCCACGGCCATCCAGAAGCTCGCCGAAGAGGACCCGACGTTCCGCGTCGAGCTCAACGCCGAGACCGGTCAGACGACGATCAAGGGCATGGGCGAGCTCCACCTCGACATCCTCGTCGACCGCATGAAGCGCGAGTTCCACGTCGAGGCGAGCGTCGGCAAGCCCCAGGTGGCCTACCGCGAGACGCTCACCAAGATCGTCGAGCGCTACGACTACACCCACAAGAAGCAGACCGGTGGTTCCGGTCAGTTCGCGAAGGTGCAGATCGCGCTCGAGCCGATGGAGGTCACGAGCGAGAAGGTCTACGAGTTCGTCAACGCGACCTCCGGTGGCCGTGTCCCGCGCGAGTACATCCCCTCGGTCGACGCCGGTATCCAGGACGCCATGCAGGTCGGCATCCTCGCGGGCTACCCGACCGTCGGCGTGAAGGCCATCCTCAAGGACGGCGCGGCGCACGACGTCGACTCGTCCGAGATGGCGTTCAAGATCGCCGGTTCCATCGCCTACAAGGAAGCGGCCCGCAAGGCCGGTCCCGCGATCCTCGAGCCGATCATGGCCGTCGAGGTCCGTACTCCTGAGGAGTACATGGGCGACGTCATCGGTGACCTGAACTCCCGTCGTGGCCAGATCGCCTCGATGGAGGACGCCTCGGGCGTCAAGGTGGTCCGCGCGAGCGTGCCGCTGTCCGAGATGTTCGGCTACGTCGGCGACCTGCGGTCGAAGACCTCTGGTCGTGCGGTCTACTCGATGACCTTCGAGACCTACAGCCAGGTCCCGGCCAAGGTCGCCGAGGAGATCATCGCGAAGAACGCGGGGGAGTAGCGCTCAGCGCTTCTCCACAGGCGGGGGTGCCCGGCGACGGGCCCCTCGCCACCAAGTAAAGTACAGACACACACCGCGCATCAACGGTCGCGAGCCCATCCAGGGCCGGCCGGGGATGACGCTTCCGAGTCCTGAGGAGGACCCACAGTGGCCAAGGCCAAGTTCGAGCGCACCAAGCCGCACGTCAACATCGGAACCATCGGTCACGTCGACCACGGCAAGACCACGCTCACGGCGGCGATCACCAAGGTTCTGCACGACCAGTACCCGGACCTCAACGAGGCCCGTGACTTCGCGCAGATCGACAACGCTCCCGAGGAGCGCCAGCGCGGCATCACGATCAACATCTCGCACGTCGAGTACCAGACCGAGAAGCGTCACTACGCGCACGTCGACGCCCCCGGTCACGCCGACTACGTGAAGAACATGATCACGGGTGCGGCGCAGATGGACGGCGCGATCCTCGTGGTCGCCGCCACCGACGGCCCGATGCCCCAGACGCGTGAGCACGTGCTGCTCGCCCGCCAGGTCGGCGTCCCCTACATCGTCGTCGCGCTGAACAAGTCCGACATGGTGGACGACGAGGAGATCCTGGAGCTCGTCGAGCTCGAGGTCCGCGAGCTCCTCGGCTCGCAGCAGTTCGACGAGGACGCCCCCGTCGTGCAGGTCTCGGCGCTCAAGGCGCTCGAGGGCGACGAGAAGTGGGTCAAGTCGGTCCAGGAGCTCATGGCCCAGGTCGACGAGCACGTGCCGGACCCGGTGCGCGCCACCGACCAGCCCTTCCTGATGCCGATCGAGGACGTCTTCACGATCACCGGTCGTGGAACGGTCGTCACCGGTCGTGTCGAGCGTGGAACGCTCAACCTGAACGCCGAGGTCGAGATCGTCGGCATCCGCGCGACGCAGAAGACCACGGTCACGGGCATCGAGATGTTCCGCAAGCTGCTCGACCAGGCGGTCGCCGGTGACAACACCGGTCTGCTCATCCGTGGCCTCAAGCGCGAGGACGTGGAGCGCGGCCAGGTCGTCGTGAAGCCGGGTTCGGTCACGCCGCACACCGAGTTCCAGGCGAACTCCTACATCCTGACCAAGGAAGAGGGCGGGCGTCACAACCCGTTCTACGCGAACTACCGTCCGCAGTTCTACTTCCGCACCACGGACGTCACCGGCGTCATCACGCTGCCCGAGGGCACCGAGATGGTCATGCCCGGTGACACCGTCGCCATGACCGTCGAGCTGATCCAGCCGATCGCCATGGAAGAGGGCCTCCGCTTCGCCATCCGTGAGGGTGGTCGTACGGTCGGCGCCGGTACGGTCGAGAAGATCCTCAAGTAACTCCGGTTACCTGCCGCAGCGGGGTCGAGCCTTCGGGCTCGGCCCCGCTGTGTCGTTGCCCCGGTCGTCGTGGCAGCGCTCGGAGCCACTGTCGGCCGCTCACGGCCCTGGCGGGCGGCGGACGGGAGGCCCGGGGTACGCCCGCCACGACGGCGTCCGTCCGCCCCGTACGGCGTCCCAGGCAGCGGGGAGTTGGCTCGGCCGGGTGACTCGTCTGCGCCGTTCCACGACCTCCGGTCGTGGCTACCACCGTGTCCGGAGCGGCCGCGGCTTCTCGTACCGTGACCCCGACGGTGCGACCGTCACCGATGCCTCGGTGCGTCAGCGGCTCGAGGACCTCGTCATCCCGCCGGCCTGGGACGACGTCTGGATCTCGCCGTACGAGAACGGGCACGTCCTCGCGACCGGCATCGACGGAGCCGGACGCCGCCAGTACATGTACCACCCGTCGTGGCGCGAACGGATGGACCGGATCAAGTACGACCGGGCGCTCGCCCTCGCGGAGTCGCTGCCGGTCGCACGGCGCGGGGTCACGCAGGACCTCCGACGACCGGAACCCGATCGCCGCCGAGCGCTGGCCGCAGCGTTCCGGATGCTCGACCAGGGCTCGCTGCGGGTCGGATCGGAGCGGTACGCCAGCGAGCACGGCAGCCGCGGACTGTCGACCCTGCTGTGCGCGCACGCCCACGTCTCCGGTGACGACATCGAGCTCGACTTCCCCGGCAAGAGCGGGCAGGAGTGGTCGTCGTCGATCCACGACGCCGACCTCGCGACGGTGATCGCCGGCATGAAGCGCCGTGGGCCGAACGCCCGACTGCTGTCGTTCCGCGAACGCCGCGGTGACGAGTGGGAGCCGTTGTCCGCCGAGGACATCAACGCCTACGTCAAGGAGCGTGCTGGTGACGACTTCACTGCGAAGGACTTCCGCACCCTGCACGGCACGGTGGCCGCGGCCGTCGACCTTGCCCAGACCGGTCCGCTGTCGTCGCAGGCGAAGCGGAAGCGTGCGGTGTCCCATGCCGTGAAGGCCGCGAGCGACGAGCTCGGCAACACCCCGACGGTGTGCCGGCAGAGCTACATCGACCCGCGGCTGCTCGACGCCTACGAGCACGGCGAGACCATCGATCCGGCCCGGATCCACGCCGCCGAGTCCGAGGTCCGGGCACTGCTCTACCGACAATGACCCCGGGAGCGTCCGGATGACGTAGCGTTGGTCGACGTGCCGGACCACCCCACACGGCACGGAAGGACCCACAACAGTCGTGACTGACGAGTGCATCCACGGTTTCCCCACCGAGCTCTGCGACATCTGCGCGCCCCGGCAGCGTGAGGAGTCGGCGATCCCAGCCGCTCCGGCGCCACGGCGGACCCGCATCACCACCAACCTGCGCGTCGACCCGCCGGCCTCCGGCCCCGGGACGTCGCTGCGCTCACCGACGTCGCTCCGGTCGTCGTCGGCCGACCTGCCCGAGGCTCGGGTGTTCGCGTCGCTGCGTGCGCACCACGTGACCCACATCGACAACCTCGACGGCATCGTCGGGTCCGGCGCCATCCTGGCGGCCGACCAGGCGGAGCCCGCCGTCGACGTCAGCAGCCCCGAGACCCGGGCCGCACGCGCCGAGGCCGAAGCGCCCGACGGCAGCACCATCGCGAGCCACGTGCCGTTCACCCTGTCGCCGGATGCCGTCCGGTGGGACGAACTCCGCACCGGCGCCGTCGGGGAGCGGTGGTCCGACGCCGCCCGACGCACGCGCGCGGTGGACTACGTCGTGCTCGTCGTCCCGGTCTCGGCGTTCGGTGACTCGGTGGTCGTCGCCGACCAGGACGCCGACGCCGACGACGTCCGGTTCGCCGTCGGCCCCGACGCCGGGACGAACCTGATCCGCCGCACCGACTTCTCCGACCCCGAGATGCTCGGACTCGAGCTCCTCGCGGGGCCGAGCGTGCCGTTCTCGTCCGTCGCGGTGATCGGTGTCCCGAACGACAAGGCCCGTCAGACGGTCCGTGCGGTGCTCGCCGACCACGGCGGCCACGCGCCGCGCGTGGCGGTCTTCCCGCCGTGGTTCGTCCCTCCGGTGACGGCCGAGTAACCGTCTCCACGAGCGCCCTCCGGACCATGTCCGGAGGGCGCTCCGCGTTGCGGCGGCGACCCGTGCCTCCAGGCCGTCCGATCCGCGTGGATCCGGGGAAGCGAGCCGGTGTCGACACGCCCGGCACATCGCGACACGCCCGGGTTGCACGTGGGCTCGGGACATGCGAGACTTGTCCGGTTCCGAATTCCCCGCGGGTGCGAGTCCGCAGGATCACTGCTCTGGCAGTGCACAACCCCCCTGTTCAGCAGGGCTGGGTTGGGCCGCAGGCAGCAGAACACGACTCCCCGAGGTCATGACGGACGCGACACTGTTGCGCCCGGAGTGCGAGGAAGTCGATTGCCCACGCTGGACGGCCAAGGTCGCCCGCGCGGTTGACAGGTGAACAGCGGTCATCCCCAGCGGATGCGGCCGGTTGGTTCAGGAAAACAGCACGGTCTGCAGCAATGCGGAGCCGAGCGGCGTCAGGCGGCCTGCGGGTGCGCGGCGCAGAGAGAGGACAAGAGACACATGGCGGGACAGAAGATCCGCATCCGGCTCAAGTCGTATGACCACGAGGTCATCGACACGTCGGCCCGGAAGATCGTCGACACGGTGACCCGTGCCGGTGCAACCGTGGTCGGCCCGGTGCCACTCCCCACCGAGAAGAACGTGATCGCAGTGATCCGTTCCCCTCACAAGTACAAGGACTCGCGCGAGCACTTCGAGAAGCGCACGCACAAGCGGGTCATCGACATCGTCGACCCGACGCCGAAGGCCGTTGACTCGCTCATGCGACTCGACCTGCCGGCAGACGTCAACATCGAGATCAAGCTGTAAGGGGGCTGACCAATGGCGAACTCAACCAAGACCGTCAAGGGCCTCCTCGGCAAGAAGCTCGGGATGACCCAGGTGTGGGACGAGAACAACAAGTTCATCCCCGTCACCGTGATCGAGGTCGGCCCGAACGTGGTCACCCAGATCCGCAACGCTGAGCGCGACGGCTACGAGGCGATCCAGATCGCCGCCGGTGCCATCGACCCGCGCAAGGTCAACAAGCCGGCCGCTGGCCACTTCGAGGCCGCTGGCGTGACCCCGCGTCGCACCCTCACCGAGATCCGGACCAACGACTCCGCTGAGTACACGCTCGGCCAGGAGCTCACCGTGGACGGCACGTTCACGGCGGGCCAGAAGGTCGACGTCGTCGGTACCTCCAAGGGCAAGGGCTTCGCCGGTGTCATGAAGCGCCACGGCTTCCACGGCGTCGGCGCCTCGCACGGTGCACACCGCAACCACCGCAAGCCCGGCTCGATCGGTGCTTCCTCGACCCCGTCGCGTGTCTTCAAGGGCATGCGCATGGCCGGTCGTATGGGTGGCGACCGCGTGACCGTCCTCAACCTCACGGTGCACGCCGTCGACGCCGAGAAGGGTCTGCTGCTCGTCAAGGGCGCCGTCCCCGGTGCTCGTGGCCGCTCCGTCTTCGTCCGCACCGCCGTGAAGGGTAAGTGATCATGGCCACCACGACCGCAACCACGATCGACGTCCTCGACGCATCGGGTGTCAAGTCCGGCACCGTCGAGCTGCCCGCAGCTCTCTTCGACGTCGAGACCAACGTCCCGCTGATCCACCAGGTCGTCACCGCGCAGCTTGCAGCCGCGCGTCAGGGCACCCACAAGACCAAGAACCGCGGCGAAGTCCGCGGTGCCGGTCGCAAGCCGTTCAAGCAGAAGGGCACCGGCCGCGCCCGTCAGGGTTCCGTCCGTGCTCCCGAGCACACCGGTGGTGGCGTCGTCCACGGACCGACCCCCCGCGACTACTCGCAGCGCACCCCCAAGAAGATGATCGCCGCAGCGCTGCTCGGCTCGCTCTCGGACCGCGCCCGCGGTGGCCGCATCTCGGCTGTCGACGGCTTCGTCGAGGCCGACGTGCCGTCGACCAAGGTCGCTCGCACGCTCCTCGAGAAGGTCGCGCCCGTCAAGCACGTGCTGATCGTGCTCGAGTCGAACGACGAGCTGACGCTCAAGTCGATCCGCAACCTGCCGAACGTCCACGCGCTCTCGTACGGCCAGCTGAACGCCTACGACGTCCTCAAGTCGGACGCCGTCGTCTTCAGCAAGAGCGCCCTCGACGCCTTCATCGCGTCGAAGACCGCGAAGGAGATCACCGCATGAGCGGCTTCAACAAGGACCCGCGCGACGTCATCATCTCGCCGGTCGTCTCGGAGAAGAGCTACGCGCTCATCGACCAGGGCAAGTACACGTTCATCGTGGACCCCCGTTCGAACAAGACCGAGATCAAGCTCGCCATCGAGAAGATCTTCGAGGTCAAGGTCGCGAGCATCAACACGCTGAACCGCCCGGGCAAGACCCGTCGCACCAAGTTCGGTCTCGGCAAGCGCAAGGACACCAAGCGCGCCATCGTGACGCTCAAGTCCGGTTCGATCGACATCTTCACGGCTGTCGGCTGAGGACCAGAGGGATAAATCATGGCTATTCGTAACTACAAGCCGACGACCCCCGGTCGTCGCGGCTCGTCGGTCGCCGACTTCGCTGAGATCACCCGTTCGACTCCGGAGAAGTCCCTGCTTCGTCCGCTGCCGAAGACCGGTGGTCGCAACAGCTCCGGCCGCATCACCACGCGTCACATCGGTGGTGGCCACAAGCGCCAGTACCGCGTGATCGACTTCCGTCGCTCCGACAAGGACGGCGTGGACGCCAAGGTCGCTCACATCGAGTACGACCCCAACCGCACTGCGCGCATCGCGCTCCTGCACTACGTGGACGGCACGAAGCGGTACATCATCGCGCCGAACAAGCTCAAGCAGGGCGACGTCATCGAGCAGGGCCCCGGCGCCGACATCAAGCCCGGCAACAACCTGCCGCTGCGCAACATCCCCGTGGGTACCGTCGTGCACGCCATCGAGCTCCGCCCCGGTGGCGGCGCGAAGATGGCCCGCTCGGCTGGCGCCTCGGTGCGTCTCGTCGCCAAGGACGGCCCCTACGCGCAGCTCCGTCTGCCGTCGGGCGAGGTCCGCAACGTCGACGCACGCTGCCGCGCCACGATCGGCGAGGTCGGCAACGCCGAGCAGTCGAACATCAACTGGGGCAAGGCCGGCCGCATGCGCTGGAAGGGCGTCCGCCCGACCGTGCGTGGTGTCGCGATGAACCCGGTCGACCACCCCCACGGTGGTGGCGAGGGCAAGACCTCCGGTGGTCGTCACCCGGTCAGCCCCTGGGGCCAGGCCGAGGGTCGCACGCGCAAGCCGAACAAGCCGAGCGACAAGCTCATCGTCCGTCGCCGTAACGCCGGCAAGAAGCGCAAGTAGGAGTTCAGAAGATGCCACGCAGTCTGAAGAAGGGCCCCTTCGTCGACGAGCACCTGCTCCGCAAGGTCGTCACGCAGAACGAGGCCAACACCAAGAACGTGATCCGTACCTGGTCGCGGCGGTCGATGATCGTCCCGAACATGCTCGGTCACACCATCGCGGTGCACGACGGCCGCAAGCACATCCCGGTGTTCGTCACCGAGTCGATGGTCGGTCACAAGCTCGGCGAGTTCGCGCCGACCCGCACCTTCCGTGGTCACGTGAAGGACGACAAGAAGGGCCGTCGCCGCTAACGCGGGGACGCAGAGGAGGAACGAAATGGTGGAGTCGATCGCACGCGTGCGACACATCCGCGTCACGCCTCAGAAGGCCCGTCGCGTCATCGAGCTGATCCGCGGCAAGCAGGCCCACGAGGCGCTCGCCATCCTGAAGTTCGCCCCCCAGGGCGCTTCGGAGCCCGTGTACAAGCTGGTCGCCTCGGCGATCGCGAACGCCCGGGTGAAGGCTGACTCGACGAACAGCTTCCTCGACGAGCGCGACCTCTACGTGAGCCGCGTCTTCGTCGACGAGGGAACGACCCTGAAGCGGTTCCAGCCGCGCGCCCAGGGCCGGGCCTTCCGCATCAACAAGCGCACCAGCCACATCACGGTCGTCCTCGCGACGCCGGAAGAGGCCGAGGCTGCCGCGACGAGCAAGAAGGCGAGCAACTAATGGGCCAGAAGGTCAACCCGTACGGCTTCCGTCTCGGGATCACGACGGACCACGTCTCGCACTGGTTCACCGACAGCAAGAAGGCCGGTCAGCGCTACGCCGACTACGTGGCCGAGGACATCAAGGTGCGCGAGTACCTGAAGAAGACCCTCGACCGCGCCGGTGTTGCTCGCATCGAGCTCGAGCGCACCCGTGACCGTGTCCGCGTGGACATCCACACGGCGCGTCCGGGCATCGTCATCGGCCGCCGCGGCGCCGAGGCGGAGCGCGTTCGCGGTGAGCTCGAGAAGCTCACCAAGAAGCAGATCCAGCTGAACATCCTCGAGGTCAAGAACCCCGAGACCGAGGCCCAGCTCGTCGCGCAGGGCATCGCCGAGCAGCTCTCCGCTCGTGTCGCGTTCCGTCGCGCCATGCGCAAGGGCCTGCAGGGTGCACAGCGCGCCGGCGCCAAGGGTGTCCGCATCCAGGTGTCGGGCCGTCTCGGCGGCGCCGAGATGTCCCGTTCGGAGTTCTACCGCGAAGGCCGTGTGCCGCTGCACACCCTCCGCGCGAACATCGACTACGGCTTCTACGAGGCCCGGACCACGTTCGGCCGCATCGGCGTGAAGGTCTGGATCTACAAGGGCGACATCACGAACAAGGAGCTCGCTCGCGAGCAGGCGAACCAGCGTTCGTCGCGCCCCGAGCGTCGTGGCGGCCCGCGCGGTGAGCGTGGCGACCGTGGCGGCGACCGTCGTGGCGGCGACCGCGGTGACCGCCGCCCGCAGCAGGCCCCGCAGGACGCGCCGGCCGGCGCAGGAGTTGAGGCGTAACCATGCTTATTCCCCGTCGAGTCAAGCACCGTAAGCAGCACCACCCGAAGCGTTCGGGTCAGGCAACCGGTGGTACCAAGGTCAGCTTCGGCGACTACGGCATCCAGGCCCTCACCCCGGCGTACGTGACCAACCGTCAGATCGAGTCCGCTCGTATCGCCATGACGCGTCACATCAAGCGTGGCGGCAAGGTCTGGATCAACATCTACCCGGACCGCCCGCTCACGAAGAAGCCGGCTGAGACCCGCATGGGTTCCGGTAAGGGCTCGCCCGAGTGGTGGGTCGCCAACGTCAAGCCGGGTCGTGTGCTCTTCGAGCTCTCCGGCGTCACCGAGGACATCGCCCGTGAGGCGCTGACCCGTGCAATCCACAAGCTGCCCCTCAAGGCACGCATCATCAAGCGCGAGGAGGGCGACGCATAATGGCGATCGGTTCCAAGGAGCTCCGTCCGACGGAGCTCGACACGTTCGAGAACGAGCGTCTCGCTGACGAGCTGAAGAAGGCCAAGGAGGAACTCTTCAACCTCCGCTTCCAGTCGGCCACCGGCCAGCTGGAGAGCCACGGTCGTCTCCGTGCCGTCAAGCGCGACATCGCTCGCATCTACACCGTCCTCCGCGAGCGCGAGCTCGGCATCCGTGCCACTCCCGCGCCCGTCGAGACCGCCACCAAGGCCAAGAAGACGACGAAGAAGGCTGACAAGCCGGCTGAGTCGACCGAGGCCGAGACCGCCGAGGAGAAGTAATGGCGAACGAAGAGAAGACCTCCGCCGCCCTCACTCGCGGCTACCGCAAGACGCGTCGCGGCTACGTGACCAGCGACAAGATGGACAAGACCATCGTGGTCGAGGTCGAGGACCGCGTGAAGCACGCGCTCTACGGCAAGATCATCCGTCGCACGTCCAAGGTGAAGGCCCACGACGAGCTCGGCACCGCTGGTGTCGGTGACCTCGTCGTGATCAGCGAGACCCGTCCCCTCAGCGCTTCCAAGCGCTGGCGCCTGGTCGAGATCCTCGAGAAGGCCAAGTAGGCCTCGGCCTGCTTCGGAATAGGAGACAGCAGTGATTCAGCAGGAATCCCGCCTGAAGATCGCCGACAACACGGGTGCCAAGGAGATCTTGACCATCCGCGTGCTCGGTGGTTCGGGTCGTCGCTACGCCGGTCTCGGTGACGTCATCGTCGCCACGGTGAAGGACGCCATCCCCGGCGGCAACGTGAAGAAGGGTGACGTCGTCAAGGCGGTCATCGTTCGCACCAAGAAGGAGACCCGTCGTCAGGACGGCTCCTACATCAAGTTCGACGAGAACGCGGCAGTGATCCTCAAGGCCGACGGCGACCCGCGCGGCACGCGCATCTTCGGTCCGGTCGGTCGCGAGCTCCGTGACAAGAAGTTCATGAAGATCATCTCGCTCGCGCCGGAGGTGCTGTAAGCCATGGCGAACATCAAGAAGGGTGACCTCGTCCAGGTCATCACGGGCGCGACGCAGGAGCGTGGCGGCGACCGTGGCAAGCAGGGCAAGGTCATCGAGGTCCTCAAGGACAAGCAGCGCGTCGTCGTCGAGGGCGTGAACTTCGTCACGAAGCACGTCCGCGTCGGCCAGACACAGCGCGGCTCGAAGACGGGTGGCATCGAGAAGCACGAAGCCTCGATCCACGTGTCGAACGTCGCGCTCGTCGACCCGAAGACGAAGAAGCCGACCCGCGTCGGCTTCCGTACCGAAGAGGTGGAGAAGGGCGGGGTCAAGAAGACCGTCCGTGTCCGCTACGCCAAGAAGTCAGGTGAAACGCTCTGATGACTGACACGACTGCAACGACTGAGGCCCCCAAGGCCCAGCCGCGCCTCAAGCAGAAGTACAAGGACGAGATCAAGGCCACGCTCACCGAGCAGTTCGGCTACGCGAACGTCAACCAGGTCCCCGGCCTGGTCAAGGTCGTCGTGAACACCGGTGTCGGCGAGGCCGCTCGCGACTCGAAGATCATCGAGGGGGCCATCAAGGACCTCACGGCGATCACGGGTCAGAAGCCCCAGGTCAACATCGCTCGCAAGTCCATCGCGCAGTTCAAGCTGCGCGAGGGTCAGGCGATCGGTGCGCACGTCACCCTCCGTGGTGACCGCGCCTGGGAGTTCCTCGACCGCCTGATCTCCCTCGCACTGCCCCGCATCCGCGACTTCCGCGGTCTCAGCGACAAGCAGTTCGACGGGAACGGCAACTACACGTTCGGTCTCTCGGAGCAGTCCGTGTTCCACGAGATCGACCAGGACCGCATCGACCGTGTCCGCGGCTTCGACATCACTGTCGTCACCACCGCGAAGACGGACGACGAGGGACGCGCGCTGCTCCGTCAGCTCGGCTTCCCGTTCCGCTCCAACGAGCAGACGGTCTAAACTACTTCGGGCGGTGCGGGCCGGAGGATTCACGTCCTCCGGCCCGCACGCACGAACACACCGATCCTGGGGAACCGCCCCGGGATCACTCGATCGCTCAGGTCGGCATTCGTGGAACGGGTGTCGAAACCAGGCGAGAAATGGACGAACATCATGACGATGACCGATCCGGTCGCAGACATGCTGACCAGATTGCGGAACGCGAACTCCGCGCACCACGACGCCGTCGCGCTCCCGAGCTCCAAGCTCAAGAAGAACATCGCCGACATCCTCAAGCGTGAGGGCTACATCAGCGAGTGGAAGGTGGAGGACGCCCGAGTCGGGCAGACCCTCACCATCGACCTGAAGTACGGCCCCGAGCGCGAGCGTTCGATCGCCGGCATCAAGCGCGTGTCGAAGCCGGGCCTCCGGGTCTACGCGAAGTCGACGGAGATCCCCCAGGTCCTCGGTGGCCTCGGCGTGGCGATCCTCTCGACCTCGTCCGGCCTGCTGACCGACCGCGAAGCCGAGCAGAAGGGCGTGGGTGGGGAAGTCCTCGCCTACGTGTGGTGATCGACAATGTCACGAATCGGACGTCTTCCCATCGACATCCCCGCCGGCGTGACCGTCTCCGTTGACGGTCAGAGCGTGGCGGTCAAGGGCCCGAAGGGCGAGCTCGCGCTCGTCATCGCGGAGCCCATCCAGGCCAAGGTCGAGGAGAACCAGGTTCTCGTCACCCGTCCGGACGACGAGCGCGAGTCGCGTTCGCTCCACGGCCTGACCCGTACCCTCATCGCCAACAACATCATCGGCGTGACCCAGGGCTACACCAAGGGCCTCGAGGTCGTCGGCACCGGTTACCGCGTGCAGGCGAAGGGCTCGAACCTCGAGTTCGCGCTCGGGTACTCCCACTCGATCACGGTCGAGCCGCCCGCGGGCATCAGCTTCGCGGTCGAGGGCAACAACAAGGTCACGGTCGCCGGCATCGACAAGCAGGCAGTCGGCGAAGTGGCGGCGAACATCCGGAAGCTCCGGAAGCCCGAGCCGTACAAGGGCAAGGGTGTCCGTTACGCCGGCGAGAACGTGCGCCGCAAGGCCGGAAAGTCAGGTAAGTGATCATGGGACTCCTCAAGACACGAGGCAAGAGCAAGGCGGCCGCCAAGGCGCGTCGTCACAACCGTCTCCGCAAGAAGATCACCGGCACCGAGGCTCGTCCCCGTCTCGCCGTCACCCGCTCGTCGCGTCACGTGTTCGTGCAGGTCATCGACGACGCGAAGGGTCACACCCTCGCAAGCGCCTCGACGATGGAGGCAGACCTCCGCTCGTTCGACGGCGACAAGACCGCCAAGGCCCGTCGCGTCGGTGAGCTCCTCGCCGAGCGCGCGAAGTCGGCTGGCGTCGAGGCCGTGGTCTTCGACCGCGGTGGCAGCAAGTACGCCGGTCGCGTCGCCGCGATCGCCGATGGTGCCCGTGAAGGAGGGCTGAACCTGTGAGCGACAACGCGAACACCAACGAAGACGCCAAGACCGAGGCCGTCGAGGCCACGGACGCCGTCGAGACCACCGAGGCGAGCACGGAGGCCCCCGAGGCCACCGAGGCGACCGCTGAGGGCACCGAGGCAACTGCTGAGGGCACCGACACCGCCGCGAAGGGCAAGGAGGCGGAGGCACCTGCCGTCGCCGAGCGTCCCGTCGAGACCGCTGCCGGTTCCGCATCGAACAACCGCGACTCGGCTGACAACCGTGGCCGTCGTGGTGGCGGTCGTGACCGTCAGCAGGGCCGCGACCGCAACAACCGCGGTGGCGACAGCCAGTTCCTCGAGCGCGTGGTGACCATCAACCGCGTGTCGAAGGTCGTCAAGGGTGGTCGTCGCTTCAGCTTCACGGCGCTCGTCGTCGTGGGTGACGGCAACGGCCTCGTGGGCGTCGGCTACGGCAAGGCCAAGGAGGTCCCCACGGCGATCTCCAAGGGTGTCGAAGAGGCGAAGAAGAACTTCTTCCGCGTCCCCCGCGTCGGCAACACCATCCCGCACCCCGTGCAGGGTGAAGCCGCTGCTGGCGTCGTCCTCCTGCGTCCGGCTGGCCCGGGTACCGGTGTCATCGCCGGTGGTCCCGTCCGCGCCGTGCTCGAGTGCGCCGGCATCCACGACGTCCTGAGCAAGTCGCTCGGTTCGTCGAACACCATCAACATCGTGCACGCGACCGTCGAGGCTCTGAAGCAGCTCGAGGAGCCCCGCGCCGTCGCGAGCCGTCGTGGCCTCGACGTCGAGCGGGTCGTCCCGGCTCGTCTGCTCCAGGCCGAGGCCGCAGCACTGCGTGCCGCGACCGAGAAGGCAGGTGCGTGATGGCGACGCTGAAGATCACGCAGATCAAGTCCGTTATCAGCGAGAAGCAGTACCAGCGCGACACGCTCCGCAGCCTGGGTCTCAAGCGCATCGGCCGTACGGTCGAGCGTGAGGACAACGCCCAGAACCGCGGGTACATCGCAACGGTGGCGCACCTCGTGAAGGTCGAGGAGGTCGACGCATGAGCGACGAGAAGAACGAGCGCGTGCAGGTGCTGAAGCTGCACCACCTCCGCCCCGCAGAGGGCGCCAAGAAGGACCGCACCCGTGTGGGTCGCGGTGAGGGCTCGAAGGGCAAGACCGCTGGGCGTGGTACCAAGGGCACGAAGGCCCGCTACCAGGTCCGGGTCGGCTTCGAGGGTGGGCAGATGCCGCTGCACATGCGCACCCCGAAGCTCCGCGGGTTCAAGAACCCGTTCCGGGTCGAGTACCAGGTCGTGAACCTGGACAAGATCTCGGAGCTCTACCCCGATGGTGGCGACGTCACCGTTGCGGGCCTGGTCGCCAAGGGCGCCGTCCGCAAGAACGAGAAGGTCAAGGTTCTCGGTCAGGGTGACATCACCGTGAAGATCACGGTCACGGTCGACAAGGTCTCGGCGTCCGCCGCCGAGAAGATCGTGGCTGCTGGCGGCACCGTCTCCCAGTAACCCCCGTCGGCGGCCCGTGCGTTTGCGCACGGGCCGCCGTTACGGTTTCCTTGACAGTGGCCGGCATCCGCCAGCCTGGTCGGCCCTGCCGACCGACACCGGAACGGCCGCGATCGACGGCCCCGGTCCCAGAAGTTCGGAGTCCTCGTGTTCAGAGCGGTCGCGCGCATCATGCGCACCCCTGATCTTCGCAAGAAGATCGGCTTCACCCTCGCGATCATCGCGCTGTTCCGCCTCGGGTCGTACATCCCGGCACCGTTCGTCGACTACGCGGCCGTGCAGAGCTGTCTCGCCAGCGCCTCGTCGTCCGGCGGTCTCTACGACCTGATCAACCTGTTCTCCGGCGGCGCGCTGCTGAAGCTCTCGGTCTTCGCGCTCGGCATCATGCCGTACATCACGTCGTCGATCATCGTGCAGCTCCTGCGCGTGGTCATCCCGCACTTCGACTCCCTCTACAAGGAGGGCCAGTCCGGTCAGGCGAAGCTGACGCAGTACACGCGCTACCTCACGATCGCGCTGGGCGTGCTGCAGTCCACCACCCTGATCACGGTCGCCCGCTCGGGTGCCCTCTTCGGCACGAACGCGTCGTCCTCCTGCTCGTCGATCATCTCGAACGACAGCTGGTACGCGATCATGCTCATGGTCGTCACGCTGACCGCCGGTACCGGCCTCATCATGTGGATGGGCGAGCTCGTCACCGAGCGCGGCATCGGCAACGGCATGTCGCTCCTCATCTTCACGTCGATCGCGGCGCAGTTCCCGTCGGCGCTGTGGGCCATCGAGCAGTCGCAGTCGTTCGAGCTCTTCCTGTTCGTCATCCTGGTCGGACTGGTCATCATGATGGCCGTCGTGTTCGTCGAGCAGTCGCAGCGGCGGATCCCGGTCCAGTACGCCAAGCGCATGGTCGGCCGACGCACGTACGGCGGCAACAACACGTACATCCCGATCAAGGTGAACATGGCCGGCGTCGTGCCCGTCATCTTCGCGTCGTCGCTGCTGTACCTGCCGGCCCTGGTCGCGCAGTTCAACAAGCCCTCGGACGGCTCCGAGCCCGCGGCGTGGGTCACCTGGATCGAGAACAACCTCGTCTCCGGCGACAACCTGTTCTACATGGTGCTGTACTTCCTGCTCATCGTCGGGTTCACGTACTTCTACGTGGCGATCACCTTCAACCCCGAAGAGGTCGCCGACAACATGAAGAAGTACGGCGGGTTCATCCCCGGCATCCGTGCCGGTCGTCCGACCGCCGAGTACCTCGACTACGTCCTCACCCGGGTGACGCTGCCCGGCTCGCTCTACCTCGGTTTCATCGCGCTCATCCCGCTGGCAGCACTGGCGCTGTTCGGCGCGAACCAGAACTTCCCGTTCGGTGGCGCGAGCATCCTGATCATCGTGGGTGTCGGTCTCGAGACCGTGAAGCAGATCGACTCGCAGCTGCAGCAGCGTCACTACGAAGGGCTTCTCCGTTGAGCGCACGTCTCATCATCGTCGGACCCCCCGGAGCGGGGAAGGGCACCCAGGCCGGGCGGATCGCCGAGTCCTTCGGGATCCCGGCGGTCTCGACGGGCGACATCTTCCGCAAGAACGTCGCAGAGGGCACGCCGCTCGGTGTGCAGGCCAAGGCGATCATGGACGCCGGCGACTACGTGCCGGACTCCTTGACGAACGAGCTCGTGAAGTCGCGCCTGAACGAGGCCGACGCAGCCGAGGGGTTCCTGCTCGACGGGTACCCCCGCACGGTCGGGCAGGTCGAGTACCTCGACGCGCTGCTCGCCGAGCAGGGCACCGGGATCGACGCGGTCGTGCAGCTCGTCGCCGACCAGGACGAGCTCGTCGGCCGGTTGCTCAAGCGTGCCGAGCAGCAGGGCCGCAGTGACGACAACGAGGAGACGATCCGTCGTCGCCAGCAGGTCTACACCGAGCAGACCGCTCCGATCGTCGGTGCCTACGGCGACCGCGGTCTCGTCCTCGACGTCGACGGCCTCGGCGCGATCGACGAGGTCGGCGACCGCATCCAGGCGGCGCTGTCGGCTCGCGGGCTCACCGCGGGCGTCTGACCCGGCGTGGTCCGTTTCCGCAAGCCCTCGATCTACAAGACGCCGGACGAGCTCCGCGCCATGGTGCGCCCCGGGCTGCTGACCGCCGAGGCGCTCGACGCCGTGCGTGCGGCGATCCGTCCCGGCATCACGACCGGTGAGCTCGACGAGATCGCCGAGCGGACGATCCGGGCCGGCGGCGGGATCCCGAACTTCCAGCTCGTGCCGGGCTACCGGCACACGCTGTGCGTGTCCGTGAACGACGAGATCGTGCACGGCATCCCCGGTGACCGCCTGCTCGCTCCCGGTGACATCGTGTCGGTGGATGCCGGTGCCGAGGTCGACGGCTGGAACGGCGACAGCGCGTTCACCACGGTCGTACCCGGTGGTGACGCCGAGGTGTCCGCAGCACGCCAGACGCTCTGCGACACCACGGAGCGCTCGCTCTGGCACGGCATCGCGGCGCTCGCCCACGCGAAGAACCTGCACGAGGTCGGTTCCGCGGTCGAGGACGCGATCGACGAGACCGGCGCCTGGGGCATCGTCGAGGACTACACGGGGCACGGCATCGGTCGCTCCATGCACGAGGACCCGCCGGTCTTCAACTACAGCGTCCGCGGTGCCGGTCCGGCGGTGAAGCCCGGCCTGGTGGTGGCCATCGAGCCGATGGTCACCGCGGGCACGATCGACAGCTCGACGGACGACGACGACTGGACCGTCCGCACGATGGACGGCAAGGACGCCGCGCACTGGGAACACAGTGTCGCTGTGCACGCCGACGGCGTGTGGGTCCTGACGGCCGCCGACGGCGGCGCTGCGGGCCTGGCCCCGCTGGGCGTGACGCCCGTCCCGATCCCGTAGGACGGGCCTCCAGTCCGACACGCCACTGCCGGCCGCACACCCCGACCGGGAGGCTCGGCGCAGCTCCGTCCCGCAGCGCGCGCCTGGCGGTCCCACGTCCACGGCCGCGAGAGACGCCGTCGTCGTGCGGAGACGCCGGCAAGACGCCGAGACGCCGTCGGATCCGGCGGCGTCTCGTGCGTTCGGGGGTGTCGTGCCAGGACGACGGTGTCTGGGGTGCGGTCAGTTGCCGACGGAGCAGGTCTGCTCGGAGGCGCTCTGCCCGGTGATCGACGAGGGCAGCGGGGTCGACGTCGCCGTGCTCGTGGCCGACGAGCTCGGTGCGGACGACGTGCCCGACGATGCGCCGCTCGACGCGGGCGACGACGCCGTGTCGGACGGCGTGGTGCCGGTCGACGGTGCGGTCGTCGCGGTGCCCCCGGCGGTCGGTGACTCCTCGGATGCGCGCCCGGTGCTCGAGTCGCTCAGCGAGGACTTCACGTCGTTCTGCAGCGCCACGTTGAGCGTGTGGGCGGTCTCCTGGTCGACGATCACCCGCGCGCTGTCGTCGGGGTCGTCGGCGACGGGGTACTGCACGAAGAGCATGTTGGCGGTGCTCATGCCGCGCAGTGCCGAAGCGAGGCCGACGAGGGTGCGGGTCTGGGCCAGGCCGTCGGACAGCGTCATGTTCGACAGGGCCGCGCCGGCGAGCTTGTAGAGCGTGATGGGGTTCGACAGGGTCCCGTCGGAGGTGACCTTGCGGAGCAGCGCCGACAGGAACACCTGCTGCGAGCTGATCCGGGCCAGGTCGCTGCCGTCGCCGACGCCGTGGCGGGTGCGCAGGAACGCGAGGGCGTCGGAGCCCTCGAGGTTGTGCGAGCCGGCCGTGAGGTGCAGCCCGGTGAAGGTGTCGTCGATGGGCTCCGCGACGCAGACGTCGACGCCGCCCAGGGCGTTCGACATCTCGATCACGCCGTCGAAGGTGATGAGCCCGGCGTAGGGGATGCTCAGGCCGGTGAGGTTCTCGACGGTGTCGACGACGCACGAGACGCCACCGTTGCCGAGCGCCGTGTTGAACATGGCGGAGGTCGAGGCCGGGTACGTCGTCCCGCTCGCGGGGTTGGTGCAGGCCGGGATCGGGACCATCAGGTCGCGGGGGAAGCTGACCGCGGTGAGCTGCTGGTGGTCCTCGGAGATGTGGATGAGCATCGTGACGTCGTTGCGGGCGCCCTCGACGTCCTCGTCGGAGTCGAACTGTCCGACGCGGGTGTCGCTGCCGATGAGCAGGATGTTCGCCCCGCCCTTGATCGCCGTGATGTCGGCGGTCTTCGCGGTGCTCTGGTCGTCGGTGCTGAGCTGCACGGTCTGCGGTGCGGTGGCCAGCTGGGCGCCGGCGATGGCGGCGACGCTCGTCCCGCTCACGAGCACGACGGCCAGCGCCGAGGCCACGACGGTCACGAGCGTGGTCCAGCCGCGACGGCGGGCCTGCTTGCCGTGTGCGGCGAAGGGGCGTCGTGTGGCGTCGGGCACGTGGTCTCCGTTCGGTGGTCCGCGCAGGGTACGTGGGCGGCGGACGTGGCTGCGGAGCAACGCTACGGTCCGGGCACAAGCTCCGGCCCGGAGCACGCCGTCAAACCACTGTGGAACACTCAGGCGTGCTCGCGGAAGCCCCAGGTGAGGGGGCGTGCCGCGCCTGCACTTGGCAATTGCGGGTTTACCACATAAGATCGATCTTTGGTGTGTCATGCCCTCTCGGGTGTGGCGACCGACCCGCAGACCGGTTCGGGGATCACACCTGTTCCACAACCAAGCGACAGTGAGGCTATGGCCAAGAAAGACGGCGTCATCGAGATCGAAGGCTCGGTGCTCGAAGCTCTGCCCAACGCGATGTTCCGCGTTGAGCTGACGAACGGACACAAGGTCCTCGCGCACATCTCCGGGAAGATGCGCCAGCACTACATCCGCATCCTCCCCGAGGACCGCGTGATCGTGGAGCTGAGCCCGTACGACCTGACCCGCGGCCGGATCGTCTACCGCTACAAGTGATCCGCGAGCTGGAAAGGAACGGCTCGGCAATCCTGCCGCGCACGAAGCCAGCGAGCACGAGGAAAGAACAATGAAGGTCAACCCCAGCGTCAAGCCCATGTGCGAGCACTGCCGAGTGATCCGCCGCAAGGGCCGCGTCATGGTGATCTGCAAGAGCAACCCGCGTCACAAGCAGCGCCAGGGCTAGTCCCGGGCGCGTGACCGGCGCCGACGCTGTCCCTCGGACAGCAGGCTGCTCGAGCACGACCCACAACTGAAGATCGACAACGCAGTACCAGAACCCGGTCGCACCACGGCCGGGGGACACCTCGGGTCGGAGGCCCGGGCACCGGTACTGCTCCACACCTCCATCGACAACAGGAGCAGCCATCACATGGCACGTCTAGCAGGCGTCGACATCCCGCGCGAGAAGCGCGTGGAGATCGCACTCACGTACATCTACGGCGTCGGCCGTACCCGCGCGGTCCAGGCACTCGCCGAGACCGGTATCTCCGGTGACATCCGCGTCAAGGACCTGACCGACGACCAGCTCGTCGCCCTCCGTGACTTCATCGAGGGCAACTTCAAGGTGGAGGGTGACCTCCGCCGCGAGGTGGCAGCCGACATCCGTCGCAAGGTCGAGATCGGTAGCTACGAGGGTCTTCGCCACCGTCGTGGTCTCCCGGTGCGCGGTCAGCGCACCAAGACCAACGCGCGTACCCGCAAGGGACCGAAGCGCACCGTGGCAGGCAAGAAGAAGGCTCGATAGGAGACCCCGATGGCTACCCCCAAGACTGCCGCGCGCAAGCCGCGCCGCAAGGAGAAGAAGAACGTCGCAGTGGGCCAGGCCCACATCAAGAGCACGTTCAACAACACGATCGTCAGCATCACCGACCCGTCGGGTGCCGTCCTCAGCTGGGCGTCCTCGGGTGCCGTGGGCTTCAAGGGTTCGCGCAAGTCGACGCCGTTCGCGGCGCAGCTCGCCGCCGAGTCCGCTGCGCGTCAGGCGCAGGAGCACGGCGTCAAGAAGGTCGACGTCTTCGTGAAGGGTCCGGGTTCGGGCCGCGAGACCGCGATCCGTTCGCTCCAGGCCGCTGGCCTCGAGGTCGGTTCGATCAACGACGTCACTCCGCAGGCGCACAACGGTTGCCGCCCGCCGAAGCGTCGTCGCGTCTGACGCGAGGAGCAACCGGCCGCGCCCTGCTCGTCCCCTGACGGGGTCGGGCAGGGCCCGCGGCCATTCCTGGTCGTTCGATCGCGCACATCGGTGCGCGTGATCACAACTCAACAGACCCGTCGGGGCCCACGCGGCCCCGTCGTACCGCCAAGTGTCATATAGCGGACACTTCGCCGAAAGGAATCCCACAGTGCTCATTGCACAGCGCCCCACCCTGACCGAGGAGTCGATCTCCGAGCACCGCTCGCGCTTCGTCATCGAGCCGCTCGAGCCGGGCTTCGGTTACACCCTCGGCAACTCGCTGCGCCGCACGCTCCTCTCCTCGATCCCCGGCGCGGCTGTCACCAGCATCCGCATCGACGGTGTCCTCCACGAATTCAGCACCGTTCCCGGTGTGAAGGAAGACGTCACCGAGATCATCCTCAACATCAAGAGCCTCGTCGTCTCCAGCGAGCACGACGAGCCGATCACCGCGTACCTGCGCAAGCAGGGTGCCGGTCAGGTCACCGCAGCGGACATCTCCGCTCCGGCCGGCGTCGAGATCCACAACCCGGAACTCGTCATCGCGACCCTGAACGACACCGCGCGGTTCGAGCTCGAGCTCACGATCGAGCGCGGCCGCGGCTACGTCTCGGCCACGCAGAACCGTTCCGAGTTCTCCGAGGCCGGTCAGATCCCGATCGACTCGATCTACTCGCCGGTCCTCAAGGTCACCTACCGCGTCGAGGCGACGCGTGCCGGTGAGCGCACGGACTTCGACCGCCTGGTCGTCGACGTCGAGTCGAAGCCGGCGATCACGCCGCGCGACGCCATCGCGTCGGCCGGTCGCACGCTGGTCGAGCTGTTCGGGCTCGCTCGCGAGCTCAACACGGCCGCAGAGGGCATCGAGATCGGCCCCGCGCCGGTCGACGCTGTCCTGTCGAACGAGCTGCAGACGCCGATCGAGGACCTCGACCTGTCGGTCCGCAGCTACAACTGCCTGAAGCGCGAGGGCATCAACACGGTGTCCGAGCTCGTCGCCCTGTCGGAGACGCAGCTCATGAACATCCGCAACTTCGGTCAGAAGTCGGTGGACGAGGTCAAGGACAAGCTCACCGAGCTCGGCCTGTCCCTCAAGGACACCGTCCCCGGATTCGACGGCGCCCACTTCTACAGCGGGTACGACGAGGACGAGTCCAACAACTGATCTCGCGCTCACGCGCAAGCGCGCTGACACCGCGCGCACCACTTTCACCACTGGAGAACTGACATGCCGAAGCCCACCAAGGGCCCCCGCCTCGGTGGCGGTCCCGCTCACGAGCGCCTGCTCCTGAGCAACCTCGCCAACGCCCTCTTCACGCACGGCCGCATCACGACCACCGAGACGAAGGCCAAGCGCCTCCGTCCGGTCGCCGAGCGGCTCATCACGTTCGCGAAGCGCGGCGACCTGCACGCTCGTCGTCGGGTCATCGCGACCCTGCGCGACAAGTCCGTCGTGCACACGCTGTTCACGGAGATCGCCCCGCAGGTCGAGGACCGTCAGGGCGGTTACACCCGCATCACGAAGCTCGGCTTCCGCAAGGGCGACAACGCCCCGCTGGCGTCGATCGAGCTCGTCCTCGAGCCGGTGTCGGGCACGCCCGCCCCGGTGAAGCGCACCGCGGCTCCGGCCGCCGCCGCTCCGGTCGAGGAGCCGGCTGCCGACGAGACCACCGAGGAGGCCCCGGTCGAGGCGACCGAGACCACCGAGGAGTCCGCGCCGGTCGAGTCGGAGACCGAGACCGAGGCTGCCGCCGAGGTCGAGGCCGACGCCGCCGAGAAGAGCGACGACACCAAGTAGGACCCCGCGTCACCACGAAGCCCCCGCGACCCAGGTCGCGGGGGCTTCGTCGCGTTCGGGAGCGCTACCCCTGCTCCCCGACGTCCGGAGAACGCAGGACCGTCGCCTTCCCAGTGGGCGCCCCGTAGCGTGTCCGCCCGACAGGGAGAGTCACCACATGGAGTTCCAACACATCGCGGGCGTCGGTCGCCGCGCGTGGCGGTGGAGCCGCACGTCCGGCACACAGCCGCGACTGCTGCACGCAGCCAAGGCCGCCGGCGCCGCGGCACTGGCCTGGTTCATCGCCAGGCACGTGCCCGGGGTCGCGTCCGACTACCCGTACTACGCACCGCTCGGGGCGATCGTCGCGATGCAGACGACGGTCTACGCGGGGCTGCGCAACGGCATCCAGACGCTCGTCGGCATCCTGCTCGGCATCGCCGTCGCGGGCTTCACGATGATCGTGGGCGACCCGGGGATCCTCGCCGTGGCCCTGGCGGTCGGCGTCGGCGTGCTCGTCGGCGGGTTCCGGGTGCTCGGCGAGGGCAGCACCTGGGTCTCGACGGCGGCGTTGTTCGTGCTGCTCGTCGGCGGGGCGAACGCCGAGGGCTACTCGTTCGGGTACCTGGTGCAGATGGGCGTCGGCGTCGTGGTCGGCCTGCTCGTGAACTTCCTGGTGTTCCCGCCGCTGCACTTCTGGGACGCCGAACGTCGGATCGACGAGGTGAACGCCGTGTTGGCCGAGCACCTCGAGGGGCTCGCGCGCGTGCTGGAGACCGGCAAACGCGACGAGGACGCCTGGAACCGGCAGCAGGACAAGCTCGACCGTGCGATCGCCGACGTGCGCGCGCGGGTGTCCGTTGCGCACGAGAGCCGGAAGATCAACCCCCGCGGGGCGCTCCGCGGGTCACGGGCTCGGCTCCAGCAGGACGGGGCACGCTTCCGGGCGCTCGAACGGGTCGCCTGGTACACGACGGACCTCACCGAGCTCGTCGCCCGGTCGGGTCCGGTGTCGGCGAACATCGGGCGTCCGGATCCGGCGTTCACCGAGCCCCTCACGGAGGCGCTCCGTCAGCTCGCGTGCATGATCCGCGGGGAGTGCCCCGAGGACGAAGGCGACAAGGCGATCGAGCGACTCGAGCAGGCGCTCGACGCTTCGCGCGAGAACCCCTCGCACGTCGCGGTGACGGCGTCTGCGCTCGTGGCGCTCCGCGGCATCGTGGAGTCCGAGCGCCGTGCGACGGACAACCTCGACACCCGCACGGGGCCGTCGGCGTTCCACCGTCCGCGCGGCTGACGCGAGGACCCCGTGACACCGGCGCTCCGTAGACTCGCACCGTGACCGTCCCGCCCCGAATCAACGTCCTCGGACCGGTCACGGTGACGGGTGCGGACGGCCGGCAGTCGCCGGTGCCCGGTGCGCTCGCTCGGTCGTTCGTGACGGCGCTGGTGCTCGCGCGCGGCCACGCCCTGACCACCGAGTCCCTGATCGACGACCTCTGGCCGGACGTGCAGCCGCGGGGTGCCCGTGCGGCGCTGCAGACGCTCGTGTCCCGACTGCGCCGGAGCGTGGCGGACGGCCTCGTGGTGTCGACGAGCACCGGGTACGCGTTGGGCGGCGACCCCGAGGACGTCGACCTCGCCCGCGCCGAGCGTGCGGTGGGCGAGGCAGAGCCGGCAGCGGTCCGTGCCGCCCTCGACCTCTGGCGTGGTGAACCGGGCGCCGACGTCGACGGCGACCTGGGCGCAGCACTCGCGGACCGTGCGGCAGCGCTCCGGCGGACACTCCGACGCGCGCTCGGCGGTGCACTGCTCGACGAGGGCGACGCCGACGAGGCCGCCGCACTCTGGGCAGCAGAGGCCGTCGCCAACCCCTACGACGAGGTCGCGGTCGCCGGTTCGATGCGTGCCCTCGCCGCGGCCGGCCGCACGAGCGAGGCCATCGCCGCCTTCGCAGCGCACCGTGACCGGCTCGCCGACGAACTCGGCGCCGACCCCTCGGCCGACCTGGTCCGCCTCAACGCCGAGTTGCTGCGTCGGTCCGGCCCCGCCACGGGCAGCGTCCGCCGCGTCGGCCTGCGTGCTGCGCCGAACACCTTGGTCGGGAGGGAGGCCGACCTCGCCGCCGTCTCGGACCTGCTGTCCGCCGGACGGCTGGTCACGATCCTCGGTGCGGGTGGGCTGGGGAAGACCCGCCTCGCGCAGGCGGTCGCCGCCGGCCTGCCGCCGACACACGGCGTCGTCGTGTTCGAGCTCGCGCCGCTCGCCACGGCTGACGACATCGTGCCGGCCCTCGGCGCGCTGCTCGGGATCGCCGAGTTCCGCTCCACCAGGTCGCTCCGGGACGCCGTCGCGGCCGACCTGCGCACCCGGGTCGTGCGGGCGCTCGCCGACGGGCCGACCGTGCTCGTCCTGGACAACTGCGAACACCTGGTGGCCGAGGTCGCCGCCTTCGCCGCGGACCTGCTCGCGACCGTGCCCGAGCTGCGGATCCTGACGACGTCACGCGCGCCGCTCGCCATCGCCGGCGAGGTCGTGGCTCCCCTCGCGCCCCTGCCCGTCGAGGCCGACGGGGCAGCCGTCCGGCTGTTCACCGAGCGGGCGCGGGCCGCACGACCCGGAGCCGTGCTGCCGGTGGACGCGGTGCGCCGGATCTGCACGCGGCTCGACGGGTCACCGCTGGCCATCGAGCTCGCGGCCGCACGCATCCGGGGGATGAGCGCCGACGAGATCGAGCGCCGGCTGGACGACCGGTTCGCGCTGCTGCGCGGCGGCGACCGGAGCGCCCCGGAGCGGCACCGCACCCTGCTCGCCGTGATCGAGTGGAGCTGGCGCCTGCTCGACGACGGGGCCCAGGACCTGTTGACCCGGCTGGCGCTCTTCCCGGACGGACTCGCGGTCGACGCCGTCGAGGCCGTCGCCGCCCCGGACCGCCGGGCCGACGCGCTCGACGACCTCGCCGAGCTCGTGGAGCAGTCGCTCGTGCAGCTCGTCGAGCACGAGGGCGAGCCCGTGCGGTACCGGCTGCTCGAGACCGTGCGGGAGTTCGGTGCCGCCCGGCTGGGGGACCGCGGCGCCACCGAGGCCGTCCGAGCGGCCATGATCAGCTGGGGCCGTGGGTTCGCGGCCGAGCGCAACCTCCTCACCATCACGGGTTCCGCCCAGCTCGAGCGGTTCCGCGAGGTCGCCCGCGAATCCGACAACCTCGTCACGCTGCTCCGCTGGAGCCTGGCGGCCGACGACACCGCGGCGGTCGCGCACCTGTTCGCGGCCCTCGGCGGCTACTGGTCGCTGCGCGGTGCCCACGGTGAGGTCGTCGCACTCGGCCCCGAGGTCGTCCCGGTCCTGCGCCGTACCGGACCGGCGACCGAGGACCGTGCCGCGACCGTGCTCGGACTCGTCGTCACCGGCGGGTCCTCCGCGTTCAGCGACAAGCGCACCGCAGCCCTGGCCGTGTCGACCCTGCGCCGCGTGATGCGCGACGGCACCACCGGGTTCGCGGTGCTCGACGCCCAGGCAGCGCTGCTCCTCACCCTGGGGCGACCGGCCGACGGGTACGCCCTGCTCGCCCGCTACCGCGACGACCCGGAGCCCGGGGTCGCCTGCCTGGCGAACATGCTCAGCGCGCCGCTCGCCGAGAACGACGGGGAGTCCGCCGTCGCCCTGCGGTACGCGACCCGCGCCGAGACGCTCTCGCGGTCGAGCGACGACGCCTGGACCACCGGGTCGATCGCCGTCACCATGACCCAGCTCCTGGCGCAGACCGGCCGGCACGCAGACGCCCTGCGGTCCGCCGAGGTCGCCCGCGAGCAGCTCGAACGGTTCGGGGCCGACGACGACCTGTACGAGATCGGCTGGACCGTCGGCCTCTGCGCCGCGAGCACCGGCGACGTCGTCCGTGCCCGGCAGGTCGCCGACGACCTGCAGCACCGGCCGGTCGAGGCCCGCGGCGGGTTCGACGAGGACCGCGTGCAGATCGGCGTGCTCGCGATGGCCATCGGCGCGGAGTGCTCGCGCTGGGAAGGAGCCCTCGACGACGCCGCGGCGGAGTACGCCCGCGCCTGGGACTCCGTGCTCCCCCTGCGGAAGCAGACGCCGCACTGGACGCTCATGGCGGGCTCGGCGCGGCTCGCGGCGCGGGACGAGGCGGCGGTGCACCGGACCGACGGAGCCGCGCCGGGCCTCCCGGTCGACGACGTGGCGGTCGCGAGACGCCTGCGCGTCGGTGCGCTCGTGATGCTGCGCGTCCACCCGTGGTGGCTGGACCTGCCCGTGATCGGGACCGCCCTGCTCGGCCTGGCGCTCGCCGCCGCCCGTGACGGACAGCCGGAGCACGCCGCTCGCTGCTGGGGGCTGGCGACCCGACTCGGTTCGCGGCAGGACTTCGGCGTGCTCGCGCACCCACGGATGCGGTCGGTGCTGGCCGACGCCCTCGGCGACGCGGTGCTGGCGGACGCCGAGACGGCCTCGGCCGGATCGAACCGGACCGAGGCCGTCTCGGAGGCGCGGCTCCTGCTCGAGGAGCTGCGGTTCCGCGCGCGCTGATCCGCGCGCGCTGATCCGCGCCCGTCAGGCCTTCCGCATGTACGCGCGGACCGTCAGTGGCGCGAACACCGCGACCACGACCGCTGCGCCGAGCAGGCTGATCCAGAGGTCGACGCCCACCGTGCCGTGGTTCACGAGCTCGCGGACCGCCGTGATGAGGTGCGAGATCGGGTTCACCTCGGAGAACCAGCGCAGCCAGTCCGGCAGGGTGTCCGCCGGCACGAACGCGTTCGACAGGAACGTCAGCGGGAACAGCACCATGTTGGAGATGCCGGAGACGCTCGACGCCGTCCGCGCGACGACGCCGAAGTAGGCGAAGATCCAGCTGATCGCCCACGCGACGACGATGACCAGCAACCCGGCCAGGACGACCGCACCGAAGCCGCCGGCCGGACGCAGACCCATGATGATGCCGACCGTGAAGGTGATCGTCGTGGCGATCGCGTACCGGACGGTGTCGGCGAGCAGCGCACCCGCGAGCGGGGCGATCCGGGCGATGGGCAGGGACTTGAAGCGGTCGAAGACGCCCTTGTCCATGTCCTCGCGCAGCTGCACGCCCGTGACGATCGACGACGTGATGTTCGTCTGGACCAGGATGCCGGGGATGATGATCGGCAGGTAGCTCGCGACGTCACCCGCGATCGCACCACCGAAGATGTACGTGAACATCACGGTGAAGATGATCGGCATCAGGGTGACGTCGAACAGCTGCTCGGGGGTGCGCCGGACCTTGATCAGCCCGCGGTACGCCATCGTGAGCGACTGCCGGACGGTGGCGCCGAGGCCGGTCGCACCGACGCCGGGGCGCGGGGTGATCCGGGGCGCAGCGGTGCCCGTGGTGGTGGTGATGGTGGTCATGCGATGCTCCCTGCGAGTTCGCGGTCGGTGCTGTCGTTGGCGTCGTCGGTGCCGTCGTCGTCGGTGGTCGCCGGTGCGCCGGTGATCGTCAGGAAGACCTCGTCGAGGGTGGGCTTCTGCACGCTCATCTCGGCGAGGGTGATGCCGGCCTCGCGGAACGACACCAGCAGGTCCGTCACGCGGTCGGGGTCCGACATCGGTGCGGTGAGACGCGAGCCCTCGGGGCTGGCCACCGCGTCGACACCGAGGGTGTTCCGGACGATCGTGCGCGCGGCGTCGAGCCGGAGCGCATCGGTCAGGCGGAGCTGCAGCGACGAACTGCCGATCGAGGCCTTCAGCTCGTCGCTCGTGCCCTCGGCGACGACCTTGCCGTGGTCGATGACCGCGATGCGGTCGGCGAGCTGGTCCGCCTCGTCCAGGTACTGCGTCGTCAGCAGCACCGTCGAACCCGTCGCCACGAGCTCGCGGATGGTGTCCCACATCTGCGCACGGGTGCGGGGGTCGAGCCCCGTCGTCGGCTCGTCGAGGAAGATCAGCGGCGGCTGCGCGATGAGGCTCGCAGCCAGGTCGAGCCGGCGACGCATGCCACCGGAGAAGCCCTTGAGCGGGCGTGACGCGGCCTCGGTCAGCCCGAAGCGTTCGAGCAGTTCCACGGCCTTCCGCTTCGCGTCCGCGCGGGACAACCCGAGCAGGCGCGCGAAGATCACCAGGTTCTCGGTCGCGCTGAGCGTCTCGTCGACGCTGGCGTACTGGCCCGTCACCCCGATCAGGGTGCGGACCGTCTGCGCCTCGCGCCGGACGTCGTGCCCGAAGATCCGGGCCTCGCCGCCGTCCGCCTTGAGCAGGGTCGCGAGCATGGAGATGGTGGTGGTCTTGCCGGCGCCGTTGGGACCGAGCACGCCGTAGACCGTGCCGGCCTCCACACGGAGGTCGACACCGTCCACTGCGCGGTTCGTCCCGAAGGTCTTCACGAGGCCGGAGGCCTCCACCGCGAGCGGTGTCGTGGTCATCGAAATGTCCTTTCGTCGATGTCGAGGACGATGGTGCCGCGGGGCGCTCACGCGGCACTGACGTGGCGCTGACACCGGTGGACAGCGCGCGTCAGCGGCGCAGCGGCCTTCGGTTGTGCAGACGGGTGTCCGCCGACTGCCGGGAGGCGCGGTGCAGCCCCGGTACGGTGGTCGCGTGGACGAGACGGCGGGCCCGCAGAGCGGCGGCGAGGTTGCCGGGATCCGTCTGCGGCTGGACATCGCGTACGACGGGGCCGCGTTCTCCGGGTGGGCCCGGCAGCCCGGGCTGCGGACCGTGCAGGGCGCGCTCGAGGCCGCCCTCGCCACCGTCTTCACCCGGTGGGGTGAACCGCCACTGCTCACCGTCGCCGGACGCACCGACGCCGGCGTGCACGCCACCGGCCAGGTCGCCCACCTCGACCTGTCCGCCGAGCAGTGGGACGCGCTCAGCGCCAAACGCGGCACGGGGCGCTCGCCGCTGGACGGGCTCGTCAAACGCGTGAACGGCATCGCGGCACCCGAGGGCGACGTCGTCGTCACCCGGGCGTCGGTCGCACCCGACGGGTTCGACGCACGGTTCTCGCCGCTCTGGCGACGGTACGAGTACCGGATCGCGGACGCCGACGCCCCGCGCGATCCACGTCGACGCGGGCACACGGTCTGGCACGGGGCGAGCCTCGACCCGGCAGCGATGGAGCGCGGTGCGCTGACGCTGTTGGGGCTGCACGACTTCGCGACGTTCTGCAAGCCGCGCGAGGGCGCGACGACCATCCGGACGTTGCAGGAGTTCCGCTGGGACCGCGAGCCGGACGGCGTGGTGGTGGCGCGCCTCCAGGCCGATGCGTTCTGCCACTCCATGGTGCGCGCGATGGTGGGGGCGACCATCGCCGTCGGCGAGGGGCGGTTCGGGCCGGAGCGGCTCGAGGAGCTCCGCGTCGCCGAGACGCGGACGAGCGCGTTCAAGACCGCACCGGCGAAGGGGCTGACGCTGACCGAGGTGGGGTACCCGGCCGACGCGGAGCTCGCGGGACGGGCGGAGCAGACGCGGGCGCGGCGGGAGTGAACGCCCGGCCCTGATGTTGCCGAACGCAATCATTCATCTGCGCGAAACCTGAGGGACTCCGCAGGTCGGTAGCGTGCGGGCATGCCCAACTCCCTCGGGCGCACTCTGCTGTGCGCCACGGCTGCCGCGACACTCCTCGCGGCCCCGCTCGTCACCGTCACCGCAGCGACCG
Organism: Curtobacterium sp. PhB137; assembly: GCF_003814955.1. Classification (NCBI taxonomy): domain Bacteria; kingdom Bacillati; phylum Actinomycetota; class Actinomycetes; order Micrococcales; family Microbacteriaceae; genus Curtobacterium; species Curtobacterium sp. PhB137. The sequence goes on along the minus strand of NZ_RKQO01000004.1, from coordinate 281,135 downwards.
CGAACCCCGAGGGGAGTGGCCTCGTCATCGAGGAGGCCTACCTGAAGGCGGGCAGCAACGGCGCCTTCTACAACCAGAAGTTCATCGAGATCGGCAACCCGACCGACGCCCCGGTGTCGCTCGACGGCTGGTCGCTGCAGTACCGCTCGGCGACGAGCACCGGCACCTTCTCGACGAGCGCGCTCGAGGGCACCGTGCCGGCCGAGGGCACGTTCCTGGTGTCGATGGCCGGCAACGGTGGGGCCACCGCGGTCGGTGCGGACCTGCCGACGGCGGACGACACCGCGTCGCTGAACCCCTCCGGCACCACGGGCACGATCGTGCTGTCGAACGCCGCCACACCGGTGGCCCTCGCCGCGGGTCCCGTGGCGACCGGCACCGCGGGCGTCGTCGACCTGCTCGGCTACGGCGCCTCGAACACCTTCGAGGGCACCGTGCGCACCGTCGAGGGTGCGAACGCCGTGCCGAACGGCCTGGTCCGCCAGGGCACGGCGGACACCGACGACAACGGCGCGGACTTCTCGGTGACGACGACTCTGACCCCGCGGAACGCCGCGGGTGAGACGGCTGCGCCGACCGACCCGACGGAGCCCACCGACCCGACGGACCCGACGGAGCCGACGGACCCCGGCGCCCCTGCCGAGGCCGTGACCATCGCGCAGCTGCAGGGCACCACGGACACCTCGCCCTACGCCGGCAAGACCGTCACCACCGACGGCGTCGTGACCGCGGTCTACGCGTCCGGCGGCTTCAACGGCTACACGATCCAGACCCCGGGGACCGGCGGCGCGATCGACTTCGGCACCCACACCGCGTCCGACGCCGTCTTCGTCTTCTCGTCCGCGACCGCCGGGCTGGTGGCCGAGGGCGACCACGTGCGGGTCACCGGTGCGGTCTCCGAGTACTTCGGCCTGACCGAGCTGACGGTGTCGGGGGCATCCTCGCTCGAAGAGCTCAGCGACGCCGTCGTCGCTCCGCAGCCCGCCGCGGTCGCGTTCCCGTCGTCGGACGCGCAGCGCGAGTCGCTCGAGAGCATGCTCATCGCCCCGCAGGGCTCCTTCACGGTCGCCGACAACTACACGACGAACCAGTACGGCGAGGTCGTGCTCGCCAGCGGTGCCGGCCGCCTCGTCCAGCCGACCGAGGTCGGTCGTCCGGGCAGCGCCGAGGCGACGGCCGCCGCGGCGTCCAACGCCGCGCGCAAGGTCACGCTCGACGACGGTGCCAGCACCAACTTCCTGACGAAGGCCAACCAGGGCATCCCGGTGTCCTGGCTCACCCAGGGCCCGGTCACCGTCGGTGCGACCGCCACGTTCGAGGGTCCGGTCGTCCTCGACTACCGCAACAGCGGGTGGAAGTTCCAGCCGACCGCGCCGATCACCGGTGCGACCCCGGCGGCGGACCTGCCCGCGTCGTTCTCGAACGTGCGCCAGGCGAAGCCGCAGGACGTCGGCGGCGACCTCAAGCTCGCCGGGTTCAACGTGTTGAACTACTTCCCGACCACGGGCGACCAGCTCACCGGGTGCTCGTACTACACCGACCGTGCGGGCGACCCCGTCACGGTGAACTCCGGCTGCGACGCCCGCGGTGCTGCCGAGGAAGAAGACTTCCTGCGCCAGCAGGTCAAGATCGTCAAGGCGATCAACGGCCTCGGTGCCGACGTCGTCTCGCTCGAGGAGATCGAGAACTCGGCGCGCTTCGGCCAGGACCGCGACGCCGCGGTCGCCACGCTCGTCGACGCCCTGAACGCCGCCACCGGCGAGGACACCTGGGCCTACGCGAAGTCGCCCGCGACCGTCCCGGCGAGCGAGGACGTCATCCGCCTCGCGCTCATCTACAAGCAGGACCGCGTCGAACCCGTCGGTGAGTCGACGATCCTGCTCGACGACGCCTTCACGAACGCCCGGCAGCCCGTCGCGGACGCGTTCCGCCCCGTCGGCGGCACCGCGGACGACGACTTCCTGGTGATCGCGAACCACTTCAAGTCGAAGGGCTCCGGCACCGGCGAGAACGCCGACCAGGGTGACGGCCAGGGCGCCTCGAACGCCGACCGGGTGCGGCAGGCGAAGGCCCTCGTGACCTTCTCCACCGACATGCAGGCGCAGTACGGCACCGACAAGGTCTTCATGCTCGGCGACTTCAACGCCTACAGCAAGGAGGACCCGGTGGTCGTCCTCGACGACGCCGGCTACACCGACCTCGGCCCGGCCCTCGACGCCACCGAGTACTCGTACGTGTTCTCCGGCTTGAGTGGCTCGCTGGACCACGTGTTCGCGTCGAAGGCCGCGCTCGAGACGGTCACGGGCGTGGACATCTGGAACATCAACTCGGTCGAGTCGGTGGGTCTGGAGTACAGCCGCTACAACTACAACGCGTCGGACCTGTACACCGACGACGTGTTCCGCGCGAGCGACCACGACCCGATCCTGGTCGGCTTCGACCTCGATGCTGCAGGCACCGACCCGGGCACGGACCCCAGGACCGACCCGACCCCGGTGCCGACCCCGACCCCGACGCCGGGTGACGGCGGCTCGACCCCGACCCCGACCCCGACGCCCACGTCGATGCCGACCCCTGCTCCGACCCCGTCGGCTCCGGGGGCGGTGCCGCCGGTGGCCCCGTCGGAGACGGGTCTGACCGACGCGAACCGTGGGGGCGTCTCGGCGCCGTCGTCGGCTCGTGCGGGGGAGACCATCACGGTCACGGTGGGCACGCAGTACGCGGGTGACGTCGTGAACGTGTGGCTGTACTCGACGCCGACGCTGCTCGGAACGGTGACGGTCGGGGCTGACGGCACGGTGCGCGTCACGATCCCGTCGGACACCCCCGCTGGTGCACACCGCCTCGCGGTGACGGCCGCGGACGGGAGCCTGATCGGCTGGACCCCGATCACGATCACCGCTGACGGGCAGCTCGCGTTCACGGGTGCCGAGGGCCTCGGTGCCGGTGCGCTCATCGCGTTCCTGCTGCTCGCCGCGGGTGCGGGTGTGCTGATCGTCCGCCGTCGCAAGGCGGCGGCCGCGGAGTAGTCCCCACGCCCCACTGGGGTACTTCGTGAGCAGGAATGGTCGGGTTCGCCGTGCGCGACCCGACCATTGCTGCTCACCATGCGGGGGTGGGCGCGACCCACGGACGGACGGGAGGCCCGTGGCCAGGCCGCCACGGGCCTCCTGTCCGGCAGTGGCTGCGTTTGACCGACGCGACCCGCGTCGGCTAGGCTCTCACCTTGGTCTGTGCGCCACGCGCGCCGGACAGTCAGATGAGCCCTCCATCCGGGCGTTCCGCCGGCTTCTGCCGCGGGGAACCCCGACCGGAGTGGGATTCACGGACTCCTCACCTCGACACGAAAGCAGCACTCCTGTGACTCGCACGTTCTCACCGAAGCCGGCAGACGTCCAGCACGACTGGATCGTCATCGACGCGACCGACGTCGTCCTCGGCCGTCTCGCCACCCACGCCGCGGCGCTCCTGCGCGGCAAGCACAAGGCCACCTTCGCCCAGCACATGGACATGGGTGACTACGTCATCATCGTGAACGCCGACAAGGTCGCCCTGACCGGTTCGAAGCTCGCGAAGAAGGTCTACTACCGCCACTCCGGGTACCCGGGCGGCCTGACGGCGACCTCCTACCCGGAGATGCTCGAGAAGCACCCCACCCGCGCCGTCGAGAAGGCGATCCGCGGCATGCTGCCGAAGAACACCCTCGGTCGCGAGCAGCTCAAGAAGCTGAAGGTCTACGCCGGCGCGGAGCACCCGCACTCCGCGCAGCAGCCCAAGGCGTACATCTTCGACCAGGTCGCACAGTAGTTCCGGCCACGACGACTTCAAGGACACAGAAAACTCATGGCTCAGATCGCTGATTCCCTCGACCAGACCCCGGAGAGCTTCACCACGGAGAGCGCACCCGCCGCTGCCGAGGCTGCTCCCCGTCAGATCCTCAACGTCTCCGGCGGTGCCGTCGGGCGCCGCAAGGAGGCCATCGCGCGCGTTCGCCTCGTTCCGGGCTCCGGCACGTTCGTCGTGAACGGTCGCTCGCTCGAGGACTACTTCCCGAACAAGCTGCACCAGCAGCTCATCAACGACCCGTTCAAGGTCCTCGAGCTCCTCGGCTCGTACGACGTCGTCGCCCGCATCACCGGTGGCGGCCCCTCGGGTCAGGCCGGCGCACTCCGCCTCGCCATCGCCCGCACGCTGAACGAGATCGACCGCGAGAACAACCGCGCGACCCTCAAGAAGGCCGGCTTCCTCACCCGTGACGCCCGCGTCATCGAGCGCAAGAAGGCCGGTCTCAAGAAGGCCCGCAAGGCTTCGCAGTTCTCGAAGCGCTAGTCGTCACCGGCTGAAGATCGCAATGCCGCGTCTGTTCGGTACCGACGGGGTTCGTGGTCTCGCCAACGGCGAGCTGACGGCCGCGCTCGCACTGGGTCTTGCCCAGGCGAGCGCGGCCGTCCTCACACACGGACACCATGCCGACGCCCGCCGGGCGTCCGGTCGACCGCGCCCGCGCGCGGTCCTGGCGCGCGACCCGCGCGTCTCCGGCGAGTTCCTCGGTGCCGCCGTCGCGGCCGGGCTCGCTTCCGCCGGCGTCGACGTGCTCGACGCCGGGGTCATCCCCACTCCCGCTGCGGCGTTCCTCGTCGCGGACATCGACGCCGACTTCGGCGTGATGATCTCCGCGTCGCACAACCCCGCCCCGGACAACGGGATCAAGTTCTTCGCCACGGGTGGTCGCAAGCTGCCGGACGAGGTCGAGGACCGCATCGAAGCGGCCATGCACGACCACTCCGCGCCGACCCCCACCGGCATCGACGTCGGCCGGATCACCCGGTTCGCCGACGCCGAGGACCGCTACGTCGTCCACCTGCTCGGCACGCTTCCGCACCGGCTCGACGGCATCCACGTCGTGCTCGACTGCGCCAACGGTGCTGCCGCCGGCGTCTCGCCCGAGGTGTTCGTGAACGCCGGGGCCCGCGTGACGCTCATCGGCGCCGAGCCCGACGGCTGGAACATCAACGACGGCGTCGGCTCGACCCACATCGACAACCTGTCCCGCGCCGTCCTGGCTGCCGGCGCGGACATCGGCATCGCGCACGACGGCGACGCCGACCGCTGCCTGGCGGTGGACGCCGCGGGCAACGCCATCGACGGTGACCAGATCATGGCGATCCTGGCGCTGTCGTTGCAGGAGCGCGGCCGGCTGAAGGACGACACCCTCGTCGCGACGGTCATGTCCAACCTCGGGCTGAAACGTGCCATGGCGGATGCGGGCATCACCGTGATCGAGGCCGGCGTCGGTGACCGCTACGTGCTCGAGAAGATGAACGAGGGCGACTACTCCATCGGTGGCGAGCAGTCCGGCCACATCATCTTCAACGAGTACGCCACCACGGGTGACGGCATCCTGACCGGGCTGCACCTGGTCGCCGAGATGGCGCGCACCGGGAAGTCGCTGCAGGAGCTCGCTTCGTGCATGACGGTGTTCCCGCAGGTGCTGCTCAACGTGCGCGGGGTCGACCGGCACGGTCTCGCCGACCAGGGCGTGCAGGACGCGGTCGCCGCGGCTTCAGCAGCGCTCGGTGACACCGGTCGCGTCCTGCTCCGTCCGTCGGGCACCGAGCCGGTCGTGCGCGTGATGGTCGAGGCCGCCTCGCAGGACGATGCCCAGCGCATCGCCGAGGAGCTCGCCGCCGTCGTGCAGGAGCGCCTGGCGCTCGACGCCGCGTAGGGCGGGCGCGACTTCGCGCTGCGCGCGCGCCGCGTTCGCGCCCCGCTGCGGTCGTTGCGCCCCGACTCTTCGGGGCGCGATGCCCGTACCGGGGCGCAATCGGGCGAGCACGCGACCGCGTCGCGCCCCGCTTGCGTCGCGCGCCCCGCTGCGGTCGTTGCGCCCCGACTCTTGGGGGCGCGACGCCCATACCGGGGTGCAAGCCCGCGCGCACCCGCGCGCGCCCGCGCTAGATCTTGCGGAGCAGGACCGAGTTCACCTTGTGGTCGGCGGCCTTCTTGAGCACCAGGGTCGCGCGGGACCGGGTCGGCAGGACGTTCTCGAGCAGGTTCGGCTCGTTGATCGCCCGCCAGACCTCGGTCGCCGTCCGGACCGCGTCGTCGCGCGACAGCGAGGCGAACCGGTGGAAGAAGGAGTCCGGGCTCGAGAACGCCTCTTCCTGCAGGGCCAGGAACCGGTCGACGTACCAGGCCTCGATGTCCTTGGTCTTGGCGTCGACGTAGATCGTGAAGTCGAACAGGTCGGACAGCGCGAGCCGCCCGTGCACCGGCGGGGCGAGCACGTTCAGGCCCTCGACGATGAGGATGTCCGGCTGGCGGACGACGATCTCGGCGTCCGGCACGATGTCGTAGACCAGGTGCGAGTAGTACGGTGCCCGGACCTCGGTCGCGCCGCTCTTCACCTGGCTGACGAACCGCAGCAGGGAGCGACGGTCGTAGGACTCCGGGAAGCCCTTCCGGTCCATGATCCCGCGACGCTCGAGCTCGGCGTTCGGGTACAGGAAGCCGTCGGTGGTCACCAGCTCGACGCGCGGGGTGTCCGGCCAGCGCTTCGTCAGCTCGCGGAGCAGTCGGGCGACGGTCGACTTGCCGACGGCGACGGAGCCCGCGACGCCGATGACGAACGGCGTGCGTCCGGCGCGGTCACCCAGGAACGCCGATGTCGACGCGTGCAGGTTGCGGGCGCCGGCCGCGTAGAGCGTCAGCAGCCGTGACAGCGGGAGGTAGACCTCCTGCACCTCCTGCATGTCCAACCGGTCGCCGAGCCCGCGCAGCTGCACGATCTCGGTCTCGGTGAGCGACAGGTGCTCCTTGGGTGCGAGCTGCGACCACTCGTGCCGCGGGATCTCCACGAACGGGGTCGGGTGCGCGACGGCGGTCTCCGGGATCGGCATGGGGACGAGCGTACAGACGGGTGACCGTCAGGCGGGCAGGGCGGCCTCGATGGCCGCGATCACCTCGGGGGCGTCCGGCTTCGTGGTCGGACGGAAGCGCGAGACGGTGCCGTCGGGGGCGACGAGGAACTTCTCGAAGTTCCAGCTGACCCGTCCGGCCTTGCCGTCGGCGTCCGGGGTCTCCTTGAGCGCCTGGTAGAGCGGGTGCGCGCTCTTGCCGTTCACCTTGACCTTCTCGGACATCGGGAAGGTGACGCCCCACGTGGTGGAGCAGTACTCGTCGATGGCCTCGGACGAGCCGAGCTCCTGCAGGAACTGGTTGCTCGGGAACCCGAGGACCGTGAAGCCGCGCGGGCCGTACTGCTTCTGGAGGGCCTCGAGCTGCTCGTACTGCGGAGCGAGACCGCACCGCGACGCCACGTTCACGACCAGCACCGCCTTGTCCGCGAACGAGCCGAACGTGGTGTCCTCGCCGTGCAGCGTGGTGATGGCGATGTCGTCGAAGCGTCCCATGGCCGAAACGTTATCCCCAGCCCTGCTGCTTCGCAGGGTCCGCGCTCAGGCAGACCGTAGGATCGCTTCCATGTGTGGAATCGTCGGCTACGTCGGCAGCAACAGCAGCCAGGACGTCCTCCTCGGTGGCCTCCGTCGCCTCGAGTACCGCGGCTACGACTCGGCGGGCATCGCCGTGGTCGATCCTGCGGGGGACCTCGTCTCCGCCAAGAAGGCGGGCAAGCTCCAGGCCCTCGTCGACGAGCTCGAGTCGTCGCCGATCCCGGACGGCACCACGGGCATCGGGCACACCCGCTGGGCGACCCACGGCGGCCCGACGGACGGCAACGCCCACCCGCACCTGGCCGACGGCGACAAGCTCGCCCTCATCCACAACGGCATCATCGAGAACTTCTCCGAGCTGCGCGCCGAGCTGCAGGCCGAGGGCATCGAGTTCCGCAGCGAGACCGACTCCGAGGTCGCCGCGCACCTGGTCGGTCGGGCGTTCCGCGAGACCGGTGACCTGACCGCCGCCATGCAGCAGGCCGTGCAGCGACTGGACGGGGCGTTCACGCTCCTCGTCGTGCACGCCGACCAGCCCGGCGTCGTCGTCGGCGCCCGTCGCAACTCCCCGCTCGTGGTGGGCCTGGGCGACGGCGAGAACTTCATGGGCTCGGACGTCGCCGCGTTCGTCGCCTACACACAGCGCGCGCTCGCGATCGGTCAGGACGAGATCGCCACGATCCGCCCCGACCGCGTCGACGTCATCCACTTCGACGGCACCCCGGCCACCCCGAGCGAGTTCGAGGTGAACTGGGACGCCTCCGCGGCCGACAAGGGCGGCTGGTCCTCGTTCATGGCGAAGGAGATCAGCGAGGAGCCCGAGGCCGTCGCCAAGACGATCCTCGGCCGCGTGCACGACGGTGCCGTCACCCTGACCGACCTCGACCCGATCGCCGAGCGCCTGGCCACGGTCGACCGCGTCATCGTGATCGCCTGCGGCACCGCTGCGTACGCCGGCATCCTCGGCAAGTACGCCATCGAGCAGTGGGCCCGCATCCCGGTCGAGGTCGAGCTCGCCCACGAGTTCCGCTACCGCGACCCGGTGCTGAACGACCGCACGCTCGTCGTCTCGATCAGCCAGTCCGGCGAGACCATGGACACGCTCATGGCCGTCAAGTACGCCCGCGAGCAGGGCGCGCAGGTGCTGTCGATCTGCAACACCCAGGGCGCGACGATCCCGCGCGAGTCCGACGCAGTGATCTACACGCACGCCGGGCCCGAGGTCGCCGTCGCGTCGACGAAGGCCTTCATCGCCCAGGGCGTTGCGCTGTACCTCCTGGGCCTGCACCTGGCCACCCTTCGCGGCACCATGACGGCGGAGCAGATCGCCGAGCAGGTCGCCGAGCTCGAGGGCCTGGCCCCGAAGCTGCAGCAGACCATCGAGGACGCCGCTGGCATCAAGGACCTGGCGCGCTGGATGGCGGACACCCGCAGCGTGCTGTTCCTCGGTCGCCACGTCGGCTACCCGATCGCGCTCGAGGGCGCGCTCAAGCTCAAGGAGCTCGCGTACATCCACGCCGAGGGCTTCGCTGCGGGTGAACTCAAGCACGGCCCGATCGCGCTCATCGAGCCCGGACAGATCGTCTTCGTCATCGTGCCGTCGCCGCGTGACCCGCGGTCGCTGCACCCGAAGGTCGTTTCGAACATCCAGGAGATCCGCGCCCGTGGTGCTCGCGTGATCGCCATCGCGGAAGAGGGCGACGCCGCCGTGCTGCCCTTCGCCGACGAGGTGCTGCGCATCCCGCTCGCGACCCCGCTGTTCGAGCCGCTGCTCGCCGTGGCACCGCTGCACATGTTCGGTATGGAGCTCGCCGCGGCCAAGGGCCTCGACGTCGACCAGCCGCGCAACCTCGCGAAGTCGGTCACCGTCGAGTAGTCGCACGATGATCATCGGCATCGGGGTCGACGTGGTGGACCTGGAGCGGTTCGAACGGGTGCTGTCGCGCACGCCGGCGATGCGTGCGCGGTTGTTCACCCCGGCCGAGCAGGTCCGCGACGGCGAACAACGGCCGATCGCGTCGCTCGCTGCGCGGTTCGCGGCCAAGGAGGCCCTGATCAAGGCGTTCGGCTCCAGTGCGGGGCTCAGCTGGCAGGACCTCGAGGTCGTGTCGGACGACCAGCGCAACCCGTCGCTGACGCTGCACCAACAGGCGCGACAGGTGGCGGATGCGCGTGGCGTGACGAGCGTGCACCTGTCGCTCTCGCATGATGGAGGGATCGCGACCGCGTTCGTGGTCCTGGAAGGAACAACGAAGTGAGTGCGTTCACCGGCATCACGGTCGATCGTGAAGCGCTGATCGAGAACTACGCGACGATCGCCGAGCAGGTCGCACCGGCCGGCGTCATCGCGGTCGTCAAGGCCAACGCCTACGGCCACGGCGCGCTCGACGCCGCACGGGCCTTCGTCGACGCCGGTGCCGAGTGGATCGGCGTCGCGGACATCGACGAGGCCGTCGCGCTCCGTCAGGGCGGCATCGACGAGGACGTCCGGATCCTCGCGTGGTTGCACGCCCCCGACGAGGACTTCCGCCGGGCAGCGCAGTACGGCATCACCCCGGCGGTGTCGAGCGTCGAGCAGTTGTCCGCCGCTGCCGACTCCGAGGTCGGCGCCGTGCACATCTGCGTCGACACCGGCCTGAGCCGCAACGGTGCGGTCGAGTCCGAGTGGACCGAACTCTTCGCGACCGCCGGGGCCCTCGCCCGTGGTGGCAACCGCACCCGTGTCGAGGGGCTGATGTCCCACCTGTCGAACGCGTCGCGCACGGACGACCTCGACCAGGACGCCGCACTGCAGCGCGCACTCGACGGCCTCGCCGCCAACGGCATCGTGCCCGACCTGGTGCACCTCGCCGCGAGCGCCGCGAGCATCGCCGTGCCGGAGACGCGCCGCGACCTGTCCCGCGTCGGGCTCGCCCTGTACGGCCTGAGCCCGTTCACCGACCGCACGTCGGCCGACCTCGGCCTCCGCCCCGCGATGCGTGTGACCGCTGCCGTGCTCCGCACCGTCGACGTCCGCGCCGGCGAGGGCGTGTCGTACGGCTACACCTGGCGGGCGTCGACCGACACTCGCCTCGCTGTCATCGGCCTCGGGTACGCCGACGGCTTCGACCGCGACTTCGGCAACCGGGTCTCGGTCCGCATCGGCGACCGCACGTTCCCGGTGGTCGGCCGGGTCGCGATGAACGCCATGCACGTGGACATCGACGACGCCGACGTCAGCATCGGCGACGAAGCCGTGCTCTGGGGCGACCCGGCGAACGGCGACCCCGCGGTCGAGGACTGGGCCGCCGCGATCGGCACCATCAACTACGAGGTGGTCGCCCGGGTCGGCCACAGCGTGCACCGGAGGACGACGTGAGCTCCGCACCCCTGCGCCAGGCACGGATCGACCTGGACGCCTACCGCGCGAACCTCGACCTGGTCCGCGAGTGGATGGACCCCGTCGCGGTCATGGCGATCATGAAGGCCGACGCGTACGGCCACGGTCTCGAGCCGATCGCGCTCGCCGCGGTGGACGCCGGCATCCGCTGGATCGGGGTGCTCACGGTCCCCGCGGCCCTGCGTCTGCGGTCGATCGGCGTCGGTGAGGACGTCCACCTCTTCACCTGGCAGCACGACCCCGCCCTGGACTTCCGCGACGCCATCGACTCCGCCGTCGACCTCGGTGTCTCGAACGTGCCGGAGCTGCGGCGCGTCATCGACGCCGTCGACCAGCGACCCGCGCGCGTGCACCTCGGCTTCGACTCCGGGCTGCACCGCGACGGAGCGACCCGGGCGGCCTGGCCGGCGCTCGTGTCGCTCGCGCTGGACGCCCAGCGCGCCGGCCGCATCGAGGTCGTCGCGGCGTACACGCACCTGGCGGAGTCCTCGGACCAGGACGACGCCGACGCAGTGGCGCTCTTCGACGCCGCCGTGGAGCAGGCCGACGACCTCGGGCTCGACCTCCCGATGGAGCACGTCGCCGCCTCGCTCGCCGGGTTGGAGCGCAAGGAGTTCCGCAAGGACATGGTCCGGATGGGCGCGAACCTGTTCGGCATCCCCGGGGCGGACGGTGTCTCGGCGGCCGACCTCGGGCTCGAACCCGTGATGACCCTGACGGCGTCGGTCGCGAAGACCAAGCGGGTCCCCGTCGACACCGGCGTCTCGTACGACTACACGTACCGCACCGCCTCGGAGACGACCCTCGCGCTCGTGCCCGTCGGGTACGCGGACGGCGTTCCCCGACTGGCGCAGGGCCGCATCGAGGTGGCGATCGGCGGCAAGCGCTACCCGATCGCCGGCCGTGTGGCCATGGACCAGTTCCTGGTCGACGTCGGCGACGACGACGTCCGCACCGGCGACACCGTGACCCTGTTCGGCACCGGCGAGCACGACGAGATGACCGTCCTCGACTGGGGCCGTGCGCTCGGCACCATCGGCGAGGAGATCGTCTGCCGCATCGGGACCCGCGTCCCACGGTTCTACGAGGGCCACGACATCGAGGGACGCGTCGGGGAGTACCTGCGGGGCGACCAGTCGTGACCGGCGCCGCTCGGGTCCTGCTGGACATGGCCGTCGACAGCACCGATGCGATGGGCCAGCTCGGGGCGCGGCTGGCCGCGGTCCTGCGTGCCGGGGACCTGGTCGTGCTGACCGGGCCGCTCGGCGCCGGCAAGACGACGCTGACCCGTGGCCTCGGCGCTGCTCTCGGCGCGCGTGGCCAGGTGTCGAGCCCGACCTTCGTCCTCGCCCGGACGCACCCCACCAACGCCGGCCCGGACCTGGTGCACGTCGACGCCTACCGGCTGTCCGACCCCGTCGAGCTCGACGACCTCGACCTTGACTGGGATGCGTCGATCGTCGTGGTCGAGTGGGGCCGCGGCATGGTCGACGGCATCAGCGACAGCGTGCTCGACGTCGAGATCACCCGTGCCACCGGCGCCGACGCCTCGGACACCTCCGAGTCCGACGTCCCCGACGACGTCCCCGATGAGCCCCGCCGTGTCGTCGTCAGCGCGACCGGCCCACGCTGGGCGGGCGTTTCGCTCTGACCCTGCGGCCCATCGGCCTCACGACGTCGAACCGCAACGGCGGCGGCGTGTTCAGCCCTCGGGGACGTACTCGTGGCGGAAGCGGGGGACGACCGCAGCGATGTGCTCGAAGTCCTTGTCAGCAGCCAGCACGGTGGCGTCGTTGGCGATCGCGTACGCGGCGATCTGGGTGTCCGTGACTCCAGCGCCGCGGACGTACCCGCCCGCCCAGAGCGCCGCTTGCACCGCGAGCACGTCATCGGTGGTCGGGTGCTCCTCGGCAGACAGGTACAACGCCATGTCGGCCTGGAACTCGACGTGCTCGGCCGCAGTCCGAGCTGAGAAGCAGTACTCGAGGACCTGCGGTGGGCAGGTCAGGATGAGGTCGCGCGTCGAGATTGCTCGGAGACGGGCCGCGATCCCGGGGGACCGCCCGGCCTTCCACCACACCGAGTTGTCGACGATGTACGCGCTCACAGCCCGGCGGGGGTGTGCGGAGCTGTGTAGTGCACCGTGCTGGCAGCGATCTGCTCGTCGGTGAACTGCCGCTCGATGACCCGTTCCACCGCGGCGGGCTGACGTCGGATCGCGATGAGGGTCTGCAGTGCTCGGGTGACGACGTCGCGGTTGCTGCGCGCGCCGGTGAGTTCCTTGGCGAGGCTGAGCACGTCGGGATCGAGATCGATGGTGGTGACGGTCATGGCGGACCTCCTTCGCGGCTGCGTCCGAATATACATCGCTCTATATAGAAACGCGAGTGATGGGACGGCCCGCTGGTTCCACCGACCGCCGGAAGCCCCGTAAGCTCGTCCTCCGGTCCACCACCGGCTGGCGAGATCGCCGGAGGACGACCGACGGAGGACCGCGTGCTCGTGACGCTCTCGACCCGGGGCGAGGCTGCCCCGGACTTCTCCCACCTGCTGCACAAGCACCCCGGCCGAGCGCAGGCCTTCGACCTGAGCGTCGGGACGGCGCACGTGTTCTACCCCGCGGACAAGCCTGCGGTGTGCACCGTGGCGCTGCTGCTCGAGGTCGACTCGATCGCCCTTGCCCGGAGCAAGCGCTACGGTGCCGACGCCCAGGCGCTGTCCCGCTACGTCAACGACCGACCGTACGTGTCGACGTCCATGCTGGCCCTGGCGATCGGGCAGGTGTTCCGCAGCGCGATGGCCGGCTCGAGCGAGTCCCGCCCGGAGCGGGCCGCTGCACCGATGGAGCTCGACATCACGCTGACGAGCGTGCCGAGCGAGGTCGACGAGCATGGTGTCGGGCTCGCGACCCGGCTCTTCGCGCCCCTGGGATGGGACGTCGACGAGGTCCGGCGTCCGCTCGACGAGACCCGTCCGGAGTGGGGTGACGCGGCGACCGTGGGGCTGCGGTTGCGGGGGAGCGTCCGCCTGTCCGACGCCCTCCGTCAGCTCACCGTCCTGCTGCCGGTCCTCGATGACGCGAAGCACTACTGGGTGGGTGACGACGAGGTTGGCAAGCTCCTGCGCCGCGGCGAGGGCTGGCTCGCCGAGCACCCGCTGCGGGACCTCATCACCACCCGGTCCCTCGCGCACCAGCGTTCCCTGGTGGCCGATGTGACCACCCGGTTGACCGGGTCCGAGGAGGACGCGACGACCGGGCCGGTCGCCGAGACCGAGACGACGACCGCGACGAAGACCGAGACCGAGACCCCGCTGTACCGCCGCCGCGCCGAAGCCGTGCTCACGGCCCTCGCCGACACCGGTGCCCGGACGGTCGCGGACGTCGGCTGCGGCGAAGGTGCGTTGCTCCGGCACCTCGTTGCCGACCGCACGTTCACCACGATCATCGGCACCGACGTCGCCCCGCGCGAGCTCGAACGCGCCGAGCGACGGCTGCACCTCGACGAGGCCGGTGACGCGCAGCGTGCCAGGGTCCGCCTGCTGCAGTCGTCGGTGACCTACTCGGACGACCGCCTGGCGGGGTTGGACGCGATCGTCCTGATGGAGGTCGTCGAGCACGTCGATCCCGAACGGCTGCCGGCGCTCGAGACCTCGGTCTTCGCAGCCGCCCGAGCCCGCGCCGCAGTCATCACGACGCCGAACGCTGAACACAACGTCCGGTTCGAACGCCTCGCCGCCGGACGCTTCCGACACCCCGACCACCGGTTCGAGTGGACGCGTGCGGAGTTCCGGTCGTGGGCCACGGCGGTCGGCGACCGGCACGGCTACACGGTCGAGTTCCGCCCGATCGGCGACGACGACCTCGAGGTCGGCCCACCCACCCAGCTCGCCCTGTTCCGCCGCCTCGACGGCTCGGAGACCCGCGCATGAACGCCCACGACGACGGCGACCGCGCCCTGACGATCCCGGAGATGTCCCTGGTGCTCCTCGTCGGCACGAGCGGTTCCGGCAAGTCCACGTTCGCCGCGCAGCACTTCGGCCGGTACGAGACCCTGTCGAGCGACGTGTTCCGCGGCCTCGTCTCGAACGACGAGAACGACCAGGCGGCGACCCCGGCGGCGTTCGCGGCCCTCAAGCACGTCGCCGCGCAGCGTCTCCGCGACGGCCTGCTCACCGTGGTCGACGCGACGAACGTCCAACCG
The DNA here is from genome assembly GCF_003814955.1 of Curtobacterium sp. PhB137. Lineage (NCBI taxonomy): Bacteria > Bacillati > Actinomycetota > Actinomycetes > Micrococcales > Microbacteriaceae > Curtobacterium > Curtobacterium sp. PhB137. The sequence goes on along the minus strand of NZ_RKQO01000004.1, from coordinate 266,100 downwards.
GAGGCCCGCCGCGACTTCGTCCGGCTCGCCCGCGACCACGACGTCCTGCCGGTCGCGATCGTCCTCGACGTCCCGGAGTCGGTGTGCGTCGCGCGGAACGCCGCCAGGACCGATCGTGACTTCGGCGCCGAGGTGGTGCGCCGCCAGCAGGGGCAGCTCCGACGCGGGCTGAAGGGCCTGAACAAGGAGGGGTTCCGCCGGGTGCACGTGCTCCGTGGCGAAGACGCGATCGCGGCGGCGACGATCGTCCGGCAGCCGCTGCTCAACGACCGGCGCGACGAGCACGGCCCCTTCGACGTCATCGGCGACGTGCACGGCTGCCGGTCGGAGCTCGAGGCGCTGCTCGGTCGGCTCGGCTGGACGCTGCTCCGTGACGAGGCGGGCCGCGCCGTCGACGCCGTGCACCCGGATGGCCGACGGGCGCTGTTCCTCGGCGACCTCGTCGACCGTGGACCGGACAGCCCCGGCGTCCTCCGGCTGGTGATGGGCATGGTGCGGAACGGGCACGCGCTCGCGGTGCCGGGCAACCACGAGGACAAGCTCGTCCGCGCGCTCGACGGCCGCAAGGTCCAGACCTCGCACGGTCTCGCCGAGACGCTCGCGCAGCTCGCGGCCGAGTCCGAGGACTTCCGCGCCGAGGTCCGGGAGTTCTGCCGCGGACTCGTCGGGCACCTCGTGCTCGACGACGGCGCGCTCGTGGTCGCGCACGCCGGCATGCTGGAGCAGTACCAGGGCCGGGCGTCCGGTCGGGTGCGCTCGTTCGCGCTGTACGGCGACACGACCGGTGAGAGTGACGAGTACGGGTTGCCCGTGCGGCTGCCGTGGGCGGATTCGTACCGGGGTTCGGCGATGGTGCTCTACGGGCACACCCCGACGGTGGACGCCGAGTGGATCAACGGCACGATGTGCCTCGACACCGGCTGCGTGTTCGGCGGGAAGCTCTCGGCGCTCCGGTACCCGGAGCGCGAGCTCGTGCAGGTGGACGCGGAACGCGTCCACTACGAGGCGGCCAAGCCGCTCGAGCCGTTGCGTGGCCCGACCGAGTCCGGTCCGACGACGAGCGCGACGGACGGGAGGCCCGGTGCGGCCCCGTCACCACGTCGCCTCCCCGGCGTGCTCCCGATCGAGGACGTGACCGGCCGGCAGATCGTCGAGACCCGGCACCACGGGCGGGTCGGCATCCGTGCGGAGCACGCCGCCGGCGCCCTCGAGGTGATGAGCCGGTTCGCCATCGACCCACGCTGGCTGCCGTACCTGCCGCCGACGATGAGTCCCGTTGCGACGTCCGCGCTCCCGGACCACCTGGAGCACCCCGCCGAGGCGTTCACGTACTACCGCGACCAGGGCGTGCAGTCGGCGCGGATGGAGGAGAAGCACATGGGCTCACGGGCCACCGTGCTGCTCGCCAGAGACCCGTCGCGCTTCGACGCTCCCGTCGGCTGGAACGGTGTCGCGTACACCCGTACCGGCCGGTCGTTCTTCGACGCGGCGACGACCACGACGTTCGCCGGACGGTTGTCCGAGGCGTTCGAGCGGGCCGGACTGTGGGCGGAACTCGACTCGGACTGGGTGCTGCTCGACGGCGAGGTGCTGCCGTGGGCGGTGAAGGCCGAGGGGATGATCCGCGATTGGTACGCCGAGGTCGGTGCCGCAGCCGCTGGCGCGTTCCCGACCGCCGTCGCCGCGCTCGAGTCCGCACGGGACGCCGGTGTCGACGTCGCCGACCTGCTCGACCGGACCCGCCGACGTGCGGCCGCTGCGGACGCCTACACGGCGTCCTACCGGCGGTACGCGACGCCGTCGACCGGCATCGACGAAGTCCGGTTCGCGCCGTTCCAAGTCCTCGCCGCCGAGGGGCGGACGTTCGCCGACCGACCGCACGGCTGGCACCTCGACGTGTCCGAGCGGTTGGCGGCGGCGGCTCCCGACGTGGTCCGGGCCACCCGCTCGGCCCTCGTCGACGTCACCGACGATGCCAGCCGCGCCGCCGCGACTGACTGGTGGCAGGCGATCACGGAGGCCGGCGGCGAGGGCGCGGTCGTCAAGCCCGAGGCGAACCTGGTCCGCGGGCCGAAGGGACTCGTCCAACCCGGGGTGAAGGTCCGCGGCCGCGAGTACCTGCGGATCATCTACGGGCCGGAGTACAGCGAAGCCGAGAACCTCGCTCGGCTGCGCGACCGCGACCTGCGGCACAAGCGGTCGATGGCGCTGCGCGAGTACGCCCTCGGGCTGGAGTCCCTGGAACGCTTCGTGGCCGGCGAGCCGCTGTGGCGGGTGCACCAGCCGGTGTTCGGGGTCCTGGCGATGGAGTCCGAGGCCGTCGACCCGCGCCTGTGACGCGCGCCTACGATGGACGGGTGCTCCTCGCCATCGACACCTCCGCCGGAACCTCCGTGGCCGTCGTCGACCCGGCCACCGGCAAGCCCCTCGCCACCCGCGACACCGAGGACAGTCGCCGGCACGCCGAGGTGATCGGCCCGTTCCTGGCCGAGGTGCTCGCCGAGGCCGGCATCACCGGCGCGGACGTCACGGGCGTGGTCGCCGGCATGGGCCCCGGCCCGTTCACCGGTCTGCGCGTCGGCATCGCCGCCGCCCGAACCTTCGCCGCCGCCGTCGGCGTGCCCGTCCTGCCGCTCGTCAGCCACGACGCGGTCGCGGCCGACGAGCGCGACGGCCGACGGGACGGACCGTTCGTCGTCCTGACGGACGCCCGCCGGCGCGAGGTCTACTGGAGCGCGTACGACCAGACCGGCACGCGTGTTGCGGGTCCGGGTCTCGCCAGGCCGGCCGATCTCGACGAGGCGATCCGTGCCTCCCGGCCCGAAGCGGTGGGCTGGGACCGCGTGACGGCCCTGTCCATCCCTGCCTGGAGGCTCGGATCACTCGCCGCGGACCGCCTGCGGTCCGGCGCGGGGTTCGACCAGGACACCCCCCTCTACCTGCGGGAACCCGACGTCACGGTGCCGGGTGCGCCGAAGCGGGTGAAGCAGTGACGGTGCCGGACGGGCTCCGCCTGCGGCGGGCGCACCCGCAGGACCTCGACGACATCATGTGGCTCGAGCACGTCTCGTTCCCGGCGGACGCCTGGTCGGCGTCGCAGATGTCGGGCGAGCTGTACTCGCCGCACGGGTACTACGTCGTGATCGAGACCGTCGATGACTCGGCAGCGCCGTCGGTCGTCGGGTACGCCGGACTGTCCTCGCTGGCGGGCAACCCGGTCGCTGACGTGCAGACCATCGCGGTCGCAGCCGAGCAGCGCGGCAAGGGACTCGGGCGGGTGCTGTTCACGGAACTCCTCGACGAGGCCCGTCGCCGCGGTGTGCGCGAGGTGTTCCTCGAGGTCCGCGCCGACAACCCCGTCGCGCAGTCGATGTACACGGCGTTCGGGTTCGAGCACATCGCGACCCGGCCCCGGTACTACCAGCCGGACGGCGTCGACGCGTGGGTGATGCGGGCGGAGCTGCCGGTCGCAGCAGACGCGACGCCGTCGTCGTCGCCGTCGCCGTCGACCGTCGGACCGATCGGACAGGAGGCGCTCGATGAGCGTGGCTGAACCACTGGTGCTCGGCATCGAGACGAGCTGCGACGAGACGGGCGTGGGCATCGTGCGGGGGAGCACCCTGCTCGCGAACGTCATCGCGTCGAGCATGGACGAGCACGCCCGGTACGGCGGCGTCGTGCCCGAGGTCGCCGCGCGGGCCCACCTCGAGGCGATGACCCCGGCGCTGCACGAGGCACTCGAGCGGGCCGGGGTCACCCTCGACGAACTCGACGCCGTCGCGGTCACCGCCGGGCCGGGGCTGGCGGGCGCGCTCATGGTCGGGGTCGGTGCCGCGAAGGCGCTCGCCGTCGCCACCGGCAAGCCCCTGTACGGCGTGAACCACCTGGTCGGGCACGTCGGCGCCGACGTCCTGCGCACGGACGGCAGCGACATCGAGCTGCCGACGATCGCGCTGCTGGTGTCCGGCGGGCACACCTCGCTGCTGCTCGTGAAGGACCTGGTCGGCGACGTCGAACTGCTCGGCGAGACCATCGACGACGCCGCGGGTGAAGCGTTCGACAAGGTCGCACGGCTGCTCGGCCTGCCGTACCCCGGCGGACCGCAGATCGACCGCGCCGCGGCGGACGGCGACCCGAAGGCCATCCGGTTCCCCCGCGGCCTGACGTTGCCGAAGGACCTGGCCGCGCACCGGTACGACTTCTCGTTCTCCGGGCTGAAGACCGCCGTCGCCCGCTGGGTCGAGCGCTGCCGCGACGAAGGCCGCGAGGTGCCCGTGGCCGACGTCGCCGCGAGCTTCCGCGAAGCCGTCGTCGACGTCCTGCTGACCAAGGCCCTGAACGCGTGCCGCGACACCGGCGTGGATCGGCTCCTGCTCGGTGGCGGTGTGGTCGCGAACGCTCGGCTGCGGCAGGTCGCCGAGGAGCGGTGCGCCGCCGCGGGGGTGCAGCTGCGGATCCCGCCGTTCGACCTGTGCACGGACAACGGCGCCATGATCGCGGCCGTCGGCGCACGCCTGGTCGCCGAGGGGCACGCGCCGAGCGACCTCGGGATCGCGGCCGACTCGACGTTGCCGGTGACGACCGTCCAGGTCTGAACCGTCCGGGCCCCGACCGGCCGGCCCTCGGGCGCCTGTGGGAGGATTCACCTGGCGTCGGAGAGACCGGGCGCCGAGAGGGGTGGACGGTGTCCGATCAGAACGAGTGGCCGAAGCCGGGCGAGACGACGCCGGGCGGTACGACCGGCGGGCAGCCCGAGGGGACGCCCGCACCGGATGCACCGCAGGCCCCCGACGCACCCCAGGCCCCGCCGGCTCCCGAGCAGCCGCAGAACCCGTACGGGCAGCAGCAGCCGTCGAACCCGTACGCGGCACCGCAGCAGCCGAACCCCTACGGCCAGCCGCAGCAGTCCAACCCGTACGGCCAGCCGCAGCCGTCGAACCCGTACGCGGCTCCGCAGCAGCCGCAGCAGCCGCAGAACCCGTACTCGGCACCGCAGGCGCCGCAGGACCCGTACGGCGCCGCCCAGAACCCGTACGGCCAGCAGAACCCGTACGCGCAGCCGCAGGGCGGTCAGAACCCCTACGCGCAGCCGCAGCAGCAGCCGTACGCGCCGGCGGGTGCCTACGGTGCGACGGGGTACCAGCCCTACGCGCAGCGCCCGAAGACGAACACCCTGGCGATCCTGTCGATCGTGTTCGGTCTCGCCGCCGTCCCGATGTGGTTCATCGCGATCCTGCTCGGCCCCGCCGGCGCGATCCTCGGCCACGTCGCGCTCGGCAAGATCAAGCAGAACGGTGAGGCCGGCCGAGGGCTCGCCCTGACCGGCATCATCGCCGGCTGGGTGATGACCGGCGTCTGGCTGATCTGGATCGCCTTCATCATCTTCCTCGGCGTGATCGGCCAGAGCTCGTACTCCGACTACGGCTACGACTCGGGGACCGGCGCGTTCCTCAGCTGAGCCGCTCGCACAGGATCGCGGTGTGCCGGCCCTCCAGCCGGGTGAGCACGAGGGTCACACGACCGGTCCCGCGTAGCCGCAGGCGCTTGCGGAACTGCGCCGGGTCGACGTCGACGCCGCGCTTCTTGATCTCGACGGTGCCGATGCCGTCGGCGGCGAGCCGCGCTGCCAGCCGCTTGACGTCGAGCGGCATGGTGTCGAGCACCCGGAAGCCCTGGGCGAAGGGCGTCGACGCGGCACGGTCCGAGGTGACGTACGCGATCCCGTCGGAGAGCATGTGGCCGTCCAGGGTGCGGGCGAGGTCGCCGATGAGCCGTGCGCGGATGACGGCGCCGTCCGGCTCGTACAGGTAGGCACCGAGTGGCCCCACCTCGGCGTCCTCCGAGTCTGCCGGGCCGGTCATCTCGGCGATGCCGTGTGCACCGATGACGGTCGCCGCTCGGCGGATGCCCGGTCGGGCGAGGGGCCCGAACCACAGCGCGAGCTCGACGACCTCGCGGTCGACGGACGTCCACTGCGCCTCGGCGGTGTCCGGGATCAGGTCGCGGTCGATGCCCGGCCCGAGCTTCACGCCGGTCGGGGTCGTCGTCGCGGTGGCGAATACGGTGTCCAACGAGGGCGACCAGTCGTCCGGGTCGGCCAGCCGGCGGGTGTCCGAGTGGCCGGAGGTTCGACGTGCGGGGTCCATCCAGATGCCGTCGACGCGGGAGACGTCGAACGAGGCCGCGTCGCCCAGTTCGACCCGGGCGTTCGGCCACACCGCGAGGTTGTGCGTGGCGACCGCCGCGGTGACCTCGTCACGGTCGACCGCCGTGACGTCGAGGTCGAGCGCCGCCATCGCCATCGCGTCGCCGCCGATCCCGCACCCGAGGTCGGCGACCCGGGTCAGTCCGGCTGCGGCGAAGCGTCCGGCGTGCTGCGCGGCGACCTGCAGGCGGGTGGCCTGCTCGAGTCCGGCCTCGGTGAAGAGCATGCGTCCGGCGAAGTCGCCGAACTTGCCACGGGCCTTCTGCCGGAGCTTGGCCTGGGTCAGGACCGCCGCGACGAGCTGCGGGTCGTGCCCCTCGGCACGGAGCCGCGACACCACCCGGACGATCTCGCCGCCGTCCGAGACGCCGGGGGTACGGTCGAGCAGGGCCATCCCGTCGGGGGTCAGCAGTGCGGCGAGTTCGGCGGCTTCCATGTCCCGATCCTCCCAGGTGCTGGATGTTCCCCTGATGTGCTGGCACTCGGATTGACCGAGTGCCAGTGTCCCCCTAGAGTTGGCGTTGGCACTCTCCTGTGCGTAGTGCCAACCCGGTTTTCATCTGTACCGAGTCCGTACCGAGAAAGAAGAGGTCACCGTGGCCGTCAGCATCAAGCCGCTCGAGGATCGCATCGTCATCCGCCAGGTCGAGGCGGAGCAGACCACTGCATCCGGTCTGGTCATCCCCGACACCGCGAAGGAGAAGCCCCAGGAGGGCGAGGTCGTCGCCGTGGGCCCCGGTCGCATCGACGACAACGGCAACCGCGTCCCGCTGGACGTCGCCGTGGGTGACAAGGTCATCTACTCCAAGTACGGCGGAACCGAGGTCAAGTACTCGGGCGAGGACCTGCTGGTCCTGTCGGCCCGCGACGTCCTCGCGGTCGTCGTCAACTGAGTCCAGTACTCCACGCGAACGCCCCGTTCGGCCTGTCGGCCGGCGGGGCGTTCGTGCGTCTGCGGGCTTCCGGCGGGTCCGTCGCGTACACGTGCTCCGACCGGGAGGCCCGTGGCACGCCCGGCCCGTCGGTGGCCGTTCCTAGGATGGTTCCGTGAGTGAACCGAGTCCCGCGCGACCCGTCCGCAGCGAGGCATCCGTCGGCGTGGTGCAGGCGATCATCGCGTACGGGCTCTGGGGCCTCATGCCCCTGCTCTTCGCGGCGATGGCCCCGGCCGGCGCGTTCGAGATCGTCGCCTGGCGGATCGTCTTCGGGCTGGTGTTCTGCGCGGTCGCGATCGCCGTCACCCGCTCGTGGCTCCGCACCCGCACCCTGATGGCGCAGCGCCGGGTGATGGCCGTGATGGGGCTCGCCGCGGTCCTCATCCTGGTGAACTGGACCGTGTACGTCCTGGCGACCACGACCGGCCACACGGTCGAGGCCGCCCTCGGGTACTTCATCAACCCCCTCGTGACGATCGCGCTCGGCGTCGTCGTGCTCCGCGAACGCCTGCGGCCGGCGCAGTGGGCCGCGGTCGGCATCAGCGTCGTGGCGGTCGTCGTGATCGCTGTCGGCTACGGCCAGGTGCCGTGGATCTCGCTCGTGCTGGCGTGCTCGTTCGGCCTGTACGGCCTGGTGAAGAAGCGCGTCGGCGGCACGGTCGACGCGCTGAGCGGTCTGACGATCGAGACCGTGTGGCTGCTGCCGATCGCGGTCGTGGCGCTGGTCGTGCTCGGCGCGACGGGGCTCGGCGGCGGCGTGACGTTCACGAGCGAGGGCTGGGTGCACGTCCTCGTGACGGTGCTCACCGGTCCGGCGACGGCGGTCCCGCTCCTGCTGTTCGCCTCGTCGGCGCGGCGGGTGAGCCTGTCGACCCTCGGGTTGACGCAGTACCTCGCGCCCGTGATGCAGTTGCTCGTCGGTGTCGTGGTGCAGCACGAGGCGATGCCGCCCGCGCGCTGGTTCGGCTTCGGCATCGTGTGGTTGGCGCTCGTGGTGCTGACGGCGGACTCGTTCGTCGCCGCGCGGGCGTCCCGTCGCCGAGCGCTCGCACCTGCTCCGGCCGAGCCCGCCTGACGGACGCACCCCGGGCCTCCCGTCCGCCCGTCCCACACGCGAAAGCGACAGTTCCCTGCGGATGATCCGCAGGGAACTGTCGCTTTCGTGAGGTGGAGCCCGGTGCCCTACTTCTTGACCGCGCCCTGGATGGCGCTCTGGTAGACGGGCTTGTTGTCGCCGTCGAACTTGTAGATGCCGATGTAGGCGCTCGACGGGTCGTTGTTGTCGTCGAACGGACCGATGCCGGACGGGCCGGTGTAGTGGATGTCCTTGCCGTCGTCGAGGAGCGCGACGCACTCCTTGAACGTGGCGCACTCGGTGCCGCCGTCCGCTCCGGAGACCGCAGCCATGTTGGCCTGGATCGTGCCCGAGTCGGTGCCCTTGCCCTTCACCGCAGCGAGCGCGGCGAGGACGGTGGCGTCGTAGGACTCCGCCGCGTACGAGTAGTCGGCGAGCGTCTTGTTCGACGAGTCCTTGTAGAAGGCGGACAGCTGCTTCTTGAAGTCGTCCTTCGGCGAGGCACCGGGGATGGTGCCCTGGGCGCCGGTCAGGGTGCCCTTGTCGAAGTCCTTCGAGTAGTCGGCCGTGTTGCCGTCGGACATGTAGATCTTCGCCGTGTTCCCCTGCGAGACGAGCTCCGGGATGATCGACTTCGTCTCGTCGAAGGCCAGGACGACGATCGCGTCCGGCTTGGCTGCGAGTGCGGCCGTCACCTCGGACGAGAACGTGGTCTGACCGGGCGGGAACTCCTGGCCCTCGCCCTTGCCGCCGTAGACGACCTGGCCACCGGAGGCCTCGACCGCGGACTGCACCGAGTTGCGGAGGCCCGTGCCGTAGGTGTCGTTGAAGACGAGGAACGCGACCTTGGCGTTGCCGTCACCGGTCACGAGCTGACCGAGTGCCGAACCCTGCACCGAGTCCGGCGGAGCGGTCCGGTAGTAGTACGACGAGTAGCCGGACAGGTCGCTCGCGGTGTTCGCGGGCGAGATCTCGACGATGCAGTTGCTGGTGAGCTGGTCGATGACGTTGAGCGTGACCGACGAGGACTCGGCACCGATCGCGACCGGGACCTTCGCGTTCACGAGCTTCGTCGCGGCCGAGCTCGACACGGTCATGTCGTTGCTGTCGCCCGAGTCCGTCGCCGGGTCGATGGTGACGTCCTTGTCGAGGACGCCGCCCGCGGCGTTGATGTCCTTCACCGCGAGGCCGACGCCGGACTCGGCCGGCGGGTTCAGGTACGCCAGCGAACCGGTGAGCGGCAGGATCGTGCCGATCTTCAGCGCATCGGTGCTGGGGGTGTCGGGGGCCTTGCAACTGGCGGCGGGGTCCTTCTTCGCATCGCTCGACGCCGAGCTGGAAGGGGAGTCGCCGCTGCTGGTGGTGGAACACGCGGCGAGCAGGACGGCTGCTGCGCCTGCCAACGCCAGTGCCGTGGTGGCACGGGTGGTTCTGATCATCCGTGGAGCCCTTTCTCTGCGCGGAGGCCGTGCCGCTTCGGGTCGAACGCGGCGCCTCCACTGGATGTCGAGAAACGTAGGGTCCCGGTGTTTCGCCCGTGTGACGGGGCGGTACGGAAAGTGTTTCGTTACCGAGCCGTGATCGTTTCTGTGCGGAGGATCAGGGATCGGCGAGCCGCGCAGCCCGCGCGTCAGCCGTCGAGTTCAGCCACGGAACGCAGCACGCAGAACTCGTTGCCCTCCGGATCGGCGAACACGACCCACCCACCGTCGTCGTGTCGGAGGTCCGCGAGTTCGGTCGCACCGATGCCCCGCAGCCGCTCGACCTCGGCATCGCGCGTGCGGTCGGTGGGACGCAGGTCGAAGTGGATCCGGTTCTTCACGGACTTCGCCTCGGGCACCTGGATGAACAGCACCTGGTGCGAGCCGTCGGGAGCGGTGATCATGCACTCCTCGTGCCCGGGGCCGTTCGGGTCGTCGGCGATGTCGACGTAGCCGAGGACCTGCTTCCACCACTCCGACAGGGCGAAGGCGTCACGGCAGTCGATCGTGGTGTGGGAGACGGCGCTGACCATGCCGTGACACTACTGCCGGCAGACGACGAACGCCCCGCTCCGGTGGGGAGCGGGGCGTTCGGGGTGCAGTCGGCTCAGCTGCGGTAGTTCGGCGCCTCGACGACCATCTGGACGTCGTGCGGGTGCGACTCCTTGAGCCCGGCAGCCGTGATGCGGACGAACTTGCCGCGGGCCTTGAGCTCCGGGATCGTGCGGCCGCCGACGTAGAACATCGACTGCCGGAGTCCACCGGTGAGCTGGTACACGACGTTGCCAACCGAGCCGCGGTAGGGCACCTGGCCCTCGATGCCCTCGGGGATCAGCTTGTCGTCGTTGGGGACGTCCGCCTGGAAGTAGCGGTCCTTCGAGTACGAGGTCTTCTTGCCGCGGGTCTGCAGTGCGCCCAGGGAGCCCATCCCGCGGTACGCCTTGAACTGCTTGCCGCCCACGAAGACCAGGTCGCCGGGGGACTCGTCCGTGCCGGCCAGCAGCGAACCGAGCATGACGGTGTCGGCGCCGGCCACCAGGGCCTTGGCGATGTCGCCCGAGTACTGCAGGCCACCGTCGGCGATGATCGGCACGCCGGCCTCGCGTGCAGCCAGGGACGCCTCGTACACCGCGGTGACCTGCGGGACGCCGACGCCGGCGACGACGCGGGTGGTGCAGATCGAGCCGGGTCCCACGCCCACCTTGACGGCGTCGACACCGGCGTCGATGAGCGCCTGCGCACCGGCACGGGTCGCGACGTTGCCGCCGATGACGTCGATGTCCGCGAAGGACGGGTCGGCCTTGAGGCGGCGCACCATGTCGAGCACGCCTTCGCTCTCGCCGTTGGCGGTGTCGACCACGAGCACGTCGACGCCAGCGTCACGCAGGGCCTCGGCACGCTGCCAGGCGTCGCCGAAGAAGCCGATCGCGGCACCGACGCGCAGTCGGCCCTCGTCGTCCTTGGTGGCGTCCGGGTACTGCTCGCTCTTGTCGAAGTCCTTGACGGTGATGAGGCCGCGGAGCTTGCCCTCGGCGTCCACCAGCGGGAGCTTCTCGATCTTGTGCTGCGCGAAGATCGCGATGGCTTCTTCGGGGTCGATGCCCTCCATCGCGGTGATCAGCGGCGCCTTGGTCATGACGTCGCGCACGAAGGTGGTCGACTGCTCGAACGTCGCCACGAACCGCATGTCGCGGTTGGTGATGATGCCGACGAGGGTGCCGTCCGCTTCGACCACGGGCAGGCCGGAGACCCGGAACTGTCCGCAGATCGCGTCGACCTCGGCCACGGTGGCGTCCGGGGTTGTGGTCACCGGGTTGGTGATCATGCCCGACTCGGAGCGCTTGACCTTGTCGACGTAGGCCGCCTGGTCCTCGATGGAGAGGTTGCGGTGGAGGATCCCGATGCCACCCTGCCGCGCCATGGCGATGGCCATGCGGGCTTCGGTGACGGTGTCCATCGCTGCGGAGAGCAGCGGGACGTTGACGGAGATCCGCCTGGTGAGCCGGGACGCGGTGGACGCCTCGCTCGGGATGACGTCGGTGTGCCCCGGCAGGAGCATGACGTCGTCGTACGTGAGTCCGATGAATCCGAACGGATCCGGCTGGTCCATGGGTCCCCTTCGTGGGCGAGTGAAGTGGTCGAGACACCGAGAACGCAACGGCGGGTTCCGGATAGGACATGGTAACGCGCGTGGGCCGTCCCGCTATTCCGCGTTCCGCCTGGGAGAACGGATCGCGGCTCTCCTCCACACAGGTCACGGTTGCGCGACGACTCACAGCGGGAACGAGTTGGAAACACGGGTGTCACACAATCCCCATAGCGTCACTCGACATCCGAACGAGAGGCTCTTCCGTGGGATCCATCACTCCTCCGGGACGGGCGCAGCCGCGCCTGTTCCGCCTCCGCCAGGCCCGGCGACGACCGGTCCTGGCGGCCGTGCTCGTCGCCGCGTTCCTGGCGACCTTCCTGATCGACTGGGCGGTCACACTGCCGGCCTTCAGTGCCACGTCGGCACCGGCGACCAGTCAGGCCTGCACCGTCAGCCCGACGAACGGGTGCATCCAGGGCACGATCACCGACTCCGAGCGGGAACCGGCCGACGACGTCGACGTCGACGTCGCCGGGCCCGGCGGCTTCGCCGAGACCGCCACCACGAACGCCGACGGCCGCTGGTCGGTCAGCGTCGACGAGGCCGGCGAGTACACCGTGAGCGTCGACCAGGACACCCTGCCGAAGGGCCAGTACCTGACGAACGCGGCGGACGCGGAGCGCAAGGTCCAGGCGACCCTGAACGCCAACGTCGGGCAGATCTTCCAGCTGTCCGACCAGAAGGGCGCCACCACCACGGCGGACTCGTCGAGCGTCAGCCCGCAGCGGGCCTGGCAGCAGTTCGCCTCGGGGATCCGACTCGGCCTGCTCATCGCGCTGGCGTCGATCGGCCTCTCGCTCATCTACGGCACGACGGGGCTGTCGAGCTTCTCGCACGGCGAGCAGGTCACCCTCGGCGGGCTGCTGGCCTACGTGTTCGCGAACCAGCTCGGCTGGAACATCTGGGTGACCGGCATCGTCGTCACGCTGCTGTGCGCGGCGACCGGGTACCTGCAGGACGCCGGGATCTGGCGGCCACTGCGGCGCAAGCGGATCAGCCTCACGCAGCTCATGATCGTGACGATCGGTCTGTCGATCGCCGCCCAGTACGCGTTCCAGTACTTCTTCGGCGCCGCGACCGTCCGGATCCAGCAGGGCAACCCCGAGACCGTCCGGTTCGCCGGGGTCACGCTCACGGTGCAGTCCTACGTGGCGATGGGCATCGCGCTGGTCGTCCTGATCGCCACCGGCCTGTTCCTGGCGAAGACCCGCTTCGGCCGGGCCACCCGTGCGGTGTCGGACAACCCGGCGCTCGCCGCGGCGTCCGGCATCGACGTCGACCGGGTCATCCGGTTCGTGTGGACGCTCGCCGCCGGTCTCGCCGGCCTGTCCGGCGTGATGCTCGGCCTGGTGCTGAACGGCGTGAACTGGCAGACCGGCCTGCAGCTGCTCCTGCTCATGTTCGCCTCGGTGACCCTCGGTGGTCTCGGGACGGCCTACGGCGCGCTGGTGGGGTCGATGATCATCGGCGTCGTCGTCGAGCTCACGAACCTCGTGCTGCCCGGTGACTTCAAGTACGCCACCGCCCTCGTCATCCTCATCCTCATCCTGCTGTTCCGGCCGCAGGGCATCTTCGGCCGCGCCGAGCGGGTCGGCTAAGGGAGCACGCGCATGGACTACATCCTCAACCTGCTGTCCTCGCTCACCCAGGAGGCCCTCGCCCCGACCACGGCGGCGTTCGCCCTGGCAGCCATCGGACTGAACGTGCACTTCGGCCTGACCGGGCTCGTGAACATGGGGCAGGCGGCGTTCCTGCTGCTCGGCGCCTACGGCTTCGCGATCTCGATCACGAACGGGCTGCCGTTCGTGATGGCCGTGCTCATCGCCCTGCTCGTCGCCATCGTGTTCGCGATCATCCTCGGCGTCCCCACGTTGCGGCTCCGCGGCGACTACCTGGCGATCGTGACGATCTCCGGCGCCGAGATCATCCGCATGGTCGGCCGCTCCAGCCTGCTGACCACGACGACGGGTGGCTCCAACGGCATCACCGGATCGAGCTACCGCGACCCGTTCACCGCCCTGAGCCCGCTGCCGGACGGCACCACGACCATCCTCTGGTTCACCTACGCGAACAACGGCGTCAACGGCTGGTGGATCCGCATCGCCGCCTGGGCCCTCGTCGCGCTGTTCACCTTCGTGCTCTTCCTGCTCATGCGCAGCCCCTGGGGCCGTGTCCTGAAGGCGATCCGCGAGGACGAGGACGCCGTCCGCTCCCTCGGCAAGAACGTGTACTCGTACAAGATGCAGGCGCTCGTCTTCGGTGGTGCGCTCGGAGCGCTGGCGGGGATCATCTACGTCCTGCCGAGTTCGGTGCAACCGGACGCCATGGGCCGCTCGATGACGTTCTTCATCTGGACGGCACTCATCCTCGGTGGTGCCGCGACGGTGTTCGGACCGGTGCTCGGCGCGGTGCTGTTCTTCGTCGTCCGGCTCTTCATCCGCACCCTGGCCGGCGACTTCATCCCCGACTCGATCATGAACGCCCAGCAGGCCGAGCAGTTCTCGTACGTGCTCGTCGGCGTCGCGCTCATGCTCCTGATCGTGTTCCGACCACAGGGCCTGCTCGGCAACAAGAAGGAGCTGACGTTCAGTGTCTGAGACCTACGGCTACACGAAGGCCGACCCGATCCTCACGGTCGACGGCGTCACCCGGCACTTCGGCGGCATGACCGCCGTGGACGTCGACCACCTCGAGGTCCAGCGCGGCTCCATCACGGCCCTGATCGGCCCGAACGGCGCCGGCAAGACGACCTTCTTCAACCTGCTGACCGGCTTCGACAAGCCCAGCCCCGGCGCCCGGACGCAGTTCAACGGCGCCACGCTGCAGAAGACCAGCGCGACCCACATCGCCAACCGCGGCATGGTCCGCACCTTCCAGCTGACGAAGGCGTTGTCGCGGCTCACCGTGATGCAGAACATGCTGCTCGGCGCCCGCGACCAGCCCGGCGAGAACTTCTTCGCCGCGCTGATCAAGCCGGTGTGGGCGAAGCGCGAGCGGGAGATCACCGCGAAGGCCGAGGACCTGCTCGCCCGCTTCAAGCTCGACGACAAGGCGGACGACTACGCCGGGTCGCTGTCCGGCGGCCAGCGGAAGCTCCTCGAGATGGCCAGGGCGCTGATGTCCGACCCGACGATGATCATGCTCGACGAGCCGATGGCGGGCGTGAACCCCGCGCTGACGCAGTCGCTGCTCGGGCACATCCAGTCCCTGCGCGACGACGGCATGACCGTGCTGTTCGTCGAGCACGACATGCACATGGTCCGGCACATCTCGGACTGGGTGGTCGTGATGGCCGAGGGCAAGGTCGTCGCCGAGGGGCCGGCGGACACCGTGATGGACGACCAGGCGGTCATCGACGCGTACCTGGGTGCGCACCACGACACCGACCTGGGTGACGACTCGCTCCTCACCGAGGAGACCTTCGAGGAACTGGCGGAGGAAGTCGCGGAAGAAGACGCGGCGGACGCAGCAGCAGAGGAGAAGACCCGATGACGGACGCAGTCGACCCCACGAACGCGAGCAGCGCCTCCAGTCCGGAAGCGCCGAAGGCGAGCACCGCCACGCTGGAACGCGAGCCGGTGCTGAGCGCGAAGAACCTCGTCGCCGGCTACCTGCCGGGGGTGAACATCCTGAACGGCTGCGACCTGGACTGCTACCCCGGTGAGCTGATCGGGATCATCGGGCCGAACGGCGCGGGCAAGTCCACGCTGCTCAAGGCCCTGTTCGGTCTCGTGTCGATCCGCGAGGGGTCGGTCACGTTGCAGGGTGAGGACATCACGAACCTCAAGGCGAACAAGCTCGTGCAGGCCGGCGTCGGCTTCGTCCCGCAGACGAACAACGTGTTCCCGTCGCTGTCCATCGAGGAGAACCTGCAGATGGGGCTGTACCTGCGGCCCCGCAAGTTCGCGGAGCGCCTCGAGGTCATCTACGACCTGTTCCCGGTGCTCGCGCAGCGCCGCGGCCAGCGGGCGGGGTCCCTGTCCGGCGGTGAGCGGCAGTCGGTCGCCATGGCGCGTGCGCTGATGATGGACCCGAAGGTGCTGCTGCTCGACGAGCCGAGTGCCGGGCTGTCCCCGGTGCGGCAGGACGAGACGTTCCTGCGGACCCGCCGGATCAACAAGGCCGGTGTGTCGATCGTCATGGTGGAGCAGAACGCGCGACGCTGTCTGCAGATCTGCGATCGTGGGTACGTGCTCGACCAGGGGAGGAACGCGTACTCGGGCACGGGGAAGGAACTCGCGGACGACCCGAAGGTCATCGAGCTGTACCTCGGGACGCTCGCCAAGGACGTCGACGCGGGGCGCTAGCGCACTGTGTCGACTGCGGGTACCGCTGTGGGGGTGGTATCCGCGACGGGTGGGGCCGTGCGTGGTCGCTTCGCGCCGCACGGCCCCGCTCCTGCATGCGGTTGTCTGTTGGCCCACCCCGGTGCGTGGCCGGCTCCGGTTCTGCCGGGAGGCCCGCCCCGCGTCCGCCGGGTCGGTATCGTTCCGCAGGTGCAGAGACTGTCGGCGGGCGCGATGGACGCCCTGGTGTGGGTGGTCTTCATCGCGCTGTTCGTCGGTGCGGCGCTGCTCGTGAAGGTGGCGGCTGCGCTCCTGGTTGTGCTCGTGGTGCTCGCGCTCCTGCTCGGCTTCGTGTTGCGGGTGCTCCGCAAGCGACGCCGGACACCGCGCCGCCCCCGCTGACCGCACCGTCCGGTCCGTGCACGCCCCCGGACCTGCCCGGTAGGCTTGCCGGGTGAGCGAAGTCGAGATCGGTGCAGGCAAGCGCGGACGTCGGGCGTACGCGTTCGACGACATCGCGGTGGTCCCCTCCAGGCGCACGCGTGACCCGCGCGACGTCAGCGTGCAGTGGTCGATCGACGCGTTCACCTTCGCGTCGCCGATCCTCTCCGCGCCGATGGACTCCGTGTCCTCGCCGGCCACGGTCATCCAGATGGGCAAGCTCGGCATCCTGGGCGTCCTCGACCTCGAGGGGCTGTGGACCCGCTACGAGGACCCGACGCCCTACTACGACGAGATCAAGTCGCTCACCGACGGCAACGTCACGAAGCGCATGCAGGAGATCTACTCCGAGCCGATCAAGCCGGAGCTGATCACCGCGCGCCTGGCCGAGATCCGTGCCGCCGGGGTGCCGGTCGCCGGCTCGCTCAGCCCGCAGCGCACGCAGGAGTTCTCGAAGACGGTCGTCGACGCCGGTGTCGACCTGTTCGTCATCCGCGGCACGACGGTCTCGGCCGAGCACGTGTCGCAGAACGAAGAGCCCCTCAACCTCAAGAAGTTCATCTACGAGCTCGACGTCCCCGTGATCGTGGGCGGTGCCTCGACGTACACGTCGGCGCTGCACCTCATGCGCACCGGTGCTGCCGGTGTCCTCGTCGGCTTCGGCGGCGGTGCTGCGTCCACCACGCGTGCCGCGCTGGGCATCCACGCGCCGATGGCCACCGCGGTCGCCGACGTCGCGGGTGCGCGTCGTGACTACCTCGACGAGTCGGGTGGCCGCTACGTGCACGTCATCGCCGACGGCGGTCTCGACACCGCCGGCGACATCGTCAAGGCGATCGCGGTCGGTGCGGACGCCGTCATGCTCGGCACCGCGCTCGCCCGTGCCACCGAGGCACCGGGCGGCGGCTTCCACTGGGGTGCCGAGGCGCACCACCCGGAGCTGCCCCGCGGCCGCCGGGTCGAGGTGGGCACGATCGCCCCGCTCGAGAACGTGCTGAACGGCCCGACCCCGACGTTCGACGGCCGCGCCAACCTCGTCGGTGCGCTGCGCCGCTCGATGGCGACGACCGGATACTCCGACGTCAAGGAGTTCCAGCGAGTAGAAGTGGTCGTGGCGCCGTACCACCAGTGATCCTGGTGGCACCCGCGCACCGACGCGGGTGACGCTTCGGCGCCGACCGTGACCCGGAGGCGACGATGGCGAAGTCCAGCACCACGAAGCAGACCAGTTCGGCCGGACGTCCTGGCGACGTCGTGCCGGGGGCGGGGTTCGACCCTGCGGCCAAGCTCGGCCCCGACGAACGCGCGGCGGCGATCGAGACCCTCAAGACGAAGGAACTCGACGTCCTGGTCGTGGGCGGCGGCATCGTCGGTGCGGGCAGTGCGCTCGACGCCGTCACCCGCGGCCTGACCGTCGGCATCGTCGAGGCGCGTGACTGGGGTTCCGGCACGTCGAGCCGTTCGTCGAAGCTCGTGCACGGTGGCATCCGCTACCTGGAGCAGCTGAACTTCGGGCTCGTGCGCGAGGCCCTCATCGAACGCGGCCTGCTGCTGCAGCGGATCGCCCCGCACCTGGTGAAGCCGGTGCGCTTCCTCTACCCGCTCAACCACCGCGTGTGGGAGCGGTTCTACATCGGCATCGGGATGGCGATGTACGACGCCTTCAGCTGGTCCGGCGGTCGTCCGCCCGGGGTCCCGCACCACCGGCACCTCAGCCGCACGCAGGTGCTCCGTTCCATGCCGTCGCTCAAGAAGGACGCCTTCGTCGGCGGCATGACCTACTACGACGCCCAGGTCGACGACGCCCGCTACGTCGCTTCGCTCGTCCGCACGGCGGCGTCCTACGGTGCGCACGCCGCGAGCCGGATCCGGATCGAGGGCTTCATCAAGGTCGGGGAGCGCGTGGTCGGCGCCCAGGCCCACGACATCCAGACCGGCGAGCGGTTCGAGATCCGCGCGAAGCAGGTCGTGAACGCCACGGGCGTCTGGACGGACGACACCCAGGCGATGATCGGCACCCGCGGGCAGTTCAAGGTGCGGGCGTCGAAGGGCGTGCACCTGGTCATCCCGCGCGACCGGTTCCAGTCGAACATGGGCATGATCCTGCGCACCGAGAAGAGCGTGCTGTTCGTGATCCCGTGGGGCCGGCACTGGCTGGTCGGCACGACCGACACCGACTGGTACCTCGACAAGGCACACCCGGCGGCGACCGCGGCCGACATCGACTACATCCTCGAGCACGTCAACAAGGTGCTCCGCGTCCCGCTCACCCGTGAGGACGTCGAGGGCGTCTACGCCGGCCTCCGTCCCCTGCTGGCGGGGGAGTCCGACCAGACCTCGAAGCTCAGCCGCGAACACGTGGTGGCGCACACGGTGCCCGGGCTCGTGGTGGTCGCCGGCGGCAAGTGGACCACCTACCGGGTGATGGGCAAGGACGCCATCGACGAGGCCGTCGCCGCGATGGACGGCAAGATCCCGGCGTCGACGACCGAGGACATCCCACTGCTCGGCGCCGAGGGCTACCCGGCCGCGTGGAACCGCCGCGCACGGACCGCCCGCAGCTTCAACGTGCACAAGGTCCGCATCGAGCACCTGCTGAACCGCTACGGCACCCTGGCCACCGAGGTGCTGCAGCTCGTCGAGCAGGACCCGACCCTGGCCGAGCCGCTGCCGGGAGCCGACGACTACATCGGTGCCGAGGTCGTGTACGCCGCCTCGCACGAGGGGGCCCTGCACCTGGAGGACGTCCTCGCCCGCCGCACCCGCATCTCGATCGAGGCCTGGGACCGTGGTGAGTCGGCGGCCCCGGTCGCCGCGAAGCTCATGGCCGACGTGCTCGGCTGGGACCAGGAGACCACCGAGCACGAGGTGTCGAACTACCTGAAGCGTGTGGCCGCGGAACGCGAGTCGCAGCTGCAGCCCGACGACGAGAGCGCGGACCGAGTGCGGCTCGAGGCACCGGACATCGCGTTCGGCTTCGACGAGGACGACGTCGTCGTGGGCGGCGGCCGCAGCAGCGGCGCGGAGGGCGCGAAGGCGTCCGACGAGCAGGTGGTGGGGGAGAAGACGAGCGAGCCGGAGTAGCGACCGTCCGTCAGGCGGCGCGCGCCCGCAGGGCGGCGCGGCGCACGTGCACCGCCTGGCCGACGACGAGCACGACCGGCACCGCGATCAGCGCGACGAGACTCGTGACGTACAGCACACCGGCCCAGATGGTGTGGTCGCCGCCGCCGATCCCGTAGCCGTCCGCGATGTCCATGCCGAGTGCGAACCCGCTCCAGAACGACGCCGGAGCACCGAACGCCACGACGGCGAGCAGCACCGTCGCCATCACGTGTGCGGTGGCGCGGGTGATCAGCAGCAGCACGGAGAGTCCGGCGGCGAGCAGGACACCGACCGCGCCGACCACGATGACGATCACCGTGTCGGTCAGCACCGAGAAGCCCTGGCGGGTGAGCTCGGCGTGGATCTGCGCGAGCGACTGCCCCGGCACCGCGCCGAGCGGATCGAGCACGAGCGCATTGAGCGCCAGCAACCCCGCGTACAGTGTGACGACCAGCGTCCCGACGACCCCGACGACGATCCGAGTTCTCCCCATCCACAGAACAGTAGCGACCGGAATGCGCGGGGCCGTGCGGTGGTTAGCATGGGCGTACTCGAAAAGGGAGCCATCATGGTCGACGTCCATCGCGTCAAACTCCCCGGAGTCGGCGTGCTGCACAGCTTCTACACCGACGACGGTGGCAAGTGCGGTGTCATCACGCACCGGTCGGGTCACTCCGACCTCATCTCGTTCGCCGACGTCTCCGACGGCGCGGACAAGTCCGAGAAGGTCTCGCTGCGCCTCAGCGAGGACGAGGCGCACACCCTCGCCGAACTCCTGGGCGGCACCCGGATCACCGAGGGCCTCGACAAGCTCGACGAGATCCCCGGGCTGTCCATCGACTGGTTCTCGGTCGACTACGACGACGCGATCGCCGGCAAGCCGCTCGGCGACCTGCACGACTCCGGCTTCATCGGCCTGACCGTCGTGGCCGTCGTCCGTGGCGACAGCGCCAACCCGGCACCCTCGCCGGACTTCGTCGTCTTCCCCGGTGACACCATCGTCGTCGCCGGTTCCCCCGAGAAGGTCGCCAAGGCCTTCTCCTTCTACCGCAGCGGAGAGCTTGCGGCCGCATCGGCCGAGGCCCCGCGGAAGAGCTAGCGCATGCACCTGGGCGGTGAACTGCTCACCATCGGTGTGCTGTTCGTCATCGCCTACGTGCTCGGGCGGCTCGGCAAGACCATCGGTCTGCCGGCGATCCCGATCTACATGATCGTCGGGCTCATCGCGAGCCCGCACACGCCGTGGATCGGCCTGAACGTCGAGTCGCACACGATCGAGCTCATCGCGACGTTCGGGCTCATCCTGCTGCTGTTCAACCTCGGGTTGGAGTTCGACCAAGAGGACTTCTACGGCAACGCCGGCAAGCTCCTGGTGTCCGGCGGCACCTACGTCGTCATCAACATGGGCGTCGGGTTCGCGTTCGGGTTCTCGCTCGGCTGGGGCACCCGGGAAGCCCTGATCATCGCCGGCATGACGGCCACCTCGTCGAGTGCGATCGTCACGAAGCTCCTCATCGAGCTGCGACGACTCGCGAACGACGAGACCCCGATGATCCTGGGCGTCACGGTCATCGAGGACGTCTTCATCGCCGTCTACCTGGCGATCGTGTCCGTCGTGCTGTCCGGCGACACCAACGCCTGGGCCGTCGTCGGCAAGCTCGCGCTCGCGTTCGGCTTCCTCATCGTGATGTTCACGCTCGCCCGGTTCGCCGGCAAGTGGGTCTCGAAGATCTTCGCGACGCGTGACGACGAACTCTTCACGGTGCTGTTCTTCGGGCTCGCCGTGATGTTCGGTGGCATCGGCGACCTGCTCGGCGTGACCGACGCCATCGGCGCGTTCGTCATCGGTCTGCTCTGCGGCGCCACCCGGTACCGCGACCGCATCGAACAGCTCGCCCTGCCGATGCGTGACGTCTTCGCCGCGTTCTTCTTCGTGAACTTCGGCCTCGGCCTCGACCTGTCGACCTTCGGCGAGGTGCTCTGGCCGGTCCTCGGTGCGATCGGCATGACGGTCGTGCTCAACGCGGTCGCCGGGCAGATCGTCGCGCGCATGAACGGCTTCAACGTCCAACAGGGGATCAACACCGCCGTGATCCTGGTGAACCGTGGCGAGTTCGCGCTGATCCTCGCGACGCTCTCGGCTGCCGCCGGACTGGAGGCCCGGATCACCGCGTTCGCGGGCCTCTACGTCCTCGTCATGGCGATCCTCGGGCCGCTGCTCGCGGTGAACTCGGAGCGGATCGGCCGCCTCGTGGTGCGCCCCGCCCGCCTCGCCCGCCTGCGCGGACGACTCGGTGGCCGCCGAGCGGTCGCAGCGGCTGCCGCCGCCGAGGCAGCGGAGGCCGAGGAAGCCGAAGCAGCGTCCGCCGCCGCGGTCCGCCGTGCCGAGCGGGACCGCCGGTTCGCAGAGGAGTTCGCGCTCGTGGAGGCCGCTGGCAGGGACGAGCAGGAGAATGGGTCACCGGAGGCGACCGACGAACCCGTCACGTCGCCCGTCGAGATCCCCACCGAGCGCCCCGAGCGTCCGGTCCGACAGCGCGATCCGGAGTACTGATACAGATGTGGGCCGTTGCCCGACGACCGAGGTGGATCGCGCTGCTGTTGCTGGCGCTCGTGCTCGCGGCGGTGTTCGCCGGGCTGGGCAAGTGGCAGCTCGAGCGGAGCATCGCCAACGGCAAGCCGCTGCCGGCGACCACCGAGACCCGCAAGACGCTCGATGCGGTCACCGCCCCGGAAGAACCCGCGAGCGAGACCATCGCCGGCCAGAAGGTCACCGTCACCGGCACGTTCGTCGCCGGCGACACCACGATCCTGACCGGCCGCACCGGGGGTGGGACGTACCAGACCGTCGGGCACTTGGTGGACTCGGATGGTGGGGCGAGCCTCCCGGTCGTCATCGGGTGGTCCGACCAACGGTCGGCCGCCGTCGCCGGTGGTGACCGCCTGACGGACGGGCAGACGCTCACGGTTCAGGGCCGGTACTACCCCGCCGAGTCGCCCGACCAGGACACCTACAAGCAGGCGGAGTACTCCGCCGTGGCACCCGCGCGCTTCGTGAACACGTGGAAGGCGTTCGACGACCGGATGTACCTCGGGTACGTCGTCGCCGACGGTGCCACCGCGCAGGCCGCCGACCTCGGCACCATCGCCGACCGGGCGCCGTCGCGCGAGGTCCAGTTCGACTGGCTGAACCTGTTCTACGCGATCGAGTGGGTCGTCTTCGCCGGCTTCGCGGTGTTCCTCTGGTACCGGTTCGTGAAGGACGCCTGGGAGCGCGAGGAAGAGGAGCGGCGTGAGGCTGCCCTCAGCGTCGACGGGGCACTCGCGGACCGACGGTAGGCTGGTCGTCATGGCCTTGACCGTCCGAACCCGCGACATCCCGAAGATCCCGGGTGCGGTGAAGTGGTACCGCGTCTCCGCGTACATCACCGGTGTGCTGCTGCTGGCCCTCGTGATCGAGGTCATCATCAAGTACACGCCGCTCCAACTCGAGATGCAGCTCGGCAACGGCCCGTTCTTCGTGCCGAACGGCACGGCCGGCGAAGCACCCGGCACGTTCAACCTGTCGATCGCGATCCTCATCGCGCACGGCTGGCTGTACGTCCTCTACCTCTTCACGGACTTCCGTCTGTGGAGCATCATGCGCTGGAAGCCCTCCCGCTTCCTGCTCATCGCCCTCGGTGGCATCATCCCGTTCATGTCCTTCGTGGTCGAACACCGCATGCAGCAGAAGGCCATGGACACCTACCACGAGCTGATCGCTGCCCAGCAGCGTGAGAAGGAGGCCGCTCGGTGAGCGAGACCGAACAGCGTCCCGTCCTCGTCGTCGACTTCGGGGCCCAGTACGCGCAGCTCATCGCGCGTCGGGTCCGTGAAGCGAACGTCTACAGCGAGATCGTCCCGCACTCCATCACGGCGGAGGAGATCCGCGCGAAGGACCCCGCAGCCATCGTGCTGTCCGGTGGTCCGTCGTCCGTGTACGAAGAAGGTGCACCGACCCTCGACGGCGACATCCTCGACCTCGGCGTCCCCGTGCTCGGCATCTGCTACGGCTTCCAGGCCATGGCGACCGCCCTCGGTGGCGAGGTCGCGAACACCGGCCTGCGTGAGTACGGCGCGACGTCCGTCGACGTCAGCGGCACCGACAGCGTCCTGCTCGGCGGGCAGCCCGGGTCCCAGGTCACGTGGATGTCGCACGGCGACTCCGTGGCGAAGGCCCCCGAGGGCTTCGAGGTCCTCGCGTCGAGCGCGTCGACCCCCGTCGCGGCCTTCGCGTCCGACGAGCGCAAGCTCTACGGCGTGCAGTGGCACCCCGAGGTGAAGCACTCCGAGCACGGCCAGGCCGTCCTCGAGAACTTCCTGCACCGCGCCGCCGGTCTGCCCGGCGACTGGAACTCGAGCAACGTCATCGACGAGCAGGTCGCCCGGATCCAGGCCCAGGTCGGGTCGAACCGCGTGATCGCCGGGCTGTCCGGCGGTGTCGACTCCGCCGTCGCCGCAGCCATCGTGCACAAGGCCGTCGGTGACCAGCTCACCTGCGTCTTCGTCGACCACGGGCTCCTCCGTGCCGACGAGCGCAAGCAGGTGGAAGAGGACTACGTCGCCTCCACCGGTGTCCGGCTCATCACGATCGACGCCGAGCAGCAGTTCCTCGACGCCCTCGCCGGTGTGAGCGACCCCGAGCAGAAGCGCAAGATCATCGGGCGCGAGTTCATCCGCACGTTCGAGGCCGCGGCCGAGGCACTCGTGCTCGAGGCGCGTGGGGACGGTGACGACGGCGAGGTCAAGTTCCTCGTGCAGGGCACCCTCTACCCCGACGTCGTCGAGTCCGGCGGCGGAGCGGGTACCGCGAACATCAAGTCGCACCACAACGTGGGCGGCCTGCCCGAGGACATGACCTTCGAGCTCGTCGAGCCGCTCCGTGCGCTCTTCAAGGACGAGGTCCGTGCCGTCGGTCGCGAGCTCGGCCTTCCCGAGGTCATCGTCGGCCGCCAGCCGTTCCCCGGACCGGGGCTCGGCATCCGCATCGTGGGTTCGGTCGACAAGCAGCGGCTCGAGCTGCTCCGCGCCGCCGACAAGATCGCGCGCGAGGAACTCTCCGCAGCGGGCCTCGACGGGGAGATCTGGCAGTGCCCGGTCGTCCTGCTCGCCGACGTCCGCTCCGTGGGTGTCCAGGGTGACGGCCGGACCTACGGGCACCCGATCGTGCTCCGTCCGGTCTCGTCCGAGGACGCCATGACCGCCGACTGGACGCGCCTGCCGTACGACGTGCTCGCGAAGATCTCGAACCGCATCACGAACGAGGTGCCCGACGTCAACCGGGTCGTGCTCGACGTCACGTCGAAGCCGCCGGGGACGATCGAGTGGGAGTGACGCTCCCCTGAACGACCGGAGGCCCGGCACGCCCTGCGTGCCGGGCCTCCGCGCGTCCGGGGGCGGCGCTGCCGGGGGAATGGGTGCTGCTGGGGGTGGTCGAGTGGCGACAACACCCCGCGGGCCCGGTGCCGAGCGGTCACGAACTGTCGATTGGCCCCGGCCCGGGCGACACTTCGTGACCACTCGCCGGGCGACCGGCGGGGTGTTGCGACCACTGGCGCTGCCGCCGCTCCCGCCCACAGCACCCCGGAAACGACGAAGGGCCCCGGCACAGCGCCGGGACCCTTCGTGGACGCGGTGGTGCTAGTTGCGCGCGCTGCTCGCGACGATGGCGAGGATGCGCAGGATCTCGAGGTACAGCCAGACGAGCGTCACGATGAGGCCGAACGCCGCGGTCCACGCGTAGATCTTCGGAGCGCCGCGCTGGACGCCCGTCTTGATCTGGTCGAAGTCGAGGATCAGCGAGTACGCCGCCATGACCACGACGAAGATGCCGATGAGGACGCCGAGCGGGATACCGAAGATCGTCGTGCCCATGAGCCCGAAGGCCGTGCTGGTGACGCCGGTCCACATCAGGACGAGGTTCACCAGCGAGAACGCCATGTACCCGACCATTGCGATCAGGAAGAAGCGGGTGGCCTTCGGGGTCGCACGGACCTTGCCCGACAGGAACAGGAGCAGCGTGACGCCGAACACCCCGAGCGTGCCGAAGACCGCCTGCGCGACGATGCCGTCCGCTTGCGGGAACGCGGTCTGGAAATAGTTCGAGATCCCGCCGACGAACAGGCCTTCGAAGAACGCGTACGTCAGCACCAGACCCGGCGACGGCTTCTTCTTGAAGGTGTTCACGAGCGCCAGGACGAACCCGACGACGGCGCCGACGATCCAGACGATCGGGGGCAGGTTCCAACCGGCCACCGCACCGACGAGCAGCACGCCGAAGGCGAGCAGCGTCTTGACGATGGTGTCCTCGTACGACATGCGGTCGGTGTCGACCGTCGATGCCGCCGGGCGGTCGTACATGTACTGCAGCTGCTCGGGGGTCATCCCGCCCTGTGCCTGCTGCGGGGTCTGTCCCCAGCCGGCCTGCTGCTGACCAGCGCCACGCCCGCCCCAGGTGTTGGGTCCCTGGGCGTTGAAGGCGGGGGACTGGTCGAAACCGGGCTTGAAGGCCATGGTGTCCTCTTCCTAGGAGATATGAGTCCTCTCAGCCTAGGTGCGCTCGGTCGCGGAAGGCTGAGGATTCGCGGCGAGCGGACGCGGGCCCGGAGGCCCTGACGACGGCAGCCTATGGGCACCCGCTGCGCGCGCGCCTCGAAGTCGTCGAGAGTCCGCCGTCCAACGCGCCGAGCCGGACGGCAGCGCCGAGCCCGACGGCACCGCCGGGTAGAGCCAGGTGACGAGCGCGACCGAGATCGTCATGAGCAGGAACCACGCGACGATCTTCGTCGGGGCCACCGGGTGCCAGACGGCGAGCTGCGCGGGGTAGCTCCACGCTCCGGCCCAGGTCGCGACGTTCTCGGCGAACCAGATGAACACGGCGACGAGTCCCATGGCGACGAGCACCGGCATGCGCATCGTCGATCGGTGGATCCGGACGCGCATGGTCGTGCGGGCGAAGAGCAGGACGATGAGTGCGAGCAGGACCCAGCGGGCGTCGGGCAGGAAGTGGTGCCCGAAGAAGTTCAGGTACACGCCGGCAGCGACGACGGCGAGCAGCCACTGCCGCGGGTACCGGTCGAACCGCAGGTCGAACAGGCGGTACACGCGGACCATGTACGACCCGACCGCGCCGTACATGAACCCGGAGAACAGCGGAACCCCGGCGATCACGAACAGCCCGCCGGGTTCGTACGACCACGAGCCCATGTGCGTCTTGAAGACCTCCATGGCGGTGCCGACGACGTGGAAGAGCAGGACGACCCGGAGTTCCCGCACGGTCTCGAGCCCGAACACGAGCATGCCGAGCTGCAGCAGCACCGCCACGACGGTCAGCGCGTCGTTCCGGAACGCCGCCGGCACGGTCAGCGAGGCCACGGCCATCGAACCGAGCAGCAGCGCCCCGAACGCGCACGCCCACGCCTGCTTCGCGCCGAACACCAGGAACTCGGTGACGAACAGCCGGACGGGCCGGTGCGGCTGGTGCCCGGCGTCGAGCAGTCGGCGGGCGGCACGGTCGATCCTGGCCTCGACGGCGGTGGAGAGCGATCGGACGGTCATGCAGCGATGGTCAGCGCCGATGCTGAGATGCACGGGCTCCGGCCGGGCGCGTGTGTCCCGCGACACAGGACGGTCCGCCGTCACCCTGGCCCAGTAGGGTCGCGCCATGACCCTCGTGATCGCCCACCGCGGTGCGTCCGGCTACCGCCCCGAGCACTCGCGGAGCGCGTACGAACTCGCCATCGAGCTCGGTGCCGACGCGATCGAGCCGGACCTGGTGCCCACGAAGGACGGCGTGCTCGTGCTCCGCCACGAGAACGAGGTGTCCGGCACCACCGACGTCGCGGACCACCCGGAGTTCCGGCACCTGCGCACGACGAAGACCGTCGACGGCCAGAGCCTGTCCGGCTGGTTCACCGAGGACTTCACCTGGGCCGAGCTGCAGACGCTCCGCACCCGGGAACGTCTGCCCGCCCTGCGGCCCGGGTCGGCCGAGCACGACGGCGAGGAGCCGATCCTGCGCCTCGAGGACCTGCTCGCGATCCTCGACGCCGCGCCTCGTCCGGTCGGGCTGGTCGCCGAGGTCAAGCACGCGGCGTTCTTCGACCGCGCGGGCTTCCCGATGGGCGAACTCGTCGACCGCACGCTCGGTGACGCCGGGTGGCGCCGTGACGAGCGGCTCACGGTCGAGAGCTTCGAGAAGGGCGTGCTCCGCGACCTGCGCGAGCGGCACACGGGTGGTCGGCTGGTGTACCTCCAGGAGGCCCGTGGCAGTGCCGCCGACGAGGTCGCGTCCCACGGATCGCTCGCCCCCACCTACGCCGCGGAGCGTTCCGAGGACGCGCTCGCGTCGTTCGCGACCGAGTTCCACGGCATCAGCGTCGACCTCGGCACGCTGATGGCCGGGGTGGACAGCGTCGCGCTCGAGGACCCGACGCCGGTCCGGAGCGCGATCGTCGACCGTGCGCACGCCGTGGGCCTCGCGGTGTACACGTGGACGCTCCGACCGGAGAACCGGTTCCTGCCCGGGCCGCTGCGCCGCGGTGGGGACGTCGCGGCCTTCGGCGACTGGGAGCGCTGGTACACCTCGGTGATCCGGACCGGCCTCGACGGGGTGTTCGCGGACCACACCGACCTGGCGGTCCTCGCCCGGTCGGCTGTCGGGGGTCCCGCTTAGACTGTCCCGAACATGACGATCGTGCTCGACCCCTTCGAATCGACGCCCGAGCCGGGCGCCGGTGCCCGTGCGTACGAAGACCCGTTCACCGCGGGTCTGAACCCCCAGCAGAAGGAAGCCGTCGAGTACCGCGGCGAGTCCCTGCTGATCGTGGCCGGTGCCGGATCCGGCAAGACGAGCGTCCTCACGCGCCGCATCGCGCTGCTGCTCGCCAACCGTGAAGCCTGGCCGTCGCAGATCCTCGCGATCACCTTCACGAACAAGGCCGCGGCCGAGATGCGTGAGCGCGTCCGGGCCCTGGTGGGTGGCGAGTCCGACGGCATGTGGATCTCGACGTTCCACTCGGCGTGCGTGCGCATCCTCCGGCGCGAGGCCGAGCGCTTCGGGTTCGCGCAGTCGTTCACGATCTACGACTCCGCCGACTCCAAGGCCCTGCTGAAGCGGATCATCAAGGACCTCGAGGCGGACACGCTCGGGCTCACGGTGGGCGCCGCGGCGTCGAAGATCTCGAAGCTCAAGAACGAGCTGCAGGACATCGACTCGTACGCGCGCAACATCAACGTGAACGACCCGCAGGAAGTCATGTTCACCGAGGTCTTCCGTCGGTACACGAACGACCTGCGCCGGGCGAACGCGTTCGACTTCGACGACCTCATCGGCCAGACCGTCTTCCTGTTCCGGGCGTTCCCCGAGGTCGCTGCGCTCTACCAGCGGCGCTTCCGCTTCATCCTGGTCGACGAGTACCAGGACACCAACCACGCGCAGTACTCCCTGATCCGCGAGCTCACGCGTCCGGTGCCGGTCGACCAGGTCGACAAGCTCGAGGACTCCGGCCAGCACGTCGCCCGCATGCGCGAGCGCGACGGGTCGATCGCCGGAGCGTCCCTGACCGTCGTGGGCGACTCGGACCAGTCGATCTACGCGTTCCGCGGGGCCGACATCCGCAACATCGTCGAGTTCGAGCGCGACTTCCCGAACTCCAAGGTGATCCTGCTCGAGCAGAACTACCGCTCGACGCAGACCATCCTCGACGCCGCGAACGCCGTCATCGCGAACAACTTCGACCGTCAGGCGAAGAACCTGTTCACCGACGTCGGCGCGGGCGAGAAGATCGTCGGCTTCACCGGGTACACCGGCCACGACGAGGCCCAGTTCGTCGCCGACGAGATCCAGCGCTTGCGCGAGGACGGCATGGACTACCGCGACATGGCGGTGTTCTACCGGACGAACTCGCAGACCCGTGCGCTCGAGGAGATCTTCATCCGTGCCGCGATCCCGTACCGGGTGCTCGGCGGCACGAAGTTCTACGAGCGCGCCGAGATCAAGGACGCCATGGCGTACCTGATCACCGTGGCGAACCCCGCCGACCCGATGGCGCTCCGTCGTGTGCTCAACGTGCCGAAGCGCGGCATCGGCTCCGTCACCGAGACGACCCTGCAGCGCTACGCCGACGAGCACGAGACCACGATGCGTGATGCCCTGCGGCACGCGGGTGAGCTCGGCTTCGGGCCGAAGGTGCGGAACGCCATCACTGAGTTCGCGGCGCTGCTGGACTCCGTGTCCGAGAAGGCCCCGACGCAGCCGGTCGTCGACACCCTGACCCAGCTGCTCGACGGCTCCCACCTGCTCGAGAACCTGCGGAAGTCGCCCGACGCGCAGGACGCCGCCCGGGCCGACAACATCGACGAGCTCGTGGCGGTGACGCGCGAGTTCCAGAAGAACAACCCCGAGGGCACGCTGACGGACTTCCTGACCGAGGTCTCGTTGGTCGCAGCGGCGGACGAGCTCGACGACTCGTCCGGCACGGTGTCGCTCATGACGCTGCACACGGCCAAGGGGCTGGAGTACGAGGCTGTGTTCCTGACCGGCGTCGAGGAAGACCTGCTGCCGCACCGGATGTCCGCGAACGAACCGGGTGGTCCGTCGGAGGAACGCCGGTTGTTCTACGTCGGCATCACCCGCGCGAAGAAGGTCCTGTTCCTGTCGCTGGCGATGACCCGCGCCCAGTTCGGTGACGTCAACGTCGCCATGCCGTCGCGCTTCCTGCAGGAGATCCCCGAGGGGCTCATCGAGTGGAAGCAGTCGCCGGGCATGGCGAACAGCCGTGGTGGCACGCAGCCCCGTGCGCTCAACGCGAAGCGCGAGGGCGGCATCGGCGGCGGCGGTGGCGGTGGTTACCGCGGCGGTGGCGGCTGGGGCGGTGGCTCGTACGACCGCGCGGCCGCTGCGTCGAAGACCCGCCCGAAGACCGAGTGGGCGAACCGGGTGTCCGGCCAGGTCCGCGACAACGGCGACATGGAACTCGTCGCCGGCGACCGGATCAAGCACGTCGACTTCGGCGAGGGCACCGTGTCGGCGGTGACCGGCCAGGGCGCGAAGCGCATCGCCGAGATCGCGTTCGACTCCGCGGGCCGCAAGAAGCTGCTCATCAAGATCGCGCCGATCGAGAAGCTCTAGCCAGAGCTGGCTGAACGTCCGTACACCCCGCCGGTTCCCCGGCGGGGTGCGTTCGTCGCGGGCACGAGGACGTCTCGCCACGCCCGAGACCTGGGAGTCCACCCCTGTTCGGGTGACACCGAAAAGCAGGTGAGGTTAGCCTTACCTAACGTGACACCCATCGAACTGCTGACCACTGCCAACGCCGAGCGCTACCGGTCGACCGTCGGGTCGACGGTGGACCAGCTCGCCGACCGACTCGCCACCGTCGACCGCCCGACGACCGCGACCGCCCCGGACGCGCTGCACGACCGCGTGCGCGCGGTCGACCTGGACGCCGCTCCCGTCGGGACGGCACAGGCGCTCGCCGAACTCGACGACCTGTTCGTCCGCGAGGCCGTGTGGTTCCACGACCCCGGCTACCTCGCGCACCTGAACTGCCCGGTCGCACTGCCCGCGGTCGCCGCCGAGTCCGTCCTCGCCGCGGTGAACCCGTCGGTCGACACCTGGGACCAGTCCCGCATCGGCACGGACATCGAACGCCACGTGGTCGACTGGCTGGCCCGTCGTGCCGGGTTCGCTGCCGGCGACGGGGTGTTCACCTCCGGTGGCTCGCAGTCCAACCTGCAGGCGCTGCTGCTGGCACGCGAAGCCGTCGGAGTCGCCGGCACCGTGTTCACGACGGCGGAGACCCACTTCAGCATCGCGAAGTCGGCACGCCTCCTCGGCCTCGAGGCCGTGGTCGACGTCGCCACCGACCACGCCGGTCGGATGCGACCGGCAGCCCTCGCGGAGGCGATCGCCGCGACCCGGGCAGCGGGCCGTACCCCGATCGCGGTCGTCGCGACCGCCGGCACCACCGACCGCGGGGTCATCGACCCGATCGAGCCGATCGCCGACGTGTGTGATCTGGAGGACGTCTGGCTGCACGTCGACGCCGCGTACGGCTGCGGACTGCTCGTCTCCCCGACGCGTCGGCACCTGCTCGCCGGCATCGAGCGGGCGCGCAGCGTGACGACCGATCTGCACAAGTCGTTCTTCCAGCCGGTGTCCTCGAGTGCGCTGCTCGTCCGTGACCCGGCCGACCTGCGCCGGACGGCCTGGTACGCCGACTACCTCAACCCCGAGGACGCCGCCGAGCCGAACCAGGTCGACAAGTCGCTGCAGACCACCCGCCGCTTCGACGCCCTGAAGCTCTGGGCGACGCTGCGCGCGACCGGGGCCGACGCGATCGGCACCGCGTTCGACGCCGTCATCGACCTCGCCGCCGCCACCCACCGGATCGTCGAGGAGCACCCCGACCTGGTGCTCGTCGCCCCGACGCAGCTCAGCACCGTGCTCTTCCGCTGGCAGCCGGCCGGGGTGACCGACGAGCAAGCCGACGCGCTCGTCGCACCGATCCGTGCGGCGCTGCTCGCCGAGGGCCGGGTCCTCATCGCGAAGACCGTGATCGACGGCCGACCCTGCAACAAGCTGACGCTGCTCAACCCCGAGACCACCCCGGCGCAGATGCGCGCCTCGCTGGAGCACGTCGCCGCGACGGCCGCGCGCGTCCGAGCCGTCACCACCACCACGGAAGGAGCGATCCGATGAGCCACGATGAGCAGCCCGTCCACGACCTGATCGGCATCGGCATCGGCCCGTTCAACCTCGGCCTCGCCTGCCTCACCGACCCGCTCGACGACCTCGACGCGGTGTTCCTCGACGCCGCCGACGGCTTCGCCTGGCACCACGGCATGATGCTCGACGACGCCACGATCCAGGTGCCCTTCATGGCGGACCTGGTGACGATGGCCGACCCGACCTCGCCGTTCTCGTTCCTCGCGTGGCTCAAGGAGACCGGCCGCCTGTACCCGTTCTACATCCGCGAGGACTTCCACCCCCTGCGCAGCGAGTACGACGCCTACTGCCGGTGGGCCGCCGACCGGCTCGACACGCTCCGGTGGGGCCGGTCCGTCACGGCCGTCGAGCACGACACGGCGACGGACGTGTTCACGGTGCACGCCGAGACCGATCAGGGTCCCGAGACGTACCGCGCACGCCACGTCGTGGTCGGCATCGGGACGGAGCCGTCGGTCCCCGCCCCGCTGCGTGGGATCGCCGGACCGGTGATCCACTCCGCCGAGTTCCTGCCGAACCGCGACGCGCTCCGCGGCGCCGCCTCGATCGCGGTGGTCGGCAGCGGGCAGTCCGCTGCCGAGGTCTACCGCGAGCTGCTCGAGGACCTGCGCCAAGACGGCTACCGACTCGACTGGATCACCCGGTCGCCGCGGTTCTTCCCGATGGAGGACACGAAGCTCACGCTCGAGATGACGAGTCCGGAGTACACGGACCACTTCCACGGCCTGCCCGAGGATGCTCGCGACCGTCTCGGGCGCGAGCAGCGCGGGCTGTACAAGGGCATCAGTGCGGACCTGGTCGACGAGCTCTACGACCAGCTGTACCGGATCAGCGCTCGAGGCCCGATCCCGACGACCCTGCGCACCGAGACGAGTGTCGTCGACGCCGAGTGGCTCGCCGACCGGGGGACGTACCGGCTGACGCTCCGCCACGAGCAGCTCGGCGAGACGTACGAGCACGAGGTCGAGCGGCTCGTCCTGGCGACCGGCTACACGCCGCGCACGCCACGGTTCCTCGACCCCGTCGAGCACCTCGTCGCCCGTGACTCCCGTGGTCGCCTGGCCGTCGCGCGCGATCACCACGTCGACACGCTCGGCGGACGCATCTGGGTGCAGAACGCCGAGGAGCACACGCACGGCCTGACCGCGCCCGACCTCGGCATGGGTGCGTGGCGGAACGCGTCGATCATCCGGTCCGTCACGGGTCGCCCCGTGTACGGCCTGGAGGCCCGGATCGCCTTCCAGGAGTTCGGCCTGCCCGCCACGGACCAGTCCACCGCCGCTCCCGCCGGTGCGCACCGCGCGCCGGCCCGGCAGGCGACCGAGCGCACGGAGGTGCCCGCATGAGCGCGCACGTGACGAGCAGTGCACCGGCCGGTGCGCCCGAGGCGACGGTGTCTGCCGGAGTCGCTCCGGGCCTCCTGGCCGTCGAACCCGTGGACCCGGAACGCGACGCCGCCGTCGTCCAGTCGTGGCTCGCCCACCCGGCGTCGTCGTGGTGGGAGATGGGCGACCTCGACGTGGACGGCGTCCGGGACTACCTGACCGGCGTGCAGGCGGACCCGGCGCAGGCTGCGTGGCTCGGCCGACGCGACGGTGAGCCGTGCTTCCTGGTCGAGACCTACGACCCCGCCGCCGTCCTGCTCACCGACGTGTGGGCGGCGGAGCCCGGCGACGTCGGCATGCACCTGCTCGTCGCACCGGTGCCGGCCGGCGGCCGCGTGCACGGACTGACGAGCGCCGTGATGCGCGCCGTCGTCGAGCACTGCCGCGACGTCCTCGGCGCGCGGCGGGTCGTCGTCGAGCCGGACGTGCGGAACACCGCGGTGCAGGCGAAGAACGCCGAGGTGGGCTTCCGCGCACTGCGCCAGGTCGACGTCGACGGCAAGCGGGCACTGTTGTCCGTGCTCGACACCGACCGGATCGGCGTGCCCGACGACGACGGTCCGGCCGCGCACCTGCGACCCGAGCACCTGGAACCCGCCGAACGACACCTGGTGGCGAAGGCCATCGCCGAGTTCACCCACGAGCGGCTGATCGCACCCGTGCCGGACGGGGAGGGGTGGCGGCTCGACGCGGGGGACTCGACCTACCGGTTCCACGCACGGCAGCACGTGCTCGAACACTGGTCGATCGACGAAGCCTCGCTGACGCGCACTCGCG
Source organism: Curtobacterium sp. PhB137 (assembly GCF_003814955.1). Lineage (NCBI taxonomy): Bacteria > Bacillati > Actinomycetota > Actinomycetes > Micrococcales > Microbacteriaceae > Curtobacterium > Curtobacterium sp. PhB137. Next base: position 231,492 of record NZ_RKQO01000004.1, on the reverse strand, counting down.
CTGGGACGCCGGCGTCGCTCAGTGCGCAGGACTTCGTGCTCGAACTGCACGAGGTGCTCGGGATCCCCGACGAGCTGCTCGGGACGTACCTGGAGGAGATCGCCTCGACCCTGGCGAGCGCTGCTGCGAAGCACCGGCGGGGCGGGCCGTCCGCCGCGCAGCTCGCGCGTGGGCGGACGGGCGACTCCGTCGAGGCTGCCGTCGCCTCGTTCCAGGACGTCGAGGCAGCGATGACCGAGGGCCACCCGGCGTTCGTCGCCGCGAACGGGCGGATCGGGTTCGGACTCGATGAGTACCGGGCCTTCGCGCCGGAGGTCGGCGGTCGGTTCCGGTACCGGTGGTTCGCCGCCCGACGGGAGCACACGCACCTGGCGCTCGCCGCGGACCGGACCGAGCGCGACCACTGGGCGGCCGAGCTCGACCCGCAGACCATCGCCGGGTTCCGCGCCACGCTGGAACGTCGAGGCCTCGACCCCGACGACTACGTGTGGATCCCCGTGCACCCCTGGCAGTGGCAGCACCGGATCGCCGTGACGTTCGCACCCGACCTGGGGCGGCAGGACCTCGTCGACCTCGGCGAGGGGCCGGACGAGTACCAGCCCCAGCAGTCGATCCGTACCGCGTTCGACCACTCGGACCCGACGCGCTCGTACGTCAAGACGGCGCTCGCCGTGCAGAACATGGGGTTCCTGCGGGGGATGTCGCCCGCGTACATGCGGAACACTCCGGCGGTGAACGACTGGGTCGAGTCGATCGTCGCCGCCGACCCGACGCTGACTGCCGCCGGCTTCTCGGTGCTCCGGGAGCACGCCGCCATCGGCTACACCGGCGACGCGTACCACCGGGTCGACGTGTCGTCGCCGCAGCGCAAGATGCTCGCGGCCCTGTGGCGGGAGAGCCCGATCCCGCGGCTGGCGGAGGGCGAGCGACTGCTGACGATGGCGGCGCTGCTGCACCGGGACGCCTCGGGGAACGCCGTCGTGGCGGCGCTGATCGAGGCATCGGGGCTGCCTGCCGATGAGTGGGTGCGGCGCTGGCTCGACGCCTACCTGTTGCCGGTCGTGCACTGCCTGACCGTGCACGACCTGGTGTTCATGCCGCACGGCGAGAACCTCGTGCTCGTCGTCCGCGACGGTGCCGTGGTCCGTGCCGTCATGAAGGACATCGGGGAGGAAGCCGCGGTGCTCGGGCGGCACGACGATCGCCCCGTGCCCGCCGACATCGACCGGATCGTGCACCCGGTGTCCGACGACGAAGCGGCCCTCGCGGTGTTCACCGACGTGTTCGACGGGGTGCTGCGGTTCGTCGCGGCGATCCTCGACGACGACGGAGTGCTGCCGGAAGGCCGGTTCTGGGAGGTCGTGGGGGAGTGCATCGACGCGCACGCCGCCGCGCACCCGGACCGCCGCCGTCCGTTGGACCTGCGGGTGCCGACGTTCGAGCACTCCTGCCTGAACCGGTTGCAGCTGCGGAACACCCTGTCGATGGTCGACCTGGCGGACCAGTCGTCGTCGCTCATCCGGGCGGGGGCGATGGCGAACCCGATCGGACGGTAGGGGCTGCGCGGCGGACGGCGGACCTACTCGGTGCGAGGTTGACCACTCCGTGCAGCGCAAGAAGCGCGCACGGAGTGGTCAACCTCGCACCAGCCGGAGCGGCGCCGGTGCGGGGTGCGGGAGACTGGACGGGTGCAGACGGGCGGGGGCGGCGCGACGGGTGAGGTCACGGTCGACCTCGGGGACGTCCTCGACGCGGATCAGACCTGGCGCCGTGCATTCCGGCTAGTCAGGCGCATCCGAGGCGCCGGACTGTTGCTCGGCGGGGCGGTCCTCGTCGGGGGAGTCGTCGTCGCGGACCGGCCGAGAGACCGCGGTACCGCAGTGGTCCTGGTCGGCACGGTGCTGGTTGCCGCGGGGCTCATCGCCCTCGGGTACCTGGTCACGCGACGCCGGCTCCGGCTGGCCCGGGCCGCGCGGACGACGGCCGTCGATGCTGGTGTCGCTCGTGTCCTCACGCAGGCGCGGGCTGCTGGCGTCCCCGACCTCGACCCTGCCAGCGTTCGACGTGTGCTGGTCGAGACCGACAACGGACCGGGGCCGTGGTACGACCCGAAGCTCGGTCCGCACACGTGGCCGGTGTGGCGCGTGCTGGCCGCGGACCCCACGGCGACGGTGTTCGTGGTGGGCAGGAAGTCCGACGACGCCCGGTCGCTGACGATCACCGTCGAGTCCGCGAAGCCATCGTGGTGGCAGCGGGACTGACCGGGAGCGGACTCGACTACGGCTGCAAGCGGGTGGCCGACCAGGCGCCGTCGGCGAGCACGTACTGCAGGCGGCGGTGCATCCGGTCGCGGCTGCCGTGCCAGAACTCCACGACGTCGGGCTCGAGCCGCCACGCGACCCACCCAGCTGGCCGTGGGACGGCGTCGTCGGATTCGTCGAGCAGCACGTTGGCGTCGTCGATCAAGTCCTGCAGCGTCCGCGGTTCGAGCACGGCGGATTGGTCCGCGATGGCGGTGGCGGCGCGGGACTTCGGCGACCGGTCGGCGAACAGCACGTCGGATTCGTCGTCGGACAGCTGCACGGCCCGGCCCTCGAACCGGAGCTGCTGCATCGTCTCGCGCCAGTAGACCTGGAGTGCCGCGTGCGGGTTGTCGGCGAGCTGACGACCCTTCGGGCTCAGCGTCGAGGTGCCGAACACGAGCCCGCGGTCGTCGAGCCGCTTCACGTCGACCGTGCGGGCGGACACTCGGCCGTCCGCTCCGGCCGTGGCGAGGGTCATCGACTTCGGCTCGGAGACGTCGCGTTCGTCCGCGGCATCCAGCCACCGCTGCGCGAGGTCGAGCGGCGACGCCGGGGGTGCGTCGAACTCGGGCAGGTGCAGGGAGTCGTCACCGGACAAGGAAGAGGACATGGGTCCACCCAACCGTGCTCAGTCCTGCCACGTCCAGGCTGCCGGGGGACGCCCGCCCCGGGGTCCCGCACTCGCTGGGAGGTCGACCCGGGCAAGCGCGGTGTTCGTACGGAGCGTCCGGTTGAGGTTGCCCGGATCCGGTGTGGTCCCCGTCAGGGCGATCCGCAGCCGAGCGGCGTCCGCCGTGGTGAACGGATCGCCGAGCAGCGCTCGTGTGAACGGCAGGTCTGACCAGAGGAGGCCCCGTGCGCGCTCGAGCGCCGAGTCGACGATCCGGTCGTGGTCGAACGGCAGTCCGAGCGGCAGCGCGCCGACGTCGTGCCACGTCGCGTCGGCGTGTGCTGCCGGGTCGATGACCGCGAGGAACGCGATGCTGATCGCGGAGCTCCGTGGATCGCGGTCGGGTCCGTCGAACGCGCCGACCTGCGCGAGGTGGCGCACCGCTGCCGGGCCGACGCCGGTCTTGGTCCGCAGGGCGCGCCGCGCACCGTCGGCGAGGATCTCGGTGCCGTCGAGGAGCACGCCGGGGAGCGCTTCCTGTCCGGCGAACGGTGCGTACGCCCGACGCGCGGTGGCGACCCGTAGACCGTCCGTCGTCACGAAGGACACCGGGACGACGTCGATCGCGATGAGCGGTTGGTCGCGGATCGCCGCTGCGGCATCGGTCACGCGGTGGCCCCCCGGCGGGTGGCACGAGCCGAACGCTCGTCGCGGAGCGTCTGGCGGACGTCGGCGAAGGACTGGAGGCGCGTGAAGCGGCCGTCGACCCACACCGGCTGGAGCAGGCTGGTCGCCTCGTCGTCGGCCGTGGCCTGGTCCGTCTGCCGGATCTCGCCGGTCTCGTCGCGGTGCAGGGCGATGCGGCCCTTCGCGCTCTTCTTGCCGCTGCCGGTCTTCGGGTCCTTCTGGATGTCGACGGGCTCGCCGTCGACGAGTGCCCATGTGGCCTTGACCGCGCTGCCGAGGTTGTCGCGGGTCATGTACTGGTACGTGTACGACCCGATGCCGAGCACGATGTTGTCGCTCGAGTACCCCTTGGCGGCCAGGCGCTCGTAGATGCGACGGGCACGGTCGAGCGTGATGCTGTCGCCGTAGATGACGCCGATGTGCTGGTCGAGGACCTTGAAGCCCTGCTCGTTCACGGTGTGCCCGAAGATCTCGTCGAGCAGTTCGACGACGCCCTTCTGCTCGTGGCTGCGGTCAGCGGCGAACAGTTCGGCCTGGTCGACACCGTGCACGGTGCCGGTGACGATGTCGACCGGGTCGCCCGAGTCGGGTCGGATGACGAGCTTGCCGTCACGACCGGTGATGCGGTCCTTGAGCTGCGGCAGGGTCTCGGTGATGACCTTGAACAGGTCGAAGCCGTCGCTGACCGCCGAGACGATGCCCGTCGGGTACACGTCGAGGATCTGCTTGAAGGTCGCCAGCTCGCCGTCGGCGCCGCGGACGCACATCACGCTGTGCTCGGTGGCGGGCACGCTCGCGGCCACCCAACCGTTGTCGCCCGGGTAGTAGCGGTCGATGAAGTCGAGCGACGGCATCGAGTCGGTGCCGAGGAACGACAGGAGGTGGCCCGCGCCACCCGCTGCGGCCGACTCGATGCTCGACTGCCCACGGAACGAGAAGTCGTGCGCGGCGAAGTCGATGCCGGCCGGGACCGCGCCGGTGCGGGCGGCCCAGTCCTCCATCAGGTCGCGGTACTCGAGCGCCTTCGTCGCGACCGTCGACGGGTGCCAGATCGACGCCGACAGGGCGGTCTCGATGTAGTTGGGCAGCCAGTAGAACTCGTCGATCGTGTTCTCGACGGTGAGGGTCGCGACACCGATCGGGGCGAGGGTGCCTTCGGGCAGCGCACGGATCTCGAGGGGCAGGGAGCCGAGGCGGTGCAGGGCCCGGACGTGGTCGGTGCCGATGTGGTTCGCGCCGAAGTAGCTCTGCAGTGCTTCGTCGAAGAGCCGGACGACCTCGTCTTCGTCCGCCGCGAAGAACGGTGCCCAGGCCTCGACGAGCGAGCGCTGGATGAACGCCTGCAGCCCGAAGACCACGGCGTGCGTCGACTCGGGCATGTGCGCGTTCGACCGGTTCGTCCAGTTGATCAGGATGCGGGTGGTGCCGGCCGGGTAGACCTGTCGGTGCGAGTGCTTGTAGCCGTCGACGGCCAGCAGCGGCGCGATCGGGCTCGCCGTGGTGATGCGCGGCTCGATCCCCGTGGTCGTTCCGGCGTTCGCGGTGGTCGTGGTGCTCGTGGTCTGCGTCATCGGATCTGCTCCGTCAGGTAGGGGGTGAGTGCGATCGTGCGCAGGCCGTCGATGGCGTTCTGCGCCGGGTACGAGTCGGTGGTGACGATCTCGCCGAAGTGGTCGGCGAGCTGTGCTGCCCGGCCGGAGAAGACGCCGTGCGAGACCCAGAGGCCGAGGCGTTCCTTGGGCAGGCCCGTCGAGCCCGCGAGCCCCATGAACGTGCCGCCGCCGTCGCAGATGTCGTCGACCACCAGGAACCGGCCGGTGTCGGGCAGGGGTTCGCAGGTGAAGCCGTCGAGCTTGCCGGTGTCGGGGTTGCGGTGCTTCTCGGCCCGGTAGAGCGGCAGCCCGCACGCCTCGGCGACCGCGGTTGCACGGGGGACCGCGCCCTTGTCCGGAGCGATGATGCCGGTGTACGGGTCGCCGCCGTCGTGCTCGGGTGCGCCGACCACGGCGTCACGGACGACCTGCTCGCTCGTGACGACGGTCAGGTTGTCGACCAGGCCGACGATGACCGGCGAGTGAGGGTCGAACGCGATGACCTGGTCGAGGTGGAAGCCGTTGAGGACGTCCGCGTAGACCTTCGCGCCGAACGGCAAGCCGCGGTCCTGCCGGGCACCGGGCAGGTAAGGGACGAGCGCGACGGACTTCGATCCGCGCTGCCGCACGGCGTCCGCCCACATGCCGAGCATGATCAGGTCGTCGCCGCTCGTGCCGCGCAGGGTCGCGATCTCGGTGAGTCCCCCCGGCTCGGCGGTGTCGTTCGCGACCTTGACGTGGGCTTCACCGGCGGGGAACCGCATGGTGGAGAACGTCGCTGTCGTCTGGTTGCCCTGGGCGTCCCAGGTGCTGAGTTCGACTGCCATGGCTCGACCGTACCACGGTATTTGTCAGGAGGACAAGAATGCAGCCTCGATCGCTGCCTGCGCTCCAGCCCGCCACGGCCGCGGCAGCCCTCCGGGACGTTCCACCACGAAGATCGCCGGGTGCGGGCGGTCGCCGAGGGCATGTCTGATCGCCGCAGTCGTCGCCCGGGGGTCTCGGGCCAGCACCACGGGGAGCGACCACCGACCCGAACGGAGCATGAGCGACCGCCCGGGCGAGACGGTGTCGGCGGTGATCGCGGCCCAGAGGCCGGCGGCCGTCCCGAGCGGCGTCGGCGTCACGGACCGGAGCGTGGCGAGCACCGGCGGCCGAGGAGATGGGAGCAACTCCGTAGCGGCGCGGGACGGGCCCGCCGGGTCGATGACGAACCGTACCGAGCCCGTGGCCTCGCGCTGGCGGAGTGTGTCGCTGGAGATGCACTGCGTGCCGGCTCCGCCGACCCGCTGGGCCACGACCGCCGGGCGCCCACGGTGCATCGGGCTCAGCGCCGTTCGACGTGCGCGAGCGGCTGCTGCTGACGCACCCACGTGGCGTGCTCGACGGGGAGCTCGTCGATCCAGGCGGTGAGGACCGGCACCGGCACGTCGTGCGCGCGTGCGACCTCGAACACGATCTCGGAGAAGGCGAACGCGGCGTCACGGTCCGCCGTCGCCACCACGACCATGAGGTCCTCGGGCACGATGTCGACGCCGTGGCGGAACAGCCACACGCGGACCACGCCAGGCGTGAGCGGGGCTCGTTCGGCGAGCGCGTCGGAGAACCCCTGGGACGCGGACGGTGCCGGGCGGAGCGTGACCTCGGCGCCGTCGGGGAACGGACCACCCGCGGCGATGACCGTCTGCTTCTCGTCTGGCTGCACGACCTGCGGGTAGGGCTGGTCGATGTCGAGCACGAGACCCCAGTCAGTGGGCAGGCCGGCGACCAGACGTGACATCGGCAGTGACAGCGGCGTCGCGGCGACCCCGGCCGGGATGCGCGCGACGGCCGCTGCGGGATCGGTGAAGGCCAGCGCGAGGGGGATGCCCTCGGGGCTGACGACGCCGAGTGGGATTCCCTGCTCGTCGTGTCGGAGCGCGACGACCTCGGCAGCTGCGAACGCGAACCGCGAGCGCACCATCAGGGCGCGTCGCTGTGCGGAGGTGAGGTTCGTGGTGGTGCTCATCAGGAGAAGATCCTCGCGAACAGGCTCGGTCGTGCCGCCGTCGGGGGTGTGAACACGAGCGCGAACGTCGGGTGCAGCGGGTCGCCGGGGTGGGGGATGTCGCGGATGATCGCGTACCCGTCGGAGAGTACCTCTGACTGGACTCCCTGCGGGAACACGAACCGGGCGAGCAGATCGGCCCAGTCGTCGGCTCCGCGGATCTCGGTGCCCCACGTCGGGCGGACGACACCGGACAGCGTCGTGTACGCGCCGAGGTCGGGACGGACGTCGTACCCGAGATCGCCGATCGTGCGGACGATCGGAGCGAGTCTGCCCCAACCCTGTTCGTACGGGCCGGTCGACGGCACGGTGTACGTTCCGCGGGCATCGGCCGGCAGGGGTTCCACGGTCTTCTCGATGCGGGACACCGTCGTCGGCACCACCCCGGGTTCGTGGCGGTCGATCGCTGCTCGGTCCGGGCTCAACGTCGTGCGGAAGCGGCGCGGTTCGTACTCGTTCCGCCAGCCGTCCTCGATGTTCGCGTCGGTCCGGCCGTCGACGGCGAACGATGCGACGTGGAACGAGTCCGGCAGGGCCACCGACTCGAGGACCGCGGGTGCGGAAGTCGTGTGGACGAGCGCCGCGCGCGGGACGACGACCTGTCGCCCGCGTTCGAACAGCGTGCCGTCGAGGTCCTCGACCTCGTGGCCATCGTCCGACAGGGCGTTGAGCAGTCGCAGGCTCGCGCCGTACTCCGGCCACAGTGGGTCGACGGTGTCGGTGATGGTCCACCGGCCGTCCGCGGCGCGCTCGGGCAGGGCGTTCCAGGACGGTGAACGGTCCAGGAGCTCGTGACCCGCCCGGGTGACGCCGCTGCGGGTCACCGCAGTCGGTCCTGGACGGACTGCGTCGCCTCGCTGATGTCCCACGGCGCCGTCACGATGCCCGCCGCGACGGCCGGCCCGCGCGAGCCGAGGTCGTGCAGCGCGTTCGCGTACTGGTTCGTCGTGAGGACCCCCGGCTGTGGACTCCGCGTGGCCGGGTCCATCAGCACCTGGTTCATCCCGTCGGGGACGACGTTCCCCGCCTGGTCGACCGGGCTGAGCACGCCGGTGTTCACCAGGTCGCTCGTCGACTTGTCCGTGAAGAGCTGGTGCTGCCCGCCACCGCCGAACTGGGTGTTCGCCTGCGCGGTGCCCTCGGCGTGTGGCAGCGGTTGGTTCACCAGGTAGCTGTCGCCGGTGTTGCGGTAGTCGGGGTGCGTGGACGCTCCTGCCGGGACGCCGTCGTGACCGGCGTGGGACTGGACGCCCACCTGCACGGACTCGCTGTAGTTCGAGGCGCTGCCGCCGGCGTGCATGGTGCCGTCAGGGACGTAGAAGTTGCCGTGGCCAGGACCGCTGATCTGGAGCGTCTGCCCGACGAGCGAGTCGGCGTCGCCGTTCGCCCAGCGGTCGACACCGAGGTAGCCGCTCTGGAAGCCGCCCTTGCCACCCTGCCAGTGCCGCGCGAGCTCGGCGAGGGAGGACCCGCCGTTGTCCCAGTACGCCTGCGTGGCCTTGTTCGCGATCTCCGGCATCGACCGGACCGAGGCGATGAAGCCGTCGCCCGGACGTCGGAGTGCACCGACCGCCGCGGAACCGCCGTGCACGGCGAGGGCGCGGAGCGACTCGACCGAGCGGAGGGCTGCACCGTGGCGCAGGTTGTTGACGAGGTGCAGACCCGGCGCGAACAGCTGTCGGCTCTCCGAGGCGACGTGTCGACCGGCCGAGCTGAACTTGGCAGCGAGTGAGGCGCCCTTCGCGAACTCCTCGCCGATCTTCGCCGCGGTGGTGATCCCCTTCATCCCCGGGATGCAGTCGAGCAGCGCGAAGGCGAGGTCCCACCCATCGGCGGTGCCCTTCGACATCTTGTACAGGGTGTCGGCGAGTACGAGCAGGGCTGCGCCGAGCACGATCCAGGCGAGTGGCCCGCCGATGATCATGACGATGATCCCGCCCACGGCGACGACGACCTTCGCGATGGAGACGATGGTCTCCCACGCCTCGGACCCGAAGATCTTGTCCCACGTGGACTGCTTCCCCAGCCCCGCGTCAGCCGCTTCACCGATCTTCGTCGCGGTCCGCTGCTCCGCGTCCTGCCAGTCACCCTTCGCATCCGCCACGAGCCGCTTCGCTGCGTCGATCCGCGACTGCGCCGCCGCGATGTCGCCCTGCGCGGACGACACGGACCCCTGCGCGACGGAAGCGTTGTCGGACGCCGCCCGCAACTGCGCCGGCGACGGCACGTCCACCCCGTCCGGCACCTCGGAGCCAGCCGGGTACTTCTCCGCGACCTTCGACAGGTCGGACGACGCCGACTGGTAGTGCGACAGGTTCGACTGCGCATCGGAGAGCCGGTCCTGCGCCGCGGCGAGGTCCCCGGACGCGTCCTTCGCGTCCGCGAGCGCACCATCAGCCCGGTACTGGGTGTCATCGACCGTGTCCGCCCACCCCGACAACGCCGTCGCGGCGAGTTCGTACGAGTCGACGAGCTTGGTCAGGTCCGACGGGGTGTCCTCGATCGCGTCGACGAACACATCGGCCGCTTCACCCTCCCAGTCGGTCAGCCACCCCGACCCCTTGACCGACTTCAGCCGGGTCGAGGCGTCATCGGCCGCGTCGGAGATGCGCTGGTACTCCCGCGACATCATCCGCAACGTCGACGGATCCCCCTTGACCGGGTCATCACCCTGATCGACGACATCCCACCCCGACGGCCGCCCCATGACTACTCCGCCCTCGAGGCAGCGGGTCCGCCGCCGCCGTTCTCGTCGTTGACCTGCAGTGCCTGTGCGAGCTGCTCGTCGGTCTCGGTGTAGGTCTCGACGGACGCGCTGAGCATGTCCGCCAGCGCCTTCGTCGAGTCGCTGATCTTGTCGCGCTTGTCACCCCAACGGTGGTCGAAGTCGTGCAGGGCGTCCTGCACGGTGCCCGAGCCGATCTCGTCGTCGGACGCATCGACGCGCTTGTGCGCCTGTTCGAGCGTGCTGTGCACGGTCGACAGGTCGGTCTGGAGCTCCCCGAGCCCCATCAGGTCAACGAGCAGTCTCGAAGCCACGGAACAATCCCTCCCCGATCACGAACCGGAAGCCACCGCCACCGGAACCGCGTCGACCCCGTGCCCCACGCGATCGCGGGACACGGGGTCGTCAGCGGTGTCAGCCCTTGAGGCCGGAAGCGAGCGACTCGTCCGTCTCGGACAGGGTCTGCGACGCCTTCGACAGGAACGTCGAGAGGCCCTCGAGCCCCTGGACGGTCTGGGTCACGCCACGGTTGAACTCGTCGTAGGACTCGCCGAACGCGACGGACGACTTGTCGGTGACGTAGCCGTCGGAGATGAGCTGCTGGATCTTGCGCTGCAGGGCGGAGAGACGGTCTTCGATGTCCGCCTGACCCGCCTTGAGGTCGGAGGCTGCTGCCTCGAGGTCTGCGTACGAGACGTTGATGTTCGCCACGGTGTGACTCCCTTTCCCCGGAGTTTCGTCATGTCCCCCCAACGGGGCGTGTTGCAGGGGACACTACCATCGTCCTGCGACATGTAGTCAATGCTACGGGGGATGCCATGACCTTCACGTTCACGATGGTCGACCGCGAGAGCGGTCAGACCGCCAACGTCTACGTCGACGGGGACGACACCCGTGCGGTCGGCGAGCTCGTCGCCGAGGCCGAACGCCTCATCGCGACGGACGTCGTGGCCTCCGGACGGACCCCGGCGTACTTCGTCGGCGAGCAGCCGCTCGACCTGGCGGCGACGGTCGCCGAGTCCGGTGTGCGCGAGGGCGTGGTCGTGGCCCGCAGCCTCGAGCAGGTGCCGCCGCAGCCGCTCCGTCCGCTGACCGACGCCGAGATCCGGATCGTCTCGGGCCTGCACGCCGGCACCATCGTGCGGGTGGGCACCGGCACGGTGACGATCGGCACGGCGACGAACGCCACGGTGCGCATCCCGGTGAGCACCACCGCCGAAGTCGAGGCCGAGGCCACCGGGGCCGAGACCGTACCGGAGGTCGCCCTGCTCGTGTCGGTCACGGCCGACGGCGCGAAGGTCCGTCCGGCGAACGGCTTCGCCGGGGCGGTGCTCGACGGTGCTGCCGTCACCGAGGAGACCGACTGGCCGGAGACCGCGCAGCTGGCGATCGGCGGGGTCCTGCTCGGCTTCGGTCGGGCGCCGGACCGTGGGGCGCACCTGTCCCTGGCCGACGACGGCATGTCGCTCGAGTACAACCGCCCGCCGCGCATCCTGCCTCCCGACGAGCACACCCGCTACCAGCTTCCGGCCCCGCCGACCGAACCCCCGGCGCGGGCGCTGCCCATCCTGATGGCGCTGGCGCCGATGGGCATGGCCGTGATGTTCGTGTCGACCACCGGTCGCTGGATCTACCTGCTCATCGCCCTGCTGTCACCGATCCTGATGATCATCACGGGCCTCCAGGGTCGCCGTCAGGGCAAGAAGACGTACCGCCAGCGGATCGTGGAGTACGAGGACACCAAGGCGCGCATCGAGGCGGACGCGACCGAGAGCCTCCAGTCCGAACGGGCACGCTGGATCGCGAGCGCCCCCGACCCGGCTGCCGTCTACGAGACGGCGGTCACGCCGCTGCCGCGCCTGTGGGAGCGGCGTCGGACCGACCCCGACCACCTGCTCGTCCGCGTCGGCACGGCGACGCAGCGCTCCGAGGTGACCATCGAGGACCCGGAACAGCTGTCGCACAAGCGGACCGTCGCGTGGGACGCGACCGACGTGCCGGTCCGGATCCGCCTGGCGGAGCGCGGCGTGATCGGCATCGCCGGCCCGGACGACGACGCCCGACGGCTGGCGAACTGGGTGGTCGCGCAGCTCGCGACGCTGCAGAGCCCGAAGGACGTCACCTTCACGCTGCTCACCGACACCACCCGGACCGCGCTGTGGGAGTGGATGTCCTGGTTGCCGCACGTCCGCCGCGACGGCGCCGACCAGCCGATGACGAGCATCGCCTCGAACGCCGCGACGACCGCGCGGGCCATCGCCGAGCTCGCGGCGGTCATCGACGCCCGGAAGGAAGCCGGCATCGGCAAGAAGACGCCGCCGGCCGACGAGATCGTGGTCGTGATGGACGGCGCCCGACGCCTGCGTGCGATGCCGTCGCTCGTGCAGGTGCTGAAGGAGGGGCCGTCGGTCGGGGTGTTCAGCATCTGCCTCGACCTGGACGAGCGGCTCCTGCCCGAGGAGTGCGACGCCGTGGTCGTGGTCCGCGACGACCGGATCCGGGTCACGCAGCAGCGCACCGAGCGGATCGACGATGCCCGACCCGACTTGGTCGACCAGGACTGGCTCGAGTGGGTCGCCCGGTCGCTGTCGCCGATCGTCGACGCCAGCCCGGACGTGCAGGACGGCGCCATCCCGTCGTCGGCGCGGCTGCTCGACGTCCTCCAGCTCGAACCGCCGACGTCCGAGGCCGTGCAGGCCCGGTGGCTGCTCGGCGGACGCAGCACGACCGCCGTCATCGGCGCCTCGATCGACGGGCCGTTCGCGATCGACCTGCGGAACGACGGTCCGCACGGACTCGTCGCCGGCACGACCGGTTCCGGCAAGTCCGAGTTGCTGCAGACGATCGTCGCGTCGCTCGCCGTCGCGAACCGGCCGGACGAGATGAACTTCGTGCTCGTCGACTACAAGGGCGGTGCGGCGTTCAAGGACTGCGTCGACCTGCCGCACACGGTCGGCATGGTCACCGACCTCGACACCCACCAGGTGGAGCGGGCGCTGGAGTCGCTCGGCGCGGAACTGCGCACCCGCGAGCACGCCCTGGCCGAGGTCGGCGCGAAGGACCTGGAGGACTACCAGGACCTGCAGGCGAAGCGCGCGGCGTCGGGCGACGCGATCCCGAGCCTGCCGCGGCTGCTCATCGTCATCGACGAGTTCGCCTCGCTCGCCCGCGAGCTGCCCGACTTCGTCAAGGGCCTGGTGAACATCGCCCAGCGTGGTCGGTCGCTCGGCATCCACCTCGTGCTCGCCACGCAGCGCCCCGGCGGTGTCGTGTCGCCCGAGATCCGCGCCAACACGAACCTGCGGATCGCGTTGCGCGTCACCGACCAGTCGGAGAGCCAGGACGTCATCGGCGCGAACGACGCCGCGCGGATCGCGAAGACGACGCCCGGTCGCGCGTACGTGCGGCTCGGCGCGGCCTCGTTGCTGCCCTTCCAGTCCGGTCGGGTGGGCGGGCGTCGGCCCGGCACGGACGACCAGGAGGCCCGGCCCGCCCTGGTCCGCGAACTCACCTTCGCCTCGTACAGCGAACCAGCCCCCCGCCCGGCAGCCGTCGAGGCCGCCGCCAGCGACGTGGAGGTCACCGACCTGAGCGTCCTCGTCGCGTCGATCGGCGACGCCACCCGCGCCCTCGGCACCCCCGAGCAGCGGAAGCCGTGGCTGCCGCCCCTCGGCGCGGTCGTCGGACTCGACGACGTCGAAGCCGCCGGTGCCGCAGGTGCTGCCGAGCTGCCGCCGCTCGCCGTGGCCTGGGGCGTCGAGGACCACCCCGCCGATCAACAGCAGCGCCCCGCCGTGTTCGATCTCGACGCCGACGGCCACCTGTTCGTCATCGGGTCGCCGCGCTCCGGCCGCAGCCAGACGCTCCGCACCCTGGCCGGGGCGATGGCCCTGCGCCTCGGCGTCGGTGACGTGCACATGTACGGGATCGACTGCGGCAACGGCGCCCTGCTCGCGCTCGGGGCCCTGCCGCACTGCGGTGCCGTGGTGCAGCGGCACGAGCCCGACCGGGTCTCGCGGCTGCTCGGCATCCTGCTCCGCACCGTGCAGGAGCGCCAGGCGGCCTTCGCGAGCGGCGGGTACTCGTCCATCGCCGAGCAGCGGTCCGACGAGCACACCACCCCGCTGCCGCACGTCGTCGTGTTCCTGGACCAGTGGGAGAGCTTCATGGCGACCCTGGCCGACGCCGAGAACGGTGCGCTGCACGACGCCGTCCAGACGCTGCTCCGCGAGGGCGTCGGCGTCGGCGTGCACCTGATCGTCTCCGGGGACCGCACGCTGACCTCCGGCCGGATGTCGAGCCAGGTGGAGCGGAAGCTGCTGCTCGCCCTGGCCGACCGCGGCGACTACAACTACGAGGGCATCAACGGCAAGAAGCTGCCGGAGTCGATCCCGCCCGGCCGCGGCTTCCGGAACGCCACTGCGACGGAGACCCAGGTCGCCGTGCTGCCCGGCGGCCTCGGCGGACGCGACCAGGCGGCGGCGATCCGCGGCATCGGCGACGAGGTCCGCGCCCACGTCCCCGCGACCGTGCCGAAGCCGTTCCGGATCGACGTGCTGCCGCGGTCCATCACGTTCGAGGAGGCCGTGCGGTACCTGCCCTCGGCGGACGCCTCGGTCGGCCGGGTCGCGCTCGGCGTCGGCGGCGACGAGCTCCGGCTCTTCACCCACGATTTCGTGCAGGACACCCCGGTGTTCATCGTCGCCGGCAGCCCGCGCTCCGGCAAGAGCACCGCGCTCGTCGCGATGGCCCGGCACGTCCTGTCCGCGGGTGGGTCGGTCGTCGCGGTCACGCCGCGGGACTCCCCGCTCCGGGCACTCGAGGGTGCACCGCGCGCGACCGTGGTCACCGACGGCGGGATCGGGGCCGAGGGCCTCTCCGCCGCGATCGACACCGGCTCGGACGGCTTCACGCTCGTGCTCGTCGACGACGCCGAGGCGCTCAAGGAGACCCCGGCCGAACCGGTGTTCCGGGCGGTCATGGACTCCGACCGGGGCCGTTCGGTCGGGCTCGTCATCGCCGGCGACGTCGAGGGCGTCGCGAGCGGGTTCCGTGGATGGCAGGTCGACGCGAAGAAGGCCCGTCGCGGGATGCTGCTCGCACCGCTCAGCACCGTCGACGGCGACCTGATCGGCACGAAGCTGTCGAAGAGCCTGGTGACGCAGGACCGGGTGCCGGGTCGGGCACTGCTCAACGACGCCGACCAGGCGCTGCGGCTCGTGCAGGTGCCCGCCGACTGACGGGGACAGCGCGGCAGTGGCGCGCGCCGACGTCGCGCAACGTCGCGCGCCAGCGTCGCGCCGCCGCGCCGCTCGGCGTCAGCCGAGTGGGGCTTCGGCGACCAGCGCGGTCTGCGGCTCGGCGCGCAGGGTGTGGCCGCCGAACACGACCACGTCGCCCGGCTGCACCACGGTGCGCTGCGCCGGCGGCACCATCGTCGCCGGGAACCCCGGCCGCTGCAGCTCGACCCCGTTCGCCGACGCCGTGTCGAGCACCCAGAGCGAGCCCTCGGCACCGAAGCCGAACTCCAGGTGCGTGCGGCTGAGCAGCTTGTCCGGGTCCTCGAGTGCGATCATGTGCGCGTAGCCGCCGTCCGGGTGGGCGCTCGCCGGGTCACGGCCGATCAGCCCGCCACCGGACACGGTCACCCGCTGGTGGTCGTCGAGCACCAGGACGGCCGCCGCGGTCTGCCGAGCCGGGGCCGCGTCACGGCGAGCCGTGCCACCGGCGGAGCCCAGGGGACGCCCGGGCAGCTGCGCGACGGTCGCCCGCACCCGGTCGGCGCTGGCGCGGGGAGCCGGCGGCGGCGTGACGACCGCGCGGGCGAGTTCGCCACGCTGCGCCATCCGCGCGAGGTCGTCGACGGTGACCCGCTCGACGACGGGCTCGACGGGCTTCCGACGCTTCCGGAACGGCCAGATCCTCATCAGTCGACCCCGCCGCCGACCGTGGCCGAGTCGATGAGCTCGAAGGTGTCGGTCACGGTCTCGAACAGTTCGTACAGCGGCTCGGCCAGGTCGGTCGCGGGCGAGGACACGCTCACCAGCGCGACCTGGTCACCGGCCGGCACGAACGTCTGCATCAGCACGACGTCGAACCAGCCGCGGCCGTCCGGCGCCTGCACGGTCGAGACGCCCCAGACGCGCGGCACCCGGCCGACGCGCGGGACCTCGTGCACGTCGACGTGCATGCCGTCGTCGTCACCGCCGAGCGCGGCGACGTGGTCGGTCAGGGCGGCGAGCGGGTCGCCGCCGGCCTCGGGCGCGGGCAGGACCGTGACGGTCAGGGCGCCGGAGACGATGCCGTCGTCGCTCGGCTCGGCGAAGGCCGCGCAGTACCGCGCACCGCTGTCCCACGCCGACCGCGCGAACCGACGGAGAGCCCGGACGATCTCGGTCCGGTGGTCCCAGAGCTCGCGCTGGTCCTCGATGCGCTCCTGCACCAGGGCGCTGATCCGGTCGTCGCGGCGCTCCGGCTCGACGGGCAGCTCGAACCAGGAGCGCGGGACCGTGATGGCGAAGTGGTCGACCGACATGCCCGCTACCGTACCGTGGCGTGTCGCCCGGCCGTCCGGCGCATCGCCCGCAGCAGCAGCGGACCCGGCAGCCGCAGCAGGTCCCCGGGCAGGACCGACCGCACGCCGCTGACCGCGACGACCGTCCGCTGGAACCGCCGTTGCTCGCGCGGCCCCCACGCGAACCCGTACGCGGTCCGCAGCCGCTCCGGCAGCATCCCGACCGTGACGATCCGGACGAGCGGCATCGCGGCACGCACCCAGAGCGGCGCGAACCGCGGGTGGAGCAGGTCCCGCACCACCCCGCGGGCGTCGTCGGTGACCTCGAGCCGGTCGAGGGCGTCGGCCCAGTACTCGTCGAAGGCCGCGACCGAGGTCGGCCAGCGCTCGGCGGGCACCCGCAGCGTCGTCGCGATCGGGGCGTACGCGGCGAGCACGGCCTCGGCGCGTTCAGCCGTGACGGGAGCGCCGAACAGGTCGTGCGCCCGACGAGCCGAGTCGAACAGGGTCGCGGCCACCCACAGCTGCCGGTCGACGTCGTCCGCGCCGGTCACGGGCGCGTGGGCCCGGTTCACGAAACCCGCGGCGATCGCGGCGTCACGCTCCGTGCCGGAGACGACGGCGTACACGAACATCAGGGTGTGGGCCAGCCGCTGCTGCGGTCGACGGGCGAAGTCCGAGTGCCGGCGGACCCCCGCCGCGACGACCGGGTCGGCGATCTGCAGCAGGATGGCGCGGCCGCCCGCGGCCACGGGCGTGCTGTCACCGAGGAACCGACGCAGGCTGCGGTCGTGGGCGCGACCGGACGACGGACGGGAGGTGGGCCCCACCAGCCGGTTCCGGCGCACCGCGCCAGCGGGGTGACGGCCGTGACTGGAGGGACGTGGCGGGCCCGGCACCGGGCCTCCAGGCCGTGGGGTGGTCACGGTCCACCCCGTCGGCGTCGCGCCCGCAGGATGGGGACGAGATCAGCGACGATCGCCGCGACGAGCGCGACCGCGCCGGTCACGAGGGCGGCCACCAGGTACGTGCCGTCGACCCGGACGTCGCCCGTCAGGGCGAGCAGGGTCGCGACGAGCCAGATCGCGGGGAGCGGCCAGAGGCGGCTCGGTGCTCCGGTGACGACGGCTCCGACCACCGCGAACGCGAGGAGCGGGACCCATCGACCTGCCGGCTCGGACTGCGCGGCGAGGTGTGCGGAGGCTGCGACGAGCAGCATCGCCGCGATGGCCACCAGGCGGGCGGCCGACGGCATGCTGCGGACGCTGGCACGGACACGACGGAACACGGCCCGATGCTACGGGCCGCGTTCCGCGGATCCCTGGGGATCGCTGGTCAGGGGAAGCGGATCAGAGCGGCTTGGTGCCGAGGTCGTCACCCAGGTCCGGCCGGTCCTCGTCGGCGTCGTGCTCCCACAGGTCGGGCGAGCCCTCGCGCGGGGAGCCGCCGGTCGGACCGTCGTCCGTACCGTCACCGGGCTGCGGCTCGACCGTCTCGCCGGCGACGGCGTCGTTCGTCACGGTCTCGAGGGACTCCTCGGACTCGTCCACCTCGTACGGGCCGACGTGCTCGCGGTCGATGTCGTCGTCGCGGCGCTGCTGGGCCTCGAAGTCGTCGACGGGGCTGATGCCGGGATCGCTCATGGTGTCCTCCTGGGTGTGGGTGGTGCCGGGTGTCGGATGGTGTTCAGGCGCTGACGAAGTGGACGTCGCCGGAGCCGAGCGCGAGCTGCTCCGCCAGACCCTTCTCGTCGGTGGCGCCCCAGCGTTCGGCGATCTTGCCGTCACGGAACTTCGAGACCTGGATGCCGCGGACCTCGAAGGTGCGACCCGTCGGCGCGTGGCCCTGGAACGGACCGGTGTGGGTCCCGCGGATCGTGAACACCGCGGTGATGTAGTCGTCCGTGACGACGAGCGGGTCGGGCTCGAGCGTGAGGTCCGGGAACGCCGTGGTGAACTCGGTCCAGAAGTCGACGATCCCCGCGAGGCCGGGCTGCTGGCTGGGCGCGGGGTCGTGGTCCACCACGTCCTCGGCCCACACCTCGGGGAAGCGGTCGAAGGCCCGCGCCTCCAGGATCTCGCCGAGTCGTTCCTGTGCTTGCTGGTTCTGTTCCGCGGTCATGCGCGCTCCTTCGTTCGGGCCATCCGGTGGTTCGGGCCTGCCGGTGGTTCGGGCTTTCCGGTGTACGCCGGGTCGGTGAGAGCGGCGTCCAGGGTGCGCGAGTTCACCTGCGGGACACCTCCCCGTCACGGTGGCCGTGCACACTGCCGGTGCTCGGGGGAGTGGAGCGCGGTCGCCGACGGGTGGTCGAGCGACCGCGCCTTCCCCTGCGTCCCGCGCCGCCCGTTGTCTCGACGTCCATGTCGCCGCGCTAGGCTGCGTGACGGCCGTTGTCTCGACATCGAGCGACCCTCGATGTGGAGTGCGCGACCGGGAAACCGATGCCGATCGCACGAACCGTGCGGGAAGAAGAACAGCGTGGATCTTTTCGAGTATCAGGCCAGGGACCTCTTCGAGTCCTACGGCGTCCCCGTCCTCCAGGGGATCATCGCCGACACCCCGGAAGAGGCGAGAGCGGCGGCCGAGAAGATCGGTGGCGTCGTGGTCGTCAAGGCCCAGGTGAAGGTCGGTGGGCGCGGCAAGGCCGGCGGCGTCAAGGTCGCGAAGACCCCCGACGAGGCGTTCGAGCACGCCCAGGCGATCCTCGGCCTCGACATCAAGGGCCACACCGTGCAGCGCGTCATGATCGCCCAGGGCGCGGACATCGCCGAGGAGTTCTACTTCTCCGTGCTGCTCGACCGGGCCAACCGCTCCTACCTCTCGCTCACCAGCGTCGAGGGCGGCATGGAGATCGAGCAGCTCGCAGTCGAGAAGCCCGAGGCGCTCGCCCGCGTCGAGGTCGACCCGCTCACCGGGATCGACGCGGCCGCCGGTCGCGCGATCGCCGAGCAGGCCGGGTTCCCGGCGGAGCTCGTCGACCAGGTGGCCGACGTCTTCTCGAAGCTCTACGACGTCTACAAGGGCGAGGACGCCACGCTCGTCGAGGTGAACCCCCTCGTCCGCACCGGCGACGGCCAGATCCTGGCGCTCGACGGAAAGGTCTCGCTCGACGAGAACGCCGACTTCCGCCACCCCGCGCACAAGGACCTCGAGGACTCCGCGAGCGAGGACCCGCTCGAGGCCAAGGCGAAGGCCCACGGCCTGAACTACGTCAAGCTCGACGGCCAGGTCGGCGTCATCGGCAACGGTGCGGGCCTCGTCATGTCGACGCTCGACGTCGTCGCCTACGCCGGTGAACGTCACGGCGGCGTGAAGCCCGCGAACTTCCTCGACATCGGCGGCGGCGCCTCGGCCGAGGTCATGGCCAACGGCCTCGACGTCATCCTCGGCGACCCGCAGGTGAAGAGCGTCTTCGTGAACGTCTTCGGCGGCATCACCGCCTGCGACGCCGTCGCGAACGGCATCGTCGCCGCCCTCGGGATCCTCGGCGACGCGGCCACCAAGCCGCTCGTCGTGCGTCTGGACGGCAACAACGTGGAAGAGGGCCGACGGATCCTGGCGGAGGCAGCGCACCCGCTCGTCACCGTCGCCGCGACCATGGACGACGCGGCCGAGCAGGCCGCCGAACTCGCCGCTGCCGCGGCCTGAAGGGACTGACCATGTCGATCTTCCTCAACAAGGACTCCAAGGTCATCGTCCAGGGCATCACCGGCGGCGAGGGCACCAAGCACACCGCCCTCATGCTCAAGGCCGGCACCCAGGTCGTCGGTGGCGTCAACGCCCGCAAGGCCGGCACCACCGTCACCCACGGTGACGTGTCGCTGCCCGTCTTCGGCACCGTGCGCGAGGCCATCGACACCACCGGTGCCGACGTCTCCATCGTCTTCGTGCCGCCGGCCTTCGCCAAGGACGCTGTGCTCGAGGCCATCGATGCCGCGATCCCGCTCGTCGTCGTCATCACCGAGGGCATCCCGGTGCAGGACGCCGCCGAGTTCTGGGCGCACGCCAAGGCGCTCGGCGGGACGACCCGCATCATCGGCCCGAACTGCCCCGGCATCATCACCCCGGGGGAGTCGCTCGTCGGCATCACCCCGGCGACGATCACCGGCAAGGGTCCGATCGGCCTCGTCTCGAAGTCGGGCACCCTGACCTACCAGATGATGTACGAGCTGCGTGACCTGGGCTTCTCGACCGCCATCGGCATCGGCGGCGACCCGGTCATCGGGACGACGCACATCGACGCGCTCGCCGCGTTCGAGGCCGACCCCGAGACCGAGGCCATCGTGATGATCGGTGAGATCGGTGGCGACGCCGAGGAGCGCGCAGCCGAGTTCATCAAGGCGCACGTCACGAAGCCGGTCGTCGGCTACGTCGCGGGCTTCACCGCCCCCGAGGGCAAGACGATGGGCCACGCCGGAGCGATCGTGTCCGGTTCCGCCGGCACCGCCGAGGCGAAGAAGCAGGCGCTCGAGGCCGCAGGCGTGAAGGTCGGCAAGACGCCGTCCGAGACCGCTGCGCTGCTGCGTGAGGTCGTCGCCGCCCGCTAGCGGCCATCGCCCGGCACACGGTCGGGACGAAGCCGGGAGGCTCGGTGCGGGTTCCGCGCCGAGCCTCCCGTCGTTCGGGGGTCGGCTCACGTATCCTCGCTGCGATGAACCGCCTGGGAACCGCTCTGCTCGCCGCGATCGAGGCGGTCGTGACGGTCGGCGTCGGCATCGGGATCGCACTGGTGCCGCTCACCCTGCTGTGGGGCTTCGAGTACGGCCTGCAGATCGACTGGGACGTGTTCTGGAAGGCCACCGGCAGCGTCTGGCTCGTCGGCCACGGCGTCGACGTCTCGTTCCTGCTCGGGTCCGCGCTGGCGAAGAGCTCCGGGGTCAGCGGTGCCGCCGATCCCATCCACGTGACGCTCGCGGCGCTCGGCTTCGCTGTCGTGACCGCCTGGCTCGGCGCCCGCGCCGGTCGACGCTTCGCGGAGACCGAGCACCGGACCACCGGCCTGCTGGTCGGGACGGCGGTCGTCGCGGCGCTCGGCCTGGGCGTCGCGCTGTCGTCGACCTCCGCTGCCACGCAGCCGACGATCTGGCAGGCCGTGGTCCTGCCCGCACTGTGGTTCGGGATCCCGGCGTTGGTCAGTTCCGAAGTCTGCCGACGACGGCGGGACCTTCCGGCGGACCCCGCCACCCAGCGTGTGCTCGACCTGCTCGACCGCGTGCCCGTGCTCTGGCGTGCGATCGCCGGGTTCGGTCTCCGTGCCGGGACCGCCGCCACCGGAGTCGTCGTCGCGTTCGCCGGGGTCGTCGTCGCGCTCCTGCTCTTCACCTCGTTCGCCGAGGTCATCACCCTGTACGAGCAGTCCCACGCCGGTGTGATCGGCGGCATCGCCCTCACCGTCGGGCAGCTCGCGTTCCTGCCGGACTTCGTCGGGTGGGCGACGTCGTGGCTGGTCGGCCCCGGGTTCGCCATCGGGACCGGTTCGAGCGTGTCCCCGATCGCCACGACCCTCGGACCGATCCCCGGGCTGCCGGTGTTCGGTGCGCTGCCGACCTCGGGCCACACCTTCGGCCTGGTCTGGATCCTGGTGCCGGTGATCGCCGGCTTCGCGATCGGCGGCTCGATGCGCCCGCGACTCGTCCGTGCGCTGGGGAACGCCGACTCCGCACTCCACCGGGCGCTCGCCGGTGTCGCGACGGGCATCGTCGCCGGTGTCCTGACCGGGCTGATCGCCTGGGTGTCGTCCGGATCGTTCGGCCCCGGACGACTGGCCGACGTCGGCCCGCACGCCCTGGTGGTGGGTGGGTTCGCCGCGCTCGAGATCGGCCTGCCGGCGGTCATCGCCCTCGCCGCGGGCAGCGACCTCGTCCGCCTGCCGGACCGGGGCTGGACACGGGAGCGCTGGACCGAGGCGGACGACGACGACGCAGACCGGACCGGAGCCGAGGCCGGGGCGGGATCGCTGCTCGCCGCGCTCGACCAGGCCGGCGCGGGACGGACCACCGACGTGCACCGGTTCGTGGTCGAGGAGACGCACGACGGGTCGACCGCTGCCCGCCCCCGCACCGCCGCGGACAGCCCGACGGAACCGATCGCCGACGAACCAGTCGCGCCGGCGCCCGTCGCAACGCCTCGGACGCCCCCGCGCGACCCGGACTACGACGTGGAACTGCCGGCCTGGGCGAAGACCGACGCCGTCGCCTCGGAGCGTCTGGCGGACGAGAGCCCGACCGAGCCCCGCTCGTCGGGACGTGCCGCGATGGGTGCCCTGCGCGATCGACTGCACGGTGCCGCCGACGGTGTGCGGGAGCGTGCCGGTGGACTCCGCGAGCGAGCCGGTGGACTCCGCGACCGCGTGACCGGTGCCGACGCCGTAGCGGAGCAGCAGCGCCCTGCGCCCGCTCCGGAACGGCCCGCCACGTCGACGCCCGTACCCGACCACACCGACGCGCAGCCGGCGTTCCCGTGGAGCACCGAGGAGTTCGTCGCCGGTCGGGACGACGTCGACGACGAACCGGCCGCACCCGAGGCCCCCGCCGCCGCTCCCACCCAGGCGGCCCGTCCCACGAACTGGGACGTCACCGACCAGATCCCCGACGAGGAGCTGCCCTGGTGGCGCCGCCCGAAGGACGATCGCTAGCGCCGACGTCATGCCGCGCGGGTCCCGGTAGGGTTGGTGCCGTGCTCGAACTGGTCGTCCTGATCTCCGGTACCGGGTCGAACCTCCGAGCCCTGCTCGAAGCGACCTTCGACGCCGAGTACCCCGCCCGTGTCGTCGCCATCGGTGCCGACCGCGATGCCGAGGGTCTCGGTCTGGGCGAGGAGTTCTCGATCCCCACCTTCACGGTGCCGTTCTCGCGCTTCGACTCGCGCGCGGCCTGGGGCGACGAGCTCGCCGAGCAGATCCGCCCGTGGTCGCCCGACCTGCTCGTGCTCTCCGGCCTGATGCGCCTGCTGCCCCCGGCGGTGGTGTCCGAGTTCGCCCCGGGCATCATCAACACCCACCCGGCGTACCTGCCCGAGTTCCCCGGCGCCCACGGCGTGCGGGACGCCCTGGCAGCCGGCGTCACCGAGACCGGCGCGAGCGTCATCGCGGTCGACGACGGCGTGGACACCGGCCCGATCCTGGCCCAGGAGCGCGTCCCCGTGCTCCCGGGCGACTCCGAGTCGACGCTGCACGACCGCATCAAGCCGGTCGAGCGCCGCCTGCTCATCCAGACCATCCTCGACATCGCCAACGGCACCACCGACCTGAAGGGCACCCCGAGCGCATGAGCGTGCACGCAGCCGACCCCAGCCTCTACCGCGACCGTGACGTGGTGCCGGTCCGCCGCGCACTCATCTCGGTGAGCGACAAGTCCGGCCTGCTCGAGCTCGCCGGTGCCCTCGCCGAGTCGGGTGTCGAGATCGTGTCGACGGGGTCCACCGCCCAGACGATCCGTGACGCCGGGTACGCCGTAACCGACGTCGCGAGCGTCACCGGGTTCCCGGAGTCGCTCGACGGCCGGGTCAAGACGCTGCACCCCTCGGTGCACGCGGGCCTGCTCGCCGACCTGCGCCTCGAGTCGCACGAGCAGCAGCTCGCCGACCTCGGGATCGCGGCGTTCGAGCTCGTCGTCGTGAACCTGTACCCGTTCGTCGAGACGGTGGCCTCTGGTGCCGACACCGCGACCGTGGTCGAGAACGTCGACATCGGCGGCCCCGCGATGGTCCGTGCGTCGGCGAAGAACCACCCGAACGTCGCGATCGTCGTCTCGCCGTCGTCCTACGCCGAGGTCGTCGAGGCCGTCCGCGCCGGCGGCACCTCGCTCGAGCTCCGCAAGCGTCTGGCGGCCCAGGCCTTCGCGCACACCGCGGCGTACGACACCGCGGTGGCGTCCTACTTCGCCAGCGACGTCGTCGCGGCCGCTGCGGCGCCGACGACCAGCGGCGACATCCAGACGCCCGGCGCGTTCGACGAGCACCTCGGCTTCACCGCCGACCTGTCGGCCACGCTCCGCTACGGCGAGAACGCGCACCAGGCAGCCGCGCTGTACACGAGCACCGACGGCGCCGGCATCGCGCAGGCGACGCAGCTGCACGGCAAGGAGATGTCGTACAACAACTACGTCGACGCCGACGCGGCCGTCCGTGCGGCGTTCGACTTCGACACCCCCGCGGTCGCGATCATCAAGCACGCCAACCCGTGCGGCATCGCGATCGCCCCGGCGGACGCCGCCGACCCGATCGCCTCGGCCCACGCCGCCGCGCACGCCTGCGACCCGCTGTCGGCGTTCGGTGGGGTCATCGCCGCGAACCGTCCGGTCACCGTGGCGATGGCCGAGACGGTGAAGGACATCTTCACCGAGGTCGTCGTCGCCCCGGGCTTCGACCCCGAGGCGCTCGAGATCCTGTCGCGCAAGAAGAACATCCGCCTGCTCACGCTGCCGGCGGACTTCGCCCTGGCGCCGCGCGAGGTCAAGCAGATCTCCGGCGGCTTCCTGGTGCAGGACGCCGACCGCTTCACGGCGTTCGACCAGTCCACGTGGACCCTGGTCGCCGGCGCGCCCGCCGACGACCAGACCCTCGCCGACCTGGCCTTCGCGTGGAAGGCGAGCCGTTCGGTCAAGTCGAACGCCATCCTGCTGGCGAACCAGGGCGCGAGCGTCGGGGTCGGCATGGGCCAGGTCAACCGGGTGGACTCGTGCCACCTCGCGGTGAACCGTGCCGGTGACCGCGCGACCGGCAGCGTCGCGGCGTCCGATGCGTTCTTCCCGTTCGCCGACGGCCTGCAGGTGCTGCTCGACGCCGGTGTGCGCGCGGTGGCCCAGCCCGGTGGCAGCGTCCGCGACGACGAGGTCATCGCCGCGGCGACGGCCGCGGGCGTCACGATGTACTTCACGGGTGAGCGCCACTTCTTCCACTGAGGCGTGCACTGAGGCGAGCACTGAGGCGAGCACCACTTCGTCCACTGAAGTGAACAAATCGCGGCACCCTATTGCGCGCTGAGAGTCACTGTGAATAGTCTGTAAGGCTCCGCGACAGGCAGCCGACGGTCCCTCGGGACCGGTGGCACCGCGGACACAACGGTGACGAAGACGACGACTGGAGTGACGATGGACAACATGACCGGAACCGTGGCGACGGCCGCCCGTGCAGGTCTCGTGTCCGTCGTGGGGACCACTCCCGCACGGCGATCCCTGATCGCACCGCGACCGCGCGTCGCGGCCGCCGTCTAGCCAGGCCGTTCCCACGGCCTCGCGGCGCCGCACGACCAGCGTCCGCGAACCACCCGCCTGAACCCGGGGGACGAGTATCTCCCGGTGCCCTCCGGCCCGACCGACGTCACGCGAGTGACGGCGGAGGCGCGACCACGCGCCCGGCCGATGATCACCACGCAACGCCACACCGAGCCTCCAGGTCGAGGCCGCGCACGCACCGCACGCCAGCAGCAAGCAAGCAGCAGGCGGCCAGGGCGCAGCGCGACCCGGGGACCCGGCAGACGCATGAGGACGCAACGCATGTCCAAGTCGCCCACCACGGCGCGCCCGTCCACCTTCCGCGCGATCGCGCGGATCTACCCCTACGTGAAGCCCTACCAGGGGCGCCTCATCGGCGGCATGGCCGCAGCGATGGGAGCCTCCTTGGTGGCGCTCGCAATCCCCTACGTCCTGCAGTGGCTCGTCGACGGCCCGCTGTCATCGAAGGACGGCGCACAGATCTGGCCCGCCGGCCTCGGCGTGCTCGCCCTCGGTGTGCTCGAGGCGTTCTTCATCGCCTCGCGCCGCCGGATGGTGATGCGCCCCTCGACGCGGATCGAGGCCAGCATGCGGAACTCGCTGTACGCGAAGCTGCAGGACCTGCCCGTCGCGTTCCACGACCGGTGGGAGTCGGGGCAGCTGCTGTCCCGTTCCGTGTCGGACCTGTCGTTGATCCGCCGCTGGCTGGCCTTCGGTGTCGTCCTGCTCGTCGTGAACGTCGTGACGATCGTCGTCGGCTTCGTCGTGCTGTTCACCTTCGGGTGGCTGCTCGGGCTGATCTTCCTGATCGCGTCGATCCCGCTGTGGATCAACGGGCTGCTGTTCGAGCGTCGGTACTCCGTCGTCGCGCGCCGCAGCCAGGACCAGGTCGGTGACCTCGCGACGAGTGTCGAGCAGTCGGTGCACGGTATCCGCGTGCTCAAGGCGTTCGGTCGCGGCGGGTCGAAGCTCGAGGAGTTCAGCGAGCAGGCCGAAGCCCTGCGTGGCACGGAGATCAAGAAGGCGAAGGCCATCGCGAGCATCTGGCTGTGGCTGCTGCTCGTGCCGGACGTCGCGTTCGCGCTTTGCCTGCTCGCCGGCATCTGGCTGGCCTCGCAGGGCGAGATGACCGTCGGTCAGCTGTTCGCGTTCTTCGCGACGGCGACGGTGCTGCGGTTCCCGATCGAGTCGATCGGCTTCCTGCTCTCGATGACGTTCGACACCCGCACGGCGGTCGACCGCTTCTTCGAGGTCATGGACTCCGAGAACACCATCACGGACCCGAAGGACCCGAAGACGATCACCGAGCCGCACGGTGCGCTGTCGTTCAACGGCGTGCACTTCCGGTACCAGGACTCCGCGCCGCAGTACCCGGACCTGATCAACGGCGTCGAGCTGCAGCTGCAGCCGGGCGAGACGATGGCGCTCGTCGGGCTCACGGGCTGCGGCAAGACGACGTTGCTCTCGCTGGTGCCGCGCCTGTACGACGTGACCGGCGGATCGGTGACGATCGACGGGGTCGACATCCGCGACCTCACCCGCGAAGAGCTGCGCCGGCACGTCGGCGTCGCCTTCGAGGACGCCACCCTGTTCTCGTCGACCGTGCGTGAGAACGTGCTGCTCGGTCGACCGGACGTGCAGGGTGCCGAGGCCGAGGCGCTCATGCGCGAGGCCCTCGACATCGCGCAGGCGTCCTTCGTGGACGACCTGCCCGACGGCGTGGACACCCGGGTGGGCGAAGAGGGGCTGTCGCTGTCCGGTGGACAGCGCCAGCGCCTGGCGCTCGCTCGCGCGATCGCCGCGCGACCGTCGGTGCTCGTGCTCGACGACCCGCTGTCGGCGCTCGACGTCGACACCGAGGCACGGGTCGAGGCAGGCCTGCGGCGCGTGCTCGCCGACACCACGTCGCTCATCGTGGCGCACCGTCCGTCGACGGTGACGCTGGCCGACCGGGTCGCCCTGATGGAGAACGGCGTCGTCACCGCCGTCGGGACCCACCACGACCTGATGGCCACCAACGAGCACTACCGCTACGTCATCTCGTCGCTCGACGACGACGACGCGACCGCACGACAGGAGGCGATGGCATGAGCCAGCAAGAGAAGAACCTGCCGCTGGACACGGCGGCCGGGCCGGGAGGCGCGGATCCCGTCGTCGACGACATCGAGGACGCGCAGTCTGCCGCGCCCGTCACCGCCTCGATCACCACCCTGGGCGTGCGCGGCGAGGAGCGTGAGGACTTCACCAAGGCGGAGAGCAAGCGCCTGCGGCGTCGTTCCCTCGCCCTGCTCGGTTCCCTCGCGGCCCCGCTGAAGCTCCGCCTGGTGCTGCTCGGGATCGTCGTCGTGGTCTCCACGGCGGGCACCGTCGCGGGCCCGGCGCTCATCGCGTGGGGCATCGACAACGCCCTGCCCGCCGTGATGGACCAGAACGACTGGGTGCCGGCGTTCGGCGTCGTCGCGACGTACATCGTCGTGGCCGTCCTCGGCGCGGTGCTCACCGCCTGGTACACCGTGCTCGCCGCACGGATCAGCCAAGCGATCCTGTTCGACCTGCGCAAGCGGGTGTTCCTGCACACGCAGCGGCTGTCGCTCGAGTTCCACGAGACCTACACGTCCGGCCGGATCATCTCCCGCCAGACGAGTGACCTCGACTCGATCCGCGAGCTGCTCGACTCCGGCCTGAACCAGCTCATCCAGGGCGTGCTCTACATGGTGTTCACCGCCGTGGCCCTGGTGCTGCTCGACCCGACGTCCGGGCTCGTGCTCGCGGTGTCGCTCGTGCCGCTCTGGTTCCTGATCCGCTGGTTCCAGAAGAACTCGCAGACGCTGTTCCGCGCCACCCGCGTCACCTCGGCGCGCGTGATCGTGCACTTCGTCGAGACGATGACGGGCATCCGCGCCGTACAGGCGTTCCGCAAGGAGTCCCGCAACAAGGACGAGTACGGCGGCTTCGTCGAGGACTACCGGCTGGCGAACACGAAGGTGTTCAACCTGTTCGGGACGTTCGACCCGGTGCTCGTGCTCATCGGCAACGCCACGCTCGCTGCGGTGGTCGTCGTCGGCGGCTTCCGGATCGTCGGCGGGACGCTCGAGGTCGGTGCGCTGCTCGCGGTCGCGCTGTACGCCAAGCGCTTCTTCGACCCGGCGCAGGAGCTCGCGATGTTCTACAACGGGTACCAGTCGGCCTCGGCGGCGATGGAGAAGATCTCCGGCGTCCTCGAGGAACGGCCGAGCGTGCCGGACCCCGTGAAGCCGACCAAGCTGGCCGACGCCACGGGCAAGATGGACTTCGACGAGGTCGTGTTCGCCTACAACGCGGGCAAGGTCGTCCTGCCGGAGTTCGACCTGCACATCCCGTCCGGGCAGACCATCGCGCTCGTCGGGTCCACCGGCGCCGGCAAGTCGACGCTCGCCAAGCTCATGGCGCGCTTCTACGACCCGTCGCACGGTTCCGTGCGGCTCGACGGCGTGGACCTGCGCGACCTCGACACGAAGGACATGCGCCGCGCGATCGTCATGGTCACGCAAGAGGCCTACCTGTTCTCCGGCACGGTCGCGGACAACATCGCGCTCGGCAAGCCGGGGGCCTCCCGTGCCGAGATCGAGGCGTCCGCCAAGGCGGTCGGCGCGCACGAGTTCATCATGGCGCTCCCCGACGGGTACGACACCGACGTGAACAAGCGCGGTGGTCGTGTCTCGGCGGGACAGCGGCAGCTGCTCTCGTTCGCGCGGGCGTTCATCGCGGACCCGAAGGTGCTCATCCTCGACGAGGCCACGGCGTCGCTCGACATCCCCTCGGAGCGGCTGGTGCAGGAAGGGCTCGAGACCCTGCTCGCCGACCGCACCGCGGTGATCATCGCGCACCGCCTGTCCACGGTCGCGATCGCCCACCGCGTGCTGGTGATGGAACACGGGAAGATCGTCGAGGACGGCACCCCCGCCGACCTCATCTCGGGTACCGGGCGGTTCGCCCAGCTGCACGCGGCCTGGCGCGACTCGCTCGTGTAGGACGCAGCCGGGCTGCACCACGTGGTTGGCTTGCTCCATGAGCAACGACAGCGTGCAGCCCGGCGGCGTCGCCCTGCGCGACCCCTTCTACGGCGCACCCTTCACCGAGGCCGTCCGGCGGTTCTGGCGGAAGTACACCGTGTTCACCGGACGGGCCTCGCGTGCCGAGTTCTGGTGGTGGTGGATCACGTCGCTCGCGATCGGACTCGTCCTGCAGCTCGTCCCGCAGGCGTTCACGCCGGACACCGCGCTGTTCGAGAACCCCGTCGGGTCCTACCTGTTCGTCCTCTGGGGCCTCGCGACCCTGATCGGGTCGCTCGCCCTCGGCGCCCGACGGCTGCACGACGCCGGCCTGTCCGGCTTCTGGCAGTTCCTGCACGTCGTGCCGGGCATCGGCTCGCTCGTCGTGTACGTGCTGTGCCTGATCCCGACGAGCCCGAAGGGCGAGCGCTTCGACCGCTGACCGTCGGCGGACGGACGGCCGACGTGCGCGGGCCCGACGTCAGAACGGGTCGTCCGCATCCGTGGACGGCGACCAGCGGGCACGACGCATGTCGAGCCTCCAGGCCGCCGTCCCCTGCACGAGCGGCGTGCCCTCCGCGCGGTAGTGCTGGAGCGCACGGGCCTCGTGGTGCAGCGGCGGGTGCCCACCCGCGCGCACCACGCGCCACCAGGGCAGGTCGGCGCCCTCGTGCGCCATCACCTTGCCGACCGCACGCGACGCGCGTGAGCCGAGCGCCGCGGCGACGTCGCCGTACGTCATGACGTGACCCGGCGGGATCATCCGGACCACCTCGGCCACCGCCGCCCCGAAGTCCTGCTCCGGCGCGGGGGCGTCGTCCTCGGGCACGTCGTTGATGAGTACGTCGTCGGAGACGTACTAGAGCGTCAGGACCGCGAAGTGGTCGCCGTACTGGGTCTCACGGACGACCTCGAAGCCCACGGCGCGGAAGAACGCCTCGGGGCTGTCGTCGCCACCGGGCTCGTACACGACCGTCAGGCGTTCCTGCCCGCGGCTGCGGGCCTCGTCCGCCAGGCCGTGCACGGCGAAGCGGCCGACGCCGCGACCCTGCGCCGTGCCGGCGACGTTGACCCGCCAGATGGCGCTGCGCAGCTCTTCCTGCGCGTTGTCCGCGTCGAACGAACCGATGATGAGGCCCAGGACCTCGTCGCCGTCCAGGACCACACGGGTCCACGCGGAGCTCGGCTTGACGTCGGACTCGGCGACCCCGTAGGTGGTCGGCTGCACGAACTGTTCCTGACCCGGCTTGAGCGTCAGGGAGTTCGCCGCGGCAGCGGTCTTCGCGGAGAGTTCTTCGAGACGCAGGTCGGCCATGCGGCCAGGGTAACGGTGCGACCCGTGTGGGGGCCAGCGCGGACGGCAGACCGAGACCGCACCGTTGCCGCGGTATGGTCGCGGAATGGCAGAACATCGGCGTGGAGCGAACCTCCCGTCGATCGGCGGGTTCAACCGCACGGTCGTGCTCGATGCCGTCCGACGCTCGCCGGACGGCCTGAGTCGCGTCGAACTCGCCTCGCGAACGGGCCTCAGCGCGCAGACCGTGTCGAACGTCACCCGGTTCCTGATCGAGGCCGGCATGATCGTCGAGTCCGGCACCGTCGTCGCCGGTCGGGGCAAGCCGCGCACCATCCTGCGGCTCGAACCCGGCAGCCGCTACGCCGTCGGCGTGCACGTCGACCCGGCCGTCGTCACCTACGTGCTCCTCGACCTGGCCGGCACCGTCGTCGCCTCGTCCACCACCTCGACCCCGACCGCCGACGACCCGTCCGAGGTCGTCCGCACCATCGGCTCCGCCGTCGACGGCCTGATCGCCGACGCCGGCGTGGACGTCGACGGGGTGCTCGGCGTCGGGATCGCCAGCCCCGGCCCCATCGACGTCGACGCCGGCATCGTCGTCGACCCGCCGTTCCTGCCCCGGTGGCGGGACGTGCCCCTGCGCGACGCGCTCGCCGAGGCAACGGGCTACCCCGTCCTGCTCGAGAAGGACGTCACGGCCGCCGCGGTCGGCGAGATGTTCCTGGCGGGGGAGTCGTCGGCGCGGAACTTTGCGTTCGTGTACTTCGGCACCGGCTTCGGCGTCGGGCTCGTCGTCGACCACGAACCCGTGCGCGGGGTCGGGTCGAACGCCGGGGACGCCGGGCACATCATGGTCGACCAGCGATCGCTCGCCGGCACCCCCGACGGGTCCGGCACCCGCGGCGAGGTCGGCGCGGCCGTGGCACCGGACCGACTCGTGCGGATCGCGCGGGAGCGGGGGGTGGCGTTGTCCGGCGGCGGCGACGCTGCCGGTGCGGTCTCGTCCGGTGGTGCGGTCTCGTCCGGTGGTGCGGCCGTGTCCGGTGGTGCGGCCGCGTCCGACGGGTCGGTCCCGTCCGACGGGTCGGTCGACGCGGTGAACCGTGCCTGGGACGAACTCGCCGAGGCCATCGCCGCCGGCGACGAGGCCGCGATCACGCTCGCAGCCGAAGCCGGCACCGTCATGGGCGACGCCGCCGTCGTCATCGTGAACCTGCTCGACATCGACCGGGTCGTGTTCGGCGGACCGTTCTGGTCCCGCATCGCGAGTGCAGCACTGCCGGCGGCCCGCGCGGCGATCGTCGGGTCGCCGTTGCTCGTGCCGAAGCACGCGGTCGACGTGGTCGAGAGCGACCGCGGTGCCGACGTCGCCGCGGTGGGAGCCGCGTGCCTGGTGCTCGACGCCGCGTTGTCACCGCGGGCGAGCGGGCTGCTCATCCGCCGCTGACCGCGGTTCGTCCGCCGCTGACCGCGGTGCATCCGCCGCTGACGGCGGTCGGGGGTGGCTCGCACCGCCCGCTACGCTGCGAACCGACGGATCCGCCAGGTGGGCGGCGAACGACGGGGGACACATGACGGACAACGGCGCCGCGGGCACGATCGACCGACGCTGGGCGAAGGTCCGGCCGTTGGTGTTCCGGACGATCATCGGCGCGGTCGTCGCAGCCGGGCTCGTCGGCATCGTGGCGGTGCTGGTCGGCGACTTCGGACGGGTCGCGGTGCAGCTGCTCCTGACGATCGTCGTGGTGGTCGTCTTCGCCCTGCTGTCCTGGTACGACGCCGACGTCTCGTCACGCCGATCGGGCACGTTCGCGTTCGTCAGCATTGCCACGTCGATGTACCTGCTCGTCGCGGGGCTGTACAAGGTGTGGCTCGCCCCGACGGACTCCTCCGGCGAGGACGGCCTCTGGCTCGTCGGCGAGCGGTTCTGGCACTGGATCTGGCTCGTCGGCGTCGCCCGCGTGGCGCTCCTGCACGTGCACCTGCTGCTCGTCATCCACCGCCGGTACCCGACACCGGCGCTCCAGGTCGTCGCGAAGGCCACCGTCGGGGTCATCGCCCTGCTCGCACTGCTGCTGTCGATCCCGCTGCTCGCACCCGACGTGGACTACGCCCGCGGCTACTGGCGACTCGTCTGGGTGGTGGTCATCCTCGACCTGCTCGGAACGGTCGTCGTCCCGCTCAGCAACGCGCTCTTCCGCCCGCGGGGCGCCGTCCCAGCGGGGGCGGTCGGAGCGTGGCCGCCGCCGGAAGCGCCGCCGGCAGCACCCCCGATGGCGCCCGCGACACCGATCGCGACGTGGGCCGCCACTCCGGTGCCCGATGCCCCGACGGCTGCCACGGCCGCCACGGCGGCCGGCCCGGTCGGCGCGGACCGGTACCGGTACGAGCCGCGTCCGGCGTCGTCGCGTGCCCTGGCGTGGCCGCGGTACGTCGACGGCACGCCACTGCCGGCGCTGCCCGACGGGTCGCCCGACTTCTCAGGGGTCGCGCAGGGCTGAGGGATCCCGCGCTCGGGCGCCGCGCGACACCTGTCGTTCACCGGGCGGCCACCGGTCGGACGCCCGGGTGCTGAACAGTCGTGCAGGTCTCCCCTCCCCTCCCGAGAAGGACCTGCATGCGCACTCCTGCCCTGCGCCCCCGCTCCGTGCGGATCGGTGCTGCCATCGTCACCGCGCTGGCCCTCGGCGCCGGTGTCGTCACGGCCAGCCCGGCACTCGCCGCCGTCGGTGACGACGACCCGAGCGTCGGCGCCGCCGCCCCGAACGGCCTCGTCGTCAACGAGGTCGAGTCGAACGGCGACGACACCGACTGGGTCGAGCTCGCGAACACGTCGTCGGCGTCGATCGACCTGACCGGTTACGCGTTCCTCGACGACGACAGCACCCACGACGCCTACGTCCTGCCCGCCGGCTCGACGATCGCCCCCGGCGGGTACTTCGTCATCGACCAGCTCTCGGCGACCGCGCCCGGGTTCGACTTCGGACTCGGTGGCGCCGACACCGCGCGGGTGTACGACCCCGCCGGCGACCTGGTGCTCCGGTACTCGTGGACGAGCCACGCGGTCGTCACGTACGGCCGGTGCGCCGACGGGACCGGTGCGCTGGTCGACACCACCGCGTCGACGAAGGGGGCCGCCAACGACTGCTCCTCGCCCGTGCGCATCAACGAGGTCGAGTCGCAGGACGGCACCCCCGGCGACTGGGTGGAGCTGACCAACGTCGGCAGCACCAC
Organism: Curtobacterium sp. PhB137; assembly: GCF_003814955.1. Classification (NCBI taxonomy): domain Bacteria; kingdom Bacillati; phylum Actinomycetota; class Actinomycetes; order Micrococcales; family Microbacteriaceae; genus Curtobacterium; species Curtobacterium sp. PhB137. The sequence continues at coordinate 197,240 of NZ_RKQO01000004.1, read as the reverse complement.
GGTCGACCTGGGCGGGTACGTCCTCAAGGACAGCGAGGACGACCACGCGTACACGATCCCCGCCGGCACGACGATAGCGGCCGGGGGCTTCACCGTCCTCGACGAGGCGGACTTCGGCTTCGGACTCGGCAAGGCCGACTCCGCCCGGGTCTTCGATCCGCGGGGTGCGCTGGTCGACTCGTACTCGTGGACGGCCCACGCCGCCGCCACGTACGGCCGCAACCCGGACGGCACCGGCGACTTCGCCGAGACCGCCGAGTCGACGAAGGGCAAGGCGAACCGGTTCGCCGGAGTCGTCACCGCCGAGCCGTGGCCCGGTGGCGCCGACGAGACCGTGCTCGACGACGAGGACACCTTCACCGGTGACCTGAGCGGCATCGACTGGACCACCTCCAGCACCTCCGAGGACGGCCAGCTCTGGGCCGTGCAGAACGGCGACGGCCTGCTCTACCACCTGACCTCGGACGGTCAGGGCGGCTGGGCGCCGTCGAACGCCGCGGGCACGGACCTGCGGTACGCCGACGGCACGGGGACCCCGGACGCCGAGGGCGTCACCGTCACGAGCGACGACCCGGGCGCCGTGTACGTGTCGACCGAGCGGGACAACGACGTGTCGAAGACCAGCCGTCCGTCGGTCCTGCGGTACGCCACCACCGACGGATCCGAGTCGACGTTGCGCGCCACCGACGAGTGGAACCTCGCAGCCGACTTCCCGGGGCTCGGTGCGAACGCCGGTCTCGAGGGCGTCACCTGGATCCCGGACTCGTGGCTCACCGAGCACGGCTTCGCCGACGAGCACACCGGCGCGGCCTACGCGCCGTCGACGTACGCCGGACACGGCGAGGGGCTCTTCTTCGTCGGCGTCGAGGGCACCGCGAGCGTCTACGCCTACGCCCTGATGGCGGACGGTTCGTCCCAGCGCGTTGCCACCATCGGTTCGCCGTTCGCGGTCGTCGCCGACGTGCAGTTCGACCCGACCCTCGACGCGCTCTGGGTGGTGTGCGACGACGCCTGCGCCGGACGCACCGCGCTCTACGAGCTGACCGACGGTGCCTTCACCGCCGCGAAGGTCTTCGAGGCGCCGTCGAACGCGGACCGGACGCTCGCCAACGAGGGCTTCGCGATCTCCGGCGTCTGCGCCGACGGGCAGCGTGCGACCTTCTACGCCGACGACAACGACACGGACGGGTTCTCGCTCCGCACCGGGACGTACCCGTGCGAGGGCGGCGGCACCGATCCGGGCACGGACCCGGGCACCGACCCGACGCCCACGCCTGCTCCGGGTGACGGTGGATCGACGCCTGCGCCGACCCCCGGGACCGGTGGACCGTCGCCGACCCCGTCGCCGACCGCTCCGGCCGCTCCGATCGCCCCGGTGGCTCCCTCGGAGACCGGTCTGACCGACGCGAACCGTGGGGGCGTCTCGGCGCCGTCGTCGGCTCGTGCGGGGGAGACCATCACGGTGACGGTGGGCACGCAGTACGCCGGCGACCAGGTGAACGTGTGGCTGTACTCGACCCCGACGCTGCTCGGCACCGTGACGGTCGGCGCTGACGGCACGGTGCGCGTCACGATCCCGGCCGATGCTCCGGCTGGCGAGCACCGCATCGTGGTGACCGCTGCGGACGGCACGGTGCTGGGCTGGACCCCGATCACGATCACCGCTGACGGGCAGCTCGCGTTCACGGGTGCCGAGGGCCTCGGTGTCGGTGCGCTCATCGCGTTCCTGCTGCTCGCCGCGGGTGCGGGTGTGCTGATCGTCCGCCGTCGCAAGGCGGCGGCGGAGTAGCCCCCACGCCCCACGGGGGCACTTCGTGAGCAGGAATGGTCGGGTTCGCTCAGCGGACCCGACCATTCCTGCTCACCATGCGTGATCAGCAGTCCTCGCCGCCCCCGCAGTAGCGTCGCAGCATGAGCATCGACGTCCTCCGGTACACCGCCTTCGCCGCCGAGCCAGGGGGCGGCAACCCCGCCGGCCTGGTCCTCGACGCAGCAGCGCTTTCCGACGACGAGATGCTCGCCGTCGCCCGCGAGGTCGGCTACCCCGAGACCGCGTTCGTCGTCGGCACCACGGCGACCGGCCCGCACGTCCGCTACTTCTCGCCCGCCGCCGAGGTGCCGTTCTGCGGGCACGCGACGGTCGCGCTCGCGGTGGCGCTCGCCGAACGGCAGGGGCTCGGCCGCCGAGTGTTCACGACGGCCGCCGGCGAGGTCGCCCTCGACGCCACCACCGGCCCGGACGGAGTGGTCCAGGTCGCGATGACGAGTGTCGAACCGGCGACGCGGGACATCGACCCGGCGCTCCTCACGCGGTTGTTCGACCTGCTCGGGCTCACGGCCGACGACATCGCGCCGGGCTTCCCGGTGCTCGAGTCCTTCGCCGGCAACTGGCACCCGGTGGTCGTGCTGCACGACCCGGAGCTCTTCCACCAGTTCCGGTTCGCACCCGGCCCGCTCGCCGACCTCAAGCGCGAGGCCGGCTGGCAGGGGACGGTCACGGTGCTGCTCCGGACCGGGGAGCGCGAGTACGAGGCGCGGAACCTGTTCCCCGCCGGCCGCATCACCGAGGACCCGGCGACGGGTTCGGCGGCAGCGTCGACCGGGGCGTACTTGCGCGAGGTGGGTGCCGTCGAGCCGGGGGACCGCGTCGTCATCCGGCAGGGGCGGCACGTCGGTCGTCCGAGCCTGCTGCTCGTCGACGTGCCGGAGTCCGGCGGGATCACCGTGACGGGGAGCGCGACCCCGATCGACTGACGGACGTTCCTTCCCAGAGCGCGTGGGATGGGAAGCGGAATCGGGCGTACCTGGTCGAAAGTTCCGACCAGGTACGCCCGATTCGGCACGGTACTCCCCAAACAGCAGCGCCCCGACGCGCGCGGCGCGAAAAACTCCTTGACACGGATAAGTCCATACGCTGGACTAATCCTGCGCGCGGGCGATGGAGCCCGCGGATGTCACCCGTGCAAAGGAGCACCGATGAAACGCACCCGCATCATCGCCGGACTCGCAGCCGTGGCCGTCGCCGCGGTCGGCCTGGCAGGCTGCTCAGCCTCGGGGTCCGCCTCGAGCGACACGATCAAGATCGCGTACCAGAAGTTCGGAGCCTTCCAGCAGCTCGACGCCCAGATGAAGGTCGTCAAGAAGGAGTACGAGAAGGACAACCCGGGCAAGAAGGTCACGCTCGTCCCGATCCAGGCCCAGGGCAACGACTACTACACGAAGCTCGCGCTCATGAACAAGGCGCCCGCGACGGCTCCCGACGTCATGTACGAGGACACGTTCCTCGTCAAGGCCGACGCCGAGGCCGGCTACCTCCTGCCGCTCGACAAGTACACGGCGAAGTGGAAGGACTGGGACCAGTTCTTCGACAACGCCAAGCAGGCCGGCCAGGGTGACGACGGCAAGATCTACGGCGTCCCGATGGGCACCGACACCCGCGCGCTTTGGTACAACAAGGACATCTTCAAGTCCGTCGGCCTGCCCGTGCCGTGGCAGCCGAAGACCTGGGACGACGTGCTCGCCGCAGCGAAGACGATCAAGGACAAGAAGCCCGACCTCATCCCGTTCAACATCTACTCGGGCAAGGCGCAGGGCGAGGCGTCGACCATGCAGGGCTTCGAGATGCTCCTGTACGGGGCGGACGGCTCCGGCAACACGCTCTACAAGGACAAGAAGTGGGTCACGGGCTCGAAGCAGTTCGAGGACTCGCTGCAGTTCGTGAAGGACGTCTACCAGGGCGGCCTCGGCCCGACACCGCAGCAGGCGCTCGACACGAACGTCGGCACGACCATCGCGCAGACGTGGCTGCCGAAGGGCAAGCTCGCGATCGACCTCGACGGTTCGTGGCAGTCCGGCACGTGGCTCAAGTCCGGCACCGCGCCGTGGGCCGAGTGGAACGACGTGATGGGTCAGGCGCCGATGCCGACGCAGAACGGTCAGGACCCGGGCTACAACTCGATGTCCGGCGGCTGGACCCTGGCGGTCGGCGCGAAGTCGAAGAACCCGCAGGCGGCGTTCGACTTCATCACGAGCTTCCTCGACAAGGACGGCTCGCTGAAGTACGACACCGAGAACAGCCAGATCGCCGTCCGCAAGGACGTCGCGGACGACACCGCCTACACCGACGCCAACCCGACGTTCAAGTTCTTCTCCGGACTGGTGGAGAACACGAACTTCCGCCCGGCGACGAGTGACTACTCGCAGGTGTCCAACGCGATCCAGGTCGCGATGGAGTCGGTCATGACCGGACAGCAGACACCGAAGCAGGCGGCCGCCGTGTACGACAAGGCCGTCACGCAGGTGGTCGGCAAGGAGAACACCGTCTCGGCTGGTTGACGGACGTCACCCACTGACGGACGGGAGGCGCGGGGCGGCCCCGCACCGCGCCTCCCGGTCCGTCCTTCCCCACCTTCGGAACCCCTCCGCACCCGGAAGGCACCCATCGTGTCCAGCACCCCCCTCGCGCCGACGTTGTCGGCGCCCGGTGCGCCGAAGCGCACCGATCCACCCGTGCCGCGCAAGCGGCGCCCACTGCGGAACGTCGGCCGAGCGGTCCCGCTCCTGCCCGCCCTCGTCCTGCTCGTCATCTTCCTGCTCGGCCCCGTCATCTCGTCGTTCTACGGGTCGTTCACGAACTCCGCACTCACCGGCGCTGGCGCTGCCGACCAGCAGTTCGTCGGCTTCCAGAACTACGTCGAACTGTTCCAGGACCCGGACTTCCCGAAGTCCGTCATCCTGACGGTTGTGTTCCTGCTCGCCTCGGCGGTCGTGGGACAGAACGTGCTGGGGCTCGGCCTCGCACTCCTGATGCGCTCGGCCAACAAGGCCGTCCGCGCGATCGTCGGTACCTTCGTCGTCGCCGCCTGGGTCCTGCCCGAGATCGTCGCCTCGTTCGCCGCGTACGCGTTCTTCAACGACGAGGGCACGCTCAACGAGTTCCTGAAGTCCATCGGCATCAGCGGACCGAACTGGCTCTACACGTTCCCGATGTTCGCCGTGATCCTGGCGAACATCTGGCGCGGTACGGCCTTCTCGATGCTCGTCTACTCCGCCGCCGTGCAGGAGGTCCCCGAGGAGATCACCGAGTCCGCCGAGGTCGACGGTGCCACCGGATGGCAGCGCCTCGTCTACATCACCCTGCCGGTGATCCGACGGAGCATCTCGACCAACCTGATGCTGACGACGCTGCAGACGTTGTCGGTCTTCACCCTCATCTTCGTGATGACCGGGGGTGGGCCGGGCACGAACTCGTCGACCCTGCCGATCCTCGCCTACCAAGAGGCGTTCAAGTTCTCGCAGCTCGGCTTCGGGACCGCGATCGCGACCATCCTGCTCGTGGTGGGGGCGGTCTTCTCGATCATCTACATCCGAGCCCTCAAGCCGGAGGTGGACTGATGGCCATCACTGCCCCGTCCCTCGACCCGACCACCACCCGCTCGGTGACCGCTCCCGGTTCGCTGCACATGACGTCGCCCCGCGGCCGCACCATGCGGTGGGTGGCGAACACCGTGCTGCTCGTCATCGCGGTGTGCTTCGCGGTCCCGCTGCTCTGGCTCGTCCTCGCCTCGGTCGACACCCAGGCGTCGCTGTCCGTGAAGCTGCCGACGCAGTTCACGCTCGACAACTTCACGAAGGTGCTCACGCCCGAGCTGTCGTTCATCCCGCTCGCGAACAGCCTGCTGCTCTCCGGTGGCACGGCGGTCGTCACCGTGGTCTTCGCACTGCTCGCCGCGTACCCGCTGTCCCGCTACAAGATGCGGGTCAACAAGCCGTTCCTGTACAGCATCCTGTTCGGGACCGGTCTGCCGATCACCGCCATGATGGTGCCCGTCTACGCGCTGTTCGTGTCGCTCAACCTGATCGACAACGTGTGGGGCTGCATCTTCTTCCTCGCCGCCACGTCGCTGCCGATGGCGATCTGGATGGCGAAGAACTTCATGGACTCCGTGCCGATCTCGCTCGAAGAAGCTGCGTGGACCGACGGGGCGTCGATGATGACCACCCTGACGCGCATCGTCGTCCCGCTCATGCGTCCGGGCATCGCCGTCGTGTTCATCTTCGTGTTCATCCAGGCGTGGGGGAACTTCTTCGTCCCGTTCGTCCTGCTGCTCTCGCCCGACAAGGTGCCCGCCGCGGTGAGCATCTTCAACTTCTTCGGGCAGAACGGGGCGGTCGCGTACGGACAGCTCGCCGCGTTCTCCATCGTCTACTCCGTGCCCGTCATCGCCCTCTACGTGATCGTGTCCCGAGGCCTCGGCGGCGGCAACGCCCTCGCCGGCGGCATCAAGGGCTGATCTGCTGGCCCCGGCCGGCTCTCTCGAAAGGAACCACATGCACCAGGACGAACCGCTCGTCGAGGCCCGGATCGCCCGCCTCGTCCGCGACCGTGTCGACCCCGCCGTCCACCGCCGCTCGGCGCCGGTGACGATCGAGGCGTGGGAGGTGCCGGACGAGCCGGTGCCGTTCGACTCCGCCGTCCAGCAGGCGTACACACCGTTCACCGTGGGCAGCGCCTGGGGTGGCCGGCCGTGGGGGACCACCTGGTTCCGGATCACCGGCACCGTCCCCGCCGACTTCGGTACCGCGCCGGGGACCACTGCGGAACTGCTCGTCGACCTCGGGTTCACCAAGCGGCACCCGGGGTTCCAGGCCGAGGGACTGGCGTACCGGCCCGACGGCTCCACGATCAAGGGCGTCGAGCCGCGGAACGACACCGTGCCCGTCGAGGTCGGCGCAGGGGAGTCGTTCGAGCTGTACGTCGAGGCCGGCGCGAACCCGGACATCGGCGGCGACTCGTTCCAGGGCGCGACGCCCCTCGGGTCGCGCTCCACCGCGGGTGACAAGCCGATCTACCGCGTGCGTGCCCTCGAACTCGTCGAGCGCGACGACACCGTGTGGGAGCTGCAGCAGGACTTCTGGGTCCTGCGCGGCCTGATGGCGGAACTCCCCACGGACGGCACACGGGGCGCCGACATCCTGCACGCCCTCGAGCTCGCCGCCGACGCCCTCGACCCCGACGACGTCGCCGGCACCGCAGCGGACGCCCGTCAGGTGCTCGCACCCGTACTGGCCGTCCCCGCCAGTGCCGCCGCACACCGGGCGATCGCCGTCGGCCACGCCCACATCGACTCCGCCTGGCTCTGGCCGGTGCGCGAGACGATCCGCAAGTGCGCCCGCACCTTCTCGAACGTCCTCGACCTGATGGACCGCGACCCGGACTTCACCTTCGCGTGCTCGTCGGCGCAGCAGTACGCGTGGATCCGCGACGGCTACCCGTCGATCTGGGCCCGGATCAAGCAGCGCGTCGCCGAGGGCCGGTGGATCCCGGTCGGTGGCATGTGGGTCGAGTCGGACACGAACCTGCCCGGTGGTGAAGCGCTCGCACGACAGTTCGTCGCCGGTAAGCGCTTCTTCCTCGAGGAGTTCGGCATCGACACCCCCGAGGCCTGGCTGCCCGACTCGTTCGGCTACTCCGGCGCCCTGCCCCAGATCGTCCGCGCCGCCGGCTCGAAGTGGTTCGTCACCCAGAAGCCGTCGTGGAACGAGACGAACGTCATCCCGCACACCTCCTTCCACTGGGAGGGCATCGACGGCTCGCGCGTCCTGACGCACCTGCCGCCGGCCGACACCTACAACTCCGACGTCTCCGCCGCCGATCTGCACCGCGGCGAACGGAACAACAAGGAGCGCGGCGTCGCGAACACCTCGATGCTGCTCTACGGCTTCGGTGACGGCGGCGGCGGACCCACCCGCGAGATGGTCGCGGCCGCCCGACGCCAGCACGACCTGGACGGCTCGCCGCGCGTGCAGCTCGGCACCCCCACCCAGGTCTTCGAGGAGCTCGAACGGGTGCTGCCGACCCCCGGTGTGTGGTCCGGCGAGATGTACCTCGAGTTCCACCGCGGCACCTACACGTCGCAGATCCGCACGAAGCAGGGCAACCGTCGCTCCGAGCACCTGCTCCGCGAAGCCGAGCTCTGGGCGTCGACCGCGGCCGTGCGCCTCGGGCTGGACTACCCCTACGAAGAGCTCGAGCGCGCCTGGCACACCGTCCTGCTGCAGCAGTTCCACGACATCCTGCCGGGGTCCTCGATCGCCTGGGTCTACGAGAACGCCGAGGAGAACTACGCGCAGATCGCCCAGGTGCTCGAAGGGCTGATCGGCAACGCGACGACCGCGCTCGCGAACGGGGGTGCTGCGGCGCTCGCCGGCGTCGGGGCGTCGTCGTCGGCCGCCGCCGGCGGCAGCAGCGCGCTGCTCGACGCGCCGTCCGGCACCGACGCCGTCGGCGGCAGCGGCTCGTCCGGGAACGTCGTGCGCTTCAACGCCTCGCCGGTCGCGGCGGGAGACGCGGCCGCCCTGGGTGGTTCGCTCGGCTCGGAACCGCGACCCGTGCCTCCCGTCCGCTCCGGCGACCACTTCGTCTTCGACACCGGCGTCGTCACGGCGACCATCGACGGCGCCGGCCACGTCGTGTCGCTCGTCGACCGCGCCAGCGGGCGCGACGCGATCGCACCGGGTGCGGCAGCTGCCGAGTACACCGTCTTCCGCGACACCCCGAACCAGTGGGAGGCGTGGGACATCGACCGCGCGTACCAGCGCAACGGCACCGTGCTGTCGGCTTCGTCGGTCGCGATCGACGGCTCCTCGCTCGTGGTGGAACGGTCCTTCGGGTCGTCGACGCTCACGACCCGGTACTCGGCGGTCGCCGGGCTCGCAGAGCTGGTGATCGAGACCGAGGTCGACTGGCACGAGCACCAGAAGCTGCTGAAGCTCGCGTTCCCGGTGGACGTCCGTGCGTCGTCCGCCTCGAGCGAGATCCAGTTCGGTCACATCGACCGACCGACCCACCAGAACACCTCGTGGGACCACGCCCGCTTCGAGACGTCGGCGCACCGCTGGGTGCACGTCGCCGAGCCCGGGTTCGGCGTCGCGGTGGCGAACGACTCCACCTACGGACACGACATCACACGCTCGACGCGGCCCGACGGCGGCACCACGACGCTCGTGCGCGAGTCGCTGCTGCGCGGGCCGACGTTCCCGGACCCGAACGCCGACCAGGGGCGCCACGTGTTCCGGACGGTGCTGCGGGTGGGAGCCTCGGTGCTCGACGCCGCCGACTCCGGCTACCGGTTGAACCTGCCGGTGCGCTCGGTCGCGGGGACGACCGGCGTTTCGCCGCTGGTCTCGGTGTCGTCGCCGCAGGTGCTGGTCGAGGCCGTGAAGCTCGCCGAGGACCGCTCCGGTGACGTGGTCGTGCGACTGTACGAGGCCTCCGGTGGTCGGGCGACCGACGTCGGGGTGTCGTTCGGGTTCGACGTCGCTTCGGTGGCGACGGTGGACCTGCTGGAACGCCCGCTGGGGGACTCGTGGGACTCGGGGGAGCCGGTCGTGCTCACGCTCCGGCCCTTCGAGATCGTGACCCTGCGGGTACGCCGGGCCTGAGGCAGCGGGGCCGGTCCCCCTCGGGGGAGAGACCGCGGCGCCGGACGGGACACGGGTGCGTTCCGTCCGGCGCCGCCTTCTGCGTGTGGTGCGTGCGTGGGTGGGTGGGTACCTGGTCGATTCGGGCGTACCTGGTCGAAAGTTCCGACCAGGTACACCCGATTCCGCTTGGCATCGCGGCCGTTCTGGGAAGGAACGTCCTCCCTCCACAGGCGGGCAGTCCTGGAGGCCCGTCCACAGATCTCGACGTCAGCCCGCTGGGCGCATGGCGGGTCGGGCAACGTCTCCTCCATGAACGAACCGCTGCCCATCCTCCGAGCCTCGGCCACGCGTGAGGCCGGACTCGACGCCACCACCCTGCGCCGCCGGACCCGACTCCAGGGTCCGGGCCGACTCGTCCGGGCAGGGCCGAACGCGTTCGTCGACGGCGCAGCGTGGGACGCGGCCGGGCCACGGCAGCGGTACGTCACCCGCGTGTACGCGCGGCTCGGCCGGCTCGGCCCGCGGGCGACGGCATCGCACGACTCAGCGGCCGCGGTGCATGGGCTGCCCGCGCTCGGCGGGTGGAGCGTCCCGGTGCACGCCACCGTGCCGGATTCGATGTACCGGGGCAGGACCCCCGATCTGGTCCTGCACACGAGACCGGTGTCCGGCGCCGAACGGGTCCGGGTCGGCGACCTCGCCGTGACCGCGGTCCCGCGGACGGTGATCGACATCGCGATGACCGGAGACCTGCGCACGGGGGTCGTCGTGGCAGACGCTGCGCTGCGCAACGGGACCGAGCGCGACGAGCTGTGGCGAGCGGTGCACCCGAGTGCTCGCGGGCGGGCCCGGGCCGCGCAGGTCCTCGACCTGGCCGACGGGCGTTCGGGGTCGCCGGCGGAGTCACTCGCGCGCGTGGTCTTCCGCGAGCTCGGGTTGCCCGCTCCCGTGCTGCAGCAGGAGTTCGTCGTCGATGGCCGCCGGTCCGCCGTCGACTTCTGGTTCCCCGCAGAAGGCGTCGTCGTCGAGATCGACGGACGCGCGAAGTACACGCAGGACCGGTACCTCGGCGGTCGCAGCCAGACCGAGGTGTTCCTGGACGAGAAACGTCGCCACGCCAGGCTGCTCACGGTGCCGGGCGTGCGGACGATCATCCGGCTCGAGTGGCGGGACCTGTTCGACCTCGATGCGCTGGCGCTCCGGTTCCGCGCCGCGGGGTTGCCGTGTGCGATCCGCCCGGTCCGGAGCGCCCGCCGCACCGCAGTCGGTGGGCGTCGGTGAGCCGGCTCAGCGCGGCGTGGTTAGCGTGGCGGCATGGCAGTGCAGGAGATCTGGCTCGTCCGCCACGGTGAATCGCTCGCGAACGTCGCCGCCGCCCGAGCAGAGGCCGCGGGCGAGGACGTCATCGACGTCGAGTACCGGGACGCCGACGTCCCGCTGAGCCCGCTCGGCGAGTCGCAGTCGCGGTCGCTCGGACAGGAACTCGCCGATCGTGGCATCGACGACGTCCCCGTGGCGCTGTGGGTCTCGCCGTACCTGCGTGCACAGCAGACCATCGAGATCGCGCTCGGGGCCGGCGGGCTGGCCGAGCCCGACAGGCGGGTGGACGAGCGGCTCCGCGACCGCGAGCTCGGTGTGCTCGACCTGCTCACCCTGCGGGGTGTCCGGAACCGGTACCCCGACGAGGAACGTCGCCGGCAGTGGCTCGGCAAGTACTACCACCGGCCAGCGGGCGGCGAGTCCTGGGCCGACGTGATGCTCCGGCTCCGATCGGCACTGGTCGACATCGAACGGATCGAGGGCACCGAGCGGCTCGTCGTCGCGGCGCACGATGCCGTCGTGATGCTGGTCGTGGCGGTGTGCCTCGACCTCGACGAGCCGGCGCTCATGGAGTTCGCTCGGACGCACGCGGTCGCGAACGCCTCCCTCACCCGACTCCGGCGCGAGCGTGCGGGCGCACCGTGGGTGCTCGAGGAGTTCTCCTCCGTCGGGCACCTCGACGACGACGAGGTCACGGCACACACCGGCCGGAAGGACGACGAGCATGTCCGCTGAGACCGTCACCCCGAACTTCCTGCGGGACTGGCCGCTCCCCGAGCCCGGCGCCGGCAAGTACGGTCGCGGGCAGGTGCTCGTGGTCGGCGGCGCAGCGCGGACGCCCGGCGCCGCGATGCTCTCGGCGCTCGCTGCACTCCGGGTGGGAGCGGGGCGGCTCACCCTCGCGGTCGGGCGGAGCATCGCGAACGAGGTCGCGGTCGCCGTGCCCGAGTCCGGTGTCGAACCGCTCGACGAGGACGCGGACGGTCACGTCGCCGTCGGCGCGATCGAGGGGATCGCGGATTCGGCTGCGAGTGCGGACGCGCTGCTGGTCGGCCCGGGACTCGACGAGCCGAACGGCACCCGTGACCTGGTGGCCGGACTCGCCGACGTCGTCGGACCACAGACCACCGTCGTGCTCGATGCGTTCGCCCTCGGGGTGGCGGCCGACGTGCGGGACCGTCTGGAACCGCTCCGGGGTCGGCTGGTGATGACGCCCAACTCCGGCGAAGCCGAACGGCTCCTCGGTCGGGAGGGCAGCGACGACGACGTGGCCGACGCGATGGCGATCGCGCAGCGGTTCGGTGCGGTCGTTGCCCTGGGGGACGCCATCGCGACTCCCCAGGGGCGGAGCTGGATCAAGGGCACCGGCTCCGGAGGACTCGGCACCAGCGGCAGCGGCGACGTCCTGTCGGGTGCGGTCGCCGGCCTGCTCGCTCGTGGCGCGGAACCGGCACAGGCGGTGGCGTGGGCGTCCTACGTGCACGCGGCTGCCGGTGATCGGCTCGCGGTGCAGGTCGGGCCCCTCGGGTACCTGGCAAGCGAACTCGTGACCGAGATCCCGCGGGTGCTCGTCGAACTCGGCGCCTGAGCTCGCCCGTTCTTTCCCAGAGCGCGCGCGATACCTCATGGTTTCGGGCATACCTGCCAGGAACTTCTGACCAGGTACGCCCGAATCGACCAGGTACGCCGCGCCGCCCGCCCGCCCGCCCGCGCCGCGCCGCGCCGCTCAGCCCTGCAGCGCCTCCACGGCCTTCGCGATGCGCCGCGCTCGGGTCTCCGGCGCCTTCGCCTGCGACACCGGATCGGCCAGCGCTCGCTGCCGTGAGTTCGACAGGGTGTCGAACGCTGCACGCACCCCAGCGTCCTGCAGTGCCGCCGCCAGGTCGTCGGGCAGGTCGATGACCCGGGGCTGCGTGTCGACGACGAGCGTGACCTCGACGGTGTCCCCGGCAGCGATGCCCGCGGCCTCGCGGTGCGACGCGGACAGCGGCACCAGGAACTGCTCGTCCATGACCCCGACGGTGGACCGGTAGGTGTAGCCGCCGTTGATCGTGACCACCACCGGCGGGCGCTTCCCCGCACCCAACGCATCGATCACGGACGACGGGACCGGGAGCCCTGTCGCCGTCTTCCTCGCCAGCAGGACCGTCGTCGTGAACTGCATCCGTGCCTCCAGGCCGTGAACCGGAGCACGCACCGAGCGTGCCGCCAGGCGAGATCGTACAGCCGCACCCGCTGTTCCGCAGCCGTTCACCGCCGCAGCACGGGCCGGAAACCGGCCGCCTCCACGATCGTCCCGGGCCGAGAACCGCGGCCCCGCCCGAAGCACCCACCCGCAGCACCCGCAGCACCCACCTGAAGCACCCGCAGCACCCACCCGAAAGGCACCTCCCGTGCAGCACAAGCGCACCATCGCCGGCATCGCCCTCGCCGCCGCAGCGATCGTCACCCTCGCCGGATGCTCGGCCACGAGCTCGGCCAGCACGACGAAGGACGACACGAACTGGAAGACCGCCACGAGCGCCGAGGCCTCCGGTGGCATGGACGCCCTCGTGAAGGCCGCGAAGGCCGAGGGCCAGCTCAACGTCATCGCGCTGCCGCCGTCGTGGGCCAACTACGGCAAGATCATCGACGGTTTCACGAAGAAGTACGACATCAAGGTCAACTCCGCGAACCCGAACGGCTCCAGCGCCGACGAGGTCGCCGCGGTGAAGTCGCAGAAGGGGCAGTCCACCGCTCCCGACGTGCTCGACCTCGGCAACGCCGTGCTGCAGGAGAACCTCGACCTGCTGACGGACTACAAGGTCGCGAACTGGAGCGACATCCCGGACACGCTCAAGGAGCAGGACGGCGCCTGGACCCGCGACTACACGGGCCTGATGTCGATCGGCTACGACTCGTCGAAGATCACGGACGCCCCGAAGGACCTGACGGACCTGCTCGGCTCCGAGTACAAGGGCAAGGTCTCCATCGCGGGCGACCCGACGCAGGCGAACCAGGCCGCATCGGCCGTGTACCTGGCCGCCCTCGAGAACGGCGGCTCGGCCGACGACATCACCAAGGGCGTCGACTACTTCGGCAAGCTGAAGCAGGCCGGCAACTTCCAGAACGTGCTGCCCACGCAGGCCACGGTCGCCTCGGGTGAGACCCCCGTGGTCATCCAGTGGTCGTACAACAACCTCGCGTGGGGCCCCGCAGCGGGTGCGAGCGGCAACAAGAACTGGAAGACCGTTGTGCCCGAGGGTCAGGCGCTCGGTTCGTACTACTCGCAGGCCATCAACAAGGACGCCCCGCACCCTGCCGCAGCGCGCCTGTGGCAGGAGTACATCGCGAGCCCCGAGGCGCAGAACCTGTACCTGCAGGCCGGTGCGTTCCCGTCGACCCTCGCCGCCCTGGAGGAGTCCGGCAAGGTCGACCAGGACGCCCTCGACGCCGCCGGTGGTGCGCCGAAGGACTACGTCGAGCTGACCGACGCGCAGGTGGCAGACGCCGCGAAGGTGCTGTCGGCCAAGTGGTCCTCGACCATGGGGTCCTGACCAGCATGACCACCGCATCGGCGGGCGCGCCCGCGCCAGCGGCGAGCGCACCGGCGACGAGCGCGACGAGCCCCGTGCTCCCGCCGTCCGCACGAGCGTCCGCCGATGCCGTCCGTCACGGCGCCGGGCCCCGTGTCCGGCGCCGTGTCGGCCTGGCCTGGCTCGGCCTCACCCCGTTCGCCGCGTACGTCCTGCTCTTCCTCGCCGTCCCCGCGGTGATCGCGGTCGGCAGCGGGTTCTTCACCGACGACGGCGCGTTCACCCTCGCGAACCTCGCAGCGTTCGCCGAGCCCTCCGTCCTGCGGGCCTTCGGCGGCTCGTTCGGCCTGTCCGCCGTGTCCGCCGTGATCGGCGCCGTCATCGGAGCGCTCGTCTGCTGGGCGCTGTCGGCACTGCGGCCCGACGGGCTCGTCCGGTCGATGATCGACTCGGCCGCGAGCGTCCTCGCCCAGTTCGGCGGCGTCATGCTCGCGTTCGCGTTCATCGCCACGATCGGCGTGCAGGGCCTCGTCACGACGTGGCTGGTGTCCCTCGTCGGCGTCGACCGCAACGCGACCGGCGCCTTCCTCTACACGGTGCCCGGTCTCGTGATCCCCTACGTCTACTTCCAGGTGCCGCTGATGGTCCTCACGTTCATGCCCGCGCTCGAGGGCGTGAAGACGCAGTGGGGCGAGGCCGCCGCCACCCTCGGCGCCTCCCGTGCCACGTACTGGCGCCGGATCGCCCTGCCCGTGCTCGCACCGGCGTTCTGGGGCTCGTTGCTCCTGCTCTTCGCGAACGGCTTCTCGTCGTTCGCCACCGCCGCGGCACTCATCTCGCAGGGCGGCATCGTGCCGCTCACGATCCGCACGCAGCTCACCAGCGAAACGCTCATCGGTCTGCAGAACGTCGCCGGCGTGCTCGCCTTCGGCATGGTCGTCGTGATGGCGGTCGTGATGGGCGCGTACTCGTTGCTGCAGCGCCGGGCCGCAAGGTGGCAGCGATGAGCGCGGCAACGCCGGTGGGGCCGTCGCGTCCGACGTCGGTCGCGTCCGGTCGGACGGGAGGCCCGCCCCGCGTCGGCCGCTTCGGCACGGCCCCGTCACGGGGCACCGCCACGGCCGTGCTCACGGTCGTCGGGATCGTCTTCGCCGTCCCGCTGGCCGCGCTGGTGCAGTTCACCTTCCGCCAGGGCACCGACGACGGTCTGACCGTCGCGCACTGGGCGGCCATCGTCGACCCGGTCAACGCGTTCACCTACCAGCCGGTGTTCGACGGCCTCGGGGCATCGCTGCTCATCGCGGTCATCACCGTCGGCATCGTGCTGTTCGTCCTGCTGCCCGCCCAGATCATCACGGCGTTGCGCTACCCGAGGCTCCGCCGCGTGCTCGAGTTCGTCTGCATCGTCCCGATCACGGTCCCCGTGGTGGTGCTCGTCGTCGGCTTCATCCCCGTGTACCAGGTGGTCTCGCGAGTCTTCGGGTCCGGTGCCTGGACCCTGGCCTTCGCGATCGGCATCGTCACGCTGCCGTTCGCGTTCCGCCCGATCGCCGCCGCCATCACCGCGACGGACCTGACGGTGCTGTCCGAGGCCGCCCGGTCGCTCGGCGCCTCGTGGTGGACGGTCACCTGGCGGGTGCTCCTGCCGAACCTCCGCCGGGGCATCACCGCCGCGTGCTTCCTCACCATCACGGTGGTCCTCGGCGAGTACACGCTCGCCGCGTTCCTGTCCCGCACCACCTTCCAGACCGCCCTCGTGCTCGTGCAGCAGACCGACCCGTACGTCGCCGCGATCTTCTCGGTCGCGGCCCTCGTGTTCGGCTTCGTCCTGCTCGTCGTCATCGGCCGCATCGGGACGGGCCGTCGTGCCGGCCGCGCCCGCACCGTCCGCACCACCCGCGTCAAGGAGTCCGCATGACCGTCACCGCACCGGCAGCCCCGGCGTCCCTCGCCTCCACCGGCGCCGTCGTCGAGCTCGAAGCCGTCGAGAAGCACTACGGCACGCACCGGGCCCTGGCCGGACTCTCGCTCCGCGTCGAACCGGGCGAGTTCGTGTCCCTGCTCGGCCCGTCGGGCTGCGGCAAGACGACGGCGCTCCGAGCGCTCGCCGGCCTCGAGGCCATCGACGCCGGCGCCATCCGCATCGACGGCCAGGACGTCGCCGCCACCCCGGTGAACAAGCGCGACATCGGGATGGTGTTCCAGCAGTACTCGTTGTTCCCGCACATGACGGTGCGGCAGAACGTCGCGTTCGGCCTCGAGATGCGCCGTGTCCCCGCCGCCGAGCGCAGGAGCCGCGTCGTCGAGGCACTCGACATGGTGCACCTGGGCGAGTTCGCCGAGCGCTACCCGCACCAGCTGTCGGGTGGCCAGCAGCAGCGCGTCGCCCTCGCCCGGGCCCTGGTCACGCGGCCCCGCGTCCTCCTGCTCGACGAGCCGCTCTCCGCCCTCGACGCCAAGGTGCGCGTCTCGCTCCGTGAGGAGATCCGCCGCATCCAGAGCGACCTCGGCATCACCACGGTGTTCGTCACCCACGACCAGGAAGAGGCGCTCGCCGTCTCCGACCGCATCGCCGTGATGAACGCCGGCGACATCGAGCAGATCGGCACGCCGGAGGAGCTCTACCGCTCCCCGTCGTCGGCGTTCACGGCGGACTTCGTCGGCCAGTCCAACCGGCTGCAGGGCGACCTGCGCGGCGGCGACGTGTTCGTGTACGGGTTCCGCGTGCCCGCGCTCGACGCCTCGGTCGCCGACGGCCCGGTGCTCGCCTACGTCCGACCGGAGGACGTCGCCTTCGCCCCGGAGGGCATCACCGGCACCGTCGTGTCGTCGAGCTTCCTCGGCTCGATCCGCCGCACCACGGTCCGGCTCGACGACGACACCGTCGTGATCGTGCAGCACGAGGTCGGCGACCGTCGCGCCGCCGGCGAGTCCGTCGCCGTCCGCCTGCTCGGCGCCCCCGTGGCGGTCGCCCCGCTCGCCTGACCGGCGAAGCGACAGTCCTCGCCGGGCCGGGCCCGTTCCCTCCGCGAAAGCGACAGTTTCCCGCGGAAGGTCGGCGGCACACTGTCGCTTTCGCGGGGTGGGCGCGACCACGGGCGGACTGGAGGCGCGGGGCGGGGCCGCCCCGCGCCTCCAGGCCGGTGGGGTCAGCGCTGGAAGCGCGCCTCGCGCTCGTCGGACAGGGCGGCCGCGACGCGGGCACGCATGTTCGCGGGCATGTCGGGCAGGTCGTCGAGCCGGGCCCAGAACGCCTCGGTGTTCTCGCCGTCCGCGGGGTTCGGCGTGCCCGAGACGTACCGGCAGGCGAACACCAGGTCGAGGTACTGCGCCCGGTCGCCGTTCGGGTACGTCATCTCCGGCAGCACCTGCACCCACGCCAGCCGTTCAGCGACGGCGACGACGTCGGCCTCTTCCAGGACCTCGCGCTCGGCGGCGACGGCGGGTTCCTCGCCCGGGTCGACGATGCCGGTCACCGGGGTGAAGGCGCCGTTGTCCGCACGACGGACCACGAGCAGCTCCTGGTCGGCACCGGAACCCCGCGTGACCACGGCGGTGACGCCCGTCAACCACAGCGGATCGGTGCCGATCCTCGACCGGAGGGACAGGACGAAGTCGGGGGTGGGCATGTCCCCACGCTACCGATCCCGCCCTGTCGGAGACTGGTCATGACCAGTAGCATGGGCGTGTGGAGATCATCATCCTGCCCACGCCGGCTGAGGTCGGTCGCGTCGCCGCGGCCAAGATCGCGTCCGTCGTCGCCAAGAAGCCGTCCGCCGTCATCGGTCTCGCCACCGGATCCAGCCCGCAGGGCATCTACACCGACCTGCAGCGTCGGGTCGGTGCGGGCGAGATCTCGTTCGCCGAGGCTCGTGGGTTCGCCCTCGACGAGTACGTCGGCATCCCGCTCGAGCACCCGGAGTCGTACGCCAGCGTCATCGCGCGCGACGTCGTGGCGCCGCTCGGGTTCGACCCCTCGCGGGTGCGGGTGCCCGACGGTCGTGCCGACGACCTCGAGTTCGCGGCGAAGGAGTACGACGCCGCGATCCGTGCCGCCGGCGGGATCGACGTGCAGATCCTGGGGATCGGCGCGAACGGGCACATCGGGTTCAACGAGCCGACGTCCTCGTTCGCCTCGCGCACCCGGATCAAGACCCTGGCGCCGTCGACCCGTGACGCCAACGCGCGGTTCTTCGACTCGCCCGAGCAGGTCCCGACGCACTGCATGACGCAGGGGCTCGGCACCATCCTCGACGCCCAGCAGCTCGTCCTCGTCGCGCAGGGCTCCGCCAAGGCCGACGCGGTCGCCGCCGCGGTCGAGGGACCGCTCAGCTCGTTCGTCCCCGGATCGGCGCTGCAGCTGCACGAGCACGCGACGGTCGTCGTCGACGAGGAAGCCGCGGCCGGCCTGCAGCTCGCCGACTACTACCGCTACACGTACGCGAACAAGCCGGCGTGGCAGGTGTTCGAGTAGGACCGAGGATCAGCCGTCTGCACGCTGCCGGAACGCGATGTGCAGGCGGCTGAGGCCGTCGTCCAGGGTCTCGGCCGAGCACCCGAAGTTCAGCCGCGCGAAGCCCTGACCCTGGCGTCCGAACGCCGGGCCGGAGGCGAGCGCCACCTTCGCCTCGTCGACCAGCAGTGCCGCGGGGTCGTCGCCCCACGGCAGGGCGCGCAGGTCCAGCCACGCCAGGTAGGACGCCTGCGGCTGCCGGTACTCCGCCCCGGGCAGGACGTCACCGATCCGCTCGGCCAGGGTGCGGCGGTTCGCGGCGAGTTCGGTGAGTAGGGACGCGAGCCACGGCCCCCCTTCGCTGAACGCGGCGACGCTCGCGGTGTACCCGAGGATCCCGGTGCGCTCGACGACCTCGGTCGGTAGGGCGTCGAACCACGCACGGGCCCGCTCCGAGGCGCCGACGATCAACGCGCACTTCGTGCCCGCGAGGTTCCAGGCCTTGCTCGCGCTCGTCAACGAGACCCCGAGCGCGGCGGCCTCGGGGCACGACTCCAGGAACGGCGTGAAGACCGCGTCGGCATGCACGAGCGGCGCGTGGATCTCGTCCGAGACGACCACGGCGTCCCACTCGGCGGCGAGCTTCGCGAGTGCGACGAGCGACGAGCGGTCGTGCACCAGGCCGAGGGGGTTGTGCGGGTTGCAGAGCAGCACGGTACGCGCGCCGTCGGCGAACGCCTGCGCGAGGCCGTCCAGGTCCATCCGCCAACCGGCCGTGGTGTCGAACGGGTCCGCGGGGCCGTCGGGTGCGAGCAACGGGACCTCGGTCACGGTGCCGCCGGCCTCGGACACGTACTCCCAGAACGGCGGGTACACGGGCGGCATGATGACGACCTGGTCGCCGGGCTCGATGATCCGGCGGAGCATCTCCACCGCAGCGACCGACACGTCGGTGGTGGTGCGGACGAGGTCGGGGTCGACGCGCCAGGCCCACCGGCTCTCGGCGAAGTCCGCGAACGCCTCGGGCAGCGCACGACCGTGGCCGACGTACCCGGTGTCACCGTTGGTGACCGCGGCGACGAGGGCGTCGCGCACCGGCTCCGCGAGCATCGAGTCCATCTCGGCGACGAACATCGGCAGGACGTCCGGCGGGTACGCGGTGTACTTCTCGCTCGTACGGCTGCGGTGCGCATCGAACACGGAGACCATGACGCTCATGCGCCCATCCTGACAGTGCCCGCCGCCGCCCGGCAGGATGAACCCGTGGAACCCCGCTCGCGCACCGTGCTCCGGGCCGCCCGTGATGCGGTACTGGTGGTCGTCGGCAGCGTCGCGATCGGTCTGGTGATCGTGATCGCCGGACTGGGATGGCTCGACGACATGCCCTACCGGGGGCCCTCGACCGAAGCGGCCTACATCGCGGTCGCGGTGGCGGCGGTGGCCGTCTGCGGGTTCGGGGCGCTCGTCGGTCTCGCCGCGATCAGGGCGTCGGTCGGCTCGTCGGACGGAGCCCGGCGAGCAGGATCTCGACGTAGCGCTCCGGATCGCTGACCCGGGTGCCGCCGGCGACGGCCGCTTCGCGCAGCCCGCAGAGCAGCCGGCGGAGGTCGTCGGCGTCGACGTCGGTCCGGACGATCCCCTCGGTGCGTCCGCGGACGAGCAGCGCGTCGACGGACACCACCAGGTCGCCGGCGAGGGCTGCGGTGTCCGCGCAGGAGAACCCGCCGTTCGTCAGCAGGTCACCGAGGGCTGCGTCGTCCACCATGCTCCGGAACGCGGCCGTGACGACCCCGCGGAGCGCATCGGCTGCGTCCGGCAGCACGACGGCGTCGCGGACCTGGTCGAGCATGTCCTCGAGCGCGTCGATCGCGAGCGCTTCGAGCAGGTGCTGCTGGCTCGGGAAGTGCCGGTAGGCCGTCCCGACCCCCACTCCGGCCTCGTGCGCGACGGCGTTGAGCAGGGCCGGTTCGCCCCGGTCGACGAAGGTGCGGGCGACGTCGAGCAGTGCCGTCCGGTTGCGCTGGGCATCGGAGCGCAGCGCCTCGGGTCGGGCCATCGCGATCGTCATGTGGACACTCTATCCGGTTGTGCTAGCGTTCCGGATGAATCATCCGATTGGGTGCGCTGAACGAGCAGGAGACGACGATGGACAGCTTCGAGTGGGAACCGGCAGCGATGCCCGACCAGCACGGCAGGACCGTGGTGGTCACCGGCGCGACCGGTGGGCTCGGCCTCGTCGTCGCCACGACCCTCGCCTCGGCCGGCGCCCGCGTCGTCGCCGGGGTGCGCGACCTCGACAAGGCGGCTCGCGTCCTCCCCGTGGGATTCGACCTGGAGGCGCGGCTCGTCGACACCGCGTCCGTCGCGTCCGTCACGGCGTTCGCCCGGCAGCTCGCCGAGGACGGCATCGCCGTGGACGCCCTCGTCAACAACGCCGGTGCGACGATCGGCACGTTCGGGCGCACCGACGAAGGAATCGAGCGCACCTGGGCGACGAACGTCGTCGGGCCGGCCGTGCTCACCGAGGCGATGCTCCCGCTGCTCGGCGGGCCCTCTCCCCGCGTCGTGCTCGTCGGCTCGAACCTGTCGCAGCGCACCCGCCGCGTGCCTGGTCCGGGCGGGGTCGACGGTCCGGACGACTACTCGCAGTTCGGTGTGTACACCGACTCCAAGACCGCGGCCGCAGCGCTGAGCGTCGACCTCGGTGAACGACTCCGTGCTGCCGGTTCGGACATCCGGTCGGTGATCGCGCACCCCGGCATCGCGGCGACGGGGATGAACGACCAGGCGGAGACCCTGACACAGCGCCTCGGCGGCATGGTCGCACGCAGCTTGGCCCGGACCGCTGCGGACGGCGCTCGTTCGACCCTCTGGGCAGCCACTGCCCCGGACGTCACCGAGGGGGTGTTCGTCGGACCGGCGCTCCGTCGTGGTGACCGGCGGCTGCACGTCGTGCCGGTGCAGGGCCCGGCGGCGGACCCGGCGTTCCGCGCTCGCGTCCGGGCCTTCGTGGAGGGGCGACGTGAACAGCAGGAGAGGGCTCGGTGACGGATCGCGCGTCCCCCGTCCGAGGGGGCTAGCGTCGCCGACGTGAACCGTTCTCGCGTGCACCGTCGCCCGCTCGTCCGCCCGCTCCCGCTCGCCGCGGTGGCCACGATCGCCGCGCTGCTCGGGACGGGGGTCGTCGCCGCGCCGGCCGTCGCATCGCCGTCAGGGCAGGCAGCGCAGACGGGGCGGACTGTCTCCGATCCCGCCCGGTACGTCGACCCGTTCATCGGCACGAGCGGCGACGGCAACACCTGGCCCGGCGCGACCGCACCGTTCGGCATGCTCCAGTGGAGCCCCACCGGCACCGCGGGTGACCAGACCTCGACCCCGGTCGCGAACGGCTACTCGTACGACGTGAACCGGCTGCGCGGCTTCAGCCTGACGCACCTCAACGGCGCCGGCTGCGCACCGGGAGCCGCCGGTGACGTGCCGATCATGCCGGTCACGACCCCGATCACGACCTCGCCGTCGGCCGACAGCACCGACGCGGTCTACGCCGCCGGCTACTCGCACGACGACGAGTCCGCGAGCCCCGGGCGCTACGGCGTCGCGCTCGACAACGGTGTCCGCACCGACCTCGCCGTCACCACCCGGGCCGGGATCGGCGAGTTCGCGTTCCCCGCCGGGAAGGCCGCGAACCTGCTCTTCCGCACCTCGAACTCGATCAACGGCAGCGAGGCCGCGACCACCCGCGTCGACGCCCGGACCCGCACTGTGAGCGGCAGCGTCCTCACCGGCGGCTTCTGCAGCCGCCGGGCGAACGGCGGCGGGGCCACCAACCCCGACCGGCGCAGCTACTACCGGCTGTTCTTCACGGCCACCTTCGACAAGGCGTTCACGAGCACCGGCACCTGGCAGGACGGCACGGTCCGACCGGGAGGCACGTCCTCCTCCGGTGGGGAGGGCTACCTGACCGGCGCCGACCGTGCCGGACGCGGCTCGGGCGCGTGGATCGGGTTCGACGCGCGTCGCGGTGCGACGGTGCACGCGAAGATCGGCATCTCGTACGTGAGCGCCGCAGGAGCGATCGCGAACCGCGACGGCGAGGTGACCCAGCGCTCGACCGTCGCGAGTGTGGCGGCCGGCACACGGGCCTCCTGGAACCGCGAACTGTCGCGTCTGCGCGTCGGAGGCGGCACCGCGGACCGCACAACCCAGCTGTACACGTCCGTGTACCACGCGCTCATGCAGCCGAACACGCTGAACGACCGCGACGGCCGCTACCTGGGGCCGGACCAGCGGGTGCACCGCATGGACCGAGGGCACCGCGCCGTCTACGGCACGTACTCCGGGTGGGACCAGTACCGGGCGCAGATCCAACTGCTCGCACTGCTGCGGCCGGACGTCGCCGGGGACATGGCGCAGTCGATGCTGCGGTTCGCCCAGCAGAACGGTGGGGTGTGGGACCGCTGGCTCCACCTCGGGGCGCCGACGCACGTGATGACGGGTGACCCCTCGGCCGCGACCCTCGCCACCTGGTACGCGATGGGGGTCCGGAACTTCGACGTGCGAGCCGCCTACGCCTCGCTGAAGCACCAGGCGACCGTCGAGAACGCCGACGCCGAGAGTGACATCGGGTGCCCGGGCCAGTGCCTGGCGCAACGCCCGGCGCTCGACGAGTACCTGCAGCGCCAGTACGCCGCGAACGACGACTGCTCGTGCTGGGGCGGCGCTGCCGAGACGCTCGAGGACTCGATCTCCGACAGTGCGCTCGGGTACTGGGCGGGTTCCCTCGGGCTGCGCTCCGATGCCCGGATGTTCAGCGTTCGTGGCGAGTACTGGAAGAACACCTTCAACGCCGCCGTCGGGTACCAGGCCGCGCGGCAGGCCGACGGATCGTGGACGCCCGACTGGTCACCCTCGACCGGCACCGGGTTCGCGCAGGGGACGAGTGCGCAGTACACCTGGCTCGTGCCGCAGGACGTACAGGGGCTGTCGACGGCCCTGGGTGGCGACGACGCGGCGGTCGCGCGACTCGACGCGTTCTTCCACGACAGCACTGGTGCGTTCGCGGTGACCGGCGGCGACGCCACGAAGTTCGACCCGACCAACGAGCCGGACATCCACACGCCGTGGATGTACAACGCGCTCGGGAAGCCGTGGAAGACGCAGGAGACCGTGCGCCGGGTCGTCGACGACGCCTACACGACCGGGCCGAGCGGGCTGCCGGGCAACGACGACCTGGGCACGATGAGCGCCTGGTACGTCTTCGCGTCGATCGGGTTGTTCCCGCAGACGCCGGGGCGGGCGGAGATGCTCATCGGCAGCCCGACGTTCAGCACGGTCGACATCCGGCGGTCGAGCGGGGAGCGGATCATCGTCCGGTCCTCCGGCACCGCGCCGTACGTGCACGGTGCGCGGTTGGACGGGCGGACCCTCGAGAAGTCGTGGGTCCCGGCGTCCTTCGTCACCCGCGGCGGCACGCTGTCGCTCCGGGTCGGGGACACGGCGGACACGACGTGGGCGAGCGGTGCTCGGGGGCGCCCGATCGACCGGTGAACAGCGCTTGACACGTCGTACTCCAGTACTGATATGTTGACCCCGTCCGGAGGGCGGAAGGGGCAGCATGGGGGATCTGGTGGTCGACCTGTCGACGATGCAGGCGGTGTCACGAGGGGTCCTGCAGGCGGCTGGTGACTTCCGGCCGGAGCATGCGCTGTCCGGGGCCGACAGCGGCACGTTCGGGTCGGCGACGGTGGAGTCGGCATTCGTCCTGTCGGCCAGCGCCCTCGACGCGATGATCCGTTCGCTCGGCGACGACGCGGACACCCTGGGCGGGTACGTGACCACCGCTGCCGAAGCGGTCCTGCGCGCCGACGCCGACCTCGCCCGGCGGGTCCGGTGAGCGCCGACCCCACCGCCGGAGACCCGGACGGCATCCAACGCGTCGCCCGCCTGCACGACGAGCACGCGGATGCCGTCCGCGACGGAGCCCGTCACGTGCTCGTCGCGGCGGAGTCCGCGGCGGCCGGGTGGCAGGGCGCAGCACAGCAGCAGTTCCTCACGGTCGCAGCGACGGTGCCGGCGAGTGCGCACCGCGTCGCCGCACGGTTGGACGCCGCAGCGACGGCGCTCGCCGACTACGCGCGCGAGGTCCAGCAGATCCAGGACGAAGCCGCTCGCCTGCAGACGGCGCTCCGGAACACGGCCGACGACATCGCGGTGAACGAGCTGGCGGTCCGCGCCGCGACCCGGACGGCGGCCGGACCCGACGCGGTCGAGGCGGACGAGGTCCTCCTGCAGCAGGTGCAGAACAGCGGCGTCTGGCTCGCGGGGCTCGAAGCGCGGTTGTCGGCGCAGTGGGACGAGCTCGTCGCCCGACGCGCTGCCGCGGACCGTGCGGCGGCTTCTGCGCTCGACGACCGAGCGGTGCTCGGCGGCCTGGTCTCGGCTGCGGCCGCCCGGGCGATGAGCGACGGGCAGTTCACCACCTGGCTCGGCACCCTCGACCACGAGAGCATCGCGGCGCTGCGGGACGACCCGCGCATCGCCCGGCGTCTCGCAGGGCTCGACGCCACCGACGTCGCCGGCTGGTGGCGGGCGATGTCCGGCCCGGACGGAGCGCCGTCGGCAGCCCAGCGGGCGTTCGTCGTGGCGTTGCCCACGGTGATCGGGAACCTGAACGGCGTCGCGTACTGGGCACGAGCCCGGGCGAACACGACGGCCCTGGTCGACCGGCTCGCCCACGCGGAACGGCAGGTCGCGCACTGGCGGGAGCAGCTCGACGCCGCGAAGACCCCGGCCGGAGCTGCCGCCGCCCGAGCGGAGCTGTCCACGTGGTCGCGGCAGCGCGATGCCTACCGGAACATCCAGGACACCCTCGACACGACCCCGGTGTCGCTCGCGTCACTCGTCGACGACCGTCCACCACTCGCGCAGATCGTCGCCGGTGACCTCGACCGCGCCGCGCACGTCAGCGTCATCGTGCCGGGCATGAACACCGCGACGGACCAAGACGGCACGGTGCAGAACTACGGCAAGATCGCGATGGGGATGCGCGCTGAGCAGGTCCGCGTGTCCGGCGTCCGCGCCGGCGACATCGCCGTGGTGTCCTGGCTCGGCTACCACCCGCCGATGGCCGACGACCCGACGTTCGCGGCCGTCGTCGCGAACGGCCGCGCGCACGAGGGCGCCGACCGACTGGTGGCCGACCTCGACGGGTTCCATGCGGCACGCGCCGCCGCCGGACGCGACGCCGACCTGACCGTGCTGGGGCACTCCTACGGCACGAACGTGGCGACGATCGCGTTGACGAGGACCCACGCCGACCACGTGGTGCTGCTCGGCTCGGCCGGGGTCACGGACGTCGCACCGAAGGCTTCGGCGCTGCACGTGCCGCTGGGCGAGGTCTTCGCCAGCCAGGGTGCTGAGGACGGCTGGGCCGTCACCGGCCAGAACCTGTCGGGTCGGCGGGATCCGACCGAGTCCTCGTGGGACGCACACGAGTTCAGCTCGGAGACCCAGCGGGGCAGCGACGGCACGCTGCACGGGGTCACGCAGCACGGCCCCTACGTCGGCGGGAACGGTGACGGCCGGTACTCGTACTTCGACGACGGCACCACGGCCCAGCACAACAGCGCGCGGGCAGCGATGGGACTCGGCAGCACGATCCCTGAACAGGGCGGGCCTTTCGACCGCATGCGACAGCAGACGAAGGACGATTGGCTCATGTACGGCTGGCAGACAGGACTCACCGGTGACCCGAGGCTCTGAACGATGGGGCGGAGCCGTCGTGGCATCGATCGCCGTCACGATGCTGTTGGCCGGGTGCGCCGACGCCGCCCCGTACTCCCCGATGCAGAAGGACACGTCGATGAACGTCGAAGAATCCCATCAGGACGTCCTGGACGTCTTCGCTGCCGTCCGGTCGGTCGTCGGCGAGGACGGCTGGGGCGATGACGATCCCGCATGGTTCATCTGCGGTACAGGGAGCCACGAAGCGGCTCAGTACTCGTACTCGGCAACCCGTCGGCTGCCGCTGCCCGGTACGCCCGAGCAGGTCGCCCGGCGCGTCGTGACGGCGCTCGCCGCTGTCGGGTACGACGGCGCACGGGTGCAGCGCGACGCGACACTGTCGCCGGAGCGGACGGTCATCGGCTACCCGAACGGCTACCTCGGCGGTACTGCGAGCGACGGGTTCGCCGTCATGTTCCAGGTGTACGAGTCCCACGCCGACGTGTCCATCTACGGGCACTGCGTGCCGGGGAGGGCACCGAAGTTCGGCGAACCACTGAACCCACGCCCCACCGACCTGCCCTGACCGACGGGCCGGCAGGCCCTACGATCGACCCGACAGAGGGGGGCCACCATGACCGAACTCGCCGACTGGGAGACCGAGGGCGCCAAGGCCCGACCGACGACCCCGGACGATCGCAATCGAGTACCAGCACCGGCCGCCCTGCGCGCCACGACCTGGATCGGGGGGCTGCTGCTCATCGCGGCGGTGTTCGTGTTCGTGGGTGCGTCGTCCCTCGGCGTGCGCGAGGACGAGTCCGAGGTGCACTTCCTCACCCGGCTCGTCATCGTGGTCGTCATCGGGGTCGCCGTCGCCGTGGTCGGCGCGGTCGCCCTGCTGCTCCGGCTCGTCGCGGGAGCACTCGCCCGGCGGTGACCGGGTCAGCGCAGCTCGCGCCCGCCGCCCCACACCCGCTGCACCTCGAGCGCCGGGGACAGCGCCACGAGGTCGGCCGCGTACCCCGGCGCGAGCCGTCCCAGTCGGTCGCCGAGCCCCAGCGCCGCGGCCGGCACGCTCGTCAGGGCCGCGACGGCCTCGGGCAGCGTCCGTCCGGCGAGCGAGACCGCGTTCCGCAACGCCACGTCCTGCGTCAACGTCGACCCCGCGATGGTGTCGGTCCCGGCGACGTGCGCGACGCCGTCCGTCACGGTGACGTCGAGCGATCCCAGCCGGTACGAGCCGTCGGCAGCGCCCGCAGCACCCATGGCGTCGGTGATGAGCGCCACCCGGCCCGGAGCAGCGCGGAACAGGGTGTCCGCGACGACCGGGTGCACGTGCACGGCGTCGAGGATGAGCTCGAGCGTCACCCGGTCGTCGGCCACCGCGGCACCGATCGGCCCCGGCGCGCGGTGGTGCAGCCCCGGCATCGCGTTGAACGCGTGGGTCAGCAGCGTCGCACCGGCGTCGAACGCGGCACGGGCCTGGTCGTAGGTGCCGACGGTGTGGCCGACGGCG
This sequence comes from Curtobacterium sp. PhB137, assembly GCF_003814955.1. Lineage (NCBI taxonomy): Bacteria > Bacillati > Actinomycetota > Actinomycetes > Micrococcales > Microbacteriaceae > Curtobacterium > Curtobacterium sp. PhB137. The sequence goes on along the minus strand of NZ_RKQO01000004.1, from coordinate 169,288 downwards.
ACGGTGACCCCGGCGGCGACGAACCGGCGGACGGCGTCGAGCGCGCCCGGCAGTTCCGGCGCGATGGTGACCTGGCGGATGACGCCCTCGCCGGCCTCGAGCAGTGCGTCGACCGCTGCGGGGGACGGGTCGATGAGGAACGACTCGTTGTGGGCGCCCTTGTTGTGCGGGGACAGGAACGGCCCCTCCAGGTGCGCACCGAGCACGAGTGGGTCGGTCGCCATCACGGAACGGATCCGCGCGAGCGAGTCCGCGAGGGCGGGGACCGGGTTCGCGACGAGGGACAGGACCGACCGGGTCGTGCCGTGCGCCCGGTGGACGGCCAGCGACTCGGCGAAGGAGTCGTCCTCGTACGACTCGGTCGCACCGCCGTGCCCGTGCAGGTCGGTGAACCCGGGCGTCAGGACCGCGTCGCCCAGGTCGACGACCTGGTCCGCCGCGGGGGCTTCGGGGCCGGAGCCGACCGCGTGCACCACGTCACCGGCGAGCAGGACCCAGCCGTCCGCCGTGGACCCGGCCGCGTCGACGACGCGGGATGCGCGCACCAGGGTGCGCTGGGCCTCCCGGCCGGCCTGGAGGCCCGTGACGGTCATGCGGTCTCCCTGCGGAACGCGATCACGCCGCTCAGGGCGGCGACCACGATGAAGACGAAGCCCACGACCGGGTGGCCGATGGAGATCCAGGTCGCGCCTGCGGCGATGACCAGGGCGACCTCGACGATCGTCTTGCCGACGATGTCGGTCTCGATCGGCGACGCCGGCGAGCGGAAGAAGTACCAGACGACGGCAGCGAACAGCGGGGCGCCGACCATGAACAGGTAGCCGGGCAGGGGGAGCTGCCACGACCAGTAGCCCCAGAACGCCAGGGAGAGCAGGCCGAACGTGCAGACCAGGACGCGGAGCACCCGCCAGACGTCGAACGGCCGTCGCTGCTTGCCGGCGGGTGCCGGGCCGGGGACTGCTTCCCAGTCGACGGGGGACTGCGGGGCGTTCGTCATGGTGCTGCCTACTTGAAGATGATGGTGCGGGCGCCGTCGAGCAGGACGCGGTCCTCGGCGATCCAGCGCACTGCCTGGGTGAGGGTGCGGGACTCTTCGTCCTGGCCGATGGAGACCAGCTCGGCGGGGTCCTTCGTGTGGTCCACGCGCACGACGTTCTGCTCGATGATCGGGCCCTCGTCGAGGTCGCTCGTGACGAAGTGGGCCGTCGCACCGATGAGCTTCACGCCGCGGGCGTGCGCCTGGCGGTAGGGGTTCGCGCCCTTGAAGCCGGGCAAGAACGAGTGGTGGATGTTGACCGCACGGCCCTCGAGCGCCGCGCAGAGCTCCGGCGACAGGATCTGCATGTAGCGGGCGAGCACGACGAGTTCGATGTCGTGCTCCTCGACGGCTTCGAGCACACGGCGCTCCATGGCCGCCTTGCTGTCCGCGTCGGTGACCGGACGGTGCTCGAACGGCACGGAGTAGAACGACGCGAGCTCGGACAGGTCCGGGTGGTTGGACAGCACGAGGGGGACCTCGATCGGCAGCTGCCCACCGCGCTGGCGGTAGAGCAGGTCGTTGAGGCAGTGCCCGGCCTTCGACACGAGGACGAGGCTGCGCAGCGGGCGACCGACGACGTCGAGCTGGACGCGGGCGTCGTACCGGGCGGCGACGGGGGCGAGGGCCGCCTCGAAGGTCGCACGGTCCACCGGAGCCATGACCTGCAGGCGCATGAAGAACGTGTTCGTGTCGACGCTCGAGAACTGCTGCGACTCGGTGATGTTGCCGTTGGCGGCGACGACCGCTCCGGAGACGGCGTGCACGATCCCGGGCTGGTCGTCACAGACGAGCGTCAGGGTCCAGTGCGTGGGGGTCGGGTCGGTCACCGGATCAGGGTACCGGGCGCGGCGAGCGCGGTGCTTCGTGCGCAGAAATGGTCGAGTGCCGTCACGCGACCCGACCATTTCTGCTCACGAAGCGGGCGTGGCGGCGGCGGCCGTGCGGAGGCGGCGGTCGGCCAGGGTCAGGACCGTCAGGAGCACCGCGACCCCGAGGATCACCCACGCCAGCACGTGCAGGTCCGGTGTGGTCGGGGCCTGGCCGAACACACCACCGATGAGCGACGAGGCCCCGATCGCCCCGATGTACACCGCCGTCCGGGACAGCCCGGCCGCGGTGCCGATGTACGACGCGGGCACGAGCCGGTACAGCGCCGCCTGGTTCGACACCGACGCCAGGGCCTGCGGGACGCCGAACAGCGCCGGCGCCAGCGCGAGCAGCACGACCGGCGACCCGGTGTGCAGGAAGAGCAGGAGCGCCCCGCCGACGATCGGCACGACGGCCGCGACGATCAGGGGCCCGCGGACGGCGGTCTTCCGGGCGACGACGAACGACGCGATCCCGGCCACGATCGCGGCCGGCAGCTGGATGTACCCGGCGACGTCGCTCGAGTACCCGGCGACGTCCTGCACCCACTGCGAGAACCCGTAGGTCATCGTGTACGCGAGCAGGTACGTCAGGAACAGCCGCACGTAGGTGCGGGACAGCGCGCCGTTCCGAGCGAGCATCCGGACGTCCACGAACGGTCGGACCGCGCGCAGCTCCCACAACACCAGGGCGACGAGCAGCACGATCGCCACCGCGAGCAGCCACCACAGGCCGGCGGACAGGTCGAGCAGGAACACGAGCAGCGCGGAGACGGTGCCCGTCATGAGCAGCATGCCGAACGGGTCGAGCGCCTGCAGGACGGGCAGGGCCTCGTCGTCACGCGGACGGAGCCGGTCGGACGGCAGCCACATCGATGCCACGACGATGCCGAACGCCGCCAGGGGCACGTTCACCAGGAAGATCGCGTGCCAGCCGAACGCGGCGATCAGCGCGCCGCCGAGCGGAGGCCCGGCCGCCGCGGACACGAGCGAGGTGATGGACAGCGCTCCGAGCACGAGCGGCGGGGTCGGCTTCCCGATCCGCGCCGAGTGCTGTCGGAGGGTGGTGAGGGCCGCCGGGTACGCCGACGAGGTGCCGATGCCGATGAGCACGCGGGCGAAAACCGCGCCGCCGAAGCCGGTCAGGAACTCGGGCACGACCCCGGCGACGCCGACGATCACGAGCCCCGTCAGGAACACCTTCTTCGGGCCGAAGCGGTCGGCGAGCTTCCCCATCGTCGGCTGCGCGATCGCACTCGCCAGGTACAAGGCGGCGACGAGCCAGATCGCCTGCGCCGCACCGATCCCCAGGTCGCGGGAGATCGGTGTGAGCGCGACGGACACCATCGTGGTGTTGATCGGGTTGAGCAGCGGCCCGACGAGCACCGGGATGAGGAGCTTCGGACCGAAGCCACTGCCGGTGCTGCCCGGGGCGACGACGGGGGTGGGAGTGGTCGAGGTGGACGTGGGAGTGCTTCTTCCGGGGTCAGCGTTCGGTGAGCGGGGCGAGGATCGCGATCGCTCGGGCGACGGTGTCGCGGTCGGCGTCGGGCAGCGCGGCGAGCCGGTCGGTCAGGACGCGGGTGCGGGTGGTCCAGGCGTCCTCGCGGGCACGGGCGCCCTGGTCGGTCGCGCGGACGAGCGCACGGCGGCCGTCGGCGGGGTCAGGACGTCGTCCGACGAGGCCGAGGTCCTCGAGCGCCTGGACGGTCGCGCCCATCGACTGCGGCCGGACGCCCTCGGCGCGGGCGAGCTCGGCGACCGTGCTCTCGCCGTACCGCAGCAGGCGGCCGAGCGCGGCGGTCTGGGACGCCGTGACCTCGTCGGCCTTGCCGGTCAGCAGCGTGCGACGGATCCGACCGTAGAGCGTCAGCAGGTCGCCGGCGAGCGCGGTCGGATCGGGTGATTCCATACCGGCACGGTACTACTTCGACAGTGCAACTTGCAAGGTGGCCTTGCGAGTCCCGGGTCCGCCGCTCCGGATCGGCTCAGTGCTCGAACACGATGCGGCGCTTCGTCACCACGAAGCCGGCCCGTTCGAACGCCCGGCGCATCGGGGTGTTCGCCGCGTCCGTCGTGCCGACCACCTTCGGCTCCACGGCCTCGGCGTGCACGCGCAGCCCCTCGGCGAGCAGGCCGTCGACCACACCGCGCCCACGGTGCTGCGGCAGCACGCCGATGAAACTGATCGCCGCGTCGTACGCCGTCCGCGTCGCCAGGACGAACCCGACCACCAGGCCGTCGGCGTCGAGCGCAATCCGCCAGCCGTCGCGCGACCCCGGCAGCGAGCGGTAGAACTCGAGATCGTCGGCGGCGGCGCCCCGCGGGCCGAGTTCGTCCACCGACGCCACGGTGTGGGCGTCGAGGCTCCCCACCGCGACGCGGGCGAACAGGTCCACGAACTCGTCGTCGTCACCCGACCGGAAGCGCAGCGAGGACGGCATCGGCACTCCGTGGTCCGGCGTCCACGCCACACTCACCCGCTCCGTCGAACGTCCGAGCCCCGCCGACCGGGCGGCCGCCGTGCGCCACGACACCGCGGCGACGGCCTCGGGGTCGTCGTGCCAGTCCACCGCGACGTCGACGATCCACTCCGGTCGCGCCCCGAACGCAGCGGTCCCCGCCGTGATCAACCCGGCGGCGATCGCCACCTGCTCGTCCTCGGGCACGTCCGGAGCCACCAGCAGGTCGTCGAGGGTCGACGGCACCTCGGCGTCCGCGCCACCCCACCAGAGCGCCCGTGCCACCGGACGGCCGTCGCGCTCGGCCAGCCACGACCACCCCGGCCGGTAGTTGTCCGTGCCGGACTCGGCGCGGTACCGGTCCGGACCGATCCACGCGACCGGTTCCGACGTCGAGAACGCGAGCAGGGCCTCCCGGTCGTCCTCGGTGGTCGCGCGGAAGGTGACCGTCACCGCGGGTCGGTCATCGTCGTGATCAGGTGCTCCTGCACGTAGCCGAGCCAGTCGTAGACGTCGCGCAGGCCGACGCCCGCGTCGGCCTCGACCGAACGCTCCTCGTCGTCGGCGTCGACGATCCCGAGGCGGTCGGCGATCGTCAGCCGCAGGTCGGTCAGCGTGCGGAGCCAGGCCTGCTCGTCCTCCGGGTCGAGGGCGCCGTCGCGGGTCCCCGTCAGCCAGTCGTGCACGGTCGTCGCGTTCGAGGTCTTCTGCGCCAGCAGGTCGGACTGCGTGTACTTCCGGAACTCCGCGCTGGCGTCGTCGTCGTCCGGGTAGGCGTCCGGGAACATCCGTGTCGCCACCGGGTCCGCTGTCAGGTCGCCGTCGAGCACCTGGCGCAGCTGCTCGGTCAGGGACGTCAGCAGCCCGCGCTCGCCGGAGGACATGCCGAGGTGGACGCCGTCGGCCCGGCGGACGAAGGGGATCACGCTTCGGGGGCCTTGTCGACGGTCGCCTGCAGGCCGTAGCCGTGCATCGACTGGACGTGGGCCTCCATCGCCTCGCGCGGACCCGTCGCCACGATGGCCCGACCCTCCGTGTCCACCTGGTGCATGAGCCGCTCCGCCTGCGCGCGACCGAAGCCGAAGTGCCGCTGGAAGACGTACGTGACGTACGACATCAGGTTCACCGGGTCGTCCCACACGACGGTGACCCACGGGGTGTCCGCGCGCGCACTGGTGCGTTCGTCCGGGGTGGTCCGTTCGTCCACGTCGGGCGAGGTCAGCGTCATGCATCCAGGGTGACACAGGGCGGGCGGCTCGGTACGATCGTCACGTCGCGACTGGCGTTGGATGGGTCACCATCGGGGAGCGACACCTGACACGGTGCGCGGCCGTACGCCTGGGCTGCACCGACCGATCGTCCGTGCGCGACCCACCGGTCGTCGCCAACCCACGTAGGAGAACCGTGTCCATCACCGATCTGCCCGCCGTCGACGGCTCCGTCGACACCGACCGCGCAGCCTTCAACGCCCCGCTCACCGAGGTCGACCCCGAGATCGCCGCCGTCCTGCAGCAGGAGCTCGGCCGTCAGCGCGACACCCTCGAGATGATCGCGTCCGAGAACTTCGTGCCGCGCGCCGTGCTCGAGTCCCAGGGCTCCGTCCTCACCAACAAGTACGCCGAGGGCTACCCCGGCAAGCGCTACTACGGCGGCTGCGAGTACGTCGACGTCGCCGAGCAGCTCGCCATCGACCGTGCCAAGGCGCTCTTCGGTGCTGCCTACGCGAACGTCCAGCCGCACTCGGGCGCCACGGCCAACGCCGCGGTCCTGCACGCCATCGCCAGCGCCGGCGACACCATCCTCGGCCTCGAGCTCGCGCACGGCGGTCACCTGACCCACGGCATGAAGCTCAACTTCTCCGGCCGCATCTACAACGCCGTCGCGTACGGCGTCGACCCCGAGACGTTCGAGGTCGACTACGACGACATCCGCGCCAAGGCCATCGAGCACCAGCCGAAGGTCCTCATCGCCGGCTGGTCCGCCTACCCGCGCCAGCTCGACTTCGCGAAGTTCCGCGAGATCGCGGACGAGGTCGGCGCCAAGCTCTGGGTCGACATGGCGCACTTCGCCGGCCTCGTCGCCGCCGGTCTGCACCCGTCCCCGGTCCCGCACGCCCACGTCGTCTCGTCGACCGTGCACAAGACCCTCGGCGGCCCCCGCTCGGGCATCATCCTGTCCAACGACGAGACCCTGTTCAAGAAGCTGAACTCCGCGGTCTTCCCGGGCCAGCAGGGCGGCCCGCTCATGCACGTGATCGCCGCCAAGGCCACCGCGTTCCTGCTCGCCGGCACCCCCGAGTTCAAGGCCCGCCAGGAGCGCACCATCCGCGGTGCCCGCTTGCTCGCGGATCGGCTCACGCAGCCGGACGCCCGCGCGGCCGGCGTCGACGTCCTCACCGGTGGCACCGACGTCCACCTGGTGCTCGTCGACCTGCGCACCTCCGAGGTCGACGGCAAGCAGGCCGAAGACCTGCTGCACGAGGTCGGCATCACCGTGAACCGCAACTCCGTGCCGTTCGACCCGCGTCCGCCGATGGTCACCTCGGGTGTCCGCATCGGCACGTCGGCGCTCGCCACGCGTGGCTTCGGCGACGCCGAGTTCACCGAGGTCGCGGACATCATCGCGCTGACCCTCATGCCGAACCCGGACATCGCAGCGCTCTCGGCCCGGGTGAAGACCCTGACCGACGCGTTCCCCCTCTACGCGTGAGCGACGCCCTGACCCCCCTGCCCGTCGAGCGATGGGCGGGGGAGGGCTCGGCGGTCCGCATCGACGGCACCGCCCTCGCTGCCCGGACCCTCGACGAACTGCGGGTCCGCATCGATCGGTTGCACGAGCACGGCATCCGTCCGGGGCTCGGCACGATCCTGGTCGGGGAGAACCCGGGTTCCCTGTCCTACGTCGCGGGCAAGCACCGCGACTCGGCGCAGATCGGGCTCGACTCGCACCGCATCGACCTGCCGGCGACGGCATCCGCCGCAGACATCCGAGCCGCGATCCTGCAGATGAACGACGACCCCCGGGTCACTGCGTTCATCGTGCAGCTGCCGCTGCCGGAGGGCATCGACCCGACGCCGATGCTCGAGCTGATGGACCCGTCGAAGGACGCCGACGGCCTGCACCCGACGAACCTCGGTGAGCTCGTGCTCGCCCTGCCCGGTGGTGCCGGCACCATCGACGCGCCCCTGCCCTGCACCCCGCGGGGCATCGTCGCGATGCTCGAGGCGTACGACATCTCGATCCGGGGCGCGCACGTCACGATCATCGGGCAGGGCCTGACGGTCGGCCGGCCGCTCGGTCTGCTGCTCACCCGCCTCGAGGCCACCGCCACCCTGACCCACTCCCTGACGGCGGACGTCGCCGCGGAGTGCCGTCGCGCCGACATCGTCATCGCGGCGGCCGGGGTCGCCGGGCTCGTCAAGCCGGACTGGATCCAGCCCGGCGCGGCCGTGATCGACGTCGGCATCACCCGCGTGGTGAACGACGAGACCGGGAAGGCCAAGCTGCACGGCGACGTCGACCCCGCCGTCGCGTCCGTCGCTGGGTTCATGTCGCCGGTGCCCGGCGGCGTCGGCCCGATGACCCGCGCGATGCTCATGAAGAACGTGGTCGAGGCTGCGGAGCGCCACCTGAAGTAGCGCGCGCGGCGTTCGGTGCCGCTGGCGCGCGTCCGTTCGTGCCGCGGTCCGTGCCGCGAAAGCGACAGATTCCCGTGAACAGTTCGCGGGAATCTGTCGCTCTGGCGGGATGGTCGTGTCCACGGGCGGCCAGGAGGCACGGCTCGCCCCCGCCCCGCGCGTTCGGGGGACGGGTGCGGAGCCGGCCCCAGTGCTACGGTCGCCGCATGGGGGAGAACGTCCAGACCGCGCCCGTGATGGCGGCCACCGGCAGGAAGCTGCGTCCGCGTGCGTGGGGACTCGTACTCGTCGGGATCGTCGCACTGGTGCTGTCCCCGAACCTGGTGCTCTGGAGCACGTCGACGGGCTACGGCGGGGTCGACGCCGACGACAACTGGATCGACAACGGCGGCAAGGTCCTGGAGACCGCGCCCATCACGGTGCAGGTCGAAGCGCACGTCGCACCGGCCGCACTCGCACTGCTGCTGCTCGTGGTCGTCGTCGGGATCGTCCTGCCGCCGATGCTCGAACGGTACGGGCACCGCACTCTCGGCGACATCGTGCGGTACTCGGCGTACCTGGCGGTCCCGGTGTGCATCGTCGTCGGCGTGCTGGTCTACACGGTGTGGCAGGGCCACGTCGTGATGGACCAGCTCCAGCACGAGGTGCTGCACCCGCACGGGTTCCCGTGGGGCGGCGTCACCGTCACCACGGGACACATGACCCGCTGACGCACGGCCTCGCGCTGGATTGCGCCGAAGTTTTGCGGTCAGCGACACCTCACGGGCCGTGCGCCGCGTGACGTGTCGGTGAGCGCGAAACTCCGCCGGTCAGGTTCAGTCGCGGCGGGCGCCCTGCGCGGCGTGCACCGTGAAGACGTTCGGCTCGCGGTACCCGGTGGCTGCGAACGCGGCGGTGACGGCCTCGGTGATCGCACCACGCGATTCCTGGTCGACCAGCGCGATCGCCGCACCACCGAACCCACCACCGGTCATCCGCGCACCGACGGCGCCGTGCTCGACGGCGGTCGCGACGGCCAGGTCGAGCTCCGGCACGGAGATCTCGAAGTCGTCGCGCATCGACTCGTGCGACGCGACGAGCAGCGAGCCGATCGCCCGCGGGCCCTGTTCGCGCAGCGTCCGGACGGTGTCGAGGACTCGTTGGTCCTCGGTCACGACGTGGCGCACGCGGCGGAAGGTCTCGTCGTCGAGCAGCTCCTGCGCACGGGGCAGGTCATCGACGCTCAGGTCACGCAGGGCCTCGACACCGAGCACCTGCGCACCCTTCTCGCACGAGGCCCGACGAGCTGCGTACCCACCGGTGGCGTGGGCGTGCTCGACCCGGGTGTCGATGACCAGGACCTCGAGCCCGTTGGCCTCGAGCGCCAGGTCGACCACGGCGGTGTCGAGCGTGCGGCAGTCCAGGAACACGACGGCGTCCTGCTCGCCGAGCAGTGACGCGGACTGGTCCATGATGCCCGTCGGTGCGCCGACGGCGTGGTTCTCGGAGTACTGCCCCACGCGGGCGAGGGTCTTGCGGTCGAGCCCGAGCTCCCACAGGTCGTTGAAGGCGAGCGCGACGCCGCACTCGATCGCGGCGCTGGACGACAGGCCGGCCCCGACGGGGACGTCGGACTCGATGAAGACGTCGAACCCGGTCTTGTCCGACAGGTCCGCGCCGGCCTGCTCGCGGAGTGCCCAAGCGATGCCGAAGACGTACGCCGACCATCCGGTCATGTTCGACGGGTCGAGGTCGTCGAGCGACAGCTCGAGCACGGTGCCGGCGTCGAACGCGGACGAGACGCGCAGCAGACGGTCCGGCCGCGGGGCGATCGACGCGGTGGTGCGCCGGTCGATCGCGAACGGCAGGACGTACCCGTCGTTGTAGTCGGTGTGCTCGCCGATCAGGTTGACCCGGCCGGGGGCGGAGTACCGCACCGCCGGCTCGTACCCGTAGACCTGCTGGAACGTCATGCTCGCTCGATTCCCTGTCGGATGAACTCGGCTGCCTTCTCGGGCACGAGGTCCCCGATCCAGGCGCCCATGGCGGCTTCACTGCCGGCCAGGAACTTCAACTTGTCCGCCGCCCGACGCGGCGACGTGATCTGCAGCATGAGCCGCACGGTGTCCCGCCCGACGTGCACCGGCGCCTGGTGCCACGCGGCGATGTACGGGGTCGGGTCGCCGTAGAGTTCGTCGATACCCCGCGTCAAGCGCAGGTGCATGTGGGCCAGTTCGTCCTTCTCGGCCTCGGTCAGGCCGGCGAAGTCGGGGACGTGGCGGTGCGGCAGCATGTGGATCTCGATGGGCCAGCGTGCGGCGAACGGCACGAAGGCCGTGAAGTGCTCGCCCTGCAGGACGACCCGGTCCGAGGCCCGCTCGTTCGCCAGGTGCTGTTCGAACAGGTCCGGTCCGAAGCGCTCGATGGAGTCGAGCAGACGCTGCGTGCGGGGCGTGACGTACGGGTACGAGTAGATCTGCCCGTGCGGGTGGTGCAGCGTGACGCCGATCGCTTCGCCGCGGTTCTCGAACGGGAACACCTGCTGGATGCCGGGCATGGCGGAGAGCGCGGCGGTGCGGTCCGCCCAGGCCTCGACCACGGTGCGGGCACGCGACTCGGAGATCGACGCGAAGGACCCCTCGGTCGCGGGCGAGAAGCACACGACCTCGCACCGGCCGACGCTGCGGAGCTGCCGGTTCAGGCCGACGTCGGACAAGGACTGGAGCGAGGACGGAGCGTCATCGGCCTCGAGCAGCGGACCGAACGACGGTGACCGGTTCTCGAACACGGCGACGTCGTAGGTGCTCGGGATCTCGGACGGGTTCTGCGGTGTCTGCGGCGCGAGCGGGTCCTGGTCGGCCGGCGGCAGGAACGCACGGTTCTGCCGGCTCGCGGCGATGGAGACCCACTCGCCGGTCAGGACGTCCTGGCGCATCCGCGCGGTCTCGGGCCGAGGGTCGAGCGCACGCTCGTCGATGGCACGCTCAGCGGGCAGGGTGCTGTCCGCATCGTCGAAGTAGAACAGGTCGCGGCCGTCCGCGAGCTTCGTCACGCGCTTGGTGATCACCGGAACAGCCTAGCGCCGATCCGAAGCGTTGCGAAAGACTTCGGAAGCAAGCGAAACTAGAGCCGTGACCGACGACGACCTCTCCTTCCTGGCCGGATCGCTGCCCGCGCCGCTGCGGCAGGACCGCATCGTCTCCATCGTCGAGGGCGCGCCCGGCATGGTCCGGACCGCCGCGCTGGCCGCGTCGCTCGGCACGAGTGAGGTGACGGTCCGGCAGGACCTCGCGGTCCTCGACCAGGAGGCCCGGATCCGCCGGGTGCACGGCGGAGCGGTCCGCCTCGGGGCCGGGTCCACCGAGCGCCCCTTCGAGGAGACCGCCGTCGAGCACCAGGTGGCCAAGGCCGCCATCGGCCGCGCGGCCGCAGCGCTCGTGCGGTCCGGCGAGTGCGTCGTGCTCGACGTCGGCACCACCCCGGCAGCGGTCGCCGAGGCGCTCGTCGCCCGCACGGAGCTGTCCGACCTCACCGTCGTCACGAACTCGCTGACGACCGCGCTGGCCCTCGAGCGCGCCGTGCCGCGGTTCACGGTGATCGTCACGGGCGGCACCCTCCGACCGCTCCAACACTCGCTCGTCGCACCGTTCAACAACACCCTGTTGCCGGTGATCGCCGCTGACGTCGTGTTCCTCGGTGGCACCGGTGTCGACGTCGCGCACGGTCTGACCAACGTCAACCTGCCCGAGACCGAGGCCAAGCGGGTGCTCGCGGCCACGGCTCGGCGTACCGTCGTCGTCGCGGACGGGTCGAAGTTCGGCCGGGCCCACATCGGGGTCGTCCGCGCGCTCGAGGACATCGACGTCGTCGTCACCGCCGAGGCCGAAGCCGACGCGGTCGCCACGATCCGGGCGGCCGGCGTCGAGGTCGTCGTCGCGGACGGCGAGGACACAGCCGGAAGGAACCACACCCCATGACCGCAGCACCCACCGGTGGCCAGTACCGCCTGCACCACGCCGGACCGGACGGCGTCGTCGAGGCCGTCGTGACCGAGGTCGCCGCCGGCATCCGAGAACTCCGCGTCGCCGGCTTCGACCTGACCGAGCCGTTCCCCGTCACCGAGCAGCCGCCCGGCGCCAACGGCATCGTGCTCGTACCGTGGCCGAACCGCGTCGCCGGCGGGGTCTGGGAACTCGACGGCAAGCGGCAGCAGCTGGACGTCTCGGAGCCGAAGTACGGCAACGCGTCGCACGGCCTGCTCCGCTTCGCGCCGTACCGTGTGGTGTCGCAGACCGAGACGGGCATCGTGCAGGAAGCCACGATCCACCCGCAACACGGCTGGCCGTTCACCCTCGAGACCCGCGTGCACCACGAGCTCGTCGACGACGGCATCCGGGTGACGCACGAGATCACGAACCGTTCCGGGGCCCGCGCACCCTTCGCCGTGGGGGCGCACCCGTACCTGCGCGCCGGCGACACCCCGGCCGACGACCTCGTCGTCACGCTCGACGCCGCCACCGCCTTCACCGTCGACGAGCAGAAGGTGCCGAACGGGTCCGTGTCGGTGGAGGGCACTTCGTTCGACCTGCGACGGGGACTGCGCGCCGGTGACGCGGATCTCGACACCGCGTACTCCGACATCACCCCGGATGCCGACGGGGTCCGTCACACGACGCTGCACGGCCCCGAGGGCGACGGCGTGCAGCTCTGGCAGGACGCGTCGTTCCCGTACGTGCAGGTGTTCACCTCTCGGGAGTACCCCCGCGGCGACGGGAAGGGTCTGGCCGTGGCGGTCGAGCCGATGACCGCTCCGGCCAACGCCCTGAACTCCGGCGAGGGCCTGCGGTGGCTCGAGCCCGACGAGACCTGGACGGGCACCTGGGGCATCCGCCGCGTCTGGTCCTGATCGCCTTCGTGCACTGAGAAGGCCCCGCCGGATGTCCGGCGGGGCCTGCTGCGTTCGTCGCGGGGAGCTGCTGGTCAGCCGCGGCGCATGCGGAGTGCCTCGACCGCGAGTGATTCGCTGGCGTAGCGCCCGACCTCGTGCGCCCAGGCCGGGTCGTCCCCGCGCAGGGCGATGAAGTCCTTGCGCTGTCGGCACACGTAGCCGAGCACCGCGGTGGCCGTCGCGACCTCGATGAAGTCCTTGCGGATGTGCCGGGTCGTGACCTGCGCGTTGCGACGGAGCGTGTCGAGCAGGAGCTCGTTGCTCATCGTCGTGTTGGTCGCTGCGGCGAGCTCGACGATGCGGCGCGCGTCCCCGGTGCTGCTGGTCTGCGTGGCTTCGATGGGCTCGATCACGGTGTACCCCGTTCGTTCGTGGTGGTGCGGTGCTGCAGGATCCGATGATCGGATCCGGGAACGACACTATCGGCGGCAACCCAACACTCGGCTGTGCGCGGGCTGATGTGTGCAGGGGATCTGCCATGAGCCAGCTGGGGACGACTTGTACCCCGAACCCGAACCCGAACCCGAGATCAGGCGCAGCGTTCGTCGTCGGAGGCAGCGAGCGCGTCGAGGGAGTCCGAGACCCGGTCCGCCAGGTACTGGTAGCCGGCGTCGTTGAGGTGTCCGCCGTCGATCGCCGCGTAGCCCGGGCTGTTCGCCGCGGTGAACCACTGCCCGGCGAGCGCGTCGATGTACGGCACGCCCGCTGCTGCCGCCCCCGCGGAGACCGAGGCGGCGACCCCGACGGTCGACTTCGCCCACGGCAGCGGCGCCGACGGTCCGAGCGCGACGATGACGGCGTCCGGCCAGGTCTGCTCGGCGTCGCGGAGGGTCTTCTCGACGCGGGCCTGCAGGACCGACGCGTCGACGAGCCAGTCGTTCTGGCTGCCCTGCACGATGACGAGTTCGGGATCGACGGTCGCGGCGTGCCGTTCGAGGCGGGGGCCGAACGTGTAGTGCGAGGACCCGGTGCGGCCGGTGTCGACGTAGCCCGTCCCCGGGTAGCCGTCGATCGTGGCCTTCCAGTCCCGGTCGGCCGCGAGGTCCTGCGCCCACCCGTCGATGCCGCTGGTCGAGCCGCGGCCGGAGGTGTACGAGTCGCCGACGATCAACACGTGCGAGCCGGGGGCGATCGCGTCGGAGACCTCGGCGGACGAGACGCTCGACGACGTCGTGACGGGCTGGCAGGCACTCGACACGGTCGGGAGGATGACGAGCAGCCCGCTCACGCCGAGAGCCATAGCTCCGAGCGCGATGCCGGGGAGGAGTCGTCGTGCCATCCGCCACATCTTAGACAACGCAGTCCGGACGGCCGCCGAAGGGAGGGGTGTGTGGGCCCCGTGGGGCTCGAACCCACGACCCTCGGATTAAAAGTCCGGTGCTCTACCAACTGAGCTAGAGGCCCTCACCCGCAAGGCTAGCGGGTGAGGGCCTCTGGGAAGAACCTGGTGTCGATGGTCAGCCGCGACGCCCGGTGAGCGTCCGCAGCAGCCACAGGACGACGGCCACGATGAGCAGCACGATGCCGACCCACAGCAGGAACTTGAGGCTCGCGGTGAAGCCACCGACGAACAGCAGGATGACCGCGATGACGGCCAGGATGATGAGCAACGGGTTCATGGGGGAGTCCTCTCCTTCACGTTCGGGAGGAGCGCCTCCCGACGAGACACCGTACCCGCGGCGCTGCCGTTGCGTTCTGGGCGAACGGAGGGCGGGCGTGTCACCGGCCGTGCCTACACTGACGCGGTGCCTCGCGATCACCACCGTCCTGTCCACTTCACCGATGCCGAGTTCGCCGCGATCCAGGGCGGCGAGGACCCCGCCGTCGTGAACCGTGTCGCGCACGAGACCGCGAACGCGCTGCTGCACCGGGTGCGTCAGGACCCGGACCCCGCTGTGGTGGAGCGGCTCGTGACCTATACCGACGTGCACGGCATCGACGCGATCGCCGAACTCTGGGCGCGGGTGGGTGCGCACACCCTGCCGGGTGCCCTGTGGCGGGTGTACCTCGTCCGCACGGTGATCCGGCAGAACCCGGAGGAGATCGCGTACTTCTTCCAGCGCGGCACCGAGCGCATCGGCACGATCGACCAGGCCGTCGCGGGGGCGGAGCAGCCGACCGGTCCTGCCGAGATCCTCACCCTGGCGGACCGCATCCTGCACGGGCTGTACACGGGCGACTTCGCCGTGGCGCTCGACCGTGGGGCGGCGTTCTGCCGGCTGACCGCGGCCGGTGCGACTGCGGTGGCGGACGAGTCCGACCTGACCTCGACCGGCCGCGCGAGCGAGCTGACGCGGCGGGCGCTCCGTCTCACGGAGCTGGCGGCCGACCTGACCGAGGCGGCGGCGCTCTGGCGTCGCGAGAGCCTGGACTAGCGAGCGAACGCGCCGGACCCGCACCGGGCCTCCCGGCTGGCTGCGCATGGTGAGCAGAAGATGTCGGGTCGCATCGATGCAAGCGACCATTTCTGCTCACGAAGCGAGACGGGACGAAGCAAGACGAGACGGAACGCCGCAGGGCAGAGAAAGACCGGGCCGCAGAAGCGCCTCTCGGCGCGAGGCCGCTCGAAGCGGCGAATTTTGGAGCCCGGGGCTTGCTGCGGCCCGGCGAGACCAACTCTACGACGCGTCGGCTGAGTCCGCTGCCCTGTTCACTCTCGGTGGACAGATCCGGACCCGGGCGTGCCCGGCAGACTGCCCGGACGCGGCGTCCCGACAACTTCTCGGCATCCGATCCAATCCACCACGGGCACCGCGCCGAATCATCAGCGTGACGGACTTGATGACCGTCACGAACGCGAGAGGCCCGGCGTGACCCGGACCGGTATCCGCCGGTCAATTCCCTGTGGGTCACGCTGGCCTCTCGTCTCGACCGCACGACGCGGCGGCTTCGTCCTACCCGGGGCGCGACCGCAGCACAGCACCACCGCAGCACAGCACCACCAGCACCACCGCATCACGCAGCACCCCTGACAGAACGGCCACAACCGGTCGCCGAAGCACCCGAGAGGAGGGAAACCTGCAATGCTTGCCCTCGTGGATAGCGACACCGAACGCTGGAGCTCGTCAGAGCCAGCCCAGGCATCGCCGGACGACCTCTTGGCGCGGGTTGCCTCCGGTGACCAAGCCGCCTTCGCGGACCTCTACGACGCCCTCTCCGGCCGGGTCCTCGGACTCGTGACGCGGCTCCTCCGGGACCGCGCCCAGTCCGAAGAGGTCACGCAAGAGGTCTTCCTCGAAGTCTGGCAACAGGCCACCCGGTTCGACCGGAAGCGCGGGACGGCCTCCAGCTGGGTCCTGACCATGGCGCACCGCCGAGCGGTGGACCGGGTCCGGGCGTCGCAGGCCTCGCACGACCGGGACACGAAGATCGGTATCCGCGACCTCGAGTCCGGGTTCGACCAGGTCTCCGAGTCGGTCGAGATCCGCATCGAACACGAACGTGTCGGCAGGGCCCTGGCCAAGCTGACCGAGTTCCAGCGGCAGGCCGTGCAGCTCGCGTACTACGGAGGCTTCTCGCACAGCGAGATGGCCGAACAACTCGGTGTCCCCATCGGCACCGTCAAGACCCGTCTCCGTGACGGGATGATCCGACTCCGAGACGAGATGGGGGTGACCTCATGACCGAACGACACGACGACCCCGCCCTGCTGACGGGTTCCTACGCACTCGACGCGCTGTCCGACGATGAGCGCATGCTCCTCGAGGACGTCCTCACGACGTCGCCCGAACTCCAGGCCGAGGCCGACTCGCTGCGCGAGACCGCGCTGCAGCTGGCCTTCGCCGCCGCCCCGATCGAGCCGCCGACATCGCTCCGCGCGTCGCTGCTGGCCCAGATCGCGACGACCCCGCAGGCTGCACCACTCACCGAGACGGCTCCTGCCGTCGACACGACCTCCGTCCAGGAGGCCCGTCCCGAGCCCGCCAGGCACGTCGCCTCGATCGCTGACGGCTCCACCACCGGTGGCCGGGCGACCTCCGAGGCTCGCCGCCGCTGGTTCCAGCGTCCGGCAGTGATGCTGACGGCCGCCGCTGCCGTCGCCGCGGTCTTCTTCGGGGGACTCGGGTTCGGATCGGTCTTCGACCCGAACGGCTCCGGACCGGGGACCGGCACCACGCAGGCCTCGAGTGGTCTCGACCGCATCTACGCCGCGTCGGACTTCCAGCGCAGCACCACCAAGGTCGAGGGCGGCGGCACGGCCACGGTCGTGTGGTCGAGCGACCTCGGCAAGTCCGCGGTGATCCTCGACGGTGTCGCCCAGGCGCCGAAGGGCAAGACGTACGAGCTCTGGTACATCGGCTCCCAGAACGAGGGCGGCACGATCAAGTCGGCCGGCCTGGTCGACGGTGTCGCGGACGGCGTGCACTCGGCCGTGCTCAAGGGCTCGATGTCCGACGGTGCGACGATCGGCATGACGGTCGAGCCGGCCGGTGGTTCGGAGCAGCCGACCACGACGCCGATCATGGCGGTCCCGACCACCTCGGCCTGACCCTCCCCGGAAGGTGCTCACGCGATCGATGCGTGGGCACCTTTCGTCGTTCCACGAGGCGATCGACGCGTGCATCGTCGGAATATGCGCACGCACCGTCTGCGTGCGCATCGAGCGACGAACCACGAGACGATCGACGCGTGGATCGTCGGAACATGCGCACGCACGCACCCCGCACGGCCCCCGCACCCAGCGCAACCACGAAGGCCCGGTGCGCGTCCGTGGCGGACGTGCATCGGGCCTCCCGGTCGTCCGTCAGGCCGACGGACGGACGGCGATCAACCGAAGCGACCCGAGACGTAGTCCTCGGTGGCCTGGACGGACGGGTTCGAGAACATCGTGGCGGTGTCGTCGAACTCGATGAGCTTGCCCGGCGCACCGGTGCCGGCGATGTTGAAGAACGCCGTCTTGTCGCTGACGCGCGACGCCTGCTGCATGTTGTGCGTGACGATGACGATCGTGAACTCCTTCTTGAGCTCGCCGATCAGGTCCTCGATGGCCAGGGTGGAGATCGGGTCGAGCGCCGAGCAGGGCTCGTCCATCAGCAGCACGTCGGGCTGCACCGCGATGGCGCGGGCGATGCAGAGACGCTGCTGCTGCCCACCGGACAGGCCCATGCCGGGCTTGTCGAGGCGGTCCTTGACCTCGTTCCACAGGTTCGCACCCTGCAGGGAGCGCTCGACGATGTCGTCGGCCTCGGACTTCGAGACGCGCTTGTTGTTGAGCTTCACGCCCGCGAGCACGTTGTCCTTGATGGACATCGTCGGGAACGGGTTCGGACGCTGGAAGACCATGCCGACCTGGCGACGCACGAGCACCGGGTCGACCCCGGGGCCGTACAGGTCGTCGCCGTCGATCTTGACCGAGCCCTCGACCCATGCGCCGGGGATGACCTCGTGCATGCGGTTCAGGGTGCGGAGGAAGGTGGACTTGCCGCAGCCGGACGGGCCGATGAAGGCGGTGACGGTGCGGGGCTCGATGGTGATGTCGACACCCTCGACCGCCTTGAACTTCGAGTAGTAGACGTTGAGGCCGTCGACCTCGATGCGCTTGGACACGTTGATCCTTCTGGTGGGTGGGGAAGTGGGTTCGCTAGCGCGAGAGCTTGGGGGCGAAGAGTCGGGTGACGAACCGGGCGAGCAGGTTGAGCGCCATCACGATGAGGATGAGCACCAGCGCGGCGGTCCAGGCACGGTCGACGAACGGCTGCGGGTTGGCGCCCTGCTGCGAGTACTGCGTGTACGCGTACACCGGCAGGGTCATCATCGGGTCCTTGAACAGGTCGTAGTTCATGCTCGCGGTGAACCCGGCGGTGACGAGCAGCGGAGCCGTCTCGCCGATGACGCGGGCGATGGAGAGCATGACGCCGGTGGTGATGCCGGCGAGCGACGTGGGGAGGACGACCTTGAGGATCGTGAGGTACTTCGGCACCCCGAGGGCGTAGGACGCTTCGCGGAGCTCCATCGGCACGATCTTCAGCACCTCTTCGGTGGAGCGCACGACGATCGGGATCATCAGCACCGACAGGGCGACCGAGCCGACCAGGCCGAAGCGGGCACCAGGGCCGAGGAACAGCGCGAACAGCGAGTAGGCGAACAGCCCGGCGACGATCGAGGGGATGCCCGTCATGACGTCGACGAAGAACGTGATGCCCTTCGCCAGTGCGCCGCGGCCGTACTCGACCAGGTAGATCGAGGTGAGCAGCCCGATCGGCACCGAGATGAGCGCCGCGAACAGGGTGATCTCGAGCGTGCCGACCAACGCGTGGATCGCGCCGCCGCCCTCGGAGATCACGCCGCGCATCGAGTACGAGAAGAAGTTCGCGTCGAAGCGGGCCAGGCCGTCGGCGATCACGGTCCAGAGCAGCGACACCAGCGGCAGGACCGCGATGACGAAGGCGGTGATGACGAGCGACGTGACCAGTCGGTTGACGGCCTGACGACCGCCCTCGACGATGCGCGAGACGACCACGATCAGGACGTCGAACAGGACGGTGCCGAGGAACAGGGCGGCGACGACGTTGAAGTCCTTGACCGAGCCGCCGGCGTTGAGCAGGGCGAACACGGCCACCAGGGCGACCCAGCTGCCGACCAGCAGCAGCCACGGCACCGAGCGGTGCAGCTTGCCGTTGGCGTAGACGTTGCCGGCGGTGCCGGTCTGACGGAGCGCGAGGGACATCGGGTGCGACCTCTCAGCTGACCCGCGTGCGGACGATGTACCGCGCGAGCATGTTGATGACCAGGGTGATGACGAACAGGATCAGGCCCGTCGCGATCAGGGCGTTCAGGGCGGTCCCCGATGCCTCGGCGAACTGCAGCGCGATGTTCGCGGCGATCGTCGAGGGGTTCTGCGAGGTCAGCATCTGGAAGGTGACGTTCGTCGAGACCGACAGCACCAGGGCGATCGCCATCGTCTCGCCCAGGGCACGTCCGAGCCCGAGCATGATCGCGGAGACGATGCCGGACTTCGCGAACGGCAGCACGGACAGGCGGATCATCTCCCAGCGCGTCGCACCGAGGGCCAGGGCGGCCTCCTCGTTGAGCGTGGGCGCCTGCAGGAAGATCTCGCGCATGACGGCCGTCATGATCGGGATCGCCATCACGGCGAGGACGATCGATGCGGTCAGGATGGTGCGGCCGGTGCCGGACACCTGGCCGGAGAAGAGCGGGAACCAGCCGAGGTACTCGTTCAGGAAGCCGTAGAACGGCTTCACGAACGGCGCCAGCACCACGATGCCCCAGAGGCCGTAGACGACCGACGGGACCGCGGCGAGCAGGTCGATGACGTAGCCGAGCACCGGCGCGAGGCGTCGCGGTGCGTAGTGCGAGATGAACAGGGCGATCCCGAGGGCGAGCGGGACCGAGATCACGAGCGCGATGAGCGCGGACCAGACGGTGCCGAACACCAGGGGACCGACGTAGTCCCAGAAGTTCGTGGCGTTGTTCGGCAGGTCGCCGACCTTGGCGGCGAACGCCGGGATGCTCTGCCAGACGAGGAACGCCGCGACGAGCACGAGCACGAAGAGGATGAGGCCGCCGGCGATCACCGAAGCGGCGGAGAACACCCGGTCACCGACGCGGACGACGGCCTTCGGCTTGGTCGGGGTGACGGTGGCCCCTGGCTGGGCCGGTGCGGTCGTCATGGGACTCCTGTCGGAGGAACGCCGGGGGAGGCGACGGGTTCGGGTGGTGGAGCGTGGAGCGTGGAACGGGGTGCTGGTCGGACGGGCGCTGGCGGTGGAGCCGGGCTGCTCGCGTCGCGACGAGCAAGGGCCCGGACGCCGGTCAGGTGGGTGGGACCGGCGTCCGGGCGCTTGGGGGTCTTACTTGATCGAGTCGACCGCGGCAGCGGCCTTCTCGGCCAGGTCGGAAGACAGGGCGGCCGACTTGGCCTCCTTCGCCGCGGCGTCCTGGGCGTCGCCGGTGACGACGTAGTTCAGGAAGCCCTTGACCAGGTCGGCCTTGTCCGAGTCCTTGTACTCCTGGCACGCGATGGCGTAGGAGACGAGGACGAGCGGCCAGGCGCCGTCAGCGGTGTCCTTGCGGTCGATGTCGATCGCGAGGTCGTTGTCCTCGCGGCCGGTGGCGACCTTCGAGTCGGCGACGACCTGCGCGGCGCCGTCGGCCGAGATCTCGGTGGCCTTGTCGCCGACCATCAGCTTCGCCTTGTCGAGGTCACCCGCGCCGGAGTCGTCGATGTAGGTGATCGCGTTGGAGGCGCTGCCCATGGCGGAGGCGACACCGGAGGTGCCCTTCGCGCTGTCACCGACCGAGTACGGGAAGGTCTGGCTCGGCTCTTCGGTCCAGACGTCGCCGGCGTTCGCGGAGACGTACTCCGAGAAGTTCTGCGTGGTGCCCGAGTCGTCGGAGCGGTGCACGACCGTGATGTTCGCGTCCGGCAGGTCGACGCCGTCGTTCAGGTCGGCGATCTGCGAGTCGTTCCACTTGGTGATCTTGCCCGAGAAGATGCCCGCGATGGTCTTCGCGTCGAGGGTCAGGTCGCTGACGCCGTCGACCTTGTAGGCGATCGCGATCGGGGAGATGTAGACCGGGATGTCGATGGCCTTGGTGTCGGCCTTGCACAGGTCGAAGGAGCCCGAGAGCTCCTCGTCGTTCAGTGCTGCGTCGGAGCCGGCGAAGTCCGCGGCGCCCGAGATGAAGTTCTTGCGGCCGGCGCCCGAGCCGTCGGGCGAGTAGTTCACCGTGACGCCCTTGGCGACGTCCTGGAAACCGGCGGCCCAGGTGGCCTGCGCGGTCTGCTGGGCGGACGAGCCGGAGCCGGTCAGGGTGCCGGTGAGGCTCGAGGAGCCGGTGTTGCTCGAGGAGGACTCGGTGCTGCCCGCGTCCTCGTTCGCCGCGCACGAGGAGAGCACGACTGCGCCGGCGATCGCGATTGCTGCGATCGAACCGATTCGCTTGATGTTCACAGGGGTCCCTTCGGGGATGGGGTGCAGTGGGACCACTGCGGTCCCTGGGCCGGTGCCGACCCGGGAGCGACTGTAGGGACGCGAGGTGACGGGGATCACGCGCGTTGGTAAACGGAAGGTGAACGAGGGGTTGTGCCGACCGGGAGGCGCGGATCGCGTTCCGGGCGCGGCGGACGCCCGGTCCGTGGCCGGGTGCAGGGCGTGCGGTCGCTACGCCGGGATCGTGTTGCGGTGCGTCTCGACGGCGACGAGGGTCTCGCCGGCGATGTGCATCACCGAGAAGTCGCCGACCGAGAGCATCGCGGCGCGGCGGAGGTCGAACCGGCCGGAGTCGTCGGCGGTCGCGGTGGCGATCCGGGCGATGATGTCCGGCAGCACCGGCCCGTGCGAGCACAGCACCGCGGTCTTGCCCTTGTCGAGCCGGCGGCGGACGATGCCCTTGACGTCGGCGGCGCCGCGGTCGTGGGCGTCCTGGCTGATGTCGGGGGTGCTCGAGACGCCGAGCTTCGTGGTGGCGGACAGCGGTTCGACGGTGGCGAGGCACCGGGCCGCCGTGCTGCTCACGATCTTCTTCGGGCCGAACGCGGCGACGGGCGACGCGGCGGCCTTGGCCTGGGAACGACCGACGGGCAGGAGTGGACGGGTGGCGTCCGGGCCGTTCCAGTCGGAGCCGGGCACGGTCTTCGCGTGTCGCAGCGCGATCAGGGCGAACGTGCGGTGGTGGCCCGCGGCGGCGCGCTCGGCGAACCGGTCGAGGATCGCCACGTCGCGCTCGTACGTCAGACGGTTGCGGGCGTCGTCGATCGTGACCCACTCGAGAGCGGCGACCTCGTGGTTCGGGGTGAAGTCACCCGCGCGGGCGTACTCCTTCGACGAGACGCGGGCGGCCCAGTAGTGCACGACCTTGTCGCGGCCGTTCGGCAGCACGTACTCCGCAGTGCCGAGCGGGGCGCCGAGGTGCACGCGGTACCCGGTCTCCTCGTCGATCTCGCGCACGGCGGTCGTCGGGACGGCCTCGCCCGGGTCGACCTTGCCCTTGGGTAGGGAGACGTCCTTGTGGTGGTCGCGGTGGATGAGCAGCACGAGGGGCGTGCCGTCCTGTTCGCGCCAGACGACTGCGCCGGCGGCGAGGACGGGGCCCGAGGGACCGCCGCTCACCGAGTGGAGCGCTTCCGAGCCGAGATCTTCCGCATCGTCACATTCTGCACGTCTTCGAGCGGGCGACCGTCATCGTCGGTCGAGTGCCGCGTCCACTCACCGTCGGACTCGAGGTGCCACGAGCTCGCGGTGTCGGCCATCGCCAGGTCGAACATCGCGAGCACCTCGTCGATGTGGTCCGGAGCCGTCAGCCGGACGAGGGCCTCGACGCGGCGGTCGAGGTTGCGGTGCATCATGTCGGCGCTGCCGATGAACACCGCCGGGTCGCCGTCGTTGTGGAACGCGAACGCACGGGAGTGCTCGAGGTACCGCCCGACGATGCTCCGCACCCGGATGGTGTCGCTCACGCCCTCCATCCCCGGCTTGAGGGAGCAGATGCCGCGCACCCAGACGTCCACCGGCACGCCGGCCTGGCTGGCCAGGTACAGGGCGTCGATGATCTGCTCGTCGACCATCGAGTTGACCTTGATCCGGATGCCGGACGGCTTGCCGGCACGCGCGTTGTCGGACTCGGTCTGGATCCGCTTGAGCAGCCCCTTGCGCAGGTGCAACGGCGCGACCAGCAGCCGCTTGAACTTCTTCTCGATCGCGTAGCCGGACAGCTCGTTGAACAGGCGCGTCAGGTCCTTGCCCACGGTGTCGTCGGCGGTGAACAGGCCCATGTCCTCGTAGATGCGCGAGGTCTTCGGGTTGTAGTTGCCCGTGCCGATGTGGCTGTAGTGCTTGAGCGTGCCGCCCTCTTGCCGGATGACGAGCACGAGCTTCGAGTGCGTCTTCAGCCCGACCAGGCCGTAGACGACGTGCACGCCGGCCTTCTCGAGCTTGCGGGCCCACGTGATGTTGTTCTGCTCGTCGAAGCGCGCCTTGATCTCGACGAGCGCCAGGACCTGCTTGCCCGCGGCGGCCGCGTCGATCAGGGCCTCGACGATGGGGCTGTCACCCGAGGTGCGGTACAGCGTCTGCTTGATCGCGAGCACGTGCGGGTCGGCCGCGGCCTGCTCGAGGAACGCCTGCACGCTCGTCGCGAAGGACTCGTACGGGTGGTGCACGAGGACGTCGTTCGCCTTGATCGCACGGAACAGGTCGGGCTTCGTGTTCGGCTCACCGGGCTGGAACTGCACCGGGGTCGTCGGCACGTGCTTCGGGTAGTGCAGGTCCGGGCGGTTGATCTTCGAGAGCTCGAACAGGCCACCGAGGTCGAGCGGCGACGGCAGTCGGAAGACCTCCTGCTCGGTGATGTCGAGTTCGCGCACGAGCAGGTCGAGGGTCACCGGGTCCATGTCCTCGGTGATCTCGAGACGGATCGGCGGACCGAACCGGCGACGCAGCAGCTCGCGCTCGAGGGCCTGGATGAGGTTCTCGGCCTCGTCCTCCTCGATCTCGACGTCCTCGTTGCGGGTGACCCGGAACACGTGGTGCTCGAGCACCTCCATCCCCGGGAACAGGTCGTCGAGGTGGTTCGCGATGAGGTCTTCGAGGGGGATGAAGCGCATCCGGCCGGAGTTGTCGTCCGGCAGCTTGATGAAGCGGGAGAAGTTCTGCGGCACCTTGAGGCGCGCGAACTCCTGGCGCTGCGACTTCGGGTTGCGGACCCGGACGGCCAGGTTGAGCGAGAGCCCGGAGATGTAGGGGAACGGGTGCGCCGGGTCGACCGCCAGGGGCATGAGCACCGGGAAGATCTGCTCGTTGAAGTACTCGCGCATCCGGAGCCGGTCGGCCTCGTCCAGGTCGGACCAGTGCTCGACGTGGATGCCGGCGGCGTCGAGGTCGGGCTTGAGCGACCCGATGAACGCCTGGGCGTGCCGGTCCTGCAGCTCGTGCGCCTTCTTCGCGATGTCGCGCAGGACGTCGCTCGGGGCGCGGCCGACGTTCGTCGGCACGGCGATGCCGGTGTCGATGCGGCGCTTCAGGCCCGCGACCCGGACCATGAAGAACTCGTCGAGGTTGGACGCGAAGATCGCCAGGAAGTTCGCCCGCTCGAGCAGGGGCTGCGTGCGGTCCTCGCCCAGCTCGAGCACGCGCTGGTTGAAGCGGAGCCAGCTCAGCTCGCGGTCGAAGTAGCGGTCCGACGGCAGCGACTCGTGCTCGATCTCGACGACCTCGTCGAAGTCGTCGAGGTCGGGTGCGACGGATTCGCCGTCGAGCTGCGGTTCGGTGTCCATGTCAACATCCTGCCACCCGGGCGCCACGGCCGGAGGGGCTCCGGTGGACGCTGTGGAAACCCGCGGTGAACGGACTGTTTGTGGAGGAACGATCACGATATACGAACGGTGACATCTGCGCCGGATTGTGGGTATGGTGGGTCCCGTCAGAGCCTCCGGGGGGATTCCACTGCGCGGGGGTGCAGCTACGAATGAAAGAGGTTCATCATGTCGCGTGTCCTTTCGACCGAGCAGGCCAAGACCGCCATCCGTCAGGTCCAGTCGATCATCAACGGTGGGTTCACCGACCAGATCTCACAGCTCGACGCCCAGGGCCGGATCCTGTCCGACTCCAACGTCTGGGACGGCCCGCTCGCGGCGACCTTCCGTGGGTCGACCTGGCCGGAGACCAAGGCCGCCCTCGACAAGGCGAAGACCGAACTCGAGCAGCTCCGCACGCAGCTCGACAAGATCTCGCAGGACATCTTCACCGCGGGTGGCGGCGCGTAAGCAGCCACTCGTTCCGCCCGGACCGTCGCGCTCGCGGCGGTCCGGGCGTTCGCGGTCGGTGGGGCCGCGTGACCAGCACGACCAGTACGACTTCGGGGGATGAACCATGGCTGACCTGCACGGCAACGATCCGGTCAAGTTCGACAACGGCACGGCCGACGCACTCAGCACGGCGCTGAACGGCGCGGCCGAGTCGATCGAGGGGCAGGCCGGCTCACGGCAGTCCTACGTCACCACCGCGACACAGGAGTTCCGGGGACACTTCTCCGAACTCTTCGCGCAGAACGCGTCGACAGCAGCGTCCGACGGTTCGACGATCGCCGCGAACCTCCGCACCGTCGCGGGGTGGGTCGACAAGATGAAGGCCGCTGCCGAGCGGGAGAACGCTCGTCGCAAGGAAGCCCGCGACTGGGAAGCGGAGTACGGCGACCGGAACTTCTTCGAGTGGGTGCACGACAAGGTCGCCGGGGCTCCCGTGCCGCCCACCGTCCACCACGAGGACGCACCGACCTTCGACCAGGCGACCGGACCGAGCACTCCGCGCCAGACGCCGAACCCCGGCTCCGGTGGCGGGGGCGGCGGTGGGACGTCGTCCGCCAAGCCCGCCGACCTCCGCTCGTTCGCCACCGGGTCGTCGACGCTGAACCAGTCCCTCGACGGCAAGCCGGCCGGTCTGCGCGGCAAGCTCACCGACTTCGCGTCGAAGTGCTCCTGGGGGCACATCGACGCGACGAGCCTGGTGAACGCCTTCGAACAGTGGATCACCGCCAACGGCCAGGACGTCACCTGGGCGAACACCATCGCCGACGCGTTCGCTGCTGCCGGCGGTGAAGGCGCCGTCTCCACGGTCTCGGATGCCGCGCTCGCCGCAGCCCTGGCTGCCGCGGGGGTCTCGCAGTCCCGCACCGACCTGCAGTTCGATCCGCCGTCGGCCTACGGGGCCCAGCCGACGACCGGCTACTCGATGGACCCGGTCAACACCACGACGGGCAACTTCCTCGAACCGGAGCTCGACCTCGGGTTCACCGGTGCATCTGCAGCGCTGCAGGTCACCCGCATGTACAACTCCCTCGACCAGCACGTCGGGCTCTTCGGTCCGGGCTGGGCGTCGATCCTCGAGACCCGGTTGCTCATCGACGACGAGGGCGCATCCTTCGTCGGTGCCGACGGCCGCCAGGTCCGGTTCCCGCGCGACGGTGAGGGCTGGGCCCGAGGCGTCGGCGAGAACCGCTGGCTCGCGGCCGATGGCGACCGGCTCGTCGTCCGCGACAACCAGGGCGAGCGCATCGACTTCTCGCCGTCGGGGCAGTGGCTCGGACAGCGCGGCGGAGCCGGCACAGCGGTCCGCATCGAACGGAACAGCGACGACGTCGTCGTCCGCCTGGTGCACGAGCGAGGCCGCTCGATCGACGTCGACCACGTCGACGGCCGGGTCGCGGTGCTCCGCGCATCCGACGGCCGCCGGGTCGAGTACGGGTACGACGACCGGGGCCGCCTCGTCACGGTGACCGATGCCGTCGGCGTCCGGCGCTACGGCTGGAACGACGACGACCTGATCATGACGGTCACCAGCGCGGCCGGTGTCGTCGAGGTCGACAACACCTACGACGACCAGCGCCGCGTCGTCGAGCAGGTCAGCCCGCACGGCCGCACCGTGCGCTTCGCCTACCTGCCCGGTCGTGTCACGGTGGTGTCCGACCACGACGGCTCGCGGTCGAACTCCTACATCGCCGACGCCAAGGGGCGTCTCGTCGGGGTCATCGACTCCGATGACCGCCGCCAGTCGATGAGCTACGACCGGCACGGCAACCTCGTGTCGGCGACCGAGCGCGACGGGTCCGTCACCGTGCACGCGTACGACGACCGCGGCCGGAAGACCCGCACCGTCACGCCGTCCGGCGGTGACCTGACCTACGGGTACGACGAGCAGGACCGCGTCACGACCGTCGTCACCGAGGCCGGCGCCGTCGTCTCCTACGAGTACGTGGGCGACGACCGCGACCCGTCGGTGATCACCGACCCGGTCGGCGGACGGACTGAGCTGAGCTGGCGAGACGGCGCGCTCACCCACGTCGTCGACCCGACCGGCGTGGTCCTGACCTTCGACCACGACACGTTCGGCGAGCTCGTCGCGACCACGAACGCCGTCGGGGCCACCGCTCGGATCGAGCGCGACGCTGCCGGCCACCCGGTCGCCGCGGTCAGCCCCTCCGGCGCACGGAGCGATTACCGCTACGACGCAGCGGGGCTCCTCGTCGAACGGCGTGACGCCGACGGAGCCGTCTGGCGCTTCGAGTACGGTGCCGGCTCACGCATCGCAGCGGTCGTGGACCCGCTCGGAGCACGCACGACGTTCGACTACGCCCCGAACGGCGAGCTCGCGACGACCACCGACCCGCTGGGTCGGCGTGTCTCGCGGACGTTCGACGACCAGGGGAACCTGGCGGAGCTCGCATTGCCGGGCGGCGCGGTCTGGACGTTCGCGCACGACGCCTTGTCGCGCCTCCAGGCCGTCACCGACCCCGCCGGCGCGACCTGGCGTCGTGAGTACGACGTCGTCGGCGAGCTGACGGCGACCATCGACCCGACGGGCGTCCGCCAGGAGTTCTCGGACGACGTCGCGACCGGCGTCGCGACCCTGCGCGACGCCTTCGACTCGGCGACCGTCCGGTTCGACGAGTACGGCCGACCGGTCGAGTCGAGCTCCGACGAGACCGGTTCCGAACTCGTCACCTACGACGCTGCCGGCCGACCCGTCGAACTCGTCGACGGCGAAGGCGGCCTGACCCGACTCGAGCGCGACCTCGCCGGCCGTGTCGTGGCGTTGGTCGCTCCCTCGGGCGCGCGCTCCACGTACGAGTACGACGCCTGCGGGCGTCCCGCCGCAGCCACCGACGCCGCGGGGGCGCGGACGACGCTTAGCTACGACGCGGACTCCCGTGTCGTGGCCCGGACCCTGCCCACCGGCGAGGTAGAGGAGATCACGTACGACGCCGTCGGGCGCGTGGTCACGCAGACGACTCCGGGTTCCGGCACCGCGCGGTTCCGCTACGACCAGGCCGGGAGGCTCGTCTCCAGCCACGACGCACGCTTCGGCCGTCGTCGGTTCCGCTACGACCCCGCGGGCCAGCTGATCCAGGTCGTCAACGGTCTCGACGGGGGCACCTCGTTCGAGTACGACGAGCGCGGGCGCCTGGTGACGATCACCGACCCTGCCGGCGGGACCACTCGACGCGAGTACGACGCCGCCGACCGTGTGGTCGCGGTCACCGACCCGCTCGGCCGGACGACCACCGCGGCCTACGACGCCGCCGGCCGTCAAGTCCGGCAAACGGATGCCGAGGGACGAACGACCGAGTGGACGTACGACGCGGCCGGCCGACAGCGGGCCGTGCTCGTCGACGGTGCGGTGCAGTCGGAGATCTCCCGCGACGCCGTCCACCGCACGGTCGTCGTGTCGGACCACACCCGTGGTGCCGGTCGGACGATCGAGCACGAGCTCCAGCGCGACCGCCGTGGCCTGCTCGTCCGCCGTGCCCGAGGCGACCGGTCCGTCGCGTGGGAGTACGACGCCGACGGCAACCGCATCGCTCGCGTCGATCCGAACGGGACCCGAACGACCTACCGTCGCGACGCCGTCGGCCGCGTCGTCGGGGTGGACCGTGACGGCGCCCCTGCCGGGACGTTCTCCTACGACGCCTCGGGTCGGATCGTCCAGGCGGCCACCGGCGAACTGGTGCAGTCGTGGTCGTACGAGGGTGGCGCCCTCGTCGCACACACTTCGACCACGCTCGACGGTGCCACCAGCACGCGGATCGAGCGCGATGCCGACGCGCGGATCACCGCGGTCGACGGACCGTCCGGAGTGGTGTCGTACGAGTACGACGCTGCCGGCCAGCTCGTCCGTGCCGGGGACTCGACGTGGACCTACGACGACCGTGGGCGACTCGTCGCCGAGACCGTCGGCGGTGTCGAGACGCGCCACGAGTACGACGCAGCCGGTCAGCTGGTCGCGACGATCACCGAAGCCGGCCGGATCGAGTACGTCCACGACGGTCTCGGTCGACGCATCCGACGGACCGCCGCTGACGGATCCACCACCGAGTACGCGTGGTCCGACCTGGGGTACCTCGCTGCCGTCGTCGACCGCGACGCCTCGTACGCCGAGACCGGTCGGCTCGACGTCTGGGTCGATGCCCTGGGTGAACTCGCCGAGGTGGCCGGGGTCGCGGCGTGGTGGGACTCCGCCGCGGTCGTTCCGTCGCTCATCAGCATTGCCGACACGTCGTTGCTCGACCTGCCGGGGGGTATCACCGCGATCGGCGATGTCGTCACGCAGCCCGCGTGGCGCAGCGCGCGCGCCACCGACGCTGCGGACCCTTGGGCGGCGCTCGCTGCCGTCACCGACGTCGGGCTGCCCGCGGGGGTGGCACTGACCGGCTCGGGCGGGGTGTCCGTCGCCGGGTTGGAGTGGCTCGGGGCACGTGTGTACGACCCTGCGGCGCGAGGCTTCCTGTCGGTCGATCCGCTCGCGCCGATCCTGGGTGCGGCGTGGTCGGGGAACCCCTACTCGTACGCCGGCAACGACCCGTTGCAGGCCGTCGACCCGCTCGGGCTGCGGCCGGCGACGGACAAGGACCTGCAGGCGTACCGGGATGCGAACCAGGGCGCGATCGCTGCTGTCGGGAGCTGGTGGGACGACAACTGGGAGTACGTGGTCGCGGGGGTTGCGATCGCTGGCGGCATCGCGCTCATGTGCACCGGAGTGGGTGGACCGGCGGGTGTCGCACTCTTGGCGGCTTCCGGTGCCCTGATGTCCGGTGGTATCTCTGTGGCGACACAGAAAGCCACGAAGGGTGAAGTGGATTGGCGAGCAGCCGGCGTCGACGCGGTGGTGGGAGCGGTGGGCGGGGCAGCTGGCGGCGGCGCGGCGCTGGGACTCGGTCGCCTTGCGCCCAACGTTGCGCGAGTAGCCGTGCCAGGAGCGGAGCGCCTGGCCGGAACCTTGCTGAGTTCAACGGGCCGGTCTGCGCTCTCGGCCGGGGCCGCGGGCTCTGCGTCCAACATGACGGATTACGCGTTCAACGGCAAGGATCGTACTGTCGGCGGGTTCATCCAGACGGGAGCCACGGGATTCGCTACCGGCGCGGCAGTCAGTGTTGGCTCGTCTCGGCTCGGGGGATGGGTGGCGGACTCCTTCAGCCCGACGGGCGGTCGGCATGTGATGCTCCCCGAGCCCAGCGGCCGACATGTCTTCGTTCCTGAGCACGCGGTTCGCGGATCGACGGCGGTGTGGAACACGATCACGTCAGAGACAATCGATCGCTCAGCCGGAGCGGGCGGCGCTGTCTTGAACGATGTCCTCACCGGGAAGGATCCGGGCGACTACTTGAAGGATGCTATCAACGGCGCCGTGTCAGGTGCCGGCGGGCCTACGGTTGGTCTCCACAGCCGCTGATGCGGAACAACGAACATCGGAGTTGCAGTTGACGAGATCGGCGCTCGAACGCACAGCGCAGAGAAGGCTCGTGCGCAGGAGGCGGATTCTTGCTTCCATCGTCCTGGCGTTCGTTGTCTTGGTTCCGCTGCTCGGCTTCTTCGTCGGACCGATAACTTTGAAGGCGTACGACGCCGGACATCGGGTCGAGCCGATCTGCACAGTCAGCTCGGCGCACAGCAGCATCGATTCCTCTCGTTCGTTGAAGGGCGTTGGGTCGTCGACATCTCAAGTCGTGTTCGAGACGTCTGACTGTGGAACGCTCGTGCTGCAGTGGGGTGTCACGCGCGACAACGAGGAGGACATCGCCCGAGGTGTCGACGAGGGCGGGCGTTACAGATTCGACGTGGGAGAGGGGTCCTACAACATGCGGGGATTCCTGAACGCAATCCGCCAAGCCGTCTACGTGAAGAGCTTCGAACCCGCTTGACCTCGCATCTGCCATTGACGACCATGCGCTCGACCGAGCCGAGGGCGTCCGCCACGGGTTTCGGAACCAGCCTCGGCGGAAGCTGGGTGTCGACGAAGGCAAGTAACCTCGCGCTGTCGAACATCCACATCGAGCCTCGCTTCCCGCAGCCCAACGGACGCCACGTGTGGACTCCGCAGCACGCGGAGGCGCCCAACGTCACCTTGGTGAACAGGGTGGTGACGGCTGGCGTTGATGGCTTCGTGGGCGGCGTGCAGGGCGGCGCGAACGAATTGGTGCGGCCTGGCGGAGACGGGCCTGTGCAAGGGTTCACCAACGGCTTGTTGTCAGGTGCGGAAGGCCCGAAGTACTCGACACCGAGACGTGTGGCTGGGTAGACGGAGAAGGGGCAGAAGTTGGAACACGAAGCGAGGAGCGCGGATGCTTCGCGGAGGAAGCGAAAAAGAGGAAATGTTCTCGTTTTCTCCGCTCTCGGTCTCGCGGCCCTCGTCACGATCGGCATCGTTGGTGGCGGACAGGCCTTCAGGGCGTACGACAAATCCCACCAGATCGAGGAGACCTGCGAAGTCCGGACCGCTGTGGCTTCATCCGGTGGCTCGACATCCTCGAGGGGTATCGGCACGCTTTTCGATCAGGTCGAGGTCGACACGAAGAACTGCGGGCCTTTGGTCCTGCGGCGAGGAGTGACCGAGCAGAACAAGGAAGACATCGCGGATGAACTGGGTGCCGCTGGCAGTGTCCAGTTCCGCATCGGAGCGGCATCATTCAAGTGGCGCGGAGTGCTGCACACGTTCCGGACGCCTGTGATCGTGGAGTCGTACGTGGCTCGTGAATAGCTCGGAGTGGACGGCTTCGATCGCCAGGCTTGTTGCAGGGTGACCTCCGGAGGATCATCGGTTCACGGTCGGTCGAGGCTCGTTCCGGCCTGAGGGTGACTGAGGCGCTCGTCAGTGCCCGAAGACCCGGACGAAATCGTTCCACTGCGCCGGCGCACGCTGCTCGAGCCATGCGCACAGTTCCGGGTAGGCCGCATCGATGGAGATGACGCTGATGACGCCGCGCTGCCCGTTCACCTTGATGTCCAGGCCGCCGAATCGGTTGGTGGTGGGACGGATGTGCTTGATCGCCGTCGGGTCGATGGTCCGTGCTGCGCGGAACATCGGGGTGACCACCAGCTGGGAGTCGTACGCCTCGACGCGACGGCGCTTCTGCCCGACGCCGAGGTAGACGAACAGGATCCCGAACAGCACCATGGCGACAGCAGTGATGAGCATCCCGATCGCGTCAGGGTCGTCGAGCAGCGTAAGCGTGGCGAGGAAGAAGAACCCTCCCACGACGATGAACACAATCCCGATGATCCGGAGCAGCAGGTAGTTCCACCGGCGTGCGCGGACGGTGAAGAGCACGCCGTAGGCCTCGTCGCCGACGACGGTGGACGGTGGTCGCTTGCGATCGCTGCGGCGGACGAGCGCGCTGACGGCGGCCGGGATCGCGATCATCGCGAGCAGCGCGATGAGGACCGGCGAGAGGTTGAGTGTCACCGATCTGCCCCCGGTCGTGCGTGCGGACGTCGTCGTTCGATGGGCCCGAAGCCCTGGTCCCCCTGGATCATGCGTGCAGAGTATCAGCGCGGTTGTGGAAGGCGAACGCGCAACTCGCCGGATGCGATACGTTGTATTCCAGTCGGGGCGTGTGGCCCGAACGGGGGCGGCCAGGGCGGCCGATCGACGCGGACCCGACGCCATCGAGCAACTAGCATCGATGTGCTCGACGATTCTCTTGGGGGGAAGACCGTGATCAACCAGCGTGCCGGGAACACCGGAGCACGAAGCACCACTCGCCGGCTCGTGGGGGCGGTCGCCGTCACCGGCATCGCCGCTCTGGTGCTCGCCGGGTGCACGTCCGACGACAAGCCGGTGGCTGACCCGTCACGGATCTTGCAGACGGTCGACACGCGTCTGGCCGCGGACGGCTCGATCACGTCGATCTCCGACACCGCGATCTCCGTCGCGGGCAAGGACTCCTCGTCAGCGACGACCGACCACGACCCCGCGAAGGCGGCTGGTGACCTCCCGCTCCGCATCACGACGCAGTACTCGACGTCGAAGAAGACCGGTACCGACCTTGCCGACCTCGACGGGTACTCGGGTCGTATCGCGATCGACCTGACGATCGAGAACCTCACGGTCACGTCGAAGAACCTGACCTACGACGTCGCCGGCACCTCACGCTCGACGCCGGCGCTCGTGGGTGCACCGTTCAGCGTCGCGGCCTCGACCGTCCTCACCGGCACCGCGGCCGACCGCATCGTCACCGATGCCGCTGACTCCGGTTCGTCCACGGACGGCGTCGTCAGCACGAACGAGGACGGGGACGCGGTCGTCCAGTGGGGTCGCCTGCTGGCACCGCCGACATCCGGCGCGAGCAGCACGCTGCACCTCGTCGCCGACGTCAAGGACTTCACGGCACCGACGTTCGACGTCGCCGCGCAGCCCGGGCTGTCCACGGACCTGTCCTCGACCGGCGTGGTGAACGCGGCGTTCGGGTCCGACAGCGACTCCGAACTCGCGCTCCAGCGCCGCACCATCGACCTCATCTCGCAGGTGAACGAGGTGCTCGCACGAGCGGGCGGCACGATCACCGAGGTCCGGTCCAACCTCGAGACCACGTCGAAGACCCTCGGCGTCAGCACGGCCGAGCGGCTCAAGGAGAGCAGCTCGTCCTTGGCGGGCACCATGCGGTCCCTGTCCGGCGAGCTCGGTTCCCTGAACGGCGACCTCGGCGCGACCGTGAAGGCGACACAGTCCACCGTGCTGCAGCAGCTCCAGCAGACCACGACGAGTCTCGACAGCCTGCTCGGCGACACCTCGGCGACGGCACCGGCCACGGTGCTCGACGGCAACGGGTGCGCGGCGACGCCGAAGACCTCGACCGCGGGCGGCAGCGTCTACGGCAACCTGCTCCGCGTCTCGTCCCAGCTCAAGGGCTACGCCGACGCGAGCGAGGCGTGCAAGCAGCAGGTCAGTGCGCAGCTGTCCGCTGCCGTCGGCCCGAAGGCCCCGGACGCGACGACCTGCGCCGCGACGGACGCGCGAGACTCACTGACCTGCACGCTCTACGAGTCGTCCACCGCGATCAACGGTTCGCTGATCGGACTGGTGAGCACCGGGCAGGCGCTCGCCGCGCGGTTGCAGCCGGAGACGGTCGACGACGCCATCGCGAGCGCCGCCGACCTGGACGAGCAGCTCACGACCATCTCGACCACACTCGACGAATACGAGAACGGCGGGGACGGTGGCACCGGGGACGCCCTCCGCGCACTGTCGACGAGTGCGGACCAGATCGGCACGCGGCTCGACGCACTGGCGACGGCCGTGCAGACAACGCACGACCGTGCCGAGGCGGCACGTGACCTGGTCGACGGCGCAGGGTTCCCGCTGTCGATGCAGCGTCAGAACTCGGCGGTCGCGGACCAACTCTGCACCCTCGCGACGCTCGGACAGCTCGACCAGGCCGACGCTGATCGCCTCCGCGGCTACCTGACGGCCGAGCCCTGCGCCGGTGCGCCTGAGGGGACCGTGCTCCAGCCCGGTCTCGGGTTCACCGACCCGATGGACGAACGACTGGACGACCAGACGGCGCGCTGGCAGGACGTCGTCGACTCGACCAGCGCCGACGCGACGACCGAGGGCACCATCGGCAGCGCGATCGCCGGCCTGCGGACCGATCTGGACGCGCTCGACGACAGCATCCGCGCTGTCCGTGACGCCGTCCGTGGTGGGAGCGACGACGTGGGTTCCACGATCGAACGCCTTCGCGCAGCAGTCGCGGACGCCGACCGTTCGCAGGCGGTCATCGCGACGCAGCTCGGGACGGTCCGCCAGACGCAGATCGACCTCGCGGCCGAGGTCGAGAAGACCTTCAAGGACGCTTCCGACCAGTCGTCGGAGACCTTCAAGAAGGCCATCGACGCGCAGGTCCGGAAGGTCTCGACCACGGCGTCCGAGAGCAACCAGGCCGTCCGCGACGCCTTCGACAAGTCGATCTCGGGCCTGCGGTCCACCGCTGACGAGGTCACGAAGGACTCGAAGGGCACGATCGACGAGCAGAAGAGCACGCTCGAGCAAGAGGCTTCGGAGCTCTCCTCCGCGGTCGACCGGCAGACGGCGTCCAGCCTCGAGCGCATCGCGGCCAGCACGAGCGCCTCGACGCGTGACGTCCAGGGTGCTTCGACGCTCCTGACCGGCGACCTCAACCGGGTGATGCTCGACCTCGGCGACCGCAAGGTGAACGGCTCCGGCATCCTCGGCGCCATGGCCACGAGCGCGGCGAAGTCCGACTCCGCCGACTACCAGCTCGCCCTGGCGTCGCAGAACGCAGCGGGCTACGCGAACGTCCGGGCCGAGGACGTCGCCGGCATCCTGCTCCAGCAGGAGCAGTTCCGTGCATCGCTCGATGCGGCGACGACGCTGCCGGCGTTCCAGCTGAAGGTCCCCGCCAGCGCGACGTCGACCACGCTGTACACCTTCCGGATCGGGGCCGACCGATGAGTGACCAGACGACCGAAGCCACTGCGACCGAGGGCGCTGACGGAACGCGTCCGAGCAGCCGCCGTCCGCTGCTCTTCGTCGGCATTGCGGTGCTCCTCGTGGCCGCGGTCGTCGCCGCCGTCCTGACGTTCCGGGCGTTCGGCAGCAGCACCCCGGCCGAAGCGGTGTCGGCGACCGTGCCGGTGAAGGTCAAGGTGGCACACGTCCCGGCGAAGACGAAGATCGGCATCATCGTCACGCTCGGAGACGGCGAGGGGTCCGAGTGGAACGAAGCGGCGCAGGGCGCGCTGGTGGCGGAGCGTCGGCTCGCACTCGGTGGCACCGACGTCGCGCTCGTCACGAAGAACGACGGCGGGACCGCTGCCGGGGGCACGGCCGCGGTCGAGGCCCTCGCGAAGAGCGGGGTCGCGGGCATCGTCGTCGCCTCGTCGGGCAGCCACGTGTCCGGCGCCCTCACTGCTGCTGCGGCGAAGGGCATCCCGGTCGTCCTGCCCTACGCTCCGGCGGAGAAGGACTCCTGGTCGACGGCGCCGGCCGCTGACTCGATCAGCAAGGCGATGACGACGGCACTCGGTGACGCCGACGCTCCACTGCTGGTCGACCTGGGCGGCGGTGCTCCGGCGGGCCTGCGGGTGGCGCACGTCCTGGACGGTGACGACACCGCGGACACCGCAGCGCTCGCCACGACCGTCGCCGAGCGCACCGGCGCAACGAGCAACGAGCAAGACGCGGACGCAGATGCCGATGCCGATGCCGACGCGAAGACCCCGACGCCGGACTCCGACGCCGTCGTCGTCAGCGGCTCCGCAGAACGCCAGGGTGCCTTCGTCGCCGCGCTCCAGGCCGAGAACGTCACGGTGCCGGTCGTCCTCACGCCGGATGCGACGAGCCCGGCGTTCGGCGCCGCACTCGTCGAGGCCGGCGGCAGCCTGAGCGGTTCCTTCCGGGCCGTGGGTGTCGCCACCGACGACGCCCGCGCGCTCGCCTCCGACGCCGGGGGCCGCGCGATGTCCGCCTTCCTCGGCGGTGTCCGGGTGCTCGCCGGCGACCAGGACGCCGAGAACCTGACCGGTGACCAGCCGTTCTCGGCGGTAGCGGGCGCAGCGGACTCGCGTAGCCACGACGCCGTCATCGCCCTGGTCCGCGCCGTCGGCACGGCGCGGAGCGTCGAGCCGACGGACGTCACCGACGCCCTCGCCGTGCTCGACCTCGACGCCGATGCGGGCATCGCCGGTCCGGCGCTCGACTTCACGCGGCAGCAGGCACTCGGCGCACAGGCGACGGTGCTCGCGGCGTCGGCACAGCAGCTCGGTCTCCGTCCGGCCAGCACCGCGTCCGGCGACGGCACCGGGAGCGGAACCGACGCTGCCCGGACCGCGTCGCTCGTCTGGTTCGACGACTCCAGCACGGACTGACCCACCCACGCACCGACCCGGAAGAGGAACGCGAGCATGCGCCTGTTGATCGAGCTCGACGACCGACGTGAAGCGGTCGAGGTCGACGGGTGGTCCGGCGCATCCTCGCTCGGGGAACTCGTGTCCGCGGCCGTCGGCCTCACACTCGAACCCGGCACCACGCTGGCGGTCGACGGGCACCGCACCAGCGTCGACACCCCGCTCCGTGACCTCGTGCTGCTCGAGGGCTCCCGTATCGGCCGCACCCCCGAGGACCGTCCGCTCGGCACCGACGGCTGGACCGTCACGCTCGCCGGCGGGCTCGAAGCCGGGCTCGTGGTGCCGGTCCCGCGCGGGCGGAAGCTCGTGGTCGGACGGGCGCCGCAGGCCGACGTCGTGCTCCCCACCGAGAGCGCGTCGTGGGAGCACTGCACCGTCGAGCGCGAGGACGACGGCGTCCGGGTGCGTGATGCGGGATCGACGAACGGCACCGTCATCGCCGGGGAGCGCATCGACGCCGAGGGCGTCCTGCTCAGCGGGACGACGAGCGTCATCGTGGGCGGGGCCGTGCTGCTCGTCCGGCCGGCGCTCGACGAGGTGCCCGTGCCGGCGGCCGGCTCGATGGCGAACCTGACCCCGGCGGCGACGGCGCCGTTCAACCGTCCACCGCGCGCCGGACGGACCTCCGACGCCGAGACGGTCGTGCCGCCCGGACGCAAGGACGTGCCACCGGCGTCGAAGTTCAGCTGGATCACCGTCGCCGCGCCCCTGGTGCTCGCCGGGGCGATGGTGCTCCTGCTCGGCGACGCACGGTTCGCGCTCTTCGCCCTGCTCTCCCCGGTCACCGCGATCGGCATGTGGTTCGAGCAGAAGCACCGCCGCGCGAAGAACCTGAAGGAGGAGGACACCCGCTTCGCCGAGGCCGTGGAGTCCTTCCGCGGTGAGATCTCCGAAGCCGCGGCCGTCGAGGCCGCCCGCCGCCAGGAGCTCGTGCCCGATCCGGCGACCGTGGTGCGGCGAGCCGAGCTGCCGACCACCCTGCTGTGGCAGCGCCGCTCGGATGACGAGGACTTCCTGAGCCTGCACGCCGGCACCGGGGACGCTCCTTGGCGGCCCGAGGTCGACCAGCGTGCAGCGTCCGCGAAGCTCGAGGACGAGGCGAAGGCCGCCATCGCCGACAGCCGTCTGACGGCCGCGCCGGTGGTTGCCGACCTGTCCGACGCCGGCGTCGTCGGGATCGTCGGCGACCGTCAGGGCGCCCTCGCCCTGGCGCGCAGCCTGCTCACGCAGGCCACCGTGCACTGCGGTCCAGCGGACCTGACGGTGGGCGTCTTCTGCGACGCGGGCCGCGCGGAGGACTGGGGGTGGGCCTCCTGGCTGCCGCACGCGCGTGTGGCGGGGAGCAGCACCGGCGCCCGCTGGATGTCGGCACAACGCGACCAGAGCGCGGCGATGCTCCGTGGCCTGCGGGAGTCGCTCGACGAGCTGCCGACGCCGAACCTGCTCGTCGTGGTCGACTCCGAGGTGCTCACCGAGGGACGGGACGCCCCGGCCCGCAACCTGCTCGGCCAGGGCCGCTCGGTGCCCGGGCAATCCCTGCGCCCGGGGGAACGACCACACCGGGTGAGCGGGATCGTCATCGCGACGAACGAGCAGCAGCTCCCCGCCGCCTGCACGTCGATCATCACGGTCGGTGCCGATGCCGCCGCCACGGTCTACCGACCAGAGGACCGGACCCGTGTCGAGGACGTCGTGCTCGCCGGCCTCAGCGTCGAGACCGCTGAGCGCAGCGCGCGCAGCGTGGCGCACTTCGACGATCCTGAACTGCTGGTGCCGGGGGCGTCCTTGCCCTCGCTCGTCCGCCTGCCCGAGCTGTTGTCGAGCGAGGGGATCCGCGCGGCGTGGGACGCCCGCACGGGCTTCTCGACCCCGATCGGCTCGTCCGAGAGCGGTGTGCTCGAGATCGACCTGGTGCGCGACGGTCCGCACGGCCTGGTCGGCGGCACGACGGGTTCCGGCAAGAGCGAGTTCCTCCGGTCCCTCGTGGCCGGGCTCGCCGCCCGGAACGACCCCACCCGACTCAACTTCCTGCTCGTCGACTTCAAGGGTGGTGCGGCCTTCGCGGCGTGTGAGCGCCTCCCGCACACCATCGGCACGATCAGCAACCTCGACGAACAGCTCGCCGACCGTGCGATCCGGGCACTCGAAGCCGAACTCGAACGACGTCAGCGGGTGTTCGCGGCAGCCGGAGCCGACATCGACAACCTCGATGCCTACCTGGCGACGAAGCCGGTCGAGCCGATGCCGCGGCTGCTGCTGGTCGTCGACGAGTTCGCGATGCTCGCGAAGGACTTCCCGGACGTCCTGACGTCGCTCGTCAGCATCGCGGCCGTCGGCCGAACGCTCGGCGTCCACATGATCCTCGCCACCCAGCGGCCGGCCGGTGTGGTGAGCGAGGACATCCTCGCGAACACGAACATGCGGGTCGCCCTGCGGGTGCAGAGCCGCGAGGACTCGACGAACGTCATCGGTGTCCCCGCCGCAGCCGGGATCGGTCGACAGCAGACCGGCCGCGCCTACGTGAAGCTCGGGCAGGACGACATCACCCCGGTGCAGACCGCTCTGGTCACGGGCCGAGCCCGTGACGAGCGTGCCGAGCAGCCTGTCTCGGTCCGACCGACCGACGTCTTCGGCGTGCCTGCTCCGATGCCCACCCCTGCTCCGACGGCGTCCGACGTCACCGACCTCGACCAGCTCATCGAGGCGATCGGGCAGGCGAACGAGGCAGCCGGGTACGCCCCGCCGCGTCCGATCTGGCCCGAGGCGCTCGGCGAGCGCGTCGAACTGGCGGCCCTCACCGCCCCAGGCCCGGGAACCGACCCGCGCCCCGCGACGGTGCCCGTCGCCCTCGCCGACGACCCGGACCACCAGCGCCAGGTCACCACCGGATGGGACCTCGACGAGGGCAACCTCATGCTCATGGGCATCCCCGGCAGCGGGACGAGCACCGCCCTCGCCACGATCGCGCTCCAGCTCGCCGCCGCGTCGAGCCCCGACGAGCTCGACCTCCTCGTGCTCGACATGGGTCCGGGGGACCTCGCTCCGCTCGCACAGCTACCGCACACGACGGCCTACGTCGGCTCCGGTGCGGGTGCGGGGGAGCTGCAGACGCGGTTCCTGCGGCACCTCCGCGTCGAGCTCGAGCGTCGCCGTGCGGCACCCGGTGGGCGCCGTGCCGTGGTGCTCATCGACGGCCTCGCCGCCCTGCGCGACGAGTACCAGGACTTCGAGGGGCAGCAGCTGCTCGACGCGCTCTACCGGGTGTACGCCGAGGGTCCGGCGCTCGGCATCTCGTTCGCGGTCTCCACGACGCGCGCGAAGGCGGTGCCGTCGGCGATGGACGAGGTCACCACGCAGAAGTGGATGTTCCGCCTCGCGGATCCCTACGACTACGCGTCCATCGGGGTCCGCCCCAAGGACGTCCCGCCGCCGGTGCCCGGCCGCTTCATCGACTCGACCAGGCGGCTACAGTCGCACGTCGCGACGCCGGACGTCCCGCTCGCGCAGGCGGTCGCACGGATCGCGGAGATCCGGTCGGACGGTACGAAGAAGGCCAGTGCGGTCGGCCGGCTGCCCGACGCTGTGCTCGTGGACGAGCTCGGTGCCGGAGCGGTGTTCGCGGGTGAGCCCTGGCGGATCCCGATCGGCATCGCCGAGGACGACCTGCAGCCGGCGTCCGTCGAGGTCTACGACGGCGAACACGTGCTCGTCGCCGGCCCGGCGCGGTCCGGCAAGTCGAGCGTGCTCCTCGCCGTCGCCGAGCTCGCGCGAGCCGCCGAGGGTGTCCGTCCCGCGGTGTGGGCGATCTGCGACCGCCGGTCGCCGCTCGCCTCGGGTTCGTTCGACAGCATCGCCGTCGGCCCGGACGAGGTCCCGGCCCTGTTGGCCGGGCTGCGGCTCGAGCGTGGACCGGTGCTGTTGTTGATCGACGACGCGGAGCGGTTCGAGGACGGCGACCAGGCCATCGCGACGCTGCTCACGACCGAGCGCCCCGGACTGTGCGTCGTGGCGGCCGGCCGGTCCGCGGA
Source organism: Curtobacterium sp. PhB137 (assembly GCF_003814955.1). Classification (NCBI taxonomy): domain Bacteria; kingdom Bacillati; phylum Actinomycetota; class Actinomycetes; order Micrococcales; family Microbacteriaceae; genus Curtobacterium; species Curtobacterium sp. PhB137. Next base: position 127,673 of record NZ_RKQO01000004.1, on the reverse strand, counting down.
CCTCCGGTCGCTGTGCAGCCACTGGACCCGTTCGGTCCGGAAGTCCCGGTGTGGTGTGCTGCTGCAGCCGGACGTCGACTACGATGGCGAGCTCCTCGGCGTCACGCTGCCGCGTCGCGCACCGGTCGCGTTGACCGTCGGCCGCGGCTACGCCGCTTCAGGCGGGACCGTCCGTCTCGTGCAGACCGCGTCTGCTGGCAGCTGACCGAGACGCCGAGACCGTCGGCCGGGAGGCCCGTGGCCGCGTCCGCCACGGACGGGAGGGTCGACCCGTGGTCACGACCAGAGCGCGCTCAGTCGCGCGTCGTGATCCCGAAGGGCGAGCTCTCGAGGTTCGTGAAGTTCCCCACCGTGGCCCGCACCGTGCACGACGGCGCGACCGACAGAGCCGTGACGACCAGCCCGTCGGAGGACACGGCCAGAGCCCCCGAGCAGCCGTCGGCGAACCGCACGCCGGACTCCCCGCCGGCCACGTCGACGAGCATCTGCGACGGGCGCCCCGTGGCGGGACTGCGGTACAGCGGGTTGAGCTCGTCGGCACCGTTCGGCCACACCGGCACCAGGGTCACCGGCAGGGCCGTCTGGCTCACCGTGCGGTCGGGCGTGCGGACCTCGACGCCCTGCAGCCGCTGGACCGGGTAGGCGGTCCCGCGCACGGAGTCGTCGGTCACGGCAGCAGTGGTCGCCTCGCCGACGCCGTCGAGCCACGTCTGCAGCGCCGCGCCGTCCGTGACGGAGGCGAGCGGCACGGAGGCCTCGACCGTGACGTCCCCGCCGGAGGGGACCTCGACCCCGGACAGGCTCCAGGCGCACGCGGTGTCGACACCCGTCAGCGAGGGCTGGTTGCGCTTCGCGGCGATGCCCTCGCCGGTCCAGGTGACGGCGGGGCATGCGGCACCCGAGCGGGCTCCGGGGACGACTTCGAGGAACGGACCGGTCAGGGCCGATGCCTGCGCCGCGTACGTGACGCGCAGGTCCACGGTGCCCTTCGCGGGGTCGATGGTCGCGCGGCGGGTGGTCGCGAGGCCGGTGGGCAATGGGCGGTCCTGCTGGTAGGCGTTGGCCGCCTGTGCGGTCGCGGTGCCGGCGCCCGGCGTCTTCCGCAGCGCACCGGGCAGCCACACGACGCCACCGACGACCAGTGCGGCCACGAGCACGACGCCGATGCCGCCGAACAGGAGCGCACGGTTCGTCAGCCACTCGGGACGGGCGAACCGACGCGCCGGTGGGGGCTCGGCAGCGGGGGCGGCCGGCAGCGGCTGTCGGGCCATCGGCCGGATGACGGTCTGCGATCCGGCCGGGCCCAGTTCCGGAGCCGGCCCTGCCAGGGCTTCGTCCTCTGGTACCCCGGTGTCATCCCGATCAGCATCGCGCTCGGGACGGACCCCGCGGACCACGGTGGCGGGCCGCTCGACCTCGTCGAACGCGTCCGGGTCGCTCGTCGCGGCCAGCGCAGGGGCCGAGGCGAGGGACCGGGCGAGCCGCCGCAGGGTCGCCGCCGCGTCCGCTGCTGCCGGACGGCTGTTCGTGTCCTTCGTCAGCAGGGCGGACACCGCGGACCACAGCGCATCGGGCACGTCGAGCGGCGGTGGGTTCGAGGTGACGTGCCGGTACGCCACGGCGAAGTCCGTGCCCGGTCCGGCGAAGGGCGTGCGACCGGAGAGCAGCTCGTAGAGCATGACCCCGGCGCCGTAGACGTCCGCAGCCGGACCGGCGCGGCCGTGGCTGATCGACTCGGGGGCCATGTACTGCGGTGTGCCGAGGAGCCCGGTGGTGGTGCGCTCACGCTCGGCGACGACCGACGCGATGCCGAAGTCGGTGACCCGGACGTCGCCCGTCGCACCGGCGGCCCAGGGGGCCTGGAGCAGCACGTTGTCGGGCTTGACGTCGCGGTGGGTCACGTCGCGCTCGTGTGCCGTGGCGAGGGCGTCGAGGGTCTCGGCGGTGATCGTCAGAGCGTCCCGCGGGGTCAGTGGACCGTTCGATGCGAGCAGATCGCGGGCGGACCCACCGGGCACCAGGTCCATGACGATCGCGAGCCGGTCGCCCTCGACGACCAGGTCCCGCACCCGCACGATCGAGGGGTGCTGCAGCGCGAGGAGCACCGAACGCTCGCGGACGAAGCGTTCGACGATCTGCGGGTCGGCGGCGAGCTCGGCACGGAGCAGCTTCGCGGCGACGTGCTCGCCGGTCGCGGTGTGCTCGGTGCGCCAGACCTCGCCGGTGGCACCGGTCCCGAGCAGCTCGACCAACCGGTACGACGCACCGAGTGGCTCACCCTGACCGTACTGCGCCACTGCGTCCCCGACTTCCCGATTCCCCCGTTGGCCGACCCCTCGCCGACCACGCAATGTTACCGGCCGGTCGGTGCCTCCGCCTGCTCCGGCGCGGCGTACTGCACGTCGATTGCATACTGCTCGAATCCGGATCGCCGGTAGAGCGCCAGCGCGGGTTCGTTGTCGCCCTCGACGTACAGTGCGGCGGCGGTCAGCCCACGGCCGCTGAGCCGAGCGGTGCCCGCACGCATGAGCACCCCGCCGAGCCGTTGCCCCTGCAGGTCGGGTCGGACGGCGACGGCGTAGAACTCGCCGATGCCGTCCTCGACCTTGAGCCAGCACGAGCCTGCCAGCTGCCCGGAGGCGTCGCGGAGCAGCAGCAGGTCCTCGCCGGAGAACCAGGCGTCCGACTCGCGGGCGTGCAGGTCGTCGAGCGTCATGCGGCCCTGCTCGGGGTGGTGCGCGAAGGCCGCGGCGTTGAGGGCGAGCCAGTCGGCCTCGTCCTCGGTGCCGGGCCGGAACGCGGACAGGCTGTACCCGGCCGGCACGTCGGCAGAAGCCGCGTCCGGAGGAGGCCCGGCTCCGTCGATCGGCGCCCGGAGCTGCAGCAGGGTGCGGACCGCGCGCCAGCCGAACCGATCGGCCAGGGCCCGAGCTGCGGGGTGGTCCCCGTGTGCCCAGGCGAGCACGGGAGCGGCCCCGCCGCCCAGCGCGAGCGCCTGCGTCACGAGGGCGGTGCCGGTGCCGCGACCACGGGCCTCCCGGTCGACCACGAGTTCCAGCTCGCCGTCACGGACCACGGCGACCCCGTCGTCGACGGCGAGGACGGTTGCGCGCCCAGCGCGGACGTCGACCAGGGTCTGGTCCGAGAACGGCGGTGCTTCACCGGGCACGACGAACCGTGCGAGGTCCGGCACTACTGGCCCATCAGGCGCTCGGCCTCGTCGTCGTAGACGTTGAAGCGGTACCCGACGTTACGGACGGTGCCGATGAGCGACTCGAGGTCGCCGAGCTTGGCGCGGAGACGTCGGACGTGCACGTCGACCGTGCGGGTGCCACCGAAGTAGTCGTAGCCCCAGACCTCGCTGAGCAGCTGCTCGCGCGTGAAGACCCGGGACGGGTGCGTGGCGAAGAAGCGCAGGAGTTCGAACTCCTTGAACGTCAGGTCGAGCGGCCGGCCGCGGACCTTCGCCGAGTAGCTGGCCTCGTCGATGACGACACCCGACGCCTGGATCTTCGAGCTGGACTGCCCCTTGGCCGCACGGCCCGCGGACAGCCGGATGCGGGCGTCGATCTCGGCCGGGCCGGCGCTCTCGAGCACCACGTCGTCGACGTTCCACTCGCTGTTGACGGCGGTCAGGCCACCCTCGGTCACGACGAGCACGATGGGCGTCGTCGAGCCGGACGAGGCGAGGATCTTGCACAGGGCCTTCGCGCTGACCAGGTCGGTGCGGGCGTCCACGAACATCAGGTCGCTCTGCGGCGCGTTGACCAGCTGTGCGGCCTCGGCCGGCACGTGACGGATCCTGTGGCTCAGGAGACCGAGGCTCGGCAGGACGTCGCCGGGCGCGGTCGAGGTGAGTACCAGGAGCTGTGCCACAGGACCTCCGCAGGTGGATGACGTCGTGGACACATCCTAGTGATGCTCGGGAAGTCCTCATCCGGCCGGACGGTTTGCGCGGCAACCCGCAACCCGCAAGCGCGCACGCAGCGCAAGCGCCGGGCGCGGGGCTGTGCCTGCGCGCCGGGCGTGACCCCTGTCATGATGGAACGCGTGACCCAGCCAGTGCAGCCCACCGACCAGCGGCGCCTCAAGCTGACGTCCGTCCTGCCGGTCTGGATCCTGGCCGTCGTCGGGGCGGTGCTCGTCCTGACGCTCGCCGAGCGCGACGCCTTCGCCTGGCTGCTGCTCGTGTTCGTCGCCTGCGTGATGGTGAGCTTCGTGCTCCAGCTCATCACCGCGACGAAGGACGGGCTGGTCGAACGGATCAGCATCGCGTCGTCCGGTGCCTTCGTCGTGGTCCTCGTCACCGCGGTGGTGCTCCTGGCGCGTTGAGCCGAGCCGCGTAGACTCCGGGGCATGGATTCGCTGCTTGCGCTCGAGCTGTTCTACGTGGGCCTCCTCGGCCTGGCGTCGCTCGCGATCGCGTTCATCTCGGTCGTCGTCGTCGTGAAGCTGTTCAAGGGTCAGCGTTGATCGAGCTCCCCGAGGGCCTGGCGCCCGAACTGGTCCCGTTGTCGTGGCTCGTCGGCGTCTGGGAGGGCACCGGAGTCGTGGAGTACCCCGTCGGTGACGAAGAGGCACCCCGCACCTACGAGTTCGGCCAGCGCGTGAGCTTCAGCCACGACGGCCTGCCGTACCTCAACTACTCGTCCACCACGTGGTTGCTCGACGACGACCACACCCCGCTCGCCGCCGAGATGGGCTACTGGCGGATCGACCGTCCGACCGAGCCCGGCGACCGCGGCCCTGCGATGCTCCTGGGTGAGGGACCGACCCCGTTCACCACCGTCGAGAGCGTCGAGGCGCTGCGCAACACCACCGACGGCTTCGACGTCGAGGCCGCGATCGTGCACCCGACGGGCGTCAACGAGCTCTACGTCGGCCGCGTCCTCAAGGGCCGGATCGACCTGGCCACCGACGCCGTGATGCGCTCGCCGAACGCGAAGGACTACTCCGCCGCGACCCGGCTGTACGGCCTGGTCGAGGGCAAGTTGTTCTGGGCGTGGGACATCGCCGCGCTCGGTCGTGAACTCACCTCGCACGCCTCGGGGCAGCTCGCGAAGGTCGACTGATGTCGGCGTTCGCGGTGCGCGACGGGTTCGTCGCGGCATCTGGTGCGCCCGGCGCGCCCGCAGCGCACTTCGGCAACCCCCTGGGTGAGCAGCGGCTGCTGGCCCGTGGCCGCGCGGTCGTCGAGCTCGGTCTCGGCGTCGTCACCGTCTCCGGTCCGGACCGCCTGTCGTGGCTCAACTCGATCACCTCGCAGCAGCTGACCGGTCTGCCGACCGGCGTCAGCACCGAGACCCTCGTGCTCGACCAGTCCGGCCGGGTCGAGCACGCCGCCCGCGTGGTCGACGACGGTGCGGTCGTGTGGCTCCTCACCGCGTCGCAGGACGCCGTACCGCTCGCCGCCTGGCTCGACTCGATGCGCTTCATGCTCCGGGTCGAGGTCGCCGACCGTTCGGCCGACTTCGCGACCCTCGGCTGGTTCGGCGAGGCCGCCCCGTTCGCGTCGACCGTCCTGCCGGACCCGCCCGTCGTCGAGTGGGTCGACCCGTGGGCGGCCGTCACGCCCGGTGGGTGGAGCTACGCCGCCCAGGAGGCCCACCCCGGCTCCGACTGGACCCTCCGCATCGCCGTGGTCACGCCCGGCACCTCGGCCGCGATCGCTGCGTCGGACGAACCCGTCGCGGGGCTGCTCGCGTACGAGGCGCTGCGGATCGCCGCCTGGCGTCCGACGCTGTCCGACGCCGACGAGCGCACCATCCCGCACGAGCTCGACTGGCTCCGCTCCGCCGTGCACCTGACGAAGGGCTGCTACCGCGGGCAGGAGACCGTCGCGAAGGTGCACAACCTCGGGCACCCGCCGCGTCGTGTCGTGCAGCTGCACCTCGACGGCTCCGACGCCGTGCTGCCGGCTCCTGGCACGCACGTGATGCTCGGCGACAAGGAAGTCGGGCGACTGTCGGCCTCGGCGGTCCACCACGAGCTCGGCCCGATCGGGCTGGCCGTGGTCAAGCGTTCCCTCGACCCCACCGCGACGCTGACGCTCACCGCCGACGACGTCGTGGTGACGGCGGCGCAGGAGACCATCGTCCCGCCGGAGGCCGGCGCCACGGCGAACGTCCCGCGGCTGCCCCGGCTCGGAGCCGTCAAGCGCTCCTAGGCTCCGTCCGGCGGTCGTCGGTCGCCTGGTGTGCGCGCAGGTTTCCGACAGACCACGAGTTGCTCGACTGGTGTTCCGTCGGGTGATGCGCACGCATCGTGTGCGTGTGCATCTTCCGACAGCGCACGCGGTGATCGACTCGTGGATCGTCGCCAATTCGCCGCCGCCGCCGTGGCGCAGTCCCGCCGCCGCGCCGCCGCCCCCGTCAGGCGGGCTCGACCGCGGCCCACGGCACGCTGAGCTCGCCGAGCCGCCACCTCGTCGGCCCGTGCAGCACCGGCCACCCGCGGTCGCGCATGCCCCGCACCGTGGCGATCCACCGCTGCCGGGGCCCGTACGTGCCGAGCGGCGCCGCGACCGCCCACGACAGGTCGAGGTCGCGCAGGAACGCGTGCACCCGCTCACCCGGCACGTTCCGGTGGATGAGCGCCTTCGGCAGCCGTTCGGCGACGATCGACGGCACGTCGAGCCCGGCGAGCCGCAGCGACACCGTGAACGACACCGGCGCGTGCTCGTCGAGCGTCACCCACGAGGCCACCCGCCCGACCTCGTTGCACGTCCCCTCGACCAGCGCGCCGCCGGGCTGCAGCCGGTCCTGCATGATCCGCCACGACCCCACCACGGCGGACTCGTTGTACTGCCGCAGCACGTTGAACGCCCGGATCACGGCCGGTCGGCGCTGCCCGGGGGTGGGGGTCTCGAAGCCGCCGAGCCGGAACGTCACGCCGTCGCGGGTGCCCGCGTTCGCGAACGCGACGCGTGCCGGTTCGATCTCGATGCCGGTGACCTCGACGTCCGGACGCACCAGGGCGAGACGGTCGCGCAGCTCGAGCGTCGTCGTCGGCGAGGCCCCGTACCCGACGTCGGCGACCAGCGGGTCGTCGGCCTTGCGGAGTGCCGGCAGCGACGCGATCCACCGGTCGACACGGCGGAGCCGGTTGTACCCGGTCGTCCCGCGCGTCACGTTCCCGATGGGCATGACGTCAAGGGTACGGGCCTGCCGACGCTCGGTAGACTCGGGAGCATGACCTCCACGCTCGTCCTGCTCCGTCACGGAAACAGTGACTGGAACCAGAAGAACCTGTTCACCGGTTGGGTCGACGTCCGGCTCAGCGAGCTGGGCGAGAAGGAGGCGAAGCGCGCCGGCGACCTCATCGCCGAATCGGGCATCGTCCCCGACGTCCTGTACACCTCGCTCCTCACCCGCGCGATCCAGACGGCCGACATCGCGCTGCTCCAGGCCGACCTCGCCTGGCTGCCGGTCAAGCGGGACTGGCGCCTCAACGAACGTCACTACGGCGACCTGCAGGGCAAGGACAAGGCCCAGACGCTGGCCGAGTACGGCGAGCAGCAGTTCATGGAGTGGCGCCGGTCGTTCGACGTCCCGCCGCCCCCCATCGCCGACGGCGCCGAGTGGTCGCAGGCCGGTGACCGCCGCTACGCCGACCTCGGCGACCAGCTGCCGCGCACCGAGTCGCTCAAGCTCGTGATCGACCGGCTGCTGCCGTACTGGGAGTCGGACATCACGAAGGACCTGGGCGAGGGCAAGACCGTGCTGGTCACCGCGCACGGCAACTCGCTCCGCGCGCTCGTCAAGCACCTCGACGACATCTCCGACGACGACATCGCCGGCCTGAACATCCCGACGGGCATCCCACTGGTGTACGAGCTCGACGACGACTTCCGTCCGACGAAGCCGGCATACTACCTCGACCCCGAGGCCGCTGCCGCCGGCGCTGCCGCCGTGGCTGCCCAGGGCGCCAAGAAGTAGCACCGCACGCATGAACGCCCCGTCCGGTCTCCGGGCGGGGCGTTCGTCGTTCTGCCTGGTGTGGCCGCGAAAGCGACAGTGTGCCGCGAACGTTCCGCCGACTCCTGTCGCTCTGCCGGGAGGAACGGATCACCGCGCCGACGACGTGTCGCTTCGGCGGGGCGGTCGGCTCCTCGAGCCTCGGCTGGTCAGACGAAGTGCGACGCGATCTCCTGCACGAGGGCACCGACGTCGTAGGGCTTCGTCGTGTCGACGCGGACCACGGGGACGCCCGGCAGCCCGACCGGCTGCGCGTCGTCGCCGTGCTCGTCCCAGAAGGCCAGCACGCCGGCCAGGTCCCCGTGCACCTCGTGCCGCACCGGGACGGTGCCCGGGTCGTACCGGTCGTGCAGCCGATCTTCGGCGGCGGCGCGGTCCGTGTCGCACCACACCTCGACGGCGCGAGGCGACCCGGCGGACGCGAGCCCAGCCTCCAGGAGGTCGCGATCGCGTGACGGGAGCCAGACGGCGTCGAGGACGACCCCGTTCTCCACGGCCCGCGTCATCGCCCACACGGTGTCCATCGCGATGCCACCGAGCGGACGCGACGCGATCATCGGCCCGACGATGTCGGCGAGGGGCTCCTTGATCCGGTCCTTCGACAGGAACGGGCAGCCGAGCACCTCGGCCAGCGCAGCGCCGATCGTGCTCTTGCCGGAACCGGGCATGCCGTTGACGATGATCGCGACCTGAGCCATGCGTCGATCCTCGCAGACCGCGCAGCCGCGATCAGACCACGGCGCTCAGACCGTGGCGGTCGAACTCGAGGCGCCGGTCCAGTCGCCGGTCGCCAGGTATTCGACCTTCTTGGCGATCGACACCGCGTGGTCCGCGAAGCGCTCGTGGTAGCGGGAGGCCAGGGTGGCGTCGACGGTGTCGATCGGTCCGCCCTTCCACGCCTCGCCGAGCACGAAGTCGAACACGCTCGCGTGCAGTTCGTCGACGGCGTCGTCCTCGTCGCGGATCTCCGCGGCCAGGGCGATGTCCTCGGTCGCGAGCAGCCGCGTGAGCTTCTGCGACATCGCGACGTCGTGCTTGCCCATCTCCTTGAAGGTGCCGCGGAGTCCCTTCGGCACGACCTTCTCGGGGAAGCGCTGGCGGGCGAGCTGCGCGATGTGCTCGGCCATGTCGCCCATGCGCTCGAGCGAGGAGCTCACGCGCAAGGCGGTGACGACGACGCGCAGGTCGCGGGCGACCGGTGCCTGGCGGGCCAGGATGTCGATGGCGATCTCGTCGAGGCTGTTGGCGGCCTCGTCGATCTTCTGGTCGTCCGCGATCACCTCCTCGGCGAGGGCGACGTCGGAGTCGCTGAAGGCCTGGGTGGCCCGGGTGATGGCGGACTCGACGAGTCCTGCGATCTCGGTCAGTCGCTCCTGGACGTCCTGGAGTTCCTGCTGGAAGACTTCGCGCATGGGGGAGTACCTCTCTCTGCGTACCGGACGAGTGTCGTCAGCCCAGGTGAACGAACGGTGACGTGGGGCTGAACGCTTCGCGATCCGGCCTTCCGAGGCGGGTGAACGGTACCGGAACCCCGCATGACCATCCCTACACTGGCGGCATGGACAACGCGTGGCTCGTGCCACTGTCGATGCTCCTCGGCGGGGTCTTCGGCGCGGGCGTCGTGGTGCTGATCATCACCGCCGAGCGCACGGCTCGTGCAGCAGACGTGGCGGAACGCACCCTGCCGGACGGCGTCGCAGCGGTGATCGCGACGATGCACAACCCGGCGGTGGTCATCGACCCGTCGAACACGGTCGTGGCCGCATCGCCCCAGGCACTGACCGTCGGGCTCGTCGTGCGGCGCCGGCTCGTGCACCAGGAGCTCCTCGACCTGGTCGACCGGGTGCGCAAGAGCGGCGAGATGGGAGCGGAGGACCTCGAGCTCCCGCGCGGACGGCACGGGGAGCTCATCGGCTACCTCAGCTTCCGGGCCGCGCAGCTCGGCAACCGGTACGTGCTCATCACGGCCGACGACCTGACCGAGAGCCGGCGCATCGACGAGGTCCGCCGTGACTTCGTCGCCAACATCTCGCACGAGCTGAAGACCCCGATCGGCGCCATCGGCCTGCTGTCCGAGACCCTCGTGATCGCGGCCGACGACCCGGAGCACGTCAAGAAGTTCGCGGCGCAGCTCATCACCGAGTCCGAGCGGCTCGGCGCCCTGACGAAGGACATCATCGAGCTGTCCCGGCTGCAGTCGGTCGACGCGTTGGAGAACAGCGAGGAGACCGGTGTCGACAAGATCGTGCAGGCAGCGATCGATGCGAACGAGGTCGTCGCGCGCGCCCGCTCGATCGAGATCATCCGGGCGAAGAAGTCGAAGCTCCGGGTGATGGGCGACCCGGGCCTGCTGCAGGTCGCCGTCTCGAACCTCATCGCCAACGCGGTGAAGTACTCGCCCGACGGCACCCGCGTCGGCGTGGGCGTCCGGTCCGCGAAGGGCTTCGTCGAGATCGCGATCACCGACCAGGGCGTCGGCATCCCCGAGGCCGACCTGGACCGCGTGTTCGAGCGGTTCTACCGTGTCGACCCGGCACGGTCACGGGCCACCGGCGGCACCGGCCTGGGGCTCGCCATCGTCAAGCACGTCGTCGGCAACCACGGCGGCGACGTCCGTGTCTGGTCGCAGCCAGGCAAGGGCTCGACCTTCACCATCCGCCTGCCCGAGGCGGACACCGAACTGACCACCGCACTCGAAGAGCAACTGGAAGAGCAGCCATCGTGACCAAGATCCTCATCGTCGACGACGAGCCGGCCCTGAGCGAGCCCCTGGAGTTCCTGCTGCAGCGTGAGGGGTACGAGACCTCCGTCGCGGCCGACGGCGTGACCGCGCTGTCGAAGTTCGACTCGGAGAACCCGGACCTGGTGCTCCTCGACCTCATGCTGCCGGGGCTCTCCGGCACCGAGGTCTGCCGCCAGATCCGGACCCGGTCGAACGCGCCGATCATCATGCTGACGGCGAAGGACTCCGAGGTCGACATCGTCGTCGGGCTCGAGCTCGGCGCGGACGACTACGTGACGAAGCCGTACTCGACGCGCGAGCTGCTGGCCCGCATCCGTGCGGTCCTGCGCCGACGCACCGAGGACGACCCGGCGGACAGCGGGATCCTGCAGGTCGGGGGCATCCGGATGGACGTCGAGCGGCACACGGTGTCGGTGGACGGGTCGGAGACGGCGATGCCGCTCAAGGAGTTCGAGCTGCTCGAGCTGCTGCTCCGGAACGCCGGCCGGGTGCTCACCCGTGGGCAGCTCATCGACCGGGTGTGGGGCTCCGACTACTTCGGCGACACCAAGACGCTCGACGTGCACATCAAGCGCATCCGCTCGAAGATCGAGCGCGTGCCGTCCACCCCGGAGCTCCTGGTGACGGTCCGCGGTCTCGGGTACCGCATCGAGGCCTGAGACGGACGGACAGGAGGCCCGGTGCGAGTCCCTGGGACTCGCACCGGGCCTCCTGTCTGACGCGGTGGCGCTTGCGCGGTGCGGCTACTCGCCGTCCGTCGGCGTGGCCGACGGGGTCTCGACCGGCAGCGTGATCTGGCTGGACGGCTCGGGGGTCGAGGTCGGCGCGAGGGTGGCGTACTCCTCCTGCGAGGTGGTCAGCACCGGCACGTTGGCCGAGACGCCCTCGGCGTCGGGGTACGAGAAGTACACCTTGACGAGCGAACCGGGCTTCGCGTCCGCGCTGTCGAAGTCGAGGGTGTCGTGCTGCGAGTCGTTCGCCAGGTCGACGTGCGAGTTCGCCGGCACCAGCACGGTCTCGGTGTCGCCACCGATCTCGACCGACACGGTGATGCCGTCGGTGTCGGAGTTGTTCACCAGCGTGCCGATGAACCGCGCGCCCTCGCCGTCGTCCGAGATGAGGATGGCGTTCCGCACGTCGACCTTGCCGGTCGAGACGTTGACGCCGTCGGTGATCTGCTTGATGTCGACGGTGTGCGCAGGCGACATGAACTCGCACCCGGTGGCGCCCAGCGCGATGGTTGCCGCAACGGCGACGGACACGAGTACCCGAGCTCGCAAGAGATTCCTCCGTAAGTCGATGAGGACCAGACGGTCCCGCTCCATCTTAGCGATCACCGGGAAGGCCCAGTGCTGAGGGTCCCCTTACCCGAACACCCCTTGTGGTAAACTGGAAGTCTGGGAACGGAGCCTGATACATGCAATTCGAGGTCGGCGAGACCGTCGTCTACCCCCACCACGGGGCGGCAACCATCTCTGAAGTCAAGACGCGCGTCATCAAGGGCGAGGAAAAGGTCTACCTGAAACTGCGGGTCACGCAGGGTGACCTGACGATCGAGGTACCGGCGGACAACGTCGACCTGGTCGGAGTCCGCGACGTGATCGGCAAGGAAGGGCTCGACAAGGTGTTCGAGGTCCTCCGGGCGCCGTTCACCGAAGAGCCCACCAACTGGTCGCGCCGGTACAAGGCGAACCTCGAGAAGCTCGCTTCCGGGGACGTCATCAAGGTCTCCGAGGTCGTCCGCGACCTCTGGCGACGCGATCAGGACCGCGGCCTGTCCGCGGGCGAGAAGCGGATGCTGGCCAAGGCGCGGCAGATCCTGATCTCCGAGTTGGCCCTGGCCGAGAAGACCGACGAGGACAAGGCATCGACCGTCCTCGACGAAGTCCTCGCGTCCTGAGCGCACTGCACACCACGACGACCGCACGGTTCCCCGAAGGGGTGGACCGGGCGGTCGTCGTCGTTGCAGCCGGGTCCGGAACCCGGCTCGGCATCGGCACCGCGAAGGCGTTCGTGCCCGTCGCGGGGCAGCTCATGCTCGCGCGGGCGCTCGAGCAGCTGTTCACGTTGTCGGCTCCGACGCTGGTCGTCGTGGTCGCGCCGTCGACCCTGCTCGAGGACTGCCGTCAGGTGGTCGCCTCGGTCGCGGGCGCCGCGGTCGCGTACACGGCGGTGGTTCCGGGAGGCACGGATCGCCATGGTTCGGTCCAGGCCGGCCTGGGCGTGCTGCCGGACTCCGTCACCGCGGTGCTGGTGCACGATGCGGCGCGGTGCCTCACGCCGGCCGCGCAGTTCGACCGGGTGTTCGACGCGGTCGAGGGTTCGGTCGCGACCGGCACCGGTGACGGCGTCGTCCCCGCGCTCCCCGTCACCGACACGGTCAAGCGGGTGTCCGGCGACGTGGTCGTCGAGACCGTCGACCGATCAGCGCTCGTCGGGGTCCAGACGCCGCAGGGCTTCCCGCTCGACGCACTCCGACGGGCGTACGCGGTGTCGACGCAGTCCGAGACCGACGACGCCGGCGTGTTCCAGGCGGCCGGTGGCACGGTGCGCTTCGTGCCGGGTGACGCCGATGCCTTCAAGATCACGACGCCGTGGGACCTCGGACGAGCAGAGTCGATCGTCCGGTCGCGCGCCACGGTCCCGGGCGACCCCGGTGCCTCGGCGGTCCGGCTCGGGCTGGGCGTCGACGTGCACGCGTTCGACGTCGAGTCGCCGTGCCGCGTCGGCCTGCTCGACTTCCCCGGCGAACCCGGCCTCTCCGGGCACAGCGACGGTGACGCCGTGGCGCACGCGGTGTGCGACGCCCTGCTCTCCGCGGGTGGCCTCGGTGACATCGGCGGGACGTTCGGCACCGCGGACCCCGCCTACGCCGGAGCCGCCGGGGACGTCTTCATCCGCGGTGCCGTCGGGCTGCTCGCCGACGCCGGCCTCGTCCCCGTGTCGGTCACGGTGCAGGTCATCGGGAACCGGCCGCGCATCGGGGCCCGTCGTGCGGAGATGCAGGACGCCCTGTCCGCCGTCGTCGGCGCCCCCGTCGCGGTGTCCGGCACGACGACCGACGGCCTCGGGTTCACCGGCCGGGGCGAGGGGCTCGCCGCGATCGCCACGGCCGTCACCCGACCGGCCTGACGTCCTAGGCTTGGGATCGTGACCGTTCGCCTCTACGACTCCCGCGCCGCAGCCGTCGTCGACCTCGTCCCCCTGGTCGACGGACAGGTCAGCGTCTACGTCTGCGGTCCGACGGTGCAGTCGTCGCCGCACATCGGGCACCTGCGCTCGGCCCTGGTCTACGACATCTGGCGCCGCTGGCTGACGTACCGCGGTCTGCGCGTCACCCTCGTGCGGAACGTCACCGACATCGACGACAAGGTGCTCGACCTGGCCGCCGGCACCGACGAAGCGTGGTTCGCCCGCGCCTACCGCGTCGAGCTCGAGTTCACCGCCGCGTACAACGCCCTCGGCATCCTGCCCCCGACCTACGAGCCGCGGGCAACAGCGAGCGTGCCGCAGATGCACGACATCATCACGAAGCTCATCGACCGCGGTCACGCCTACGTCGCCGCCGACGACTCGGGCGACGTCTACTTCGACACCGGCAGCTGGGAGTCCTACGGGGCGCTCACCCGGCAGCGTCGCGAGGACATGGTCGAGGCCGCCGACGCCGACCCACGCGGCAAGCGCGACGCCCGCGACTTCGCGCTCTGGAAGGGTGCGAAGCCCGGCGAGCCGTCGACCGCGTCGTGGGACTCCCCGTGGGGCCCCGGTCGTCCGGGCTGGCACATCGAGTGCTCCGCCATGTCGCGGCGGTACCTCGGTCCGGCGTTCGACATCCACGGCGGCGGGCTCGACCTGCGGTTCCCGCACCACGAGAACGAGCTCGCGCAGTCCACCGCGGCGGGCGACCCCTTCGCGTCGTACTGGTTGCACAACGGGCTCGTCACGGTCGAGGGCCAGAAGATGTCGAAGTCGCTCGGCAACTCGATCTTCGCCGCCGACTTCCTCGCCAATGCCCGTCCGGCCGTGGTGCGGTACTTCCTCGGCGCTGCGCACTACCGCTCCTCGATCGACCACCACGACGGCTCCTTGGCCGAGGCCGAGGCGGCCTACGACCGCATCGACGGGTTCCTGCAGCGGGCCGAGGTGCGGCTCGAAGGCGTGCACCTCGCCGACGCCCCCGCCGTGCCGGACGCCTTCGCCGCCGCGATGGACGACGACCTCGCAGTGCCCCAGGCGCTGGCCGTCCTGCACGAGACCGTGCGCACCGGCAACGCTGCCCTGGACGCCGACGATGCGGAAACGCTCGGGGTCGCGTACCATCAGGTGGCCGCCATGGTAGAGGTCCTCGGCATCGACCCGCGAGCCGCCCACTGGTCGGGGGGCGGTCAGGACACCTCGGCAGGCCCGCTCGCCGCTCTCGTCGAACGCCTCGTGCAGGAGCGCGCGGACGCCAGGGCAGCACGGGACTTCGCTGCGGCCGACCGCGTGCGCGACGACCTCGCCGCCGCGGGCATCACGATCGAGGACACGCCGTCCGGAACACGCTGGAGCATCGCCTGAACACGGCAGTGCCGAACAGGAGCTACGCATGAAGAACGTCTCGGGAAGCAAGAAGGGTCGGCCCGGCGCCGTCCGCACCGGTCGCAAGGGCAACAAGCAGGTGGGTTCCGGTGGTCAGGGTGCCCAGGCGCTCGAGGGTCGCAAGCCGACCCCGAAGGCCGAGGACCGGCCGTACCACCCCGCCGGCAAGCGCAAGGCGGCGAAGGACCGCTTCGAGGCAGCCAAGGGCCGTCACGGTTCCTCGAGCACCCCGCAGGGCCGCACCGGTCGTCCGCCGGCCCGGAAGACCGATGACTCCGAGCTCGTGACCGGACGCAACTCCGTGCTCGAGGCGCTGCGCACGAAGACCCCGTCGACGACGCTCTACATCGCGTCCCGCATCGAGGTCGACGACCGCGTCAAGGAGATCCTGACGCTCGCGAACCACCGCAGCGTGCCGATCATCGAGCTCATGCGCCCCGAGCTCGACCGCATCACCGGCCACGACAGCGTGCACCAGGGCGTCGCGCTCAAGGTGCCGGCGTACCAGTACGCCGTGTCCGAGGACATCGTCGAGCAGGCCTTCTCGCGCGACCAGGTCCCGCTGCTCGTCGCGCTCGACGGCATCACCGACCCGCGCAACCTCGGTGCGATCATCCGCTCGACCGCCGCGTTCGGCGGACACGGCGTCATCGTGCCGCAGCGTCGTTCGGTCGGCGTCACCGCGTCGGCGTGGAAGACCTCCGCCGGCGCCGCGGCCCGCACGCCCGTCGCGATGGCCCCGAACCTCACCCAGACGCTGAAGTCCCTCAAGTCGATGGGCCTGTTCGTCCTCGGTCTGGACGGCGACGGCGACGTGGAGCTCGACGGCCTCGCGCTCGCCGACCGCCCGATCGTGATCGTCGTCGGTTCCGAGGGCAAGGGCCTGTCGCGCCTGGTCACCGAGACCTGCGACGCGATCGTGTCGATCCCGATCTCGAGTGCGACCGAGTCCCTCAACGCCGGCATCGCCGCGAGCGTCACCCTGTGGGAGGTCGCCCGGCGCCGTCGCGCCGAGTAGCCGCGGCGCTTCGTCCGCAGGAACGGTCGCCTCCCCTCGTGGGAGGCGGCCGTTCCTGCGTGCGGTGCCGGCCGGGTCAGGCCGGACGGGTCAAGACACGTCGGATGATGCCCGCCGTGTGGTCACGAGTCGTCGCCGCGCGACGCCGCAGGCGACCGTCCGTGACCGGCCGACGTGCACCTGGCGGGGTGTCGTGACCGCTCGACGTCCAACGGCATCACCGGCGGTGCAGGCGTGACGGTCTGGAGGGCCGGCGCCGGTCTCCGGGACGCACGCCGGGCCTCCAGGCGGTCGCGTTCACGGACCCCGAACGGTCACGACATGTCGGCCGGTGTCCTCCGGGTGGTCGCGAGTCGTCGCTGCGCGACGCCGCCGGCGACGGTCTGTGACCAGTCGGCACCCACCCGGCGGAGTGTCGTGACCGACCGGCGACCCGGGTCAGACGGTGGTGCGCCAGTCCTGGACGTCGGCGTCGTCGTCTGCGGGTTCCGCGTCGTCGACCACGGGGATCGGCAGCGTCATCGACGACGTCGGCGGGTTGATGAGCAGGCGCTCGTCGCGGCGGTGGCGCAGCACGTCGTTGATGTACGCCGTGGTGGCCTCGGGCAGCGAGACCGACCGCTCCTCTTCCTGCGACATGAACCAGCGGTGCTCGAGCAGTTCGTGGAAGACCTCCGCGGGTTCGAGGCGACCGCGCAGGTCACGGGGGATCGAGCGGACGACGGGCTCGAAGACCCGCGAGACCCACTCGTGCGCCACCATCTCCTCGTCGAGTTCGTCGCGGCCGTTGCGTGCCCGGTACGAGTCGAGGTCGTTGAGCAGGCGTCGGGCCTGGTTCTCGCCGGCGTCCAGGCCGGTCAGCCGCAGCAGGCGTCGCTGGTGGTGTCCGGCGTCGACGACCTTCGGCTGGATCCGCACCTGCGAACCGCCCTCGGTCGTGTGGATCGAGAGCTCCTCGATGTCGAAGCCGAGCTCGTTGAGCCGCTCGACGCGGTCGTTGATGCGCCAGCGTTCCTTGATGTCGAACTGCTCGGTGCCCGTGAGCTCGGTCCAGAGCGTCCGGTACTGCGCCACGATCCGGTTGGAGACGTCCACGGGGTCGGCGTTCTCGTCGAGACGGCCGCCGGCCTCGAGGTCGAGGAGCTCGCCGGCGATGTTCACGCGCGCGACCTCGAGGTCGTTCTCGCGCTGCCCGTTCGACAGCCCGCCGGGGTAGAGCTTGCCGGTCTCGGCGTCGACCAGGTACGCGGCGAACGAGCCCGCGTCGCGACGGAACAGCGTGTTCGAGAGCGACACGTCGCCCCAGTAGAAGCCGATGACGTGCAGCCGGACGAGCAGCAACGCGAGGGCGTCGACGAGACGGGTCGCGGTCTCCGGGCGCAGGGTCTGCGAGTACAGCGCGCGGTACGGCAGCGAGAAGCGCAGGTGCCGCGTCACGAGCACGGGGTGCAGCTGCTCGCCGTCCGCGTCGACCCGACCGGTGATGACGGCGACGGGGTCGACGCACGGCACGTCCATGCGCTGCAGCGTGCGGAGCATCTCGTACTCGGAGCGCGCGATCTCCTCGCCCGTCTCCTTCACGGCGGCGACGTACCCACTCAGGTGCACGAAGCGCACCAGGTGCCGTGAGATGCCCTTCGGCAGGGCCACGATGGTCTCGTCCGGCCAGTCCGCCAGCGGCAGGTCCCACGGCAGGTCGAGCAGGCCGGGGTCGACGGTGGCTGCGGTGATGGACATCGAGTCGGGCACGGTGGATCCTTCGGTGTCGTGGGGGACAGCCGAGAGCCCGCGACCCGCCCTTGTGAGGCGGCGCGGGCTCTCGGGGAGTGCGCTTCGGTTACGCGCTGACGACGGCCTTGTCGTCCAGGCGCTCGCCCGACTCGGTGTCGAAGGCGTGCACGTGGCCCGACTTCGGCGTCACCACGATGGTGTCACCGATCGACGGGTGCGAACGGCCGTCCACGCGGGCGACGATGTCGACGCGCGTGCCCTTGACGTCGGCGTGACCGTAGAGGTAGCCGTCGGCGCCGAGTTCCTCGACCACGTCGACCGTGACCGGCAGGCCTTCGCCCGACTGCGCCACGACGACGTCCTCGGGGCGGATGCCCACGGTGATCTGGGCGGAACGCGCGTTGGAGAGCGTGTCGCGGTCGATCGCGTGGTTGAGCGTGCCGAACTTGATGCCGCCCTCGACGACGTCGGCCGGCAGCAGGTTCATCGCCGGCGAGCCGATGAAGCCCGCGACGAAGACGTTGTTCGGCTTCTCGTACAGGTCGCGCGGCGTGCCGACCTGCTGCAGGATGCCGTCCTTGAGCACCGCGATGCGGTCACCCATGGTCAGTGCCTCGGTCTGGTCGTGCGTGACGTAGACCGTGGTGACGCCGAGACGGCGCTGGAGCGACGCGATCTGCGTACGGGTCTGGACGCGGAGCTTGGCGTCGAGGTTCGACAGCGGCTCGTCCATGAGGAACACCTGCGGCTGACGGACGATCGCACGGCCCATCGCGACGCGCTGACGCTGACCACCGGAGAGCGCCTTCGGCTTGCGGCCGAGGTAGTCCTCGAGGTCGAGGAGCTTCGCGGCTTCCTGCACGCGGGTGGCGCGCTCGTCCTTGCCGACACCGGCGATCTTGAGCGCGAAGCCCATGTTCTCGGCGACGGTCATGTGCGGGTACAGCGCGTAGTTCTGGAACACCATCGCGATGTCGCGGTCCTTCGGCGGGACGTCCGTGACGTCGCGGTCGCCGATGCGGATCTGACCGGAGTTGACCTCTTCGAGGCCGGCCAGCATGCGGAGCGAGGTGGACTTGCCACAACCCGAGGGGCCGACGAGGACGAGGAACTCGCCGTCGGCGACGTCCAGGTCGAGGGAGTCGACCGCGGGACGGTTGCCTCCGGGGTAGAGACGGGTTGCCTTGTCATAGGTGACGGACGCCATGAGCGTTCGGTCCTTTCTTCACCGGCAGGTACGTGCCGGACGATCCGAGTGAAGCGGTCAGCCCGCGAGGGCCCCGGATGGTCGTCGTCGACCATCGAGGTTCATACAACACGAGTTCTCGCGGGTGCGCCAGTGTTTTCCCCCTGGCCGGTCGGTTCCCAGAGCGTGGTTGGGTGGTTCCCAGAGCGGCCCACTACAATCGCCGGGTCCGTCCGCCGAGCGGGGGTAGGTCGTGCGGACGCCGATCAGGAGGACGACGCACCGATGACCAACCGCCCCGAGGGTGACGCCCGCGCCGCGCGGAACGAGCGCCGCGAAGCCGCCCGACAGCGAGCGCAGCGCCACAGGACACAGCAGAAGCGCCGCCAGCGCGGAACCCGGCTCGGACTCCAGATCGGACTCGGTGTCGTCCTGCTCGCAGCGGCCGCCGTCGTCACGCTCGTCCTGGTCGACTCCGTGAAGCCAGCAGGCCCCGGGCCCTCGACCATGTCGCAGGGCGGCATCACCCTCGGCGAGGGGCTCAAGCCCGTGACCGCGTCGAGCAGTGCGTCGCCGAGCGCCTCGGCGACCGCTGGTGCGGGCACGGTGCGCATCACGCTGTACGTCGACTACCTCTGCCCGACCTGCGGCGAGTTCGAACAGGCCAACGGCGACTACATCGAGAGCCTCGTCGACTCCGGCGCCGCCACCGTCGACATCCACCCGCTCGCGGTCCTGTCGAACCGGTCGCAGGGCACCAAGTACTCACTGCGCGCCGCGAACGCCGCGGCCTGCGTCGCCGAGCACTCGCCGGACCAGTTCTACGCGGTCAACAAGGCGCTCTACGCCGAGCAGCCGGAAGAAGGCACACCCGGGCTCACCGACGCGCAGCTCACCAAGGTCGTCACCGGGGTCTCCGGCCTGCAGGACCGCCGGGCCGTCACGAGCTGCATCGCCGACCAGGACTACAGCAAGTGGGTCGACGAGCAGACGACCGCGGTGTCCGGCGGCGACATCCCCGGGTCGACCCTGAGCGACTTCCCCGGCACGCCGCTGGTGCTCGTCAACGGGCAGCAGTACGAGCTCACGTCGCCGATCACGAACGACGACTTCCGCACCTTCGTGGTCACCGCGGCCGGTGCCACCGAGGCGACGCCCACCCCGACCCCCACGCCGAGCGCGACGCCGTCCCGCACGCGGAGCGCGACACCGACGCCCACGCCGACGAAGGGCTGATCGCTACAGCGACGAACCAGGGACGCTGAACGTGTCGCAGCTCGTCGCGCCCTGCTGGTAGCCGCGGACGAACCACTTCTGGCGCTGCTCACTCGAGCCGTGCGTGAAGGAGTCCGGGTCGACCCGGCCGCTCGAGCGCTCCTGGATGCTGTCGTCGCCCACGGCGCTCGCGGCGGACAGGGCATCGGCGATCTCGGACCGGCTGATCGGCTCGAAGAAGGTCTCGCCGTTCGCGTCCTCGGTGTTCGCCGCGTCGCCGACCCAGGCGCCGGCGTAGCAGTCGGCTTGCAGCTCGACGCGGACACTGCCGGACGACGCCCCGGTGCCCGAACGGTCCGTGCTCGCGAAGGCACCCTGCAGCTGCTGGATGTGGTGGCCCCACTCGTGCGCGACGACGTACATCTGCGCGAGCGGCCCGCCCGACGACCCGTACTTCGACTGCAGGTCGTCGTAGAACGCGGTGTCGAGGTAGATCGCGCGGTCCGGCGGGCAGTAGAAGGGCCCGGTTGCAGCGGACGCCTGACCGCACGACGTGTCAGTCGAGCCGTCGAACAGGAAGAAGTCCGGCGCCGTGTACGAGATCCCGAGCTTCCGGGCCTCGGCCGTCCAGTAGCCGTCGAGTGACTCGGCTGCGCCCTCCATCCGGCACTCGACCTTGAGGTTGGCGTCTCGCCCGGTGCGGCACTCCGGCGCGGCGTCCACGGTCTCGCCCTGCTGCTGGATCTGCGTCGTGCCGCTGCCGCCGTCGACGAACCCGCTGAGGTCGAAGCCCGTGAACTGCGCGATCAGGAAGACGACGATCGCCGTGACGCCGACGGCGCCGCCGCCGACCGCGGCCGTCCGACCCCGGCGCTTCACCCTGCCGCCCTTGAGCTGCGAATCGTCGTTGAACGTCATGCCCCCGAATGTACGGCCCACGGGACTCGCACGCCGCACGCATGCCCCGCGCGTACCGTCTGGGACGTCGGCGACCCCGACACGTGTCGTACAACCGGAAGGAACCGCAACCATGGCCACTCCCATCAGCACCGTGATGAGCCCCGCCAGCTACGTGCAGGGCAAGGACGCAATCACCCGCGTCGGCGAGTTCGTCGCTCCCATCGGCAAGCGCCCCCTGATCGTCGCCGACGACGTCGTGTGGGGCATCGTCGAGGCCGCGGTGACGACGAGCTTCCAGGCGGCCGACCTGCGGGTCGAGCGGGTCGGCTTCGGTCGCTTCGCGACGCCGAAGGCGGTCGACGACCTCGTCGAGCAGATCCGGTCGACCGACGCGGACGTCATCGTCGGGCTCGGCGGCGGTTCGGCGATCGACGCGGCCAAGGCCTCCGGGCACCTGGCCGGCATCCGCTGGGCGAGTGTCCCGACGGCGGCGAGTACCGACGCCCCGACCTCGGCGCTCGCGGTGATCTACTCCGAGGAAGGGGAGTTCATCGAGTACCGGTTCTTCCCGCACAACCCCGACCTCGTCCTCATCGACACGAAGCTCGTCGCGAACGCTCCCGTCCAGTTCCTGGTCGCGGGCATCGGCGACGCCCTGGCCACCTGGGTCGAGGCCCGTGCCGCCAAGCGTGCGAACGCCGACACCATGGCCGGCGGGCTGCAGACCGAGACCGGCGTCGCGCTCGCCGAGCTGTCCTGGAAGCTGCTGCACGAGAACGCCCTGCAGGCCATCGAGGCCGTGAAGGCCAAGGTCGTCACGCCCGCGCTCGAGAAGGTCGTCGAGGCGAACACCCTGCTGTCGGGCCTGGGGTTCGAGTCCGGCGGACTGGCGGCAGCGCACGCGATCCACAACGGACTGACCGCCGCTCCGCAGGCGCACGGCTTGGCGCACGGGCAGAAGGTCAACATCGGCACGATCGCGCAGCTCGTGCTCGAGGGTGCACCGGCCGAGGAGATCGAGGACTTCGTCGTCTTCACCACGAAGGTCGGCCTGCCGAACACCCTGACCGAGATCGGCCTGACCGTCGACGACACGACGGAGCTCCGCGCCGTGGCCGAGGCCGCGACCGTCGAGGGCGAGACCATCCACAACATGCCGTTCCCGGTCACGCCGGAGCTCGTGGTGGACGCGCTCATCGCCGTCGAGGGCATCGCGCGGAGCATCCGCGCCGAGCACGGACTGCCGGAGCCGGTCCTGTACCAGCACCACTGAGGGACGGCTGCGCTGACGGGTCGGGGTCAGGTGCGGACCAGCGGCTCCATCGTCGCCAGGTCCGCACCGATCCCGACGTCCACCAGCTCGATCCGTCCCGCGAGGGTGGCGGCCGGCCCCGTCAGCAACCCGGCCTTCACCCCGCCGAACGTGACCGTGACGTCGGCGTGCAGCACGTGGTCGTCCGCGATCCCGCCGGTGTCGACGTCGATGCCGCTCGGCACGTCGACGGCGACGACGAACGGTGCGCGCTGGTCGCGGGCGAGTTCACGGATGGCGTCGACGACCTCGCGGGCGGGGGAGCGGAGGGCCGCAGGCCCCTGCACCCCGATCCCGAGGATCGCGTCGAGCACCAGGTCGGCGTCGAGTGCCGCGTCCGTCACCGCAGCCTCCGGTCCGGCAGGATCATCGAGGAGGCGCGCCCCGGCGTCCAGCGCCGCTGCCAGGCCCGCCTCGTGCACGCGTGAGCCGACGCGCAAGACTGCCACGTGCCTCCCGGCCGCCGCCAGCCGCGCACCCGCGAACAGGGCGTCACCACCGTTGTCGCCGCTGCCCACCAGCAGTAGGACGGACCCCGGTCCGTCGCCCGGCCGGACGGCCGGATCGTCGAGCAGGTCGCCGACGATGCGGGCCAGCACGTCGGCCGCTCGTTGCATGAGGGGCTCACCCGCGTCGAGGTGTGGCCGCTCTGCCGCCCGGATCTGGTCACCGCCGTAGCCGTCCATGGCGACCACAGTGCCCCGGTACCCTGGAGGGGACATGTCACTCGTCCCCGAAGCGCCCCGTCCCCGCATCGTGATGTCGCCCGACGGCCTCCGGCTCGCGACCTACGACTTCGGCGATCCCGACGCCCCCGCGGTCGTCGCGGTGCACGGGTTCGCCTCCGGTGCGGTGCTGAACTGGCACGCCTCCGGTTGGACCCGTGACCTCGTCCGCGCCGGGTACCGCGTGCTGGCGTTCGACCAGCGCGGGCACGGAGCGAGCGCGAAGCCGCGCGACCCCGGTGCGTACTCGATGGACCTGCTCGTGGCGGACGTCACCACCGTGATCGACACGTACCTGCTCGACGAGGCGGCGTTCCTCGGGTACTCGCTCGGCGCACGCGTCGGCTGGCACACCGCCGAACGGCTGCCGGACCGCATCACCCGCGCGGTGTTCGGCGGGATCCCCGACGCCGACCCGATGCGCCGCGTGCGGGTCGACCAGGCGAAGGCGTACCTGGCGGACGGCACCCCGATCGAGGACCGCGTGACCAACGGCTACCTGACCATGGCGGGGAACGTCGAGGGGAACGACCTCGCGGCGCTCGTGGCGATGGTCGAGGGGATGCGGAACAGCATCGAGCCGACGCCGGACAACGCTCCCGCGCAGCCGATCCTGATGGCGGCCGGCAGCGAGGACGGCATCCGCGACAGCGCCGTGCGGTTGGCGCAGGCGGCCCCGGACGCGTCGTTCTTCGAGATCCCGGGGCGCAACCACTTCAACGCACCGACGTCACGGGCGTTCCGCGAGGCGGCGCTGGCGTTCCTGCGTTCCTGACCGCGGCGCGTTGTCCGCCCCGCGCTGAGGGGTACTCGTAGGTCCTCGCTGTCGCCGGACACCGCGCGTACCGTCCCCGCCATGGACTACAGACTCCTCGGCAACAGCGGGACATCGGTGTCGACGCTGACCCTCGGCACCATGACGTTCGGCAGCGAAGCCGACGAACCCACCTCCCACACCATCATCGACACGTTCGTCGCGGCCGGCGGCACCCTGATCGACACGGCCGACGTCTACTCGGGCAACGAGTCCGAGCGGATCATCGGTCGCTGGCTCGCGGCACACCCCACCGAGGCGCAGCAGGTCGTCCTCGCCACCAAGGGCCGCTTCCCGCAGGGCGACGGCCCGAACGACGTCGGCCTGTCGCGCCGGCACCTCCGGGTCGCGCTCGACGCCTCGCTCGAGCGCCTCGGCGTCGACCACATCGACCTGTACCAGATGCACGCCTGGGACGCCCTGACGCCGATCGAGGAGACGCTCCGGTTCCTCGACGACGCGGTCTCCGCCGGCAAGATCGGCTCGTACGGCTTCTCGAACTACCTCGGCTACCAGATCACGAAGGCCGTGTACGAGGCGAAGGCGCACGGTTGGGCCCCGCCGGTCACCCTGCAGCCGCAGTACAACTTGCTCGTCCGCGACATCGAGCACGAGATCGTCCCCGCCAGCCTCGACGCCGGGATCGGCCTGCTGCCCTGGTCGCCCCTGGCCGGAGGCTGGCTGTCCGGCAAGTACCAGCGCGACGAAGCCCCGACCGGCTCCACCCGCCTCGGCGAGAACCCGGCACGCGGCATGGAGGCCTGGGAAGCGCGGAACGGTGACGAGCGCACCTGGGCCGTCCTCGACGCGGTGTCCGCGGTCGCCGACGCGCACGGCGCCTCGCGGTCGCAGGTCGCCCTCGCCTGGCTGCTCGCCCGGCCGGCGGTGACGAGCGTGATCCTCGGCGCCCGGACCGTGTCCCAGCTCGAGGACAACCTCGGTGCGGCCGACCTCGTGCTGACCGACGCGGAGCTCACGCAGCTCACCGACGCCAGCGCGCCGCGCATCGACGACTACCCGTACGGCACCGCGGGTGTCGCACAGCGGGGGCGCAAGATCACCGGCGGGCGCTGAAGATCCGTGCACGTTCGTGCGGATTCGCGCTGATGTGGGCTCCGGGTGTGGACGCACGGTTCGGTGAGGTGTCATCCTCTTCGCACGACCGGCTGGTTACCGCGTCCAGCGCCGGGAACACTCCCTGATCCGTGTTCCACACGCGCCGATGCCCCGGGTGAGTGATCACCCGGGGCATCGCTTCGTGCCCGGCAGTGCGTCGCGATCCCTGCCGCGCATCGTGTACGGCAGTATTCCAGCGTGCTGCTCTGTTTCGTCGACGAATCGTTCAAACCGGACCTCTACGGGTTCGGCGCCGTGATGGCGGATGCCTCGCAGACCCGTTGGCTCACGCAACGCATGCACGAGATCGTCGCCGCGCTCCAGGAGTACGGCGTCGAGCCGCAGACGGAGCTCCACGCCCATCCGATCTTCCACGGAAAGGGAGCATGGAGCGGGGTGCCTCCGCGCGTGCGCGTGAAGGTGTTCCTCGACGTCGTCGAAGCCGTTGTTGCCTCCGGCGCGACCGTGTTGCTCCGCGGCGCTCGGCCGGAGCAACTCCGCCGTTACCAGGACACGCGTGGGTTCCGCGATCGGCACACTCCGGAGCAGGTTGCGTTCCAGCACCTGCTGCAACGGGTGGACAGGAGGGCCGGCGACCTGGAGATGCACGCCCTGGTCATCGCGGACGAACGGTCGGATCGGGACCGTCATCGTGAGCGCTTCGCGGTGTACCAGGCCTACGGGACCCCGGGAACGTACATGCAAACCCGGCTTGAACGGCTTCTCGACACGGTGCACTTCGCGCCGAGCCACTACTCCAGGATGCTGCAGGTCGCTGATCTCGTCGCGTTCGTCTGGGTGCGGTCCCAGACCGTCGACGAACGGGATCATCGTCAGGCGCGGGTCCTCTCCGCACTCGTCTCGGACATCGAGAGCTGCGCGTACAGCGCGGGGGTCTGGCCCTGACGAGTGCGGGGTGGAAGAAGCCCTGGACGCACGACAGCCCCGCTCGCGGCGGGGCTGAAGGCGGTGCGGGCGGCGAAGAGGTCGCGGCCTGCGAATCCAGTATATGGGGCCGGCAGCGGGACTCGAACCCGCAACCCCCGTATTACAAGTACGGTGCGCTACCAATTGCGCCATGCCGGCTGACGCCGCTCATCTTACCGGTGAGGGCGTCGGGGTCTCACTCGGCCGGCTTCTCCGCGAAGTTCAGCGAGATCGAGTTCATGCAGTACCGGTCGCCGGTGGGCGTGCCGAAGCCGTCGGGGAACACGTGCCCCAGGTGCGAACCGCAGTTCGCGCAACGGACCTCGGTTCGCACCATGCCGAGCGACTTGTCGTCGATCAGCTGTACGGCGTCGGGGTTCACCGACTCGTAGAACGACGGCCAGCCGCAGCCGGAGTCGAACTTCGTGCCGCTCTTGAACAGCTCTGCGTTGCAGGCCGCACAGGTGTAGACGCCGGCACGCTCCTCGTCGAGGAGTTCACCGGTCCACGGCCGTTCGGTCCCCGCCTGACGCAGGACGGCGTACTGGTCCGGGGAGAGGTCCTCGCGCCACTGGGCGTCGGACTTGTCGACGTTGTATGCCATTGTTTCCTCCTGCTTCCGGTCGGGTTCTTCCGGGCACTCCCGACCACTTCAGTAAACTCGCGACGATGTCCGAGCATTCCGTGCACCACGCCCGCTGGACCCGTCTGACGACGGACGAACTGTACGGCATCGTGGTGCTCCGGAACCGCGTCTTCGCACTCGAACAACGGGTGACGGCCGAGGACTTCGACGGCCGTGACCGTGAGCCCGAGACCGAGCACTGGTGGTTCGGTGCGGACACCGAAGCGGTTGGGTACCTGCGCCTGATCCGACCGGCTGCGGACGAAGAACACCCGGCGGATGCACCGCCGCCGTCCTGGGTGATCGGCCGGGTCGCGACGCACCCCGACCACCGTGGGCACGGTATCGCTGGCCGGCTCGTCGCCGCCGTGCTCGCGGCCCACGGGCACGAACCCGTCGTCCTGCACGCCCAGGAGTACGTCGCTGCGCTCTACGAACGCCACGGCTTCGTCCGGTTCGGGACGCCCTACGACGAAGCCGGCATCCGGCACGTCGGCATGCACCGCCCGGGGCGCTGATGGACACCCTCGGCCGGTACGCCGCCTACGCCGACCGCATCGAGGCCGTGTCCCCGTCCTACGCCGCCTGGGCGCGGTCGCTCGACCCTGCGTTGGTTGCGCTCCTCGACGAGGTCGCCGAGCAGCAGCGGCAGCCGGAACTCTTCTTCGCGGTCGCGCGGCGGCTCGGCGCGGATCCGTCGGACCCCGGTGCGCTGCGCGCGATCGGTCGGGAGGCCCGCCCCGCGCTGGTCACGGCCCTCGCCTCCGCCACGGTGCAGGCCAACGACCCGCGGCGGCTCGGTCCCGTCGTCCCGCTGTTCGCGGCGCTCGCGGAGCGGGCCTCGCGGCCGCTCGGGTTGGTGGACGCAGGGGGCGCCGCCGGGCTCTGCTCGATCCCGGACCGGGTCACGCTCGACCACCGGACGTCGGAGTCCCGGGTGCCGGCGGATCGCGCCCCGGTGCTGTCGTCGCGCCCCGACTCCTCGGGGCGCGACGACCACGGTGGGGTGCGCACCGAGCTCGTCCGGATGCACACGGCGGCGGACGACCCCTCGATCCGGCTCGTCGTCGCGGCCTCGGGGGCGGTGCCGGCTCCAGCCCGCGCGCCGATCCGCGTCGGTGCGCGGGTGCTGCTCGACCCGAACCCGATCGACCTCTCGGCGGACGGCGCGTTCGACCGTCTGGTCGAAGCGGTCCCACCAGAGGCCCTGGACCGGATCGCCCTGATGCGCGAGGCGGCGCGCGCGACGCTCGCCGTGCCTCCCGTGCGGATCCGGGGCACGCTGCCCGGCGACCTCGACCGTGCACTGGACGCCCTGCCGGACGACGTGGAGCCGGTCGTGCTGACCACCGGCACCCTGGTCTACGTGCCGGGTGCCGAGCGCCAGCGGTTCGTGGACCGCGTCCGCGAACGCGGCGTGCACTGGATCGCGCTCGAACGCACCGGGATCCTGCGCGGTGTGGCGGCGACGCTGCCCGACGACGTCGGCGCGGCGGATCCGGACGCCTTCGCCACGGCCTCGATCGACGGCACCGCGGTCGCCGTCTCGGACCCGTTCGGCACGCGTGTGCGCTGGTTCCGCGACCCGAACCTGTGACCGGTGTTCGCGACAGTCCAGCGCCGTGCCAGGGTCCGGATGCTCTCCGCCCCTACGATGTTCGAGACCCGTTACCCGACCGTGATCGGAACCGCCGTGACCAGCTCCACCGACGAGCACCGTGCTGACGAGCACCGCGCTGACCAGCACCGCGCTGACCAGCTCAGTGAGCTCGCGCAGCGTGTGCTGTCGTTCGAGCACGACCGGGCACGGCACGACCGCACGAAGGAAGCGGAGATCCGGGTCGAGTTCGAGATGTCGGCGGCGCGCTACTACCAGGTGCTGAACCGCGTGATCGACTCGCCCGCGGCACTCGCGTACGACCCGCAGCTCGTCACCAGGCTGCAGCGGCTCCGCCACGCGCGCACCAGCGCCCGGGCGACGCGCAGCTTCGTCGCGCCCGGTGCCGCTCCCGAAGGACGTGAAGAGGAACGATGAGCACCAGATTCTCCCGTGACCGGTTCGACGACGTCGCCGACGGCCCCCGGGTCGGCGCACACCGCGGTGCCCAGCGCCGCGGCCGTGGCTGGATCGCGTTCGCCTGGGCGGCACTCGCCACCGGTGTGCTCGTCGGCATCGGCGTGCTCGTCCTCGCGCTCCTGAACGGCAGCTACTCGTTCAGCGGCTCGGACTCGCCCTCGGCGTCGACGAGCTCGTCGGCCACGTCGAAGCCGTCCGCGTCCGCCACCTCGAAGCCCTCGGCGTCGTCGTCGGCCGGGTCGGGTGCCGACTCCGGAGCCGCTGCCGCGACGCCGGCACAGCAGGGCACGACCACTGTCGTCGTCCTGAACGGCACGACGACCACCGGTCTCGCCGCCCGCGCCAGCGCCACGCTGACCGGTGCCGGCTGGCAGGTCGCCTCGACCGGGGACGCCGGCACGACCGGGTCGACCTCGACCGTCGTGTACTACCAGCAGGCCGCACAGGCGGCGGTCGCGCAGGGCATCGCGAAGCAGCTCGGGGTCACCGCCGTGCAGCAGTCGGCAGCGTTCCCGAACGCCGACGTGAGCGTCGTGCTCGGGGCCGACTACACCGGCTGATCCGCATTCCGCGGGCGCTTTCGACCCGCATTTGTGACGGTCGTGTTTCGGGCACGTTGATTTCTGACGGAATCGACGTGAAACAACGTCACACCTCTTGCCTGATCGGCGCGCTTCGAGCAGAGTCCCTTGCAGACGACGAACACGTCGTTCGCACAGCAGTACCAGGGAGCAAGAGATCATGGCCAACGGAACCGTCAAGTGGTTCAACGCTGAAAAGGGCTTCGGCTTCATCACCGTCGATGGAGGAGGCCAGGACGTGTTCGTGCACTACTCGGCCATCGACATGTCGGGTTACAAGGTCCTCGAGGAGGGCCAGGCAGTGGTGTTCGACGTCGGCACCGGGTCGAAGGGCCCGCAGGCGGAGGCAGTCCGACCGGCCTGAACGCACGACACTCATCACGAACGCGCCGTCCCGTCAGGGGCGGCGCGTTCGTCGTGCGTGGCCCCTGCTGCGTGACGTGCGTGGCGGGAGGTCCGCGGCGGTGGTCGGGGTGCGCTGTTGGCGGGGCGTGTCCTGGGAAGACGTGACGAGCCTCCCGATCGTGTTGCACTCGCACCGGGCGAGTGCCAGAATCGGCGTTGGCACTCGCTCACGTTGAGTGCCAGCACGACCCCACGACGTCCGGGAGGGACGAGAACTCACATGGCTAAGATCATTGCTTTCGACGAGGAGGCCCGCCGTGGCCTCGAGCGCGGCCTGAACCAGCTGGCCGACGCCGTGAAGGTGACGCTCGGCCCGCGCGGCCGCAACGTCGTCCTCGAGAAGAAGTGGGGCGCCCCCACGATCACGAACGACGGTGTCTCCATCGCCAAGGAGATCGAGCTCGACGACCCGTACGAGAAGATCGGTGCGGAGCTCGTCAAGGAGGTCGCCAAGAAGACCGACGACGTCGCCGGTGACGGTACGACCACCGCGACCGTCCTCGCCCAGGCACTCGTCCGCGAGGGCCTGCGCAACGTCGCCGCTGGCGCCGACCCCGTGTCGCTCAAGCGCGGCATCGAGAAGGCCGTCTCTGCCGTCTCCGACCAGCTCCTCGCCAACGCGAAGGACATCGAGACCAAGGACCAGATCGCCGCGACCGCGTCGATCTCGGCTGCAGACCCGACCATCGGCGCGCTCATCGCCGAGGCCATCGACAAGGTCGGCAAGGAAGGTGTCGTCACCGTCGAGGAGTCGAACACCTTCGGCACCGAGCTCGAGCTGACCGAGGGCATGCGCTTCGACAAGGGCTACCTGTCGCAGTACTTCGTCACCGACCCCGAGCGTCAGGAAGCCGTCTTCGAGGACGCCTACATCCTGATCGTCAACTCGAAGATCTCGAACATCAAGGACCTCCTGCCGGTCGTCGACAAGGTGATCCAGGCGGGCAAGCAGCTCCTGATCATCGCCGAGGACGTCGACGGCGAGGCTCTGGCCACGCTCGTCGTGAACAAGATCCGCGGCATCTTCAAGTCCGTCGCCGTCAAGGCCCCGGGCTTCGGTGACCGCCGCAAGGCCATGCTGCAGGACATCGCGATCCTGACCGGTGGCCAGGTCATCTCCGAAGAGGTCGGCCTCAAGCTCGAGAACGCGACGCTCGACCTGCTCGGTCGTGCCCGCAAGGTCGTCATCACGAAGGACGAGACCACGATCGTCGAGGGTGCCGGCGACGCCGAGCAGATCGCCGGCCGTGTCCGTCAGATCCGCGCCGAGATCGACGCGACCGACTCCGACTACGACCGCGAGAAGCTCCAGGAGCGCCTCGCGAAGCTCGCCGGTGGCGTCGCCGTCATCAAGGCGGGTGCCGCGACCGAGGTCGAGCTCAAGGAGCGCAAGCACCGCATCGAGGACGCCGTCCGCAACGCGAAGGCTGCCGTCGAAGAGGGCATCGTCGCCGGTGGTGGCGTCGCCCTCATCCAGGCCGGCAAGGTCGCGCTCGACGCACTCACCCTCGAGGGTGACGAGGCGACCGGTGCGAACATCGTCCGCGTCGCCATCGACGCACCGCTCAAGCAGATCGCGCTGAACGCCGGTCTCGAGCCGGGTGTCGTGGCCGCCAAGGTCCGCGAGCTCGAAGCAGGTTGGGGCCTCAACGCCGCGACCGGCGAGTACGTCGACCTCATCGCCGCGGGCATCATCGACCCGGCCAAGGTCACGCGCTCGGCGCTGCAGAACGCTGCGTCGATCGCTGGTCTGTTCCTGACGACCGAGGTCGTCGTCGCCGACAAGCCCGAGCGTGCCGCGGCCGCTCCGGCCGGCGACCCGACGGGTGGCATGGACTTCTAAGCAGTCCTGTCGGAAGGGCCCCGCACGCTGCGCGTGCGGGGCCCTTCCGCGTGCGGGGGGGGGGTGGCGCGCCGCTCAGGTTCGCCGAGCGGTCACCAGACGTCGGCAGCGCGAGCGCGTACCGACAGCAGGCGACCGGTCGCCGACGTGCGAACGGGGTGTTCTGGCCGTTGGTGGGCACGCGTGCCGGCTCGGGCGGAGCCCAGTCCTGCACAGGAGGCCCGGCTCGCCTCCTCTTCCACAGTCCGGTCCGCCCGTGCCTCACGTCCCCCTCCCGCGCCTCAAGCTGGCCAGATGCCGACGCCGCGCCGCCTGCCCCGAGCCCTCGAAGTCCGCACCTTCACGGTGGCCGAGGCCGTGGGGAAGGGTGTGCATCCCGAGCGGCTCCGCCGGAGTGACCTCGTCGCGCCGGTCCGAGGTGTTCGCGCGCCGGCAGGGTCGGCGGACTTCCTCGAGGCCGTCGCGCAGGTGATGCGCCCTGATCAGTACTTCAGCCACACCACGGCCGCTCGGCTCTGGGGTGCGCCGCTTCCCGCGTCGATGCGGTCCGAGACGGCCGTCCACGTGACGACGGTTGAGAACGGGGTGCGGATGCGCCGTCCGAACGTCGTCGGGCACCGACGTGCAGAGCCCGAGGTGGTGGAGCACAGGGGCCACCGGGTCAGTGCCCCGTCCGCGATGTGGTTCGAGTGTGCTGCGAGTCTCGACGTCCCCGCGCTCGTTGCGGTCGGTGATCACCTGGTCGGCCGATCCGGATTGGCGACGATCGACGACCTCCGGGCGGCGGTGTTGCCGGGCAGCCGCTACGTCCGCCGGGCGCGGAGCGCGCTTGACCGGATCCGCGTGGGGGCAGAGTCCGCGATGGAGACCTGGCTCCGGCTCGCTGTCGAGGACGCAGGGTTCCCGGAGCCGGAACTCAACCTGGACGTGCACGACCCGAGCGGGCTGTTCCTTGGTCGCGTCGACCTCGTCTGGCCGGCGCTCCGGATCGGTCTCGAGTACGACGGCGACCACCACCGGGAGCGCGACGCGTTCCGTCACGACCAGCGACGCGACAACGGATTCGTGGTGAACGACTGGCTCATCATCCACGCGACGGCTGCCGACGCGGGGCGGCCAGCGGTGCTGTTGGAGCGGCTTCGCCAGGCCTTCGAGGCGCGGACGGTCACGATCCGTCTCCGCCGGACGTGAACTCCCGGCAGTCCGGCGCCACAGAGTGGTCGCAACGTGCTGTCGGGTGCACGTCGAGTGGTCAGGGCTCGTCGCACGGACAGTTGCGGGGCGACGGTTCGTGACCAGTCGGCAAGCGCCCGCGTCAGGCGGCGTAGTCGCGCGGCAGCAGCGGCAGCCAGACGCGGAAGGTCGCGCCGCCACCCTCGGTGTCGAACACCTCGACCGAGCCGTGGTGCGCCGCGACGATGCCCGACACGATCGCGAGCCCGAGGCCCGAGCCACCGGTGTCCCGTGCACGCGAGGTGTCGGCACGCCAGAACCGCTGGAAGATCTTGTCGCGCAGCTGCGCCGGGATCCCCTCACCGTGGTCGATGACGTCGATGTGGGCCATGCCGCGGTCGTCGTCCACCCCGACGCCGATCTCGATCGGGTCGTCGTGCTCGGTGAACCGCATGGCGTTGCCCATCAGGTTCGTGACGATCTGGCGGATCTTGTTCTCCTCCGCCAGCACGATCGGGGGACGCTGGGGCATGACGACCGTCGGAAGCGGCGTGGTCTCGTCGGTGGGAGCGGCACCGGCCTCGATGTCCATCGCCCGGGTGCGCCGAGCACGCAGCCGCGCGATCGTCTGCCGCGAGAATGCGATGGGACCCGTGGTGTTCGCCGACGTGGGCGATGCCGGGGGGACCTCGCCCGTGTCGGACGAGGAGCCCGACGAGTCCGACGACCCCGACGAGAGCGAGGACGACGAAGCGGGCGGCCGCACTGCCTGGGGGACGCTCTCGCCCGTCATGGCGTCCTCGACCAGGACCTGGATCTCGCGGTCCGGGTTGGACGCCATGGTGTCGAGCGCCGAGTCACGGGCGATGGCGACGAGGTCGACCGGGCCGAGCTCGAGCGGCTTGGACTCGTCGATGCGGGCGAGCTGGAGCAGGTCCTGCACGAGCAGGCCCATCCGCTTCGCCTCTTTCTCGATGCGCTCCATCGCCTGGGCGACGTCCTCTTCCTTGCGCAGGGCGCCCATCCGGTACAGCTCGGCGTACCCGCGCAGGGACACCAGCGGGGTGCGGAGTTCGTGCGAGGCGTCGCCGACGAACCGCCGCATCTGGTCGATGGTGCGCTGGCGGTCCTCGAACGCGGTGTCGATGCGCTCGAGCATGACGTTGAGGGAGCGGTTCAGTCGCCCGACCTCGGTGTTCGGGGTGTCGGCCTCGAGGCGCTGGTTGAAGTCCCCGGCGGCGAAGCGTGCAGCGGTGTCCTCGACGTCGCGCAACGGGTCGAACGTGGCGGTGACGAGCAGCCGCGTGAGCATGGCGCCGAGCAGGATCACCGAGATGCCGAAGCCCAGGAAGATGACGGTGAACCGGGCGATGGTCTGGTCGGTGTCGGCGCTCGACACCGCGACGAGCACGAAGCCGGTCTCGGTGGAACCGCTCGTCTGGTTCTGCAGCGACGCCGGGATGACCTGAGCACGCCACTCGTGGTTGTGCTGGCTGTCGTAGAGCGAGAAGCGCGCGCCGTTCTGCGCCGCTGCGGAGAAGTCCAGTTCGCGGATGTCCGGACGGCTCGATGCCTTCGTCTGGCAGATCTGGTCGCCGTCGGCGTCGTACGCGGCCACGTAGGCGCTCTGCGACAGCACGACCGACAGCTTGCAGTACTGCTCGCCGTCGCTGATGTTCTGGCCCTCGAGCTGCTCCGTGGTGCCCTTGACGTTGTTGTCGAGCTGCGCCATCAGGTACGTCGACAGGACGGTCATCGTGCCGAGCCCGGCGACGAGCAGGCCGAGCGCGACCAGGAGCACCGTGATCCCGGTGATCTTGGTGCGCAGGGAGATCCCGTCCCACCAGCGGCTCATTCGCGTGTGCATGCTGCCCCAACGATAGACAGCGGCCGCCCGGTGAAACCGGACGACCGCCGTGAAGAACGGAACGGGCTACGAGGCCTTGGACGCCTTGAGCATGTACCCGAACCCGCGCTTGGTCTGGATGATCGGCTCGGCCGAGTACTGGTCGAGCTTGCGACGCAGGTACGAGATGTAGCTCTCGACGATGCCGGCGTCGCCGTTGAAGTCGTACTCCCAGACGTGGTCGAGGATCTGCGCCTTCGACAGCACGCGGTTCGGGTTGAGCATCAGGTAGCGGAGCAGCTTGAACTCGGTGGGGGAGAGCTCGATCTGCGCGTCACCGATCGTGACCTCGTGCGTGTCCTGGTCCATGGTGAGCTCGCCGGCGCGGATGATCGCGTCTTCCTCGTCGTTCATGGTGCGACGGAGGATGGCCTTGATGCGAGCGACGATCTCGTCGAGGGAGAACGGCTTGGTGACGTAGTCGTCGCCGCCGACGGTGAGGCCGGTGATCTTGTCCTCGGTGTCGTCCTTCGCGGTGAGGAACAGGATCGGCGAGGTGTACCCGGACGACCGCAGGCGCTTGGTGACGCCGAAGCCGTTCATGTCGGGGAGCATCACGTCGAGGATGATCAGGTCGGGTTCTTCCTCGAGCACGGCCGAGATCGCCTGTGCGCCGTTGCCGACGGCACGGACGGCGAACCCGGCGAAGCGCAACGAGGTCGTCAGGAGGTCGCGGATGTTCGGCTCGTCGTCGACGATCAGGATCTTGGGGCCATCGCTCATGGTCCTATCTTCTGACCGTTCCCTAATGGTTTCCTGAGAGCGGTGCGTACGTCAGCCCACGGGCGCCTGGACCTGGTCGGCATCCAGGATCGTGTAGGAGTACCCCTGCTCCGCGAGGAACCGCTGCCGGTTCTGTGCGAAGTCCTGGTCGACGGTGTCCCTGGCGACGAGCGTGTAGAACGACGCGGGCAGGCCGTCCTTGTTCGGGCGGAGCAGTCGACCGAGGCGCTGCGCTTCTTCTTGTCGTGACCCGAACGACCCGGAGACCTGGATCGCGACGGTGGCGTCGGGCAGGTCGATCGAGAAGTTCGCGACCTTCGACACGACCAGCACGTCCACCTCGCCGGCACGGAACGCGTCGTACAGCCGCTCGCGCTCGTCGACGGGCGTCGCACCGGTGATCTCGGCCGCGTCGAGGGACGAGGCCAGTGCGTCGAGCTGGTCGATGTACTGCCCGATCACCAAGATCTGCTCGCCGCGGTGCTTCTCGATGAGCTCGCGGACGACCGGGGTCTTCGCAGGCGAGGTGGCAGCGAGCCGGTAGCGCTCGTCGTCGCTCGAGGCCGCGTACTCCAGGCGTTCCTGGTGCGGCAGGTCGATGCGCACCTCGTAGCACTCGGCCGGGGAGATGTAGCCCTGGGCCTCGATCTCCTTCCACGGAGCGTCGTAGCGCTTCGGACCGATCAGGGAGAACACGTCGCCCTCCCGGCCGTCCTCGCGCACGAGCGTCGCGGTCAGGCCCAGGCGTCGGCGGGCCTGCAGGTCGGCGGTCAGCTTGAACACCGGGGCCGGCAGCAGGTGGACCTCGTCGTAGACGATGAGGCCCCAGTCGAGGGCGTCGAGCAGGGACAGGTGCGTGTACTCGCCCTTCCGACGGGCGGTCAGGATCTGGTAGGTCGCGATCGTGACCGGCCGGATCTCCTTGACGCTGCCCGAGTACTCGCCGATGTCCTCGGCCTGCAGGGTCGTGCGCTTGAGGAGCTCGCTGCGCCACTGCCGCGCGGACACGGTGTTCGTCACGAGGATGAGCGTGGTCGCCTTGACGGTCGCCATCGCCCCGGCACCGACCAGGGTCTTGCCGGCGCCACAGGGCAGCACGACGACACCGGAGCCCTGCGCGAAGAACGTGTCGACGGCCTGCTCCTGGTACGGGCGCATGTGCCACTCGGTCGTGTCGAGGTCGATCGGGTGCGGCTGCCCGGGGGTGTAGCCCGCCAGGTCCTCGGCCGGCCAGCCGAGCTTCACGAGTTCCTGCTTGATCTGCCCGCGTGCCCACGGCTGCAGCTCGACCTCGGAGGGGGTCCGCATGTCGCCGAGCAGTGGCTTGATCCGCTTCGACCGGATGACCTCGGCCAGCACGGACGGGTCCTCGGCGGTCAGGAGCAGGACGGGCAGGCGCTCGAGTTCCTCGTTGGGGGAGTTCGCGATGACCGGGGCGTCCTCGCGTTCCTCGCGCCGGATGACGAGTCGGCCGTAGCGGGACACCGTGTCGCGGATGTCCACGGTGACGCTCTGCGGCACCGGGAACTTGGCGAAGCGCTCGAGGGTGGCGATCATCGCCTCGGCGTCGTGTCCGGCGGCCCGTGCGTTCCACAGGCCGAGGCGGGTGATGCGGTAGGTGTGCACGTGCTCGGGGGCGCGTTCGAGTTCGGCGAAGGCCGCGAGCTCGTGGCGTGCGTCCTCGGCGTCGGGGTGTGCGACCTCGAGGAGCACGGTGCGGTCGCTCTGCACGATCAGCGGTCCGTTCATGACCTGCCAGCCTAGCCGTCGTCACCTGCGTTCGGGTGACCGTGCCCCTCAGGCGTCGCTCTCGACCGCCACGACGAGCGACAGCGGCAGCGTGCGCTCGACGTCGACGCTGGTGTCGCGCCCTCGGACGCGTCCGGCGGCGACCGAGGTCGGGATGATCGAGAACGGCCGTTCGGAGCCGTCCGGCATCCGCACCGTCAGCCGGATCGGCGTGCGACCGCGCACCGCCAGGTCGATCTGCCGCCCGAGCCACTCCTGCTCCGGTTCGGCGTCGCCGCGCTGGGTGGTCAGGCGGAGCCGTTCCACGAGTGCGTGCGCCGCCTGCTCCGGCGAGCGTCCGGTGGGGCTGCGCCGACCGGGAGGCCCGTGGTGCGTCTCGGGGCGGGCGCCGGTCGCGAGCACGGCCGGGTAGCGCTGGTCCTCGAGCGCGGTGTGCACGACGTGCGCCGGGTAGCGGGTGGTGAGCGTCGTCAGGTCGCTGCGCTCCCACGCCATCTGCCGGAGTTCGGCGTCGACACCGATCAGGTCGAGCTGGTCCGCGGTGCCGCGGACGACGGTGCCGACCCCGCCCTCGCCGCGGTCGACGACGATGCTGCCGTCGCGTCCGGCGACCTGGTCGACCAGGTAGGCGAGGGGCTGCGGGACGCCGGTCGACGACAGTCGGGTGAGCAGCGCCAGGACGTCGTCGCGGGAGTGCCCGGCACGGAACGCCGTGCGCAGGGTGTCCTCGGAGATGCGGTAGCGGGCGGCCAGACCGGGTGCCTCGAGCACGGCGACCGTGCGCAGGGCGGCGTCGTCGACCGGGGCGAGGGGCCCGGGGGCGATCACCGTCAGGTCGTGCTGCAGGTACACCTGGCTGACGGTGCCGGGCAGGTCGTCCGCTGCGGGCCTGGCGTCACCGTCCAGCAACGCGCGGCCGGTGCTCGTGACGATGCCGTCGACCGCGAGTCCGAGCGACGCGGCGGTGCCGGCCGCCTCGAGCAGCACGGCGTCGAGCCAGCGGGAGCCCGCCGGGTACGCCCAGCGGCCGAGTGCCACGAGGTCGCGCAGGTCGTCGTCGGCGAGTGCGAGGACCTCGTGCACCGCGGGGCCGAGGGTGTCCGCCCAGGCCGACACGAGCGTCGCCCAGCGGTCCGGCCAGCCGGCGACGAGCCAGTCCTGTCCGGCGTCGGTGACCGTCCACCGGCCGGAGCCCGGGTCGGCGAACCCGACCCGGTCGAGCAGTGCGAGGCGGCCGGGCACGACGTCGGCGTCGGTGCCGATGCGCTCGGCCAGGGTCTTCGCGAGCGGCGTGCCGATGCCGCCCTTGACGAGTTCGCGGACGGTGCCGGCGTCCACCGCACGCAGCAGCTCGGCGAGCACGGTCATGCTCGAGAACGCCTGCTCCGCGCCGGTGGTGCGCGCGCGGTCCTGGCCGGCCACGTCGTCGGCGTGGGCGGCGCGGTCGGGGCGATCCGGGCCTCCCGTCGATCGCAGTGCCACGAGGTCGGGGTGGGCGGCCACGCGTGCGGCGACCGCGTCGTCGACGGCGCCGTCCTCGTCGGCCAGGCCGAGCGTGATCGCCGGACCGAGGCGGTCGGTGTCACCGCCGTCGCGGAGCGCCAGGATCGTGGCGCGGGGCAGGTGCTCGACGGCGGCGTCGACCGCGTCGTCGGTGCGGAGCGCCTCGGCCAGGTCGAAGAAGTCGGTGATCCGTTGCGGACCGGTCTCGCCGAGGGCGGCCGGGGGCAGGCTCCGCGCAGCGACGAGTCGTTCGAGGGAGTCGTCCGGCAACGCCCGGAGTCGGGCGGCCAGGTCGGCGGTGGTCGTCATCGTCCGGTGCCAGCGTCCGGGGCGGACGTCAGCGAGCCGTCCGGTTGGCTCGTGCGCGGCGCGTCCAAGTGATGGCGAGGAGCGTGAAGACCAGGACCATGCCGATCGGGAAACCGACGAGCGGGATCGCCATGATCACCGGCCACGGCATGGAGCCCTGCGCGCTCGGGACCGTCAGCCACATGACGATCATCGCCGCCATGCAGAGGAACGCAGCGATGAATATGCCACCGACCATGAACGCCAGAGCGCGTTCGGTACGATTGAACGTCACCGGGGGTTCTGCGGAATCCTGCGGGTTCCCGGTTGATCGGGTCGGATTGGCCATCGACCCAGGATATCCGACGCACCACGGCCGTACCACGACCTCGAGGAGTCCACGCATGCCCACCGGCAAGGTCAAGTTCTACGACGACGACAAGGGCTTCGGCTTCATCACCGGAGACGACGGCGACCAGGTGTTCCTGCACGCGTCCTCGCTGCCCGACGGCGTCGTGACCGTGAAGGCGGGATCCCGGCTCGAGTACGGCGTCGTGCAGGGGAAGAAGGGGTCGCAGGCACTGTCCGTGCGGCTCCTCGACCCGCAGCCGTCGTTGTCCCGGATGACCCGTCGCTCCGCAGACGACATGGCCGTGATCGTCGAGGACCTGGTGAAGGAACTCGACCGGATCAGCGGAGACCTCCGCCACGGCCGCTACCCGAAGAACGGCGATCGACTCGCCGCCATCCTGCGGCACGTCGCAGACCAGTTGGAGGCGTGACGCCATGACAGACAGCGACGCAGTACCCGTTGACTACACCGACCTGGCGCGGACCGCGCTGCTCGAGGTGACCCCCGAGTCGAGCATCGGCGCGCCCGTCGGCACCGTGGACGAGGGCGACGGCGTCGTCTCCGTCCTGTTCGCGAACCGCATGCCGGGCTACCCCGGCTGGCGCTGGACCGTCAGCGTCGCGAAGGTCGGCGACGAGGACCCCACCGTGCTCGAGGTCGAGCTGATGCCCGGCGACGGCTCGCTCGTCGCGCCGGAGTGGGTGCCGTGGTCCGAGCGACTGGCCGAGTACCGGGCGGCACAGGACCACGAGTCGGACGAGGAGTCCGACGACGAGGGCGACGACGACGAGTCGGACGACGAGGACGACGACGACTTCGATGACGAGTCGGACGAGGACGCCGACTACGACGACTCGGACGACGACGAAGCCGACGACGAGTCGGAGGACGACGAGGACGACGAGGACTCCGAGTTCGAAGCGGACGAGGACGACCTCGACGAACCGGACGACGACGACATCGATGGTGTGGACGTCGACGCGCTCGCCGACACCGCTGATGCGGACGACGAGGACGTCGACGACGCCCCGCAGCCCCCTCGCCGTCGTCGCGCGCAGCGCGTGCAGCCCGTCGACCCGGACGCCGACCTCGACGGCGCCCAGCTCGATGCCGGTGAGGTCGACCCGGACTTCCACCGCTCCTGACACGCACCCGAAGAACGACGAAGCACCACGGGATCCCGTGGTGCTTCGTCGTTTCCGTGGTGTTCGTCGCCGGCGCTGGCCCGCGCGACGGACGGCTCAGCGCAGGGCGTCGACCGTGAAGTCGATCGCCTGCACGAGCTTCGCGACGTCATCCGGGTCGATCGCGGTGAACGTCGCGACGCGCAGCTGGTTGCGCCCGAGCTTCCGGTACGGCTCGGTGTCGACGATGCCGTTCGCGCGCAGGGTCGCGGCGACGGCCTTGGCGTCGATCGAGTCGTCGAGGTCGATCGTGGCGACGACCTGCGAGCGGGCTGCGGGGTCGGTCACGAACGGCGTCGCGTAGTCGACCGACTCGGCCCAGTCGTACAGCGTGGACGACGAGGTCTTCGTGCGGGTGTCCGCCCAGGCCAGGCCGCCCGACTCGTTGATCCACCGGACCTGGTCGTCGAGCAGCAGCAGCGTCGAGATCGCCGGGGTGTTCAGCGTCTGGTTCAGGCGCGAGTTGTCGACGGCGTTCTTGAGCGACAGGAACTCGGGGATGTACCGACCGCTCGCTGCGATGCGCTCGACGCGCTCGATCGCGGCGGGGGAGAACAGCGCGAGCCACAGGCCGCCGTCGGAGGCGAAGTTCTTCTGCGGGGCGAAGTAGTAGACGTCGGTGGCGTCCACGTCGAACGCGGCACCACCGGCGGCGCTCGTGGCGTCGACGACGGTCAGTGCTCCGGCGTCACCGGCGGCGCGGACGACCGGGGCCATGACACCGGTCGAGGTCTCGTTGTGCGGGTAGGCGTAGACGTCGACGCCGTCGACGGGCTCGAGCGCGGCGAGCGATCCGCCGGGGGCCTCGACGACGTGCGGTGCCTCGAGCCACGGGGCGCCGGCGGCCTTGGCGAACTTCGACCCGAACTCGCCGAAGGACAGGTTCTCTGCGCGACGCTCGATGAGGCCGAACGCGGCGGCGTCCCAGAACGCGGTCGAGCCGCCGTTGCCGAGGACGACCTCGTAGCCCTCGGGGACCTGGAACAGGTCGGCGAGCCCGGAGCGGACGCTGCCGACCAGGTCCTTCACGGGCTTCTGGCGGTGGGACGTGCCGAGGATCGTGGCCCCGCGCGTCACGAGGGACTCGAGCTGCGCGCCGCGGATCTTGGACGGTCCGCAGCCGAAGCGGCCGTCGGTGGGGAGGAGTTCGGCGGGGATGACGATGTCTGCCATGCACCGATCCTACCGAGCGCGATCCCAGTGCTGGTGCGCCTGTACCGGCCGGACGGGGAGGCCTGGAGCGCTGTGGCCACGGCCCTCTTCTTGCCCCGTGCAAGTGTCGGTCGGAGTTCGTCGGTCCGAACAAGTAGGGTGGTGGCCGCTGGGCCCAGACATGAGAGGCGGACCGTGACCGATCTCGTCGACACCACGGAGATGTACCTTCGCACCATCCTCGACTTGGAGGAGGAGGCGATCGTTCCGCTGCGCGCTCGCATCTCGGAGCGCCTCGGCCACTCGGGCCCGACGGTCTCGCAGACCATCGCCCGCATGGAGCGCGACGGCCTGGTCGTCGTCTCCGGCGACCGCCACCTCGAGCTCACCGACGAAGGGCGCTCCCGAGCCACCCACGTCATGCGCAAGCACCGTCTGGCGGAGCGCCTGCTGGCCGACGTCATCGGACTCGACTGGGCGTTCGTCCACGACGAGGCCTGCCGGTGGGAACACGTCATGAGCGAGCAGGTCGAGGTCCGCCTGCTCGAGATGCTCGGCAACCCGACCGAGTCGCCCTACGGCAACCCGATCCCCGGCCTGGCCGAGATCGGCGGTCCCGCGGCCGCCGGGTTCCTCGACGGCGTGCAGAACATCGTCGCCGCGACCGAGGGCACCGACGCCGTCGCGACCGGTGTGATCCGTCGTCTGGGCGAGCCCGTGCAGTTCGAGCCCGAGCTCCTGCACCAGCTCCGCACGGCCGGCGTCATGCCCGGTCGTCTGGCGAGCGTGCAGCGCGCCGGGGCCTACGTCGCCGTCCGCGTCGAGGGTGAGGACTCGGGCATCGAGCTCCCCGTCGAGGTCGCGCAGCACGTGTACATCGAGCGGGACTGATTTCAGGGCCCTGACCAGGGCTTCTTTACCGTTTCGTTACAAACGGCCCGTTTCATCTCGACAAGGTAACGACGGCCCCGTACACTCGTCGAGTCCCCGCGCTGCGCCTGAGCCGGAGACCCGTGGCAGGACGTCTCGAACCCGTCTCCTGCCTCGATCGGAAACGATGACGAACGGATGGGGTTGCACGTCGCCGGACACCCACGGCAGCGTGATGACGAGACGCCGGAGACCACACCCTTGACGCAGACCGGTTCCGCCGCGGACGACCAGACGCCCGCCAACCCGACGAACACCGAGAACGCCACCGACGCACCGCTCACCCGGCGGTCCGTCCGCCAGGCCGACGCGCGCCCGACCCGCAAGGTCGTCCCGGTCCGCTCCGCCCCGCTCCCCGGTGGCCGTCGTGCCGCACAGGCCGCAGCCACCGCGACCGCTGCCAAGGCGAGCTCGTCGTCGCGCAAGCGCAAGTTCCTCGCCCCCATCGTCCTGACGGTCGCCGCCGGCATGTTCGGCACCGTGGCGGTCGCGCCGGCCTTCGCCGCGCAGACCTCCACCGGCACCGAGGCTGCGAACGCGCAGCGTCAGGTCCGTGCGACGCAGAGCCAGGAGTTCTCGGTGTCCGACGCCG
Source organism: Curtobacterium sp. PhB137 (assembly GCF_003814955.1). NCBI lineage: Bacteria > Bacillati > Actinomycetota > Actinomycetes > Micrococcales > Microbacteriaceae > Curtobacterium > Curtobacterium sp. PhB137. Next base: position 84,346 of record NZ_RKQO01000004.1, on the reverse strand, counting down.
TCGCACTGGCCGGCACGAGCCGCGACGGCTACGGCGCCACGTCGACCGCGACGCTCGACGCACGTGCAGCGGCCAAGCAGGCTGCAGCCGACCAGGCCGAAGCGACCGAGGCAGCCGCTGAGCAGGCCGAGCAGGCAGCATCGGCCACGCAGGCGGCGCGTGCCCAGACCGCCGAGCAGTACGCCTCGTACACCGGTCCGTCTGCCGCCGACTACGTGGCCAGCTCCAGTGCCGCGGACACCCCGTTCTCGCTGCCGGCCGTGGTCGCCACCGCCAAGCAGTACATCGGCACCCCGTACGTCTTCGGCGGCGCCGACCCGTCCGGCTTCGACTGCTCGGGCTACGTCATGTTCGTCTACGCCCAGTACGGCATCAACCTCGCGCACTCCGTGCCGCTGCAGGACCAGGCCGGCACCACGATCCCCGAGTCCGAGGCGCAGCCCGGCGACGTCGTCATCTTCAACAACGAGGCGCACGACGGCTTCTACATGGGCAACGGCATGATCATGGACGCCCCGAAGCCCGGTGGCTCCGTGTCGATCCGTCCGATCTGGACCAGCGACTACCACATCGTCCGCTTCGGCATCTGAGGCATCAGACCCGACCGCGGGGCATCGAACCCGTGAACATCGCCGAAACCGGCCCGTGCACCCTCGTGCCGGGCCGGTTTCTGACGTAGCCTGGCGCTGCACCGGTCCGCAAGGCCCCGAGCAGGGAGACCCCATGTCGTTGTTCCGCACGACCCGCACCATGGGTCGGCGCGCGCGCATCGACATACGGTCGACCACCGCCTGCGTGCACGAGCACGCCCCTGCATGACCAGAGCACTGCCCATCCGGGTGGTGCTCTTCGTGGTTCAGGGGACGTGTGCGCGAGCGACGGTCACCTGCGAAGGACCCCGGTCCGACGCACCCGCAGCGCCTGGAAGCCGTCCAGGCACGTCGGAAGGGAACCAATGCGCACTCTCGTCCTCAACGCCGGTTACGAGCCCCTCGCGGTGATCTCGTTCCGACGAGCCCTCGTGCTGGTCATGAACCAGAAGGCCTCCGTCGTCGCAGCCGACCTCGAACACCCGGTCACCGGGTCGACCTCGAGCTTCGATCGGCCGTCCGTCATCATCCTCACCCGGTACGTGCGCATCCCGCACTCGAGACTCGTGCCGGTGTCGCGTCGCGGAGTCCTGCGCCGCGACGCCAACCGGTGCGCGTACTGCGACCGGCACGCGACGACGATCGACCACGTGCAGCCGAAGTCGCGCGGTGGGCAGGACTCGTGGGAGAACCTCGTGGCCTGCTGCCTGGCGTGCAACAACGAGAAGGGTGACCGCACCCCGCAGGAGATGGGGTGGCGGCTGCGTTTCCGTCCGAAGATCCCGCACGGTTCGTCGTGGGTCGTCCGCGGCATCGAGCGTCCGCAGGCGGAGTGGGACGAGTACCTCGTGGCCGCGTAGCGGCCTGCGCTGCAGGCGCCGAGCGAGCAGAAGGCGACTGGTCGCGGGTGGCGACCCGTCGTCTTGTGCTCACTCCGTGACGGACTGGAGGCACGTGGCGAACCCGCCACGTGCCTCCAGGCCGTCAGGTGGGTGCGTTCAGAGCGCGCGCTTGCGGCCCGGCAGGAGGAAGACCGCAACGATCCCGAAGGCGATGTAGACGAAGTTGAACAGCGACGCGAAGGTGACCAGCGCGTGCGATCCGCCGGTCACGACGGCGTGCGCATCGTTGATGCCGCCCGCTGCCATCAGGGTGGTGGGGTCGGTGAGGGCGTGCAGGAGCATCGGGACTATGAGCCACCGGCTCACCCGGAGCGCGAGGAACATCATCGCGCCGAAGCCCATCGCGTAGCCGACCGTCGCGAACACGAGCAGTGGGTTGCCGCCGCCGAGCAGGTTCTGCAGATGGATCAACCCGAAGACGACCGACGACAGCACGTAGACCGCACGCTCGCTGTACCCGTGGTGTTCGAGCAGCTCGACCGTGAGACCACGGGTGAGGAGTTCTTCGGCGAACCCGACGCAGAGGCCGAAGAACAAGATCGCGAGGACGAGCGTGGGGGTGAAGCGGGACCAGTCGGTGCCGGCGAGCTTCATCACTGGCGGGACGACGGTGATGACGACCGCGATCCACATCCACCGCGGGGCGCGTGCAGAGCGCCGGCGGAACAGGTGCGGCAGGCACCCGAGTGAGCGCGCGAACAGCAGCAGGAGCAGACCCATCAGGCCGATCGGCAGGATCGAGGCCAAGAGCACGCTCGCGGGGTCGCCGTACAGGTCGTCGAGGTCGATGAACGGCCGCACGAACAGGCCGATCAGCTGACTGATGCCGAGGTACACGAGCAGGTAGACGGCGGCGAGCAGGACCGAACGCCACCACCCGCCGCGTGCCCAGAAGCGTTGCCACGCGTTCGCGGTCGTCTGATCCGTCATGTGGTTTCCCCTGAGGTGTCTGTCGTGTGCAGTGCCTGGTGGGTGGCAGAGGGTCCCAGCCTGCCGTATCCCGGGTCCGCCTGCCGGGGTAGGGCACTCGATGCGTCAGCGTGTGCTGTATGGTCAGCGAATGCTGACCATAGCCCCGCGGCTCGACGTCATGCACCGGCTCGGCCGGGCGATGGCGGACCGGACGCGCTCCCGGATCCTGCTCGAGATGCTCGAAGCGCCGGTCTACCCGGGTCGGCTCGCGACCGACCTGGGGCTCACCCGGTCGAACGTCTCGAACCACCTCGCCTGCCTGCGCGGATGCGGCATCGTCGTCGCGGTGCCCGAGGGGCGCTCCACCCGGTACGAGATCGCCGACCCGCACCTCGGGGCTGCGATCCGCTCGCTCCTCGAGGTCGTGCTCGCCGTCGACGACGGCGAAGCCTGCACCGACGAGGACTGCGACGTCCCGCTCTGCTGCGGACCCGGCGCGTGACCGGTGTGACGGCTACGGTCGTGCCTGATCGCCGACGGGTGCTGCAGCGACGGATCCGGTGGATCGTCGCCGCGACGATCACGTACAACGTCATCGAGGCGGCCATCGCGATCGCCGCCGGTTCGGTGGCGTCCTCGACCGCCCTGATCGGCTTCGGACTCGACTCCGTCGTCGAGGTCCTGTCCGCCGCTGCCGTCGCGTGGCAGTTCGCCGGGCCGGACCCCGAGGCGCGGGAGCGCGTCGCGCTCAAGGTCATTGCGGTGTCGTTCTTCGCGCTGGCGCTGTACGTCAGTGTCGACGCGGTGCTGACCCTGACCGGGGTGCGCGAGCCGGAGCACAGCACCGTCGGGATCGTGCTGGCGGCGGTCAGCCTGGCCGTGATGCCCTTCCTCAGCCTGCTCGAACGGCGGACCGGGAGGGAACTCGGTTCGGCGTCGGCGATCGCGGACTCCAAGCAGACCCTGGTGTGCAGCTACCTGTCCGCCGCGGTGTTGGTCGGGCTGCTCCTGAACACGCTGTTCGGCTGGTCGTGGGCTGATCCGGTGGCCGGCCTGGTGGTCGTCGTGTTCGCGGTGCGCGAGGGGCTCGAGGCCTGGCGGGGCGATGCCTGCAAGCAGCCGGTCGCCGCCCTGACCGGCGAGCGCACGGCCGACGCCTGCGACTGCTGCTGACGCGCGCTCGGGTGCGGTGACCGCCGTCCACGTGTCGGTCCCGCTGAGTAGCGTCGCGGGCATGGGCGAGACACCGCAGATCGACGACGCGACCATCGAGGACCTCCGCGCGCGACTGCGGGCCACGCGCTGGCCGGACGCACCCGCCGGCGCCGGTTGGTCGCTCGGGGCGGACGTCGACGAGCTCCGGTCGCTCATCGAGTACTGGGCCGACGGCTTCGACTTCGACGCGCACCGGGCGGCGCTCGCCGCACTGCCGAGCCGACGGCTGACGATCGACGGCACCGGGATCCACGTGCTGCACGCCCGAGCGGGCACTCCCGACGCGTTGCCGCTCCTGCTCGCGCACGGCTGGCCGGACTCCGGATGGCGGTACCGCAAGGTCCTGCCGATGCTCGTCGAGGCCGGCTTCGACGTGATCGTGCCGGACATGCCCGGGTACGGGTTCTCCGACGCCCCGCCGCAGCCGATCGACGCCCGAGCGGTCGCCGGCATGTGGGCCGAGCTGATGACCGAGCTCGGCTACGAACGGTTCGCGGTCGCCGGCGGGGACATCGGCACGCACGTCGCCCGGTACCTCGCGCTCGACCACGCCGACCGGGTCGTCGCCGTGCACCGCATCGACGGCGGGCTCGCCTGGCCCGGCATCGACCTGGACACGTTGTCGCCGGAGGAGCGCGGGTTCGTCGCGGCGACGGCACGGTGGCGCGACGCCGAGGGGGCCTACGCGATGATGCACCGCACCAAGCCGCAGACCGCCGCGGTGGGCCTGAACGACTCACCCGCCGGGCTCGCCGCGTGGATCGTCGAGAAGCTGCGGTCGTGGAGCGACTGCGACGGTGACCTGTGGTCCGTCTACACGCGGGACGAGGTGCTCGCGTTGCTGACCGAGTACTGGGCCACCGGGACGATCGGCTCGGCGATGCGGATGTACCACGCGAACGCCGCCATCCCGCCGGAGCAGTCGGCCCGACGGGTCGAGGTGCCCTCCGGGTTCTCGCTGTTCCCCGGCGACCTGGTGGAGCCGCCGCGGGCGTGGCTGGAGCGGACGACGAACCTGGTGTCGTACCGGATGATGCCGCGCGGCGGGCACTTCGCGCCGTTCGAGCAACCGGCGCTGTACGTCGACGAGCTGACGACCTTCCTGGAGCCGTTCCGCCGCTAGAGTGGACGGGCCAGCCTCTGTAGCTCAATGGAAGAGCAGTTCCGTCCTAAGGAAACGGTTGGGGGTTCGAGTCCCTCCAGGGGCACCGAAGCCGGGCGCCGCGGATCACCCCGCGGCCGGCGGGTCCTCCGGGATCGGGTGCTCGCCCTGCCAAATAGTGTCGACCTGCTCGAACTCGCGCGGTGCGCACTGCGTGTCGAGGACGTCGACGGCTTCGGTCGGCGTCGACCAGATGTACCACGGGCCGGCGCCGGGGCCCGTGCTCGACCACAAGCCGTCGGCGTACCACGACGGCGCCACGTCGCCGATCGGGTGCCCTGCCTGCGCCATGCAGGCCGCGAGCCGGTCGAAGGCGGCGGTGTACTCGGCCAGGGTGATGGTCCCGTCGGCGATCGCAGCCTGCTGCTGGGGCGAGGGCTGCGCGATCCGTGCCGACCGGGCCCACGACGCCCACACGGCGTAGCGGGCACCGCCGCCACCGGAGACCGACACGGCGGCCGCTCCGGATCCGGTCAGCGGGGAGAGGCTCCATCGCGGCATGGAACCCGGCGTGCACGCGACGGCGTCCGCGACGGTCGTCCCGCCGACCTCGACCGTGAAGGTGCCGGGGTCGAGACACTCCCACGTGAGCGTCACCCGGTCGGCGCCCTCCGGCCGAGCGCCGAGGGAGAACGAGGCGTCGCCGTGGGTGACGGTGAACGCGGGGGAGCCGAGCATCGATGCGTGGTTGACCTCGACCGTCCCGTAGCGGGTCGTCGTCGCGAGCAGATCCTCGCGTGCGGCGTCCGCGGTGGCGCCGGGGAGCGCCGCAGCCGTGATCCCTCCGGTGAGTCCGGCGCCGACGGCGAAGGCCGTCACGACCGCGGCGACCGTGCCGCGAGTGGGTCGCCGCCGACGCGCGGGGTGGGCCGTTGCGTCGACGTCGGCGACGAGGGCGTCGCGCATCGCGGCGAGACGAGGGGAGATGTGGTCGTTCACAGTGTGCCTCCGAGGGGTTCCGCTGACGTCGAGTACTGCTGCTGGAGTCGTGCCTTCGCCCGGTGGAGCCGGGACTTCACGGTGCCCGGTGCGACCCCGAGGGCTGCGGCCGCTTCGCGTTCGCCGAGGCCTTCGAGCACGCAGAGCGTGAGGACCCGCTGGTCTGCGATCGGGAGCCCGCGCAATGCTGCGACCGCTTCGGCGTCGGTGAACGACTCTGCGGGGTCGGGAGCGGGGTCGTCGACCGGGAACCTCCCGAGGAAGAGCCGGTGACGGCGGGTGGCGCGGGTCAGGTTGTGCGCGGTGTTCGTCGCCGTGACGAGCAGCCAGGGCAGCATGGAGTCGTCGACGAAGCGGACGCGTTCGCGCTTCCGCCAGGCCTCGAGGAACGCGATGGCCACGACGTCGTCGGCGTCGGCCGGTGTGGGGACGAGGCCGACGGCGTGCCGGCGCAGGCGTGGGGCGTGGCGGTCGAAGACGCGTCCGACCGCCCGGCCGTCGCCGGCGATGCCCAGCGCCCAGTCCGCTCGGTCCCCCGTGATCTGGTTCATGCCCTGTATTGTCCGGGCGCAGCGGATCGGTTCCCGGTTCGCGGGACGAGTTCTCCACAACCGTCGCGCTGGACGGTAGCGCCCCCCGGACTCCCCGTACGATTGACCCCGTGTCCAAGGTCCTGAGCAGTCTCCCCGTCGGCGAACGAGTCGGTATCGCGTTCTCAGGGGGTCTCGACACCTCCTGCGCCGTTGCCTGGATGCGCGAGAAGGGGGCGATCCCCTGCACGTACACGGCCGACATCGGTCAGTACGACGAGCCGGACATCGACGCCGTCCCGAGCCGCGCCCACGAGTACGGTGCCGAGATCGCCCGCCTGGTCGACGCGAAGAGCGCCCTGGTGGAAGAAGGCCTCGTCGCCCTGCAGACCGGCGCGTTCCACATCCGCTCCGGCGGCAAGACGTACTTCAACACGACGCCCCTCGGTCGTGCGGTGACGGGCACGATGCTCGTCCGCGCGATGAAGGAGGACGGCGTCGACATCTGGGGCGACGGCTCCACCTACAAGGGCAACGACATCGAGCGGTTCTACCGCTACGGCCTGATGGCGAACCCGCGTCTGCGCGTCTACAAGCCGTGGCTGGACTCCGAGTTCGTCGAGGAGCTCGGCGGCCGCAAGGAGATGAGCGAGTGGCTCGTCGCCCGCGGCTTCCCGTACCGCGACTCCACCGAGAAGGCGTACTCGACCGACGCCAACATCTGGGGTGCCACGCACGAGGCGAAGAGCCTCGAAGAGCTCTCCAGCGGCCTGGACATCGTCGAGCCGATCATGGGCGTCGCCGCCTGGCGTGACGACGTCGAGGTCGCCACCGAGATCGTGAGCATCCGCTTCGAGGCCGGACGCCCCGTCGCGATCAACGGCGAGGAGTACACGGACGCCGTCGCACTCGTCTACGAGGCGAACGCGATCGGCGGTCGTCACGGCCTCGGCGCGTCCGACCAGATCGAGAACCGCATCATCGAGGCGAAGAGCCGCGGCATCTACGAGGCACCGGGCATGGCGCTGCTGCACATCGCCTACGAGCGGCTGCTCAACGCGATCCACAACGAGGACACGGTCGCGTCGTACCACAACGAGGGCCGCCGACTCGGGCGTCTGATGTACGAGGGCCGCTGGCTCGACCCGCAGTCGCTCATGCTCCGCGAGTCCCTGCAGCGCTGGGTCGCCTCGGCCGTCACCGGCGAGGTCACGCTGCGCCTGCGCCGCGGCGACGACTACACGATCCTCGACACCACGGGTCCGGCGCTGTCGTACCACCCCGACAAGCTCTCGATGGAGCGGGTCGGCGACGCCGCCTTCGGTCCGGACGACCGCATCGGTCAGCTGACGATGCGCAACCTCGACATCGCGGACTCCCGCTCAAGGCTCGAGCAGTACGCAGCGGCCGGTCTCATCGGCGGTGCGACGGCCGAGCTCGTCGGCGAGCTCGAGGCGGGCGAGTCCGAGGAGATCCTCGGTGGCGCCGTCATCGCCTCGGACGCCGAGGACGCGCTCGGTCGCCGGACGGACCTCGCTTCCGAGGGCGCAGCCTTCGACTCCGGCACTGACTGACTGACGAGCGCAGCGCCACGGGACCGGTACCACGCGGCCGGTCACGCGCCGTGGACGCGCAAAGAGCATGACGGGAGGCGCGGTGCCAGCTGGCACCGCGCCTCCCGTCCGTCGTCCTGGCGGCGATTCAGGCCGTGGCAGCCCCGAGCAGCAGCTCCAGCTGCTCGACGACCAGGTCGGGCCGGGTGATGAACGGGTGGTGCCCGGTCGGCACGTCGACGCTCCGCGTCGCCCGCGCCGCGTGCGCGCGCTGCAGCCCGACGGTGGTGCTGCGGTCCTCGATGCAGACGAGGGAGGTCGAGTCGACGTCCTGCCACCCTGCTGCCGTCGTCGGCGTCACGAACGCCCCCGCCGACTGGGCGGTCACCCGCTCCCATGCCGCTCGCTGCGTGTTCCCGTCGGCGTCCTGCAGGAAGCGCGCACCGAAGGACGCAGCGTCGTACCCGGCGACCGCGAGGACTCCGTCACCCGCTGGCCCGATCGACACGGGGTCTGGCTCGTCGGACATGATCCCCGCCTGCGCCGACCCGACGTCGGGCAGGTACGACGACACGTACAGCAGGTGCGCGACGGCGTCGTGCCGACCGGCCTCGGCGATCACGGTGCCACCGTACGAGTGCCCGACGACGATCGCCCCGTCGCTGTCGTCGAGGGCGGCACGCAGGGCGGCTGCGTCCTCGGCGAGCCCACCGTCGGGGTGTCCCGACGGCCCCTCGCCACAGGACGGCAACGAGACCGCTCGGCTGCGGATGCCGGTGCGGCCGCGGGTTCCGGTGCGACTGTGCAGCAGGTCGGCGGTGGGCTGCCACCACCAGGCACCGTCGCGGACCAGGGCGCCGTGGACGAACAGGATCTCCATGCCCCGACGCTACGGCGATCCGGGCGGCGGCGTGCGATCGGCCGAGAAGCGCACCGCGCTCGACGGCGTCGGACGCAACCCCTACCGTGGAGGAACTGGATCGGTCATCAGGGACCCGTCGTCACGATGCTCCTCACAGATGTGGGGTCTGGCACAGCGGGTCGATCCGGACGAATCCGAGATGCGCATCATCTCGACGAAGGGCTGGTCGTCATGACCGCCAGGATGCAGCACGATTGGCACCGCCACGGCCTCCGGTCGCCGGAGGACCTCGAAGCCCTCGTGGCCGAGCGCCTCGAAGGAACCGGTCACGCTTCCACCAGCACGGGTGACGCACGGCGCGAGCCGTCCTACGCCGACTTCCTCGGCGAGCAGATCTGATCCGTCCCGGTCCGCTGCTCTACGGCTTGTAGAGTCTGTGCATGCGGACAGGACGAACGACGGCAGCTTCCCTCGCGATCGTCGTCGGAGGGCTCCTGGCGCTCGTCGGGGTCCAGCCGGCCTCGGCGCACTCGGCGCTCACCGGCAGCTCGCCCGCTGACGGCGCGGTCATCACCGAACCGCTCGACCGGGTCGACCTGACGTTCAGCGAGGCACCGCTCGCCGGTCTCGACGCCGGACTGCGGATCCAGGTCACCGACGCCGACGGCACCGACGTGTCGACGGGCGAGGTGACCGTCTCCGGGATGACGATGGGCAAGGCCGTCGACCTCGAGAACGGCGCGTACACGGTGCTCTGGCGGTACGTGTCGCCGGACGGGCACCCGATCGACGGCTCGTACGGGTTCGAGTACCGGGCCGCCGTCACGACGCCGTCCGCGACAGCGCCGCCGACCACGGTGCCGACGTCGGACCCCGTCACCCCCACTCCGACGTCGACCGCGACGGCCACCGGGGCATCCGACGGTGCGCCCGACTCGGCGCCCGGCATCGCCCCGGGTGTCTGGGTCGCGCTCGGCGCCGGCACGGTCCTCGCCGCCGGGGCCGTCGTCGTGCTCCTCCTGCGCCGCACCCGACGCACTTCGTGAGCAGGAATGGTCGGGTGGCCGAGCGCCACGCGACCATTCCTGCGCACCATGCGCCGTGCCTGCCACCCGGCCACGCGCCGGACGGGAGGCCCGCCACCCGGCCGCCACGGGCCTCCCGTCAGACGCTGGCCACGTTCACCCCCGCTTGGTGAGCAGAAGAGGTCGGGTCCTGGAACGGGACCCGACCTCTTCTGCTCACCATGCGAGCGCGCCGCACCGCACCGCGCACCGCGCTACGCGGCGGCGGGCGCCTCCTCGAGTGCGGCGTCCGCCCGCTCCTCGCTGCCGGCGGCCAGGCCGCGCGCGATCTTCCCGCGCGACGCCAGCCACAGCACCACCGCGGCGACGAACACGATGACCTCGGTGACGGTCAGCGCCCAGATGATCCCGGCGAGTCCGAACCACAGGTTGCCGACGATGACGATCGGGATGAACAGCACGCCCTGCGCCAGCGACAGCACCATCGCGGGCAGCACCATGCCGGTCGCCTGGAACAGCGAGGTGAGCAACCCCGTGAACCCGTTCACGATGGCGGCGACGAGCTGCGCCGTCAGGATCGTCAGGCCGATCGCGAGGACCGAGTGGTCGCCGGAGAAGATCGTGAACACCTGCTCGCGGAAGGTGAAGACCGCGCCGGAGAACACGAGGACGATCGCGCCGACCGTGAAGGCGGCTCCGCGCAGGGCGGCCCGGAGACGTGCGGCGTCGCCCTTGCCGAACGCGTAGGCGAGCAGGGGCAGTACGCCGATCGTGACGCCCATCACCAGGAACTCCGGCACCTGCGCGATGCGGACCGCGACGCCCATGGCGGCGAGCGGGTCGTCGCCGTAGGCGGCGGCGAGGTTGTTGAGCACGAGCGTCGTGACGATCAGGAAGGCGGACTGCAGCAGTTCGCCGACGCCGATGCCGAAGACGGGCTTCAGGATGTCGGCACGGAGCGTGAACCACTTCGGCGCGAAGCTGACGTTCTCGCTGTTCCGCTGCAGCCAGGTCACCCAGTAGGCGATCGACACGACGTTCGCGAGTCCGACCGCCAGCGCTGCGCCGCCGACGCCCCAGTGCAGCACGAGGATGAAGAGCACGTCGAACACCAGGTTCCCGATGGTCGACAGGACCAGGCCGATCATCGCCTGGCGTGCAGCACCCTCGGAGCGGACGATCTGCTCGAGGGCGAACGACGAGGCGAGCACCGGGACGAACGCGAGCATCACGGCGACGTACTCGCTCGTGGCGGGGACAGCTGCTGCGTCGGCACCGAGCACGGCGACCAGGGGGCGCAGGAGCACGAGCCCGACGACGGCGAGGACCGCACCGGTGACGACGGCTCCCCACAGCGCGAACGAGGCGACGTGCTTGATGTCCTGCGCCTTGGCGGGGTCGTGCTCCGAGGCGCCGAGCAGACGGGACATCAGGGCACTGCCGCCGACGCCGAACACGCCGCCGACGGCCATGACGATGCCGAGCAGCGGGGTGCCGAAGGTGATCGCGGCGAGCAGTGACGTGTCGTGCTGCGAGCCGATGAAGCCGGCGTTGATGACGTTGTACAGGGCGCTGACGACCATCGCAGCGGCCATCGGCACACACAGGTGCACGAGGGCCCGGGCGATCGGGGCGGCGGAGAGGTACCAGCGGTTGGTGGCCGCGGCGGTGTTCTCGGGGGTGGTGGTGGTCATGACTGCCTCCTCGTGGGCAGGGCTGAGGGCGCGACGGGATGCCGTCGCGTGCGGGGGTGGGGCCGGGAGGCCCGTGGCGCGTCGAGCGCGCCGGTGACGTCGGTGCCGGGGCGGCGCTACCGCGTCGGCGGTGCGAGCTCCGCGGTCACCTTCTGCAGCAGGTGCCGCAGGGTGGCGCGTTCGTCCGTGTCGAGTGGTGCGAGCAGGGTGTCGTCGAGGGCGACCATCGCGTCGGTGAAGCCGGCGATGAGGTCGATGCCCGCCGGGGTGGCGTGCACCGTCTTCGTCCGACCGTTCGTGGCGTCGGGTCGCCGTTCGACGAGGCCGCGCCGCTCGAGGCCCTGCAGGAGGCTCGAGACGCTGGCCGCGCTGGTCCGGGTGATCTCGGCGATGTCGCGTTGGATCGCCCCGGGGTTCTGCTGCAGGTACCCGAGCACGAAGCTCTGCTCGCGGGTGAGGTCCCGATCACGGACCCACTCGTCAGCCGCCTTGCGTTGTGCCCATCCGATCCACCGCATGAGTTCGAGCGGGGTGGTGAGATCCGGTGCCTGCATGATCAGAACTCTAACTGTTTGATCTCTAACTGTCAACGAGGGTCCGACCCGTGGCTCGGCCCCGGAACGGGGGTATGGCCTCGGGGTGTGGCGCTGGTAGCTTGCACAGGAAGACGGCCTCACCAGCCGTCGTCCTCGGTCCGGTGCCGGACCGTTCGGGTCTCCCGTCGAACCGCCGGGGGATGGATCAGCAGCGGCGGACCTCCGCCCGGGAAAGGGACCCATGACTCGCACTGCGCTCCGAGCGCGACGCCGCCGGCGTCCATGAACTCCGACGCGCGCCGGCGGGTACCGGCGTGCGTCTCCACGAGGCCGCGGCGTTCGGGTCGCCTCGGGCTCTCCGGTGCGGTGGCGGTTCGGACCGCCACCGCACCGGACATCCGCACCACCACGAGTCAGTGAGGACCACCGTGCACGATCACGACACCCACCCGCTCGACCGTCGAGTCGGCCCGCCGCACGTCGAGCGGTTCCGGCTGACGCAGAGCGCCGAGACGCTCGGCGTCGTCTGCACCTGCGCGATCGGCGTCGACCACGACAACACGATCCGGCCGGTGGACGCAGAACCCGTCCGCTGAACGCTGTGCACACCGGCGGGTGCAGCGGGATACTGGGGTGGTGCGTGAACTCCAAGCCGCCATCGCCGCGGACCTCAACGTCCAGCCGACCATCGAGCCGGAGCAGGAGATCGCCCGCCGTGTCGGGTTCCTCCGTGACTACCTGCTCACGACCGGCGCGAAGGGGTTCCTGCTCGCGATCAGCGGCGGCCAGGACTCCACGCTCGCCGGGCGCCTGACCCAGCTCGCGGTCGAGTCCCTCCGCGCCGAGGGCCACCCCGCCGAGTTCACGACCGTCCGCATGCCGTACCGCGTGCAGGCCGACGAGGACGACGCCCAGCTCGCCCTGCAGTTCATCGCAGCCGACCCCGGCATCACCGTCAACATCGAGCACGGCGTCGACGGCGTCATGCTCGACACCGCTGCCTCGGGTGTCGAGCTGAGCGACTTCGTGAAGGGCAACGTCAAGGCCCGGATGCGCATGGTCGCCCAGTACGCCGTCGCCGGCCAGCGCGGGCTGCTCGTCGTCGGGACCGACCACGCGGCCGAGGCGGTCACCGGCTTCTTCACGAAGTACGGCGACGGCGGCGTCGACCTGACGCCGCTCACCGGCCTGTCGAAGAGCCAGGGGCGGCAGCTGCTCGAGCACCTCGGTGCGCCCGCCCGCCTGTACGAGAAGGCCCCCACCGCGGACCTGCTCGACGAGACGCCCGGCCAGACGGACGAAGCGAACCTCGGGTTGTCCTACGCCGAGATCGACGCCTACCTGCAGGGGCACGACGTGCCGCTCGAGGTCGCCGAGGCGATCGAGTCGCGGTACCGCGCGACCGAGCACAAGCGCCAGGTGCCGGCGACGCCGTTCGACGACTGGTGGCGTGCGGGCGCGTAGGCGCTGACGCGACCATCGACAGGAGGCGCGCTGCAGGTGATCCTGCACCGCGCCTCCTGTCCGTCCGCGCGGTCTCCTAGGATGGGAGCCGACGGAACAACAGATGCGGAATCCAGGCTGGCGCCTGGTCCGGAGGGGGAGTCATGGAAGTCCTGTTCGCGCTCGGAGCCATCCCGCTGATCATCGTGGGGATCATCGTCCTCGCCGTGATCGCGCTGATCTACGCGAAGGTCGTGTACCGCAACGCCGGCGCCGACGAAGCGCTCATCATCACCGGCAAGCGCTCGCGCAAGGTCAAGAACGACGACGGAACCGAGACCGTCGAGTCCGGCATCAAGGTCGTGCTCGGCGCCGGCGTCCTCGTCCGACCGTTCTTCGAGAAGGTCGCGAAGCTCTCGCTCAGTTCCCGGGCGATCGACATCAACGTCAACGCGCAGGACTCCCGCGGCGTGACGATCGACGTCGAAGCGGTCGCGCTCGTCAAGGTCGGCGAGACCGACGCCTCGATCCGGGCGGCCGCGCAGCGGTTCCTCGGGCAGGAGAAGAAGATCGACGACTTCGCGCGCGAGGTCCTGTCGGGATCGCTCCGTGCGTCGATCGGTGCGACCGACGTGTCCACGATCATCCGCAACCGCGACCAGCTCACCGTCGCGGTGCTCGACGTGGCGAAGGAGGCCCTGCACAGCCAGGGCCTCGACGTCGACTCCTTCGAGATCAAGGGCATCTCGGACCGCAACGAGTACATCAGCGACCTCGGTCGTGCCGAGCGCGCCCGAGTCCGGCTCGAGGCGGAGAACGCCGAGGCGCAGGCCGACCGCGAAGCGCGAGAAGCCCGTGCCACCGCCGACCAGGCCATCGCCGAAGCCGAGAACACCCTGGCGATCCGCCGCGCCGCACTGCAGCTCGACGCCGACCGGGCATCGGCCGAGGCCGCAGCCGCCGGTCCGCTCGCCCAGGCCCGTGCGGCGCAGGGCGTCGTCGAGCAGGAGCAGATCACCGCGCAGAAGCGTGCCGAGCTGCGCCGTGCCGAGCTCGAGTCCGAGGTCTCCGCCGTCGCCGAGGCGCAGGCGCGCAAGACCCGCGTCGAGGCCGAAGCGGCCGCCGGTGCCCAGGTCGAGACGGCCCGCGCCCAGGCCGAGGCCCGTCGGATCTCCGCCGAAGCGATCGCCGCCGAGGCGAAGGCCGAGTCCGAGGCGCGCAAGCTCGCCGCCGACGCCTCCCGTGCCGAAGGTGAGGCAGCGGCCGACGCGATCCGCGCCAAGGGTCAGGCCGAGGCAGACGCCACGAAGGCCCAGGCCGACGCACTCGCACAGCACTCCGAGGCCGTCCTGCGCGTCAAGGCCATCGAGACCCTGCCGAGCATCGCCCGCGAGCTCGCGGCGCCGATGGGCAACATCGACAAGCTGACCGTGGTGTCCTCCGACGGCGCCGGCGCCCTGTCGAAGAGCATCGTGAGCCAGTTCAGCGAGGTCGACGCCCTGCTCGGGACGACCGCCGGGTTCACCCTGAGTGACATCGTCAAGAGTTCGACGACGGGGCAGGCTGCCGCTCGGGCCGTCGTGCGTGAGCAGTCCACCGCTGTCGCGGAGCCGACCGAGTAGTCCTCAGCGGTACCCTGGGCGGGCGTGGCGAGGATCAGTCCTCGTCGCGCCCGTTCTCGTCCCGGCGCTCGCGCTGCTGGCCACCGGCGTCCTCGCGCTGGTCGGCGAGCCGCTGCTGCCACACGACGCTGCGGGCCGCACCCTCGAGGATGTCGTCGACGCTCCGTCCGGTCTGCGCCGCGAGCGCACCGCTGAGTCCGGCGGTGAGGGTCCCGCCGGCGGATGCCAGACGTTCGATCACCTGCTCCTGGCGTGGGGTCAGGGGCTCGTCGATCATCTCGTCGATGGTGTCGCGGATGTTCTGCTCGCTCGCGTCCAGTGCCGCCTCGTCACCGGAGTGCAGCGCTGCTGCCTCTCCGACGACGACGAGACCGAGGCGCGCTGCGTCGTCTTCGGGACGCGGAGTGCGGTGCTCATCAGTCATGCGGGGGACCGTACGCTCCGCGGTGCCGCGCTTGCTGGACAGACGGGGTACCCGACGCCTGTCGCCCGTCGTCAGTGCGGTGTCGTGTCCCACCGGCGGAGCAACCACTCCGCCGCGGCCAGGCCCTCGCGCCGTTGGAAGTCACGGATGGTCGGCATGTTCGGCGGTGCGGGCGGCAGCGCGTGCTCGAAGAACAGTCCGGCGAGACCAGCGAGGACGGCGTCGACCGTCGCGGCGGGCAGGCCGGCGAACACCGGGTGGGCGGCGAGGTGGTGCTCGACGTCGCTGTCCTCGCCGCGGACGAGTGTGTCGATCAGGTAGGTCAGCGGGTCGAGCCAGTGCGCGCCGATGCTCGCCCACGGCCAGTCCACGACCCAGACGACCCCGGAACCGTCGACGAGCAGGTTGTCGGCACGGCAGTCGGCGTGCACGAGGTGGTCGCCGTCGACGAGTGCCGCTGCCCGGTCGGCGGCTCGGGCGATCGCGGGTCCGGCGGTGAGGACGTGTGCCGGCACGACCTCGGCCACCCGGTCGGCCAGGGTCGGGTCGCCGAGCATCCGGTCCCAGGCGCCGAACTCGCGGCGCAGGTCGTCGGCGATCCGGGGGAGCGTGCCGAGGTCGCCGGTCGCCGGCGGCAGGGTGTCCAGCGCATCGAGCACCGCCGCGGTGTCGCTGCCGTCGAGTGCTGCCCCGGGGTGCTTGCCCTCGATGTCGTCGAGGACCAGGACGACCCACTCGTCGCCGTCCACGGTGGCGTCGAAGGCGTCCAGCAGGGGTGGTGCCTGCACCGTCGACGGCAGCTGCGCCACCACGCGGGCTTCCCGGCGGTGCAGGGCGAAGGCATCGGCGTTCCGCGATCGCGAAACCGTCTTGACGAACGCCCGTCGCCCCGTCGCCGTGACCACACGGTCGGCACTCCCCGGCGACCACCCGGCGGTCTGGGACTCAGTGGTCGTCACCGCTCCGCCGAGGGTCTGCTCCACCCGGTCGCGCAGGATCGCCGGCACGTCCGTCCACGCAGTTCGCCCCATGGCCGATGACGCTACCTGAGAAGCCGTTCACCAACGTGCACGGATGGCAAGTTTGCGTTGGCAGCAAACGTGCTGATGATGTAAAGTTGCAGCGTCTGCAAGGTTGACCCGCCGTTCGACGGCCCGCCACACACGCTCCGGCGTCCCTTGCCCGCACGACGACCACCACGCACCCCTGAAGGACCCCCATGTCTACTGCCACCGCACCCGTCGAGGTGTCGCGGGGACGACACGACTCCCCGGCCAGCACGCCGGGCAAGCCGATCATGTCGCACCGTCAGATCCTGCTCGTCATCTACGGCCTCATGGCCGGCATGTTCCTGTCGTCGCTCGACCAGACGATCGTCGGCACCGCGATCCGCACCATCGGCGACGACCTGCACGGTCTCGACCAGCAGGCGTGGGTCACGACCGCGTACCTGATCGCGTCGACCATCACGACGCCGATCTACGGCAAACTCTCCGACGTCTTCGGTCGCCGCCCGCTCTACATCTTCGGCATCGCGGTCTTCATCCTCGGCTCGCTGCTCTCGACGATGTCGACCTCGATGATCATGCTCGCCGCGTTCCGTGCCTTCCAGGGCATCGGTGCCGGTGCGCTGATGTCGCTGCCGCTCGCGATCATGGGTGACATCCTCGCCCCGCGTGAGCGTGCCAAGTACCAGGGCTACTTCCTCGCGGTCTTCGGCATCTCGTCCGTCATCGGCCCGCTCATCGGCGGCCTGTTCGCCGGCGCGAGCACGATCCTCGGTGTCACCGGCTGGCGCTGGGTCTTCCTGATCAACGTGCCGATCGGCGTCGCGGCGCTCCTGATGGTCATCGCCTTCCTGCACCTGCCGAAGTTCGGTGACGCCAAGGCGAAGCCGCGCATCGACTGGTGGGGTGCCACCTCGGTGATCGCGACGCTCGTCCCGCTCCTGCTCGTGGCCGAACAGGGCCGCACCTGGGGTTGGGGTTCGGCCGGTGCCATCGCCTGCTACGTGATCGGTGCGCTCGGGCTCGTCGCCTTCCTGGTGATCGAGACCCTGATGAAGGACGACGCGATCATCCCGCTCAAGCTCTTCCGCTCGGGCACCTTCTCGATGGCCACGATCCTCGGGTTCCTGGTCGGCTTCGCGATGTTCGGCGCCATGCTGACCATCCCGCTGTACCTGCAGATCGTCACGGGGCTCACCCCGACGGAGTCCGGCTTCGCGACCCTGCCGATGATCGGTGGTCTGATGATCGCCTCGATCGCCTCGGGGCAGATCGTCGCCCGCACCGGTCGCTACCGGATCTTCCCGGTGATCGGCACGGCCCTGGTCTCGGTCGGCTACGTCGTCCTGACGTTCATGACGATCGACAAGCCGCTCTGGTTCCTGATGATCGGCATGTTCCTGATCGGCCTCGGCCTCGGGCAGCTCATGCAGAGCATCACCCTCGCCTCGCAGAACTCCGTGCAGCCGCGGGACATGGGGGTGGCGACGTCGTCCGCCACGTTCTTCCGCCAGATCGGTGGAACGCTCGGGACGGCGGTGCTGCTCAGCATCCTGTTCTCGATCATGCCGGCGAACATCCTGCACGCCACCGCGGACCAGAAGAACCTGTCCGGTGCGCTCGATGCCGCCCTGAACCCGACCGTCGCCACGGCGAAGGCGAACGCGGGCGTCATGGAGCAGATCTGGAACCCGATCGTCACCCCGGTGAAGTCGCAGGTGCAGTCCGGCCTCGACCAGGCCACCGCGCAGGTCACCGCTGCGACGACCGGCGCTCCGGAGGCCGTGCAGCAGCAGGCCCTCACCGCCGCAGCCGACAAGGCGCACGCCAGCGTGCAGGACGGCAAGCTCGTGGTCGACTGGTCCGACGCCTCGCAGCGCTCGTACTGGGTCGGTGAGCTCGCCCCCGAACTGTCGAAGCAGATCGACAAGGGAGCCGGCGACGGCAGCAGCTCGAGCAGCGAGACGAGCGACACGTCCTACCTCAACGGTGCGACCCCGGCGCTGACCAAGCCGTTCATGACCGGCTTCAACGCGTCGGCCGTGACCGTCTACTGGGTCGGCTTCGCCGTGATCCTGCTGGCGTTCATCCTCAGCTGGTTCTTCAAGGCGCCGCCGCTCCGCAAGAGCTCGGCCCTGCAGGAGCAGGCCGACCAGGCCGGCACCGCCGACGACCTCGAGGTGCAGGCCGTCAAGGCGGCCGACACGATGGGGTCGCCCACGGCACCCGTCACCGGATCGATCCCCGTGCAGCGGGACCGCGCGTAGGACCGGCCACCGGGGCCTCTCGTCACCAGACGGGAGGCCCCGACCCGCACCAGGAGCAGCAGTGAGCACGATCGAATCGCACCCGGCAGGCGACAGTGGCCTGCGGGAACGCAAGAAGCAGCAGACCCGGCACGCGATCCACCAGGCGGCGCTGGCGCTGGTCTCCGACCGGGGCCTGGCCGGCGTCACGGTCGAGGAGATCTGCGCCGACGCCGGCGTTTCGCCCCGCACCTTCTTCAACTACTTCCCGTCGAAGGGCGACGCGGCACTCGGGCTCCCCGAGAGCTCGGTGCCCGAGGTGGCACGACATGCGTTCCTGACCGCGGAGGGCCCGCTCGTGTCGGACCTCTGCGACCTCGTCGCCCGCACGGTGACACTGCCGGCGGACCGCCGTCGCATGAAGGAACTCGTGCAGGCGCGACCCGAGATGGTGCCCGCGATGCTGCAGTGGATGGCGCGTGCCCGGCTCGCCGTGTTCACGGTCGCCGCCGAGCGCACCGACGTGGACTCCGCACGGACCGCGGTGACGCTCGTCATGGCGGCGCTCATCGAGTCGGCACACCGCTTCGCCGACGGCTCGCGCGACGAGCTGGCGGACCGCCTCCGCGGCGTGGTGGCCGAGATGGGCCGACTCGCCTCCGCTTGAAGCGCGACCACGGACGGGAGGCGCGGCGCGGGTCGGACCCGCACCGCGCCTCCCGTCCGTGGTCCGGTCGCCCCCGCTGAAGCGACAGATGCGCGCGCTCCGCTGTCGACGGTTTCGCGAAAGCGACAGATCTCCGCGAACAGTTGGCGGGGATCTGTCGTTTTGGCGGATCGGCCACGCAAGCGCAAGCCGCGCAGCCATCCGACGACTCGGCCCCGTTCGAGACCAGAACGTGACGAAGAGTTCTCTTGACGCGCGAGACATCCGATGTTTTGATTGCCTCGTTCGGTCGACGGAGACCGAACGGCAGGAGACACGAATGAGCCGCATCACCGGTCTGCACGTGCGCGACATCCGTTTCCCGACCTCTCGGGAGCACGACGGATCCGACGCCATGAACCCCGCGCCCGACTACTCCGCCGCGTACGTCGAGATCACGACCGACGCCCTGGACGGACACGTCGGCACGGGCTTCGTGTTCACGATCGGCCGCGGCAACGAGGTGCAGGAAGCCGCGATCGCCGCCCTGCGCGGGCACGTGGTCGGCGTCGACGCCGAAGCGGTCCTCGCCGACATGGGCGGCACCTGGCGCGCGATGGTCCACGACTCGCAGCTGCGCTGGCTCGGCCCGGAGAAAGGCGTCATGCACATGGCGATCGGCGCCGTGGTGAACGCGCTCTGGGACCTCCGAGCCAAGCGCGCGGGACAGCCGCTGTGGGCGCTGCTGGCGGACCTGAGCCCCGAGGAACTCGTCGAACTGGTGGACTTCCGGTACCTCACCGACGCGATCACCCCGGACGAGGCGCTCGAGCTGTTCCGGGCTGCCGAACCGCACCGTGCGACCCGTCGGGCCCGGCTCGAAGCGGAGGGCTACCAGGCGTACACGACGACCCCGGGCTGGCTCGGCTACGACGACGAGAAGCTCGCCCGGCTCTGCCGCGAGGCCGTCGACGAGGGCTTCGAGCAGATCAAGCTCAAGGTCGGCGGCGACCTCGACGAGGACGTCCGCCGGATGGGCATCGCCCGCGCCACGGTCGGACCCGACATCCGGATCGCGGTCGACGCCAACCAGCGGTGGGACGTCGACGAGGCCGTCACCTGGATCGAACGGCTGAGCCCGTTCGACCTCGCCTGGGTCGAGGAACCCACGAGCCCCGACGACGTCCTCGGGCACGCCGAGATCGCCCGGCGCATCGCCCCGATCCCGGTCGCGACCGGCGAGCACATGGCCAACCGGGTGATCGCGAAGCAGCTCATCCAGGCCGGGTCGATGTCGGTGCTGCAGATCGACGCCACCCGGGTCGCGGGGGTCAACGAGAACCTCGCGATCCTGCTGCTCGCCGCGAAGCACGGCGTCCGGGTGTGCCCGCACGCCGGCGGGGTCGGCCTGTGCGAAGCGGTGCAGCACCTGTCGATGTTCGACGCCGTCGCGCTGACCGGCGACCTCGACACCCGGTGCATCGAGTTCGTCGACCACCTGCACGAGCACTTCGTGACCCCGGTGGACGTCCACGACGGCCGCTACTGGCCGCCGACCGCTCCGGGAGCCGGCACCGAGATGCTCGCCGACTCCCTCGACGCCTACGCGTTCCCGGACGGCCCGGCCTGGGCCGTGGTCGACACGGAGACGGTCCCCGACGCGGTCCGCGTCGCCTGATCCCACCACCCCACACACCCCATCACCACGACGAAGTGGAGACTCCGATGCAACGACGACGCATCATCACCGGGCTCGCGGCAGCAGCTGCCGCGGCCCTCGTGCTCACCGGCTGTTCCTCCGGCAGCAGTGCCGGTGGAAGCCAGTCGAAGGACGCCCTGACCTGGTCCATGTGGATCGCCGGGAAGGAGGACAAGGCCGCCTGGCAGAAGGTCGCCGACACCGTGAAGAGCGAGGACGACATCACCCTGACGATCCAGGGCGCGCCGTTCGAGAACTACTTCACGAAGCTCAGCACGCAGTTGAGTGCAGGCGGCGCCCAGTGCGTCGTGAGCATGCAGTCGCTCCGCACCGCGAACTACACGTCGTCGCTGCTGCCGCTCGACGACCTCGCGAAGCAGGACGGCACCGACCTGTCCGCGTTCGACAGCACCGCGCTCGACGGCATGAAGGTCGACGGGAAGCTCTACGGCCTGCCCTACGACACCGGCCCCATCATGATGTTCTACAACAAGGACGTCTTCACGAAGGCGGGCGTGGCCGAGCCGAAGCCGGGGTGGACCGTCGACGACTTCGAGGCGGCGGGCGCCGCGCTCAAGGCGAAGGGCGTCACCATGTTCGGTTCGACGGTGGGCGACCTCAACCTCGAGTCCCTCGTCTACGGCTACAACGGTGGCCGGGTGATCACGTCCGACGGCGAGCTCGACGCGTCGAACGCGAAGTTCGCGGACGGCCTCGACTGGCTCTCGACACTGGTGAAGAAGGGCTACGCGACGCAGGCGTCGTCGGACGCGTCGACGCCGGGCAACGACTTCGCCGCCGGCAAGGTCGCGATGTACACCGACGGTCCGTGGTCGCTCATCAGCCAGAAGGCCAAGGTGAAGTTCGACCTCGGGGTCACGACGCTCCCCGCGGGGACGTCCGGTCCGTCGACCTTCGCCGCCGGCTCCGGCTTCGGTGTCTCGAAGCAGTGCAAGTACCCGGAGCAGGCGTTCAAGGCCGTCCAGACGATGACCAGCGAGAAGGTCCTGACCTCGCTCGCCGAAGCGGGACGAGCCTTCCCCGGCCGTACCGCTGCCCAGTCGGCGTGGTACTCGAGCGCCGGCATCGACGGCGCCGAGGCCGCGCTCAAGGCAGGGCTCGCGAAGTCCTCGCCGCTCCTCGGGAACAAGCAGAGCGACCAGCTCTCCCAGCTGTTCACGCAGTACGCGCTGCAGGCGGTGAACGGGCAGACCTCCGGCAAGGAGACGATGTCCTCCATCGCCGGCCAGCTCGGCACGCAGTGACCAGCTGAACCAGTGATCGGACGGGAGGCCCGTTGCGGCCCCGCCACGGGCCTCCCGTCCGATCCATCCCCTGTTCAGGACCGCGCGAACGACGAGGAGGTCGTCGCATGACCACCATCCAGGACCCACCGGCCGAAGCGGCCGTCCCCGCGGTCGCGACCGCGATCGCGGTCGGAGCCGCCACCCCGCGGCGGAAGGACGGCGAGGACACGAGCGCACTCGGGCGCCGCTCCTGGTGGGGCGCCGCGTTCGCGGCACCGCACTCGATCGGACTCGTCGTCTTCACGGCGTTCCCGATCGTCGCCTCACTCGTCGTCAGCTTCATGAACTGGCCGATGCTCGGCGAGCGCAGTTGGGCCGGCATCGAGAACTACGCCCGGCTCTTCGCCGACCCGGTCTTCCGCACCGTCGCCCTCAACACGGCGCTGTTCGTGGTGCTCTACGTGCCCCTCAACCTCGTCGTGTCGCTCGGGCTCGCCGCTTGGCTGACGCCGCGGATCGCCGGCCGGCACGTCTTCCGCGTCCTGTTCTTCATCCCGACCATCACGCCGATCGTCGCGAACGTCGTGGTGTGGCGGATGCTGTACCAGCCCGGTGGGGCGATCGACGCGTCACTGCAGTCCACCGTGGGCGTGCACGCGCCGAACTTCCTCGCCGACGAGCACTGGGCGATGCTCGCCATCGTCGCGATGAGCGTGTGGCAGGGCTTCGGCTACAACATGCTCATCTTCTCGGCGGCGCTCGACGCCGTACCGGAGAACCAGATCGAGGCCTCGCAGCTCGACGGCGCGAACGCCTGGCAGACCTTCTGGGCCATCAAGTTCCCGCTCATCTCGCCGTCCGTGTTCTTCGCGACGATGATGACGCTGATCACCTCGTTCCAGGTGTTCGTGCAGCCGTTCGTCCTCACCAAGGGCGGCCCGGGCACCGCGACGGAGACCCTCGTGCAGTACATCTACAACACCGGCTTCCAGAACCAGCAGCTCGGTCTGGCCTCGGCCGGCGCCTGGGTGCTGTTCGTCATCATCCTCGGGATCACGGCCGTCCAGTTCCTCGGGCAGAAGCGGTGGGTGCACTATGAGTGAAGCGGTCCGCGGGCACGTCGGTGCCACCACGTCGAACCGGACGGTCAACCCCCGTGCCGTCGCCAGGACGAAGTCCGCGCCACGACCGGGGCGGGTCCGGCACGCGATCGGGTACGCCCTGCTCTGCCTCGTCACGCTCCTGTTCGTCTCGCCGCTCATCTACATGGTCGCGACGAGCCTCAAGCCCGCCGACCAGGTGTTCACCACCCCGCCGACGCTCTGGGGTCGCTCGCTCGAGTGGGACAACTACGTGCAGGCGTTCACCTACCTGCCGTTCGCCCGCTTCATCCTCAACGGGGTGTTCGTCGCGGCGGTCGGGACGGCGATCAACGTCGCCGTGGCCGTGCTCTCCGGGTACGCGTTCTCACGGTTGCGCTGGCGCGGCCGGAACACGGTGTTCCTGCTGTTCCTCGTCACGCTGATGATCCCGCAGGACGTCCTCGTCATCCCGATGTACGTGATGATGCAGGGCTTCGGCTGGGTCGACACGTTCCAGGCACTCATCATCCCGTGGGCGTTCACGGCCCTCGGCGCGTTCCTGGTCCGGCAGTTCTTCCTGACCGTGCCGCAGGAACTCGACGACGCCGCCCGGGTCGACGGGGCTGGCGCGATCCGGACCTTCTTCTCGGTGATGATGCCGCTCGCCCGACCGACCATGGCCGTCCTCGCGGTGTTCTCGTTCATCTCGTACTGGAACTCGTTCCTCTGGCCCCTCGTCATCGTCAACGACGTCGAGGCCCGGGGCACCATCCCACTCGGCCTGCAGCAGTTCTTCGGCCAGCAGGGCTCCGAGTGGAACCTCGTGATGGCGGCGTCGGTGATCTCGATGCTGCCCACCGTGATCCTGCTCGTCCTGCTGCAGAAGCACCTCGTCAAGGGCATCGTCACCAGCGGCCTCGGCGGCCGGTGACACCCCTCCCCCCTCTGAAAGGAACACTGGCCTCATGACCATCACCGCACCTGCAGAGCCGCAGACCGCGACCGACGCGAGCGGCCTGCCCGCCTGGTTCACCCACGACCGGTTCGGCATGTTCATCCACTGGGGGCTGTACGCCCTGCCGGCACGGCACGAGTGGGTGAAGAACCGCGAACGGATCACCGACGCCGACTACCAGAAGTACTTCGACCACTTCGACCCCGACCTGTTCGACGCCGCCGACTGGGCCCGCCGTGCTCGCGAAGCCGGCATGAAGTACGTCGTGCTCACCACGAAGCACCACGAGGGCTTCTGCCTCTGGGACAGCAAGCTCACCGACTACAAGTCCACGAACACCCCGTTCGGCCGCGACATCGTGCGCGAGTTCGTCGACGCCGTCCGGGCCGAGGGACTGCGGGTCGGCTTCTACCACTCGCTCATCGACTGGCACCACCCGGACTTCACCGTCGACGGCGTGCACCCGAGGCGCGACGACTCGCCCGAGGAGATCGAGGCGTTCAACCAGGGCCGCGACATGTCGCGCTACCGGGAGTACCTGCACGGGCAGGTCGAGGAACTGCTCACCGACTACGGGCAGGTCGACTACCTGTTCTACGACTTCTCGTACCGGGACAACGACCACGAGGACATCTGGGGCGGCAAGGGTCGCGACGACTGGGGATCCTCGGAGCTGCTCGAACTGACCAGACGGCTCCAGCCCGGCATCATCGTCAACGACCGGCTCGACCTGCCGGGCGACATCGTCACCCCGGAGCAGTACCAGCCGGACAAGCCGATGGAGGTCGACGGCGCCCAGGTGCCGTGGGAGGCCTGCCAGACGCTCAACGGATCGTGGGGCTACGACCGCGACAACGTGAACCTCAAGCCCGTCGACCTGCTCGTCCGCATGCTCGTCGACGGCGTCTCGAACAACGGGAACATGCTGCTCAACATCGGCCCCACCGGCCGTGGCGAGTTCGACGGGGTCTCGCGCCAGACCCTCGACGGCATCGGGACGTGGATGCACCAGCATGCCCGGTCCGTCTACGGCGCCGGACCGTCGTCGTTCGTCGCGCCGCGCAACACCGTGTACACGCAGAACGGCAACCGCCTGTACCTGCACCTGTTCGCGTGGCCGTTCGAGCACGTGCACCTGCCCGACCTGGCCGGACGCGTCGCCTACGCCCAGCTGCTCAACGACGCGTCGGAGCTGCACTTCCGCGAGATCCCGCCCGGGACCCGCGCGCAGAACACCGGGCTCGGCGGGCAGCCGGCGGGGACGCTGACGCTCACGCTGCCGATCGTGCGACCCGACGTCGCCGTGCCGGTGGTCGAGCTGTTCCTGCGCGACTGATGCAGCGCATCCTGTCGAGGACCCGACTGCGCAGCGGGACGGAGGCGGAGTACGAGCGCGTGCACGCCGCCGTCCCGCCCGCGCTCGTCGACCGACTCCGGGCAGCCGGGGTGTCGAACTGGAGCATCTGGCGCGACGGCCAGGACCTGGTCCACCTCATCGAGGTGTCCGACTACCGGGCGATGCGACGCTCACTGGCGGACGACCCGGTCAACGCCGAGTGGCAGGAGACCATCAACCCGCTGCTCGAAGCCGACGACGACTACTCGGGGAACGACGACGGGATCCCGCTCGTCTGGACCCTGGAAGGACAGGGATGACCGACCTCGACCGCGGTCCGTTCTGGTTCGGCGGCGCCGGCATCGGGAACCTGCTGCGCCCGGTGTCCGACGACGACGCCCGTGCCACCGTCGACGCGGCGTGGGACGCCGGCGTGCGCGGGTTCGACACCGCGCCGCACTACGGCCTCGGGCTGTCGGAGCGGCGGCTCGGGGCGGCGCTCGCCGACCGTCCGCGTGACGCGTTCCTGGTGTCGACGAAGGTCGGGCGGCTGCTCGTCCCCGGGCGTGGCGACGGGGACGACCTGGCCTCCGGCGGGTTCGCGGTGCCGAACGACACCGTGCGGCAGTGGGACCCCTCACCGTCGGGTGTTCGGCGGTCGATGGACGAGTCGCTCGGACGGCTCGGGCTCGACCACGTCGACGTCGCGTACCTGCACGACCCCGACGTCTACTCGCTCGAGGACGGCCTGACGCAGGCGCTGCCGACGCTCGCCGAGCTGCGGGACGACGGCGTGGTCCGAGCCGTCGGCGTCGGGTCGAACTCGGTCGAGGCCCTCGACGCCGCGGTGTCCACCGGGCTGTGCGACGTGGTCATGCTCGCGGGCCGCTACACGCTCCTGGAGCAGCCGGCGGCGGAGCTCGTCGCCCGGTGCGCCGCGCTCGGCGTCGCGGTCGTCGCGGTCGGGGTCTACAACTCGGGACTGCTCGGGCGGGACCGGCCGGACGCCACGGCGACCTACGACTACGCGACGGCACCGGCGGCACTCGTCGCGCGGGCGAACGCGATCGCCGACGTCTGCGAGCGGCACGGGGTCACGCTGCCCGAGGCGGCGCTGGCGTTCCCGCGGCGTGCTGCTGCGGTCGCCGCGATCGCCCTCGGCGTGCAGTCCGCCGAGCAGGTGCGCTCCAACGTCGAGCGGGTGGCGGCCGTGGTGCCGGAAGCTCTGTGGGACGACCTCCGCGCCGCGGGCCTGCTCACCGCCTGAGCCCCGCACAACCAAAATCACCCCGAACCGCACGGATGCGCGGTTCGGGGTGACTTTGGTTGCGCAGCGAGTCGTGCCCGCCGAGACCTGCCTAGCGGGTCTTGGCGCTGCGACCCGAGAAGCGGATGTAGATGATCAGCACGATGATGGCGCCGATGATCGAACCGATGATGCCGGCCGGCTGGAAGAAGCCGTCCATCGGGTCGTGCTGGAAGATCAGGAACCCGAGGAACCCGCCCACGAACGAGCCGATGATGCCCAGCAGGATGGTCATGGGGATCGAGATGTGCTGCTTGCCGGGGACGACGAGCCGGGCGATGGCGCCGGCGATGAGTCCGACGATGATCAAGCTGATGATGAGACCGAGCACGGTTTCCTCCTCGTGGGTGCGGTTGCCGCGGCATGGTTGCCGGAGTCAGGGCCGACGACCGACACAACACCCACCCGGCTGCACGCGTTCTCGGGTTCAGTCGAGGGAGCGCCGCAACCAGCGCTCGACGCCCTCGACGTGCGACACCACCAGGGCCTGCACGAGCTGCGGATCGCGCCGTCGGATGGCGTCCACGATCGCGGCGTGCTCGTCGAGCGTGCGCTGCACGGAGCCGTTCTGCGTCAGCCCTCGCCAGACCCGCACCCGCACGGTCTTGCTCGACAGGGCGTCGAGCAGCCCGGACAGGTACTGGTTGCCGCCGATGCCCGCGATCGTCGAGTGGAACAGCAGGTCGTGCGCGACGAGGTCCTCGACACCGGTGTCCTCGCCGACGGACTGCATCAGCGTGGCGAGCTCGTCGATCTGCTGCTCCGAGGCCCGCGCGGTCGCCAGGACGGCGGACGCGGGCTCGAGGATGCGGCGGACCTCGAGCAGGTCGACGAGGGACCGGTCGTGGTGCATGTCGACGACGAACGACACGGCCTCGAGCAGCACGCCGGGTTCCAGCGACGTCACGTAGGTGCCGTCGCCACGGCGGACGTCGAGCACGCGGATGAGCTCGAGGGCCTTCACCGCCTCGCGCAGGCTGTTCCGGGACAGGCCGAGCGACTCGCTCAGTTCCTTCTCGGGCGGGAGGCGCTGCCCGGGTTGGAGCTCACCGCTCACGATCATCTGCTGGATGCGTGCGATCGCATCGTCGGTCAGTGACGCCACGTCACCACCTCCTGATCCCGGCCCGCTCGCGGACGCGAGCCGACAGGTCGACGATAGCCGGGCCTCCCGGTCGTCACGGCCGGACCATCAGGCGGGCCGCAGCCGGAGGGCCTGCATCCCGCCGTCGACGGCCAGGTCGACGCCCGTCGTGGACCGGGCGAGCGGGCTCGTCAGGTAGGCGACCGCCTCGGCGACCTCCTCCGCCTGCACGAGCCGACCGTGCGGCTGCCGGGCCTCGAGGGCAGCGCGTTCGGCGGCCGGGTCGCCCGCGGCGGACAGCAACCGCGCGACCCACGGAGTGTCGGCCGTACCGGGATTGACGGCGTTGACGCGGATGCCCTCGCGGATGTGGTCGGCGGCCATCGCGCGGGTCAGGGCGGCGATCGCTCCCTTGGTCGCCGAGTAGAGCGCCCGCTGGGGCAGCCCGGCGGTGGCGGCGATCGAGCAGGTGTTCACGATGCTCGCGTTGCCCGATGCCCGCAGGTGGGGGAGCGCAGCGCGCGACAGCCGGACGGCGCCGAGGACGTTGACCTCGTACACGCGGCGCCACTCGTCGTCGCCGTTGTCCTCGACCGTGCCCTGGGCGCCGATGCCGGCGTTGTTGACCAGGACGTCGAGGCCGCCGAGCTGCTCGACGGCGGTGGCGACGGCGGTGCGGACCGAGGCGTCGTCGCTGACGTCGCACGTGATGGAGAGGAACCCCTCGGCGGTCGACGGCTGGATGTCGAGCACGGCGACCGTGGCACCGCGGTCCTGCAGGGCGGCGGCGATCGCCGCGCCGATGCCGGACGCGCCACCGGTGACGATGGCCCGGACGCCGTCGTGGCTGGCAGCGCTGCGAGCGCCGCCGGTGCTGCCGATGCTGCCGGCGCTGCCGGTTGCGTCCGCCATCAGGCTGCTCCGACCGTCTGGCGCTGCGAGCCGAGCCCGTCGGCGGTGAGCTCGACGACGTCGCCGGGCTGCAGGTAGGGCGCGTGTCCGGCCAGCGCGACGCCCGCCGGGGTCCCCGTGCTGATGACGTCGCCGGGGTACAGCACCATGAACTGTGACAGGTACCGGACGATCTCCACAGGACGGAAGATCATGTCGGCGGTGGTGCCGTCCTGCCGGACCTCGCCGTTGACGGTCAGCCGGAGCGCGAGTGCCGCGGGGTCGAGGCCGGCGGCGGTGAGCGACCCGGGCGTCACCAGCCACGGTCCGAGCGGGTTGAAGGTCTCGCAGGACTTCCCCTTGTCCCACTGCCCGCCGCGTTCGAGCTGGAACTCCCGCTCGGACACGTCGTTCGCGATGGCGTAGCCGGCGATGGAGGCCTCGGCGTCCGCATCGGTCTCGCAGTACCGAGCCGTGCGGCCGATGACGATCGCGAGCTCGATCTCCCAGTCGGTCTTCGTGCTGTTCCGGGGGATCAGGACCTCGTCGTCGGGGCCGATCACCGTCATCGGGTCCTTCATGAACACGATCGGTTCGGTGGGGATGTCGGCGCCGGTCTCGGCGGCGTGGTCGCGGTAGTTCAGGCCGATGCAGACGACCTTGCCGGGGCGGGCGATCGGTGCCCCGCGCCGCATGCCGTCGGCCCGGTCCCGGCCGATGATCGTCAGGTCGCCGGCGCTGCGGGCGTGGTCGACGCGGCCGACCGGGTCCGAGGCCAGGAAGGACCCGCTGATGTCACTGGTGATCGAGCGGAGGTCGAAGACCTCGCCGTCGGTGTCGATGGCCACGGGGATCTCGCTCCCCGCCGGGCCGAGTCGTGCGAACTGCATCGTTCCTCGCTCTCCGGCTGCGCCAGTGCAGCCAGAAACATCCTATGTCTGCGTGGTCCTCGGGACAAGGTAGATGCGCTCCGCGGTTCCGCCGAAGACGGCGTCGTGCTCGGTCGTCGACAGGTCGGCGAGTGCGTCCGTCGTCCGCTGCACGACCGCCGCGTACCCGGTCGCCAGGGTCGACACCGGCCAGTCCGAGCCGAACAACGACCGCTCGGGGCCGAACTGCTCCACGACCTCACGGACGTACCGGTCGACCGGGCGGTCGCGCCAGTCCGGTCCGGCCTCGGTGAGCAAGCCGGAGACCTTGCACGTGACGTTCGGGCGTGCAGCGAAGTCGGCCATCCGTCCGTGCCAGGCCGGGTCACCCGTGTCGATCGATGGTTTGCCGGCGTGGTCCAGCACGAACGATGCGTCGGGGACGGCGTCGACCAGGGCCAGCGCGGCCGAGTGCTCTCGGGCGCGGACGAGCAAGTCGAACACCAGGCCGCCACCGGCGAGGACTCGCACCCCGCGGGCGACGTCGGGGCGGCCGAGCCAGCCGGGGTCCGGTTCGTCCTGTGCCAGGTGCCGGATGCCGACGAGGCGATCACCGCCGGGGAGCGCACGGACGGCGGCGATCCGGTCCGCCACGTCCGGCGCGGTCAGGTCCACCCAGCCGACGACGCCCGCGACCGGTCGGGGCTGCTCGAGGAGCCAGGCCGTCTCGTCGGGATCGTGCACGGCCTGCACGACGATGGTCCGCGTCACGCCGGTGTCCTGCGTCGCTGCGCGGAGGTCGTCCACGTCGAACCGGCGGCGGATCGGGGCGACGGAGTCGTCCATCCAGGGGTACGGCCGGTCGGCGGGGTCCCAGAGGTGGTGGTGAGCGTCGATGATCACGCCCTCATGATGCCCGATTCATCCGATGTCCGCCCGGGTGTGCCGGCCGACGACTTTTCGCGCCCAGCGACACGTCACGGGCGCCTGTCGGCGTGACGTGTCGCTGGGCGCGAAAGTCCGCGGCTCAGAGGGCGCCGGAGGCCTCGAGCTCGGCGCGCAGCTCGGCGTCCGACGGCTCGACGAAGTGCTTGCCGTTCGGCAGCACCACGACGGGGATGTTCTTCCGCCCGCTGATCGCTTCGGCACGGTCGGCCGCCGACAGGTCCTGCTCGACGTCGACGTACTCGTAGTCGACGCCGAGGGTGTCGAGCAGCGCCTTGGACCGGCGGCAGTCGCGGCACCAGTCCGCACCGAACATCGTCACCTTGTCGAACACTTCGGTCGTGGATGCATCGCTCATGCCCAGAGAGTACGTCGGCGGGGCCCCGCGCATTCCCTACGATTGGGGCATGCCGCCAGGACCCGACCCCGAGACGCGATCCTGGGCGTCGGCGGCCGTCCGACGCTTCGCCGCGGTCACGAACCTGCTCGTCGCAGCCCGTCGGTTCCGCATCGTCGGTGGCGACCCCCGCGACGCGTCGGCGCTGCACGGCCTGCTGACCGGCCTCGGTGCACGCCCGGCCGCGGACCACGAGCCGATCGACCAGCTCTGGTGCCTCGGTTCCCCCGAGGACTCCACCCCCGTCATCGAGCGCGAGGCCGACCGCCCCCGCGGCGCCACGCTCATCGTGATCGACGCCGGCTGGCACCTGCCCGCGGTCGACGAGGACGCCTTCGGCCCCGTCGTCACCGCCCGCCCGGGCGTGCTCGGCGTCCCGATGCTCTCCGACGACGTCTTCCTGGTCTCCACCGGCCGCGACCCCGAGGACGACCCGGCCGCCGACGCCCGGCTGCGCTGGGCGCGACGCTCGATGCCCGTCTCGCGCGCGGTCGCCGCCGAACTCCGCGACGGTGGACTGCTCCGCGGCACCCGCATCGGCGTCGCGATGTTCCTCGAGCCGAAGACGGCGGTGCTGAGCCTGCTCCTCCGCGACGCCGGTGCGGAGGTCGTCGTCTACGCGCACGCCGACGAGACCGACGACGCCGTGGCCGCGTCGCTCCGGGCAGCGGGGCTCACGGTGCACGCGAGCAGCGCGGCCTCGCTGCCGGAGCAGAAGGCGCTCGCCCTCGCGATGCTCGACACCCGGCCGCACATCCTGCTCGACGACGGTTCCCACGTCATCCGGCTCGCCCACCAGGAGCGTCCGGACCTGCTGCCGACGATGCTCGGCGCGGCCGAGGAGACCACGAGTGGCCTCCGACCCCTGCGCGTGATGGCGTCGCGGGGCGAGCTCGGCATCCCCGTGGTCGCCGTCAACGACGCCCGCACCAAGACGTTCTTCGACAACCGGTACGGCACCGGGCAGTCGACGGTGTTCGCGATGCTCGACCTGGTCGACGGGCTCCCGTCCGGTACACACCGAGCGATCTCGGGAGGCGCGGCGGTCGTCGCCGGGTTCGGGCACGTCGGCGAGGGGGTCGCGTTGGTGCTCTCCGCCCTCGGGTTCCGGGTCACGGTCGCCGAGACCGACCCGGTGCGCGCCCTGCAGGCGCTGTTCGCCGGCCACGCCGTCGCGCCGCTCGCCGAGGCCGTGCAGGACGCGGACCTCGTAGTGAGCGCCACCGGGGTGGCCGACACCATCGACCTGCGCGTGCTGCGCTCGTGCGCGGACGGGGCCGTCGTCGCCGTCGCGGGTGGGGTCGACCACGAGGTCGCGCTCGACGACGCCCGCGCCGCCGGAGCCGGACTGCGGCCGGTGGGTCCGAAGGCCGAGCGCCTCGTGTTCCCCGACGCCGAGGGCGGACCGATCGTGCTCGACCGCGGCGGCTGCATCAACATCACCGCGGCCGAGGGCAACCCGATCGAGATCATGGACCTGTCCTTCGCCGCGCAGCTCGGGGCCGTCCGCATGCTGCTGGAGCGCGGCGACGAACTGGAGCGAGCCGTCGTGCCCATCGATCCCGCGGTCGACGACGCGACCGCCCGCGTGGCGCTCGCCGCGTTCGGAGCGCGCCCCGTTCCTCCCGGCCTTCCCCCTGAACACCTTGCGGACCGCGAGCCGGACGTCCGGACGCGTCGTTTCGGAGACCCCGCATGAGCGCTGCGCACCCGAGCGACTCGCACCCGAGCACCGCGCGCCCGACCGCCGCGCACCCTCGTGCCGACCACTCCGTCGTCGTGCACTCGGCGCGCGTCGTCGTGCCGATGACCGCGCCCCCGATCGCCGACGGCGCGGTCGCCGTGCAGGACGGCCGCATCCTGCACGTCGGTGACCGGTCCTGGGTCGTCGACCAGCTCACCGGCTCGGGTGCGACGTTCACCGAACGGCAGTGGCGCGGAGCCCTCCTGCCGGGCCTCGTCAACGCGCACTCGCACCTGCAGTACACCGGCATGGCCAGTGTCGGCCGAGGCCAGTACGACGGTTTCGAGGACTGGGCGTCCGCGTTCAACCAGGACTACGCCGAACCGCACGACTGGCGGGCCGAAGCAGCCGCTGGTGCCGCCGCCTCGATCCGCGCGGGCGTGACGAGCATCGCGGACATCGTCACCGACATCGAGGCCTCCACCGCGCTCGAGGACGCCGGGCTCGGCGGCATCGCCTACTGGGAGGTGATGGACTGGGAGAACGATGCCTGGCAGTCGCACGGCCGCGACCAGGTGCTCGACGAACTCGCCCGAATCCCGACCACCCCCGGCGCTGGCCTCTCGCCGCATGCGCCGTACTCGCTCGAGGTCGCGCCTCTCCTCGAACTCCCCGACATCGTCCGGCAGCGTGGGCTCCGCCTGCACCTGCACCTCGGCGAGGCCGCCTTCGAGGGTGAGCGCATCGCCCTCGGACCGGTCCCCGGACTCGACGGCGTCGACGGCGTCGGCCACGGCAACGACTGGCACCTGGCGAACGTGCCCTCGTTCCGGGCGCTCCGGGCACTCGGGTTCGGGGCGAGCGCCACCGCGTTCGTCGACCGGCTCGGGGTGCTCGGCCCGGACTGCCACATCGCGCACGGCGTGTACATGACCGCTGCCGACCGGGCGCTCCTGCGCGCTCGCGGCACCGCAGTCGCACTGTGCCCGCGGTCGAACGCCGTCATCGGCCTCGACCCGCCTCCCGTCGCCGACTACCTGCGCGAGGGCAGCCCGATCGCCATCGGCACCGACTCGCTGTCGTCGTCACCGTCCCTCGACCTGATGGCCGACGTCACGGCGTTGCACCGGATCGCCCGTGCCCAGGGCTACGGGCACCGGGACCTGCACGAGCGGCTCCTGTCTGCGGCGACGCTCGGTGGTGCGCACGCCATGGGACTCGCCGTCGGCCCGGACCGCATCGGCCACCTCGCCGTGGGCGCCCGCGCCGACCTGGCCGTCTTCGACGTCGACGCCCGGACCGTGCCCGACGCACTCGCCGAGCTCGTCGAGGACGGTGCCGGGCGTGCGTCCGCGACCGTCATCCGTGGGGTCGTCCGCGCCGTCGACGGAGCACTGACCGGCGTGCCCGCGTCATCGCCCGACCGCCCTGCCCGCCCTGTCATCCCTGTGGAGGAATCATGACCGAGACCGCACCCCGCCCCGGCATGGCCGCCCGTCGCACCGTCGACGGCGAACTGATCGAGTGGCTCGACGTGCCGAAGCGCGCCATCGCCCTCGGCATGGAGCCGCACCCCGAAGGTGGTTGGTACGTCCGCACCTGGACCTCGCCGGCCACGGTGACGACGCCCGCGGGGGACCGCCCCGCCGCGACCCTGATCCACTTCCTGCTGCCCACGGGCGAGGCCTCGGCCTGGCACCGGGTGACGAGCGACGAGATCTGGATGTGGCACGGTCCGGACACCGTCGAGCTCGAACTCGGCGGCTCCGGCGATGCTCCCGAGCCCGGTGCGCGGATCACCCTCGGGCCCGATGCCGGCCGCGACCGGGTGAACGACGCACAGGCGTTCGTGCGCGGCGGCGTGTGGCAGCGGACGATCCCGAACGACGGCGAGGTCCTGCTGAGCTGCCTGGTGTCGCCGGGCTTCTCGTTCGAGGACTTCACGATGGCCGACTGACGTACCACATTGGTATGTTGGTCGGATGGAGTCCGGTCGCGTTCCCGCCCTCGCCCGTGCGGCGCTCGACGCTCCGTTCGAGTTCGAGTTCGCGTACGTGGACGAGACCGGTGACAAGGGGGATCCGGCTGTGTCCCCGGGCGCGACGCGCACCTACACGCTGGGATGCGTGCTCGTCCCTGGCGGTGACTGGACCGATCGTCTCGACTGGCTGACGGGGGTCCGTCGCGAGATCCGGGACACGTACGGCGTCCTCCTCCGCCATGAGCTCAAGGCGAACGTGCTCCTGCGCGGGCGAGGGGACCTCCGCCACCTCGGGCTCGGTGACGGCCAGCGTCGCGACGTGTTCCGCAGATCGCTCGGTGCGCTGAGCGTCGTGGCCTCCGGGGTCTTCGCCATCGTCATCGACAAGGAAGCCCGGCCGATGGACTACCGGCCCGAGGACCGGGCTTGGACCTACCTACTCCAGCGTCTCCGGATCCGGTCCGAGCAATCCGGCAAGCCGATCATCCTCGTGCACGACGCGGGCGACGACGCGACGGTCCGCGCGATCCGCGGGCGCTTCCGGCGGCACAGCTTCGCACCAGGGGGTTCTCGTGTCAGCGCGCCGCTGCTCGTCGAGGATCCGGTCCCTCGTGACTCGGCGTCGTCCTACTTCGTCCAGGCGGCCGACCTGGTCGCGTACGCGGGGTTCCGGCGGTTCCAGTCGCCTGGCCCGAAGAGCGGCAGCGTCTGCGACGAGACGATGTGGGACGAGCTGCGGCCCGTCTGGCGCACCGAGGTGACGAACGCTCGGCGCGACGCCATCGTCGTCTGGCCGTGATCGCGTTCGGGAGCGTTCCG
Organism: Curtobacterium sp. PhB137; assembly: GCF_003814955.1. NCBI lineage: Bacteria > Bacillati > Actinomycetota > Actinomycetes > Micrococcales > Microbacteriaceae > Curtobacterium > Curtobacterium sp. PhB137. The sequence goes on along the minus strand of NZ_RKQO01000004.1, from coordinate 48,743 downwards.
AGAACAGAAAGGGGGCGCCCCGTGCTGGGACGCCCCTTGATCTCAGACCTCAGCCGAGCATGCGCTCGGTTCAGCCCGCGTCGCCAGATTACCAGCCAGACGTCGACCCGTCGACTGGTGTGTGACACGAGACCGGGTCACGAGGAGCGCCCGGAGTCGCGTTGGTATCCCACCGCGAAGTACACTTCGACCTGCCCCCACCCCCCCCCCTCGCACGAAGGCCCGACCGTGACCCGATCCCTCCGCCTCACCCTCGCCGTCGCAACAGCCGCGGTCGCCGCCCTCGCCCTGACGTCGTGCGCCGCCGGCAGCGGCAGCAACGAAGACGGCACCGTCACCGACGGCAAGCTGACGGTCGCCACCGGTGAGCCGGCGTACTCGCCGTGGATCGAGGACAACAAGCCGGAGTCCGGCAAGGGCTTCGAGTCCGCCGTCGCCTACGCGGTCGCGAAGGAGATGGGCTACAGCAAGTCCGACGTCGTGTGGAAGCGCAGCACCTTCGACAGTGCGATCGCACCGGGCCCGAAGGACTGGGATCTCAACGTCCAGCAGTTCTCGATCGACGCGAAGCGCAAGAAGGCCGTCGACATGTCGAGCGCGTACTACACGACCACGCAGGCCGTGGTGACGACCAGCACCTCGAAGGCCGTCGACGACACGAGCATCGCCGCGCTCAAGAAGGACGCCATCGGCGTCGCCACCGGGTCCACGTCGATCGCCAGCGTGAAGGGCGTGCTCGGGATCACCCCGCAGGTCTTCAACTCGAACGATGACGCCGTGCTCGCACTGAAGTCGGGCCAGATCGACGCGATCGTCACCGACCTGCCGACGGCGTTCTACATGGCCGCGGCGCAGCTCGACGACGGCACGGTGTCGGCGCAGTTCCCGTCCGACGGCAAGGGCGACCAGTTCGGTTTCGTCCTGCCGAAGGGCTCGGAGCTCACGAGCAAGGTGGACAAGGCGCTCAAGTCGCTGACGGACGACGGCACGCTCGAGGACCTGCAGACCAAGTGGCTCTCCTCGGAGACCAACACCCCGGTCCTGAGGTAACCGCATGACCGTTCCAGCAGGCGCCGGTACCCCGGTCGCCGCAGCCGCGCCGAGCCAGGTCGAGGCCGAGCGGCGGCTCTACCGCCGGCAGCGCGGACGCCGGTCGATCGTGGTGTCGGTGGTGTCGACGCTCGTGGTGATCGCGATCGCCTACTTCGGTGTCGTGAACACCCCCGGCTGGGCAGCGGTCCAGCAGTCGTTCTTCGACCCGCAGACCGCGATCGACACGTTCCCGGACATCCTGCTGGGCCTCTGGCTGAACGTCCGGATCCTGTTCTTCAGCGCCATCGGCGTCGCCGTGTTCGGCACCCTGCTCGCAGTGGTGCGGGGCCTGCGGAACCCGGTCTTCTTCCCGCTGCGGATGCTCGCGACCGGGTACACGGACCTGTTCCGCGGCCTGCCGCTCATCATCGTGCTCTACCTGGTCGGCTACGGGATCCCCGGTCTCGGGGTGTTCCCGCGGCTGCCCGCCGAGGTCTGGGGCACCATCGCGATCGTCCTGACGTACTCGTCGTACATCGCTGAGGTCCTGCGTGCCGGCATGGAGGCCGTGCACCCCTCGCAACGTCTGGCCGCGCGGTCGCTCGGGCTCTCGCACGCCAAGACGCTGCGACTCGTGGTGCTGCCGCAGGCGATCCGCAAGGTCACACCGGCACTGATGAACGACTTCGTCTCGATGCAGAAGGACGTCGGCCTGGTGTCGATCCTCGGCGCCGTCGACGCGGTCCGTTCGGCGCAGATCGCGCAGGCGGAGACCTACAACTTCACGCCGTACTTCGTCGCGGGGCTGCTGTTCGTGGTGATCAGCCTGCCGCTGATCCGCGTCACGGACGCGATCGCGCGCCGCCAGCAGCGGCGCGAGCAGATCGGAGGGACCGTATGAGTGAGGTCGGCCAGGAGGCCCGTGGTGCGTCCGGTGCGGACGCTGCGGTCCTCGAGCTGCGCGGGTTGCGCAAGGCCTTCGGCGAGCACGAGGTCCTGCGCGGCATCGACCTGACGCTGCACCGCCACGAGGTCATCTGCGTCATCGGGGCGTCCGGCTCGGGCAAGTCGACCCTGCTCAAGACGGTGAACCTGCTCGAGGGCATCGACGACGGCGAGATCCTGCTGCAGGGCACCGACATCGCCGATCCCCGCGTCGCGGTCGACGGTGTCCGTGCGCGGATCGGCGTGGTCTTCCAGCAGTTCAACCTGTTCCCGCACATGCGCGTGCTCGACAACGTGACACTCGCTTCGCGGCAGGTGCACGGCGTCGGCCGGGCCGAGGCCGAGGCGACCGCGCGTCGGCTGCTCGAACGGATCGGGCTCGCGGAGTTCGCCGATGCCTACCCGGATCGGCTCTCCGGCGGCCAGCAGCAGCGCGTGGCCATCGTCCGGGCGATCGCGTCCGACCCCGAGCTCCTGCTGCTCGACGAGGTCACGAGCGCCCTCGACCCCCAGCTCGTCGGCGAGGTGCTCGACCTGGTCACCGAGCTGAAGCGGCAGGGGTCGACGATCCTGATGACCACGCACGAGATGCACTTCGCGCGGAACGTGGCCGACCGGATCGTGTTCCTGCACCGGGGAGAGGTCGTCGAGCAGGGCGTCCCCGCCGAGGTCCTCGACGCCCCGCAGCACCCGGCGCTGGTCGAGTTCCTCTCCCGCGTCCACGCCTAGGACCAGACCGGGCGCTTACGCGACGGGAGCCGGGACGGCGGGCGTGGGGCGCGCCTCCCGAGCATCATCGGCGACCACGTCGGGGACGTGGGATCCGCGACCTGCCGGCAGGAACACGGCGACGAGTGCCGAGGCTGCGACGACGGCCGCTCCGACCAGCACGGCGGGCTGTGCCGCGTCGACGTAACCGGTGGGCGTGAGCTGGCCGCCGGCACCGGTGAACACGGCGGTGAGCACCGCGATGCCGAGTGCGACGCCGATCTCGCGCAGGGTGGAGTTCGCGCCGGAGGCCTTCGCGTGGTCGTCCTGCGGCATCCGCGCGAGCACGGCGGTCGAGATCGGCCCGAACACGGCGCCCATGCCGATGCCGGCGAGCAGGAAGCCGGGCAGGAGGCCGGTGAAGGTGACGTCGGCGGACATCGTGGCGGCGATCCAGAACAGTCCGGCGGACAGGAACGCCATGCCGCCGGCGATGAGCACCCGGGTGCCGACCCGTGGTGCGATGATCCCGGCGAGCGGCGCGACGATCATCGGTGCGAGCGTCCACGGCATCGTCCAGACGCCGGCCTCGAGCGGTGACCGGCCCTGCACCACCTGCAGGAACTGGATCAGGATGAAGACCGACCCGAACGCGCCGAACGAGAAGGTCATGGCGACGAGGTTGGCGAGGGTGAAGCTGCGGTCGCGGAAGAACCGGAGCGGCAGGAGCGGTGCGGCCGTCGTGGCCTGGCGGACGACGAACGCGACGAGCAGTGCACCGCCACCGATGAGGCCGACCAGCACCTCGGTGCTCGTCCAGCCCGCGTCGTTGCCGCGGACGATGCCGAACACGACGCCGAGCACCCCGAGACCCGCGAACACGACGCCGAGGACGTCGGTCCGGACCCGGGCGCCACGGGTGTTCGGCAGGGCGAACAGGGCGAGCGGGATCGCGATCACGCCGACGGGGACGTTGAGCCAGAAGATCGCCTCCCAGCTCCAGCTCTCGACGACGGCTCCGCCGATGAGCGGGCCGAGCGCGACGCCGAGGCCGGAGATGCCGCCCCAGACGCCGATGCCCACGGTCCGCAGGCGGTCCGGGACGCTGCCGACGAGCAGGGTCAGCGACAGGGGCATGATCGCCGCGGCGCCGGCCCCCTCGACCGCGCGCCAGACGATGAGGGCGGTCGGGTCGGTGCTCATCGCGGCGAAGGCCGATGAGACGGTGAAGACGCCGATGCCGGCGATGAACAGGTGGCGGCGGCCGATGCGGTCGCCGAGGCCGACGGCCAGCAGCATCAGGGCGGCGAAGGCGAGCGTGTAGGCGTTGGTGATCCACTGCAGCTCCTCGACCGAGGCGCCGAGGTCGGCGTGCACGGCGGGGAGTGCGCTGGTGACGACGAGGTTGTCGAGCGTCGCCATGAACATCGGGAGGGACGCGGCGGCGATCGCGAGCCACACGGGGATGCGTCGGGACATGGTGTCTCCAGTCGTTGGTAATCCGATGATTACTTGTCTCGACGGACTGTAGTAATCGACTGATAACCTGTCAACCATGAGCGCGGAGACAGCGGTCCGGATGCCGGCAGCGCAGCGTCGCGCGATGATCCTCGAAGCCGCACGCGGGGTGTTCGGCCGCCAGGGCTACCACGGCACCACCACCGACCAGATCGCCTCGGCGGCGGGCATCAGCCAGCCGTACGTCGTCCGGATGTTCGGGTCGAAGGAAGCGCTGTTCCTCGAGGTCTTCCGCGACACGCTCGGCATCCTGCTCGACGCCTGGCGCGAGACCCTGACGACCCTCGGCCCGGATGACGTGCCGGCGCACGTCATCGGTGAGCAGTTCGTCGACCTCGCTGCCGAGCAGGGCCTGCACACCGTGCTGCTGCAGGGGTTCGTCTCCGGTGCCGAGCCCGCGATCGGGGCGGCCGCACGTGACGGCTTCCTCGAGATCTACCGGTTCCTGCGGGACGAGGCGGGGATCCCGGACGACCAGGTGCAGGGCTTCCTGGGCAGCGGGATGATCTTCGCGATCATGCTCGCGATCGACATGCCGGCGCGGTTCGACGAGGACCGCGACGCGGCGGACCTGCTCCGTGCGACGTTCGGCGCGAAGTGCGGGCAGGTGCTCGACCTGGTGCGGCCGAGCGCGGCAGACCCGGGCGCAGAGCACCCGGGCGCAGGGCACCCGGGCGCAGGGCACCCGGGCGCAGGGCACCCGGGCGCAGCGCACCCGGGCGCAGGGCACCCGGGCGCAGCCCGCCCACGCGCTTAGAGCGTCAGCAGCACCTTCCCGACGACCTCGCCGTCGCGGACCTTCCGGTGCGCCTCTTCGACCTCGGCGAGCGGCAGGACGGTGTCGATGACCGGGCGGACGCTGCCGTCGGCGACGAGGGGCCAGACGTGCTCACGGACGGCGGCGACGATCGCGGCCTTCTCGGCGAGCGGCCGGGCGCGCAGGGTCGTCCCGCTGATCGACGCCCGCTTCCGCATCAGCGCGCCGAGGTCGAGCTCGGCGGTGCTGCCGCTGCCCGAGGCGATGACGGCGATGTGCCCGTTGGGTGCGAGGGCCTGCAGGTTCCGCGCCAGGTACGACGGTCCGACGACGTCGAGCACCACGTCGACCCCGACGCCGTCCGTGAACGCCAGGACGCGCTCCACGAAGTCCTCGGTGCGGTGGTCGACCACCAGATCGGCACCCAGGTCACGCGACGCCTGGACCTTGCGGTCGCCACCGCTCGTCGCGATCACCGTGGCACCGAGGGCCTTCGCCCACAGGACGGCGTGCGAGCCCATGCCGCCGGTGCCACCGTGCACGAGCAGCGTCTGCCCGGGGCGGAGTCCGGCGAGCATGCCGATGTTCGAGTACACGGTGCAGGCGGCTTCGGGCAGGCCGGCAGCCTCGACCAGGTCGACCGTGTCGGGGACCGGCAGCACTTGCGTCGCGGGAGCCACGACGAGCGAGGCGTAGCCGCCGCCGGACAGCAGGGCGCACACGCGGTCGCCGACGGCCACCGAGGTCACCCCGTCGCCGAGTGCCCGGACGGTGCCGGAGACCTCGAGACCGAGGATCTCCGAGGCCCCGGGCGGCGGCGGGTAGTTCCCCGCGCGCTGCTGCAGGTCGGCGTTGTTCACCCCGGCGGCGGCGACCTCGATGAGCACCTCGCCCGCGGCGGGCACCGGGTCAGGCAGATCGGTCACGGACATGGTGGTGTCGTCGAACGTGATGGCGCGCATGCCCTCGACGGTACGCCGGGCGGCCGGTCATCCTGTGAGTGCCCCATGTACGCTCGATGACGGATCTGCACCTCATCCGGGGGAGTGCGGACCGATCGAGGGGGACTCTCCACCATGCCGAAGAACAAGTTCATCGCGCTCGCCACCGCCGGCCTCGCGCTCACCCTGCTCGCCGGTTGCTCGACCGGGCCGTCGAAGGCCGACCAGTGCACCCAGTTCGAGAAGACGGTCAAGTCCGCCGCCGAGGGCGTGCAGTCCGAAGCCGCGAACCTGCAGTCCGACCCGGACGCCGCCGTCACGAAGCTCAAGGAGCTCGACGAGAAGATCTCCGACGGCGTCGACGACCTGTCCGACGACGCCCTGCAGGACAAGGGCGAGGCCTTCGAGGACGCCTACGGCGACCTCGTCGACCAGATCGAGGACATCGCGAAGGACCCGCAGTCGGCGGACGTCTCGGCGCTCACGAAGTCCAGCACCAAGGTGCAGGACGCCGGCAACGCCTTCCAGAAGGAGTGCAACTCCTGATGCGCCGCACCCTCACCGCGGTGACCACGGCGCTCGTCGCCGTGGCGCTACTGGCGGGCTGCTCCGGCGGCTCGTCCAGCGACGGCGGCTCGTCCGACGACGGCGCCCCGACGGAGACGTCGAAGACGTCCGCCCCGTCGAAGACCTCGGCCGCCGCTCCCGCGCAGACCAAGACCGAGGCGTGCGCCCTGGTCGAGAACGAGCTCAAGTCGTTCATCGCCGAGCAGACGTCGTCCTCGGCGCCGGCGGACCCCGCCGCGCGGGCGAAGCTGGTCGGCGAGTTCACCGACCGTCTCGACGCCGCGCTGCCGAAGGTCACCAACGACGACGTCCACGACGCCTTCGAGGACTTCACCGAGGACGCGAAGGAGTACGCCTCGGCGCTCACCTCCAGCGGCTCGAGCGACTCCGCCGAGGCGAAGGACGCCCAGACCGACGTGCAGTCCTCGCTCAACGAGGTCTCGGCGGTCTGCCCGAGCAACTAGTCGCCACACCCGGCCCCGACTCCACGACGCCCCGCAGCTCCGACCGGAACTGCGGGGCGTCGTCACGCGTCGTGGAGCGGCAGGACGAAGGCGACTCAGACGGCCGCCGGCTGCGACGCGTCCAGACGGGCGACGTCCTCCGGCCGCAGCTTCACGGTCGGTGCGGTCAGCGAGTTGAGGATCGACTGCGGCCGCGACGCCCCGGGGATCGGGACGACCACGTCGCTCTTCTGCAGCTCCCACGCGAGCGCGATGACCTGCGGGGTCACGCCACGGTCGCGTGCGATGTACGCGAAGTCCTCGTAGGCGGTGCCGAGGTCGGCGGCGTTCGCGATGCCACCGAGCGGGCTCCACGGCAGGAACGCGATCCCGAGCTCGTCGCAGAGCTCGAGTTCCGGCTCGCTCGACCGGAACTTCGGCGAGAACTGGTTCTGCACCGAGGCGAGTCGTCCGTCGAGGACCTCGTTCGCCGTCCGGATCTGGTCGGGGTCTGCGTTCGAGATGCCGGCCATCCGGATGACGCCCTCGTCGAGCAGCTCGCCGAGCGCGCCGACCGACTCGGCGTAGGGCACCGCGGGGTCCGGACGGTGGAACTGGTACAGGCCGATCGCCTCGACGCCGAGGCGCTTCGCCGACGCCTTCGCCGCCTGCTTCAGGTACTCCGGGTGGCCGTCCTGCGCCCAGGCGCCAGCTTCCGGTCGCAGGTGTCCGCCCTTCGTGGCGATGAGGATCGACTCGGTGTCGCCGTGGAACTCGCGGACCGCCCGGGCGATGAGCTCCTCGTTGTGCCCCACCTCGTCGTGGGCGGCCAGGTGGTACGCGTCCGCGGTGTCGATGAGCGTGACACCGTTCTCGAGCGCGGCGTGGATGGTCGCGATGGACTGTCGTTCGTCGGGGCGCCCCTCGATCGACATGGGCATCCCGCCCAGACCGATGGCGCTGACCGACACGTCTCCGATGACTCGTTGCTTCATGGCCCCAGCATGCGCCGGGGGTGCGCGGTCGCGCACAGGGTGCGTCGCGCAGTGGTGGTGACCACCCGCCGACCGGGAGGCCCGTGGCGGCCCCGCCCCGCGCCTCCCGTCCGCCGTCCGGTCCCGTCCACCGCGCCCGCTCCGTTCAGCGCCGCGCCCAGCTCGGCGCGTGCTCCGGAAGCGGCCCGAATGCGATGCCCCGGGCGTAGAGACCCCGCGACGGCGGCACGTACCGGGCGAGCAGCACGGGCAGCAGGGGTGGCCCGTCCTGCAGCCGTCCGGCGAAGGCCCGCTCGAACACGACGCGGTGCAGCACAGCCTGCGCCGACTGGACGATCACTGCCGGCGGCCTCCGGCGGCGTTGCACCGCGGCCAGCGCACCGTCCAGCCCCGCACCTCGGAGCCCGTGCCGCAACGACGGAACCAGGATCCCCGCCGTCGCCACGGCGTCCTGCACCGCCAGGTTGATCCCCACCCCACCCGCGGGCGACATCGCGTGCGCCGCGTCGCCGATGCACAGCAGCCCCGGCCGCCACCACCGCCGCAACCGGTCCATCCGGACGTCGAGCACGTGCACGTCGTCCATCGACCCGATCGCGTCGACCCGGTCGGCGAAGTCCGGACGGAGCCGGGCCACCCGCTCCCGGAAGGCGTCGATCCCCTCAGCTCGCAGCGCCGCGTCCGCGCCCTTCGGGGCGAAGTACGCGACCTGGTGGTAGTCGGGCCGCGGGAAGCTCAGCAGCACGTCCTTCCCCGAGAACGCGGGGGTCAGGGCGCTCGCCGAGTCGCCCGGCCGTCGGGGGAGCCGGAACCACCAGGTGTCGAACGGCACCGGGAACGCCCGTGGCACGAACCCGGCTGCCCGGCGCAGGACCGAGTTCCGTCCGTCGCACGCGATCACGACGTCGGCGCGGAGCTCCTCCGGTTCGCCGCTGCCGTCGCGCGGGCGGAGGTGGACCCCGGTGACCACGCCGTTCTCCTCGATGAGCCCGGTCGCCGCGCGGCCCATCGCGATGTCGAACGACGGTTCCTGCCGCGCAGCGGTCACGAGCAGGTCGAGCAGGTCCCACTGCGGCACCATCGCCACGTGGTCGTACGGGGGATCGAGCCGCGAGAAGTCGCCGAGCAGCAGCCGTGAGCCGTCGGGCATGGGCAGGGAGAAGTCGTCGAGCCGTGACTGCGGCAGGGCCCGGAAGCGGTCGCCGAGGCCGAGCTCGTCGAGCAGCCGGATCGTCGAGGCGTGCACGGTGTCGCCCCGGAAGTCCCGGTTGAAGTCGTCGTGCTGTTCGATGACGCGCACGGCGATGCCGGCCCGGGCGAGCAGCAGGCCGAGGACGACCCCGGCGGGGCCACCACCGACCACCGCGACCGTCGTCCGCGACACCGTCACCATGCCGTGGACGCTACGCCCTGTCGGACCCGCGCACTGTGCGCACGCACAACGCGACAGGACACGAGGTGATCACCTCGTGTCCTGTCGGAGAAGTGGTGCGCGACGGCGCTAGGCGCTCGCGGACACCGAGGACGACGCGGTCCCGTCGTCGGCGGCGTTCGCGAAGACGACCCCGCCCCACGTGATGACGGCGATCGCGAGCACGAAGCCGACCGCGGCGATCCACCACGACGACTTCCGGCGGATCCACGCGCCGATCGCCAGCACGATCGTGGCGACGCCGATCACGAACGCGCCGCCGACCGCGATGGCCGTGCCGCCGATGTACCCGCCGGGCGAGCACCCGGCCGAGGCATCGCAGGTCGCGGTCGCCGAGATGACCGCGATGATGCCGACGACGGCGGTGACGATCGTCATCACGGCGCCGAAGGCCAGCAGCAGCACGGTGGAGATCCGGTCGGCGAGCTTCGCCGGCGGGAACAACGTGGTGCCGCTGCGCTCCCAGGCCGCGCGCTGCGGGTCCTGGGGGCCGGGCGAGGACTGCGGCGGACCGCCGGGGACGTTGGACCAGGTCATGGGAGCAGTCCTACCGCGCTTCGACGCCGAACGCCTGTGCGAGCCGCTGGATCTTCTGCGCCCGACCCAGGCGGGGCAGGTCGGAACCGTCGCGGATGACCTTGCCGCGGGCCTCGAAGTCGTCGAGGAAGTCCTGCGCCCAGGCGACGTCGGTCGGCGTGGGGGAGATGACCTCGTTGATGACGGGCAGCTGCTCGGTGTCCAGGCAGAGCTTGCCGGTCAGGCCGAGTGACACCGCGACCTGGGACTGCTCGCGCAGGATCGGGTGCGACGAACCCACCGTCGGGCCGTCGATCGGGCCGGGCAGGTCGCCGACGCGCGAGGCGACGACGAGCTTCGACCGCGGGTACGCCATCGCCAGGGTGTCGGCGCTCGTGCCGGTGTCGCGGCGGTAGTCGCCGGAGCCGAACGCGAGCCGGAACGCGCCCTGGGCCCGCGCGATCGAGACGGACTCCTCGATGCCGAGCGCCGACTCGACCAGGGCGATCACCGGGGTCTGGCCGCCGAGCCGGTGCCACGTGTCGGTGACCTGGGCCGGGGACTCGGTCTTCGCGAGCATCACGCCCTGCAGTCCGGGCAGGCCGCGGAGCTCCTCGACGTCGTCGGCCCAGAAGTCGGTCGTGACGTCGTTGATCCGGACCCAGGCCTCGCCGCCTCCGGCCAGCCACGCGGCGACGCCCTGCCGAGCCGAGGGCTTGGCGGCGGGGTCGACGGCGTCCTCGATGTCCAGGATGATCTGGTCGGCGCGGGACCGCTGGGACTTCTCGAACCGGTCGGTCGCGGTGCCGGAGACGAGCAGCCACGAGCGGGAGATCTCGGCGGGGACCGATCGACGCCGGTTCGGCGTGGGGGCGGACGGGGTGGTGCGGTCGTCGATGGCCATGCCCCGTTGGTACCACATCGGGCGCGTCGATCGCGGACCCTGAGCGCTTCACCGTGCACCGGAAACCCCGAAACCTCGGTTCATTGCCAGAGAGGGCGCTCGTTCCCGCCTACAGTGTCGGATGTGTGGCGAGCGGACAGGGTGACCGACGGTGAGGACGACGTGAACGACGACGTCCCCGTCGAGGGTGCCCACGAGCGCCCCGACGACGACCGAGACGACCGCGGTCAGCGCGACCACCGCGACGACCGCGACGAGCGAGACGACCGAGACGAGCAGCAGGACGTGGACGAGGACCGGACCGACGACGAACCGGACCGCACGCTCCGCCCGGAACTGCAGCTGACCAGCCCGCAGGCGATCAGCCTCGGCGACCCCCGGCTGCAGGCGGGCAACGCGGCCGAACCGACGTGGGACGGCTGGCGCGGCCAGCTCACCGGCGTCGGCGGCACGAGCCCGCTCACCCACTTCAGCGACCACCCCCGCGCGCGCATCGAACTGTCGACGACGCACCCGGGCGGCCTCGCCCAGTTCATCACCGGCAAGACCACCCTGCTGTCCAGCCTGATCCGCGACGAGGTCGCGCTCCGTGCCGCCCGCGTCGCCGCCGGCCAGGTCGAGGCGAAGGGCACCGAGCTCGCCACCGTGCGCGGGATCGACGCCGTGAAGCTCGGCATCGGCATGGCCGACTGGAAGCACGGCGACGAGCAGTTCCGCGGGCCGGTGCTCCTGCGCCCGCTGGCGATCCGCCGCCACGGCCGTGACTTCGAGGTCCGGCTCCTCGGCGAACCCGTGCTCAACCCGGGTCTCGCCGACGCCCTGCACGAGCAGTTCGGCGTCATCCTCGACGCGCAGTCCTTCGTGGCGCTCGCGCAGCAGGACGGCTCGTTCACCCCGAACCCCGTCATCGACCGCCTGCGTGGCCTGACCGCGCACATCCCCGGCTTCTCCGTGCACGCCCGGCTCGTGGTCTCCACGTTCGCCGAGGTCGCGACCGGTCTGGTCGAGGACACCGGCGACCTGTCCCACCCCGTGCTCGACGCCCTGGCCGGCAACCCGAGCGCCAAGTGGCAGGTCGAGCAGTCGTACCACCCGGTCGAGCAGACCCCGTCGGACGAGCGCAGCCCGGAGACCGACACGCTCCTGCTCGACGCCGACGACGAGCAGGAGAACGTGATCGCGCAGATCGCGGCCGGCAACTCCATCGTCGTCAAGACCCTGCCCGGCACCGGCGGCACCCAGACGATCGTGAACGCCCTGGGCGGCCTGGTCGCCGCGAACAAGCGCGTCCTCGTGGTGAGCCCGCGCCGTGCGACCCTGCGGGGCATCGCGGCGCGCTTCGGTGAGGTCCAGCTGCCCGGCGTCGCGGTCACACCGTCGACCCTGCGCCGCGACGTCGTCCGTGCCATCGCCCGGAACGAGAAGGCGGCCCGTCCGAACCTGCGCGAGGTCGACGACGCCCTGGTCCGGCTCCGCAAGGTCCTGAAGGACTACCGCGGTTCACTGACCCGCAAGGACGCCGACTTCGGCGTCTCGGTGCTCGACTGCCTGGTCGAGCTCTCGCGCCTGTCGCTCCTGCCGGTCCCGCCGTCGACGACCGCGCGGCTGTCGAAGCAGTCCGTGGCATCCATGGTCGAGGGGCGCTCGCGCGTCGCCGAGACGATGGTCAGCGCGGCCAACCTCGGTGAGTTCCGCTACGGCCCCGACGACTCGCCCTGGTACGGCGCGAAGTTCTCCACCAGCGACGGTGCCCAGCGCGCCCACCGCATCGCGAAGGACCTCGACTCCGACGGGCTGCCGACGCTGCTCCGCCGGGCGCACGACCTGGTGAGCTCGACGCACATGCGCCAGTTCACGACGATCAACGAGCTCGGCATCTACCTGCGCCTGCTCACCGAGATCCGTGACACCCTCGACCGCTTCCTGCCGGTGGTCTTCGACCGGTCGGTGTCCGAGCTCGTCGCCGCCACCGCCCCGCGTGGCGAGGGCGCTCCGATGTCGTCGACGAACCGTCGTCGTCTGAAGAAGCTCGCTCGTGAGTACGTCCGCCCCGGCGTGCACGTCTCCGACCTGCACGAGGCCCTGACCCGGGTGCAGCAGCAGCGCGTGCTGTGGCAGCGCTACGTCGCGGCCGGCGTGAACCCCGAGGTGCCCACGGGCATCGCGGACGTGCAGGTGCTGTTCTCGAACGTCGCCGAGGACCTCGCGCGGCTCGACGAGCCGCTCGGCCGGTCCGAGCGCGACCGGCAGCTCGCGAACACCCCGGTCGACCAGCTCGTCCCCACCATCGCCGAGCTCGCGGCCGAGTCCGACGTCCTGCACAACCTGCAGGAGCGCACCGAGCTCATGCAGACCCTGCGCGACCTGCAGCTCGAGCCGCTCATCACCGACCTGGCGAACCGGCACGTGCCGGACCTGCAGGTGCCGGCCGAGCTCGAGCTCGCCTGGTGGCAGTCCGCCCTCGAGACCATGCTCGAGTCCGACCGGGCACTGCTCGGCGCGAACACCGACATGCTCGACCGGGTGGAGGCCGACTTCCGCCTCGTCGACGACGCCCACGCAGCCGGGGTCTCCCAGGGCCTGGCGTGGCAGCTCGCCGAGAACTGGAAGGTCGGACTCGTCGACTGGCCGGAAGAGGCCACAGCGCTGAAGACCCAGCTGCGCGAGGGTGCGATCACCTCGCGGCTGCTCCAGGACTCCGCACCGCACCTGTCCCGGTCGATCGCGCCCGTGTGGCTCGCGAGCCCGTACGAGGTGTCGCAGATCGCCGACACGATGCCGTTCGACACCGTGATCCTGGTCGACGCCGGCGCCGTGACCATCGCCGAGACCGTCGGAGCCGTGCGTCGTGCGCGCCAGACCGTCGTCTTCGGTGACCCGGTCACGCAGACGCCGTCGCCGTTCCGCATCGCCGTCGACCCCGAGCACCGTGCGCTGCAGGTCGACGAGGGCACCCTCGACGCCTTCCACGCCGACTCCGCCCTGGCGAAGCTCTCCACACTGCTGCCGACCCTGTCGCTCTCGCGGTCGTACCGCGCCGGCGGCGAGGACCTGGCCGAGCTCGTGAACCGTCGCTTCTACGGCGGCAAGATCGAGTCGCTGCCGTGGGCCGGCTCGTTCCTCGGGCACGGCTCGATCGCGCTCGACTACGTCAGCGACGGCAAGGCCGTGCCGGACCCCGAGTCCGGCGCCGTCGAGAGCGTCGACGCCGAGGTGGACCGCGTCGTCCGCCTCGTCATCGACCACGCCCGCACCCGCCCGTCCGAGTCGCTCATGGTCATCACCGCCTCGGCGAAGCACGCCGTGCGCGTCGAGCAGGCCGTGCTGACCGCGGCGCAGGGCCACAAGGACCTGACCGAGTTCGTCATCGGCGACCGGGCTGAGCCGTTCATCGTGGCGACGCTCGAGCAGTCGGTGGCGCAGAGCCGCGACCGGGTCGTGTTCTCCATCGGCTACGGCCGTACCCCGCACGGCCGCGTCCTGCGCGACTTCGGTCCGCTCGGCAAACCCGGCGGCGAGCGGTTGCTCGCGGTCGCGATGACCCGTGCGCGCCGCTCGATGGTGATCGTGACGTGCTTCCAGCCGTCCGACATCGAGGCCGAGCGCATGGGCCACGGCACCGTCGCCCTCGCCGAGATCCTGGCCGAGGTGCGTGCGCGCACCACCGCCGAGTACGTGCCGGACGATTCCGACCCGCTGCTCGTCGACCTGGCCCGCCGACTCGAGATGCGCGGCATCCCGGTCGCGCTCGGACACCGTGGCAAGCTCGGCCTGGTGGCCGCGCACGGCGGGGTCTGCGTCACGATCGAGACCGACGCGTCGCTGGTCAGGGGATCGCTGCGCGAGTCACTCCGCCTCCGCCCGGAGGTCCTGCGCCGACTCGGATGGCACTACGTCCGCGTGCACGCGTTCCAGCTGTTCTCCGACCCGGACCGCGTCGCGAACACCGTCGCCGCCGTGCTCGGTGTCGACCGCGGCGCCACGCAGGAGATCTCGATCCCCCCGATCCCCGCCCGCCGATGAACACGCAGGATCTCGATCCCCGCGTGCCCGCCATCGGCCCCGCCCGCCGATGACTCCTCGGCCGAGTCGGCGGGCCTCCCGGCCCGCCGGTCCGGTGACGCCGGAGACGGAGCAGCTGGTGGGCACGTGGACGCGAGCCGACGACGCGTCGTCAGCCGCGCCTCCCGTCCGGTCAGCGTCTCCGGAACGCGACACGGACGACCTGTCGGGAGGCCCGGTGCGGCGCGGCAGACGCGTCACCACCCAGCCGGTGCCGGGCTCGGACCCCACCCCCGCGCCGGAGCCGGCGCGGCACGGATCCGGCGAGAACGATGTCCGTCTCCGGGCGGACGTCCCGCCCCACTGGTAGCAGGTAGCCTGGCCTGCGATGACTGACACCGTGCGGGAGCGCCCCGACTGGCAGACCTGGCCGAACCTGATCTCGCTGTTCCGGCTGCTGCTGATCCCGGTCTTCGTGTGGCTCGTCGTCGCCGGACACCCGGGTTGGGCGTTGGTCGCACTCGTCGTCATCGGCGTGAGCGACTGGGCGGACGGCTTCATCGCGCGCAAGTTCGACCAGGGCTCGAAGCTCGGCAAGGCGATCGACCCCGTCGCCGACCGACTCGCCATCATCGCGATCGTGCTGTCGCTCGTGCTGACCGGCCTGCTGCCGTGGTGGGTCGTCGCCGTCGTCGTGCTCGTCGACCTGGTGCTCGTGGTGCTCTCCAGCGTGCTGTTCCACGGCAACCCGGACCTCGACGTCACGTGGACCGGCAAGATCCGCTCCGCGCTGCTCTTCGTGGGCCTGCCGGTGCTGCTGTTCTCGGCCGTGCACGCCGTCGACGAGAACGCGCCGTGGGTGCGGGTCGTCGCACTGGTCTTCGTCTACCTCGGCACCGTGGGCCACGTCCTGGCGGGTATCCAGTACGCGACGGCGATGTTCGCCAAGCGGCGAGCGGTCACGGCCGCCTGACGCGCCCCCTGCCGCAGCGTGAGGCCGGCTGCGGCCGGTAGCGCACGATCGCGCCACCGAACGGGCATCGCGCCCCGAAGAGTCGGGGCGCGATGGCCGTGGAGGGGCGCGATCGCGGCGCTTTCGGCGGGGACGACCCTGCTAGAGCTTCGTCGAGCCGCCGATGCCGGGTCCCTCGGGAGCGGTGCTCGGCGCGATGTGCGCGCCGGTTCCCGTGCTCGTGGAGACGCCGTTCTGGGAGCGCAGCAGGTCGCGGATCTCGAGCAGCACCTCGACGTCCGTCGGGGGCACGTCCTGCGGGGTCTGCTCCTCGTCGTTCTTGACGCGCTCGAACGCCACCTTCTTCAGGTGGTTCACGGGCACGACGAGGGCGAAGTACACGACCGCGGCGACGATCACGAAGTTGATGACCGCGCCGATGATCGCGCCGAACAGGATCTTCGCGCTTCCGCCGGACACCGTCGGGATGGACCAGACGAGCGCCTTGTCGAGGCTCGACGCGTTGAAGACCGCGCCGATCAGGGGGTTGATGAGGCTGGTGACGATCGCGGTGACGATCGCGGTGAACGCAGCACCGATGACGACTGCGACGGCCAGGTCGATGACGTTGCCGCGGAGCAGGAACTCCTTGAAGCCCTTCACGGGACTCCTTCCGGTCGAGGACAGTCGCCGGACGGCGACCCCATCAACCTATCGGCGAGGAGCGCTCGTGGTCAGGAGGCGCTGGGCTTCGGCGTGCTCGGCTTCGACTCGGTCTTGGCTGGGGTGGACTTCGTCTCCGACTTGGCCGGCGTGCTCGACGAGCCCTCGGACTTCGGCGCCGGGCGCGAGTCGGTGCGGTAGAAGCCGCCGCCGTTGAACGTCACGCCGACCGGGGAGAACACCTTGCGCAGGACACCGCCGCACACCGGGCACTCGGTCAGGGTGGCGTCGGAGAACGACTGCTTGATGTCGAACGCGTTGTCGCACTCGGTACAACGGTACGAGTAAGTGGGCACGTCAGCTCCGGAACGTGATGATGCGCGACGGCGTGATGATGCCGTCGACGGGTTCGTCGTGGGGTTCGCGCGGGACCTCGTCGAGGTACTCCGCGTCGAAGATCACAGCATAGACGGGCGGGCGCTTCGCCATGGACCCGAGGGTCTTGTCGTAGTAGCCGCGACCCCATCCCATCCGGACGCCGTCGTGCCCGACCGCCGCCGCGGGGGCGAGGATCGCGTCGACGTCGTTGATGGCGATCGGGGACAGGACCTCGCCGACGACCTCGGGCATGCCGAAGATGCCCTCGGTCTCGCTCTCACCGTCGCCGACCGCCCAGTCGAGCAGGCCGTCCTCGCGCGTGACCGGCAGGAGCACCCGGATGTCGTGCGCGAACGCCCAGTTCAGGAACGGCCGGACGTTCGGCTCGTCCGACGCCGACAGGTAGAGCGCCAGCGAGGTGACCTGGCGCTCCTCGGCGAAGCGCTGCAGGGTCGCGGTGAGCGCCGCACTGTCCGCGTCGCGTTCCGTCGTGGTCCGGGTGCGCCGCCGCTGCCGGAGTTCGGCTCGCAGGGCGCGCTTCTCGTTCCCGAGATCAGCGATCATGCGCAGGAGTCTACCGAGCGCATCCGTTGCGGCTTCCCGCCGGGAAACGCGCTGATGCCGTGTCCCCAGTAGCGATGACATGCCCCGGAAACCCGGATCGGATACGGTCTGGGGCATGGGCTTCCAGATTTCCAAGGCGGTGATCCCAGCGGCAGGGCTGGGCACTCGCTTCCTCCCCGCGACCAAGGCGATGCCGAAGGAGATGCTCCCCGTCGTCGACAAACCAGCCATCCAGTACGTGGTGGAAGAGGCTGTCGACGCAGGACTCACCGACGTCCTGATGATCACGGGCCGCAACAAGAACGCACTCGAGAACCACTTCGACCACGTGTCGGAGCTCGAGGAGACCCTGAAGAAGAAGGGTGACCACGAGAAGCTGCAGAAGGTCAACCAGTCGACGGACCTCGCCGACATGCACTACGTGCGTCAGGGCGACCCGCTCGGCCTCGGCCACGCGGTGCTCCGCGCGAAGATGCACGTCGGTCGCGAGCCGTTCGCCGTGCTCCTCGGCGACGACATCATCGACGCCCGCGACCCGCTGCTCAAGCGCATGATCGAGGTCCAGGGCGAGAAGAACGCCACGATCGTGGCGCTGCTCGAGGTCCCCGAGTCGCAGACCCACCTGTACGGCATCGCCACGGTCGAGCCGACCGACACCGACGACGTCGTGAAGATCACCGGGCTCGTCGAGAAGCCCCCGCAGGGCGAGGCGCCCTCGAACCTGGCCATCATCGGCCGCTACGTCATCCGCCCCGAGGTCTTCGACGTCCTCGAGAAGCAGGAGCCGGGCAAGGGCGGCGAGATCCAGCTCACCGACGCGCTCATGAAGATGGCGAGCGCCGAGGAGTGGACCGGCGGCGTGTACGGCGTCGTGTTCCGTGGACGCCGGTACGACACCGGTGACAAACTCGACTACATCAAGGCGATCGTGCAGCTCGCCTCGGACCGCGAAGACCTCGGCCCCGACCTCAAGTCGTGGCTGAAGGAGTTCAACGCGGGCGAATGAGTCGGCCATCCCGCCCGGGACCGTGCACACGGACCCGGGCGGGACACCCCGTCCCGCACAGCGGCGGGATCCCGGAGGAACCAAGCGATGACGACGATCCCGACCCTGTCCCACGGGCGGGTCACCATCCGGCCCCTCCGGCTCCGTGACACGCGCGACCTCGACCTCGCGCTGGCGTCCAACCGTTCGTGGCTCCGCACCTGGGAGGCCACGAACCCCTCAGGGCACGTCTCCACCGACGTCCGCGGCAGCATCCGCGCGCTCCAGGCCAACGCCCGCGCGGGACTCGGACTGCCGTTCGCGATGGAACTCGACGGCCGGTTCGTCGGGCAGCTGAACGTCTCCGGCATCACCTACGGGTCGCTGGCCAGCGCCTCGATCGGCTACTGGGTCGTCGAGGACGCCGCCGGACACAACGTGACCCCGATCTCGGTCGCCCTGGCCGTCGACCACTGCTTCCGCGCGGTCGGCGTGCACCGCATCGAGATCTGCATCCGACCCGAGAACGCCCCGTCCCTGCGCGTCGTCGAGAAGCTGGGCTTCCGGTACGAAGGGCTGCGCCGCCGGTACATCCACATCAACGGAGACTGGCGCGACCACTTCTGCTTCGCGCTCGTCGCCGAAGAGGTCCGCGAGGGCGTCCTCGAGCGCTGGGTCCGCGGGCAGGTGCCACCCGGCCTCGGTGCCGTGCCGCTCGCGGCCCGTGACGAAGCGGCGCTGCCGATCACCACCACGCCGCGTCTCTGACGGGAGGCCCGTGGCACGTCCCACGGATTCCGCCGCGACACGCGCAACACGCGTTCCGCAATCACGCGACGGGGATACCCCCGCCCCTACCGTGTCCCCATGGCAGGAATCGGCTCGTGGGGTGGCGGCATCGTCCTGCTCGTCGCGGCCGTCCTCTGGCTCGTATACCTGATGCCGTCGTGGGCCGCCCGACGCCAGTACCTCGCCACCGAACGCAACGCGATCCGGCTGCAGCAGACCCTGCGGATCCTGGCGCAGACCGCTGAACTGCCCGACGAGGTCCGTGTCGAGATGAACGCGAAGTCCCTGGCCGAGGCGCAGCGCGTCGCCCGGTCCGAAGAAGCCAAACGCACCGCCATCGTCCGCGCCC
Organism: Curtobacterium sp. PhB137; assembly: GCF_003814955.1. Taxonomy (NCBI): domain Bacteria; kingdom Bacillati; phylum Actinomycetota; class Actinomycetes; order Micrococcales; family Microbacteriaceae; genus Curtobacterium; species Curtobacterium sp. PhB137. The sequence goes on along the minus strand of NZ_RKQO01000004.1, from coordinate 29,303 downwards.
ACGAAGCCGCGCGTCAGCGGGAGATCACCCGCCGGCTGGCCGAGCAGGCCCCGGTCCTCGAGCGCGCGTCGTCGGTGCCCGCACTGACCGCGATGCGCATGCGCCGCTCCCGCCTCGGAGCCACCCTGTTCGGCACGCTCGGCGTCGTCGTCGCGCTCGTCGTCTTCGTCGCGGCACCCGCCCTGTGGCTCGTCGGTGTCGCGGGGCTCCTCGCCGCGGGTGGGTCCGCAGCGGTCCTCGCCCAGCTGCACCAGGTGGCGACGGCGCGGAAGACCCGTGTCGCGGCGGCCGAGGCGGGCGCGACCCGTGCCTCCCGGCCTGCGAGCACGTGGACGGACCCGGCACCGCCGCTGACGACCGAGCAGTCCGCAGAACCCGCGCAGGACCGCAGCTGGACCCCGAACCGGGTGCCGAAGCCGCTGTACGTGGAGCGACCGACAGCGCCCGCTGCCTCGCCGGAGTCGTCCGCCGAGCTCGCTGCGCGACTCAAGGAGCGCGTCGCCGAGGCCAAGGCGGAGGCGGATGCCGAAGCCGCTGCCATCCGAGCGGCCGAGGCCGACCCGTCGCTCGCCCGGGTGTCACGCATGCGGCCCGAGCTCGAGGACGCTGCCGCGTCGCTGTCCGCCCACGACCAGGGGCGTCTCGCCGAACGGCTGGGGCTCCGTGCTCCCGCCGTCCCGGAGCTCGTCTCCGAGACGCCGGACGAGCCGACCACGCCGACTGGTCCGCCGAGCAAGTGGGCCGGCATGGGTGTCCTGGACGACGACGCGTACCAGCAGGCCGACCTCGACGCGATCATGCGTCGGCGCCGCGCGGTCTGAGTCGCGGCTCGCCCGACCGGCTGTCCACGATTTCGGATCGGCCGAACGGTGGTGCTAGTGTGGTCGAGCACTTGGGGCTATGGCGCAGTTGGTAGCGCGTCTCGTTCGCAATGAGAAGGTCAGGGGTTCGAATCCCCTTAGCTCCACCAAGGCAATGCCGAACGGCCCGGAACCGACAGGTTCCGGGCCGTTCTGCGTTCGGTGTGTTCCACAGGGTCGCGTCACTGTGTCGTCGTGCACAGTTCGCGAACAGGGGTGGTGTGTTGCTGAGCGCATCGTTCTAGACTCCCGGTGCGCCAAGGGGGCGCGGGGAACGGGGGAACACGTTGCGCTTCAGGACTGCCATCGCATCGATCGGGACGGTGCTCGCCGTCACTGCCGGGCTGCTCGTGGTCGCCCCGGTGGCACCGGCGTCCGCCGCAGCGCCGACCACCGGCAGGTTCACGCCGGTGGCACCCGCGCGAGCCTGGTCCGGCACCGCGACGAGCAAGCTGACGACCGTCACGCTCGGCGGTCGCAACGGCATCCCGTCGAACGCGACCGCGGTCGTGCTGACGGCGACCGTGACCTCCTCGAGCGCGGCGGCGTACGTGAGCGTCGCCCCGTTCGGCAGCACCGCCAGCCCCGCCATCCAGAACTTCGCCAGGGCGCAACCGATCTCCGGCACCACCACGGTCGGACTCACCAGCGGCAAGGCCCAGGTGAAGGTCTCGGCCGGCAAGGCGACCGTCGCCCTCGACGTCGCCGGTTGGTACGGCACCAGCGCCACCGGGTCGACCTACACGCCGCTCGCGCCGACGAACGTGCTGAACGGCACCGTGACCACCGGCGCCAAGCGCATCGTCGTCGCGGGCAAGGCGGGCGTGCCGTCGAACGCCACCGCCGTCGTGCTGCAGGCCGACGTGTCCCGTCCCGCGACGAGCGGCCGGCTGCGCCTCACCCCGTACGGCAACAACGCCGGCGTCGTCTCACTCATGTACTCCAAGGGCACCACCGTCGCGAACACGACGACGGTCCGGCTGTCCGGCGGTGCCGTCCAGGCCAAGGTCTCCTCCGGGTCCGCGCGCGTGCTCGCCGACGTCGTCGGGTACTACGCACCGAACGCCAACGGATCCGTGTTCGTGTCGGCGCACCCGGTTCGCGCCGCGACCGTCGCAGCGGGCACCACCGCTACGAAGGTCACCGTCGCCGGGACCGCGGGTGTCCCGCGCAACGCAACCGCGGCCGTCATCAACGCCAAGGTCGGCGGCGGCAGCGTCGGGGGATCGCTCCGCGTCGTCGGTGCGGGGCTCGCCTCGAGCGTGCCGACGCAGATCTACGCCAAGGGGCAGACGATCGGCAACGCGCTCATCGCGCCGCTGGCGTCCGGTGGGCAGGTGCAGGCGAAGGTGTCCGCGGGCAGGGCCACCGTGTACGTCGACGTCGTGGGGTACTTCCTCAACGGCAACAGCGGGTCGGGGACGGGTGTGGACGTCTCGTACCCGCAGTGCGGCAAGAGCGTGCCGACCGACCAGTCGTTCGGCATCGTCGGGGTGAACTCGAGCCTCGGCAACACCACGAACCCGTGCCTGCAGCAGCAGCTGTCCTGGGCGGCGGCATCGGCGGGTGGCACCGCGCAGCCGAAGACGCAGGTGTACGCGCTGTTCGCCAACCCCGGGGCGGCGGCAGCATCGGTCTGGCCGACGTCCAACGCCGCGCCGAACGGGCAGTCCGTGACGAACCCGTACGGCACGTGCACGGCACAGTCCGGCGCGAAGCCGACCTGGAAGACGACGTCGGCGTGCTCGTACATGTACGGCTACGCAAGGGCCTACGAAGCAGCGAACACCCGGGGCGTCGCCAACCCGGGGCAGTACCGCTGGTGGCTCGACGTCGAGACCGGCCTGTCCCATCTGAGCGACACCGGTCAGAACCGGGTGGCGCTCGAGGGCATGGTCGCGGCGCTGAAGAGCAGCGGTGTCACGCAGATCGGCGTGTACTCGACCTCGTACCAGTTCCGCACGATCATGGGCACCGTCCCGACCGCGAGCCCGCTCCGGCCGCTGCCGAGCTGGATCGCGATCGGCGACGGCCGTCTCGACCAGGCGCAGGCAGCATGCTCCGGTGCGCGGCTGCTCGGTGGCCCGATCGCGATGACGCAGTACAAGACGCCGTTCGGCTCGACGGAGATCGATCGCAACTGGTCCTGCTCCTGACGAGGCCGCACGCGGTTCGCGACGATCCACGAGTCGTTCGTCGGGTGTTCTGTCGGAAAACGCGTGCCAGCGCCCGCGGCCACCGCGTCAGCTCGCGAAGCTGTCCGTCAGGACGCCCGCCTGCGCGAAGGACGTGTGGATCGCGTTCGCGGCCTGCTCGAACGCGCGGTTGCCACGCGAGATCCCGATCGCCCCGCCCTTGATCGCGGACTTGCCGGAGCCGCGCAGCAGTCGAGCGACGGTGCGGCCGTCCGCGGTGACCATGATCTGCACGTCGAGCCGGGTGTGGAAGGTGCGGTCGTTCGCGAGACCGCCGATGAGGAGCGTCAGGCCCATGCTGCCGCGGGCGGCCCGGAGCGCGCCCTGTTCGGCGTCGTCCACCGTGTAGCCCTCGCGGCTGAGGGCGAGTCGGACCTGACCGCGAGCGGTCTCGGGGTCGGTGGCGACGAAGAAGTCGTGGCTCTCGGGCATGGTCTGCTGATCCTCTCGAACGCGTCCGTGCGGACACGGAGGACGCTCGCCCCCCGGAGACGATCATGCCGTGTCGGAACGTCAGGTGCGTCGCTTACGCTGGCTGTGTCATGACTGCCTCGATGAACCGCCGCGCACTCCTGTCCCTCGCCGGTGTCGCCGGGATCGGGCTCGCGGTCGCCGCGTGCTCGTCCGGCAGCGACGATGCCGGCAAGAAGAACAGCAGCAGCGGCAAGGACGACAACGCCGAGGGCGGCACGAGCACGACCACCCCGAAGCCCGCCACGAAGTCCCTGACCCCGGCGCAGGTCCCGCTCGTCGGCGGCGTCACGGTCACCGTCGCGGGCACCGGTCTCGCCGCGGTCAAGGGCGTCACCGTCGGCGGGGTCGCTGCCCGCGACGTCACGGCCACCGAGTCGAAGGTCACCTTCACGGCTCCACACCAGGCGATGTACACCGCCGGTGACGCCGCCGTCGCGCTCTTCACCGAGTCGATCGAGCCGACCCCGTCCGCCAACCAGTCGTCCGACGGCAACGGCAGCGCCGCGAACGACGGGCAGACCGGCGCGACGCAGGACTCGGCCACTGCGACGCCGACCCCCACGGCAGCGCCGGTGCCCGATGCGTCCACCGCGGTGGCGACGTCGTCGATGGCCTACGCCGCGTTGACCGACGTCGACCGGCAGCTCCAGTACGCGATGGCGCACTGGAAGGACTACAACCTGTCCGAGTACGGCACCATGAACCCGATCGGCGGCGACTGCGCGAACTACGTCAGCCAGACGCTCATCGCCCGCGGCTGGGAGCAGCGCTCCGACTGGTACAACCGGGCCGCCGGCGCCGAGCACAGTGCCACGTGGACGTACTGCCCGACGATGGACCCGTGGCTCGAGACGAACGCCGCGGAGTTCGGTCTGACGCGTCGGAGCTCGGACGAGCGCGACAAGGTCAAGGTCGGCGACATCGTCTTCTACGACTGGAACGCGAACGGATCGCCGGACCACACCACCATCGTGTCCGAGGTCTTCACCGAGTCCGACGGCACCATTCGCATCAAGTCGGCGAGCCACAACCAGGACGGCCCGTACCGCGACCTCGACGAGATGATCACGGTGCAGCACCCGGGCGGAAGCGCCTGGTTCCACACCTTCGACGCATAGGCCGACAGGCCGGCAGCATCGGCCCGCCGCTCAGGGGTACCCGAGGAACCAGAGCAGCACGATCGCGACGGGCTGCAGGCACACCCCGACCACGAGCCACGTCACCGCTCGCCGCCGCGTCCGCACGAACACGTCCGACCCGAGCAACGGCGCCATCGGCATGAGCAGCCGCGGCAACGACTGCTGCGGCAGGAACACCGCGACCAGGTACAGCCCGTACGACGCCGTGAACGCGAGGACGTCCGGTCCGAGGGCCCGGGTACTCCTGCGAGAGAAGAACCACACCGCGCCGGCGAGCACCGCGACGACGAGCACGATGCCGACCGGTCCGAGCCACGTCGATGCCATCGTGAACCACGGCATCAGCGGGGCGAAGTGCTGTCGCCCGACGAACCCCACCCACCACGACAGTTCGGTGTCCAGGTAGGCGTTCGGCCGCCCGGTCACCGCCGAGGCGATCAACGGCCAGGCCAGACCCGCCGCCGCGACGACGAGGCCGGAGACCACGATCGTGATGCGGTCACGCCACGGGAACACCTCGGCAGGTCGAGCAGACCGGCGGGACCCGACCCACCGGACGACCAAGTGCACGGCCAGCGCCACGGCCAACGCGAGGACCCCGGGTTTCGTGAACGCCGCGACCACCCCGAGCGGCGCGATCAGCCAGTACCGACGCCGGACCAGCGCCAGCAGCGCGCCGAACAGCAGCACGAGCAGCAGGCTCTCGGCGTAGGCGACCTGCAGCAGGAACCCGGTCGGCGCGAACGCGAACAGTGCGGTGGCCCAGCGAGCCCGGTGCGAGCAGCCCACCGCGAGCACGAGCCGGTACAGCAGCACGCAGGCACCGGCGCCCGCGATCGTCGCGACGAGCACGCCCGCGACCCAGAACGACGCACCCGTCAGGGCCATGACGGCACGCACGATGGCCGGGAACACCGGCAGGAACGCCCAGGCGTTCGGCGCGACGTGGCCCGCGTCGTCGAGGGGGAGTGTGGCCGGGTACCCGTGCTCCGCGATCGTCCGGTAGAACGAGGCGTCCCACGATCCGGAGAACGTGAAGAACGACGGGTCCTGCCGGTACGACGCGAACGTCCAGTCGTTCGCGGTCGCCAGCACGTACATGGTGGCGAGCAGCAGCGTGCTCACCAGGCGCGAGGCGGCCCAGATGAGCAGGGGCGCGGTCCACGCGCTGCGGGGTCCGGTCAGCAGGCTGCGCACCCCCGACCGGGAGGCCCGGCTCGTCTCCGCCACGCTCGTCACCCGCCCGATCCTCGCAGACCAGGGCCCGTGCCCGCGTCAGCGGGCGGCCGTGCGTCGGGCCGCGCGCTGACCTGCCCTCATGGTGAGCAGCGGTGGTCGGGTCCGTCTACCGGACCCGACCATTCCTGCTCACGAAGTGCGGGCCTCCCGGCTAGCGACCGGTGACCGCGCGACGGATCTGCTCGATCGGGACCTTCGGGGAGCGGTCGGCGTTGAGCAGGCCGTTCGTCTCCTGCATGGTGTCGGTCAGCTGCGTGTAGCAGGAGCCGGCCAGGAACGAGCTCGCCCGGATCGCGTCGTACAGTGCCGTGATGCGGGTGACCCAGTCGTCGCCGTCGGTGGCCGAGGTGTAGCCCCAGCCGTCCTCGCGCTGTGCACCCGGCTGGTAGTTCACGCCACCGAACTCGGTGAGCATCACCGGCTGGCCGAGGTCCTGCGCGCCACCCACGAGCACCCAGCGGTCCGACGGGCCGAAGTGGGTGAACAGCGCCGTGCGTGCTGCATCGTCGGCGTAGGTGCGGGCGAGTGCGTCGCCTGCACCCTCGTAGTCGTGGATCGTGACGATGTCGGAGTTGGTGTGCTCCCACCCGTCGTTCGAGATCACCGGACGCGTCGGGTCGATCGCCCGCGTGACGTCGGCCAGGGACCGGGCGTAGGCCTGCTGCGCCGGATCCGTGCTGATGTGCTGCACGCCCCAGCTCTCGTTCGCCGGCACCCACGTGACGATCGACGGGTGCGAGGCATCACGCTCGACGGCGTCCATCCACTCGCGCATCAGGCGCTGGACGGCACGCGGTGAGAAGGCGTAGGCGCCGGGGGCCTCGCCCCAGACCAGGATGCCGAGTCGGTCCGCCCAGTACAGGAACCGGGGGTCCTCGATCTTCTGGTGGTTGCGGGCCGCGTTGAAGCCGAGCTCCTTGATGAGCTCGACCTCGCGGCGCAGTGCTCCGCGCGACGGCGCGGCGATGTGCGAGTCCGGCCAGTAGCCCTGGTTCAGGACACTGCGGACGTCGTAGCTGCGGCCGTTCAGCAGGAAGGTGCCGCCGTCGACGCCGACGGTGCGGAGCCCGAAGTAGGACGCGACGGAGTCGATCGGCGTCGTGCCGGTACGGGGGAGGAGCGAGACCGTGGCGTCGACCAGGCGCGGGGCGTCCGGGGTCCAGTGCAGTTCGTCCTCGGCCTGCCCGTTCGTCTGGCGCGCGATCGGCACGACCACGTCGAACTCGTCCGAGGTGTCGCCGAGCGTGGCCTCGACGGTGGCGAGGTGCTCGTCGCGCTCGTCCCACCGGGCGACGACGCGCAGGCGCTCGCCGCCGGTGCGGCCGCCAGCGATCCGGACCGTCAGGCGGACGGTGGCGTGGTCGACGTTCGTCCAACGCAGGTACTCGATCGAGGCGGTCGGCACGGCTTCGAGCCACACGGTCTGCCAGATGCCGGTGGTGCGGCGGTACCAGATGGCGTGCGGGTCCTCGTGCCAGTCCTGCTTGCCACGGGGCTGGGTCAGGTCGTGCGGGTCGTCCTCGGCGCGGACGACCAGGGTGTGGACGGCGTCGGGGTCGGTGGCGAGGGCGTCGGTCACGTCGAACGAGAACGGCGTGTGGCCGCCCTCGTGCTCGCCGACGAACTGGCCGTCGATCCAGACGCGGGCGCGGTAGTCGACGGCGCCGAAGTGCAGGACGAGTCGGGGTGCGGCGGTGCCGTGACCGGCGGCCTCGAGGTCGGCGCGGGTGATCGCACGGGAGTACCAGACCACCGGGTGGAAGCCGGGCTCGTCGATGCCCGAGGCGACCGACTCGGGCGGGAACGGCACGACGATGTCGCGGGCGTCGGGGAACCCGGTGCTCCAGGCGGTGTCGTCGCCGTCGTTCCGGAAGGACCACGTGCCGTCGAGGTCGGCCCACGCGGTGCGGAGCATCTGCGGCCGGGGGTAGGTGCCGTCCTGCCGCGAGGCGAGGGGGAGTGCGGGAGCGGATGCGGTGTCAGGTGCGGCCACGGTGCCGTCGAGCGTGCTCATGGGTCCATGGTCCCGCGCCGGTACATCGTTGTAAAGAGCGTCGCAACGATTGCCATCCGGAGAACCCGGCGGGTGCTCGGGGCGACGTCAGGCGATCGCGGCGTCGCGCGTCAGGACCATCACGTCCATGCGTCCCTGCTGCACGACGTCGCCGCGCTGGTTCCGCAGTGAGACCGTCCGCTCGACGATGCCGGTGGTGCCGGAGCTCGTCAGGCGCGTCGACAGGATCTCGACCTCGCAGGTCACGGTGTCCCCGATGAACACCGGCGCGGTGAACCGCCACTGGTCGATCCCGAGCAGTGCCACGGCCGACCCCTCGAACACCCCGGTCCGTGCGATCAGCCCCAGGCAGAGCGAGGTGCCGAGCAGCCCGTGCACGACCCGCTGGCCGTACCGGGTCTTGCCGGCGAACTCGACGTCGGTGTGCACCTGGTTGTTGTCGTTCGTCCACGAGGCGAAGGACACGACGTCCGCCTCGGTGATCGTGCGACCCGGGGTCGTGAAGGTCTGTCCGGCGGCGAGGTCCTCGAGGTAGTGGGGCACGTCCGCGATTCTCGCAGAGGAGCGCGACGAGCCTCACGCCCGGCCGCGCTCACAGTCGGGCGAGCACCTTCCGCGAACGTCGCAGCCCCCGCTCGAGCACGGCGTGCTCGGCCGTCGCCAGCGCCCCGTACCCGAAGGTGTCGGCGCCGTCCCGGGCCGCGGGCCCGGAGAGCCGCCGGTAGGCATCTGCCGCGTGTGCCGCGTCGAGGGCGTCACCGAGCGTCTCCTGCACCCGCCGCAGCCGGCTGAGCCGCCGCTTCCCGAGGTCGGCGACGTCACCGGCTGCTTCCAGCGCGTACCGCAGGCGCCGTGCCGCCTTCCGGATCTCGTGCAGGACGTCGAGACCCGCCGCGCCACCGTCGACCAGTCGTCGGACCCGAGCGCGCTCGCGGTCGATGCGCTTCGCGACGAAGGCGGCGGCGGCGTCGTCGGCGTGCGGTCCGGCCGGGGCGCGGAGCAGCAGTTGATCGAGCGCGTCGAGGGTACGGAACCAGTCGTCCGAGCGCAGCGCCTGGCGGAGTTCCGCTGCGGCCGCGCTGCGGAGAGCCGCCGCCTGCTCGCCGATCCGGTCCAGCGTGGGGGCGTCGACGAAGCCCTCGGGGGCCCGAGCCGCCGACCGGAACAGCCCGCCGTGCAGGACCTCGGCATCGCGGGCGACCCCGGCGACCCGTCCGGCTTCGGCGAGGGCGGCCCGCAGTGCCTCGGTCGCCTCGCGGTCGAGGGCTCCGCGGTACGCCGCGAGCACGCTCCGCAGCCGACGGACCACCTTCCGGAAGTCGTGCACCGACTCGTGGTCGTCGGCGCGGACTCGGGGGTCGACCGCGACGAGGTCGGCGCGGAGTGACTCGAGGACCCGCAGCACGAACGCCGCAGCGGTGCCCGAACGTGGTCGCTTCGCCCGGTTGCCGCGCCGCTCCGGGGCGAGCACGGGGGCGGGCGCAACCGCGACCGCCGAGGTCGACGGCGGCTCGGTGGCCGCGTCGTCCAGTGCTCGCTCCGCGGCCCGTGCCGTGGTGCCGTCGCGCCCGTCGTCCGACAGCGCCCACCACCGTGCGGACCGCAGCACGGAGGTGTCCGGGGCGCCTTCGTCCACCCGGACGTCGGCGATCTCGGCTCGGACCCGACCGTCCTTGCCGCGCAGGGTCACGAGCGTCGTCGTGGTGTCCCGGAGGCGGACCGTCGCCGCCGCCCGCCCGCGCAGGAACACCTCGACCCCGTCACGCGGGGGCTGCTCGCCGTCCGGTCGATCGAGGTCCGCGCCCACCGGCACCGGGCCGTCGCCGTGGTCGAGGCTCCAGGCGCCGTCCTGGGCGCGGGTGAGCGTCACCCCTTCGGCCGCGAGCACGCGCTCGTCGGAGTCCCACACGGTCTCGCGGAGCGACACGGGCTCGTGCCGTTCGACGGCGGATGCGAGAGGCTCGAGTGCCGGCAACCGGCGGTCGTCGGGGATCCGCCAGCTCCGGCGGGGATCGGTGCGGGCGGTGTCGGGGGCGGGGTGCTGGCTCGGCATGTCCGCAAGTGTCGTCCGCCAGCACCCGTGCGGTCCGAGCGCAGGCGCGTTCTGTGGACGGACGGCCCAGAACCGCTCCCTGTGCAGGGATGAGGAACGGACTCGGCACCTCGCCAGCACTCGGCGCGTACGGTCCGCTGCATGAGCGACGGAGCCCGCCACCCCAGCGACACCGCACCCGACACCCGCGACACCGCACCCCCGAACGCCACCGCCCCGAGCGACCACGACCTCGAGTCCTGGATCGCCGACCGCCGGTGGTACGCCTCGAAGGGGTCCGTGCCGCGCCTCCGCACCCTCTCCACCGCCGACGGCACCCGGCTCGTCCTCGACGAAGCCCCCGCACCACCAGCGGCTCCGGTCCTCTACCAGTCACCCGTGACCAGCGGCCCCGACGGCACGATCGCCGACGCCACCACCGACCACGCGTGGATCACGGCGCTCGCCGCACGCATCGACGCGGACCCGCAGAGCCTCCGCCCCATCGGCACCGTCACGGCTGCCCGCGTCCTGACCGGCGAGCAGTCCAACACCTCGGTCATCTGCGACACCGAGTCCGGTGCCCGCGTCATCATCAAGGCGTTCCGCGTCCTGCACCACGGCGACAACCCCGACGTCACGACGCAGCTCGCGTTGTCCGCAGCTGGCAGCGCACGCGTCCCCCAGGTCTACGGCGCACTGCGGGGTAGCTGGCCCGACGTCGGGCAGGGTAGCGGCACGGCGACCGGTCACCTCGCGTTCGCGCAGGAGTTCCTGCCGGGCCTCGAGGACGCCTGGCGCGTGGCCCTCGAGGAAGCGCACGCCGGCACGCCCTTCGGCGATCGGGCCGAGCAGCTCGGGGCGGCGCTCGCCGACGTCCACCGCACCCTCGCCGAGGCACTACCGTCCGAGCCCGCCGACGAGGCGCGACGACGGACCGCCGTCGCGACGATGCACGAGCGGCTCGACACCGCCGCGCGCGAGGCCCCGGCGGTCGCCGAGCACGCAGACGCGATCCGAGCGGTGTACGCGGCGGCGACGGCGACGCCCTGGCCGGACCTGCAGCGCATCCACGGCGACCTGCACCTCGGGCAGGTGCTCGCTGCCCCCGAGCCGCGCGGGTGGGTCTTCCTCGACTTCGAGGGGGAGCCGCTCCGTCCCCTGGCCGAACGCTCGTTGCCGGACGTCACGCTCCGTGACGTGGCCGGCATGCTCCGGTCGTTCGACTACGTCGCCGGAGCCCTGGCGCACGACGCGGAACCGGTCGACGCAGCGGGCTGGGCGGACGAGGCACGCGTGCGGTTCCTCGACGGGTACCAGCGGGGGACCGGCACCGACCTCGGCGCACACCGGGAGCTCCTGGATGCGTTCGAGCTCGACAAGGCCGTCTACGAGGTCGTCTACGAGACCCGGAACCGACCCGGCTGGGTCGGCATCCCGCTCACGGCCGTCACGCGCCTGGTCGGCCGCAGCGGGTCCTGACCGCGCACCCGAAGGCGGACGGGAGGCCCGTGGCGATCCCGCCACGGGCCTCCCGTCGAACGCCGTGACGGACAGTGCCCGTCGTGCGTCAGCCGCCAGCCGTCAGTTGACGGGGCCGGTGTACTTCTCGCCCGGTCCGGCGCCCGGTGCGTCCGGGATCGCCGACGCCTCGCGGAACGCGAGCTGCACCGAGCGCAGCCCGTCGCGCAGCGGACGGGCGTGGTGGTCGCCGATCTCGGTCGCCGCGGCGGTGACCAGTCCGGCCAGTGCGGTGATGAGCTTGCGCGCCTCGTCCAGGTCGGTCTGCTCCTGGGGGTCGTCGGCCAGGCCGACCTTCACGGCGGCGGCACTGAGCAGGTGCACGGCCACGGTGTTGATGAGTTCGACGGCCGGCACCTCCGAGATGTCCCTGGCGGCGTCGATGCCGCTGCCGTCGTCGTCGATCGGGGTGTCGGTCACGGTGCTCCTCTGCTAGACTCGCTCGCGGCAGATGCTGTCCGTGTGCCATCAGGTTCTCCTGAAGCGCTCGGACGGTGTCACGAAAGAGGAGTCTCTCCCACCCGCGGCCGCGTTCCACCAGGCTACCGGGTCACCACCGCTCCACGAGTGCACAGCAACTGGGTGCACACGTCGGTCGGGTCCACGGATCCGACGCAGGGCGGCTGCCGAACGGGTTCCGATCCGTGCGTCAGATCTCCTCTCTCGTGCTGTCGTCCAGGGCAAACGTCCCGGACGACCACCACCTGATTGAAGGAGCTCCGCATCACCGATCCCCGTACCAACGACCGAATCCGCGTTCCCGAAGTCCGACTCGTCGGCCCGCAGGGTGAGCAGGTCGGCGTTGTCCCGATCGCCATGGCACTGCGCCTCGCGCAGGAAGCCGAACTGGATCTGGTCGAGGTCGCGCCGAACTCGAAGCCGCCCGTGGCCAAGATCATGGACTACGGCAAGTTCAAGTACGAAGCCGCTCAGAAGGCCAAGGAAGCCCGTCGCAACCAGGTGAACACGGACCTGAAAGAGGTCCGTTTCCGCCTGAAGATCGACGTGCACGACTACGAGACGAAGCGCAAGCGCGCCGAGGGGTTCCTCCTCGGTGGCGACAAGGTGAAGGCGATGATCCTCTTCCGTGGCCGCGAGCAGTCGCGTCCGGAGCAGGGTGTCCGTCTCCTCCACAAGTTCGCGGAGGAGATCGCCGAGTTCGGCGTCGTCGAGTCCCGTCCCACCCAGGACGGCCGCAACATGACGATGATCATCGCCCCCCTGAAGAACAAGTCCGACGTCAAGGGCGAGCAGAACGCGAAGCGCGCTGCACAGAAGGCCGAGCGTCGTGCCACCGAGCACGCTGCGAAGGACCACTCGGACGCCGAGACGGAGACCGAGGCCCCGGCCGAGGCTCCCGCGCAGGACACGGCACCGGCCAAGAGCGACGCTCCCGCCGAGTAGGTCACCCAGACCGACCCCGCAACGACGCGGCTCCCATCCATCCCACGGAAAGGCACCACCATGCCCAAGCAGAAGACCCACTCCGGGTCGAAGAAGCGCTTCAAGATCACCGGTACCGGCAAGGTCATGAAGCAGCAGGCCGGTATGCGTCACAACCTCGAGGTCAAGAGCTCCAAGCGCAAGGCCCGCCTGAACGAGGACCAGGTCCTCTCCAAGGCAGACGCGAAGAACGTCAAGAAGCTCCTCGGCCACTGAGCCCCCGGATCGTAAAGGAATAGTGCAATGGCACGAGTAAAGAGAGCGGTCAACGCCGCCAAGAAGCGCCGCGTCATCCTCGAGCGCGCCGAGGGTTACCGCGGCCAGCGTTCGCGTCTGTACCGCAAGGCCAAGGAGCAGGTCACCCACTCCCTGGTCTACGCGTACCGCGACCGTCACGCGAAGAAGGGCGAGTTCCGTCGCCTGTGGATCCAGCGCATCAACGCTGCGTCCCGTGCGAACGGCCTGACCTACAACCGTCTGATCCAGGGTCTGGGTCTGGCCGGTGTCGAGGTCGACCGTCGCATCCTCGCCGACCTCGCGGTGAACAACCCCGAGACCTTCACCGCGCTCGTCGAGACCGCGAAGAAGGCCCTCCCGGCCGACACCTCGGCCCCGAAGGCTGCGTAGTCAGTTCTTCTGCTCGCGAAACCCCCGCCGCACGGCGGGGGTTTCGTCGTTCCTAGACTTGGGTCGTGAGCGAACTCCTCGAGAACCCCCGTGCCGGACGCGTGAAGGCCGTCGCGGCCCTGTCGAAGAAGGACGTCCGTGCCGAAACGGGCCTCTTCCTGCTGGAGGGGCCGCAGGCGGTGCGTGAAGCACTCGAGTACGCCCCGGAGCTCCTGCGCGAGCTCTACGTGACGCCGACTGCCGCAGCCCGCTACGGCCTCGACGACGCGCCGGTCGACACCTGGTTCGTGACGGAGCAGGTCCTCGACGCGATGGCCGACACCGTGACGCCGCAGGGCGTCGTCGCCGTCTGCCAGCAGTTCCCGACGTCGGTCAAGGACGTCTTCCCGGACCGTCGCGTCGGTGACGCTGCCGCTGCCGTCGACCTGGAGGCCCGTGGGGACACCGACGAGCCGGCCGCGTTGCCGGGGCTGGTCGCCATCCTCGAAGAGGTACGGGACCCGGGGAACGCCGGCACGATCATCCGCGCCGCCGACTCCGCCGGCGCCGACGCGGTGGTCCTCACCGGGCGGTCGGTGGACCCGTACAACCCGAAGGTCGTCCGGTCGACCACGGGCTCGCTGTTCCACGTGCCGGTGTCGGTCGGCGTGACCCTGGCCGACACTATCGCGCGGGCGAAGGCACTCGGGTACACCGTGCTCGCGGCCGACGTCTCGGGTGACGACCTGCCGGTGGTCCGGGCCGAGGGCATGCTCGACGGTCCGACCGCGTGGGTGTTCGGCAACGAGGCCCGCGGGCTCACCACCGAGGACCTCGCGCTCGTCGACCGTGCGGTGAAGGTGCCGATCTACGGCCAGGCGGAGTCGATGAACCTGGCGACGGCGGCCTCGGTCTGCCTGTACGAGTCGGCGTTCGCACTCCGGAGCTGACCTCCCTCCACAGGTCGGTCGTCGGCATCGGCCATCCACAGTCCGACCGGTGCAGGCGGGTGGTATCCCGTCGGCCGGTAGGCTTGGGTCTCGTGTCAGAACCTCTCGAGATCAGCGAATCGGCCGTCGCCGACGCCGTGGACGCAGCACTCGCCGCCGTCCGCGCCACGACGACGGTCGCCGAACTGAAGCAGGCCAGGGCCGAGCACACCGGTGAGCAGTCGCCGCTGGCTCGGATGAACGCGTCGATGCGCAGCGTCCCGCCGGAGCAGAAGGCCGCGGCCGGCAAGCTCGTCGGTCAGGCCCGCGGGCGGCTGAACGCGGCGATCGCGGAGCAGGAGTCGGTCCTCGCCGTGGCCGAAGAGCGCGCGCGGCTCGAAGCCGAGCGTGTCGACGTCACCGCGTTGCCGACCCACCGCCCGACCGGCTCGCGCCACCCGCTCTCGCTGCTCAACGAAGCCGTCGCGGACATCTTCGTCGGCATGGGGTGGGAAGTGGCAGAGGGCCCCGAGCTCGAGCACGAGTGGTTCAACTTCGACGCCCTGAACTTCGACCAGGACCACCCGGCCCGGGCCATGGCGGACACGATCTTCGTCGAGCCGGTCGACCGGCACCTGGTCATGCGCACCCACACGTCGCCCGTGCAGGTGCGGTCCCTGCTGTCCCGCGACCTCCCGCTCTACGTCATCGCTCCGGGCCGCGTGTACCGCGCCGACGAGCTCGACGCCACGCACCTGCCGGTCTTCACCCAGGTCGAGGGCATCGCGATCGACAAGGGCCTGACGATGGCACACCTGCGTGGCACGCTCGAGCACTTCGCCCGCCAGGTCTTCGGCGCGGAAGCGCAGATCCGCCTGCGCCCGAACTACTTCCCGTTCACCGAGCCCAGCGCCGAGATGGACGTCTGGCAGCCGAACGCCAAGGGCGGCGCCCGGTGGGTCGAGTGGGGTGGCTGCGGCATGGTCAACCCGAACGTCCTACGTGCCGCCGGCATCGACCCGGACGAGTACCAGGGCTTCGCCTTCGGCATGGGCATCGAGCGGACGCTGCAGTTCCGCAACGGCCTGAACGACATGCGTGACTTCCTCGAGGGCGACATCCGCTTCTCGCAGCAGTTCGGAACGGTGGTCTGATGCGCGTCCCACTCCGCTGGCTCGGCGAGTCCGTCGACCTCCCCGAGGACGTCACCCTCGAGCACGTCCACGCGGCGCTCGTGTCGGTCGGCTTCGAGGAAGAGGACGTCCACACCTTCGACCTGACCGGCCCCGTCGTCGTCGGCCGGGTGCTCGAGCGCGTCCCGGAACCGCAGAAGAACGGCAAGACGATCAACTGGTGCCAGGTGGACGTCGGCGAGCCCGAGCCCCGCGGCATCGTCTGCGGTGCGCACAACTTCGACGTGGGCGACCTCGTCGTCGTGACGCTGCCAGGCGCCGTGCTGCCCGGACCGTTCCCGATCGCGGCCCGCAAGACCTACGGCCACGTCTCCGACGGCATGATCGCCTCGGCACGCGAGCTCGGTCTCGGTGACGAGCACGAGGGCATCCTCCGCTTCGCAGACCTCGACATGGAGCCCGACGTCGGCCAGGACGCCATCGCGCTCCTCGGCCTCGACGACGCGGCGGTCGAGATCAACGTCACGCCGGACCGCGGGTACGTGCTGAGCATGCGCGGTGTCGCGCGTGAGTACGCCCACGCCACCGGCGCGAGCTTCCACGACCCCGTCGACCGGGTCGCGCCCCGCACGGCCGAGGGCTTCTCGGTCACGATCGACGACCAGGCCCCGATCCGCGGTCGCGTCGGCGCGAGCACCTTCGTCACCCGCGTCGTCCGTGGCATCGACCCCACCGCGAAGACACCGGCTTGGATGGTGTCGCGTCTCGCGCTGGCAGGCGTCCGTTCGATCTCGCTGCCGGTCGACATCACGAACTACGTCATGTTCGAGCTCGGCCAGCCGCTGCACGGCTACGACCTGTCGACCGTCCGCGGCGGCCTGGGTGTTCGTCGTGCGGCTGTCGGCGAGACGCTCGAGACCCTCGACGGCGCCGTGCGGAAGCTCGACCCCGAGGACCTCGTCATCACCGACCACGACGGCCCCGTCGGGCTCGCCGGCGTGATGGGCGGTGCCCGGACCGAGATCTCGGCGAGCACGACCGACGTCCTGATCGAGGCAGCTGGCTTCGACCAGGTCTCGATCGCGCGGACCGCTCGCCGCCACAAGCTGCCGAGCGAGGCCTCCCGTCGGTTCGAGCGCGGCGTCGACCCGCTCGTGGCCGAGGCTGCTGCGAACCGCGCCGTCGACCTCCTCGTCGAGCTGGCCGGCGGCACGGCCGATGCTCTCGGTTCCACGCTCGTCGACACCGAGCCCCGTGCGACGGTCGCCATGCGGACCTCGCGTCCGGCCGAGCTCATCGGCGTGGACTACCTCGCCGCCGAGGTCGTGGACACCCTCCGTGCGATCGGCGCGACGGTGCAGGTCGACGGTGCGCAGCTCGCCGTCACCCCGCCGACCTGGCGTCCGGACCTGACCGACGACACCACGTTGGTCGAGGAGGTCGCGCGGATCGTCGGGTACGACCGCATCCCGAGCGTGCTGCCCGTGGCCCCGCCCGGACGCGGGCTCACCCCGCACCAGCAGGCGCGCCGCCGGGTCTCCGCGGCCCTCGCCGCCGCGGGTCTGGTCGAAGCGGTGACGGCGCCGTTCGTCTCCGCCGCGACGCAGGACGCCTACCCGGGGATCGACCCGCAGGGCGGCCCGAGCGTCGTCCTCGCCAACGCCCTCGACAGCGAGCAGAACCTGCTCCGCCGCAGTGGTGTGCCCGCCCTCGTCGACGCCGCTCGCCGGAACGTCTCGCGCGGCCTGCTCGACGTCGCGCTCTACGAGACCTCGCGGGTGTTCCTGCCGGTGACGGGCGTGACGCTCGGCACCGACGAGGTCCCGGCCGGTGCCGCGCTGCCCGACCGCGCGACGCTCGAGGCGCTCGACGCGTCCCTGCCCGCACAGCCGTTCCACGTGTCCGCCCTGCTCACCGGCAACCGCGTCGGCAAGCAGGCGGGCGTCGCGGCGGAGCCGTACGGCATCGCCGACGCGATCGACGCAGCCCGCCAGGTGGCGTGGGCCGTCGGCGTGGAACTGCGCGTCACGCAGACCACCCACCCGTCCCTGCACCCGGGCCGCGCGGCGTCGCTGCTCGTTGGCGACACCGTCGTGGGCGTCGCCGGCGAACTCCTGCCGGAACTGTCCGCCGCTGCGGTGCTGCCCCGCGTGGTGGCCGTGGTCGAGCTCGACCTCGACGCCATGGTGGCCGCGGCCCCCGACCTCGTCGCGGTCGCGCCGATCGTGTCGTACCCGGCAGCGACGCAGGACCTGTCCCTGGTCGTCGACGCCGGGGTGCCGGCCGGTGACGTGTTGGATGCGGTCCGCTCTGGTGCCGGAGACCTGTTGGAGTATGCTCGGCTCGTGGATGACTACCGGGGCTCCGGCGTGGACGTGGGACAGAAGTCCCTGACGTTCGCCCTGCGCTTCCGTGCCACGGACCGCACGCTGATCGCTGCCGAGGCCACCGAGGCCCGTGACGGCGCAGTCCGACGTGCCGGCGAGCGATTCGGGGCGACCCTGCGCGACTGACCCACGACGGGATCAGCACCGCCCGGGGTCGCCGCCTCCGACTCTCTCGACGACCAGTCCGACCAAAGGTGGAATCCCATGTCCGTATCCGTCGCCGTGGCGGGAGCCTCCGGCTACGCGGGTGGTGAGCTCCTGCGCGTGCTCTCCGCCCATCCCGAGTTCGACGTCAGGACGGTGACGGCGTTCTCGAACGCCGGACAGCCGCTGATCGCGACGCAGCCGCACCTCCGGTCGCTGTCGCACCTGACCCTCGAGAAGACGACGGCCGAGACGCTCCGCGGGCACGACGTCGTGTTCCTGGCGCTGCCACACGGTCAGTCGGGGGCGATCACCGAGGAGCTCGGCGACGACGCCCTCGTGGTCGACTGCGGCGCGGACCACCGGCTGACGGACCCCGCGGCCTGGGAGCAGTTCTACGGCGGCGACTACCACGGCGCCTGGACCTACGGTCTGCCGGAGCTCCTGCTCGCCGCCCCGACCCCGGGTTCGGCCGACGAGTGGCGCGAGGTCGAGGACATCGCGTCGCAGGGCAAGCAGCGTTCGGCCCTGGTCGGCACCAAGCGGATCGCGGTCCCCGGGTGCAACGTCACCGCGGTGACGCTCGGCATCCAGCCGGGCATCCAGGCCGGGCTCGTCGAGTCGGACGACATCGTCGCCGTGCTGAGCGTCGGCCCGAGCGGTGCCGGCAAGAAGCTCGCCAACACCTACCTGGCGTCCGAGATCATGGGTTCCGCCAGCGCCTACGCGGTGGGCGGCACGCACCGGCACGTCCCGGAGATCCAGCAGAACCTGATCGTGGCGGGTGCCGCGGGCGTGACGATCTCGTTCACGCCCGTGCTCGTCCCGATGTCGCGGGGCATCCTCGCGACGACGACGGCCAAGCTCACCCCGGGTGTCAGCGCCCGCGACGTGCGGCTCGCCTGGGAGCAGGCCTACGCCGACGAGCCGTTCGTGCACCTGTTGCCCGAGGGCGAGTTCCCACGGGTCGCGGACACCATCGGCGCGAACACCGCACTCGTCGGCATCGCGGTCGACGAGGCCGCGGGCCGCGTCGTCGCCGTGACGGCACTCGACAACCTCGCGAAGGGCACGGCGGGTGCCGCCGTCCAGTCGACCAACATCGCCCTGGGTCTGCCGGAGACCCTGGGCCTCAGCGTGGACGGAGTCGCACCGTGACCGATCTCACCGACGTGAGCGAGCCCACCCAGGGCGAACCGGGCCTCCAGGGCGTCACCGCGGCAGCGGGTTTCCGCGCTGCCGGCGTGACCGCCGGCCTGAAGACCAGCGGCAAGCCGGACGTGGCACTCGTCGTCAACGACGGCCCCGACGCGGCCGTGGCCGCGGTCTTCACCAGCAACCGCGCGCAGGCGCACCCGGTGATCTGGTCCCGCCAGGTCGTCGGTGACGGCGTCGCGCGGGCCGTCGTCCTGAACTCCGGCGGCGCCAACTGCTTCACGGGCCCCTTCGGGTTCCAGACCACGCACCTGACCGCCGAAGCCGTCGGTGACGCCCTCGGCATCGGCGCCGGTGACGTCGTCGTCTGCTCCACCGGCCTCATCGGGGTGGGCGACCAGACGTTCCGCGACAACGTGCTCCGGGGCGTCGACCTCGCGGGCGCTGCGCTCACCGGTGATGGCGGCCCGGACGCGGCCACGGCCATCATGACGACCGACACCAGGGCGAAGCAGTCCGTGGTGACCGAGGACGGCTGGACCGTCGGTGGCATGGCGAAGGGTGCGGGCATGCTCGCACCCGGACTCGCGACGATGCTCGTCGTGATCACGACCGACGCCGTGCAGACCCCGGACCAGCTCGACCAGGCGCTCCGCGCGGCCACCCGCATCACCTTCGACCGCGTCGACTCGGACGGCTGCATGTCGACGAACGACACCGTCGTGCTGCTGTCGTCGGGTGCGAGCGGGGTGACGCCCGAGGTCGGCGACTTCCAGGAAGCCCTGACCGCGGTCTGCGCCGACCTGGCCCGCCAGCTGCAGCAGGACGCCGAGGGCGCCAGCCACGACATCGCGATCGAGGTCGTGCACGCCGCGACCGAGGACGACGCCGTCACCGTCGGCCGGAGTGTCGCGCGCAACAACCTGTTCAAGGCGGCCGTCTTCGGCAACGACCCGAACTGGGGCCGGGTCCTCGCGGCCATCGGCACCACGGACGCCGACTTCGACCCGTACGCGGTCGACGTCAGCATGAACGGTGTCCGGGTCTGCCACGCCGGCGCCCCGGACCAGCCGAGCGACACCGTCGACCTGACGCCGCGGGACACCCACGTGCGCATCGACCTCGGCGTCGGGACGCACTCGGCGACGATCCTGACCAACGACCTCACGCACGACTACGTGCACGAGAACAGCGCGTACTCCAGCTGATGGCGAACGACACCGAAGGGGCCGGGACGCCCCTCACGAAGGAAGAAGAGCACGAGTTCGCCGCCGTCAAGGCCGCGACCCTGATCGAGTCCCTGCCGTGGCTCAAGCGGTTCTCCGGCAAGGTCGTCGTCGTCAAGTTCGGCGGCAACGCGATGGTGAACGAGGACCTCAAGCGTGCGTTCGCCGAGGACATGGTCTACCTCCGCTACGCGGGACTGCACCCCGTCGTCGTGCACGGCGGGGGTCCGCAGATCTCGGCCGCGCTCAAGGAACAGGGCATCGAGTCCGAGTTCCGTGGCGGCTACCGCGTCACCACGACCGAGGCGATCTCGGTCGTCCGCGACGTCCTGGCTGGCGAGGTCAACCGCGAGATCGTCGACCTGATGAACGAGCACGGCGAGGGCCTGGCCGTCGGCGTGTTCGGCGACGGCGGGTCCTTGTTCACCGGCGAGCAGAAGGGTGTGGTCGTCGACGGGCAGGAGTACGACCTCGGGCACGTCGGTGACATCACCCACGTCGACCCGTCAGGGGTGCTCGCCGCGATCGAGGCTGGCCGCATCCCGGTGGTCTCGAGCATCGCGATCGACGACGCCCACCCGGACCAGGCGCTCAACGTGAACGCCGATGCGGCCGCGGGTGCCCTGGCGATCGCGTTGCGTGCGTCGAAGCTCATCATGCTCACCGACGTCCCCGGCCTGTACCGCAACTGGCCGGACCGTGACTCGCTCGTCGACCTCATCGCGGTCGAGGAACTCCGCGCGCTCCTGCCGTCGCTCGAGTCGGGCATGATCCCGAAGATGACCGCGTGCCTCGACGCCGTGGTCGGCGGGGTCGGCGGGGCGACGATCATCGACGGCCGGATCCCACACTCGATCCTGCTCGAGGTCTTCACCCTGCGCGGTGCGGGCACCGAGGTGATCCCGGACCCGAGCCGACGCACCGAGAACCAGATGACCCACGCCGAGATCGGCCGACGAGTGGCAGCACCGTCGACGAGCACCAGCACCGGCCAACACGTGGCCAGCACGACCGAGAAGGGGCAGCAGCCGTGAGCAGCGAGACGCAGACCGAGACCTGGAACGACCGGTTCGGGGCGTCGCTCATGCGATCCCTGACCCCGCCGAAGATCATGCTCGAGCGCGGACAGGGCTGCCGTGTCTGGGACGTCGAGGGCAACGAGTACCTCGACTTCCTGGCGGGCATCGCCGTGAACTCGCTCGGCCACGCGCACCCCGTGCTGGTCGAGGCGATCGCCGACCAGGCCGCGAAGCTCGTGCACGTGTCGAACTACTTCGCGACGCCGCCCCAGCTCGAGCTGGCGGAGCGTCTCAAGCGCATCACCGGTGCGGGCGACGCCGGGCGGGTGTACTTCGGCAACTCCGGGGCCGAGGCGAACGAGGCGGCGTTCAAGCTCGCGCGCCTGAACAAGGGCGCCGACGGGCAGAAGACCCGCATCCTCGCGCTGAAGCAGGGCTTCCACGGCCGGACGATGGGGGCGCTCGCGCTCACCGGCAAGCCCGCGCTGCAGCAGGACTTCCTGCCGATGATCCCGGGCGTCGAGCACATCGACTCCACCGTCGCTGCGCTCGAGGCGTCCATCGACGACACGGTCGCGGCGATCGTCATCGAGCCGATCAAGGGCGAGGCCGGCGTCGTCGACCTGCCCGAGGGCTTCCTGCTCGCCGCGCGCCGGCTGACCGAGGAGCACGGTGCGCTGCTGATCCTCGACGAGATCCAGACCGGTGTCGGCCGGACGGGCAACTGGTTCACCTACCAGGGCCACGGCTTCACCCCCGACGCCGTCACGGTGGCCAAGGGCATCGCCGGCGGCTTCCCGATCGGTGCGCTCGTGACCTTCGGGTGGGCGTCCGACCTGTTCTCGGCCGGTCAGCACGGTTCGACCTTCGGCGGCAACCCGCTCGGCACCCGCGTGGCGAACGCGGTGCTCGAGGAGATCGAACGCGCGGACCTCGTCGCTGCCGCCGTGGTCAAGGGCGAGCGGATCCGGACCGGCATCGCCGGCATCGGCTCACCGCTCGTCGAAGAGGTCCGCGGCACCGGTCTGCTCATCGGCGTCGGGCTCACCGGCCCGATCGCGGCCGCGGTGAACTCCGCCGCCCTCGAGCGTGGCCTCATCATCAACGCCCCGAACGAGTCGAGCCTGCGCCTCGCGCCGCCGCTCATCGTGTCCGACGCCGAGATCGACGAGTTCGTGTCGATCCTCGCCCAGAGCCTCGCGGCCGTCGCTGCCGCCCAGGAGACCTCCGCATGACCCGCCACTTCCTCCGGGACGACGACCTCAGCCAGGCCGAGCAGTCCGCGATCCTCGACATCGCCGACCAGATGAAGGCCGACCGTTGGGGTGCGAAGCCCCTCGCCGGCCCGCAGAGCGTCGCGGTCATCTTCGACAAGTCGTCGACCCGCACCCGGGTGTCGTTCCACGTCGGCATCTCCGACCTGGGCGGCAGCCCGCTCATCATCTCGACGGCGAACAGCCAGCTCGGCGGCAAGGAGACCCCGTCGGACACCGCCCGCGTGCTCGAGCGCATGGTGTCGGCGATCGTCTGGCGCACCTACGGTCAGGCCGGTCTCGAGGAGATGGCCGCCGGCACGACCGTCCCCGTCGTCAACGCACTGTCCGACGACTTCCACCCCTGCCAGCTGCTCGCCGACCTGCTCACCATCCGCGAGCACCGCGGCACGCTGGCGGGCCAGACCGTGGCGTTCATCGGCGACGGCGCGAGCAACATGGCGCAGTCGTACCTGCTCGCCGGCGCGACCGCGGGCATGCACGTCCGCGTCGCGGCTCCCGCCGAGTTCTCGCCGTCCCCGCAGGTCGTCACCGACGCCGAGCACCGTTCGGCCGAGACCGGCGGCTCCGTCCTGGTCGTGACCGACCCGGTGGCAGCGGTCGCCGGTGCCGACGTCGTGGTCACCGACACCTGGGTCTCGATGGGCAAGGAGTCCGAGAAGCAGTCGCGCCTCGACACCTTCTCCGGGTACCGCGTGGACGACGCCCTGATGGCGCACGCTGCCGACGATGCGGTGTTCATGCACTGCCTGCCCGCCGACCGTGGCTACGAGGTGACCGCCGACGTCATCGACGGGCCGCGCAGCATCATCTGGGACGAGGCGGAGAACCGTCTGCACGCCCAGAAGGCGCTGCTGGCCTGGCTCCTCGCCGCGAACGGCGCGACGACGGCAACGGCGAACGCCGTGGCGACCGCGTAGGCGCACCGCATGGCTGACCGCGTCGTCCTCGCCTACTCCGGCGGCCTCGACACCTCCGTCGGGATCGGCTGGCTGCGTGACGCCACCGGCAAAGAGGTGGTGGCGCTGGCGGTCGACGTCGGCCAGGGCGGCGAGGACCTCGACGCGATCCGACAGCGCGCGCTCGACTGCGGGGCCGTGGAGTCGATCGTGGTCGACGCCAAGGACGAGTACGCCGACGAGTACATCGTGCCGGCCCTCAAGGCCAACGCGCTGTACCAGAAGCGCTACCCGCTGGTGTCGGCGCTGAGCCGCCCGCTCATCGCGAAGCACCTCGCGCTGACGGCGAAGCAGCTCGGCGCCGACAGCGTCGCGCACGGCTGCACCGGCAAGGGCAACGACCAGGTCCGGTTCGAGGCCGCCGTCGCGGCGATCGCCCCGGACCTGCGGAGCGTGGCACCGGTGCGTGACCTCGCCCTGACCCGGGACAAGGCGATCGCGTACGCCGAGCAGCACGCCCTGCCGATCCAGCAATCGCAGCGGTCGCCGTACTCGATCGACCAGAACGTGTGGGGCCGTGCGGTCGAGACGGGTTTCCTCGAGGACCCGTGGAACGCCCCGACCGAGGACCTCTACGCCTACACGCAGGACCCCGCCGTGCCGCGGGACCCGGACGAGGTGATCATCACGTTCGAGCGCGGCGTCCCGGTGGCGCTCGACGGGCAGCGCTTCAGTGTGCTGCGGATCGTGCAGGAGCTGAACGCCGTGGCGGGCAAGCACGGCGTCGGTCGGATCGACGTCGTCGAGGACCGCCTCGTCGGCATCAAGTCGCGTGAGGTGTACGAGGCCCCGGCGGCGATCGCGCTCATCACGGCGCACGAGGAGCTCGAGCGCCTCACCCTCGAGCGGGACGTCAACCGCTACAAGCGTGGTGTCGAGTCGGAGTGGGCCGACCTGGTCTACGACGGCCTGTGGTTCGGCGGGCTGAAGCGCAGCCTCGACGCCTTCGTCGACCACACCCAGCAGCACGTCTCCGGCGACGTCCGCCTCCAGCTGCACGGCGGTCGCGCGACGGTGACCGGCCGTCGCTCGGAGCAGAGCCTCTACGACTTCGACCTCGCCACGTACGACACCGGCGACACGTTCGACCAGTCCCTCTCGAAGGGCTTCATCGAACTCTGGTCGCTCCCCAGCAAGATCTCCGCCCGCCGCGACGCGGCGAACTGACAGCACGCCACCCGGCGGACGACACACCGCCGCCACCCGGCCCGACGACAACGACGCAGGACGACATGACCGACGAGAAGACCGACGCCACCAACACCGGAGCCCTCTGGGGCGCCCGCTTCGCCGACGGCCCGAGTGCGGCCCTGGCAGCGCTCTCGAAGTCGACGCACTTCG
This sequence comes from Curtobacterium sp. PhB137, assembly GCF_003814955.1. Lineage (NCBI taxonomy): Bacteria > Bacillati > Actinomycetota > Actinomycetes > Micrococcales > Microbacteriaceae > Curtobacterium > Curtobacterium sp. PhB137. The sequence goes on along the minus strand of NZ_RKQO01000004.1, from coordinate 4,213 downwards.
ACTGGCAGCTCGCCCCGTACGACATCGCCGGCTCCCGCGCGCACGCCCGGGCCCTGCACACGGCCGGGTACCTGACGGCGGACGAGCTCGAGCGCATGCTCGCCGGACTCGACCGGCTCGAGGCCGCGCACGCCGACGGCACGCTGCAGCCCGACGAGTCCGACGAGGACGTCCACGGTGCCCTCGAGCGTCTCCTCATCGCCGACCTCGGTCCGGAACTCGGCGGCAAGCTCCGCGCCGGCCGCAGCCGCAACGACCAGATCGCGACGCTCGGCCGCATGCACATGCTCGACCACGGGCGGCGCATCGGCCGACTCGTGATCGACCTGGTCGACGCGATCACCCAGCAGGCCAACGAGCACCCGTCGGCGATCATGTCGGGTCGCACGCACCTGCAGCACGCGCAGCCCGTCCTCCTCGCGCACCACCTGCTGGCGCACGCGTGGCCGTTGGTCCGCGACCTCGAGCGCCTCCGCGACTGGGCGGGCCGCGCGAGCGTGAGCCCGTACGGCGCCGGTGCCCTCGCAGGCAGTTCGCTCGGCCTCGACCCCGCCGCGATCGCCGCGGAGCTCGGGTTCGACCGCCCGGCCGACAACTCGATCGACGCCACGGCCGCCCGCGACGTCGTCGCCGAGTTCGCGTTCGTCCTCGCGCAGATCGGCATCGACGTCTCGCGTCTGTCGGAAGAGGTCATCCTCTGGAACACGAAGGAGTTCGGCTTCGTCCGGCTCCACGACGCGTTCTCGACCGGCTCGAGCATCATGCCGCAGAAGAAGAACCCCGACATCGCCGAGCTCGCGCGCGGCAAGTCCGGTCGTCTGATCGGCAACCTGACGGGCCTGCTCGCGACCTTGAAGGGACTGCCGCTCGCCTACAACCGCGACCTGCAGGAGGACAAGGAGCCCGTCTTCGACTCGGTCGCCACGCTCGAGGTCCTGCTGCCGGCCTTCACCGGCATGATCGCGACGCTCACGTTCGACACGGACCGGATGGCCGAGCTCGCGCCGCAGGGCTTCTCGCTCGCGACCGACGTGGCCGAGTGGCTGGTCCGCCAGGGCGTCCCGTTCCGCGATGCGCACGAGGTGTCCGGTGCGCTGGTCCGGTACTGCGAACAGCGCGGCATCGAGCTCGACGACCCGACCGACGACGAGTACCGGTCGGTCTCCGAGCACCTGACCCCCGAGGTCCGTGCCGTGCTCACGATCGAGGGCAGTGTCGCGTCCCGCTCGGGTGTCGGCGGGACCGCTCCGGACCGTGTGGCCGAGCAGCTGGCGTCCGTCACGCGTCGCGTCCACGACCTGGCCGAGGGCGCACCCTTCACGCGATGACCGAGGGGCTGCTCGCGATGCTCGCCGAGCCGGCGCCGCGCATCGCACCGGCGCTGCTCGGCGCGACGATCGCGGGCCGTGGCGTGACCCTGCGCATCACCGAGGTCGAGGCCTACTTCGGCCCCACCGACCCCGGCTCGCACGGCCACCGCGGTCCGACCGAGCGCAACCGCCACCTGTTCGGGTCGCCGGGCACCCTGTACGCGTACCGCTCGTACGGCATCCACACCTGCGTCAACGTCGTGAGTGCACCGGCCGGCACCTCCTCCGGTTCCCTGCTCCGCGGTGCGCAGGTGATCGAGGGCGTCGACACCGCACGCGGACGACGTGGCCCGTCGGTCGCCGACGTCGCGATGGCGCGTGGCCCCGGCAACCTCGGTGGTGCCCTCGGCGCGGTGCTCGGACAGGACGACGGCACCTCGCTGCTCGACGGGTCCGGTCCGTTCGTGCTCACGTTGGCACCCGGCCTGGAGGCGCGGCTCGCCTCCGCCCCGCCGGCCCGGGTCATCGAGGAACTCCTGACCGAGACCACACCCGGCCCCGGCGGGACGGGTCCGGTCCCGCGCATCTCGCGCGGACCGCGCACCGGCGTCGGCGGCATCGCCGGCGGTGCGCAGTACCCCTGGCGCTTCTGGTTGACGGGCGACCCGACGGTCTCGACGTACCGACGGCACAAGGGTGCCCTCGACTGATCCCCACCGGCACGGCCGGCCCGCCGCTGGCGCGTCGCGCCGGAACCGGCGGCGTGGGCCCAGACGCACCACGGGCCTCCCGGTCGACGGCGCGCTGTCGGTGGTGCGCCGCCGCTACGATGGCGGGGTGTCCAGTGATACCGCTCAAGACGTCCTGACGCGCCAGCAGAACGACCCCACCTTCGCCTCGGTGTGGGACGAACTGCGCTGGCGCGGTCTGGTGCAGGTCTCGACCGACGAGACCGCACTCCAAGAGGCCCTCGACGGTGATCCGATCACGTACTACTGCGGCTTCGACCCCACGGCACCGTCGCTGCACTGCGGCAACCTGCTGCAGCTCCTGACCATGCGTCGGTTGCAGCTCGCCGGGCACAAGCCGCTGGCGCTCGTCGGGGGATCGACGGGGCTCATCGGCGACCCACGTCCGACGGCGGAGCGCACGCTGAACACCCGCGAGACCGTCGCCGAGTGGGTGGCGCGTCTGCAGGGGCAGGTGTCACGGTTCCTGAGCCCGGACGGTGACAACGGCGTCCGGCTGGTGAACAACCTGGACTGGACGTCGCCGATGTCCGCCATCGACTTCCTGCGCGACGTCGGCAAGTACTTCCGGGTGAACTCGATGCTCAAGAAGGACGCCGTCGCCGCGCGGTTGAACTCCGACGCTGGGATCAGCTACACGGAGTTCAGCTACCAGATCCTGCAGGGCCTCGACTACCGCGAGCTCTTCCGGCAGTACGGCTGCACGCTGCAGACGGGTGGCTCGGACCAGTGGGGCAACCTGACCTCGGGGACGGAGCTCATCCGTCGTGCCGAGGGTGCGACGGTGCACGCGCTCGGGACACCCTTGATCACGAACTCGGACGGCACGAAGTTCGGCAAGAGCGAGGGCAACGCCATCTGGCTCGACGCCGAGATGACGTCGCCGTACGCGCTGTACCAGTTCTGGCTCAACACGGCGGATGCCGACGTGATCGCCCGGTTGCGGGAGTTCACGTTCCTGTCCCGTGCCGAGATCGAGCGACTCGAGCAGGCGGTCGCCGACGAACCGTTCCGGCGCGAAGCGCAGCGGACCCTCGCGTTCGAGGTCACCTCGCTCGTGCACGGGTTCGACGCCACCCAGGCCGCGATCGACGCTGCGGCCGCGCTGTTCGGCAACGGGGACCTCGGTGCGCTGGATCCGGACACCCTGCGGTCGGCGATCGCGGAGCTGCCGGGGTCGGTCACCATCGAGGCCGGAGCCGACGTGGCCCGGGCACTCGTCGAGACCGAGCTCGTGAAGTCCCTCGGCGAAGCGCGGCGGGCGATCGACCAGGGCGGCGTGTACGTGAACAACGTCCGAGCCGAGGACGCCACCGCACCGCTGTCGGACCTCGCCCTGCCCGGGGGAGTCCTCGTGCTCCGCCGCGGCAAGAAGACCCTCGCCGGCGTGACGCTGGCCTGATCGCCCCGGCACCCGGGCGACGCGTGTTGCACAACGCGACACGCCCGGGATCGGGCCTGGCTTGGCACACTCGCCCAGGCCTGCGTAAAGTTCCTACTCGTCACCCCAAAGGTGCGGCGGAGCGGCTGGAGCGAAAGCCCAGAGCACGTCGGCCCTCAAGCGGGACCATCCTCCACTGAAGATCAGATCTGGCCTTGTGCCCGATCGCTTCGACGCCTAGGATGACAAGCCCACCGGTTCTCTCCCCTCGGGGATGAGCCACAGGACCTCCGGGTCCGACGACACACCGGTGGCAAGCCAAGTACACAAGCCTCGTGGCTGGAGCTCGAACCTGAGCCGAAGAGCGAGTGCGTCTGGTCCTTGAGAACTCAACAGCGTGCACATTGTCAATGCCAATTTATTGATTGACCTCGTGCCTGGGCAGCTTCGGTTGTTCAGGTCATGATGCAATTCCTTTTGGATTGAAGATTGTCAGTAGACAGTCAACAGTCAGAATCAACTCGGTCTGATGCCTTCGGGTGTTGGGTCTGTATTTTTTTACGGAGAGTTTGATCCTGGCTCAGGACGAACGCTGGCGGCGTGCTTAACACATGCAAGTCGAACGATGATGCCCAGCTTGCTGGGTGGATTAGTGGCGAACGGGTGAGTAACACGTGAGTAACCTGCCCCTGACTCTGGGATAAGCGTTGGAAACGACGTCTAATACTGGATATGACTACCGGCCGCATGGTCTGGTGGTGGAAAGATTTTTT